>CAJTQV010000012.1 GCA_910578385.1 uncultured Muribaculaceae bacterium | reverse complement strand
TCTCAATATTAAATCTAAAAAAGAGACTGCCTAACTTTGATTGTTAGACAGCCTCGTTTGTCATATGCCCGGCTTTCCTAAGGAATGCCGGTTTACTGCAGATGTCAATTAAGAATCATTGTCACACCATTCACGATATAAGCTCCTCCACGCAAAGAGCCCTTATTGAAAGATGCAGCTTCACCTTCAAAGACCTTCACGCCGGCAAGAGTGCAGACAGTGATGTTTCCTTCTGTCGGGAAAGAAGCAGGAGCATTGATTTCCTTCACGCCCGATTGACCATGAACAGGGTCAAATATTATAGGTCCATAGGCCGCATTATAATTGCTTCCGAAAATAGTGGCACTCGCTTCGGCTGCTGTCTCGGCATCGTTCCATGTATTGCCCTGGGCATATACCGTCTCTTTTGTCTGATTGCAGAAATCGCAAGCCACAACCTGACCTGAGGCAGTTGTATGCGTGTTGTTGCGGAAAATGTTGTTACCCGGATTATAATCATCGGACAGAGGGTCGTCAGTCTTGCCGAAATTTACAATCGAACTGCCCACGGAGCATGGTCCCCACTTGTTACCCTCCATGACGTTGCCCTCACCGTACACTTTGAGCGGAAGGGATTCGATTGGGCACTAAGCGATTCGAGCGTATAGGTTCTGCCGTCACCCGGTGTGGCATACTCAGCCGACATGGGGAACGCCACTGCCGACAATAACAAATGTACGTAAAAATTTTTCATCATAAATGGTTTTTAGTTAAAGCGAGTGAGAAATCAAACCATTGTGAGAATAAAACGTCATTTCACGACAAAACCGCATAGAATCATTGACAACCGGTTTATCATGTCTCACCTTTTCCACACGTCTAAACCGAAGCAAGATATCATAAAAAATTCCCACGTTCAGAAGTTTGCGGGCTTCTGAACGTGGGAATTTTTATAAATGGCTGGATTTCGCGACGCTACGCGCCTTGACTCATGATTCGGTCAACTCTCCGACCATGTCGGTCTGGAGATACTGTCTCACCTGATCTGGCGGTAATCCTTTGCCGAGAAGGTACATAAGTTTTGTGATTCCTGCTTCGACTGTCATATCGCTGCCCGATGTGACACCAAGGCGAGCCATCAGATCGCCGGTACGGTATCTCTTCTGCTCATCGCCACCATTGACACACTGAGTGATATTGAGCACTATAATGCCCTTTTTCACCGCATCGCCAAGTGCGTCGAGAAACCATTGTTCCGTCGGTGCGTTTCCGGCTCCGAACGTGCGGAGCACCACTGCCTTTATGCCCGGAGTTGACAGCTGCGCCTTGACCACATCCTGTGTGATACCGGGATATAAGAAAAGAACCAGGATGTTTGTGTCCATGGCATACTGTGGAGCCAGCGGCTCATTAACAACCGGCCTCAGAAGGTACGGTTTGTTGAATGTGAGGTGCAGGTCCATTGCTCCCAGATCCGGATAGTTATAGCTTTTGAAGGCATTGAAGTTGGTAGAGCTTTTCTTGGTGCTGCGGTTACCCCGCACAAGATGATTCTCGAACGAGATGACCACTTCCTGAATCATTGGCTCACCCGTTTCGGGATCTTTCTCAGCCGCAAGCTGAAGGGCTGTGATGAGATTCTCAGTACCATCCTGACGGGTGGCGCCGATAGGAAGCTGGGAGCCGGTGATGACCACCGGCTTGCGCAGATTCTCAAGCATGAAAGAGAGAGCGGAGGCCGTGTAGGCCATTGTGTCAGTACCATGCAGTATGACAAATCCGTCGTAGTCATCATAGTTGTCGGCTATTGCTTTCACAATCTGTCCCCAGTATGCGGGATTCATATTGCTTGAGTCGATAGGCTGCGGAAACTGATAATTTCCAATCTCATAACCGAGACGGCCAATCTTGGGCACGTTGTCGATAAGATGGTTGAAATCGAACGGCACAAGTTGATTCTGTGCATTCTCCACCATACCGATTGTGCCGCCGGTATATATGATGAAAATGCGGGGTTTTCTTGTTTCTGACATGATTTTATAATTTAAAAGGATCTTCCCGGCGGCAAACGGTTTGCACCAGTCAGTCGCCGGGAAGACCGTATGTTATTCATAATACTGTTTGTGGATACCGAATGTGAAGCCATTCTTCCTGAAAATCAGGCAGACAAACACTACGGCAGTCAGCACAAGGTCGAAGATGAACGGGAAGGTGTTATACAAGGCATGTCCGGTGTGTATTCCAAAGAGACCGCGTACAAAGTCTGTGATAAACGGGCAAACAACAATGGCGACATAATTGACAGCCAGTATAATGGCAAGTGCCATTGTAGAGCGGTTCTGCGTAGAGCACATCTCGGTAGCTTTATCGTAGATGATAGGCTGGCAGATGCCGTCGGTGATTCCGAGCAATGCTGACGCTATGCAGAAGACCCACATATCCTTGCAGAGCCAGAACAGGACGAAGCCGAGACCGAGCAATGCGATACTTACGATGTAGGTCCAGCTCTTCAACGACTTGAGCACCTGTGTCACAATCAGACCTGAGATAAAGAGCGCGAAGAAAAAGACAGCGGTGACAGTACCGACCTGCTGGGTAGACATGTGATATTCCTCCATCAGATAGGGCACATAATATGATACGGCCTCAGTCACGAATACCCAGAAAAAATATGTGATACAGAGCCATACCGAACGGCCGACATAGAAACCGTCGCGGACAGTCTGACCTTTGGTCGAGAAACCGTCGGCATCAACAGCGGGAAGAGCGGCAGCGGCAGCGGCCTTATGAACCACAGGGGCGGGAGCGGCCATGATGGCGCGGGCCTTTGTGTCAGACTTCGAGACAGCGACCGATTCAGAAGAAGCACCGGCAGTGGCTACTGCAGGAGCGGAATACAGATCCGATTTCGGGAGTTTGTTCATGAAAGGCATGAGAACCAAGGAAACAACCGGAATCAGATAAACCAGGAACGGAAGAGTGGTATTGACAGCTGCCAGCCAACCTACCACATAGGTGGCAACGACCACAGCAAGATTTCCGACTGCCGAGATGATACCCATCTGCTTCATGCGGTACTTTCCGACAAAGACATCGGCGATAAGACCGGTTGAGAAAGGCAACAGAAGACCGCAACCCACACCGAGCAGACAGCTGATGAGCAGCAGCCCGAGCATGGTCTTATCGAAAATGAAATAGAGAATGCCTGCGGCGAGGTAGATAATCAGACCCCACACGATGATGGCAATCTTGTGGTTGGATCGTGAAAGCTTGCCTGACAAAAGCACAAAAGGAATAATCAGAAGATTCGGGAGAATAGTCACAAGCTGAGCCATGAGCTGCGAGGCGTGAAACGCATCCTGCAACTTGCTCAACATAGGGGTGATTGCGAGACCCGGAAGGTCTACAGAGAGGGACAGCGACCAGATCGCTATGACTGCCATGAGATTGACAGGCCCTTTTCCAGTTTTGATTTGCATAAGTACAGATTTTTAGAGCCGGCGTTGGCGATGAGGCACGGCGCGGACATAGTGGAACATTTTATTGCATGATCTCAGTTTACGGCTGACGCAAGTACTTGGACAGTTGTCAGCGTTACACAGGTGCAATCGTTGCGTCAGTCAGTGATTTCGACCTGATCTCCGTTGAACACTCCGAGTCCGAGCTTGTTCATGATTGCTTTCACCGCAGCCTGAGCCTTTACTGAATTGCCGGCTACATCAAGTGGCGGTGCGAAAGCTGCAACACCGAATACCCCGGGTAGAACTCCGAGCACTCCCCCGCCAACTCCACTCTTGGCCGGTATGCCGGAAGTGTAGAGCCAGTCGCCTGTATGCTGATAGAATCCGACGGAGGATATGAGCGTTGTAATCTTGGGTGCGAGAGACTCGTCGAAAACCTGTTTTTTTGTCACGGGATTGAAACCCTTGTTGGCGATGGTGGCCGCACAAACAGAAAGCTGCTGCGCCGTGATGCCTACAGAGCACTGACGCGTGTATAGATCAAGACTCATGTCGGGGTCATCATAGATACGGTTGTAGTCACGGAGGAGCCAGGTGATGGCACGGTTGTTGAAATTTGTCGCACTCTCGCTCTTGTAGAGTTCATCAAGCAGAGGGGCCTCCGAACCGCAGAGATCGGTAAAATTGTTGATGATTTTCTGCCACTTTGCATCGGAGTCTCCCTTGGGTTCCACCATTGAACATGCCGAGATGGCACCGGCGTTGACAAGCGGTGTCGAAGGATGATCATTCTCCAGAAGAATAGCGAAAATGGAGTTGAAAGGAAGTCCGGTGGCATCGGCACCGATTTTCCGGAGCACTGCCTCGGCTCCACATTCCTTGAGAATAAGAATCGCAGTCAGCACTTTTGAGACGGATTCAATTCCGAACCGGTAATCCGTGTCGCCGAAATTGAATTGTTCACCATCCGGAAGAGTCAGACTCAGACCGAATAAATCGGGATTAATATTGGCAAGAAAGGGGATATAATCCGCATTCTTGCCTCCTGTCAGAGTTTTGGTTTCATTGTAGGCTTCTTCAACAGCCTGCCGGACCATGTTTTTTGTGAGTGTCTTTTTCATAGCATGACAAATAAATGTGAATAGAATCAAACAGACGCCGTTCATAGTGAATAGAACAGCCGGATGTTGCATCAAAGAGTCCTGCGGAATAGATAGTGCGCCCGGGGGATTCCCCTTTCTACCCTAAACAAATGAAACAGGAAATGGGTCATACAACACCTCTCCATAATACAAAGCACTCAGCACTATACAAAAAATAAGGTGTGCCGTGGGGCACACCTTATTCAGATGATATATGGTTCAGATTACTTTACGAGAACCTTTGAAGAAACACCGTCAGCGTTAACGATGTAAACACCTGTGCTGAGGCCTGTAGTTGCAACGCGGCGACCGTCGAGAGTGTAGACAGCCACATTGTTGGCACCATTGACAACGATGTCTCCGTTAACTACGCGGATGTCGATTGCCTGTGCATCGTCGGCAACCTCGTTGACACCTGAAACGTCAACATTTACCTCACGGGCGTTGACAATCTCTCCGGTAAGAGAGTTGACAATCATACCGACCACGCGATACTTGTCGCTTGTGACAGTTTTGATAGGAATGGTAGTGCTGTAGTCGTACTTGGTATTCTTCTCAATATTGACCGGCAGCGAATTCTTGATTCCGGGGTAGCTCTTGATTACACGGGGAACATCATCGTAAACAGTAGAAGCAGGGTCACGTTTTGATTCCCAGCCACCCATTGCGCCATAACTACCGCCAGCGTAATAGTTCACCTGATTATAAGGGCCTACGCCATCTTCTATCACAACGAAAGAAAGCTGATGATCAATCTCTGTGTCGATCGAGAACATTGCATAAGCATCTACGGTGATTCTGCTGTTATCCTCATTGGGAGTCACTTCCATGTCAAGCTCGCAATATGCGGGATAAGACTTGAAGTAGTTGTATATTGCCTTATAGAAAGTGTCGTTTGTACCGTTGGGGTTAGTGTAATAATAACGGTTTGTCACAGCACCCGGGAAACCGGAGATATAGGCGTTAATGAAACCCAGATAACCTGACAGCTGCATTTTATCGGTATAACCGTTATAGTTTTTATGAACTGCAATACGAATCCAGTCAGGATATTTCTCCTTAAGATACTCCATCATCACAATTCCACGGGGACAGAATCCGCAACCTACACTGGTTCCTTCCTCAATGACAGGGATACGCTCATATCCGGATGCATAGGTATAATATGCAGCAGTCATTTCCTCCGGCTTGAACGCATCGGCACCGTTGAATTTTGTAGCAGAACCGGTGAGAGTGAAGATACCTTCCATTGGGTTCGGCACTTCTGTAACAGTCACCGTACCTGTAGCTCCCGGAGCAATAGGTTTGGCAAGGGTAACCATCTGTTCGTAGAAAGCGCCATTGCTTACAACGGTCTTTGTGTCAACAGTGGTGAGAGGTGTTCTACCAAGGTTGCGGACAGTAAGGTCGTAAGAAACTGTCTCACCGAACTTGAAATAACGCTCAACATCGATATAAGTCTGAATCGCCACATCTGAACGCAAGTTGGAAATCTGGGCAGACATGGGATTAGAGCCAACCTGGTCAGCATAATTGTGATACTGGGGCATTTCAGTATCTGTAGCCTGGAGGGCCACAAGATTTGTCTGCGCATCGGTAGGAACGTAGTCTACCGGCAGATAATAGTATTTGCTGAGGATGGTCGCACTTGTGGGAAGCTGCTGTCTGTAACCCACATACACCGACTTGTCTCCACTGATAGTGAAAGGTGTGGAGAGCGGAACAAGAGTGGAAGTAAGTCCCTTGGAGCTCAGCTTGCCTTCATGTAGGGTCGGGAAAACATTCAGATCCTCAGTGACGAACACCTCCACCTTAGTAACAGGGTTAAGGTTAGTTGCGTTGGTACTTGAAGTGACATTCACACCTGTGATGGTTGCTCCTGCAAACATAGCGGCATCCTCAGCCGGAATCTCAAACGCATAGTAGATATAGTAACCGGCCAGGGCAGTGTCCCCGAACGTGGTTGCAGTGGCAACTTCATCGCCATAACCGAATGAGATGCTGACATCGTCACCCTCTGCGTTGGCACGCACATTGGCCGCCTGCGATGCCTCTCCCGGAACCGCGAGGGGACCCTGGATGAAACCTGCCGGAGCCTCAGTCAGCTTTCCGGCATTCCTGGTCGTGCCTTTCAGTGCTCCGAAAGACACGCCCGTTGTCAGCGCGAGGGCTGACAATAGAAGTAATGATTTCTTCATATTTGTGATTATTAAAAGTATTTCCCTTGTACAAATGCGGCTATAATTGTATATCCACACAAATTGTTACTCTTGCAAATTAAAGCATTTTGCAGCAGATTTGCAAATTTTTAGAATATTTTTTATGAATTAAAATATGCAGAATGCAAATCAGAGCCGCAGGCTTCCATAAACTTTTCCGCAAGTAGCCTGGAAACGGAACCGGGCCGAGTGCTCACAAGCGACAGAATTTCTGACGCAGGGTGCCAGCCGGCTGAATCGACCTCTTGCGACAGGCTCAAGTTCCTATCCGTAGTATGCGCAAAAAAACCAATCATAAGCATATTCTTCTTTGCAAACCAACTGGTGAGTTGGAGCGACAGAGAATCAACCTGCAAACCTGTTTCTTCAAGTATCTCGCGGCGCGCGCATTGCTCGGCACTTTCTCCGGGAGTGATATAACCTGACACAAGATTATGGAACTCTGTGGAGATATAGTTCTGCCTGAGAAGCAACACCTCTCCCCTGTCGTTGTAGACAAGAGCTATGATTGCTGACGGGAAAAGAGGAAACCAAGGACGTCCGCACGAATCACACCATGGCACCCCGAGGTCATCACCGAGGTCACGCGACGTGAGCCGTGCACCGCAATCTGGACAAAACCGGAACCGAAGTTTAGCCGCTCCGTCTGAATTATCATTTGACATATTCCGAACAGTTTGTTTTATTCGGAACAAAATTAACAAAAATCGGGCGCATATACCCAACCGCTCCTATATTTTTTGTAATTTTGCATCTCAAAAACAACAATTAGCACTTATGGGCAAAAATACAAAGTCGAAAGAGGGCTGGAGGCTTGTGACTGGGGTAATGATGTCGGCTGTGGCATTGTTCTGCATAGGAGGATGTGCGGCCGAATTCAACTATCTTATAACACCCTGGTGGATACCCGTCGTGATAGTTCTGGCAATCTCTGTGCCACTCGCTCTGCCAATGCGCGGGCTGTGGCAATGGCTGACGGGAAAACAGAACGTCGCGTTAAACATGATATGTCACCTTGTATTCACGTTTCCACTTCTGCTTTGCACGGCTCTGACTGTAAACCTCCTAACAGCCGATAAAAATCCTGTCAATACAAAAGCGGTTGTTGAAAAGGTTTACACAGAGACCCGCTATCATACAAAACGTGTTAGCCGCAAGGTCTACACCCGCGGGGCACCCTACACAGTCTATTGCGTCGAGATTCAATTTCCCGAGGGGAAGAAACGACACTTCGATATAAAAAAGAAAGTCTACAACCGATTGTCGAAAGGAGACACGGTATCGGTAGATATAAAGAAAGGGGCACTCGGGATGAGAATGTTCAACGGCTCAGAGATGCAACTTCCCGAAACTGCGACTCCGGAACAAAAGAAAGAGACCCGCCACCAGCGGATGAGAAGAAAATATCAGGAGCATATGGAGAAAATCCGCAACATCCACAACCACGAAGGACAACAGTCTCAGAACGCCAATAACTAACTATAATGAGCAAAAACAGAGAGAAAAAAGTGGTTCTTGTGACAGGAGCCACCGGGGTGATGGGATTCGAGACTCTTAAAGAGCTGTCACAACGTCTTGACAGGTTCGATATAAGGCTCTTGGTACGCCCGAGCAAAAAGAACCGCAAAAAACTTGCCCCATACCTGTCGATGGAGGAAATAACCACGATATGGGGCGACCTTACACGAGCCGGAGATGTGGAGAAAGCGCTGGGCAATGCCGACATAGTGCTGCATATCGGAGGAATGGTGTCACCATTGGCCGACCACTACCCTGACCTGGCAATGAAAGTCAACACAGGCGCTGTCACAAATATTGTCAACGCCATAAAACGCAGGCCCGACGCCGACAACGTCCGGCTCGTTTATATAGGCAGCGTGGCCCAGACATCGCACCGCTTCGAACCTCATCACTGGGGACGTACTGGCGACCCGATTATGGCCGGAGTATACGACTATTACGGTATCTCTAAAATCAAGGCGGAAAGGATAGTGGCAGAGTCAGGACTGAAACACTGGGTCAGCCTGCGTCAATCAGGAATACTTCACCGTGGTCTTATTTTCAACGGGTCGGATCCGATTTCGTTTCATGTACCCCTGCGCGGTGTCCTGGAATGGGCAACGGTAGAGGACTCAGCGAGGCTGATGGCCAACATATGCGAAGATGGGGTGCCCGAGTCGTTCTGGCGCAATTTCTACAACATCGGCAGCGGCAAGGAATTCCGGTTGACCAACTACCGGTTCGAGCAACTGCTGATGACCGCGCTTGGTTGTCCACCGCCCGAAAAGGTCTTCGAGCCAAACTGGTTCGCCACACGCAACTTTCATGGTGAATGGTATGAGGACTCCGACAAACTAGAGGAGATTGTTCCATTCCGCGAAAAGATAACGGCAGAGGATTATTTCAAGAGGTTGGCGGCGGGAATGCCATGGTGGATCAATCTTACACCGCTTGCACCCGCGCGGCTGATCAAATTCGGCATGAAGCAGGTTGCCCTCACCAAGGGCCTCGGCACTCTCGACTGGCTCAGGCGCGAGGACTGCGAGCAGAAAATACGGGCATTTTTCGGAAGCCGCGAAGCCTGGAGCAAGATTCCGGGGTGGGAAGAATTTGACACCACTCCCCCCTCGGATGTACCGATTCGCCTCGACCATGGTTATGATGAAAATAAGCCCGCAGAAGAATTAGGAATTGATGATATGCGTGGGGCGGCAGCTTTCAGGGGAGGGAAGTGTCTGTCTGACTCAATGACCATGGGCGACCTTGACTCACCGCTTGAATGGGAATGCGCTTTCGGGCACAGGTTCAGAGCCACGCCACGTACTGTGCTCAAGGGTGGGCACTGGTGCCCCGAATGTCTGCCGGCACCGTGGAATTATGACGAGGAGGCCCGACGCAATCCTTTTATGGCGCAGGTCTGGCATGACAGCCACAACCCCGACGAGAATGAGGTCTACGAGTGAGCGCCGGCTCTGAATGAGGTAAAAAAAGACAGTCACGATTTCTGAAGAAATCGTGACTGTCTTTTTTCACCGTAAGGCTATTTATAGGCGGTCTTATAGGTCTTATAGGTCTTATAGGACCTATGGGGCTTATAGGCCAAATTCTGTTAGATTACCGAGCGGATTATACCGCGGCCCGAGTTGGTGACGAAGTCTACAATCTCGGTGCGGAACTCCGACTCAGGAAGCGTGTCGAGGATTACCTTGACTGCGTTTGTCACGTTGAGGTCGCTCAGGTAGAGGATGCGGTAGATGTCGCTAATCTGTTTGATTTCCTCGTCGGTAAAGTGGTTGCGATGGAGACCGACAGAGTTGAGACCAACGTATGAGATAGGCTCACGGGCAGCCTTGACAAAGGGAGGGATGTCTTTGTTGACAAGAGCACCACCCTGAAGCATGATGTTGCGACCAAGGTGACAGAACTGGTGAATAAGGCTACCACCGCCGATAACCGCTGCATCGTCAACCTGGACTTCACCTGCAAGCTGACAGGCATTCGACATAATCACACGGTCGCCGATACGGCAGTCGTGTGCGATATGGTTGTAAGCCATGATAAGACAGTTCTTGCCGACAACGGTCTTGCCCTTCGACGCTGTACCACGGTTCACAGTCACACACTCACGCAGAGTGGTTCCGTCACCTACGTAAGCGAAAGTCTCCTCACCATGGAACTTCAGGTCCTGAGGTATGGCGGAGATTACGGCACCGGGGAAAATGGTCACGCCACTTCCGATACGTGCACCGGGGAAAATGGTCACGTTACCGTAGATGACACAGTTGTCGCCTATCTCCACATTTTCATAGATGGTGGAGAAATCACCTATCTGGACGTTGTTTCCGATTTTGGCGTCCGGACTTACCTTATAGAAATTGCTCATAACTGTAGCAGTGAAGGTTACTTGTTCTTGATGATTTGAGCCATGAACTCAGCCTCGCAGACAATCTTCTCGCCGACGAAAGCATAGCCTTTGACAATCGCGCAACCGCGACGGATCTCTGTCATGAGAGACACGTTCATGAGCAGCGTGTTGCCGGGAACGACTTTCTGGCGGAACTTCACATTGTCAATCTTGAGGAAGTAGGTGGAATATTTCTCCGGCTCCTCAAGGAAGTTGAGCACCAGCACACCGGCAGCCTGGGCCATAGCCTCGACCTGAAGCACGCCCGGCATGACAGGTTCCTGCGGGAAGTGGCCGGGGAAGAAAGGCTCGTTGACAGTTACATTCTTCACAGCCACGATGTGCTTCTTGTCAATCTCGATCACCTTGTCGATGAGCAGGAAGGGATAACGGTGCGGTATGAGGTTGCGGATGCCGTTCACGTCGATGATAGGCGGGATGTTGGGATTATAGACCGGAGCCTGAATCTCGGTGTGCTTCACCTCATGACGCACGAGACGTGTGAACTTGTTGTTGACAGTATGTCCCGGACGGATAGCCACTACCCTTCCCTTGATAGGACGGCCGATAAGGGCGAGGTCACCGATAACGTCCATAATCTTATGGCGTGCCGGCTCGTTGTCCCACACGAGAGGTTTGGGGTTGATGTATCCGAGCTGATTGATCTGCATGTGGGGAACATTCATGACATCGCAGATATGGTCGATACGCTCCTGAGGAACCTTCTCATCGTAAATCACGATGGCATTGTCGAGATCGCCGCCCTTTATAAGGTTCGCCTCGACAAGCTGCTCAATCTCACGCACGAAGACGAATGTGCGGGCGTTGGCAACCTCCTGTTTGAACTCGGCGAGATCGTCGAGCACCGCGAACTGATTGGGCAGCACAGCCGAGTTATACTCAACCATGCACTCCACACTGAAACCGTCGTCCGGATATATCGTGAGCGTCGAGCCAGACTCCTCATCCTTGAACTGAGTCTTCTCCTTGATTATATAGAAGTCCTTGTCAGCGTTCTGCTCGGCAAGACCCACAGCCTCAATTTTCTCGACATACTCGATAGCGCTGCCGTCGAGTATGGGGAGTTCCGGGCCGTTGACATCAATTATACAGTTGTCTATGCCGGCAGCATAGAGAGCTGCCATGGCATGTTCGATTGTGCTTACCACGTCGCCCTTGCGGTTGCCCACCACGGTGCCGCGGCGCGTATCGACCACATTCTCCGCAATAGCATCGATGGTCGGTTCACCCTCAAGGTCCACACGACGGAACTTATAACCCGTGTTCTCAGGCGCGGGTCTGAACACCGCCTCGATCTGGAGACCTGAATGGAGTCCTTTGCCGCTGACGGTGAATGAATCGTTCAGAGTTAGCTGTTTCATATGTTATTTCTTATTTTTTCTTGAATAGGTCAGGAAGCCTGTTGAGATAAACCTGAGTGCGTGCGAACTTCATGGCATCGACCGCCGGGTATCCGATAAGGCGGTTTCCGTCGCCCACATTGTTGGGTATGCCTGACTGGGCGCCGAATTCGTTGCGGTCGCCGACTTTGATATGTCCTGCGAAACCGCACTGGCCACCGACCATGTTGTGCGAGCCAATCTTAGTTGAGCCCGCGATTCCTGTCTGAGCGGCAAACACGTTATGCTCGCCGAGCACGACATTATGTGCCACCTGGATAAGATTGTCAAGCTTGGTGCCACGGCCTATGCGAGTGCAGCCGAATGTAGCGCGGTCTACAGTAGTGTTGGCTCCAATCTCGACATCATCTTCAATAATGACGTTACCGATCTGGGCAATCTTCTCGTAAGAGCCGTCGGGAAGCGGAGCGAAGCCAAAACCGTCTGCTCCGATCACGGCACCGCTGTGGATTATGCAACGGTTGCCAATCTCGCAACCCTCGTAAATGCGGACACCGGAACGGATCACAGAGTCATCCCCTATCACAACGCCGTCGCCGACGTAAGCCTGAGGATAAATCTTGACATTGCGACCAAGACGCACACCTTTACCTATATAAGCGAAAGCGCCGATATATGCACCTTCAGGAATCTCAACACCTTCGGAGACATATGCAGGCTGTTCAATGCCTACCGGCTTGGGCTTCTGCGACTCGAACGCCGCCAGAAGATTGGCGACAGCCACGTAAGGGTCATCGACACGCACGAGCACCGGACCACCCGGTTCGGGCGAAGGCATGTCGCGGCTCACAAGAAGAACCGAGGCCTTGGTCGAGTTGAGGAAATGCGCGTACTTAGGGTTGGCTATAAACGAGATGTCACCCGGTTTTGCCTCCTCAATCTTGGCAAAACCCTTGATCTCAATATTTTCGTCACCCTCCACATTGCCGCCGGTCATAGAGGCGATCAGGAGCGGAGTTACTTTCATCGATGATTATTTTATCGGTTATACTGGCACGCGAACGACACGGGCTTAGGTGCCCGTGTCGAGACGCGCTTTCAAAATTACGGGCAAAGTTAGAAATTTTTCGTGACAAATCCTAATTACAGCCCATGAACTTGCTATTTTTTGATACGGTCAGAAAATTTACACAATAATTATAAGGGATAGTCCGAAAAAATTAGTAAATTTGCAGGGTAAAGTATCTGTTCAAATGAACAAACTATTTCAAGGCTTTAATTTGGGCAGTTGCTTAACATCAAACAAACAACAATTAACAAAGACGTAATAACCTAAAACTAACACTTCAATGAAAATTTCACACATTGAACACATCGGCATAGCTGTTCCCAATCTTGAGGAGGCTATCAAGTATTACGAGACAGTGCTTGGCCTGAAATGCTACAAGCAGGAAGTAGTAGAGGATCAGAAAGTGACAACAGCTTTCTTCCAGGTGGGCGACACAAAGATCGAGCTTCTTGAGGCTACCTGCCCCGAGAGCACAATCGCCAAGTTCATCGAGAAGAACGGCGGCCGCGGCGGTATGCACCACATGGCGTTCGCTGTTGAAGATGGCGTGGCCAACGCACTTGAGGAGGTTCAGGAGAAGGGCGTGAAAGTGATCGACAAGGCTCCCCGTGGCGGTGCCGACGGTCTTCAGATCGCGTTCCTGCACCCGAAATCGACAGAGGCTGTTCTGACAGAGCTCTGCGAGGATCCCCGCAAAAAATAAGTAAAAACAACAAACACGCGCCGCCGGGTTCCCCCTGACGGCGCATTAAATTACAATAACGACTAAAAAATGAGCAAACAGGAAGAAAAGATCAGCCAGCTTATCGAGAAGCGTGCCCAGGCACGTCTCGGCGGCGGCGAGAAAGCGATAGAGAAACAGCACGCACGCGGCAAATACACCGCACGCGAGCGTATCGCCATGCTGCTTGACGAGGGCAGCTTCGAGGAACTCGACATGTTCGTGACACACCGCTGCACTAACTTCGGCCAGGATAAGAAACACATCCTCGGCGACGGCGTGGTGACAGGTTTCGGTACAATCGACGGCCGTCTGGTCTATGTTTTCGCACAGGACTTCACCGTGTTCGGAGGTTCACTCTCCGAGACCATGGCCCAGAAGATCTGCAAGGTTATGGATCTCGCCATGAAGATGGGCGCTCCCGTTATCGGTCTCAATGACTCGGGTGGCGCACGTATCCAGGAGGGTATCAACGCACTCGCAGGATATTCGGAGATTTTCCAGCGCAACATCATGGCATCGGGTGTCATTCCCCAGATCTCAGCCATCATGGGTCCCTGCGCGGGTGGTGCCGTATACAGCCCCGCTCTGACAGACTTCACCATCATGACAAAGGGTCTGAGCTACATGTTCCTCACCGGCCCGTCGGTTGTGAAGACCGTCACAGGCGAGGATGTGAGCCAGGAACAGCTCGGCGGCGCATCGGTACACTCCACAAAGAGCGGTGTGACACACTTCGCGGCTGAAAGCGAGGAAGATGCCCTCCAGCTCGTGCGCAAGCTCATGAGCTACATCCCGCAGAACAACATGGAGGAGACTCCGCTCGTTGACTGCAAGGATCCGATCGACCGTCTTGAGGACAAGCTCAACGACATCATTCCCGACAACCCGAAGCAGAGCTACGACATGTACGAGGTCATCGGCTCGATTGTCGATAACGGAGAGTTCCTTGAGGTGTCGAAAGATTTCGCAAAGAACATCATCATCGGTTTCGCACGCTTCAACGGCCAGGCTGTAGGTGTGGTAGCCAACCAGCCTAAGATTCTCGCAGGCGTGCTCGACTCGAACGCATCGCGCAAGGGCGCACGCTTCGTACGTTTCTGCGACGCATTCAACATTCCGTTGGTGACTCTCGTTGACGTACCGGGCTTCCTTCCCGGCACTGGCCAGGAGTACAACGGTGTCATCCTGCACGGTGCGAAACTTCTCTACGCATACGGAGAGGCCACAGTACCCAAGGTGACAGTCACACTGCGCAAGAGCTACGGCGGTAGCCACATCGTGATGAGCTGCAAGCAGCTCCGCGGCGACATGAACTACGCATGGCCTTCAGCTGAGATCGCCGTGATGGGTGCCGAGGGTGCCGTAGGCGTGCTCTATGCCAAGGATGCCAAGACTGCCGAGAACCCCAAGGAGTTCATCAAGATGAAAGAGGATGAATACCGCGACCTGTTCGCCAACCCGTACCAGGCAGCCAAATATGGCTATATCGACGATGTCATCGAACCGCGCAACACACGTTTCCGCGTGATCAAGGCCCTCAACATGCTCGCTACCAAGAAGCAGACGAACCCGGCCAAGAAACATGGCAACATACCTCTTTAATATACGCGCAAGATGCGAAAATCTATAATAATCAGTGCGGCACTCGGCGTGGCGCTGCTGGCGGTGACGCCGGCAGCAGCCACGGCGGCTGCCTCGCCACAACAGGAGTATACCGAAGTCTCGGCACAGGGCGCACAGACCGAAGCCGTTGGCGACTGGACTCCGAGCGAGGAAGTCAACACAATCCAGGAAAGCGAGGTGACTCGCAGGATGATTCAGGCCGAGAAAGCCCGCAACGCGGCCGAAAACGACAAATACGGAGGCGCGATTACCCTTATAGCAATGTCAATAGTGCTGTCGGCACTTATTATTCTCAGCTTACTGTTCCTGATTTTCGGTAAGATTTCATCGTCATTCCAGAAACACCGCAAGCGTCAGGCTCACGGTGTGAGCGTGGAAAATGCAGAAGAGCATCATGAAGAACTTGACTCCGGTGAGGTCATAGCTGCGATAAGCATGGCACTCGCCGAACATGAAGGACTCGGCCACGACATGGAGGATACCATCCTGACCATCCGCCGTATGCGCAAGGCATACTCACCATGGAACTCGAAGATTTACAATCTCCGCGCCGTGCCTGAACATGTACGGACCAAGCCATCGGGACTCAGCAACAAGTAACAATTACCCCAACCAACTTCCATTGCAAAAAATGAAAGAATACAAGTATAAAATCAACGGAATGAAGTTCACGGTGGCCGTCGGCGACATCCTGGACAATGAAGTGACCGTAGAGGTCAACGGTGTTCCGTACAAAGTGGAGCTTGACAAGAAGGCTCCACAGAAACCTGCCCTCAGCCAGTCAGGACATACAAACCATGGTCCCGCCACTGTCACTACATCGAAACCCGCTCCGAAACCGGTAGTGGCCGGCAACGCAGAGGCTGTGAAAAGCCCGCTTCCAGGCACAGTGAACAGCATTACCGTGAAAGTCGGCGATGTTGTCAATGCCGGAGACAAGGTAGGTGTGCTCGAAGCCATGAAGATGGAAAACGATATCCGCACCGCCAAGGGTGGAACCGTAAAGCAAATACTGGTGAACGTCGGCGACGCTATCCTTGAGGGAACCGACATCATGATAATCGAATAGTCCCATGGTGTTGCTCGACGGTTACTCGTTCGGGGATTTCATGACCCGGACGATATCTGAATTCTGGAAATTCACCGGCTTCTACAATTGCGAGTGGGAGAATTTGGTGATGCTGGCAGTAGGCATTTTCTTTGTCTGGCTGGCCATAAAGAAAAACTTTGAGCCGCTGCTGCTCGTGCCGATCGGTTTCGGTATGCTTATCGGAAACATTCCGTTCCAGTCGGGAATGGAAATCGGTATCTACGAGGAGGGTTCCGTGCTCAACATTCTCTACAACGGTGTGGAGCGCGGATGGTACCCGCCGCTGATTTTCCTCGGCATCGGTGCCATGACCGACTTCTCCGCACTGCTTGCCAACCCGAAACTGATGATTATCGGCGCTTGCGCGCAGTTCGGTATATTCGGTGCCTACATGCTCGCGCTGCTCTGTGGTTTCGACCCTCTGTCGGCAGGCTGTGTGGCCATCATCGGCGGTGCTGACGGTCCGACGGCCATCTTCACCACATCGAAGCTCAACCCGAACCTGCTGGGAGCTGTCGCGGTATCAGCCTACTCATATATGGCTCTTATTCCGCTCATCCAGCCACCGCTGATGCGTCTGTTCACTACAAAGAAGGAACGTCTGATAAAGATGAAACCTGCCCGTGTAGTGAGCCAGAACGAGAAAATCATCTTCCCGGTGGTGGGTCTTCTGCTCACCTGCTTTGTAGTGCCTTCGGGCATTCCTCTGCTCGGCATGCTCTTCTTCGGCAATCTGCTCCGCGAGAGCGGCGTGACCACACGTCTGGCCAAGACCGCAAGCAATGCCATGACCGACATCGTGACAATTCTTCTCGGTCTGACGGTGGGAGCATCGACACAGGCTGACAAGTTTCTTACAGTCGATACGCTCCTGATTTTCGGTCTCGGTTTTGTTGCGTTCATCATCGCATCGAGCGCAGGTGTGCTTTCGGTTAAGATTTTCAACCTGTTCCTCAGACCGGGCAAGAAAATCAACCCGCTCATCGGTAACGCCGGTGTATCGGCAGTGCCTATGGCAGCACGAATCTCGAACAACCTTGGTCTGGAATATGACCCTTCAAACTACCTGCTGATGCACGCCATGGGTCCGAATGTGGCCGGCGTGATCGGTTCGGCAGTTGCAGCCGGTGTGCTTCTAAGCTTCCTCGGTTGATACCGGGGATTAAGGCAGAAGCATCTGCCACGATACAAAATCTATTCTATCTAACAGGCAAGAATCCTCGCGCCCCCGAAAGGGGAAACGGGATTTTTGCCTGTTTGTCGGATAGAGTAAATACCTTTCAGTTTAAGAAACTTTAAATAAAGTGCAAAAAAAGTTCACAACTCATAAAACCATTGACCCCCCGATGGGGTTATATTAGTGAAAACGTAGCGGGTTTACGACACGTGAAAAGGGGTTTTGAACTTCTAATCTATCTGCCAGCCGCTGGCTACATCTTGAATTCGATATGATTACACAGGAAGTTATCAGCGAAATTTATAAAAGCTACAACAAGCCGTGCAAGAATGAGGAGGAACTCAATCTGCCCTACTTTGTTGAGTTGCTCAGTCCGTTCCATAAGCTGTCATTGCTCGATGACGAAGTTATTGTGGAGGGGCTTGACGAGTTCAGTCCGTTCAAGCGTTTCCTGAAGCGAGGTCTCTTCGCGGTGCTTGAATTTGACCGTAACGTCGCGTTTGTTTTCAAGGCACATATATTATTCTTCAGCAAACTCGACAAGAACCTGTCGGTACATTTCCGTCCAGCGGAGAAACGGTCGTTTCTGGACCGTTTGTTCGGCAAGGATGATTGACCGCTACCCTTCCCCATGTTCCGGTTGACAACCGGAAAAATGCACGGGCCTTATCCTGAATCAGGATAAGGCCCGTGCATTTTTCCGGCCGGAGAGGCACCCGCGACGATTACATGTCGCTGAGGATATCGAATCCGTCTTCAAGATCCTCCTCATTGAAGGCACCCTGATCGATAGGATCGATGTCCATATCCTCAATAGAGGCCTGCGAAGCCTTCGCATCGATTGTCTTGTCAAACTCAGCCATGTCTATAATCTGAGCCGGAGCCTTGCCACGCTTTATGGTGCAGATGGGCTCGACAAGATTGCGCGAGGGTATCATTTCCTTAAGCTCCATGAAGAACGAGCGCTCGGTGAAATAGTCAAACACGAACGAGAGTTTCTGACCCTCATCCTCGATAAGCTCGCTGAGCGGCGTGCTCTCCATGAGCCAAAGGTCCTGGTCGCTTGCGGAGGTACCCATATCCTCAAGGGTTATCTCCTCTTCGCGCTCCCACTCATCGTTGCAAAGGAAGAACGAGTCGAGTTCATCTTTCGTGTAGTTGACGCTTTCGAGAATCGCGTTGCGCAACTGTAGAAACGTATTTTCAGAATCAATTTCGATTTCGCGGCTGAAGTTGCTCACTTCATCGCTTACGAGTTTAAACCTATATACCATTTTTTATTCTTAATGAATCTTAGAACCAAACTGTGTTTTACTCCGGAACACCCTTGTCGAACAGGCTCGGATGGCCCTGAGGAAAAACATTGCGAATTTAATGCACTTTCGCTATATGTGCAATAGGAAAAGCAATTTTCTTGAAAAATTTTTTGTGTGACCTTGCCTATATGGGGCGAGAGTAGCAATTATGGCGCAAAAAAAGGCGGAAACCTCATCTGGTTTCCGTCTCTTTTGTCCGGATGTATGCTCTTCCCGACACACGTCTGCCATTGGCAGCGGCGCGGTGCGGATTGAAAATTACTTGTTCTGGTTGAGAAGTCCGTATTTGCGGAACACTTTCTCGATGGCCTCAAGCGAACGCTCCACCTGCTCCTTGGTATGGGTAGCCATGAGCGAGTAGCGTATGAGCGTATCGTGGGGCGCGACCGCCGGAGTGACCACGGGGTTGACAAACACACCCTCGTCGAGCAGGTCGCGGGTCACGTGGAATGTCTTGTAGTCATCGCGGATGAAGAGCGGGATGATAGGCGTGGATGTGTGACCTATCTCGCAACCCATTGCCCGGAAGTTGTCGAGGGCAAAGTGGGTGATTTCCCAAAGATGCTCCTGACGTTCCGGCTCGGCGAGAATGATGTCGAGCGCAGCGTTGACAGCTGCAGTCGATGCCGGGGTGATTGAAGCTGTGAATATATATGAGCGCGAGTGGTGACGCAGATAATTGGTCACGACCTTGTCGGCTGCTATGAAACCACCGAGAGATGCGAGCGACTTCGAGAACGTACCCATTATGAGGTCTACGTCGTCCTGAACGCCGAAGTGGAAGCATGTGCCACGGCCCCCCTCTCCGAACACTCCGAGGCCATGAGCCTCATCGACCATGACGGCCGCATTGTATTGCTTGGCGAGACGTGTTATCTCAGGCAGATTCGCCACGTCACCCTCCATGGAGAACACACCGTCAGTGACAATGAGCTTCACCTTGTCGGGGTCGCACTTGCGGAGCTGTGTCTCAAGCGAAGACATGTCGTTATGGCGATATTTCAGGTAGTTGGAAAACGACAGACGGCGACCCTCGATGATCGAGGCATGATCCTGTTCGTCAAGTATCACATAATCCTCACGGCCTGTGAGAATTGACACGACACCGAGGTTCACGCCAAAACCTGTGGAGTAGAGCATGGCATCCTCCTTGCCGACATAATCTGCAAGACGTGCCTCAAGGTCCTTGTGGATGGTCAGTGTGCCGTTCAGAAACGGAGAACCGGCGAGACCTGTACCATATTTTCTGGTGGCCTCGACCGCGGCCTCGATTACTTTCGGATGGTTGGTGAGACCCATGTAGCTGTTGGAGCCGAACATGAGCACCTTCTTGCCATTCATCATGACTTCTGTGTCCTGCTCGCTCGATATTGCTCGGAAGTAGGGATAAACACCGGCCGCCTTTGCCCGCTGCGGGGCATCGTAAGCCGAAAGTTTCTGTTGTAAGGGCTTCATATTTATATGGTCATTCTTTAAATAGGCTACAAAATTAATTAAAATCTGCGAGTTTTTAGGAATTTTAAGAGATTAATTTGCGGAAATGTCATAAATGGCACGGGTGTGGCACATGTCAAAGAGCTGATACCGGAAGCGTAGCAAACTGAGATACTGTTATTTACAAATAATTTTAAAATGATTGGGTATGCAATAATCCATTTAGCATGTAATTTGTTAATAAGATAGTGAGGGCTGAAGAACCAAGGTTCAACGCAGCACTCCCCCGGCACCCTGTTATAACACCTATTATAATAAAGGTGTCAAGACGATAGAAATATTAACAAATTAAATTATAAAAAGAATCATGGGAAAAATTATTGGTATAGACTTAGGAACCACCAACTCCTGCGTGGCAGTGCTCGAAGGCAAGGACCCTGTTGTCATCCCCAACAATGAAGGACGTAACACAACTCCGTCGGTAGTCGCATTTGTCGACGGCGGCGAAAGAAAAGTCGGTGATCCGGCAAAGCGTCAGGCTGTGACCAACCCGACGCGCACAATCTACTCGATCAAACGTTTCATGGGTGAGAAGTGTGACCAGGTGACTGACGAAATCAAGCGCGTGCCCTACAAAGTGGTATGCCAGAACGACATGCCCAAGGTCGATATCGACGGACGTGACTATACTCCGCAGGAAATCTCGGCTATGATTCTCCAGAAGATGAAGAAGACAGCCGAGGATTATCTCGGACAGCCGGTGACCGAGGCCATCATCACGGTCCCCGCATATTTTGACGACTCTCAGCGTCAGGCAACAAAAGACGCGGGTGAGATCGCAGGTCTGAAGGTTATGCGTATCATCAACGAGCCTACAGCAGCTGCCCTCGCCTATGGTCTCGACAAATCGACCAAGGAACAGAAAATCGCGGTCTTCGACCTCGGTGGCGGTACATTCGATATCTCCATCCTTGAGCTTGGCGACGGCGTGTTCGAGGTAAAATCAACCAACGGTGACACTCACCTCGGTGGTGATGACTTCGATAACGTAATCATCGACTGGCTCGCCGACGAGTTCAAGAAAGACGAGGGCGTGGACCTCCGTCAGGACCCGATGGCCATGCAGCGTCTGAAAGAGGCTGCCGAGAAAGCCAAGATCGAGCTTTCAAGCTCTACTTCAACTGAGATCAACCTCCCCTACATCACTGCTACAGCTTCAGGTCCGAAGCACCTCGTGAAGACTCTGAGCCGTGCTAAATTCGAGGCGCTCGCTTCGAAGCTCATCGATGCTGTTGCAATTCCTTGCCAGAACGCCCTCAAGGACGCAGGCATGACTGCAGGTGAGATTGACGAAGTTATCCTCGTGGGTGGTTCGACACGTATTCCGGCCATCCAGGCAAAGGTTAAGGAAATCTTCGGCAAGGAGCCTAACAAGGGTGTCAACCCCGACGAGGTCGTTGCAATCGGTGCTGCCATCCAGGGTGGTGTGCTCAGCGGCGATGTGAAGGATGTGCTTCTGCTTGACGTTGTGCCTCTCTCAATCGGTATCGAGACAATGGGTGGTGTGATGACCAAGCTGATCGACGCCAACACAACTATCCCGACCCGCAAGAGCGAGACATTCTCGACAGCTGCCGACAACCAGCCCGAGGTTACAATCCGCGTGCTTCAGGGTGAGCGTCCTATGGCAGCCGACGACAAGTTGCTCGGCGAGTTCAACCTCGGCGGAATCGCACCCGCACCGCGTGGTGTGCCTCAGATTGAGGTTACCTTCGAGGTAGACGCCAACGGTATTCTTAACGTTACTGCTAAGGACAAAGCTACCGGCAAGGAGCAGTCAATACGTATCGAGGCATCGAGCGGTCTGAGCGACAGCGAGATCCAGCGTATGCGCGACGAGGCCAAGGCAAACGAGGAGGCCGACAAGAAGGCTAAGGAACGTGCTGACAAACTCAACCACGCCGACTCTGTGATCTTCCAGACCGAGAAGCAGCTCAGCGAGCTTGGCGACAAGCTGCCTGCTGACAAGAAGGCCAATGTAGAGTCTGCCCTTGAGCGTCTGAAAGAGGTTCACAAGAACCAGCTCGTAGAGGATGTTGACTCTGCAGTCAAGGCAGTGACCGACGCATTCCAGGCAGCGGCACAGGACATCTACAATGCCCAGAACGCAGCCGGGGCAGGCGCACAGGCAGGTCCCCAGCCCGGAGCCGGAGCACCCCACAACGACGAGAAAGACGTAACCGACGTCGACTTCGAGGAAGTGAAGTAAACTGACATATAGAAAAGTATATTACGCAAAAAGAGAGAGACGCTTAGCGTCTCTCTCTTTTTGTTCAGGCATCTGTCTTTGCTTATGCCGAGATGATGACTTGGGTCATTTTGGCGGTCAGGCCGATGGGGTCAGCGGCGGGCATTGCGGTGAGTGCGGAAGAGGCCGGCTTTCTTTGATTTGGGGAATTCGGCTGCCGCACGGGTGTCGGGAGCGTCGCTGTATCCGTAGATGTAGGTGTTGTAATTGTCGCGCTCGCTGGCGATTGTTCCGTTTGCGTTGAGGTTGAACGTGAGGTTGGTTGTGTGGGTATAACCGTCATCATCGCTCTCTACAATCTTCGACGGAAGAAGCTCGGAACCTATGCCGAACAGGCCTGCACAAGCAAGAATGGTGTACTCAGACTCATCGAGGATGCTCTCGAACTGGGAAATTGTGGGCTGGAGATAACGGTTCTCCTGCAGATTGTATGTCAGGTCATACACCTCTTCCCATCTCTCTCTGTCGCCATCCTCATTTTCCTCTCCGCGCTGGGTGATGGTCATGAGATTACCGTTGCGCCAGCTGAGATCTACGGTATATTCCTCGGTATATTTTCCCGATTCGCCATCTTCATAGTCACGATAGCTTTCGGAAGAGGATATGTTCACTTTCACGAGATGACCGTCGCCATCGTATGAGAATGTAGCCTTGCCACTACCCTGCCAACGTTCGCCGTCGTCCTCGTAATCCCAATCCTGTGAAAGTTGCGAAATATAGCCGGCACCGTTGAAACGGACATTCATATCCCCGTATTCGTCATCATCGGAAAGATGGAGGATACCGTTACGGTAATCAATCTCTCCGTAGTCGCTCCGGCTACCGAAACGAGCCACGCGTCCCTCGCTGTCGTACTGTATGAGGGCATTGTTGATTGATGTGAGACGTGTGCCATCCATAACTACGGCACTTCCGCCGTTGCCGGGTTCATCGTTGTCGTCACCACATGAGGTGACAGCAGGTACCATTACGGCGCAGAGCGCGAAAGCGCCCGCCATGCGTAAAGTTTTTTTCATTGTTTTTATTTGGTTAATAATTCAACTTTCAAAAAATGTTGTATTTGCTGTGTGCATTACAGGTAATAGACAAGCAAAAACTTATAGTCCGCATGACAAAGTTACTGTTTTTATTCCGTAAATCAAAAAAATCGGCTATAAATCTTCGGAATAATTTTTTGATTTTGGTTTCTCGAAGTTTTGTCTTATTTTTGTAATCTATCTCGGCTCGCACATTGCGTGTCGAAGCCAGAAGTCTAAATCTGAATACACACCATGAATGAAATACTGAAAATTGAGCCTTATTCGGAGAAGACGGCGCGCGTGCGGATTCTTAATCCGGTAATCGCCGCCAAGTATGAACCGGGGCATTTCGTGATCGTGAAGTTCCGCACAGACGGTCACCGCATTCCATTCTCCATTATCGATGCCAACCGCGAGGAGGGATCTATTGACATCATTATACACAGGGCAGACGGACTGGATGAGATACTGTCCATGATAGAAGTAGGCGAAAGTCTTCCCGACTTGCTCGGGCCATTAGGACATCCGGCGGTAATAGAGCCGGAATCGCGCATACTTTTCTTCGGAGACGGTGCCGGAGTGGTTCCATTGCTTCCCCTGATACGTGCGGCGAAAGAGAAAGGCTGCAAGGTAAAGGCAGTATTGTCGGAACAGTCGTCTCGCACGCAATGCCTGCTCAACGAGATACAGCGTGACTGCGATGCGGTTGTAACCGTATCGGACGACAACATGCTTGAAAGCGCAATCAATTTCGTGGCCACAGAGCCAATCGACAAGGTGCTGATGTCAGGACCGACGCTGATGATGAAGCGCCTCGCCAACGAGACCAAGGAACGGGGCATTCCCGCCGAGTGCATACTCAACATGCTCATGATTGATGGAATCGGACTCTGCGGTATTTGCCGTGTAATTGTGGGCGGCGAGCGGAAACAGACATGTACGGATGGTCCTATTTTCGATGCGCACCAAGTTGACTTTGACCAGATGTTCAACCGTCAGAGATTATTCGTATGAACCAGAATTTCAAGACTGACAGAAGCGTGGAATGGCGTGTTGAGCTTCGCGCTGCCATGACTCCCAAGGAACGCACGGCGATACCTCGCGTAAAGATGCCGGAACTTGATGCAGATTACCGTGTCAGGACACAGCGTGAGGTAAACGAGGGCCTGAGCCTCGAACAGGCTGTGCTCGAAGCCACACGTTGCCTTGATTGTCCTGATCCGGGCTGCATAAAAGGATGTCCGGTGCACAATGATATTCCGGGATTTATAAAGAATATAGAACGCCGCGAATATCCCGAGGCCATCAAGGTGCTCAACCGCACGACGGTACTTCCGGCTGTTTGCGGTCGCGTATGTCCGCAGGAAAACCAGTGCGAGGCATCGTGCATCTACAATAAAATGAAGAAAGAGCCGGTGGCGATTGGCCATCTGGAACGTTTCGCGGCCGACTTCGAACGCCAGATCACAGGCTATGTGCCATCGGAACGGCGCAAGGCAGCTGAAGAGAGCCAGACCGACACACCGAGACAGTTCTACCCTATCAAGGTTGCTGTGGTCGGCAGTGGACCCTCGGGACTCGCGTTTGCCGGCGATATGTGCAGACGGGGATACGGTGTGACAGTATTCGAGGCACTGAGCCAGTTTGGCGGCGTGCTCAAGTATGGAATACCGGAATTCTGCCTTCCCAACGAGATTGTTGACCATGAGATAGGAAAGCTCCGCAAAATGGGTGTGGAATTCCGCAAAGACGCTCTTGTTGGCGCGACCTACACGTACCGCGAGCTGTTCGAACAGGGCTTCAAGGGAATATACATAGCCACCGGTGCCGGTAAACCGAGATTCATGGGTATTCCAGGTGAGAACTTGCCCGGCGTGATGACCGCCAACGAGTACCTTATACGTTTGAACTGCCTCGGACCAAGCATATTCGGCACCAACGGAGTTTTGCCCGAAGGGAAGAGAGTCGCTGTTATCGGCGGAGGAAACACCGCTATTGATGCAGTACGCTTCGCAGTCAGGATGGGAGCTGAGCGGGCCATGCTGGTTTATCGCCGTGGTCTTGATGAGATGCCGGCGCGTGCCGAGGAAATACGACACGCACGCGAAGAGGGCGTGGAGTTCATGATGCTCAGCAATCCGGTTGAATATCTGGCTGACGAGCGAGGCTATTTACGCGCCATGCGTGTTCAGAAGATGGAACTTGGAGAGCCGGATGAATCGGGACGCCGCAGTCCCCGTCCCATCGAGGGGGCTATCGAAGAAATTGAGGTTGACCTTGTGGTTGAGAGCGTAGGCTATCTGCCCAACACTCCGATAAAGCTCGAAGGCGTGGCAATGAACCGCAAGGGAGAGATTGTCGTCGACGAGACCTCGATGAAGTCATCGGCCTCGGCGATATATGCCGGAGGAGATATTGTGCGGGGCCCGGCTACAGTGATTCTCGCTATGGGAGACGGCCGGAGGGCGGCCGCCTCGATGGCTGCGGCTTTTGAGAAGGCTATGGGCGAGATCCGGATTTGACAAATCTTGGCCTGTTGTGACGGGATTAATTGGGATTGCTCGGGATTTAGGGGGATTAATCCCGATAAATCTCGAGTAATCTCGAGTAGACCCGAGTAATCGGGAGTAATCAGGATTAAGTTTGTTAGGGCAATCGCATAGAAAGGGTTCGGAATCTCGATTCCGAACCCTTTCTATGCGATTGCCCGGGTTATCAGGCGTTGAGGCGCTTTTCGAGGCGCTTGCGGATTTCGAGGAGGAAGTCGCGAGAGTTGACTGCTCTCGGAGTAACACCCTGCATGAGGTTCACGAGGTCCTTTGTAACCACACCCTCGTTGAGTGTGTCGAAGCAGGCATCCTCAAGCTGGTTCGCGAAGTTGATGAGCTCGGGAAGACCGTCGAGTTCTCCACGCTTGCGGAGCGCGCCTGACCATGCGAAGATGGTAGCCATCGAGTTGGTCGAAGTCTCCTCACCCTTGAGGTGCTTGTAGTAGTGACGTGTAACTGTACCGTGAGCTGCCTCATACTCGTACTTGCCGTCGGGAGAAACGAGAACAGAGGTCATCATGGCCAGAGAACCGAAAGCTGTCGATACCATGTCAGACATAACGTCGCCGTCATAGTTCTTGCAAGCCCAGATGAAGCCACCCTCGCTGCGGATCACACGTGCAACCGCGTCGTCGATGAGAGTGTAGAAGTATTCGAGGCCGAGACGCTCGAAGTCAGCCTTGTACTGCTCGAACACCTCGTCGAAGATCTCGCGGAAACGAGCATCGTACTTCTTCGAGATGGTGTCCTTGGTAGAGAACCATACGTCCTGCTTGGTGTCGATAGCGAACTTGAAGCAAGAGTGTGCGAATGAGCTGATAGACTTGTCAGTATTGTGCTGGCCCTGGATAACGCCGGGACCTTTGAACTCGTGAATCACAACTTCCTCGCGCTGGCCGTCGGCACCCTCGAAGACGAGTTTTGCCACACCTGCCTGCTCAGCGCGGATCTCGACGTTCTTGTAAACGTCTCCGTAGGCATGACGGGCAATGGTGATGGGTTTCTGCCAGCTCTTCACTGCGGGCTTGATCGAGGGGATGGTGATAGGTGTGCGGAACACAGTACCGTCGAGGATGCTACGGATAGTGCCGTTGGGGCTCTTCCACATCTGGTGGAGGTTGTACTCCGACATACGGGCAGTGTTGGGAGTGATAGTAGCACACTTCACAGCCACGCCATATTTCTTTGTAGCTTCGGCAGCCTCGATAGTGACGCGGTCTTCAGTTTTGTCGCGCTCCTCAAGACCGAGGTCATAGTATTCGGCTTTGAGGTCAACGAAAGGAAGAATGAGTTCATCCTTGATCATTTGCCAGAGGATGCGTGTCATCTCGTCACCGTCCATCTCCACGAGGGGAGTTGTCATCTGAATCTTTTTCATGATAGGTATTATAGAATTTAAAGTTTTGAATTTATTTTCTTGCCGGTCGGGTCATATATTGCACTTTTAATGGCTGGGGAAACCGGGACTCAGTCAGACCCATGCAAACTTAAAAACACTGTTGCCCCGGTCTCCCCGACCGAATGACTCAACCTATTAAATTTCTTTGTTCTCTTTTGCTACTCCTGTTTGATTACTTGCACTGGTTTGCATAGTAGTTCATCAGACAGCCGTCGGCCAGAATCTGGCGCTCACCGGGGGTGAGGTTGCTGAAATGAAGCTTGATGTCCTTCACACCGTCGGCAGTGATGACCTTTGCATCGGCCTCCTCCTTACCGGAGAGAATGGCGTCGCGGATACCGGGCACTAACACGTAGTCGCCGGGCTGGTAGTCGAACGGAGTCTCCTTCGAGATGGTGAAAGGCACGATACCCCAGTTGATGCAGTTCGAGCGGTAACGCTTGGTAGCGTACTCGTAGCAGATGTTGGCGTCACCACCGAGCACCTTCTGGCAGCTTGCTGCCTGCTCGCGGGCTGAACCGTCGCCGGGACGGTTGGCGAACACACATGAGCCGAATGAAGTATCAGCGGCAGAAGCACCAACCTTCGCAAGTACCTTCTCCACGTGCTCGGGACACTTGCCTTCGCGACGCTCGATGTCTTCCTTCTGGATGCGCTTGCTGATGCCTACATACTCGGGAACGCGACGAGAGAGCGCGAACTCAGAGAGCTTCAGCGGGTTCGAGCGGTAGCTTGAGGTCTCGCCCGAAGGGATAAGCTCATCGGTTGTGGTGACAGGATCATGGATGACAGCCGCAAGTTCGAGAAGCATGTTCTCCTGCATAGGATACATCTTGGGCCAGTCCTTGATGTTGGGTCCGTAACGGAGTTCGACAGAAGCATCCTCCTTGCCGAAGCCGTTGAACACGCGACGCTCGTAGATTCTCTCATCGAACTTGTAGGGATTGTGACCGTTGCTGTATTCCACGTCGGTCGCAGCAGTAATCACACCACCGTTGGCAGCTGTGGCAGCGATGGAACGTGCATCCATAAGAGCCACGAGCGAGATCTGACCCTGACCCGGTTTCGAACCCTCGCGGTTGGGGAAGTTACGGGTAGTATGACGGATAGAAAGACCGTTGTTCGAGGGCACGTCACCTGCGCCGAAGCAGGGACCGCAGAAAGCGGGCTTGATAACCACGCCGGCCTCAAGAAGCTCCTCGGCTATGCCGTCGCGGGTAGTAGCCATGTAAACAGGTACAGACTGCGGATATGCTGAGATAGTGAAGTAGCCGTTGCCGACAGACTTGTCCTTGAGGATAGAGGCAGCCTCAGCGAGGTTGTCGTATGTACCACCCGAGCAACCGGCTATGATACCCTGGTCGGCCATAACCTTGCCGTTCTGTATCTTGCCCACGAGGTCAATGTCTATCTGGTCACCGAAACGGTTGCGTGCGTCCTCCTCAACCTCGCGAAGAATGCGCTCGGGATCGGCCTGAAGCTCATGGATAGAGTATGCGTTGGAGGGATGGAACGGCAGAGCAATCATAGACTCCTGCTTGGAGAGGTCGATTCGGATCATGCCGTCATAGTATGCCACGTCGCCCGGTTTCAGTTCCTTGTAGTCCTCGGGACGGCCATGGATGCGGTAGTGGTTCTCAACCTCCTCGTCAGTCACCCAGATAGAGCTGAGGCAGGTTGTCTCTGTGGTCATGATGTCGATGCCGTTACGGAAGTCGATGGGAAGGTTCTTCACACCGGGGCCAGCGAACTCAAGCACCTTGTTCTTCACAAAGCCGCTGTCGAACACAGCCTTCACGAGCGAGATGGCCACGTCGTGGGGACCGATACCCTTGGCGGGAGTACCCTCCAGCCATACAAGCACAACCTCGGGCGCGTTAATGTCCCATGTGTTGCTGAGGAGCTGCTTTACAAGCTCACCGCCGCCTTCGCCTACACCCATGTTGCCGAGCGAGCCATAACGGGTGTGGCTGTCAGAACCGAGAATCATGTTGCCGCACTTCACCATCGCCTCGCGGGCATACTGGTGGATCACAGCCTGGTTGGCGGGAACGTAGATACCGCCATATTTCTTTGCGGCCGAAAGACCGAACACGTGGTCATCCTCGTTGATTGTACCACCCACGGCGCAAAGCGAGTTGTGGCAGTTGGTCATCGCATAGGGAATGGGGAATTTCTCAAGACCCGAGGCACGGGCTGTCTGGATGATGCCGACATAAGTAATGTCGTGCGACATCATGGCATCGAACTTGATGCGCATCTTGTTTCCCTTGGAACCATCCGCATCGTGGGCGCGCAGAATGCCATAGGTGATAGTGTTCTCGCGTGCCTCGTCGGGCGCGGGAAGACCCTGCGCGTCGGCCGCGAATTCCTTTCCGTTGAGGAGATACACTCCCTTGTCGATTACTTCAATCATGATATTTGGTATTTAAGGTTTGAAATCTGTTGTTATGTTTCAGGTATTGTTTCAGGTCAAGGACCTGTGATGTTTCTTAAGATCTCGTCAGGCGGTCGGCGAAAAGTGTCAGCGACAACATGTCGGCCGCGCCACCGGGCGATATATTCCGTTCAATGAATTTACGGTTGAGTTCCGCAAGCCGTTCTGTAAGAAGATTCGGCGGAAGATCCTCATTCTTCAGAGCCGCTGCCATCTCCTTAACCTCGTCGGCTGTAGTGCGCCCACACCGGTACAGGATGTTGGAATCGTCGAGTTCCGACATGATGTGAAGAAGTGCGAGATGACGCGAATGCTCCTCACCCGATGGCAGATTCCGAAGAAACGGCAGCCATGAAGAGAAGAGCTGACAGTAACCGGTCTTGGCATTGTCAAGGGCACCTCCACGGCCATACTTGCGTATAGCCGTCGCACCGTGGGTATTTCCGGGCTGACTGTATGAGCATGCCTCTGTTACTATGGCCTCAGAAAGAGCGTCGGGAGTCAACATCTCCCCTTTCGCAGCGAGACGGCAAGCAGCCGACAGAGCTATACCCACACAGAACAATGCTCCGCGATGAGTGTTGACTCCACGGGTTGCCTCCATCATGGTCTTCTCAGCCAAAATGCCGAGAGCGCGAATCTCAGATACCTCCGAGCCTTCGTAAGCCGCGACCGCAATCTTCACAAACCATGGCTCCAGAGCGTCAATGCTCCGTGACATCAGATAGAAGTCCATGTCACTGTGGGCCCCACTGTCGTGGGAATCCACAAGACCCGGCTTGGGAGTAAGCGACAATTCATCGCGGAGAGCATCGGCAGCCATATGCGCGAATACATAAGGAACAGCCGAAGAAGTCACTATGTCGAGGATGTCCGAAGCTCCGGACCTCTCAGACATGAGCCTCCTTACAGAAGATGCGCTTACGGGGCCACCGCCAAGCTCCAGACGGTCAAAAACCTTGACCTCCACTCCACGCTCAGGCAACATGTCGAGCATCCGCTCATTGTAGCGTCGTGTAAGCTCATCGGTGGGTTCGGAGCCGGCAAAGCGGACCGCCACGCCGAGAGCCGGAGCAAGATGACGTGCGAATATATCGAGGTCGAGCGCGATGTGAGTATCCGTGGCCGATGAAACCTCCTTCAGGAAATATGACGGAAAAGTCGAGGCACTGATAGTGTAGGGACTGCCGTCGCACACGGTGACATTGGTAATAGATGATGTCTCGCGGCGAAGAATATCGACACGCTCATGATAAGAGAACTCGGTGGCATCGTTGTCGGCTACAGGAATCAGATAGAGATTATCGACCTCCTGCGCCGCATGTTCTATGAGCCAGCGGTGACCGAGAGTCATCGGATTGGCATTCATTACAATCACACCATTGCGACCCTGACGGCGCAAAGATGCGAGATAATGCACATATGAAGATAATCCGTGAGAGTCCGATTCAAGGAGCACGACATCGCGGGTCTCCCCTATCTTGTGGAACGAGAGGCTCCGGAATGTTCGCAGATACTCGGGTTTGGTGAACACCATCAGATTAAGGTGACCCTGCTCGAAAGCGTATGACATGAGACGCGACACAAGCGAGTTGGCCAGAGAACCCTCGCGTGCAGACTCATCAAGCGCAACCTCCTTGATGATATTGCCGAGCAGACTCGCCGTGCCGACAAGCCGGTCGGACGAATCATAAAGCCCGAGACAATAGTCAACCTTTTCAGCACGCAGACCGTTGGCCGCGAGAAAGCGGCTCCAGACCTCACGCTGGGACTTGACTCCGAGCTGTATCTCCCTTATTTCAAACGCCCCGAAAGTATCCATCGGTCATTCTTTGGATATGTTCAGTAAGTTCTTCAACACTATGCGACCGTAATCTCATGCAGACACGCGCGTCGTTACCGCAGATCAGACAGCGTCTTGAAGACACACCCGAAGCCGTGCGGCTCATCGGGACACCGTCGCGCCCTATGACATCTATGTCAAACAGACGGCCGAGAGGATGAGCCTCCTCGGCAGCGACAGCCCGGCGTTTGGCCTCCTGCCCGTCGCAACTGACGAGCAGGAAAGCCTCGTAGCCTGTTTCAAGATCGCGTCGGTCAAAACGCTCAATGATTCCGTCGTAAGCGGAAGCGAGCGCGCTCTCCATAGCCGTGGCAATACGCAGGGAAGTTTCCGTGCGTTTCTCGGCACCCGGCACCACCACGGTCGCTACAACCAGTGCGTGGTCAGGATAGAGGTCGAGCAGCTCCCGCTGCAGACGCTGACGCTCGTCGCGCGAGCGGAGAATCATTTCAAGCGTTGCGGCCATGCGTTGAGTCTGTTCAGAGTTCCGGATCCTCGATATTCTTGATCACGTCCATCACCGAGCCGTCGCGGTTCATGACCACGCCGACAACCTTGTCGCCGAACGGCAGCGGAGCAGCGTCTCCGATGATTGACTTGGCCTTATCCTTGAGCCAGTTAATGTCAACGACATTCAGGCCGGCGGCACGGAGCGTCTCGGCAATCTCCGGACGGAGCGGGTTGACAGCGATGCCATATTCCGTGACAATCACATCGACCGTCTTTCCGGGAGTGATAAGAGTAGTCACCTCGTCGACGATACAGGGGATGCGGCCGCGCAGAAGCGGGCATACAATAATCGAGAGGGCTGAGTCGGCAGCAGTATCGGGATGACCGCCGATCGCACCACGGATAATTCCGTCGCTGCCCACAAGCACGTTGACGTTGAAGTTCACGTCAGCCTCAAGAGCGGACAGAATGACTATATCGAGATAGTGAACGGCAGAACCGGGTTCGTCGGCAGCGGCATACTCGCAAGCAGAAACCTCCTTGTGGGCCTGGTCGCGCATGAGCGATTCAGCGGCAACCTTGTCGAACGACTGCACATCGATAAGGCGGTCAATCAGACCCTCCTCATGCAGACGCACCATGTGGGCGGTAATGCCACCAAGAGCATACGAAGCCTTGATGCCCTTCTCAATCATTGAGTCGCGCAGGTACTTCACGGCAGCGAGCGAGGCACCGCCTGAACCGGTCTGGATAGAGAAACCATCCTTGAAATATCCGGAATTGATGATGACCTTGGCGGCCTGCTGGGCGAGAAGGATATCACGCGGATTCTTGGTGTCGCGGATAGCTCCGGAAGAAATTTTGGATGAGTCACCCACCGAGTCAACCTCGACAACGAAATCAACGTCGCGTTCGGAGATTGAGTTGGGCGTGTTGGGATAAGCCACGAGGTCGTCGGTTATTATGACAACCTTGTCGGCATACTGTGCGTCGGGAAGAGCATATCCGAGAGAACCGCAGATAGACTTAGCATTCGGAGAGCGGGAGTAACCACACGCGTTGCCGAGAGGGTCAGAAGAAGAAGCTCCAAGGAATGCGACATCGATGTGGAGGTCGCCGTTGGCAATCGCGCTTCCGCGACCGCCGTGGCTGCGGAACACGACCGGCTCCTCCATAAGTCCGGTGGAGATGCGGCGTGCGAGCTCGCCACGCAGACCGGATGTAGAGATCTTTGTGATGACACCGTTCTCGATATGCTCGATGAGCGGGGCGTGAACATCAGAAAGACTCGAAGCGGCGAGATGAAGGTTCTTGAAGCCCATCTCTGCGAGCTTGGCGACAACCATGTTGACAACCTTGTCGCCACCACGGAAATGGTGGTGGAACGAGATGGTCATACCATCCTTAAGGCCGCTCTTACGGATTGCCTCTTCAAGAGTGGCGAGTTTGGGACTCTGCTTCTGGAGTTCGCGGCGCGCCTCCGGAGTCTTGTTGAATATATCACCGTCGTAGACGGGTTTGTCCATTTTGCGGGCAGCCTCGGCCACGAGCGCACCGCGTTCTTTCAATGTGCTCATACGTTCTCCTCCTCTTTCTTAATGATACCCGATGCGATTGCAAGGTCGATGGTGCGCTGTGCGCGGATCACGACCGGACGGTCAACCATCTTGCCGTTGACGGCGATTACGCCCGAGCCTTTACGCTCGGCCTCGCGGATTGCGGCGATGATGGTGCGTGCCTTCTCGATAGCCTTCTGTGTCGGGGCGAAAACTTCGTTGACCACCTCGATCTGACGGGGATTGATAATCGACTTGCCGTCGAAGCCAAGAGTATGGATGAACTCGACCTCCTTGCGAAAAGTCTCCATGTCATCAAGATTGGAGTAAACGGTGTCGAGAGCATCGATACCGGCTGCGCGGGCAGCCACCACGATTGTCTCGCGGGCAAGACGGAGCTCATCACCACCCGGAGTGCGCTGAGTCTTGAGATTCGCGCAATAATCTTCGGCACCGAGGGCGATACCCATCATGCGGGGAGAAGCGGTAGCGATGGCGTAAGCGTTCACCACTCCGAGCGCGCTCTCGATAGCAGCCATGATCTTTGTGCGTCCCACGCAACCGAGCTCACGCTCCACTTTCTCTATCTCGCGTTCAACCTCAATCACCTCCTCGGCGGTCTCGGTCTTCGGCATACGGATAACATGGACGCCGGCCTTTACGACAGCCTCGATGTCTTTCTTGCCATAAGGAGTGTTGAGCGGATTTATTCTGACCACCATCTCCGTATCGCCGTAATCGACGCTCTTCAGTGCATTATAGACAAGGAGACGTGCAGTATCTTTTTCAGTCATTGTGACGGAGTCCTCAAGGTCGAGCATAATTGAATCGGGACCATAGATATGTGCATCCGCCATCATACCCGGGTTGTTGCCGGGCACGAACATCATTGTTCTTCTGAGTCTTTGCATTTCTGGTTTGATTTAAGGTTAATCTGCCGGTTTGGAGGGTCAAGGATAACTTAATCCTTCCATACGTCACAACCCGTGGCGCGGACTGCGGCCGCAGTGACACGGGCTCTCACCGTGCAGTCGAGCGCACCTTTGTCGGTGGCATCGACACGGACTCCGGTCACGCCGAGCTCGCCGAGCGTGTCGGCAATGACCTTCTTGATCTGGGCGCCGAACTGATAGGCGACCGTGCTGTCAAGGTTGATTTCCAGACCGCTCTCCTGCGAGGGTGTGATGCGGACCAGAATATCGCCTGATTCGAGAGTGCCCGCCTGGGCGACTTTCATTTCCATAGTGAATCAGATTTAAGTTTTTATAGAGTTATTCGTGGTATTGCTGTTGTGACCGCAAACTTAATAATAAAATTCGGAATAGAAAAAATAATTACGGAAATTTTTCCGCATTATCTGAAATATTTCATTTTTCAGAGCTTCTTATGGCGTTCGGGCACATTTTTTCGGGGAACAGCTAAAATATTTTGGTCAGAGGCGTGTCATAAGATGTGTAACAACAAAACATCGACTCATAATGAAAAGGTTTTTCAAGACAGTGGCCGCGTTGGCCGTATGGGTGGGGCTGCCCGCAATCGCTTCATGGGGTATAATGCTTCTCTGGAACCTGCTCCTCCCCTCTCTCTGTGGGATGGGCGTAATCGGATATTGGCAGGCCCTCGGTCTGTTCATGCTCGGTCAGTTCATGAGCGGAGGCTTCTTAATCGGATTTGTATGCCTTGGAGGAATACTCCATGCATGTGGACTTGATCCACGCGGCAGATCGCACCGTCACTGGCACAGCCTCAGTGCCGAGGAGCGCAAGGAATTCATACGCCGCCGACATGAATGGTTCACATCCAACCGCCGCATGGCAGAAACCAATTCCGATGGTGAGTGAGGCAACCGGACCGACAGCCAACCGGGATTTCGTAAGCGGGGTTTACCGGGAGTATTCGCCACGCATACGATCATATTTGCGTAGCATGGTGAGCGACAGCGACGATGCGGAAGACCTTCTGCAGGATGTCTTCATGCAGCTTGTGCGTACCACAGGGGCTGAGACCCGGATTGAGCGGATGTCGGCGTGGCTGTACAGAGTTGCACGAAACTCGGTACTCAATCTCTGGCGTAAGCGCCGAACGCAGAATTACCCCGGATTCGGCCCAGACATGCCGGAGCGAGGTATAGATGACCTGTCGGAGATGCTCTTCAATCCGGATTATGCCGACCCCGACCGCATATATATACGCAACCTGGTGTGGGAGGAGCTTGAAGACGCCTTGTCGGAACTGCCCGAGGAGCAAAGTGAAATATTTTGCCTCACTACTTTCGATGGAATTCCGGTAAAAGATATAGCCGAGACCACAGGAGTGCCGGTAGCGACATTGCTGTCGCGCAAGCACTATGCCGTGAAACATCTGCGGCTTCGTCTGAAGGGACTTTACGACGACCTTTTGAATTTTTAAATCACCAGAACATGTTAGAAATGACACATATGTGGGCCATCGCATGGCTCACAGCACCCTTCGCGTGCCTTGCACCGGAAAATCTGATTACAGAACAGGAAAACGTTATGGATACTGAAAACTCAAATACGACAGAAAAACCGGATGACAGCAAGAACATTCCGGAATTCAATTCATACAACTGCCGTGGTTGCGGCAACTGTGCCCGGCAATGTCATGCTGGAGCAATAGAAATCGAAAAAATAAGTTTCTGGACACGCCGGGCACGGATAGATCCGGCGCGTTGCACAGCCTGCGGACGCTGCCTGACCGCCTGCCGCCGCCACTGTTTCAGCTGATACATCACCCATTCCTCAGAGGTGCATTTTCATGTGAACATTAATGATTTGTATTTGGTTATATAAATAAAAACCATTAACTTTGCGGAGTTCAAAAAATGTCAAAAACATGAGAAAAGAATTCGGCAAATGGTTAATGGATATTGCGAAGTATATTGCAACAGCCGTTATACTTTCATCGGTCTTCGGTGAGGTAGAGCCTCTGTTATTGTATATAGGAGGTACTATAGCTGTTTTATCGACACTGACGGTCGGACTTTTCCTGGTTTCAGACAGACCATTAAATAGAAATCGGAATAATAACCCTCAAACAGATTAGTTATGGGAGCAATGATAATGTTTGGATTGGTCACGGCAATCGCATTGGTAGGCGGCGGGTATTTCTACCTTCAAGACCGAAAAGATGCCAAACGTCATGCCAACAAATAAATGAATGAGATATGTTGCCGGTGCGGGTTGCACCGGCAATTATTTTTTTGTAAATTTGCGGAATAATTGGAAATGCTTGTTGAAGAGAGCGGTTTGAGTCAACGGGGTTGAGTCAAACTGTTTGAATCAACAGGCTTGAAACACTTAGCTAAGATATAAATGATTTTACCTGTATACCTTTATGGGACACCGGTGCTCCGTAAGGAAGCCGAGGATATAGACAAGGACTATCCTGAGCTCCAGAAGCTCATCAAGGATATGTTCGAGACAATGTATAACAGCGAAGGCGTCGGCCTCGCCGCTCCCCAGATCGGCAAGTCAATCGCTCTCATCGTGATCGATGCTACGGTACTCGCCGACGATTTCCCCGAATGCGCCAACTCGAAGATGGTGCTCATCAACCCGCAACTCGATGTAATCGAGGACGCAGAACCCGTAAGCCGCGCCGAGGGTTGTCTCTCACTGCCCGGACTGTCGGAAAACGTGAAGCGCCACGAGCATGTCGTGCTCAACTGGCTCGACGAGAATTTCGAGGAACATGAGCAGGAATTCACCGGCTTCATGTCGCGGGTCATTCAGCATGAGTTCGACCACCTTCTCGGCACCGTGTATACCGACCACATCTCCCCCATCCGCAAGCAGATGATACGCAACAAACTCCACAACATGGAGCGCGGCAAAGTAAAATGCGGCTACCGGGTAGTATCAGCGAAATAACCCTCTTAAAACCCAAGACCCAAAGTCTAAAACTTAAAGCCTAAAACCTAACACCTTAAAAATGGCTGACGATAAAAAGATAATATTCTCGATGGTGGGCGTGAGCAAGATCATTCCACCTCAGCGCCAGATTCTCAAAAACATATACCTGTCGTTCTTCTACGGTGCCAAAATCGGCATCATCGGTCTGAACGGCAGCGGTAAGTCAACACTCCTCAAAATCATAGCCGGTCTCGACAAGAGCTACCAGGGCAACGTGGTGTTCAACAATGACTACTCCGTAGGCTACCTCGAACAGGACCCGAAGCTCGACCCCGAGAAGACCGTCCGCGAGGTTGTTCAGGAGGGTGTGGAACCCGTTCTCGCACTTCTTCGCGAGTATGACGAGGTGAACAACGCCTTCGCCGACCCCGAGGTACTCGAAGACCCGGAGAAGATGGACAAGCTCATACAGCGTCAGGCAGAGCTTCAGGACAAGCTCGACGCCACCGACGCGTGGAACATCGACAACAAGCTCGACCGCGCCATGGACGCACTCCGCTGTCCGCCCGACGAAAAGAAAATCGCCGTGCTCTCAGGTGGTGAACGCCGCCGCGTGGCACTCTGCCGTCTTCTGCTCCAGCAGCCCGACATCCTTCTGCTCGACGAGCCTACCAACCACCTCGACGCGGAGTCGATCGACTGGCTCGAACAGCACCTTCAGCAGTACCCCGGTACTGTAATCGCCGTGACGCACGACCGCTACTTCCTCGACCATGTGGCAGGATGGATTCTTGAACTTGACCGTGGCGAGGGTATTCCATGGAAAGGAAACTACTCGTCATGGCTCGACCAGAAGACCAAGCGGATGGAGCAGGAAGAGAAACAGGCCAGCAAACGCCGCAAGACCCTCGAACGCGAGCTTGAGTGGGTCCGCATGGCTCCCAAGGCACGCCAGGCAAAGGGAAAGGCCCGTCTGTCAAGCTACGACCGACTGCTCAACGAAGACCAGAAAGAGCGCGAGGAGAAACTGGAGATATTCATACCCAACGGTCCGCGACTCGGCAACAAGGTAATCGAGGCGCAGCACGTAGCCAAGGCATATGATGACAAGGCACTCTTCACCGACCTCAACTTCATGCTGCCGCCCAACGGCATTGTCGGCGTAATCGGCCCCAACGGTGCGGGTAAGACCACGCTCTTCCGCCTCATCATGGGACTTGAAAACGCAGACCGTGGAGAGTTCGAAGTCGGCGAGACAGTAAAAATCGCATATGTTGACCAGACCCATAAAGACCTCTCGCCCGAGAAGACCGTGTATGAAGTAATCTCGCAGGGAGTGGAGTCATTCCGCATGGGAGGCCGCGACATGAACGCCCGCGCATACCTGTCGCGCTTCAACTTCACCGGTGCTGACCAGGAGAAGAAAATCGGCGTACTCTCCGGCGGAGAGCGCAACCGTCTGCACCTCGCCATGGCACTCAAGGAAGAGGGTAACGTACTCCTTCTCGACGAGCCGACCAACGACATCGACGTCAACACCCTCCGCGCACTTGAGGAGGGTCTGGAGAACTTTGCAGGATGCGCCGTGGTGGTAAGCCACGACCGTTGGTTCCTCGACCGTATCGCCACCCACATTCTCGCCTTCGAGGGCGACAGCCAGGTGACATACTTCGAGGGAAGTTACTCCGAATACGAGGAATTCAAGAAGAAGCGCGACGGCGGCACGGACACACCCCACCGCATACGTTACAAGAAACTTGTGTGACAAACGCCCTGCGCAACAGGCAAATAAAATATTGAAATATGTGGTTTTCGCCGGAGAAATCGGGCGAAAACTTGCGTATGTCAGAGAAAATTAGTAATTTTGCACGCCAATTCAGCGGGATCGCGACCTGCTGAGCCCAAATAAAACAAAAACTAACTGCAGTACAAACGAAAATGAAAAAAGACATTCATCCCTCAAATTACCGTGAGGTCTGCTTCAAGGACATGTCGAACGATGAGACATTCATCACACGTTCAACAGTGGCTTCACGCGAGACAATCGAGATTGACGGCAAAGAGTATCCCCTCGTAAAGCTTGAGATCACCAGCTCGTCTCACCCCTTCTTCACCGGCAAGCAGAAACTCGTCGACACCGCAGGTCGTGTGGACAAGTTCCGCAGCCGCTACGGCAACCGCTCGAAGAAGTAAAAAGGGACCGATATGGCACCCAAAGCGGGCGAATCCTCACGGATTCAGCCCGCTTTTCTTTCACTATACGGTATCCCATCCGACGACTCAGGAGGTGTCCGGGAGGCGTTCGGGAGGTCATAAGAAGGTGCAGGAGAAGCATCATGAACACCTCACGCTGAAATTTTTCAGAATAAAATGAAAAAAATTAGCGAAAAAATTCTTTAATCGGCAAATAATGTTTAAATTTGGGGAACAAAATCACCGTGATAACAAAATAAAATACCATAAACACATTAACTAACACAGAACCACAGTGAGCAAGAAACTACAAATCAGAGATTTGACGCTGCGCGACGGCCAGCAGTCTCTCTTCGCTACCCGTATGAAGCAGGAGAACGTTGACAAACTTCTTCCGCTCTACCGCGACGCCAAGTTCTATATCATGGAGGTATGGGGCGGCGCAGTACCCGACTCAGTGATGCGTTACCTCGGCGAAAGCCCCTGGAACCGTCTCCGCGAGTGCAGCAAGGCCATGAAGGGTATCTCCCTTCTTTCGGCACTCTCACGCGGCCGCAACCTGTTCGGCTATGTACCCTATCCCGACTCTGTGCTCGAAGGTTTCTACAAGAAAGCCATTGAGAACGGTCTGAACGTGATGCGTATTTTCGACGCACTCAACGACATCAACAATATCAAGGGTTCAATCCGCATGATCAACGAGCTGGGCGGCATAGCCGACACAGCTGTCTGCTATACAGTCGATCCCAAGGGCACTCCCGAGGATGAGAAGATCTTTACCGACGAATACTTCGTCGAGAAAGCCAAGGAGATGGAAAGCCTCGGCGCGAAGATGGTGACACTCAAGGATATGGCAGGTCTCGTAAGCCCCTCGCGCATCTTCTCACTGATGCCGAAGCTGAAAGCCGCTGTCAAAGTTCCCATCGACTTCCACACACACTGTACACCCGGTTACGGTCTCGCAGCCGTGCTGACAGCAATCATCCAGGGTGTTGACATCGTTGACACCAACATCTGGTGGTTTGGCGGCGGCTCAGCAGCTCCCTCAATCGAGCTTATCGACATCTTCTGCCGCAAGATGGGCGTGGAGATCGAGGCCGACATGGAGGCAGTTGCCAAAATCCGTCACGAGCTCAAGGATGCCCGCAAGGCACTCGCAGACTTCGACCTCAACAAAGACAAATGGCCGAAAGACTTCGACGAGGCTTACAAAGAGATGCCGAAGGAGATCGATGCGGAGTTCGACCGCGCTATCGAGGCTGCCAAGGCAAACAAAGAGGAGGAACTTCTCGACGCATGCCACAAGATCGAGGCATACTTCGGTCTTCCCAAACCCAACGAGCTTGTCAAGAACGCAGAGGTTCCCGGCGGTATGTACTCCAACATGGTTGCAAACCTCCGCGCACTCGGTGCAGAGGACGTGCTTGAGGAGGCTATGGCCCTCATCCCGAAGGTACGCCGCGACGCAGGTCTCGTGCCCCTCGTAACACCGACCAGCCAGATTGTAGGCTCACAGGCTGTGAACCTCGCCATGGACCGTCGTGCCGGCAAACCCGACTACACAAACAAGAACAACCAGTTCATCTCGCTCGTAAAGGGTGAATATGGAACGACTCCGGTTCCGGTTGACCCGAAATTCCGCGAGCAAATCACAGGCAGCGCCGAGGAGAAACCCTACGACGTAAGCTCATACAAGACTCCGGCCAATCCCGAGCTCGACAAATTCGGCGGCGTGAAACTCGCTCAGAACGAAGAGGAGTTCCTGCTTCTCGAACTTCTTCCCGCAGTTGCCAAGACATTCCTCACCAATCAGCGCAAGGCTGAGTACGAGGCAAACAAGGCAGCGGCTCCCAAGGCAGCAGCTCCTGTTCAGGCAGTAGCCGAAGGCCCCGTGACCGGTCCGGTATTCAACGCTCCGATGGGCGGTACCGTTATGGAAATCCGCGTCAAGGCAGGCGACACTGTCAAGCCCGGCGACGTTGTGCTCGTTTACGAGGCAATGAAGATGGAGAACGACCTCGCTTGCGACAAGGGTGGCGTTGTAAAACGCGTACTCGTCGGCGAAGGCGACGTTATGGCAACCGACCAGCCCCTCATCGAGTTCATGGCCGAAGGTGAGACTCTTGCTCCCGCACCTGCGGCTGAAGAGGCAGCTGTCACCGGTTCTGGCGAAGTCATGAAGGCTCCCATGGGCGGTACAGTTCTCGAGTTCAAGGTTAAGCCCGGCGACACAATCAAGCCCGGCGACGTTGTTCTCGTTTACGAGGCAATGAAGATGGAGAACAACCTGATGGCAGACCGTGCCGGCACAGTAGCCCGTCTCCTCATCGAGGAGGGCGAGGTTATGGCAACCGACCAGCCCATCATCGAGTTCGGCGTTGCAGGAGCAGCTCCCAAGGCAGCAGCTCCGAAGCCTGCGGCACCGAAACCCGCTCCGAAGCCCGCAGCACCCAAGGCTGAGGCACCCAAGGCAGAGCCTAAGGCAGTAGGTGCAGTTGACATCAATCGCGCGCTCGCACCCGTAGAGGGAGGCACAGCTGCACAGAGCGTACTCCCCCACAACCGCAAGGAGGCCGGCGCACCCGCGCTCCGTCTTGCCGAGGGCACTACTCTCGAGATCAACGTAGCTCCCGACGGAGGCATCCAGATCCGCATCACCACCGGCAAATAATCGTCCCCAACAATAACGGCGTGGCCCCTGTGGCCACGCCTATACCAGAAGACCGGGTGTCATATCGCACGATATGACACCCGGTTTTCATATAGCAACACAGGCTCCCAGCCTGTTACATTCGGGATAAAACTGCCGAGATGGCTGTGATATGCACGTCAGGCGGTGAGAGAGCGTAGACGGCAGGAGATGGAGATTCTGAAGGCACCGAACGTTATCAGCGAGATGCCGAGGTAAATCCAGCCGGCCACAGCCATCGTCAGGGGTGACGACAGGAACATCACGGCAAACCAGATGGTCGCAATCAGCATGATGACCGAGAACACAGTCCATAAGATTGAACCGGTGCTGAGAACGAAAGTCTCGCAGATGGCGTTGATTGCCACGCAAATCAGCCAGATGCCGAGCACTATGACAAAAGTCACAGCCAGCTCCTCCTCCGGCAAAGAGAGCATCCAGATACCGGCTAACAGATCGAGCAGACCGAGAGCCAAAGCCCATCCCCAGTTGGGGGCCTTGGCACGGTTTACGCAGACGTATACAAGATTGAAGACTCCGGCCAGACAAATAAGACCGGCGAAAATGTAGGCAAGAACCGGAACCGAAGTCACCGGACTGCACAAGCACCAAATGCCGAGACCGACAGCCACGATGCCCGTAATCAACGGAATCCACCACAAACGGGTGATTCCACGTGTAAAATTAACCATAGCATTAAAGTTTGATTAGTGTTTATGTTAAAACACCTTAACAACCCTTAATGTTTGGAAGCTTACGCTACAATCCGAGACTTAAACCGGTTCAATATCAGACCCCGATTCAAGCAATTTAAAAATGGCCTCAATAAATTCACGTACGGGGGTAAACAAAGGCACTATATCTTCTTCCGACCAATCAAAACAATCGTCATAGTCCCCGGTGTGGCGCATAGAGAATAGTCTTTGCAATAAATCGGAATAGCACTTGGGGAGAATACCGGTCATGAAGAATTCCTTACCCATCATGCGCATAACACCATTATGTGTTGTTGTGGTGTGACCGTGCTTTATAAGAAGTGCAGTGCAAGCATAATAGGCAGAGTAGTACAGTCTGTTTGCGCATAGGCTCCAAAACTCCATTGAGGCTATACCCTCGGCCTCTTTCAGTGTAAAGATCGATTTTTCCTTGCGATAGGCCACAACGTCATCGCGTTTTTCAGTTGAGAGTGCCATCAGTTTTCGTAGATGATTATGCCTTCTTTGGTGACATTTTGGAAATAAGGCAAGAAACTGCGGCGCATCCAGCCCTTGAATGTGTATACGGCTGTGTTGACAACTTCTCCCAACTGCATACCGGTGTCACCGAACGGTATGACATATTGCATCATCTGGTCGAACGATATTTTTTCGGGACCTTCTATGAGCAGATGCAAATCCCAGTCGGAATCGGGCGTGGCCTCACCTCGCGCCTGTGAGCCGTACAGCGTCAGACGTGATCCGGGCGGGAGTATTGACTTCGCTTTGGCAACCAATGCGTCGATTACAATCTTGAACTTGCTCTCATCCATATCCATAAGTCTTTGAGGATACTACGATTCGCAGAGGGAGCGGAATTCGGCGCGGAGGGCCGGGTCGGTGGCGAAGAGGCCGTTGTAGTCGCAGGTGGTGGTGGCGGAGTCCTGTTTCTCGACACCACGCATCTTCATGCAGAGGTGCTCGGCGGTGCAGCTGACTATCACTCCCTTTGTCGGCATGGCCTCGGACAGCAGTTGGCAGACCTCGGCCGTGAGACGTTCCTGGACCTGAAGGCGACGTGCGAAATTGTCAACTATGCGGGCAAGTTTGGAAAGACCAATCATCTTGCCGTCGGGAATATAGCCTATCGACACTTTGCCGAAGAATGGCAGGATGTGGTGCTCGCACATGCTGTAGAACTCGATGTCCTTAACGATAACCATCTGCGAACCGGCATGCTCGAAAACAGCCTGACGCGCGATGGCAAGGGGGTCATGACGGTAGCCGGATGTAATGTCGAGAATTGCCTTTGCGGCGCGTACCGGGGTCTTGAGAAGCCCCTCGCGCGAAGGGTCCTCACCCACAAGACGGAGAATCGCTTCGTAATGCGATGCTATCTCCTCGACCAACTTCGGGTCATGTTTGCTGACAGTAGCCATTGCTTCTTACTTTATAACTACAATCTGACTTTTCACGACGCGCATCTCGGCCGCAAACTGCGGGAAGGCGCGTTTTAGCTCGGAGAGAGCGGCCGAAGCCTCGGACGACGAGCGGAAATTACCCACCCGTGTGTACCAGTTGGGTGAACTTGAATAGGAATATACCTGTCCGCGGTATTTGGGGAACTTGGCCACGATGGCGTTGCCACGCGCGCGTGCCCGCGATTCGAGCGAATGCTGGTTGTGACCGTCGCTGAAGACCTGTATGCGGTAACCCGACATCTTGTTGATGCCCGGCCGAAGAACCGGCTCGCTATGCTTTGGTGCCGCCTGCTCCTCCTTGAGGATGTTCTGAAGGATATTGTCGGGGATGTCGATGACAACGTTGCCCATCGATTCCACAGAGATACGTTCAACCGCATTCGAAGCCCCCTCCTCCTCCTTGTCGGGGGGAGTCTGGGCCACAGCCGGAAGCATAATGCCAGCGGCGATGGTGAGTGACAGGATCAGTTTTTTCAAGTTCTGAGATTTCTTAGGGTTCTAAAAAAGTTTCAAGCAACAGATGACCCGTGAGTCAGCTGACGGCCATCTGTTGCTTTGATGAGTGAAAGGATCAACCGAAGGCCTCGATGATGCCCATGAAGTCTTCTGCCTTGAGAGCGGCGCCACCGATGAGACCACCGTCCACGTCGGGCTTAGCGAAGATTTCCTTGGCGTTGGAAGGCTTGCAGCTGCCACCATAAAGGATTGAAGTGTTGTCAGCAACCTCCTTGCCATACTTCTCGGCGATGACATTGCGGATGTGAGCATGCATCTCCTGAGCCTGCTCAGCGGTAGCGGTCTTGCCTGTACCGATAGCCCAGACGGGTTCGTAAGCGATGACAATCTTGCCGAAGTCTTCTGCTGAAAGGCTGAAGAGAGCCTCAACCTGCGACTTGACAACCTCGTTGAACGAGCCATCCTCGCGCTGTTCGAGAACCTCACCCACGCAGAAAATGGGAAGAAGACCGTTCTCAAGAGCGATTTTGGTCTTGGCGAGAAGCTGTTCGTTGTTCTCACCGAAATACTGGCGACGCTCGCTGTGACCGAGGATCACATACTGAGCACCTGTTGATTTTACCATAGAAGCGCTGACTTCTCCGGTGTATGCGCCCTTGGCATGTTCGGAGCAGTTTTCGGCGCCGAGTTTAACGAGCTCAGGCTCGATGACAGCGTTAACGGAAGTAAGGTGAGTGAAAGGCACGCAGACAATCACGTCGCAGTTTGCCTTCTTACCTTTAAGAAGTGCATTGACATTGTTGGCAAGCTCCACGCCCTCGTCGAGAGTGGTGTTCATTTTCCAGTTGCCGGCTACAATATTCTTTCTCATTGTCTTTAAAAATTAAAGGGTATTTGAGGCGGCCATCCTATTGGATGCCCGCTTAATCGTACAAAATTACTGAATTTAATTCGTAAAACAAAATTTTTCGGCTACCTGCTGCACAAACAAGTGACATTTCAAGGTTATTAGGACTTTTTAGTAGTCTTTACCGTGATTTTTATTTGGATTTTGGCCCGAAATTAGCTATATTTGCGAGTTATGGATTTTAAACTTACATCGGAATATGCGCCTACCGGCGACCAGCCGGAAGCAATCGCCGAACTCGTCGAGGGTGTCCGCAACGGACAGAAGCACCAGACGCTGCTCGGTGTGACAGGAAGCGGCAAGACGTTCACCATGGCCAATGTGATACAGCAGGTGAAGCGTCCGACGCTCATCCTGTCGCACAACAAGACCCTTGCCGCACAGCTCTATTCGGAATTCAAGAACTTCTTTCCGGAGAACTCGGTGCAGTATTTCGTGAGCTACTATGACTACTATCAGCCGGAGGCATACATACCCGGCTCCGACAAGTATATAGAGAAAGACCTGATGATCAACGAGCAGATCGACAAGCTGCGTCTATCGACCGCCGCCGCTCTGCTGTCAGGCCGACGCGACGTGGTGGTCGTGTCGTCGGTGAGCTGTATATACGGTATGGGTAATCCGGAGGATTTCGCCCAGACCGTGGTACGAATATCGGTCGGCGACCGCATATCGAGGAACGCGTTCCTGCGGAAACTCGTCGATTCGCTATACAGCCGTACCGAGACGGAACTTATGCGCGGACAGTTCCGCGTGAAGGGTGACACGGTAGACATAATGCTCTCTTTCGAGGAAATTCAGCTGCGAGTGATGTTCTGGGGCGACGAAATCGAGAAAATCCAGACCGTAGACCCCGATTCAGGAATGCCGATAACAGACCTTGAGGGCTTCAATATCTACCCGGCCAACATTTTCGTGTCGTCGAAAGAAAGGACTATGGAGGCCGTTGACAAGATTACACTCGACCTCGGCGCCCAATGTGACTTCTTCCGCCGCGAAGGACGCATAATGGAGGCCGAACGTCTGCGCGAACGTGTGACCTACGACCTTGAGATGATCAAGGAACTCGGACATTGCAGCGGCATAGAGAACTACTCACGCTATTTCGACGGCCGCGATCCGGGTATGCGCCCGTTCTGTCTGCTCGACTACTTCCCCAAGGACTTCCTGACAATCATAGACGAGAGCCACGTCACTCTCCCGCAGATACGCGGCATGAACGGAGGTGACCTCTCGCGCAAGATGAACTTAGTGGAATATGGTTTCCGGCTCCCGGCGGCTATTGACAACCGTCCGCTGAAATTCGAGGAATTCGAGCGGCTAACCCCGCAGGTGATATATGTCAGCGCGACTCCCGGAGACTACGAGATGCAGCAGACCGAGGGAATATTCACCGAGCAGGTTATACGCCCCACCGGACTTCTCGACCCCGAGATTGAGGTTCGGCCGACGCTCAACCAGATAGACGACCTGATGGAGGAGATACGTCTCCGCATAGAGGCCGACCAGCGCGTGCTTGTCACCACGCTCACCAAGCGCATGGCCGAGGAGCTAAACCGTCACCTTATAAAATGGGGCATAAACTCAGCCTATATACACAGCGATGTCGATACCCTGGAACGAATAAGGATATTGGAAGACCTGCGGCAAGGCACCTACGACGTGCTTATCGGCGTAAACCTGCTCCGCGAGGGTCTTGACCTGCCTCAGGTGAGCCTCGTGGCTATCCTCGATGCCGACAAAGAGGGATTCCTGCGCAACCACCGCTCGCTTACACAGACAGCAGGACGCGCAGCCCGAAACGTCCACGGCAAGGTGATAATGTATGCCGACAAGGTAACAGACTCCATGCAGCGTACCATCGACGAGACCGAACGCCGTCGCGCCAAACAGATGGCCTACAACATGGAGCATGGCATAACCCCCACCCCGATTGTCAAGAAATCGGGCAACGACCTTATTGAAATCTACGAAGGCGGCGACAAGAAAGCTGACAAGTCGAAGATGTCGAAAGGCCGTGTAGCTCCGTCGCAAAGACCAACGTCACCGGTGACACCGAAATCCGCCGGCGGTCAGAAAGCCCCGCGTCCATATATAGAGGAGGAACACGAGGCCGTATTTGCCGCCGACCCGGTCATAGAGTACATGAGCCTCCCTGAGATAGAGAAGCGCATAGAGAAAGTGCAGCGCGACATGATTGCCGCCGCAAAGCGCACCGACTTCATAGAGGCCGCTCAACTGCGTGACGAACTGATAAACCTTCAGGACCACCGCGAGTCACTGATAAAAGAGAATGCCGATGTTTCAGCGAACTGATTTCCTGCCCACCTCGCGCGACGAGATGGATGCCCTCGGCTGGGACCGTGCCGATGTGATACTCTTCACGGGCGACGCGTATGTGGACCACCCGTCGTTTGGCGCGGCAGTCATAGGGCGCACGCTCCAGAAAGCCGGTTACAAGGTCGCGATTGTCCCCCAGCCCAACTGGCGCGACGATCTGCGCGACTTCAAGAAACTCGGGGCACCACGCCTTTTCTTCGGTGTATCGGCCGGAGCTATGGACTCGATGGTGAACCATTACACCGCCAACCGCCGTCTGCGCCATGACGACGCATATACAGCCGGCGGACGGCACGGGATGCGCCCCGACATGCCGACAATAGTCTACTCACGCATACTCAAGGAGCTTTATCCAGACGTTCCGGTCATAGCCGGAGGCATCGAGGCATCGTTGCGCCGCGTGGCACACTACGACTACTGGGAAGACAGACTGCGCCCCTCCATACTGATTGACGCACCGGTAGACATACTGTCATACGGTATGGGAGAGCGGACCATACTTGAAATCGCAGCACGCCTTGACAAAGGTGAGAGTATAAAAGATATTACAGATGTGCAACAAATTGCCTTTTTATCTGACGGTAAACCGTCGGAAGGAGACATTGTGCTGCACAGCTACGAGGAGTGTCTGAAGAACAAGAAACTTCAGGCCCTCAACTTCAGGCATGTAGAGGAGGAGTCGAACAAATACTCCGGTGCCGTGATATGGCAGCAGGCCAAAGGGAAGATGATACAGGTCAACCCGATGTTGCCGCCGATGACGACAGGTGAGATTGACGCGTCGTTCGACCTGCCCTACACACGTGTGCCACATCCACGCTACAAAGGAAAGACCATACCCGCCTACGAGATGATCCGCCACTCGGTCAACATGCACCGTGGCTGCTTCGGTGGTTGCGCGTTCTGCACCATCTCGGCGCATCAGGGTAAATTCATCGCATCGCGCTCGAAAGAATCGATTGTGCGCGAGGCGCGGCAAGTTACACAGATGGATGACTTCAAAGGCTACATCTCCGACCTCGGAGGGCCGTCGGCCAACATGTACGCCATGGGTGGACGCGACAAATCAATCTGCAAGAAATGCGCACGCCCCTCATGCCTTCATCCGAAACCATGTCCGAACCTCGACAACGACCATTCGCGTCTGCTCGACGTGTATCACGCCGTAGACGCGCTGCCCGGAGTGAAGAAATCATTCATCGGAAGCGGTGTGCGCTACGACCTCGCCATGGCACCCTCTGGCTCGGCAAAGACCGATGCCGTGAACCGCGACTATCTGCGCGAGCTGATAACCGACCATGTGAGCGGACGGTTGAAGGTGGCACCTGAACACACATCGGACGAAGTGCTGATGTGTATGCGCAAGCCCGGCTTCGACCAGTTCCGCAAGTTCAAGCGCATATTCGACCGCACCAACGCTGAGGCCGGATTGCGCCAGCAGCTCATACCCTACTTCATATCGTCACACCCGGCATGTCGGGAAGAGCACATGGCAGAGTTGGCAGCAATAACCAAAGATCTCAATTTTCAGCTCGAACAAGTGCAGGATTTTACACCTACACCCATGACCGTGGCGACTGAGATCTACTATACCGGCTATCACCCGTACACGGGAGAGAAAGTATTCACCGCCCGCACCGAGAAAGAGAAACTCGCCCAGAGGCAGTTCTTCTTCTGGTGGAAGCCGGAGAGCCGGCAGTCAATACTCGCCGAGCTGAGGAAGATGCACCGGCCGGACCTGATTCAGGCACTTTACCCCCAGGGCGGAAGAGCCGCGACAGGCGGCAGGTATAACAAGTCTGACAAGTCTGACAGGTCTGACAGGTCCGACAGACCTACCAGCCGGGGAACAAAAAAGAATGAAATAAAACATAAGTTTAACCGTAATACCAAAAAACACTAAAAAGATCATGAACAAAACAGGATTGAAAATGTGTGCAATGTTATTGCCATTGGCTCTGACTGCCTGCTCTGACAAGAGTGGTGGCGATGCCAAACTGATTGAGAAGCCGGACATCAAGATTGAGAACGGTATGCTCACGCCCGAAGTGCTCGAAGCCTTCGGCCGCATCTCCGAGGCTATCCCCTCGCCCGACGGTACAAAGATTATCTTCACCCTTACCTACGAAGATATTCAGGAAAACAAGGGCAATGCGGAAATCTACATCATGGATGCCGACGGCCAGAATATGACTCGCCTCACCAAGACCGTAGGCTCCGAGTCGAACCTGCAATGGATCGAGGATGGCAAGAAAATTGCATTCCTGCGTCACGACAAGGAAACCGACGCAACCCAGATTTTCAGCATGAACGCCGACGGCACCGGTGAGAAAAGACTCTCAAGCGAGGCCAACGGAATAGAATGCTTCAAAATCAGCCCCGACGGCAAGCATGTGGTGTTCGCATCAGCAATCGACGACTATAACAAGAACGACGAGGAGCTTTTCAAAGACCTGCCCAAGACAACAGGCCGTGTGGTCGATGACCTCGGTTACAAGCACTGGGATGAATGGGTGACAAAAATCCCCCACCCCTTCGTGGCTGACCTCGACGGCGAGGTAAAGAATGCAAAAGACATCATGCAGGGTGAGCCTTTCGAGTGTCCTGTCCGTCCGTTCGGCGGTGCCGAGTCGTTCGCATGGAGTCCCGACGGCACGAAGCTCGTTTACGTGAGCCGCAAGCTCAAAGGCATGGATTACGTGTTCTCGACCGACTCCAACCTCTATATGTACGACCTCGCGAGCGGTGAGACCGAGACCCTTACCAAGGGTGAGGAATTCCCCGGCTATGACACAGACCCCGTGTTCTCGCCCGACGGCAACACTCTCGCATGGCTCTCGATGCCCACTGCCAAATATGAGAGCGACAAGAAGCGCCTGATGGTGATGGATATGAAGAGCCGTCAGACCCGTGACCTCACCGCCAACTGGGACTACTGGCCCGAGCAGATAGCATGGGCGAAGAACGGCAAGAGCATCTGGTTCACCGGATACTATCAGGGTGTGGCACCCGTCTTCACAATCGATGTGAACACCTGCGCCATCGACACAATCGTGACCGGACAGTATGACTACGCAAGCGTGGTGCCCGTGGCCGACAACGCCGCAATCGCACTCCGCCACTCAATGCGCGAACCCAACGAGATCTTCGCTGTAAGCAAAGACAAGGCCGACCAGCTCACCACAGTCAACAAGGAACTTCTCGACCAGCTCAAGCTCGGCGAAGTGAAGAAAGTCATCGTACCGACCACCGACGGCGGCCAGATGACATGCTGGGAGATTCTCCCCCCCGACTTCGACCCGAACAAGAAATATCCCGCCATCCTCTACTGCCAGGGTGGTCCGCAGCAGGCTGTGAGCCAGTTCTGGAGCTACCGCTGGAACTTCATGATCATGGCCGCACACGGATATATCGTGATCGCCCCCAACCGTCACGGCGTGCCCGGCTTCGGCACCGCATGGAACCGTCAGATTTCAGGCGACTACGGCGGCCAGAACATGCAGGACTATTTCTCGGCAACCGACTACATCAAGAGCCGTCCCTATGTTGACGCTGACCATGTAGGTGCAATCGGCGCAAGCTACGGCGGTTTCTCCGTATACTGGCTCGCCGGTCATAACGACGGCCGCTATGCCGCACTCGTGGCTCACGCCGGTATCTTCAACGTAGAGGCCCAGTATCTTGAGACAGAAGAGATGTGGTTCGCCGACTTCGACCTCGGTGGCCCGTACTGGGAGAAAGAGAACGCGACAGCACAGCGCACATACGCCAACTCACCCCATCGCTACGTGAACAACTGGACAGCCCCGATGCTCATCACCGTCGGAGAGCTTGACTACCGCATCCTCGCATCGCAGGGTATGCAGGCATTCAACGCAGCCAAGATGCATGGTCTTGAGGCTGAGATGCTCGTATTCCCCGACGAGAACCACTGGGTGCTCAAGCCCCAGAACGCCATCCTCTGGCAGCGCACATTCTTCCGCTTCCTCGACAAGCATCTGAAGAATGCCGCACCCGCTGAAAAGACAGCAGGAGAAGAGGTAGACTCAGCACAGCAGAGATAATCAGAACCGATTATTTCCGGGTAACCCGGAACCGGCATACAGACGCTGCGCCCCGCACGGGACGCAGCGTTTTTTTGCACATGATGTGCGGAGCAATACCCTAATAAGGGTATTTTGAGGGTGCGCATTTGGCTGCGCCGATAATTGGTTGTAATTTTGCGGTGACAATTATTTTTTCAAGCCGTCGGCTCCGGTCCGCATTGCGACATACGGGGACGGCGGAAATCATCCAAGTCAAATTTATGCGACTGTCAGATCTTAAGCCGGGACAAACCGGCGTCATTACAAAGATATTCGGTCACGGGGCTTTCCGAAAGCGCGTGATGGAAATGGGATTTGTGCGCGGGCGCGAAGTGAGCGTGATACTCAACGCACCGCTGCAGGATCCGGTAAAATATGCGCTGATGGGATATGAGGTATCCCTGCGACGCGCCGAAGCCAACCTTGTGGAAGTTGAACTTTTAGAGGATTGGAACGCATCGTCCGACCATGCCGACCGTGCAGCTGACACTTCGGAGCACACCGAAGTAGGACACATCGGCGACCGCCTGCGCAGCGACAAGATTATCAACATAGCACTGTTGGGTAATCCTAACTGCGGCAAGACATCCCTGTTCAATATGGTGTCGGGCGCGCGTGAGCATGTGGGCAACTACGCCGGGGTGACGGTCGATGCCAAGGAGGGAACACTTCGTTACAAAGGCTACCGGCTTAACATAGTGGACCTGCCCGGAACCTACTCGCTGTCGGCCTACTCGCCCGAGGAACTCTATGTGATGCGTTATCTGCGCGAGGAGACACCCGACGTTCTCGTGAATGTGGTGGTAGCCTCGAACCTGGAGCGCAACCTCTACCTCACCACAGAGCTGATCGACATGAACCTGCCGATGGTGGTTGACCTCAACATGTACGACGAGCTTAAGAAATCGAACGCCAAGCTCGATTACGAGTCGCTCGGCAAGATGCTTGGTGTGCCGTTCGTGCCGACCATTGCCTCTACCGGATGGGGAATAGACAAACTCCTCGACACCGTGATAGAGGTCTATGAGATGACCAACCCCGACACGCGGCATATACACGTCAACATGAACCCGGAGATAGAGCAGACTGTGTCTATTTTCAACCGTGAGTTCAAGAATGACCCGACCGTGTCAGACCACTTCTCACCCCGCTTCCTTGCAATCAAGTTCATAGAGCGCGACCCCGAGGTTGAAAAGATGCTCAGCGACAATCCGAGCTACAGCAAATGGAGCGAGTTGCGCGACCGTGAGGATGCCCGCATATCGGATAAGCTTCAGGAAGACGTGACCTCGGCAATATCGGCCGACAAATATGGATTTATCCAAGGTGCATTGCGCGAGACCATGGATGGTTCGCTCGAAAAAGAGGAGAAGTCAACCAAGATAATAGACACCTTCGTGACCAACAAACTCTTCGGATTCCCGATATTCCTCATAGTGATGTGGGTGATGTTCTGGGCCACGTTCCAGTTGGGAAGTTACCCGATGGAGTGGATCGAGAGTCTTGTCTCATGGATTTCAGGACTGATCGGAGAATACATGACCGATGGGCCTCTCAAAGACCTGCTGCTCGACGGAATAATCGGCGGCGTGGGCGGCGTGATTGTCTTCCTGCCGAACATCCTCATACTTTACGCCTTCATCTCATTTATGGAGGATTCAGGCTACATGGCACGAGTCGCGTTCATCATGGACAAGCTGATGCACAAGATGGGGCTTCACGGAAAATCGTTCATACCGCTCGTGATGGGTTTCGGCTGCAACGTGCCGGCCATCATGTCAACGCGAATCATCGAGAGCAAGTCGAGCCGGTTGATAACAATCCTGATCAATCCGTTCATGAGTTGTTCGGCGCGAATACCGATCTACGTATTGTTGGCCGGAGCATTCTTCCCGCAATATGGAGCGTGGGTGTTTGTCGGCTTGTATCTGTTGGGTATAATCGTTGCTGTGCTCACGGCCAAGATAATGCGCAAGTTCTGGTTCAAGGCAGACGAGACACCCTTTGTGATGGAGCTGCCCCCCTACCGTATGCCGACCTTCAAGGCCACCATGCGCAACATGTGGGGCAAAGCCGAGCAGTATCTCAAGAAGATGGGAGGACTCATACTTGTAGCCTCGATCATAATCTGGGCACTCTCCTACTTCCCCCACTATGTGCCCGAGGATGTGCCCGAGACATACCGCACCGAGGCATTGGCTGAGATGCCGGCTACAACATTAGCTGAGAATTCTGCCGACGACATAGAGGAACTTGTGACCACCGAATACCAGCAGGAGCACTCAATCCTTGGTTATGTCGGCAAGGCTGTCGAGCCGGTGGTACGTCCGATGGAATTCGGTTGGAAGACCTGCGTTTCGCTTATAGCCGGAGCTGCTGCGAAAGAGGTGGTGGTCTCTACACTCGGCGTGCTTTACGTAGGCGATGACGATGCCGAAGCACTCTCCACTCGACTCAGCACGCCGTCGAAGATAACAGGCGAGACACCCTTCAACGAAGCCTCGGCACTGGCCTTCCTTGTGTTTGTGTTGCTCTACTTCCCCTGCATAGCGACCTTGGCGGCGATAACCCGCGAGACCGGCAGCTGGAAATACACAGCCTTCTCGGTGCTCTACAACACAGTACTGGCCTGGGTACTCGCCTTCGCCACCTTCCGCATCGCCTCACTGTTCATCTGACACAACAACCTTTGCAAATGCTGAACACACCCCGATAATTAGTGCCTGCGCACTCAATTCACCAAACAAGGCTGCTGACCAACGTCGGCAGCCTTTATTCCTATACTGTAATCCAATTATCACTAAATTAAGGATTGTGATTGTTAAGTCAGGAAAAATTAGTATTTTTGTGGATGATGGTGAAACTGTTGATATTGTCAAACAAGAACTTAGATTGGATGGAACATGAATACGGGGCTGATTTCTCCGGCTGGAGATTATAAAAGATTATTGAGTTATCAGAAGACTAATGTTGTCTTTCTGATAACCTGCTATTTCTGCGAGAAATTTCTGCGGCGCGGAGACAGGACTATTGACCAGATGGTGCAAGCCGCCCGTAGCGGAAAGCAAAACATTATAGAGGGATGCGCGGCGTGTCCGACTTCTATCAAGACCGGTATCAAATTACTTAATGTAGCCAAGGCAAGCCTTAAGGAATTGGTGGAGGATTATGAGGATTTTCTAAAGGTGCATTGCAATCGTCAATGGGAAAAAGGAAGTACTGAGTTTGAAACAATGCGCAATTTGGGTGCCACACATAATGACTATGAATTTTTCCGGCCGATTGTAGAGTCCAGACCGCCTGAGACAGTCGCTAACATGGCTATAATTCTCATTAATCAGGCGGATTATCTGCTTTTTAAGCAGATAGGGCGACTCGAAGAGAAATTTCTCGCAGAGGGAGGTTTCTCTGAGAAGATGACAGCAATGAGAAAGAAGCAACGGGGGTATTGAAATTGGGGAAAAGCGGGGAGATAAGGTGGATAAGGTTTTTAAGGAGGGGTAAAGTTGTTAAGGGGATTAAGGGGATTAAGGGGATTAAGGGGATTAAGATGGTTAAGAAAAAGTAAATAAGGACCTTCACTACTTTAATCACTTTAATCACTTTAATCACCTTAATCACCTTAATCACTTTAGCTACTTTAATCACTTTAAGAACCTTATGAGCCTTAACTACTTTATGGACTTTTAGCAAGTTGGGCAGAAGTTGCGGTGGGGTGACAGTAATTTTGGCACGGGGTTTGTTATATAGTTGGTAGGCCGGCGGTGATTTGTTTTTGGTTGCCGGCTTTAATTTGATTTGAGATTAATGAAGAACGATTTTTCCAAACAGTTCAGGCCCATGCTTGAGATAGCTTTCAATGAGGCCAAAAGATTCGATTCCCCTGTCATAACGTCCGAGCATTTCGTGCTCGCCGCGCTACGTCAGCAGGATGGCTATGCCTTCAAGATTCTTAGCCAGCTCAATATTCCGATCGACAAGATTGTAACCGAACTGGAGGAGTATCTCGCCGAACCGCATCAGACCGGCGAAACCACTACCCTGTTCGAACAGCAATATAAGATAAACCTCGCGGCTATACGCCACCTTCAGCTCTCTACATCCGAGGCACGCAAGATGAACGCGCATGTCATCGGCTCGGAGCATATCCTGCTCGCGCTGATTCATGACAAGCGCGCCATGGACTCCTCGATTCTCCAACATATAAAGGAGGAGTATCTGAATTTCGACATTTCGGTGCAGAGCTTCGGTCCCGGCAGCGAGATGCCGCAGATGGGCAAAGATATCGGTAATGACGATGACGACGAGGATTCGGACGTGCCGGTTCAGGACAGTCCGCTGGCAGGCTCACAGCCGCGCCAGGGGGCGCAGAAACCGCGTGGCGACAAGAGCTCGCGCAAAAGCGACACTCCGGCTCTCGACAAGTTCGGCTACGACATGACCAAGGCGGCAGCCGAAGGTCGGCTTGACCCTGTGGTGGGGCGTGAGAAAGAAATCGAGCGACTTGCACAGATTCTGTCACGACGCAAGAAGAACAATCCGGTGCTCATCGGAGAACCGGGTGTCGGCAAATCTGCCATCGTAGAAGGATTGGCGTTGCGAATCACGCAGCGCAAGGTGTCGCGTGTGCTTTTCGACAAGCGCGTGATAGGACTCGACATGACCGGAATGGTGGCCGGCACCAAATACCGGGGACAGTTCGAGGAGCGCATCAAGACCGTGCTCGACGAACTTTCCAAGAATCCCGACATCATACTCTTCATCGACGAGATACACACCATAGTCGGTGCCGGAGGCTCACCCGGTTCGATGGACGCGGCCAACATACTCAAACCCGCACTCGCACGCGGTGAGATACAGTGCATCGGCGCAACAACCCTCGACGAATACCGCCAGAACATCGAGAAAGATGGCGCGCTCGAACGTCGTTTCCAGAAAGTGATGGTGGAACCCACCACCCCGGAGGAGACACTTGAGATACTGCGTCAGGTAAAGGAGAAATATGAGGACCACCACAACGTAAGCTACACCGACGAGGCTCTTGAGGCATGCGTGAACCTCACGGAGCGTTATGTGAGCGACCGCAACTTCCCCGACAAGGCACTCGATGCCCTTGACGAGGCCGGTAGCCGCGTACACATCACGAACATCGTTGTGCCCGAGGAAATCGAGTCGCTTGAGAAGCGTATCGACGAACTCACGCAGCAGAAACTCGCTGCGGCCAAAGCCCAGGATTACGAGAAAGCGGCCTCACTCCGCGACGAGGTTGTCAAAGCCAAGAGCGAGCTTGAGACGGCCAAACAGAAGTGGGAGGATAGCCTGAACAGTGACCGTCAGGTAGTGGATGATGAGAAAGTGGCCGAAGTGGTGGCCCTGATGACAGGTGTGCCGACGCAGCGCATCGCTCAGGCAGAAGGAGCCCGGCTCATACAGATGGGCGACTCACTCAAGGGTGCCGTAATCGGTCAGGACGATGCCATCAAGAAAGTGGTTAAAGCCATACAACGCAACCGCATCGGACTCAAAGACCCTGACAAACCTATAGGCGTGTTCATGTTCCTCGGCCCGACAGGTGTCGGCAAGACACTGCTGGCAAAGCGCATAGCGGAATATCTGTTCGACTCGGCCGACGCGCTTATACGCGTTGACATGAGCGAGTTCATGGAGAAATTCACAGTGTCGCGACTTGTCGGAGCACCTCCGGGATACGTCGGATACGAGGAGGGGGGCCAGCTCACCGAGAAAGTGCGCCGCAAGCCCTACTCCGTGGTACTTCTCGACGAGATTGAGAAAGCGCATCCCGACGTGTTCAACCTGCTGCTTCAGGTCATGGACGAGGGACGCCTGACCGACTCGCTCGGACGCAGAATCGATTTCAAGAACACGATACTCATCATGACGAGCAACATCGGTTCGCGCCAGCTGAAAGACTTCGGCGGCGGCGTAGGTTTCAACACAGCTACGCAGACCAAGGAGCAGGCTCACAGCGTGATTTCAAAGGCACTGAACAGAGCGTTCTCGCCCGAGTTCCTGAACCGTGTGGACGACATCATCATGTTCGACCAGCTCGACAAGGAGGCCATCTTCAAGATCATCGACATAGAGCTCCGCGACTTCTTCTCACGCGTGGAGAAACTTGGCTTCCATCTCGACCTGAGCGACGGAGCCAAGACGTTCATCGCCGAGAAGGGCTATGACAAGAGCTTCGGTGCGCGACCGCTGAAACGCGCCATCCAGAAATATCTGGAAGACGAGCTCGCTGAGCTTATGCTCAAGCTTGGTGCTGACGGACAGCTCGGCGGCACAATATCGGTGACCTACAAAGAGGGAGACGACAAACTCATGCTCGACTACCATCCTGTGGAATAAGCCGTAGCGGCTGACACCCAGCTTAAAAATGGCCGTTCAGCGTAAGATACGGTAATAGGGGTCGCACAGAGACAGAAGGCGGATACAGACCTGCGGGTTGTATCCGCCTTCACTTTATTTATCCGGCATTTTTTAAGTGTTTTCAAGTCATAATTTGGCTGAAAATGCGGGAAATGTCGATATTTTTTTGTAATTTTGTCAATTGGAGTGCATGAACGTTCCAACGCTTCGTACACCCCTTTCGACAGACAATAATTACAACAGAAATAATGCAAGGAGACGACAAGATTATTCCGATTAATATCGAATCGGAAATGAAAAGCGCCTACATCGACTACTCGATGTCGGTGATTGTATCTCGTGCCCTTCCCGATGTGCGCGACGGTTTCAAGCCGGTGCACCGCAGGGTACTGTTCGGAATGAACGAACTTGGAAACACATTCTCGGGCGACACAAAGAAATCTGCACGTATCGTCGGAGAGGTGATGGGTAAGTACCACCCCCACGGCGACTCGTCGATCTATCTGACCATGGTGCGCATGGCTCAGGAATGGTCGCTCCGCTACCCTCTTGTGTTCGGACAGGGCAACTTCGGTTCAATCGACGGAGACTCTCCCGCCGCCATGCGTTATACGGAGGTAAAGCTCGCCCGTATGGGTGAGGAACTTCTGCGCGACCTCGACAAAGAAACCGTGGACTTCGTTCCCAACTTCGACAATACGCTCAACGAACCTTCGGTGCTCCCGACGCGCATACCGAACCTGCTGGTCAACGGAGCCTCGGGTATCGCGGTCGGCATGGCCACCAACATGCCCCCTCACAACCTCACCGAATCGCTCAACGCATCAATCGCCTTGATTGACAATCCCGACCTTACAATCGAGGAGCTGATGGAGCACATCAAGGCTCCCGACTTTCCGACAGGAGGTGAGATTTTCGGACTTCAGGGCGTGCGCGACGCATTCGAGACCGGTCGCGGCCGCATCATAGTCCGCGCCAAGGCTGAAATCGAGACAGAGGGGAACCATGACGCAATCGTAATCTCAGAAATACCCTACGGCGTGCTCAAGGGTGAGCTTGTGAAATCAATCAACCAGCTTGCCGAAGAGAAGAAAATCGAGGGCATCGCCGACATAACCGACACCTCGGCACGCGGCAAGATCAACATCGTGATCGACATCAAGAAAGATGCAAATGCCAAGGTGGTTCTCAACAAGCTCTTCAAACTGACACAGTTGCAGACTTCGTTCAGCGTGAACAACGTGGCACTTGTGAACGGACGTCCCAAGACGCTGAATCTTAAAGAGATTCTCTCGGCGTTTGTGGACCACCGCCGCGACGTGGTGCTCCGCCGCACACGCTACGACCTGCGCAAGGCTGAGGAACGCGCCCACATACTGAAAGGTCTGATGGTCGCCACCGACAACATCGACGAGGTGATAGCCATAATCCGTGGCAGCGAGACCACGGAGCAGGCACGCCTGAGACTTTCGGAGCGCTTCGAGCTCGACGAGATACAGACCCGCGCAATAGTTGAGATGCGACTCCGCCAGCTCACCGGACTCGAAATGGAGAAACTCCGCAACGAGTACGACGAACTGATGAAGCTCATAGCCCATTACAACGACATTCTCAACAACGAGCATGTGCTCCGCGAGGTAATCAAGGAGGAGCTTGTGGAAATCCGCGACAAATATGGTGACGAGCGCCGCACGAAAATCAACCCCTTCTCTGGCGATTTCAACTCGGAAGACTTCTACTCCGACGACAAGATGATCATCACCATCTCGCACTTGGGCTACATCAAGCGTACGCCGCTGAGCGAGTTCCGCGCACAGCACCGCGGAGGTGTGGGTGCGAAGGGAAGCTCGACACGCGACGAGGACTTCATCGAATACATCTACCCCGCCACCAACCACAACTACATGCTCTTCTTCACCCAGAAGGGACGTTGCTACTGGCTGAAGGTATATGAGATTCCCGAGGGTGCGAAGAACTCGAAGGGACGCGCCATCCAGAACCTGCTCCAGATTGACCAGGATGACCGCGTGAACGCGTTTATCCGTGTGAAGGGCCTTACGGATCCGGCATTCAACACGACGCACAACCTTGTGTTCGGCACGAAGCGCGGTTTCATCAAGAAGACACAGCTCTCCGCATACTCGCGTCCGCGTGCAATCGGCGTGAACGCGATTGTGATCCGCGAAGACGACGAAGTAATCAGCGTACGCCTCACCGACGGAAACTCCGAGATAATCATGGCCAACCGTGCAGGGCGCGCCATCCGCTTCAATGAGAAGACGGTACGCAGCATGGGCCGTATGTCGCAGGGTGTTAAAGCGATGTCACTCGACGAGGGAGACGAGGTTGTAGGCATGATCACGATGAGCGGCGAACCCGACGAGACCGTAATGGTAGTGTCGGAGAACGGCTACGGCAAACGTTCAGCACTCGATGACTACCGCATCACCAACCGTGGCGGCAAGGGTGTGAAGACACTCAATGTTACCGACAAGACCGGCGCACTCGTTTCGATCAAGAACGTTAACGACTCGAACGACCTGATGATTATCAACGAGAGCGGAGTGGCGCTCCGTCTGCCAGTGGCAGACATCCGTGTGATGGGCCGCGCCACACAGGGCGTGAAGCTCATCGACCTTGGCAAGCGCGGTGACACCATCGCTTCGGTTTGCAAAGTTGACTCGCAGCCTGAAGAGGAAGTCGAGAACGAGCTGGAGGCCGAGAGCGAGGAGAACCGCGTGGAACGTGCCGAGAACCGTGTGATCCGTGAGGCTGAGGAAATACTCGACGCAGACCGGGAAGAAACGGGAGCTGACGAGGAGACTGAGGAAACCGGGAATTAATCCGCACGGTTAATTTACACAATCGAAATACAAACCAAAAACATAAAGCTATGAAGAAAATTCTGACCTTGGCTCTCTGCCTTACGGCTGTAGGTTCGATGAGCGCCCAGAAGGAAAACGTTGACCAGGCTGCGAAAATGTCGGGAAAAATCGATAAGATTGCCGACGCACGCGCTCTTATCAACCAGGCGAAGGAGAATCCCGCCACCGCCAACGATGTCCGTACATACTACGTTGCGGGCAAACTTGAATTCGATGCTTTTGACGAGGCATTCAAGAAACGCGCAATCAACCCCGATGATCCTGCTGTCAACACCCTCGACATGGGCACAGAGCTGATCAACGGTTACAATGAGTTCCTCAAGGCTCTCCCGCTCGACTCAGTTCCCAACGAGAAGGGTCAAATCAAGCCGAAGCACTCCAAGGATATGGTATCCAAAATCAACGGACATCACAACGACTACTTCAACTATGGTGGCGAGATGTTCAACAACAAGCACTACTATCCCGAGGCATACAACGCCTTCATGATCTACGGCGACATTCCCTCTCAGCCCTGGGCTGACAAGGCTGTCAAGGCAGTTCCCGACTCGATGGTTGCCCTCGCGTACCACTACGCAGGTATCGGCGCGTTCTCAGGCAATGACCTGAATGCCGCACTCAAAGCATTTGAGAAGGCACGCAATGCCGGCATCACCGACCCGCAGAACTACGTATATGAAATAGCATGTTGGCAGAACCTCGTGCTCCGCGACTCAACACTTGAGAATAAGGCAAAGACTGAAATCGAAAACGTGGCACGCGACGGTTATGAAAAATTCGGCATCTCGAATCCTCTTTTCATCAACAACCTCGTGAATTCTCTGCTCCAGCAGAGCCGTTACGACGATGTTGTGGCACTTATCGGCAACCAGCTTGACAAGACTCCCGACCAGGCATTCCTCTACGGTCTGCGCGGATATGTGTATGACCGCAAAGGTGATGACGAGGCATCGCTCGCCGACTACCGCAAGGCAGCCAGCATCGAGACCGCCGACATCGAGACCCTGAAGAACGCCGCCAAGAAAATCTACACCACCGGAACTGAGAAGTGGAACGCCATCGAAGGCAACCAGCCCGAGGCCCGCAACGATGTGAAGGTTAACTATTTCGAGGCAGCCAAGGCAATCGCAGAGCGCGCACAGCAGATGGATCCAGCAGATTCTGATGTACAGTACATCCTGGAGAACATCAACTATGCACTCGAAACATATTTCTAAATAACCGGAGGAATGTCACCGACCGTGACATCCGGTTTACAGCAACAAGAGCGGAGTCCACTGCGGACTCCGCTCTTATTGCTGAAACGTGGGGAACTAAATGATTAGAAGTGGGGAACTAAATGATTCTATGAAATGAAAGATGATTCTGTGAAATGCGTTGCCGCCGAAGTTGTGGCCACATCCGACACTGTTAAAGAGCGATTGTGGAACAGCGAGTATCTCAAGGTAATGATGTGCAATTTCCTGCTCTTTTTCGCCTTTTATCTACTTACCCCACTCTTGCCAATTTATCTTGACAGCCAGTTTCAGGCCGACAAGGATATGATTGGCATAGTGCTTTCGGGTTACGTGGTGGCCACACTGCTGGTACGTCCGTTCAGCGGTTTCTTTGTGGACAGCTTCAACCGGAAGAGGGTGCTGACAATCTGCTTCTTCGCGTTCTTCATCTTCTTCGCCGGCTACATAGGAGCTGCCACGCTGCTGATGTTCGCAATTGTCCGCACGTTGCACGGCATACCTTTCGGTGCGACCACCGTAGCCAACAGTACAGTGGCCATAGATGTGCTCCCCTCATCGCGCCGCAACGAGGGTATAGGCTACTACGGACTCAGCAACAATCTGGCCATGGCCTCGGCACCGACAGCGGGAATATACATATATAATATGACCGGTAATTTCTCGCTGCTTTTCTGGATTTCTCTTGTGTTGTCCTGTCTCGGATTTCTTTGCGCTTGCCGCGTAAGGCTGCCGGAGCGTGAGATTGTGAAAAACAAGCCGAAACTGAGTCTGGACCACTTCTTCCTGGGTCGTGCATGGCTCTTGGCTGTCAACATCTCATTGTTCGGACTCTGCTGGGGTGTCATGAGCAATTATGTGGCCATATATGGGCAGGAGATGCTCGGAATAACCGACGGCACAGGAATGTTCTTCCTGTTGCTAAGCGCAGGCCTAATGCTCTCGCGGGTGTTCGGCACGCGGTCACTGCGTGACGGTAAGATAACGCGCAACTGCACGCGTGGTGTCCTGATTTCTCTTTTGGGATATACACTGTTCGCCACGGCATGGGGTGAATGGTCGTTCTATCTGTCGGCCCTGCTTGTGGGACTCGGCAACGGCCAGATGTACCCGGCATTCATGACAATGTTCATAAAGATGGCACGGCATGACCAGCGCGGCACGGCTAACTCGTCGATACTCATATCCTGGGACCTCGGCATGGGGGCAGGCATATTGGCAGGCGGCTTCATAGCCGAATATGTCAGCTACGAAGCCGCCTTCTGGGTAGTGGCCGCGATGCAGGCTACGGGAGCGTTGCTCTTCATCCTGTCAACGCGTATGTTCTTCACGCGCCGCCGGCTCGACAGGGAATGAACCGGAAGCGTTGAAAAGTGACCCTAATAAAAGGTCGCATCGGTCAGAAGACGATGCGGCCTTTTTTTGCCTGTTCGAGCATTTTCTTGCCCGGCACAAGATAGACCTCCAGACGCCGGTTGCGCATACGGTTGCTCATGGAGTTGTTTTCCACCAGCGGCATGTCGTCACCGAAGGCATAAGGGAAAAGATAAGTCGTGTCGCAATCCTGGTCGGCAAACCAGTCGGCCACGGCCTTGGACCGCTCCTCCGTGAGATGATCGCGGTAGACCTCCGAACCTGTGTTGTCGGTGTGCATGACCATAAGCACACGATACATGTCGGGGTCTTTCAGATAACGCTTGAGAGGCGCGAGGAGTGCCGCCGCGTCGGAACGCAGCTCCGTGGCGTTGGGCGCGAACAGACTCGCCGCAGGAATGGTAACAAGAAGCACCTCCTTGTTACGGAAAGTCTCGACCGTGCAATTGTTCTTCGAATTGTATTCACGGCTGAAAAGACGGTTGCGTCCCTCCTTCTCCTGAAACTTCCGGATGAGTTCGGCACTCTTGTTGTCGAGCGGGACAGAGTTGACCATCTCGATAAAATTGAGTTCATCGAGGTCATCGGAAGTCTCGGCCTTGGCGGCTTTGTCTGCGGATACCACTTCCTCCGCCTGACCTGAAGCACCGACTTTGAACGTCTTCTTGCTCTGCGCGAAGGCAACCGCCGGAGAGAGCGAGAGTCCGGCCGCGAGCAGGAGCAGACTAAAATTCTTCGATAGACTCTTCATATTGCAATTCAGATTTTACAATCATCTCAACGTCGTCGGGAGTGATGTCAAGTTCTTTGGCACGGCGCAGCTCCTTGCAGACATATGCCACAAGGTCGTCAACACGCAACTCCTCCTCGTCGGTTATATCGGCGTTGATGTCGAGATAGCCGTTTTTCTCATACCAGTCCCATATTGTGTCGATGACATATAGAATGTCGTCGTCGCTTATCTCCTTGTTACGCTCTTCGGGGAGAGTCGCACGGATGAACTTTATTGCCTCATCCTCATCAAATGTTGTCAGCTCACTCATAACTTACATTTTTTAATTGTTAAGGTCAACCAGCCCGTCCGGGAGGGTTGTCTCGATTACCCGGCGGCTGTCGTCAACCGCATTGATGAATTCCTCGGCCACCGGCACATATACGCGGTCGCCCGAAGGGGTGTCCACAATGAAAAGTACGTTGGCTGTGGAGTCATCCACATCTACCACCTCCCCTATCTCGCCGAGACTGCTGTCAACCACCTTATAGCCCACGAAATCATCTTTGAGTTCAAGGTCGGGGTCATCGTAATAATCGACGAGATTCGACCGGAGACCATAAATCTCCTTGTTGACAAACTGCTGCGCCTGTTCCTGCGAATCAACGCCGCTGAGTTTGACAAGATATGATTCCGAACCCTTGGGACGCACAGATTCGGCATAGAATGGCACATAGATGCCATCGACCGCAACAACCAAAGCGTTCCCGTCGGCAGCATAATCGCCGTCGATGTCGAGAAGAGCGTTCAGCTCCCCTTTCAGCGCATGGGTCTTCTGGAATTTTCCTATTTCTACTATATCCTCTTTCTTTATCACCTTTTTCAAGTCTTATCATGCATGGGGTATGTGCAGTGCCGCCATGTCACGTTGCTAATCTTCTATTCTAATGATTTTTGCGCCCAATTTGTTGAGTCGTTGGTCGATATTTTCGTATCCACGGTCAATCTGGTTGATGTTCTGGATACGGCTCGTGCCGCGTGCCCCCATAGCCGCGATAAGCATGGCTATGCCGGCGCGTATGTCGGGCGACACCATGTCGGTGGCACGGAGACAATTGAACTTTCCGGCCCCGATGACCACAGCACGGTGCGGGTCGCAGAGAATGACACGCGCACCCATGTCGAGAAGTTTGTCCACGAAGAAAAGGCGGCTCTCGAACATCTTCTGATGTATGATGACCGACCCGACGGCCTGAGTGGCAACCACCAGGAAGATGCTTAGCAGGTCGGGCGAGAGACCGGGCCATGGAGCATCGGCGATAGTCATTATGGATCCGTCGATAAATTCGTCGATACGGTAGATTTCCTTCTGGTCTATACGTATGTCGTTACCCTCGATCTGAAGGTTGACGCCAATACGCTCGAATGCAGACGGCAACATGCCGAGGTCAGCCGCACCCACATTGCGGAGAAGCAGATTGGATCCCGTCATAGCGGCCATTCCTATGAAACTGCCGACCTCAATCATGTCGGGTATAAGCGTATGGGTTGTACCTCCAAGCTGATCCACACCCTCGATACGGAGCAGATTTGAACCTATGCCCTCGATATGAGCACCCATGCGTACAAGCATCCGGCAAAGCTGCTGGATGTATGGCTCGCAGGCGGCATTATATATGGTGGTGGTGCCCTTGGCGAGTACCGCCGCCATGACAATGTTGGCCGTACCGGTGACCGATGCCTCATCAAGAAGCATGTAGCAGCCTTTCAAACCCTCGGCTGGAGCCTCGATGCGGTATGTATGGCTTTCAGACTCATAATTGAAATTGGCCCCGAGATTCCGAAGACCCACGAAATGTGTGTCAAGACGGCGACGGCCTATCTTGTCACCACCCGGACGCGGCATGACAGCAATCCCGAAACGGGTAACCAGAGGCCCCATGACCATCACCGAACCACGCAGCGACTCTGCCTTCTTGCGGTAGAGGTCGCTGGTGATATAGGCGAGATCAATCTCATCAGCCTGAAATTCCACTTCTGAAGGTGTAATATATTTCACCTTTACACCCATTTCGGAAAGGAGGTTGATAAGATTGCGCACGTCCGAAATCTGAGGAAGGTTCGATATAACGACTTTCTCAGATGTAAGCAGGGTGGCGCAGATTACCTCAAGGGCTTCGTTTTTCGCACCCTTGATACTGATCTCGCCATGCAGGGAGTGACCTCCCTCTACTATAAAGCTGCTCATTTTCTTTTCTTTCTTTTATTGTTGGCGCGTTGCGGCTGAGGAGCCTCGCGGTATTCGTGAAGCAGATAGGTCGAAGGATCGAGGTTTATCTTTCCTCCGGAATATAGAGCGAGGTCGCGAAGAATCTTAGCATCGTCCACTCCCTCCTTGTTATGCTGGAGCATAAGCTTCTTCATATGGTGGGCAAGCATGGAAATAAGCACCTCCTTTTCCTCACCCTCCTCAAGCTCGGCCACAGTCGAGATCATCTGCTCGATGTTCTTGCCATAGTGACGGAATCGCATGGCCGACGATGTGTAAGGAAGTTTCTCGGGAGTGGGATTCATCTTCTCTGCCGTGATTACATCGCAGGGGAAATCAATGTCGAGCTCGAAGCGCGACATGATATTGATCTGGTCCCAGATCTTTGAGTAATCTTTGTTGATACCGAGAAGTTCAGGAAACATGCCGGCCATGGTGTCGGCGATGGCATAGGCGCAGACCGTGCGTTCCTCGCGGTCGGGAATGCCGACGCAATAGTCAACGAGTCCCTGGAGGTGCCGGCCATATTCGGGAAGGAGCACAGGCTCCATGTCTGTATTGTATGGTAACATTTTGTTTCGGGTTAGATTTTTGATTTGGGCATTGTTGTCTGATATGCTTTCAGGTAGTTTGGAACAGAGTAGGCGATGTCGAGGAAATCCTCCTCGCGCAGTGCCTTCTCCGAAAGCGCCAACATATCCTTGGCTTGCGGGAGCAGGCCATCTATCCAATGCGCGTTGGGGTGATTTATTACACTTTTGGCTTTCTCGGCACCGTCGCCGATGAAATACAGCTGCTTTCCGGAGTCAAGAAGCGAGGCAAATGAGTTCTCGTCGAGAATCATCGGACCGGGTGTCTGGAGAGGATTGAGCGCGAAGTCGTATGGAGCGGTGAAGACCTCCATGCGGCGTGCATCGACCATCGGCACGAGAATCTCCTCGCCTGTCCAGTCCATGTTACGGAACATAGCCTTTACGGCAAGAATCTTGAGGGTATCGACACCGATGAGAGGTATGCCGAGACTGAACGCAAGCCCTTTGGCGAGCGAGAGTCCGATTCGAAGTCCGGTATAGCTTCCGGGGCCCATGCTAACGGCCACGGCATCGAGTTTGAGTTCCTTGCGGTGAAGTTCCTCCATGCAACGCTCCACAAACGGCGCGAGTCGGTTTGCGTGCTGCATACCCTCGCGGTCGTCGAGCTGCATCTCAAGAGCACCATGGCGAGTGAGCGCCACGCTGCATATCTTTCCGGATGTCTCTATATTAAGTATTGTCATTTTTCTGTTTTTCTTATTCTTCAACAACCGTATTTGCTTCGGCTTTCTGAAGATTTGATTTGGCGGCTCTCGCACAGCGTATGCCGTCGATTGCCGCAGATACTATTCCACCTGCATATCCTGCGCCCTCGCCTGCGGGATAAAGACCGGCAAGCGACACACTGCCGAGGCTCTCCGGATCGCGAAGCACACGCACAGGCGATGACGTGCGCGACTCAAGGCCAATCATCACTGCGTCGTTGGTCAGAAATCCGCGGGCCTTGCGTCCGAAGTCACGGAAACCTGCGGCAAGCCGGCGTGCGATGAACGGAGGCAGCAGTGTGTTGAAGTCAGCCGACTGCACACCGGGTGCATAAGAAGTAGCCGGTAGTGTTTCCGACACCCGACCCTCCACGAAATCAAGCATACGCTGTGCGGGTGCGACTATTGTCTCTCCGGCCGCGCGGAACATAGAGCGTTCGAGCGATTCCTGAAGGAGCAACATCTCAAGCGGTCCGGCATCGGCAAACTCAGGGAAATCGCCGGGATGAATCTCGACAACCATTCCGGAGTTGGCAAGACGGCCTGAACGCGCCGAGGCCGACATGCCGTTGACCACAAGCTCGCCATCGGTACTTCCGGCCGGCACCACCACCCCACCCGGACACATACAGAATGAATAGACACCACGTCCTTCGGCCTGGGTCACAAAACTGTATTCAGCCGCCGGGAGGTATTTTCCGCGACCTGTCTTGGAATGATACTGTATCCGGTCGATAAGCTGCTGCGGATGTTCAAGACGCACACCCACGGCTATGCCTTTCGGCTGCATCCCGACACCTGCATCGTGCAACATCCTGAAGGTATCATGAGCTGAATGACCGGTGGCGAGAATAACGGCATCGCCAGATATCTCCCCCTTGTCAGTAATCACACCCCGTACAGCCCCCGACTCGGTGAGAAGACCCGTGACACAAGTCTCGAAATGAACCTCTCCACCGCACCGGATTATGGTCTCGCGCATGGCGCGGATAACATGGGGCAAGCGGTCACTGCCTATGTGCGGATGCGCTTCGACAAGGATGTCGGACGACGCTCCATGCTGCACGAAAACCTGAAGCACCTCCTCGACCGAGCCGCGCTTCTTGCTCCGGGTGTAGAGTTTGCCGTCGCTGTATGCACCGGCGCCACCCTCTCCGAAACAATAGTTCGACACGGGATTGATTTTCTTTTCACGGCTAATCTGCGCGAGGTCCAGACGGCGGGCATCGACATCGCGTCCGCGTTCAATCACAATCGGGCGCATTCCGAGACGGATGGCCTCAAGAGCGGCAAACAGTCCCGCCGGTCCGGCACCTACTATAACAAGACGAGGTGCCTCGGTCGCCACCGGAAGATACTCCACCGGTTTGAGCAGCGGCGCGACTTCATGGTCATCGCCGGTGGCTATGCGGACGTTAAGGTTCAGCATTACCGGTTGTTTGCGGGCATCGACCGAGCGACGCGTCACGCGCAAAGCGTTTATATCGCGCACGTTGATGCGTGCGGCACGCGCCGCAGCCTCCGCAAGCGAAGTGCCAGAAGCCGCGCGCGACGGCTCGATTCTCAATGATATATCACTTATCACAGGCTCTTACTTATGTTTCAACCTACAAATTTACCTTTTTTTCTCCTAATTAGCAACAACAAAACCCGATTCGTTTGTTCACACACATGAATAATTTGGCCATGAGTGATTTTATTTGTAAATTTGAAGACAATTGTACACAGTTACTGCACAGGCATCCAACCTGTGAATATCAGAGACTATAAGATGAAAAATTTAGATACATGTGACAAAGGCTTGCAGCCGTCCGGTCATGACAGACAAAACTGTTGTGATAAAACAGAGGCTACAATCGGATTTCTGTTCGACCTGGACGGCGTGCTGATTGACAGCGAGACCGAATACACCCGCATATGGCAGGAAATCGACCGGCAATATCCGACCGGGGTTGATAATTTCGCAATCAAAATCAAAGGGCAAACACTTCCCGAAATTTTAAATAGGCATTATCCTGCACATCTTCATCAAAACATCATAGACATGCTAAACAGCATGGAGCAGAAGATGCGCTACGAGATGCTTCCCGGAGCGCGTGAGATGCTTGAGGCGTTGCGTGAGCGAGGCATAGGCTGCGTGCTGGTGACGAGCAGCAACGATGTCAAGATGCGGCACCTGCGCGAGGAGCAGCCGGAACTTGAGGGATTTTTCGCCGACATAGTGACCGCCGACCGCATAAGCCGCTCGAAGCCGGATCCGGAGGGATACCTTTTGGGTGCGTCATTACTCGGTGTCGCGCCGGAACGCTGTGTCGTTTTCGAGGACTCAGCGCAAGGCGTACGTGCCGGACACGCGGCGGGAGCGTATGTGACAGGTCTGACCACCACCCTGCCGAAAGAACAGCTCGAACCATACTGTGACCTGATAACCGGAACATTGGCCGACGTAGACCTCGACAGGCTTATAACCATTCTTGAAAACAGATGAACAGCAACATCCCGTTGGCCGAACGCCTGCGTCCCTCCACACTTGAGGACTACATAGGACAGGAACATCTCGTGGGTCCTGACGGCATAATCAGGCGAATGATCGAGTCAGGCCGTGTGAACTCGTTCATACTCTGGGGCCCTCCCGGTGTCGGCAAGACCACACTCGCAAGAATCGTGGCAGCGATGACCGAAGTGCCGTTCTACACTCTTTCGGCAGTAACATCTGGCGTGAAAGAGGTGCGCGAGGTGCTTCAGCGCGCCGAGGCAGATTCACGCAGCATGTTCGCGAAGGGACGACCCATCCTGTTTATCGATGAAATCCACCGCTTCAACAAGTCGCAGCAGGATTCCCTTCTCGGAGCCGTAGAACGGGGCACAGTGACGCTGATAGGAGCCACGACAGAGAATCCCTCGTTCGAGGTCATAAGGCCGCTCCTGTCGCGTGCACAGGTCTACACTCTTAAGTCGCTCGATACCGACGGCATGGAGCGGCTGTTGGCCCGCGCACTTGAGAAAGACGCGATACTCGCTGCCCGCAAGTTCGACATACGCGAGAAGACGGCCCTGTTCCGCTTTGCAGGAGGCGATGCACGCAAGCTCCTGAACATACTCGACCTGATAGAGCAATCAACGCCCGACGGAGAAACCGTAATCGTGGATGACGAGAGGGTGACACATAGCCTCCAGGAGAATCCTGCGGCCTACGACCGCAACGGAGAGATGCACTACGACATCATATCAGCCTTCATAAAGTCAATACGGGGCAGTGATCCGCAGGCCGCGGTGTACTGGCTGGCACGGATGGTGGCCGGTGGAGAGGACCCTAAATTCATAGCACGCAGACTTGTGATACTTGCCTCGGAAGATATCGGGCTGGCAAATCCGAATGCCCTGCTGCTGGCCAACGCCACATTCGATGCAATCAACAAAATAGGCTGGCCGGAGGGAAGAATCGTTTTGTCGGAGTGCGCGGTGTATCTCGCGAATTCACCAAAAAGCAACTCTGCCTACCTCGCTATTGACAATGCGCTCGAAGCCGTGCGCAAGAGCGGCGACCTGCCCGTACCCCTCCATCTGCGCAATGCTCCAACCAAATTAATGAAAGAAATGGGCTATCATGAGGGTTATAAATATGCGCATGATTATACAGAGAATTACGTAAAACAACAATACCTTCCAGACGGGCTGGAAGGTATCGAGTTCTGGCATCCGGGCAACAATCCTCAGGAACTGAAGATGGCCGAAAGGCTGAATCACCTGAACAATCTCGGCAAGTAGTCGGCGAGGTATCTTCGCCAGTTGGTCCACTCGTGGCCGAACTTGCTTTCCTTATATATGTATGGTATGGAATCCGCGTCGAGTTCGGCGCGGAATTTTTTGTTATCCTCATAAAGGAAGTCGTCCTCTCCGATGGCCAAATAGTAGAGACGCACACCTTGCCGGAACTGGTCTTTAATCTTCACGCGACGGTCACGGTAAATTTCCGGAAGACCGTTTTTATTGAACTGAGTCGGATCAACTGCCGGCGAAAACAAGCCCACATAGTTGAACAAACCGGGATAGTTTGCCGACAGATACAAGGAGTGAAAACCTCCCATCGAAAGACCTGCGACCGCCCTCGACTCCTTGGCCGGGATGGTCCGGAAGGTGGAATCGACGTAGTTCACAATCTCGGGAAAATAGGTTTCGAACACGCCGTCCATAGTATGAGGCAGGTAAAAATTCGGCTGGTCAAGACCGAGCGGGCCATGCCCCGGAGCAGCATCAAGAGCCATGTTTCCATTAGGCATCACAACAATCATCGGCTCAGCCTCGCCACGCGCAATGAGGTTGTCGAGTATCTCGGCCGCACGCCCCTGGTCGAGCCATGCGGTCTCATCTCCACCCATTCCGTGGAGCAGATACAGCACCGGATAATACCGGTCTGAGCTGTCGTATCCGGCGGGCAGATAGATGCTCAGACGACGGTCCGTATCTCTGAAACCGGACCTGTACCAAGAGGTATGCACGGACCCTCTCGGCACACCGGCTGCAACAAAATCTTTCGATTCCTCACCGGGAACGAGAACCATGTTCGAGACCAATGCAACGTCACGGAGCACGTGCGAATTCAAAGGATCGAGCACCTCGATTCCATCGACCACAAACTTATATGTATAGAGATCCGGGGCGAGAGAATCGAGCCTTACCTCCCATAGGCCGCCATCATTTTTCATGGGAACAAGTCCCTTTGCCTGCTGCTCTGAAGGGTCAAAATCGCCCTTGTTGAAACGTGTAATATTTCCAGTTATATATACTTTCTTTGCATAGGGAGCATTGAGCCAAAATTGCACCGAACCGGCCTCTGAAACCACCGGAGATTTAATGTCACGCATCCCCGGCATGATTGCCTCCTGTGCATGAAGCGGAGAGGGGAGCATACCGGCGAGGAGACATAGATTCAATATCAGTTTCTTCATTACTCTGAAATTTATGTTTAGTTCATATTATGAAAATAACGGTCAGGAGCTAAAAGCCAAAATATGAATATTCCATATTGACCAGTCTAACTTTGATTCAAGAAACCTCGGTTACGACTGAGGAGTGAAGGTTTCAAAGGTCGAATCGTCATAATAGACCGTGATATGGGTAACTTTTCTCGGATTTTTCCTCATTTTTTCTATTTGCGTTTGCAATTCCGCAATTCTTTTTTCAGCCTCAACAATTTGCTTTTGTGCAAGTTGCATGGCTTCCGAGGGGGTATTTAAGGCTCTGAGGTTTGAAAATTCTTCCGCGCCCGTCCGGTTGGAGGGAAATTTGGAATCGTTAACTCCTGAAAACTGTGCCTCATCGCCATCTCCCGACATAGACGCACCCGTTCCGGGTCCAAATTGAGCTCCAACCCCAAATCCAAACCCAGTGACACCTGCCGACTGACTTTCCGCCCCCAGTGCACGCCCATTGTCAGCACCAGCTTCGGATCCGGCCCCCTCATCACCTTGATTAGACACTGAAAGCATGGAGCCTTCTCCAAACAGAAGCCACATCACCGACAAATCCGGAAAAGCCCGATGTATCTGCCCTATGATAACGTCGCTTATTTTCTTGTTACGACCGCTAAGTATCTGGGAAAGACTCGGACGAGGTATTCCGCACTTGTCAGCGAACTGAGAGTGGGAGAGACCGCACGAATCGATGAACCCTTTTAGACGAATCGCTATATTATCATCCTCCATTTGCAAAATTTCATTTTATAAATCAATGTGCAAATGTAATAAATAATTTGCAAACTTCCAATTGTTATTAACAAATTAAACTATTTGCATTTTAAAAATTTACCCAAATTATCTCCAATTTCCCATTTTCAAAACTAAATTACAAAATTAAACTTTACTTGAGACATCCTACAGTAACTACAGATAATATGATTGTTATGCGCTCACATCCCACCAGAAGCCCAAAAGCCGCATTTATCGCCATGTTTTATGAATGTAAATGCAAATTCAAAGCTAATTATCTAATTATTTGATAGTTATAGCATATGTTACAGAATGTTAAAGCTATATTTTCAGATACGCAAATTAGACACATTTGTAAATTTGTATTATCAAATCTTTCGTTTACATATATTATTAATATCAGATTATTTACAAACATATCAAATCACATTTGCAAATAGATACAAACGCAATCTTTCAATTTACAAATCAACAAGGCAACCCTGAACGATGCTTACATGACACAGAATGAATAATCGAGTATGTTCCAATCTGACCAAAATTACAATTTTACAGATAAGTGAAATAAAAATTAAACTTGCGCCCCTGCCCTCTTTCACGCAGATTTACTTCGAGGCTCCAGTTTTCACGCGTAAACGGACGAGTTTTGAATTTCGAACGAATCTCAGGGCGTTAGATTCAATTGAAAACAGTCTTAAAATACGAAGAAAATAATGAGTTAGCTCTAATTTCAAGTTACGTCTTACTGTTTCAAAATAGAGAAAAATGGCCTCAAAACCGATATTTTCATGCATCATCCACAAAAACAGCAACCCCACTCCCCCGTCGGTTATATAAGAGCTTTTGCGAAACAGCAACGCAATCAAAAAAAACGGCCGTACCCCTCGAAGATAATTTTCAGGGTACGGCCGGAGATGGCTTTATATAATTGTGTTGTCAGGACTAATCCTGCGGAGCGTTAATCAGGATCCGGAATCCGGATTAGGATTAACAACTGCGTGCGAGAAACATGTTATCAATCGAGCATAAGACAGATTGAGGCGTTGATCGACGGAATGCCGAATGCCTCGGTTATGAGGTTATCGGTATCGCGTCGGCGGAACAGAATCTCCCCTATGTCGCGCTTCGACATGACATGCGCAGTCTGAGAATGCGTGAGACTCTCCGCATCGAGTTTTTTAATTCTCAGCTTGCCGTCGCGCACATCGATTTGCTCAAATCCCTCGTTGTCGTCAGCTTTCGCGAGAATCGAATATTTTAAATCGTGCCTACCCTCGGCCTGAAATTTTAAAACCTCAGGAAAGTCGAGAATTCTCACCATTCCGTAAACTTTGGCGTGTGCGGCGAGAGAATACACCCTCTCGGTAATTGAGACCGCTCCTGCCTGCGGGGCATCTTTCATAAATGATCCATATGTACGCATCCAAAGAGCCTTCCTGTCCATTTCGATTGAAGAGACATAATGACGGATAGCCAATTCAGGTGACGCCGTCTTGACTGAACCGAGAGCTTTGAATTTACTCGCCACGTCGGTCGCAAAAAGTTTATGGACATCGACAGCAGAGTCGGAAACTGAAACCGAAGTGAATGCGGCGGCAGTAACACGACCCGACGAATTGCAGACATAATGAATCTTGCCTCCACTTATGCAGTTCTCCAGGATGAGGATGTCTATGTCTCGGTCCGAATGTATGAGCTGGAGATCCTGCTGGCCATCCTCAATACCCCTTATCAGTGTCCGGATACCATCCCGGATTGCTCCGTCAGAATCAGATTCAGGGCTGTAAATTCCCGTTTTCAGAGATGCAAAATGACGTCTTTTCAACTCCGCGACTTTCTCTTTCTGGTCCATTAGAAACGATTCATAGTCCCTGTCGAAATCGTGTAGAGATGTATAATTATCAATCACACGGTAGAATCCGTTTACGTATTCCCGGTCATGATAATACTTGCGCAGCCCCTCGTCGGAGGGAATCAGAAAAGTGAAGGCAAACCCTGCCTGACGCGCCTTTTCGTTGATCTTTGCAAGCAGTCTTGTCATGATGCCACGCGAGCGGTACTGAGGCTTGGTTGCAAGCCCGCAGAGATACAACCCGCGTATATTGCGCTCGGCATTTCCGAAGCTGTATGGCACACCCATGAGAGCGGCGGCAACGTCACCTCCTATTTCTTCTATCTCAACAAGTTCCGGATCGAAATAGCTGTTGAATATCAGCGATACATATTCATCAGAATCGTGAAACGTCTCTTTCCAGAGACGCGCCATTTTCTTCTTGATTTCAGTCACTTCCATAGTAATTCTAATTTACCCCAAAGTTACAAAAAAGAAACGGAAAAATTGTTAAATTACAACAAAAATACCTGTTTTTAGGCCGTTTTAAAGTCGTGCGCAAAAACTCTACTGAACCATCCGGAGAGCTGTGCGTTTAATTCATGAGCGGATTTATGTCCGTATTGTTAACACACGCATATGTCTGAGACGGCAACTTAGCTGAGTTGGCCGGCATAAAATGGCGAGGATTCCTGTCCCGTCTGATGCGAATTCAGGCGTATGAAAATGACTTGCAAATGAAACTGATCTCAGCTATATCAATCGCCATTCTGGCCGTAGGCAGCCTGTTTTCCACCCAGGGAGGATTCTCCTTCGCCACCAACATCACAAGTGCCGAGGAACAGACAGAAGATGCCATTTCCGACTTCGAGAAGGCGGTTCAGATAATCAAAAAGTACGAAACAATGCACCAACCGAAGCACTGGCCATTCGTAGGCTATGGCCATAAGGTGCTTCCGGGAGAGAAATTCAACCGAAACAAGACCCTCAGCGAGAGCGAGGCTGATGCACTGTTAAGAAAAGACCTGCTTAAAAACTGCGCGCAATTCCGTTCATTCGGCGCAGATTCCCTGCTTCTGGGTGTCCTGGCCTACAATATCGGAAGCGGGGCAACGTTACGTTCATCGGTGGTCAAAAAGCTCAAAGAGGGAAACCGCGATATTTACGAGAATTATATTGCACATTCCCGCTTCAGAGGCAAGGTTCACTCACAGATCAAGCAACGCAGAGAGGAAGAATTCGCATCTCTTTTCATAAAGAATCCAAATCAAAAAGCCCTCTCTCCTATGCCGCTGAGCGCACCCGTCACGACATCGCCTGCGACAATAAAAGGCCTTAGCCGATACGGTCTGCCGGCAGAAGAAGACAAATTAAAGTTTCACACCACAAACTCCATGATGGCATGTTTATCAAGATCTCAACAATATTATTGGCTCTGACAGCCGGTCTCGCATTGCCCGGCTGCGGAAAACAATCAGCCACCGAAAGCAATGTCGAAGCCATCGAACAAAGCGATTCCATACCCGAAGGTGTAAAGCGGCTTGTGCGCGCATTGGCCGACAATGATACCGACAGTTTTGCCGAAATGGTAAGCTATCCGCTTCAACGCCCCTACCCCCTACACGACATCCACGATGCCGCCCAGATGAAGAAATATTACCGCGAAATGGTTGATGACTCATTGCGCAACGCAATCATTAAATCGCGTCCCGGACAATGGAAAGACCATGGATGGAGAGGATGGAGTCTGGAAGATGGACATTATATCTGGATTGACGAAACCGTATATGATGTGCAATATATTTCACAAAAAGAACTCAGAAAAATAGACAGTCTGACCAACGAGGAGGTCAAGAGCATTAATCCTCGTATCCGTGACGGCTGGCGTCCGGTGCTCTGTCTACGCGACAGAGCGAATGGTCGTGTTTACCGGATAGACACACGCACGAAAAACAAGGAAAACACCCCTCACCTGTACCGACTGGCAATGTACGGTGACAATGCGGATCTGCGTGGTCTGCCGGCACTGCTTCTTGAGGGCGTAATGGAGAGCGAGGGAAGCGCAGGCACTGTCCTGTATCGTTTTCAGGACAAAGAAGGCAAAGAGCTGATATTGGAGCCAGATGCGCCCGACTCAGGCTATCCCATCCTGATAGAGCCTAACGACTCCGTAATAGAGCTTAACCGCGCCTACTGGCACGAGCTCATCAACACCCCGCGCCAATAACCGCACCCTACCCCACACCACATCCAACGTTTAAGCATCCTTCACAAACCACCACCACCCCGACGACACCAATCCCGGGGTGGTGTTCTTTACGCTTTACTTTTACTTCACTTCAGTGAAGTAACCCTCCTCAACTTTCCTCAAAATTCCCCAAAATACCCCCAACAGGCCTCAAAATCATAACAATTTTGCCATATTTTGGGACGAAAATTTAGGTGGATAATTAAAAAAAATAAGCTCGGAACCGGTTTGTATTGACCTGATTCCGAGCGAAATAGCGTTTCTGATGTTGATGTTGTTCCTTACGTGGAGCATACGAGACTCGAACTCGTCACCTCTTGACTGCCAGTCAAGAGGAATTGTCGGAAATATCAGATAGTTACGGAGCCTTATTTCAATGAGTGAAGCAAAAATGAAGCAGGTTAATACATTACTGTGAATTGATTCGTTTTCGGGTCAGACTGAGCTGCCTCTTTCATGCGCCCTCCTTGGATTGAGGGATATACAGGCTGTTCTTCATTATTGTTATATTTTTGTTGTTATTTGATTTCCACACCGATTAATGGGTGCGAATATTTTGGAGAGAGGCATAGCCACAGCACTTGCGGCCATATTACAGAGACATGAAGAACCGCTCCATCTCGTCGAGGGTATTGAGCTGGACAATCTTTACATCTCCCGAAGGATACACTCTCGGTCGGCTGCGTCCGTTACGAACGACGGTGAACATCATCTCGACATCTCCGGACATTCCGGAGACATCGAGATTATTGTAATCAACGAGGACATTGCATATCTCATCCGCTACGGAACGAGATATGAACACCACATCAGTAAAATCCAGCACGACGTTATCCGATACTTTCTCAATCAGCTTATCTATATCACGCCTGAAAAAGGAACGTGTACGGATGTCGCGGCCAATATCGGCCGATATTTGTATTGTCTTCATTTTTTCAGCTAATATAATTATAAATATTAAATTGAGGAGGCATAACCGTTGGAATTTTAAGGAGTGCTATTGTGCCGTTCCACCTTAAATCCCCCGGCAAGTCTGCAATTATTTCCCCTCCGGCATCATGACGTGCAAATGCTGATCCCGACAATAAAAAGAACTCACCTCCAAGACCATTTACCACAAGTTCTCTTGTTTTGGAAATTCCGTAACCACGGTTTTCACTTTCCGGTCTATTTTTCGTAGACTTACCACTCAGTGCCAATAATAGTGCAGATGATTCACTATTATCAAGCTGTTCCATATATCTTGGGTCTGACGCATAAGAAGAATAAATAGACCGTCCGACATCAGCAATAAAAACGTACAATATATTCTGACGGGGAATGGTCTGACAGAATATATAGCCTCTGGGACTGTGTGAATGATCTGTTATATTATCTATAAGTTCACTAAGCATATAAGACAGTACGCTGTGCATATTCCCGCCAAGTTGATTTCTTACGGTGGACTGCACCAACTCCTGCGCCTTAATTGAAGATTTGTCTTTAGGATTGAACTCACATATCGGCAAGTAGGTTTTGCCGTGATAACGATTCCATAGGTCATCATTATTGCAATCATCAATCACAGACAAAGGCTCATGGAAATATATAACGTTGAGATAATCGACAATATTTGCCGGGATATTTCTGCATACTACCACATCCCCATACATTCTTTTCAAGACAGATAATGCCCCAAGAAGGTAAGGATGAAGAAAAGAACATTTACCAAAGTCCCATACTATGCGCCGATTTGACTCGGTATTAGTATTTTCCATCTGGTACATAACTTGACAAACATGATTAAGCACGCTTCCAATACGTTGTTCTCTTCCTATGGCAGGTATAGTCAATACCACTTCAATGTCATTAGTGTTCATTGTGTTCATTGTTTTACTTTTTTATTATTAATATTTACATTATTATTTATTATTAAAGAATCAGCTCCTTGAATCAGAGTACTGTTTCAGTCAGTTTATTTTATTTCTTCATCAAGTTCCCGTTTGGCCGGAGTTATTTGTCCGTTATCGACTTCCCGGCGCATGTACAGGTCGCGCAGATATATTGCCATTCCCACTTGAATATCGGTGGTGGAGAACTGTATTTCCTCCCCGTCAAACTCTATTGACGACGGAGAGTTGTAGATGAAATTCTTCACTGAATTTGTTATATCCGTCCTGAACGAATCAATGACAATGCCAAGCGCGGAACGCTCAATGTCGAATGGAGTTGTGTGGGGTTGTTCATCCATTTGCGCAAAGTAATGTTCAAGATTGCGGTCTATGCAATCCTTACCCATGCTCTTGACAAGAATAAACTCCCCGAAAGGAGTGAGACGATACGGACTTGACTTTCTTGCCGAGTTTGCTCCCGACAGGGCGAGTTCCATCATCTTGTCATCCCACCGCTCCAATTTTGACTCTATCGCCTCCAGTCTGCGTGTATGGGACAATATATTGGAATCCGATTCCGCGAAGTGTCTGTCAAGCTCACTTTTGTTTGATGCTATTTCGGATTTATGATTCTCGCATGGCAGCTTGCTTATAAACTCCGACAGCCGTTTCAAATCGGCGTTTGACTCAAAGATTGATTGTCTCCGTTCCTCGCATGGCAGTTTGCCTACTTTGTCTTTCGTATCGGACATATCCTTAGTCCATCGTGACAAACGCCATGAAAGAACGGCCACCGCCACGGATGGTATAATCCACGGAGCGTTAGGCCAAAGCCAATTCAGAAGTTCCTTTACTATTTCCATAATGCAAAGTTAGCCATTTTCATTCTTAGTCCAACCGTCAATCCTAAGCCTACGGATTGCCGGGTTATTTGGGAGAGGATGCGGGATTAGTCGAAATTTAAATCACCATATATATCACACTCGACTGGCTTTTCAAATTTAGACCTATCTGAATAATAATAGTTTGACGCTATAATCTCATTTTTATACAATTCTCCCGGAAGTTCATTAAAGAAATAATACTTTTCATCCTCACTTGAAATGTGAATTGAATGAACATCTCGGTAAACCCGTAGTGAATCCTTGGCGCGAGTCAAAGCCACATAAAGGCATCGGCGTTCTTCTTCTATGTTGTCCTCTCCATTGAGAATAGCCCTTGGGGTCGGATAGGATTTTGTGGAGGCATTCAACAGATAAACCATATCTGCCTCCAATCCTTTGGCTGAATGGATGGTTGATAATACGACCTTGTCATCCGTCTTTGCTGCCACCTTTTCAGTAGTTTCAAGCGAAGGGTCTAAAACATATTCAGATACAAACTCAGATATGGATCCCGTCTTCTTTGCTACATCACTGAGAATCTGAAAATCTTTCTTTCTTGTATTCCAATTTTCTTTTTGATAAATCTCTTCAAGCCTCTTAGACATGACACGAAGTGCAGCCCTGATAGCTTTGGATGGATTATATTGCAGATCGCTTATCTCAAACAATGTTTCGTATATTGCCGTATCCAACTGGCGGCTGGATATGGAATCTACAAGAGCCATAAGACTGTCATCGAGGGTATGTTTCTCAATAACCTCACCGATGATTTTTGCCGCAGTCACCGGACCGACTTTATTCCATATCTGCAAATATCTTGACCAAGCCAGTTCATCAAGATAATTACTGACAATTCGCATCGGAGCCACAACATCCCTAATGTGACGGCTTGACATAAGGCTGTTGCCGCCAAAAATAACATAGGGGATTTTATGCTTGATAAGGCAACCCTCAACTTTTTTCATACCCCAAGCAGACCTCGAAAGAATCATATTGTCTTTCCATTTCTTACCCCGATGTTCATTGGCAATCAAGATATTCTTTGCAATGTCATTGCCCTCCTCCCATTCGTCGCCCCAATGAACAAACCTCGGCTTCTCACCTGCGCCTCTAAAAGCAGTCAGTTTTTTATCATATTGAAGAGGGGAATTTGCCAAAACCCAATTTGATAAGTCAAGTATCTCTTGTGTTGACCTGTAATTGACTGTCAGCTTACAAACTTCCGAATCCGGCACGATATTTACAAAGTTATGTATCGTTTTAAAATCAGCTCCACGGAATCCGTATATTGATTGAGCATCATCGCCCACACAGAACAGACTGCAATCTTCATAAAAAGATGACAATAACTCATACTGGAGAGGATTGGTATCCTGCATCTCATCTATAAGAATATGCTCATAAAGTCCTGCGATATTCTTCCTCAAATTCTCATCTTTCTTGAGGTATTTGCTTACAATCAATAATATATCATCATAATCGATATATTTTCTGCTCCGTTTATAGTCATGATACATCTTTAACACTCCTTGCAACACCAGGAGGTCTGCCTTAACATCGAGAGTATCAAGCGCATTGTCATATATCTTCATTCTTATAGCGTCTGACAAGGAACACCCGACATTCACCCAATAAGAATATACTTCTGATATAGTTTTGGGAGCTATTTTTTTATTATCAATTCCTTTGTACGACCAGTCTCTTCCGCACAACAAATTGAAACAACTCTCTCTGCCGTCCTCGTCCAATAGAGTATAATTTGCCTCGGGAAAAACATTCGGATGATTCTTTATTATAGACATACACCAAGAATGAAATGTTGCTCCTTGAAGCCCCTCTGATTGCATGTCTGGAAGTTCTGCGCTAATTCTCTCGACAATTTCTTTGGCAGACTTACGGGTAAAGGACAGAATTAATATGCGTTTCGGATTAACACCCGATTTTATCAGATGCGAGGCACGCGCTATTATTGTATGGGTTTTACCCGTTCCAGCTCCTGCCAGAACAAGCAAATGTTTGCCACTGAATGTTGCTGCGTATCTTTGTTCTTCGTTCAAATTATCCATATTCTATTCTTTTGCGAACTTTAACTTCTTTGTGCTTTAAGTCTCTTTTTGGTTTCAACCAATTCATTCTTGACTTTCTTCAACTCTTCCTCCTTGTCGAAAAGCAGGATCTTAAGCCTATGAATTTCTGCCATCAGTTTTTTGCCTGACGACTTTTCTGTAAGCTCTACCACCTCTTCATCGACTTTCTCTTCTAATACAAGCGAATCATTGTAATTTGTTCCATCTCTTCCTACAAATTGATAAATACCTCCTTTATCATTACAAATAATCATATCACCCTCCCCCGTCAAAAGCCACTGCTCATTTAGCCGAGGATGATTTTGTTTGATACGAGCAATCATACCGCGAGAAAGAGGCCGCTTTCCCGAAAGAATTTGACTCATTGCAGATTGTGATGTTTTTAGTTCTGTTGCAAACTCAGTCTTGCTGATATGCAAAGATTGTCTAAAAAAATCAAGTCTTTGATTTACAGTATTTAGCATATAAACAGCACTGCCTTAAAAGTTAATAAATGTTAAATCTGACAAATATTTTTGGAATACTTGTCAATTTGATATACCTTTGCAGTGTCGTTTTCAAAACGTCAACAGAAAAGACAACACAAAGGCGGGTCGCTCCTCGGAGCTACCAATCACATTTTCAATGGCAAAGATAGCGATTCGCCCTTGTTTTTCCAAATCTGTGGGAATAAATTTTAAAACAAAATGAAGATAACAAAGGAATACGTAAAGAATCTTCCGCAGGGAGCGACGCTGACAATGCGATGCACCGACGCAGCCAATCTCGACTCGGTGTACCAGACCTCGCTGAAATCGCGCAAGGAGCTTGGATTGACAGCTGAGGACATGCGTGTCACGCGGGATGCCAAAGGGCTACGTGTGGAAGTGGAAAGGAGGGAAAACTTATGATAACAAAAGACCAATTTTTACAGCTTGACAAAGATGTTCGTCAGCGTATAATAGAATATTATTGGGGGAACTGGCAGGAGGGTACATACGGCTATGACTTCTATGCACAAGGAGTAGTTAATGCGCTTGATTATCTCTTCGGAAAAGGCAATCTCAAAGAATGGAATGAGGATCACCAAAGAGAAATAATAAAAGAAAAAAAAGAAAAAGAGGAAAAGGAAGAAAAAGCCAGGCAAGCCGATAACGCCCAGATAATCCAACGCATCGAAGTCCTTCTTCAAAAGTTGCGGTAAGGTGCGGATTCTGAAAAACGGAAAGAATATGAGAAAGTTTATTGACCGCCTAATCGGCAGATATGTGAAATGGTACATATACAGACACATAAAAGAAATGCCGACAAACTACGAAGCTTTCGCTATGTGCTGTCAGCACCGCGCAAGGGCTGGTACCGGAGACTCCGGTACATCATGGAGTCACTTCTTCCTATGCGAGCCTATGCGGATTGGGCCGAGACGCTGGAAAAGATTATCTCTTATGAACCTTTCTCAGAAAAGCGTCAACATCTGTCTCAACAGTTTGCAGAATCTCGCCGGTCAAGAGATGAAGCATAAGGACAGGTGCACCCTCAACCTTTTTGATGTACGCAATTGAATCGACATTAAGCGTCAGCTCAAAATTTTCCTTCCCTTTATCAAGGCATGTGATTTTAATAAATTTACTCATGTCTTTCGATTTTTGGTTTTCACCACAAAGATAAAGAAAATAAACTTAGCAAGCAAACATGGCTAACAAAACTGAAGATACAGCAAAGTCCCGCAGAGGGATGATACTCGACCTTGACGTTGGCGAAAGCATCGACTTTCCGATGTCAGATTTGCAGACCATTCGCACAGAGTGCTCCCGGAGCGGACTGCAATACGACAGAAAATTCTCAACAAAAACTAACCGCGAGTCCCGGACAGTGACCGTGACCCGAAAAGCGTAAAATCAATAGAACCATGAGTCAAACAATTTCCTACACACGTCCCTATGAGGAGGCACATGTTACTGCTGACCTCTCGGCAAAGGCAATGCTGTGGATTACTCTACTCTGCGACCAAGTGGAGCAGAATAAAAGTTACGGCGAGCTGATTCAAACAAAGGATGCCCTATCCAAATTCGGCCTATACAACTCGCAGAACGCAATGTTGCTCGGAGAAATGACACCGCAGATGCAACAGTACACCGAGGCCACAAACACACTCGCCTTTATGGAGGAGGTATGGGAGAAGTTCGGCAAGGAGGTCATGGTTGTACGTTACGACCACTTCTTTGAAATCCTTGAAAAGTACGACATGGTATGCGGCTCTTTCAACCGCTATATGGGCGCGATACCACAGGAAGCCATCGACACCCTCAACCGTCTTGACGAGATGTGGAGGCAAAAGGAGTTCAATCAACGATATGGGCTGACACTTGGATATGCAAGCTTCTATCTACTTAAAGATGAGGATTCCGGCATACAACCATTGATAAACCGTATACGCATACCCTTTAGGGTCAGCGACAGGGGTATCATGAAGCAAATAAGCAATCTTACAGGAATAAAGCTTAACGCTACTGAAAATTCAGATTTAGGAAGTATTACGGAGGCGCTCTTCATCGCAGCTCCAGCCGCCGACATGAAGCCGTTGGAAATGAATGTGTCTTTAGCGACTGATAAATTGGGAAAACTACGCAATGCGGAGCCGTCAACACCAGAACCCTCCCCGCATTTATTCGCGGGATACGGGTTACGTTTCAGCGGACAGACGCAACAACTCTCAGAGTATGAGATTAGAATGTCTAAGCGGCGCGAGGAGATAAGGTCAATCGAACAAGCCGTCAAAGACGAGGAAAACCGCCTGAAAGACATTTTCCGCACCTCCGACATCAACCGCTACGCCAAGATTGACTTCATCAGCGAAGAGCCAAAGATTGTCCGCATACTGCGAGACCCATTTATCTGTTCGCTAACGCCGCACGGAGTGTTGATACACGCCAAATGGGGAGCGGAAGCCGAGGATGCTACAATCAAACGTTACGAGCAGCTGCGCGACGCTGTAATGGGAATGTAAACAAGCAAGAGTCATGAACAAGAAACTAAGATTGGTAGTCACTGCGGAATGTCACAATAAGTGTCCGATGTGCTGCAACAACCGTATCGACTTGGCAGCATTGCCAGTGGTTGACAGATGGAACTACGACGAGATAATGATTACCGGTGGCGAGCCATTAACGCACTGCGTCGATGTCTTGTGCTTGATAGAAGCCATTCGCTCTATTTGTAGAGCCTCGGGATGGGAAAGTATGATATATGTCTATACAGCCATACCATCTGTATTCTCAACGAGGAATACAATACTTGCATCAGACGGGATAGTCGCAACTCCTCACACAAGGGCAGATTTGGAACGCTTCTGCAGCCTGAATAAGGCATTATTGAATAGACAGTATGAAGCATACGGAAAATCATTAAGGCTAAATCTTTTTCCCGAAGTAAGGAGTTGGCTTCCGAAAGACATTGACCTTTCGCTTTGGAAGATAAAGGAAATGGAGTGGATGAAGGATTGTCCGGTTCCCGATGGCGAGGATTTGAGGAGAATTAACACGCTGTTCGCACGACGCAACCCATAATTTCCTCATCTCTGGAGCGGCAAGCTCTTGTCGCAAACGGAGTATTGAAAGTTAGCATCTTTTGCCGCTCCCGAATTTACCAACCGCCGCAAGGCACAAGCATATGAAGCATATGACAGGACTTATGATAACAATCTTCTGCCTCGGCGCGATAGCCGGAATGACATTCACCTTCTTCGCGCAGTGGTACATCGGAAAGAAAATACAAAGACCATGGCAAGACCGATTTTTGAACACCCGGACTTCTCCGAGAGAGGCTGGTACCGCATCAAGAAAGCTGCCGAGATGCTGGGGATAAGCAGAAGGACTGTGCTCCGGAAGGCCAAGCTCGGACGCCGGGGAGGTGGCCTTGACTACAAAGTTGGTCAAGATGGATACAAGAAGTTCCTCGGCAAGGAACTGCTCAGGTTCTACAACGAAGCGTAGGACTTGAATCAAGGGAGCTGAGACAGTCGGGAAATGCCGCCGACAGAGCGCGTAGGCCGAAAGGCTGGACACTGAGGTTCTACGCGTACCTGCCAACGGTTGCGGGGTCGAACCCGCCGCTCCCACCACAACAAAAGAGTACATTGACAACACGGGTGACGCAATCGGGAGGGAGTTCCCCTCCATGCCAAACGAGAACGTCATGAGGCACACTCCCATGCAAGCCAAGAACAGAAATGGGATAAAGGCAGGACGCGGGCCGATAAACACGCGTATGAGGTCTGCAACCGAGAAAAGAAAAGGCAGTGAGGCCGAAAGCGCACGGCCAAGAGCAGGAATAAGCGCACAGTCTTTAACAATCAGAACGCCGATGGGTGGTGACGCAAGCGACGGCCATGCGACATAAGGCACGCAGGACATAGAAAGTAAGTCCCAACCTATATACACCTCTCCCTGTCGCCGGGTGACTGGCGGCGGGGAACAAATAAAATACTACCGTATGAAAATCAAATTATTCTCTCCGCTTATCGAACGGATATACGGAATGGCCGGAGATATGACAATACTCCAGTTCGATGTCACCGAAATCAAGCGTCACCTCCTTCGAACCAGCCGCATACGATTTGCCATAACCACTTGTATAAGAGTTGTGGCAACGGTGTTGTTGCTAATACTGATATTACAAGTGAGGTGTATGCTGCGACTGTTGCGTGACGGTTGCATTTGACACTTGCCGATTGTTTCCGATTGTTTCAAGCAAACGGATCGACGCTCTGAGAATTTCTCTTTGCATATTTTATTTCTTTTATGTTTGGCAACGCAAAGATAATAAATCCATCCGTATTTCGGAAGCAACGGCATGAGACAGCCGGGAGAGACCGGCACACGGGGTGGAAGCTCACGATAACGCAGCACGTGAGTGGCTGTCGCTCTTGAATGACGCTGACAGGACGTGCTCTGCTCAGGGTTGGACTCCCTGCCGCCCCACACTGCTTTAAGTTCTTTTTATGGTTAATACATTTTATTGATTTTAATATTCGTATTTTCAAGTCTCCGCGCAGTCCGTGAGGATAGCGCGGTTTATCACAAGGCTCCGAAACAGTCGGGAAATGCCGCCGACGTTACGCGCTACGCTGAGATTAGTCGGAAACTGACAAGTACAAGCGCGAACTTTCCACCGGTTGCAGGGTGCGAACCCGCCGGAGCCACAAAATCATTTACTATGGCAAGAAACAGATGCGAACTGACCCACGACGAGGCGTGCAGGTTGGTCGAGGACGCGCTTGAACGCGTTGGCAAGGCTCTCGCATACATCCGTCTCCGGCTTGCGGAAGACCCCGATTATACGGAACTCAGAGGCAAGGAGACGGAAATACGCTCGACAGTAGACCAAGCCAACCTGCTCTGCAACATCAATTATTACGGGGCATATCTGCAAGGCGCGAGGAGAATGGCACTCGCTCTTGAAGAGTGGGATTTGCTGGACTTCCCGTTGAAAAAAACGGGTCATGGCAATTACAAAAGCACGGTAAAGAGAGCCGCGAAAGCTGTCAACAAAGCGTACTTCGACCTCTTCATAGCCAACACCCGCAACCTCGAATGGTGTCTGCACGGTCTGCCCGATGGTGTCGAGTTATTCGCCAGAGACAAGGTTGACAGCAAGGGCAAAGTGATTGGCAAGGAAGCCTGTTTTGCCAAGAAGCAGATAAAGTATCAGGCGATATGACATAAAAGCCTCGCACGTCGGACGTGTTCTCTGTGCAGAGAGTAGAGAAAGACGGAAATAAAAAACCCACGCACGGCAGCGGCTCCACGCTGACGACATACACCTCTGCCGCGTGCGCTACTCGAATACCGTCACTTATGAGGCTTTTTAAGATATTGGGCCATCCGTGAGGACACCCGTGCAAGAGAGCGCGAAACCGGAAACAGATGACAAGTTCATTCAATTTATGTTAAGTAAGTTTTCATTTCCGTCTCCCGCAAGCAAGCAAGCCAAATAGTCAATCAGCGGGAGACAACCGGGACAGTAGCTCAATGGCAGAGCGGACAGCAATTCTCATAGTCAAATCATATAGTCGTTTCAGGTTACCCAAGTACCGCTGTCAGATGCAGGTTCGACTCCGGCCCGTCCCACAATCATAAACATTTTAATTTCATACAATATGGCAAAGAATATCGAAGCCGCTGATGTAGTCAGCGCAATCTCCGGATGGTACAAAGATGACGAAGACAAGAGAGGCGTGTTCTTCGTAAGTTACGAGAACAGCGAAGTCGGCACAAAAGTCAGAACCAACACTGCCGGAATCCCGTTGTTGCTTATCTATACCCTGTTCCAGGCCGCTTCTGATGACGCAGCCGTCAAGGACATCATAGTTGATGCCGCGGAAGCCCTGAAAGACGAGAAGAAGGCCACAGTTCTCAAACTGACCGCTTCATTTGCGGCGATGGCAAACGGGAAATCCAACGCCGGAGATTCACTCTTCGACAAAATCAAGAGTGCCCTCGGCATATGATACGGCGACTCAGACAGCTCATCGTACGCGCCGCCGACGAAGCCTACATGTTCGTGGCAATTGTCGGCGGTGCGGTGTGCGATGACACACCTTATGAGAAAGAGGAGACTAAGGACAAGAAACAAAATCCAATAAAAGTAAAGATACATGTCTATTTTCAAAAAGCCAAGCGAATTGCAGCCCAAATACGCAATCTCGGCTCTGATATACGGTTCGCCCGGTTCCGGTAAATCCACACTCGCATGTTCCTCTCCGAACGCAGTCCTTCTTGACTACGACGGTGGCGCGACACGCATTCACGGAGCACATCAGATTCCCACATTGCAGGTATCATCATGGGAACAGACGCAGGAGGCCCTGAATGAAATCAAGCAATCTTCCGAAATTCAGACGGTCGTCATTGACACAATCGGGAAGATGCTCGCTTTCATGGAGGACTACATCAAGCGTTACCCGACAAAATCCAAGAGCGGAAGCCCCATCGAGATGAACCGTGACGGGTCTCTCTCGATGAAAGGTTTCGGGCGACGTAAACAGATGTTCCTCGACTTCCTGAAACAAGTCCTTGTAATGGGAAAGCATGTCGTGTTCGTAGGCCACGACAAGGAGGAGAAGCGCGGGGAAGATATTATAATCCGTCCCGAGGTCGGCGGCTCGTCGGCCAACGACCTCATGAAAGAGCTTGACCTCGTGGGTTACGTCGAGATGGTCGGTGACAAGCGCACAATCAGTTTCACCCCATGCGAGAAGTATTACGCGAAGAATACCTGCAACATGCCCGGCAAAATCGAGATTCCGATAATCCTTGACCAGTCCGGCAAGCCGATACCATACACAGACAGCAACGGAGTGGAGCATGAGAGCAACGACTTCATGGTAGGCGTGATTGCGGCATATCAGCAACGACAGGCTCAGAACATCGCCCAGACCACGGAATACGAACGCCTCTGCGCGGAAATCGAGGAGAAGGCAGCGCAGATACAGAACGCCAAGGACGCGAATGATTTCCGCGCATGGGCGTTGGAGCAGAAGCATATCTTCAATACCGCCGTAAAAGTCAAACTCGCTCTGGCGGCTAAGGCCAAGGAACTTAATCTGACGCAGAACAAATCCACCAAGGAGTATGCAGACCCGGAATAGGTATTGCTTCACACCGAGTCAGCTCGACGCGTTCCAGGACTACCTCGACAGCGATATGCTGTGGGAGCGGTTCTGGGGACGTTTTGAGTCTCCACCTTGCTCTCAGGAGGAATACGCGGCGAAATGTGAGAAGAAACTCATTGACCAGATCAACCGCTGCCCCAAGGAATCAATCGAGGCGGCCGACAAGGGAACGGCGTTCAACGCGGTAGTCGATATGCTCAACGGCAATCCGGTGGAGCCGCCTACGGTCATACTCCGCAACGATGACAGAGTTATAGTAGCGGCTATAAACGGCTCCACATTCACATTTGCGACCGCCCTCTGCAAATCGGTGGCCGGACGGTTCAAGGGGGCAATCTGCCAATACAGGTGCGAGGCTCCGCTGCATACCGGAAAGGGGGACGTTACCATCTACGGCTTCCTTGACGAATGGGTGGGCTGCAAAATCTCTGACATCAAGACAACCGGGCAATATTCTTTCGGCAAGTATTCACGGAAATGGCAGCGTCACGCCTACCCCTATGCCGTGGTCGAAAGCGGAGACTGCACCGAGATTCAGGAATTTGAATACACGGTGGTAAAGTTATCCAAGCCGTCAAAGAAAAGACCGGTAATGACCGGGATGATATTTCCGGAGTCATACTCATACAACCATGAGCAATCCCGACAGTTGTTGCAAGGGATATGCGAGGCATTGATTGATTTTATCGAATGCCGGAGACATCTCATAACCGACCGACGCATATTCGGAGAAGAAAATCCTCCGGGATACGTAGGCAGTCCGGTGGATATAGCATTGCTTATGTGATACTGAATCTCCGGAAGCTCACCGAATACGAGGAAATGAACTGATCTTTTTTCTGATTTTACTTCCCGTCCCGTCCGTGAGGATAGGACGGTTTCTTTTACCTTACATCACGCATGACATATGAAACAGCTGTCCGACTCCGACCTCTCCACGATATGCCGCTGCCTGTCACGCGTGCTTGACACGGCGGCTTTCAACCCGACTGACGCACGCTCGCTGAATGCCGCGCGGCAACTGCGCAGACTCATGCCGAAACTCAACCGAATAAACGACCGTAAAGAATGAACGATACCCGATACAACCCTTTGCAGGAGCATCTGACCACAGTACTCTCCGACCTGATACGTGAGCGCGAGGAGAAGAGCCTCACGCCGCTCTCGGTATCGATGACGGATATTCAGCACCGTCTTGTCTCCGACGTAAAGGAAGAGCTTAACCGCATGGTGAAAGATGGCATACTGACGTTCCACCGCACCGTCAACGACGTGACATTTGAATTTACTCCACCGAAATAGAACTAAACAATCTTACCCATCATGAAATCATACTCTGACGCAAGGAGGCTGGCGCAGGACATCCTGCCTAATCTCCCGTTGCAGTTCTCGCACGACCGGATAACATACCGCCTGAATCTGTACAACGACGATGACGGTTGCTCGGTGGCCGAATATGCCGCTTTCAACAACCCTCCGATATTGTCTGTCAGACTCGACAGCAGGGACATATGCCGCGCCGCCACAATGCTTCTCGCCGATTACCAGAGACTGCGCGACAAACATCCGCGATTGAAGAAAGTAAATATAATGACATGAGTGAACCACGCAACGGATTTGTATTCTACCAAAGCTGGTGGACTGCAATCGTGAATCTGCCGAGAGATATTCAGGGAGAAGTGCTCACAGCCATAATAGAGTATGGCTTATACGGAGAAACAACTGATAATCTGAAGCCGATTGCGAGAACAGTGCTGGAATTGGTGAAGCCACAGATCGATGCAAACAACACGAAATATGAGAATGGAAAGAAAGGTGCTGAATACGGGAAACTTGGTGGCAGACCGAATAAGTCAGAAACCCCAGCAAAACCCCAAGAAAACCCCAGAGAAACCCCTAAAGAATAAAGATAAAGATAAAGTAGAAGATAAATCTTCTCCCCCCATACCCCCCGAGGGGGTTGGCGGCGGTTGCGGCTGGAGAGAGGAACTGTCGGGAAAATTCTTTTCAAAAAAAGTTGCCCTCGAAAGTTTCTGTATGAGTAACCGGATAGATACCGAGGAGCTGCGAAAGCTCGCCTCGGAGATTTTTGACGAATGGGAACTTGCCAGCGAAACCGACCTTACGGAAAGACACCTCATCAACTCTCTACGGGTTAAAATTAAAATCAAACATGAAACTGACCAACGGAAACAAGACTTCAAAACCTCCGGAGCTTCGGGAGGTTTGCGCTCAAAACTGCCACCAGCCCCCGGTTATGGACTTATCGAGGATTAACAGTTACAAGCAGATGTTCATGCAATACGCCCGGACGGAGTGTCCCGGCTTCACTGTGCAGCCCGAACTGCGTGAGACAATCAACGACATTTTCCGCTGGTGCATGATGCTCGAAGGGCGGCTTGACCCCGACAAAGGTTTATGGCTATACGGAAACATCGGTACGGGAAAATCAACAATACTGCGGATTGTGAAGCAATTCTGCAAGGTCGTGCGTCCAAGATGTCAGGATGGATGGCCGTATTCATTCGCGATATTCAACGCCGTTGACATCTGCTCCGTTTTCGCGGGCAAAGGGTTTGACGGACTGAAAGAGTTTGTCGATTCCGACCGTCTCGCCATAGACGAGCTTGGCAGCGAAACTATACCGACCGGACATTACGGCACACCGCTCAACGTAATCCAGCACCTTCTCCAATCGCGGTACGACAAACGACACCGCTCGTTCACACATGTAACTACCAACCTCTCGATCGAACAGATTGCAGATATATATACACCAAGAATCTACGACCGCTGCAAGGAGATGTTCAATTTCGTGGAGTTCACGGGCAGGACATTGAGAAAACAGTGATTAAACCAAAACACAAACATCATGCAGACAACCAGACGTAAAGACTACGCCGAGACCCCGCAGCTAATCGAGGAGGCGGAGACGGCAACCGAGGGTGTGCCCCAGCGCGGCATCCGTGTATCGGGAACGCACAAGGGATTCAAAATCGAGAAGACCGCATGGGCACCCACACAGAACTTCGACCTTGCAGCCGAAGCATTGCACCGGCTGGCTTCTGGAAGGTACGCACATGAGGTGCGCGTGTTGGACGGGACGGAAGAGCCACGCGATTATGAACTGGACTAACCGCCCTGCCCCAAAAACAATTAAAACCATGAGCGAAAAAATAAGCATTCCGGCACACGATTTGGAACTGATACGGGAAGCATGGAGAACATCGACGAGCAGACCCTACATAGACCGGCTGCGAAGCCAAGCTCAGTCAGACATCGCTAAACAGATTCTTGACTACCATGTCGAACGCGTCTATTTCCTGTACGAGGAACGTGCCGCCGGATATGACTGGAGGGATGAGATATGACACGACTTGAAAGATACAAAGAACAATTAGCCAAACTCGAACACAAGCGCGGCGAGTTCATGCGCCGGGGCAAATACATGGAGATGCAGAGGCTCGCAGCCGACATCGACGAGGTGAAGCGGCTCATCAGCGAGGCCGAGCCAAAACCAGTGACAGAGCTTTTCTCGCCGGAGCAACTGAGGGAGTCCGGACTTGTCCCCGCCATAGTGGAGGTGCATCTCGCCGCCGACTATCTCGCCGCTTGCTGCTACACGGTCGAGGACATCGTAAAGAAGCTCGGAGGCGTACCCGTCTCGGTCATCCCGGAGCTGAAAGAGATAATCAAAAAAAGCAACGCCTTCTGCTCGTTTTTATACGAGAAAGACGAAGACCTGCGCAATCTCATAACCGATGACGAGACGCTTATGAACGCCCTTCACAAGAAGAGCCTGAGCTATATGAACCAACGGCTGAGGAAGAATGACCATTGACGAACTGTCCCGCAGACTTGTTGACGAAGTCACGCGGGCTATCAGAAAACTCTCAAAAATTCTATCAAATGATAACGAACCACACCCTTATCGCCGCGCTGGTGGCCGGAGCCATACTCGGCGCATGTATATCCGCTCTGCTGCTTTCAAGAGCGCACAACAAGGCGTTGCGCCGTCTTACCCAAGAAACAAGCGCATGCCTCGAAAACGAAACCGCCAGAGCCGATGCCGCAATCAGACAGTTGACTGACATCGCATTACTGACGGCACAGACCAAGGACACACTCGCGGAGAACACGAAGCTGATGCGCATCCTCCGAAATATTGTTGACCCGACTGCCACAAGCCACAGACGCACGATGACCCGCCGGACTCAGTCCGGTAAACCGAACGAGGTATGAAATCGGGCAGCGTTAGACCGGGTGTCAGATTCAGCGACCTGACACCCGAAATTCAGAACGACCTCAAAGAGGGGAATTACACCGTGTACACCCCTCTGAGTCTACGGGAGCTTATGGATATTGCTCTCAGAAAAGTTGAAAAAACTGTGTGTTTTTACAGCCTTTGCAGACCGCTTTTAGAAGGCCGTCACCCGGTATGCCTTCCGTTTGAGGATGTCCCTCCGTCAGAGTGGCTTCCGATGGCATAGCCGGGAGAAAATATGGTTTATCCGAAACGATGTAGGACGAACCGCAGAAGGGACATGTCTTCCCTTCCATGAGAGTCTTGATGCTCTCGTAGCGAGTTTTGTTTAGCATAAAGAATTTATTTTAAACGTTGGCAATTGCAAAATTAACGAAATAATCGGGAGCGGCAATATTTCATAAAGAATTTACAAGATGGTTGGCACTGTCTGCCGCTTCCGGTTTATTCAAACCGACAATAATCTATCAAAATGAAAATATACATTTCAATCCCCATCAGCGGACTCGACCAACAGAAAGTCCGGGAACGCGCCGACATGATCAAGGCGCGGCTCTCTCGTGAGGGGTACACCCCGGTCTCCCCTTTCGAGATTTACGCCGGGACACATCCGACCTACGCCGACTGCATCGCTGCCGATGTCCGCGCACTGATGGACTGCGACGCGATATACATGTGCCACGGGTGGCGCATGTCATGCGGATGCACAATCGAGCACGGCACGGCGGTTGCGCTCAAACAATTCAGAAACAAGAATTTCAAGATATTATACGAACAGTAACAAAGACATTATGGCAACATGGTATGAGACCGCCGTCCGCTTCGACAAGATGATGGAGAACGGCACGGTAAAGAAAGTGACGGAGAAGTTCCTCGTGGACGCGTTGAGCTTCACAGAGGCCGAGCAACGCACGATAGAGAAGCGCACCCCATTCATCAGCGGCGAGTTTGAGACCCGTGCAGTGAGACGCACCTCTATCTCCGAGATATTCCGTCCGGAACACGACAGATTCTATCTCGCCAAGCTGGCGTTCATTCTCCTCGACGAGAAGTCAGGAATGGAGAAGCATACGATAACGCAGATTCTTGTCGGCGGTGACAATTTCGATGACGCGCTCGATGCACTCAAAGAGGGCATGAAAGGCACCATGTCCGACTGGGAGCTTCTGTCGCTGGCAGAGAGTCCGATTCTCGAAGTCTACGGTGCTGAACTGAATGTGAACGAATGACAAACCGGACTAAACACACATCAGCATGAAAGCATATAAAGGATTCAATCAAGACATGACCTGCCGTGGATTCCAATACCAGGAAGGCAAGGAGCATGAACACAAAGGCAAGGTCGAGGCGTGCGAGAGCGGCTTCCACGCATGTGAGAACCCGATTGACTGTCTGAAATATTACGAACCGGGCAAATCCGTGTATCACGAGGTGGAGCTATCTGGCGAAACCGACCGCGATTCGGCTGACAGTAAAATAGCAGCCTCGCATATACGCATCGGTGCAAGGCTCGACATCGCCGGGCTATGCAAGGCCACATTCGAGTATGTGCGCTCCAGATGCACCAACGAAAATAACGCAGAGCCGGGTAAACCTGCCACAGCGGGCGAATGCGGAGCTGCCACAGCGGGCAAATACGGAGCTGCCACAGCGGGCAAATACGGAGCTGCCACAGCGGGCAATTACGGAGCTGCCACAGCGGGCGAATGCGGAGCTGCCACAGCGGGCAATTACGGAGCTGCCACAGCGGGCAATTACGGAGCTGCCACAGCGGGCAATCGCGGAGCTGCCACTTCAAGAGGCAAATCATCAACCGGCACCAACGGTCTGTCCGTGGCACGCGGCAACAACGTTATGGTTCGCGGCGGTCTCGGCGCAGTCCTTGTAGTCGCAGAGGAAAATTCCGATAACTACGACATCAAAGAGTGGAAAGCGGTAGTCGTGGACGGCGAACGCATCAAGGCCGACACATGGTACAAACTCGTAGACGGGCAATTTACCGAAGTAGAACAATAACCCAAACGGTGGCGCACTCTCCGCGCCACCGGAAAACCAAATAATCATGAAAACAGAATCGACGTTCAGCTACATCATGCGCAAAAGTGGCCGCAAACCCACCGTGTGCGGCTGCAAACAATGTCAATCGCAATGCCACACGCCTTGCCTCGGCACACCGGAAGACATCGGCAAACTCATAGAGGCCGGATACTCCGACCGACTTGCATCGACTGTCTGGGCTGTCGGACTCATCAATGGAGTTACCGACAAGGCCGTGAATATGGTACAGGCGAGACAGGAAGACAACGGATGGTGTACATTCTACCATGACGGGAAATGCGAGCTTCACGACAAAGGACTCAAGCCTACCGAGGGCAGGCTCAGTCACCACTCTCTGAGACAAGACAACTACAATCCCAAGAAGTCACTCTCATGGCTCATAGCGAAAGAATGGCTGCCACTTCAAGACAAACTCAAAAGTTAGAACAATGACCGAGTCTTTACAACGTAAAGTCGATTTCGCAATCAAGCTGCTCCAATCCATCCCTACCGACAGCGGAGCGATTGAGGTGTCATATTCCGGAGGCAAGGACTCTGACGTAATACTTGAACTTGCTAAAATGGCAGGAATCAACAGGTAAATTATTATCGCGTCCCAATCTACTGTAAATCGGGGAGGGTCTTAATGTTAACTGGTGACACTCCTCGCGAGGCCTACGCCGCCCTGATAGACCGCATCTCCGGTAAAGGAACGTGGGACTCCAACCCTTATGTGTTCGTCTACGATTTTGAACTTGTAAAATAATACCACGATGAAAAAGAAACAACGCGCAATAAGCGGCTATCAAGTTCGGAGTGCCGACTTGGAGGGCATATCCTTTGAACACCGCGACCTTGAGACATGCAAGCGATATTGCCGCAAAGGTTATGTCATAGTCAGCACGTACCGCAAGAAAGGTGCGTTTAGAATCAGCTTGACACTTGGCAAGCGATACAAGTGGTGGTATTATTCCAAGTATGGCAAGTCGTTGGATATTGCTTGGCTCAATATCCGTTGGGAGTGGATTTATTTTGACAGACCTCTTGAAATAGTATATCGAAATGAATAAACCAATTATCAACCCCTCGACCCTGAGCGAGGTGCAGAGAGAAAAAATCAGAAAGTTATACGCAAATTGCATTAACAGCAATGCGTTGTTGGAAGAGCAAGAGAAAGCCAATCTTATCAAAAACAAAGTGGTTGCATTCCGCTCGACTTTTGCTTGTGGTATGAATGACGGAGCTATGGCGGCTATGATTAAGCTTTTCGGGGTTGAATTTTTCAAGGAAGGAGAATGAATCAATATGGCAAAGACGCTAATCAAGAACTTTGAGCTAACGGACGAGTGGGCGCGAGTTCCTATATACGGAGTATCAGTCAAGTATTATGTACATCTTGACGGCACCGTTATAAGTTTGCCTAATAAAGAATACATAGAGCGGTTGGAAAGTTACGGACGAAAGGTGGTGTATACCACAGCTAATGTAATTCAAAATGCACCTGCCAAGAAAAAGACCCATGGCGATCGCGTTACGCTTATCATAGGTTCTCGTAACGGTAAGCCTCAGTATGCTTCATATTTGCGGCAGAACGTGGTATGGGCGAGCTGGCGCAACAAACCGGAAATGCTCATTACCAATGCAATCAAAAATAAGCCGATTGAATTTATAGATGGCAATATTCACAATTGCGCATTATCCAATCTTACGGAGAGGTACGACTATTGCTATTGCCCTGAGCAGGGGACGATTGCTTACAAGCGCGAATATGGGTGGATAGCAAACCAGCTGCGACAGATGGATTATGGCGTGGAGTTTGACACCATACGCGATATTGTCGGAGAGAGCTTTGTGCTGACACTTACGCGATTGTGCTACGGGAATAATGACAGTCACCGAATAGGGATATTTTGGTTCAGGATAGCTAAGCAGTTGTTACTTGATGTAGCATTAAAAAAGATGTCTGTCGATTGCTACACAAGGAATCTAAATCTGAAATATTCCCCAATATCGATTTAATTCAAAAGCAGAAAAGTGAAAGATATGGCATTTTTAGCAACAGACAAAGATGGTAGCGAGTGGATATTTAACAATAATCCGTATCGGGATTTAATGCGTGGCATTTGGCGAAGAACTGTCAGAAACGACAATAGTAGTTATATCCAACTTCCCGCCGGCTCAATCCGCAAACTAATCGGCCGAGAGCTGACATGGGAAGATGAACCCGTAGAACTGAAAGGAGAATGACGATGAAAAAGACGATTTACGTAGTGGCTGAATCCTATTGGAGTGGTTCAGGCTACATGCTGGGGGATGTCAGTGTATTCTTCGACAAGGAAGAAGCGGAAAAATATTACAAGGAGAGCAATAATGCCGATTGCAGTTGCAACCTTTTCGAGAAAGAGATAGATATTGAAATCACCCTTAAAGAATCTGAGGAATGAAAGCAAAATTAGCAGGAACAACTGGTATGCCTTTTGAAGTGATAGGGGTATCTCGCCACGCTTATGAAGAACTTACAGGTAAAGAGGCAACCCCTTTCATTCAGTACTATGCTGATAAGGAGGGAAATTTCTACGAGGACATTGAACTCGACTTCGACCTTAATCCACCGCAGCCCGAAGCGGCAATCAGCGGATGGATGTGCAGAACAAAGAGTAGAAAATTAATTTTCTCCGACAAACCTCCAGTTGGTAAAAGTAATGTTATATGGCATTATAGAGAAGGTACTGATGTAAGACTACTGTCAGAATTGGAATTATTCGGAAATGATATATTTCCCTCCCTCACATGGCAGGATGAACCAATCGAAGTAGAAATCACAATCAAACCGAAGAAAAAATGAAAGAATCCACTAAAAACGCAGTGGCCAGCGCACTATACTATCTGTTCCTATTAATCATGATTGTCGGTTGTCTGATGGTGGTTTTTCAGTTCGGCATGGCCAAAGGCATGGCCGATGCCTACAAGACGCAGCTCAAAAAACAGATTGAGATGCTGGAGGAAGAGAAACAAGAATCAATGATACGTCAAATCTTAGAAGAAAAACAATGATAGACCAAAAACTACAGCAGCTCGCACAGACAATAACAGAAGCATTAGCAGATGATTGTCATCTTCCACTATGTATGGTAAATGAGACGGAAGAAGCAAAATTCATTCCTAAATTTCTGAAACTTCTACTCCGTACCCACTGCATCGTCAGCCGGGAGTTAATTCTCAGCCAACACGCATGGTACATGCAACGGATGAAAGAGGTTTCATCAGCACGACAGACCAACAGAGCCAAGGCTATTGCACTTGAAGCCGCATTCGGCAAATCCACATTCGAGAACCCTAAAGAACACGAGATATGAAACTAAAACCAATCCCCCTGAACACCGTAGTTCACACCCCGACCGAAGAGGAAGCCAAGGAGCTGCTTGCCATCCTGCATGAGAATGGATGGGATGTCAGTGAACCATTCGACGGCATAATAAAAGAGACTGAGGGCATATTAGTACGTCCAGAACATGATTTGGGATGGTGGGGAGATATACACTTCGCAAAATCAATCGGGCACACCATCCTCACCCTCGCCGAGTTCAAGGATAAATATGTAGACTTGGACGATATTTGCACAGATGATTGTATAAGTATTGTTCATGGCGGGAAGATTCTGCCGCTGCTTAGCGTGGGAGACAAGGTTGAAATCCAAGAATCTTATTACAAAGAGGAGTTACGCGGACAAATAGGTATTGTGACAGGCAGACCCACTCCCTTTTCTTACTATGTGGAAATTGACAAAACAATTTACCAAGCATCTGCTAAAGACCTCGAACCTTACCCCGAACCCGAAACAAAACCAACCGAAGACATGGAAACAAAAGAGAAAGAATCGGGAGAAAAAGGGAATTATTCGGAAATTTCCCAATCCAACAATTTATCGCAAGATGTCGCAAATTGCGATAAACCGGAAGACAAAGAGCTGAACCTCAGCGAGCTGTTGAAAGGGCATGAGGGCGAAACATTCTATTCACCCATAGTTGGAGATTGCACCCTAAAAGCAATCACTGATTATATCCATATAGCTGTCAACGACCACCCAAGTTATTGTTTCTTTCTTGATGGCCGTAGAGAGAAATCGGGAGCAGTTGTATTCTTCCCCTCCCGCGCCCTCTACGAGCAATACCCGCTCGACGCTTACACCGCGTGGAGTGTATGGGACGATAAGCAATACATTCACCGGCTCGCAGTCTCGCTTTATACCGATGACGAAATCAAAAAGGTGCTTGCCACTGAGGGCAACGAGAAAGTAAGCGGGCGGCTTACTGCCATATGCCGTTTCAAGACCCCCGCCGACCGCGACAAGTGCCTTGGAGAAATCCAAGCAATAATCGAAAAATACAGCAAGAAATAGCCTTGGGCGGCTTGGTAAAACCCGAAAAGAATCATGGAAGTAACAATAACAGTAGACCTTGGTGACATAGCTTACGAAGTCTATGACAGAGAGGGTCGCTTTAAGGATGAGTTCATAAAGCAAGTGAGATATGACATTGTGTCTGAGCTTAAAGAGAAATGCAGCGATGAGATAATGAAGGAAATCTCAGAGCCAGTGACGGCTCAAGCTAAAGAAGTTGCTGAGAATATAGCAAAAGAGCTTCTTGAAAAAGACCTTACTACACACCGGTTCAAAGTTGACAGCTATTCAGATAGGACGTCTACAATTCAAGAGCTGATTGAGAGACAGGTTGGTCACTTCCTTAACTCAAATCTCACCGATTATCTGAATAGAAAAGCTAAGGAATATGCGACCGAACTTCGCAACCGCTACGACTTGGCTTTCGCCTCTCTGATAGTGCAGAACATGAGAGAACAGAAGTTACTTGCAGATGACAGAATAGCTGAACTTCTCGCTCCAAAGAAAGACTAACCAACCATTCGGGAGGTAGCTCTCCGCCTCCCGAATAAAATACAGTAAGAAATGAAAATAGAAACTACCAAATCCATGCTACTTTCAGCGGAGATACTTGAAATCCTCGCAGTGGGGAAAGTTGTGAAAGGCCTTGAATCAACCGCTCAGAAGTGGGCTGAAGAACTCACCAAGGATACGATAGAATCAGCTTTCAAAGCTCGAAAATACTATCACGACGACAATGTTCAATTCTCAGTAATCGTGTCAATCGGCACACCCGATGAAGAATCATGAAAGACAAACTAACCCCCGAACAATCCCAACACCTGATAGAGCTTGGTGTTGCCCCGAGCAGGGCAAGCATGTGTCAAATTCAGCATAGTGCAGACGGAGAGACGATATACAGCATAGTTGAACATGACGAGTTCTGCTATGAAATGTCATGCCTTCATCCCAAGCCAATCTTCGACCTCTCCGACATTCTCTCGCTCCTGCCGAAAAGAATTGACGACCTTATTCTATCCATATTTGGAACTATGGTTGACGAATTAGCCAAAGCAGCAAAGGAGGGATGGATGGTTTCGTATGTGGATGAGCATGTGGAAGCGGAAAGCAAAGATACAATTTTTCAAGCCCCCGAACTCATCGACGCGCTTTACGAGCTGCTTTGCTGGGTTCTCCAAAATCACCCCGACAAAATCAAAACACTGAAAAGATGACCACAGCAGAATGTATAACACTGACAGTTGTTCTCATTGCTTTCATGGTCTTTACCTACAAGCTGAACAAACTAAACAAGAAGAAATGAAACAGTCAGAAGAACCCCAACGCTTCCGTGAGTGCAAGCACTACCTGCAATGCAGATTCTCGAAGTTCAGTCACGGATGTGCATACAATAAACCGAATATCCACCGCTGCAAGATTGCATACCGTGATTGCAGGTGCGGATGGTACAAAGCTGAAGAACAATGACACTGAGACAACTCAAAAAGTTAGAGGCCGAACTTGAAAATCGCGGCTACCGGAAATGGACTAAATGTCTTACAAGTTCCGAGTCATGGGCGTGGTTCAAGACCTTTGAGAAAACGGTTGACGAAGAGGGTGAGGCAGTCTCCGGCTACCAAGTTGCCTTCCGCGTGTGGGATTACACCGAGTTCTGGCAGACCGGAGCAAACTCCTATGGCCTGGACGTTTGGTCTTCTCCTTTAAACACTGAATGCCGCATGGATTTTGAGTCTTCATGGGAACCGTTCGAGAATATCGATAAGTTCGAGGCCATGGCGAAAGATTTTTATGAACTGACAAGGAAATACAAGACATGAGAGAGAAAATAATTGACATCAACATTTACAGACGCTCTGTGGCGTTCATGCTCGGTACAGAGGATGAAATTGCGTCTCGGCTCGCTGAGTTGAAGGCGTACGACCTTGCCGGGCGTGTAAATGAAATGGACTGGGATAATACGCTTGCGTTGACGCTCTGCGATGGCTCGGACGTGTATGTTGTAAGCGTAAAGCCTATGACGTTGCCAACGCTGTGTCACGAACTGACCCATGTAGTATATAGGATATTCCAGATAATAGGCGCAGACGACCCTATTAACGAGGAAGCCTACGCCTATCTCTACGAATACCTGCTTACGGAAATCACTTCTGCTTCGGACGAGTTTCCTTTACAGTTGTTTTCGGATGCTTGTCAGCATACTTCTCAGTGACGAATTTTCCTGTCACCGCACTGCGGCAAATCTTGCGTGATGTGCTTTTCTTAGCCATACCTAAAACAATCTATAAAAAGAAATCAACCCCAAACAGTAATTGCAATATTGTGGCTCTCTGCAATTCACTATCCGAGGTTGAAAATATCTTACCTTGTGAGAGAGCCACCAATCACACCGCAAATATAATAAAATCCCCGAACATGAACAAAGATAAGATGATAGAGTGGATAGTCACCCACAATACTGGAATATCGTCAAGAACCATGTGGACAGCCTTGATGGGAGTCCAGCCGAAAAGCGCGAGTCCCCTCGTCAGTTTCGATATTCCCTATGATTCAGCAGATTTCTCACGCTGCTACGACCTTGTGTCCTTCTGCGGCATTAACCCTGCCTACGATTTTCCGAAGATAACTGCCGTATTCCCATGGTATGCGCCGATACTCGACCGATGGGAAACACTGTCGTTGCTTTACGAGCGCAAGCAATGGGGCAAATTCACGGAGATTATGTATGAGGCAATCAGTGAAAGCCGCAATCTACGGGGCATTAAAACTTATTGAGGAGGGCGAGGCATGACACGAGAGCAGATGATAACCGTCTTTAAGGATGAAGCCCTTAAAGACATGATGATTGACTACTCCGCTATGACCGAAGATGATAAAGCCCATGTCGCGGAAGATATTGAGAGCGCGTATCGAAAAGGTATAAGAGATGCGGACACAAATCTTGTATGGAGATTGTGCGCGGATGAGATGCCTGCCGACCCTTATCAATCATATTGGGTATATGCCAAATGTTGTGGAGAATGTTGTGTGGCGTATCTTCAAGAAAAAACAAATATCTTCTATGATGAAGGAGGCGAAGAGTTAAGCGGAGTTGTCGCATGGCTCCCGCTGCCGGAATATAAAAGCGAGAAGAAATAATATGGCAGTAGATATTAAACAACTCAGGATAGGGTCGCACGTAGAGGTGAATGGCGTGCGAAGAAAAGTACTCGGGTTAGGTTGTGGTAGAGTATCATCCCTACCGCATCCGGTAAACACCGAGGTTAATCCAATCCCAATCACGCCCGAATTGCTTGTGGAGTTGGGGTTTGAAAGGGGAAGTGGCGAGCGTGAATGGCATAAGGAGATTGGCGAGACATGGATAGGCATTCACTTATTCCTTGACCGAGAGAGAATTAGAGTCTATGTTAGCGATTATAGTGCTGATTATGGGAATATGATAGTCCGCTATCTCCATGAGCTTGAAAACTTCATATACCTAATACTTGGCAAGGAACTGATTGAGGAATGACCACGGGTACAATTGAGGTAAGCAAAGTGGCACTTGTGCAGTATATCGTTAAAAACTGTCCCCACTACTTCTACAACTTTGCAGAGGGCGAATGTTGTAGAAGAAAAGTAAACAATGAAACTTGCAACCTGCATGTATTCTCGGATGAGCTGCATTGTCCTGATAGCTGTCCGAGATTAAACACGAAAGAATATGGCTGCGACAAAGGGAGATGTCCCAAGGTCAGAGCTATAATAAAGAAACTTAGGGAATAACATCAAGAAGGTACCTGCCCCTAAAAACCGACCAATGACGCATCGGAAAGACGATGGGGCTTGCGAAGTTCACGATACGGAAGCCGTGGAGGTGACTTAGAAACCTGCCAGCGCATGAGGGTTCGACTCCCTCCGCAAGCACTAACTAAAAATCAAAAAATATGACAGACGCAGAAAAAGACGCGGTATGGCGGTCGCTGCCCGATGGTTTCAAAAAGGAAGTCAGCCGACATTATAAAAGCTGGCATAACACCCTTGCATTTGGAGGCGAATGTGCGGTATTGGACTATATTTTCGGCAAGCATAACCTCACCGCGAGCGAGGAGGAGAAGCCGAAATCCGAGTTGAAGCACGGTGAAATCGTAATCCCCGTGAGAGCGGAGTATGACGATAGCATTTGGCTCGCTTGCCGCATGGAGTTGGCTAAAGAGTTGGCAGTAGCCGCAATGAGCCGCAAGGGGTGTATCGACATCAACGAGCTGATGGATGATGTTGACGGCATCGTCGAGCGGCTGAAAGGAGGTAAAAATGAAATTTCGTATAGTTGAGCGCAAAAGATGTGATGGGGAAGTTTATTTTCTTATCCAGCGGCGAATTTTAGGCTTCTGGTGCCACTTCCCGATTACAGAAGTCAGTGACAGTCCTATCGGCGGAAATGTAGTCAAAAGGATATTCGCATTTAGCAATGCGGATAACGCTATAAGCACATTAAACAGAGTGCGACATACGAAGTATACCCACAACGGTATCCCTATATATCCGACCATCAAACAAGATGTATTTTACACTCCTTGGGGTGCGAAGGAGCATAAAAACAAATACTTATCCTTGCAGCTGTCAGGATATTGGTATAAAAGTTTGATTCACGGTTCATATGAGAGTTGTTGCAAGCAGATAGACAACAGAATCGAGGAAATGCAGAATCTCAAACATAAACGAATAATTAAATTATGACCGACATAGAGAAGAAAGCGAGAGAGTATGCGGAGGTGCAAATCTCTGACATGGATTTCACCATCGATTACGAACGCACTTGCGAACTGACTAATCATAAAATAGATTTCCTCGCAGGAGCCGCCTACGCCCTCGGCAACCAGTGGCGCGATGCTGAGAAAGAGAAGCCGGAGGATGGTCAGGAATGCCTATGCGCATTGCGGTTTACTTCGCACATTGAATATTGCGTAATGATGTTTATTGCAAATCCAAAGGCTTGGGTTAAAGACCATGACGATGATGGATTTACTGAACACGTTATCGCATGGCTACCCATCCCCCAATACGAACCGAAAGGAGAATGAGCATGAAAGTTTATGTATTATACTTCCGCGACACCTACGTTGACATCGACGGCAGCGAAGAACCCGATGATGTTGTTGGTGTATTTTCGTCAGTAGAGAAGATAGCGGAGTTTATGAAACAAGAAGATGGCTGGCACTGCCTATTCCGCAGACAAGGTGAGGAGTGGATAAGGACAATCCAACATGACTATCCGCACGATGTGTTTTTTTATTACAAAGAATTTACACTTAACGAAGTAGAGCCATGACCCACCTCCAACTACAACATCTTCCCTGGCGGTTTCAGAGTTCGCTTGCTATGGAGCACGAACATGCCACAACATATCAGGCAGGGATTGGCAATAAGCCTATCAGCAAGTGTGTGCATACCATCAAAAAGGCTGACGGCACTTTCGGGCGCAGTTACACCCACTACCTCTTTGACGGCAAGGTGTATAAGTCGCATAGCAAGGTGCTGGAGGCGATAAATCAACATCTGAAGCAATAACAACCAACCCACATAACAACCAATATGGAGATAACAGGAATTATCGAACAAGTGCTGCCCGTACAAACGGGCGTGAGCAAGTCATCAAACAAGGAGTGGCGCGAGGGTGGCTTCATCCTCAATACCGAGGGACAGTATCCCAAGAAAGTGTGCATAAATATCTTCGGCAAGAAACTCGACGAGATTTGTCCGGTTGTCGGGCAACGCGTCACGGTGCATGTCGAGATAGACTCACGTGAATGGAAAGGCAAGTGGTTCACAAAGGTCTCAGCATGGAAAATGGAGCAATCCGGCCAATCGCCCGTTTCCGTCCCACCCGCGCAACCTCAGCCAACGCCCTCAACCACCCCGACACTTGACGCGATGGGTGTCACCGGACATCCCGCCGCAGACTTCGGTACAGCGCAGTCAGCAGGAGACGATGACCTGCCGTTCTAAATTTAAACGCCGTGTGAGTCGCAGGATTCACACGGCGTTTTTTGTTTAAGGCTTTCATTTCCGCAACTTCACGAAAACAATCACGGCGGCGGCGACGGTTGCCACACCTCCGCACCACAACAGCGCGGTCTCCCACCAGCGTCGCTTCCGCTCCACCTCGACGGTCTGAACGTCCGTGCGCGTCCGGTACTCGGTCAGCGTGCGGACTTTCTCGACCGTATCGACGCGGAGGCGGTCGCGGTACTCCGTGTGCCAGCGGTCGGTCAGCACCGTGTCGCCGCGTATGACGGTAATCACCGAGTCGCGGACATGAACCGAGTCAACGCGGAGCCGCACACGCTCCACCGTGTCGCGGAGCGTGACCGTGCGCACATCCTCCACCGTGACCGGCACGCATTTTCGGGAACAGCTGTTGGCGAACACCATCGCAACCACAATGGCCGCGAGATTGACGGCCATCCACGCCCACCAACGCCAACCTTTAAGGTCTTTGTACATATCCATCATTGATTGTCTAAAAATGTCGCGACCTTGCCGTTGTTATACGTCAGACTGCCAAAGTTGATGCTGTCAAGCCTACGGAGCCATCCGGCGCGGAACACGGCCTGTGACGGCGTGCGCTTGATGATTGCCTCTATGAACTGCACCCGACGCGCCTTGATGCGGTTGAAGAATGTGCGCGGATCCTGGGCATTGAGGGCCGCCAGTGTCTTCGGACCGACAATGCCGTCAGCGGTCACTCCGAGAAGCTGCTGCGGAATCTTGATGCCGTGCGCTCCCGAACCCCATACCCAGTCAACAAGGATATTCGCGAGGCTCTGCGACTTTATCTGGTCAGCTTTCCAGCGGTTCCAATAGTGAGGTTTCATCACGCGGTTGACAACATCTGCGTCGGTCAGGAGCTTGAGGTCATCTACGTCGATGTCCCCGTCACCATCCTTGTCATAGCCTACTTGTCGCCATGTGGCGATGGTCACGCCTTTGTTTGTCGCTCCTCCCTTGTCGAGAGGATGGTTCACATATCCGCCCTCGAAGCTGAGGATGAAAGGTGAAAGTACTTCAATCTTTGCCATAATCGTTTTTGTTTACGTTGATTTCTGTTTCAATTAGTTCGCGTTCCTCTACTTCCTCCACGGTGCCGTCGGGCTTGTCCTCCAGCAGTTCCTCTTTGCCGATCAGCTTGAAAAAGTTGAACCTCTTCTTGGTGCCTTTGTATTCGAGGTAGTTGTTCACACAGCTCGACAGCTCTATGCCGTAGATGATGAAAAGCACCGCGAGGCTCACGACCGGAACGCCGATTGTCACCCCGAACGTCCGGCTGCACACCTCGGCCACCGTTACCCAGCATAGGTAATCGACCATCTTGTTGATGGTGCGCCGCATCGCACGCGAAGTGCGGATTGTCTCGCCGCGTGTCTTGGCGGCGAGTATTCCATATCTGAGGTCGGTCAGCACAAGCACCATGCCAAGTAAAAGCCATGGTGCGAGGTGTGCGTAGAATCCCGCGATGGTCGCTCCGATGGATGCCATCATCGACGAGAATACATTGTTAGTAGTCTCTTCCATCACGCCTCACCTCCTTCCTGCGTCGCGTCGCGTGGCTGTGACAGTATCTCGCGGGCTTCGGCCTTGCAGGCTTCGGCGTAGTCGTTGTATTCGTGGAGCTCGGCTATGACGGCTTCGGCGTGGCGTGCGTGGTCGTCAATCTGTTCGGCGGTGAGGCCTGCCGGAGTGGCGAGCGACAGGGCGGCGAACTTGCGGAGGATTGCGGTCTCGTCATCCTGCGAGTAGCGGCGGCGTATCAGCTCGGCGGTCTTTGCTGCGTACTCGGCCTCGGTGTACTTCGGCACCGCAGCCAGGGGTATCTCCTCCCATTCGGCGGCGCGGTATTCGGGTACGGTGGTGTCGCGAATTTCGGGGTATTCGTCAGAGCCGACGTGATGGAGATAGTGGTTCTTGTCGCAGGTGATTCGTACGAATCCGGGGATTTTTGATTTGGTTGTTTCCATATTGGTTTTGTGTTTTGTGTTTGTTGTTATGCCGCTACGAACGTGATGTTCTTCTCGGCTGCGAGTGGGATAAGAGCCATCCATTCGGCAAGCTCCTCATCGGTGAGGGCTGCTGCGGCGGAGTTGGTGGTGTCGCCGGTAAGCTTGGCGTAGACGGTGGAGGGGACAGTCCATGTG
>CAJTQV010000011.1 GCA_910578385.1 uncultured Muribaculaceae bacterium | reverse complement strand
CGGTGACGAGGCGGATCTGGTATTCGCCCGACTGCGCGAAGAGGAAGTCGAGGAATGAGTCTTCGTCACCGAACACGGCCACGCATGCGCCAGAGAGGTCGTAAATCTCGAACGTCAGGATTTCCGGCTTCTCCATCCCGACGAACTGGATGCCCGCTGTCGCGTCGATGGTACACTGGACTTTCTGTGACGGAGTTCTTCTTCCGGGAAGGTCATCTTCCTCGGTAATGAATCCCGCACCTGTCATAGGTATTGGATTCAGCGTTACACCGTAGGACCCGAAATTCGCAGCTGATACCCCGCAGGCAAGCCATATCAGCATGGACGCAGTAATACACTTTTTTGGAAATTGTTTCATTATATCTCGCTTTTAAGGTTTAACTTTGTGTGTACCCTTAAGAGAATTTCAAGCATGCCGTCAACTACGGAATTTTAGAATGCGTCATGTTCTTTCAAAGGACTCACACGATAACTGCGGCAAAATTATGATTTTAGCCTCAAAAACTCAAAAATTATGGTGCGCGTTTGGTGCGCACTTTACAATATATTGATAATCAAGGAATACGCAAGAATGGTTGTTGGCTGACATACTACGTTAAAGAAGCTGAATCAGCCTGTCTATTACATTTGTCGGCAGTTTCTTATCAAATGCCTTCTCTCCCAGCCGTATCCTTTTCGATGACACACCACCTTTGCTCATCGGCACAAGTATTCTCATCTCGGCTGTAGAGAGACCACATTTTATCATAAGTGCGACACGATAATCTGTAATCTTGAATTTATTTCCTACGAGGACCTGGAATCTTCTTTTGAAATCCTTATTTACAGATAACACGACCTCTTCAATATCGTCCCACAAAAAGTCATTGTCTGGTATTATTTGTTCTGATTCCAAGCGCGCCCTCATTCTGCAGTACGCATCAGAGGAGATTATACTCTCCGGAATATGTTGCCGGGTGGGAGTTTCTTGAAGCAGACGTTCAAGATTTGCTATAAGTGAGTCTCTTAGACTATTGAGATCGGACTTTTCCGGGTACAATAAGCCGGAGGTGTCAATATCTGCTGCTGGCTCATCTGTTGTCTTGACCACCCGATCTTGTCTGTCCGGCTGCGGTATATTTATATTCCTTTTTTTAGTGTACTCCGATTGTGCAAGCAACTCTGAGATTATTTCTCGGTATTTGAGCAAGGAAATGTATTGTCTGCTGTTCTTATTCTTAAGCCAGAGCAGGACAATACCTAATGTGAAGAGCAGGAAGGTTACAATGACAGCCCAGAATTTCATTAAATTCGCGCGGTTTTCCGCTTTGGCTTTTTCCCGTTCTTTCAGTGTATAGTTATACAGTGAGTTCTGCATTATTGCGGACACGTTTCCATTGCGTTTCAATGTGTTCTCCACATCTGCGGTATATTTTTCTATGTAATCAGATATGGTGTCGCTTGACAATGTTTCAATTCCTGTTCTTGACAACAGGATTGCGTAACCAGTCTTGCAATGTGACGACCTTCCTTGTTTTAATAGTTCTTTGGCATAGATCCTGGCCGTATCAACAATTCCAGCACTATGATATATCCTGGCGGCATATGCCAGGACTATAGGTTTCTCTGAATCCGGAAACTGTTCTGGAACGCCTCTTATTTCATCGACAGCCCTGCTGATACTATCCTGGCTCAAATCTGCTACTGCAATGTACATACGTTGGCGCGCTGCAAGGTCAGGATATCGTTCAGACAATTTCAATGCGTTTCTGAACAATTTTTTTGCCTCGGGATATTTTTCAAGATGCATAGTGACAGCTCCCAATAATTCTGTATCGTATATGACAGCAAGCGTATCTTTAAGATGTCTGCTGATTGCGATACTCTTTCTTAGGTAAGGAACGGCCTCCTTGTGAAGTCTAAGCGTGTTTAACAAGCGTCCGGTCTGACTCAGAATTGATATTTCGAGCTGCCGCGCATATGTATCCTGCTCGTATTCCACAACCTCATCGAGAGCATCTTGAAAATATTTCAGTGCTGTCGGGTAGTCGCCGAGGTCGGAGTAGACGCGGCCGGCGTAGTATAGGGCTTCGGGGTAGCGGCCCGAGGATTGGTGATGCCCGTAGTAGTCCGCCACCCGGAGGATGGTGCTGTCGGCTGTATGCTTCACATAGGCCTTGTCTGCGGCCTTTATTGCCAATAGGTCGCGGAGGTTGCGGTCGGCCTCGCTGAGCGAGGTGCGGTCGATGCTGTCGAGTATGGCGCGTGCCTGTGGCAGCGAGTCGCTCATCATCGACTCGGCACGCAGCAGACGGGCGTCGGGTTGGCGGCTACATGACAGCGTGATCAGGCCAATCAGCCCGATTATGCAGCATGATAGGTATGCCAATGTGCGGTGTTTCATTCAATATCGATTGGTTTCAGGTGTTCTCGAACTACAAAAATAATACTTTTGCCAAAATATTCCAAAAGGCCGATAGTTAAAGTCAAACGCAATCTTAGCTTCATACGGTTTCGGTGGGAATGATTTGGCGGGTAGGGGGAAATTCGTTATTTTTGCGGTGTTGAACCACAATCGAGAATGTACGGGACAACAGATGTGTTTCTAACACAACTACAATCGTAATTCCAACTGTAAATCTGATATATCATGAGACAGACACTTTCTTTGTGGCGTGCCGCCGCTGTCGCCGCCGTATTGGCCGGCGCGATTCCTGCCGTAGCCGCCACGCCCGACAAGGGTATATCTGCCGAGACCCTCGGCCAGCTCCAGACGGCGTATCGCGAGAACCCTAACCACCGTGCCTTGCGCAACGCCATCGCAGGTAACTCAATCGACATCCTCGCCGTAAACGCCGAGAACCGCAACGCTATCGACACCGAGTTTTCCCACCGCGTGAAGAGCCGTGGCATAACCGACCAGAAACGCTCCGGCCGTTGCTGGCTGTTTACCGGTCTCAATGTGCTCCGCTCGCAGATGATGGCCGAGCATAACCTCGCCGAACTCAAACTGTCGCACAATTACAACTTCTTCTTCGACCAGCTGGAGAAATCCAACCTCTTCCTCCAAGGCATGATCGACTACGCGTCGCGTCCTGACGATGACAAGATGGTGGAGTGGCTTTTCCGCAATCCGCTCAGCGACGGCGGTCAGTTCACAGGCGTGTCGGAAAACATCACCAAGTATGGTGTGGTGCCCACCGAGGTGATGGCTGAGACATTCTCGGCCGAGAACACAAGCCGTCTCAACAACCTTCTCTCGCTCAAGCTCCGCGAGGATGGTCTGGAGCTGCGCCGCATGATTGCCGCCAAGAAGGGAGACAAGGCTGTCTACGCCCGCAAGCAGAAGATGCTTGAGGAGATTTACCGTATGCTCGCCCTCACTCTCGGCGAACCGCCGACAGAGTTCACATGGACGCGCAAGGATGCCGACGGCAAGGTTGTGGCCACCCGCCGCTACACTCCCCAGGAGTTCTACAAGGAGTATGCCGGCAATGACCTGCGCAACGGCTACGTGATGCTTATGAATGACCCCACACGTCCGTATTACAAACTCTATGAGATTGACTATGACCGTCATTCGTACGATGGTGAGAACTGGACATATGTCAACCTGCCCGTCGAGGAAATCAAGAAGATGGCCATCGCTTCGATCAAGGACAGCACGGCTATGTATTTCTCTTGCGATGTGGGCAAGTTCCTCGACCGCGACCGTGGTCTGCTTGACCCCGACAACTTCGACTATGAGTCGCTGATGGGTACGACATTCGGCATGGACAAAGCTGACCGCATACGAACCTTCGCGAGTGCATCTTCACACGCCATGACTCTCGTGGCCGTGGATCTGGATGCAGAGGGCACGCCTAAGAAATGGATGGTAGAGAACAGCTGGGGCGACGGCGCCAACGGCGGTCACCTCATCATGACCGACAAATGGTTTGACGAGTACATGTTCCGCCTTGTGGTTGACAAGAAGTACGCCACTCCGCAGACGCTTGAGATCCTGAGCCAGAAGCCCACCCTGCTCCCCGCCTGGGACCCGATGTTCTGACCCGACTATTAGCCCGAAGAAACCCTAAAGCCTAAAATCTAAAACCTAAAACCTAAAACCTAACGCCTAAAATGATACAATCATTCGCAGGGCGCCGCAGCGTCCGTAAATATAGCGACCGGGAGGTGAGCCGCGAACTTCTCGACTCGATTCTTGAGGCGGCCATGCGTGCGCCGACATGCGGCAACATGCAGTTGTATTCCGTGGTGGTGACGCGTTCTGCCGAGGGTAAGGCCGCGCTTGCCCCGACACATTTCAACCAGCCGATGGTGACTGGTGCGCCGGTCGTGCTGACGGTATGTGCCGACTTCAACCGTTTCACGCGCTGGTGCGAATTGAGCGATGCCGACCCTGGTTACGACAACTTCCTGTCGTTCATGTCGGCGGTGGCCGACGCGACCATCTTCGCGCAGCAGATTGTCGCCATCGCAGAGAGCGAGGGACTTGGAACCTGTTACCTTGGCACTGTTACCTACAATGCCGACAAGATTTCCGATGTGCTCGGGTTGCCTGACCTCTGTGTGCCGGTGGCTTGCATCACGCTCGGCTGGCCGGCCGAGGAGGGTGTGGAGACGGAGAGGCTTCCTCTCCGCGCCGTGGTGCATGAGGAGCGATACCGCGCCGACAGTGACGAGGAGATTATCGAACTCTTCAAGGCTAAAGATGACTACGCTCCCAACCGCCGGTTTATCGAGGAGAACGACAAGAAGACGCTTGCCCAGGTCTTCACAGATGTCCGCTATCCCCGCGCCATGAACGAAGACTTCTCGCGCGCCTTCCTCGCCCTGCTCCGCACCAAGAAATTCATGTAATAACCGCTAATTGTTTAGCTCTATTATCTCGGGGTTGATTGATTTCAATTCCGAGATAAATTCATTTTGGTTTTTCGGCGAGACATAGACCCAGTTCCTTTTGCCATATTTTAGGCCCCGTTTCATAAAAAATCCGGTTTATCTGACAGATTCTAAAAACCTCTCAGATAAACCGGGATGTGTGGTGGGGGTAAAAAAGTGCCGGGTTCAGGAGTGGCCTGAACCCGGCACGGTTTGTGTTGGCTTGCCGTGGTCGCGGTTATCTTACGATGACTTTGACGGTGGCGTTGGCGACGCGTACCAGGTAGACACCGGGCTGGGCGGTGTACACGGCAGGAGCGTCCGTACCGGTGGCCGCGTAGCGGGTCACGCCGTCGGTGGTGTAGATGGCAAGCTGTTTGCCGTCAGCACCCTCTATCACGATGTCGTGGCCGTTCACGCTTACCGTAACGCCGTCGGCAAGTGTCAGGTTGCATACGCCCGAAGGATTCACCACGTTTGAGAAACGAGACTCACCTGTGGTGTAGACGGCTGTCACCGCATAGCTGTCGGTGGCCGCGCCTGCATGGCTGTATGAAAGTTCGCTGAGCGCCTTGTCGTTGACCTTCTTGCGGTTCTGGTAGAAGTTATAGCCGGTAAGCTCGAAGTCACGCGGCATTCCGGTGCCGGGAATGTAGGTGATGTCATCAAGACCCATCGCGAACTTGTAGCCCTCCGATACGCACTTGATAGCGAAATACATCGTGCCCTCGGGAAGGTCGACAGATGTCTTGGTCCATTCGCCCGGAGCAGTGCCTGAATATACAAGCTGGAAGTCTGAAAGCTCCTTGCCGGTCTTCGAAGCATATACCTCGAATGCCTCCTCGCCATACCAGAATGTGTTGAGGCTGCGGGTCATGAACGAGATAGTCTGCGCGTCGCCGGTAAGAACCGGAGAAATCAGCCAGTCGTCGTTACGGCGGTCCTTGTCGGCAAACGCCACGAGGAACTGGTGACCTGAGCTGGGGCGCCATGTAACCTCGTCGTCGGCCATTTCGATGCCGAGCGCCCAGAGGTTGAAGAGCTGCCATGACTTGGCTGCCTCGCGGTGGGGGAAGTGGAGTCCGATGATACCGAATGTTCCATCCTCGCCATCAACGTCAACGGTTGTCCAGTCGCCGATCTCGTCAATGAGGAAGGGCTCGTATGACTCGAAGTCGTCGGTCACAGGTGTGGCCGCAGGCTCAACCCATGCGTTAGGCTCCGCCCAGTTGAAACTGTATGCACCGGCGTTTCCGGTGGCCGTCAGCGACTTGGGAGCGGGGTAGAGGGGGAGATGGTTGCGAACGTCGGCTGTTGACTCGTTGTTGTAACGGTTGTCATCGGCATCCCATACCACGCGGGCCATGAGAGTGGAGTTGTCGTCGTAGCCGAGGTCAATCTCATGTTTGAGCGTAGCTGTGGCTGTCTCATCCACACCGAGGGCGGGCATGTCAACAGTTCCGAGCAGACGGTCGTCGGCGTAGAATTCAACCTTGTATGCTCCCGAAGTATTCTCACCGCAGTTTGTAACCTCGGCGTTGAGATTCTGCGACTCACCCATGTAGAAGTTCTTGCGGGTGCCGAGGCTGACAGTGAGGTCATTGTCGTAAACCTCGCGAAGCACGATATTATCGACATATATGTTAGATGTATTGGCAGCCTCGCCACGGAATGCGAACTGGAAGCGGTCAACGTAATTGTAGCGGTTGAGCGATACCTTCACCTTGGTCCATGTGTCGGATTCGCCGGTGAGTGTGATCTCGGCAAGTTCTTCCCACTTCTGCTGGGCGGCATTACCCTCGATCACGAGCTTCTGTCCGGCAGAGCCGTTGCCTCTGTACCAGAATTCGAGCACAGGGTGACGTGCCGTCGTGAGGTCTATGCAACCTGAGAAGAGACGGGCCTTCTCACCTGCCTTGCCCGGCTGGAAGCAGATTGCTCCGAAGTCGGAGTCATAAGGCGTGACGCGGGTGTCAATCTCTGAGTTCCACATGCGCCAGTATGCAGTGCCGGAGTTGTCTACAACCTGGCTCTCCCAGATGTTGTAGCTGGTGAAACCGCTTGCGAAAGTCTCGGCGAAAGGCAATGTGTAAGAGTCTCCGCCTACAATCACGCAGTTTGAAATCGCGCTCTTGCCTCCGCCAAGCTCGTTCAGGGCTGCGAGGAAGTAGATGATCGGCGTCTGTGAGTCAGCCTCGTAAGTGTCGGTGTACTCATACACATTTCCGAGAGAGATAGAGAGCACTTCGGTCTCGCCGTAGTTCACAGATCGTCCGATTGCGAAATTGAGGTTCTCGGTGTCGAGCACACCTCCATGTTCGCTCTGCGGAGCGTCCCATGTCAGATGGATGGTGTTGCCCTCCACGCGTCCTAAGAAGTTGGTCGCTACGCCGGGGCTGTCTGCGCCGGTGTACACGGAGGTGCGGGCGGCGATGCTTCGTCCAGCGGCGTTTGAGGTATAGATGTCGATGCTGTTGGCACCCTCCTCAGTTTCGAGAGTGATGCTCTGGAACGAACCGGGAGCAGGGTTTTCGATTGTCTTGTAGAGGCGGTTGTTGACATAAACCTCGGCGTTGACGAGCGAAGTGATTGCCTCGCCGTTGTTGGCCTCGGTCGGCAGGCGGAAACGGAGTGTCGCGTTGTGTACGCCCCAGGGAGCGGGGATAACCGTGACTTCCGATACCGGCAGCGGCCCCTCGAACGGTGAACCCTCCACGCGCACGTCATCGAGAGCGAGCTTGAACTGGTCGGCGGCACTCATGGCGTGGAAGCCGATATTGTAATCGCCTGCGGTCTCGACGGTCAACCCGATAGTATAGTAGTACCATGACCATGAGGCGTCGTTGTCAATCTTCTCGCTTTCGAGCAGGGTGACATTCATAGCGGCGGGAGTGGGTGCGTTACCCATCTTGACCTCAAGAATCTCGCTGAAAGCGTTTCGCATGAGGCTCGATGCCTTGAACGAGAGTGTGTACTGGACTCCGGCCTCAAGATGCAGGGCAGGGGTGAACAACCAGTCATCCTTGGGATTCTCGGCCGAATAGTCGCAATATGCGTATGCCTCGTCGCCGCCGTCGTACCATGCCCAGGTGGCATTGTCGCCGGCTACATCGACTACCGTATAGAGGCCGAAGCAATCAGCGTCGGAGAAACTCTGGAAATAAGGAAGCTTGAACGCAGGTCCGGCAATAAACGGAGCTGTTACAGCTGCGGTACCAACCTCGCCGTTTGCCGAGGGAATGATTTCGGCATAAACGCTCTTGGGCTCGGTCAGCGAGAGGGTCTTGTTGAGAGTGGTGCCGCTCACAGCCGTCTCAAGCACTTTGCCTTCCGGCTGGAGAACAACCTTGTAGGTGAGTGCCGACGGGTCTACATAACCACCGTGCACGCCGATTTCGCTTGCCTTCCATGAGAGAGAGATGTCATTGCCCGAAGCAGTTCCGACAGCCTCGGTCGGCATGGCCGGAACGTCGTTGCCTGACCAGGTCTTGATCTCGGAAACAGATTTCGAACCGTTTGAATCGAGAGTGACCGATACGGTCACCTCGCCGCGTGCGGCGATGGCAACGGCCTTCGATACAGCTGCGCCCGCCTGTGCTGTGCCCGATGCGAGTTCGGCATCTCCGCACTTGATGGAGTAGGACACGGTACCTGTCAGTGTGGAGCCGGAATAAGTCTCGGTCGGTACGGTGAAGGTCACGTTGCCGTTACCGTTGCCGTCGGTGAACTTCACCGCGAGGTCCGTCAGCAGCGCGGGAGCGTCGGCCGGAGTGGCTGTATAGGGGATTGCCACGCTGCAGAACATCGAGCCGTTCGGAATGTCATATACCTTCGTGCATGTGGCTGTCGCAGTGTCAACCTCGTAGACACTGCACTTGTTGTAGAGAGCATCGAGCACCCAGTAGAGTTTGCCCGTGCTATGGTCGAAGGCTGCGGAGGTGAAGTTGGCCTGGAGATTTGTATTCGTAGAGCCTATGTATGTCAGGTTGCCTGTGGTCTTGTCAACCTTATATAGAGCCGGATAAAAGCTCGCCGTATTGTTCGTGTCATATTTGAGAATGATATACAGGTTGCCTTTGGGGTCTGCGGCTATACCATATGCCTTGCCGTTTTCACCGCCGGGCAGAGATTTGAGTAGGGTCACCTGTCCTGTCGATATGTCAAGCGACGCAACGGAGTAGCTGTTGGGAGACATATACCGTTTGTCGATGAAGCAACCGTAAACCTTACCGGTTGTGGCATCATAGGTGGTCGCCACCGGGAAACCGACAGACTGGTCGAGTGCTACCTGCGAGACTATACGTGAATCCCAGTCGTTTATGTTGAACTTATAGATATTATTGGCATCGAGGGCGTAGTAATACCCGTCGGGGGTATAGAAACCGCCTCGCGTGAGAGACCAGGTATAGTCATTCTCATCCTCAGGAAGCAGGTAATTTGTTATGTCGGAAGTGCTTCCGAGCGAGAAACCGCTGATTGACGGTGGATCCCATGTATTGTTCTGACCTACGACTCCGATGAAGTTGACATCGGCGGCGGTTGCATCAGCTTTTTCCGGGCTTGCGGCGATTGACTGGCCCGGGGGTAACGGTACGTCGCACGATCTGTTGACCTCAAGCGTGTTTGTGCCTCCGTTGAGAGCGGCCAGCTTGCGGGCGTCACGTTCCGGATTCCACGGCCCCCGTGGCAAGACAGAGGCGCCGATTGCCAGAGCCGGGAGAATTCCGGCTGCAACGAGCAGTTTCAGGTGTTGTCTCTTCATAAATAATGGTGTTAAGTTATAGAATGTCACATAAATATCCGTTCAAATTAAATCGCTGTCATCCGTTAATTTGAGCAGCTACTTAAAGCGTTGTTGATGTGTGCGGTCAGGCCTTCTTTGGCTCAATGGTCAGCATAGCGAATGTTGATTAATCTTACAATCTGCAATTATAACCTGATGTGCCGTCGATGACGTAATGCATCGCAAATATCGAAATTATTTTTTAATTTTGCAACAAATTGACACAGATATTAACATATGATAATTTGGCAACGCGGAATAAGAGTCCGTCTCATAAAAATGCCTTTCAGTGTTATGAAAAACCGGAAAGGCATTTGAAATTGGAAAGTCAATCTGCCCTTACTGTGTCATTGTGAAGCCTTTGTGTTGCCAGCGGCGCGATTCCCAGCGGCGTATGAAGACAATGCCGCGTATGTTCTCGTCGAGGGCGAACATCCACCACATGCCTATTATGCCGAAGCCGAGCGTTATTCCGGCGAAGTAGGCGCACACCACCGCGATCGACCACATCCATATCAGGCCGACGTAGAAGGGGTAGTTCACGTCGCCTGCGGCCTGGAGCACGTTCACGAAGAGTATGTTTATCGGCCTTCCGATTTCGAGCACCACGTCTATCCAGAGTATCGCCACGCCGAGCGCGATGATTTCCTTGTTGGCGGTGAGCGTGGTCATGATGGTCGGGCCGAGAAGAGCGATTGACATGGAGAATATCAGTGTCCAGATGAGGGCGACGCGCATCACGTAGCGTCCCATCACATACGCCCCCTCCCAGCGTCCGGCACCCACAAGATGGCCGATGCTGATTGCTCCGGCATGGGAGATGGCTATCGAGAAGAGATACACGTACATGATGATGTTCACGCAGTAAGTGCGTGTGGCCAGCGCCTCCATGCCGAGCGAGGTTATGAAGTAGGCTATGACAAGCTGCGAGCAGCTGTAGCTCATCTGCTCGCCGGCCGAGGGAAGTCCGATTTTCATGAGGTTGCGGAATTCCTCGCGTGGCCAGCGGCGGAAGATGTGTGTCGGGAATCGGCGCACCGTCGTGCGGAACACTATCACCGCAAGAATCACCATCGCCACCATCCGGCATGTCGCGGTAGATATGGCCGCTCCCTGCACGCCGAGAGCCGGGGCACCGAACTTGCCGAAAATCAGCGAGTAATTTCCCAAGATATTCAGGCAGTTCACCACGAGGATGACCATCATAGGGTAGACCGCCTTGTTGTTCGAGCGGAGCACTGCCGAGAGCGTGAGCTGCAACGCCTGGAAGAACGCGAACGCGCCCACTATCTCCATGTAGCCGGTCCCTTCTGCGAGCATGGAGCCGTCAAGTCCGAGAGCGGTAAGTATCTCGGCGGCGTAAAGATAAAGCACAGCACTGACAATGACTCCCATTACAAGATTGATCACGAGCGAGACTCCGACCACAGTTTCCATGCGGTCGCGGAGCCTGGCACCGAGGTACTGGCTGCACAGCACCGACGTGCCGAGATTGATTACCTCGAATATGATGAACGTGAAGGTAATCATCTGGTTGGCGAGACCTACGGCCGCCACGCTCTCGTCGGAGTGTCGCGAGAGCATGAAAGTATCGACCGCGCCGAGGGTCATGATCAGCAGGGTCTCGATGAGTATGGGGAGGGTGAGCGATACCAGCTCGCGGCGCAGCGGAGACTTTGACCGTCGTTCACCTGAGAATGTGCGCGACAGCACACGCGGCAATGCCGCGGCGGCTGCCACGGGATTATAATCTTTTATGTTCAAACCTTAATCCTTTCGTCGTTTCTTGATATGATGTCCCTACTTTAGAAGGTCGGGGCGGAGGCGGCGGGTACGTTCGAGGGCCTGTTCGTAGCGCCATTCGGCGATCTTTGCCTCATGGCCGGAGAGGAGGATGTCGGGGACGCGCCAGCCGTTGTATTCTGCGGGACGCGAATAGACCGGCGGAGCGAGAAGACCGTCCTGGAACGAGTCGGAGAGAGCTGACTGTTCGTCACCGATCACTCCGGGGAGCAGGCGCACCACCGCGTCGGCTATAACCGCACCGGGCAGCTCGCCGCCTGTGAGCACATAGTCGCCTATTGATATTTCCTTGGTTATGAGGTGCTCGCGCACTCTCCAGTCCACGCCTTTGTAGTGACCGCAGAGAATTATGACATTGTTGAGCAGCGAGAGCGAGTTGGCCATAGGCTGATCGAAGGTCTCACCGTCGGGCGAAGTGAAGATGACCTCGTCATAATCACGTTCGGACTTCAGCTTGGATATGCAGGCATCGATGGGTTGGATCTGCATCACCATTCCGGCCTCGCCGCCAAACGGGTAATCGTCAACCTTGCGGTGGCGGCTGGTGGTATAGTCGCGCAGGTTGTGCACGACAATTTCGGCGAGACCCTTGTCTTGGGCACGCTTCAGAATTGAGCAGCCGAAGAATGCTTCAAGCATTTCGGGCATAACGGTAAGCAAATCTATTCTCATGCGGATTCAATGTTTCATGACGAACCTCGCGGTTCAGACTGCAAAATTAATCAAATAAACGCAAACAACCGCGCCCGCATATCCCCGCGCCCCCACATTTAAGATATTTTTACGAATCCACCCCGATGTTTCAAGACGGGTATGATTCACCGTCCTCACACACACATCCTTCAAATAAGCCGTGTAACCTGTTTACCGGTATATAGCCTTCTGTATGCTCAACGGAAGATAACTCCGGGAATTTTTCATTTATCTGGTTGAACAATCTTATCAAAGAACGTCCCAATGCCCACGCGAGATTGACAGGAACGGCATTACCAATCTGTTTGTACTTCGCTCCCATATTGCCGCAAAACTCCCAGTTGTCGGGGAATGTCTGTATTCTGGCATATTCCCTTACGGTCAAAGGACGTGTCTCAATCGGATGACATCTTTCTGTCTGTTTCTGTGCGGGTGCGCATGTCAGAGTCAGGCTGGCCTCATCCATGGCCAAACGTCTGGCCATACCGGTTTTCCCGCCTCCCAGATTGTAGCTTCCCTTCATATATGCTCTTGCGACATCCTCAGGCAGGTCTCGCCAGTCTCCACCCTCAGGAACAAGAGACATTACCTGACGTTTGGCTTCAGGATATTTTTGTCCCTCGCTTTCCGGTACGTCCGTATCGTACAGTTCTCCGGCATAGAAAGCGTCACGCAGGGTTCTGATGTCAGTGCATACTGATGGCCATTCGAATGCGACATCTTCCGCGATGTCTTTTCTTATAGCCACAAGTATCAACCTTTCCCGTTTTTGGGGAACATCATACATTATGGCACGGAGCACTCTCGGTTCGACTAAAGAATACCCCAGTTCGTCAATGACATTCTTGATTGTCTCAATTGTCCTTCCCCCGTCATGTTCCAGCAAACCCTTGACATTCTCTGCCATAAATACCTTGGGACGGACTTCCTTGACGGCGCGGGCAAGTTCGAAGAAGAGAGTTCCACGTGTCTCTTCGAATCCAAGACGTTTACCTGCATATGAAAAAGCCTGACAAGGAAAGCCTCCTGTCAAAAGGTCAACCTTATCCCTGTATGGCATAAAATCTATTTCATGGATGTCTCCCTTTACAACATTCCAATCCGGCATGTTTGCCGACAATGTGGCGCATGCGTCTTTGTCAAATTCATTAAGAAGCAAATGATGGAATCCGGCCTTGTGCATTCCCAATGCCAGACCGCCGCCACCTGCGAATAATTCGATGGAGGTGTATCTCCTTGTGGGTCGTATCAATTTTTCTTCATCCCATGTTGAGGCCATCATTCCTGATATTTCAGGGAATGCTGTCAACTCACTTGCCATGAGAAATTTTGTACCGTCCGAAACATGTAGCCGGCATTTCCCGTTAGCAATCCATTTGTCAACAGTTGCTCTTGACACTCCGCACAGGTCGGCGAAATTATTCAATGATATGCGTGATGTTTCCTTCATTCTTTAGAATTGAAATCCGTCGTATGTTGAAAATGCCAATAGGTACAGGCTGGTCATTATGTCGGTATGCTCCTTGGTAAGTTCCTCGTAGACTGTGTTGCGCAGAGCCAGTCCGGGATTATCTTGCAGCACATCTTCAATTATCTGAGGCAATGCATTGCATAATTTATAAAATGCCGTTGCATCCTTGAAAACGAGTGCGTAGAATTTATCCATGGACATCCTTCTGATTTTCTTGTGTTCGCGAGGCTTGCCGTCGAGAGATATGCGCCATGTGGTGTCCTGAGAGCGTTTGGCTATGACTTCAACCAGATAACAAGTTGCTTCGTCATCATCCAAAAGTTTCCCTTGCATTTTCATGTAAGTTTTTTGGGATGATGCAGAGTTCATTGTATTGTGTTTGTTCTTCATCTCAACGTAGATGTGCAACTCGTCGTTTTCCACATCAAATCCTGCTTTTGGAACAATCCATCCATTACCGGCATATTTGAAGATATTCTGATGAAAATATCCGATGCGGTTTGTATTGGATTTGTCAATCTGTCTGAAACACTCGTCTGCAATAGCCTGACGGATTGTCTTGCCATAGACTTTAGCATCGAAGGTGAGCTTGATTGGGTCAATGATATTTTCATTGAATTCATTGAGGGTTATCTCCCTTCTGTATGCCTCGACGGTGGTCTTTACATGTGCATATATGTCTTCGTCAGAGATGAAACCGAGATTGTAATTGTGCATATTCTATTTTCTTTTCTGATAGAGCCAATTCCTTCTGCTTTGACAGGATACAAAATTAAGTATAAATTCTGAGGTTTGCAATAGCCAGTTGGGTAACTGATTATACATCAAGGACAAATTGACTTATTTCAAATGATGACTTTGGGGATGAAAGTGAGGTGTAATAGGGTAACAACTGTTCCATGAATCCCCGTTCCACCTCTTTGTTTGGAAATCCTAAGGTGACACTGTTGAAGCGCGTATCGTATTTTTTGATGGTCAGATAACCGCTCTGGTAGAGTACCGCCGTGTAATTGCCAAGATCGAATGATACGTCAGTCAAGGCATTCAGGCCGGTATTCAGTTCAGACAATTCCTGAAGGGGCATTTTCCCCTCCTTTATCATTTTTATGAGGAAAGTCGGTGTGCCGGTCTGAAACCAATAGTCTCCGAATTCTCCGGAATCAAGGGCATTGAGAATACTGAACGGATTGTAGATATCCACAAATCTTGTAGGTGAGAAGTGGTATCCGTCGTACATCTCCTGCAGGCGGCTGAAGACTTCTTCATGCGTCAAATTGTTATCCTTGGCCAAATGACTGACTCCTGTCTCGAAATACTTATGAAGCTCCTCGGTCGTTATGCCGCATATTCCGGCATATTCTTTGCGCATGGATATGTCGGTGAGGTTGTTGAGATCGCTGAATATGCTCAGATGCCCAAATTTTGTCACGCCGGTGAGCATGGCGAAACGTATGTACTGGTCCATGCGTTTCAGGTTGCCGTACACACCGCGTAAAGTATTCCTGAACTTCTGCTGTAACTCAGGATTATCCACAGTCTCCAGCAGGGGTTTGTCATACTCGTCAATGAGAATGACAGCTTTACGGCCGGTCTGTTCGCAGACGCGTAAGATTATCTCTCTGAAGCGTTCAGAGAGTGAACGGTCTGTGCGGGTTATTCCATACTTCTCTTCCCAACCTTCAAAAAGCCCGTTGAGGTTTGAGTACAGACCATCAGGGTCATTGTAGTCATTTCCGGTAAAATCGAGGTGGAGGACCGGATATTCCTCCCAAGCATAATTCGTATGAGTGATATCCAGCCCGTCGAAAAGTTCCCGCTTTCCAGAGAAAAGCTCCTTTATTGTCGAGAGCAGCAATGACTTGCCGAATCTTCTCGGACGACTCAGGAAAACAAACTGAGCTGTACTGACAAGCCGTGCTATATAGCTTGTCTTGTCAACATACACCAGCCCTCCCTCCCTGATTTTGGAGAAAGTCTGTATGCCGATAGGATATAGCTGTCGTGCCATGTGATTCGTCGCTTGGTGGTTGTCTCTGCAAATATAACGTTTTTAGTTGTAACAACAGCACTTTTGTAGGTTAAAATGACAGCGCGGGTTGTATATGTGGTCAAAAAGTTGTACTTTCGCTTTCTGTTTTTTATGAAAAGACTCTTAATTGGGAGAGTAGCTTATGTTATCAGATTGTATGGAGGTCAGGAATGCTGTTTCTTCGGTGCTTCGGATTGTGACGGTTATCGTGGCGGCTGTTGTGGCCGTCATGCTTCCCGGGTTTGTTTTATCATGCGCACGTGGTGATTCCACTTCCGGCAGCGGTGCGGACCTCGCGGAGCGGCGCGTGCTCAGGGCGCAGGCGTTGCGCAATCTCTCTCCCGATGACGATATTGTGCCGGAACTTACTCTTATCGTCGACAGTATGGCCCGCGATGGCCGCGACGTGTGCTATTTTGCCGCGGTCAATGTGCTTATCGACCAGCTTTTCTCCGAGAGCCGTTTTGCCGAGGCCGACACTCTCGCCGTGCGTATGCAGCAGGAAGCCGAAGCGGAGGATAACCGTCTCGCCCGCGCCATAGCCCACAGGGTGCGCGGTCAGATGCTATACAAACTCTCGCAGCCCGACAGGGCGCTGACCGAGCTTGGTGCCGCACGTTCACTGATGGCCGACTCCACCTCCGGACTGAAAGAATTCTCAACACTTGCAAGTATAGATGAATGGAGGTGGATTGCTGCACGTGCTACAGGTGATTCCGCTACGATGCGGAGTGCCGCACAGGGTTATGCCGCCGCAGTGCGCCGCGAGATGTCACGCGGGTGGCGCGACTCGACGGCTCATTTTCCCGTCACGGCCCTGGCATTCGAGGCAGCCGGTACCCTTGCCGACAATAATCTGAGTGAGTCCGAGCGGTTGCTTTCCGAGGCCGGCGCGCAACTTCTGCCATATCTTCCGGCGCGGGCATACGAGCATTATTATGAGGTGCTTGCAAACTCACGGGCCGCCGCCGGAGATTATGACAGCGCAATCGCGGCTCTGGATACATTGCTCGCCACCCACCGGGATTTTCCCTGGTTTTATCTCGTGGATCTCCGCGACAAAGCTCACCTCCTTTCCGAGGCGGGACGCCACCGCGAGAGTGCCGCCGCTTCGGCTCGGTATGTCGCCATGCACGATTCGCTTATGTCGGCGCAGACCGACCGCCGACTGCATGACCTGACGGTGCTGTACCGCAGCGAGATTGACCGCGAGCAACGCCGTGCCGACAACTTCATGAAATGGGGATTCGGAGGCGTGTCGCTTCTGCTGCTTGTGCTTCTTGCCGTGAGTTACCGCAGCGCCCGGCGCGAGCGGAAAAAGAACCGTCTGCTCGTGGAGCGTCTGCGCGAGGCCGACCAGCTCAATGTGGTGTCGCAGTCACAGAGTGCACCTGAGGAACCGGAAAGCGACATGGAACGTCTTGACCGTTACATGATGACACACCGGCCATATACCGACCCCTCTCTGAGCCGACGTGAACTCGCAGCATACCTCGGCGTGACTCCCGAAGAAGTGGCGCGTATCATACGCAGCGAGCGCGACATGTCAGTGCTCGCCTATATCAATTCATGCCGGCTTGACGAGGCGCGCCGGGTGCTCGAAAGCGACTCGACCGAGACGGTCGGAGCACTTGCCGAACGTCTCGGATTCGGCACCGCACGCACGCTGCAGCGGGCCTTCCGCGACCATTTCGATATGTCTCCAACCCAATACCGAAATCTTGCACATGCTGCTAAAGAGTCTGATTGATAGAAGGATATGAAATTGTCGCATGGCTGCGGCAAAATTGTCGCATCAAAAATAGCGCGCCTTACACACAGGCGCGCTATTTTTGTGACGGAATTACCCAACTCATGAAACTCTACATGAAACTTTACACAAAATCTTACAAAATCGTTCTTGCATTTGCCCTGGCGCTTCTTCTTGCGTCGTGCCGTGAAGACACATTGGGCAACGGTGAACCGGAGCTGCCCGGCGATACGTTCGTGGGCGATGTCCGCGAGATGTCGCTCGGCCCGGAGACAGCCGGATTCCATTCTGAGAAATTCACATTGGTACTTATGGCTCCCGACGGCTCCCTGATACGCCGCACCGGTATTCACCGCCGTTCGGGCGACCGTTCCCGGCTCACTCTCGACACCGGGCTCTGCGACGGCGTTTTCCGGTTGATGTATCTTGAATATCCCATTGAGGAAAATTCCGCACTCGCCGACCTCAAGGGTGAGTTTGACGTGGCACAGTTCGGTCTTGGCAGCCGAGTGGAAATCGCCGACGGCCATGTGGCGGTTCTCGATTCATACGACGAGGAGATCGGACTTCCCGGCAAAGGCACCGAGGAGGAGCCATACGAGATAACTTCTTACAGCAATCTCATCAAGCTTGCGCAGACCGTTAACAGCGAGGAGAAGAATGCCCTCATCACCTCCGACACCCACTTCCGCCAGACCGGAAAGATAGACATGTATCAGGCATCGCGTGAGGTTGACCGACGTTACGGCTGGCAGCCGATTGGTGCGAGCAGTGCTTTGCCATTCCGGGGACACTATCATGGCGCGGCAATCTCGACACTGATAATCGACCGTCCGAACTCGGCGGGTGTCGGACTTTTCGGCTACGTGCACAATGCCGCTTTCGACGGCGTCAGCTTCACCAATTCCGCCATATCCGGCAACTTCGCTACCGGAACACTTGTCGGAGCATCGCTTGTCGGTGGCAACGACCGTGGCATAGTCACCATGACCGACTGTCACGTGAGCGGCTGCGAGATTACGGGTAGTGACGGCAGTGTGGCAGTGGGTGGACTGTTAGGGGTTGCCGACATGCACACCCGCGCCTATTTCCAGAACTGTTCCTCCGAAGATAATGAGATAACCGCCTCGTACAATGCCGGAGGACTCGCCGGAGGTGCCGGAATGTATTCATGCGTGGCTTTCAGCGACTGTTCCAACAGTTCCCCGGTCACTGCGGCATATGCCGGCGCGGGCGGACTTGTCGGCACTTGCGATTCGCTATATACCACAGCCTGTTCCAACGCCGGAATTATCAGGGGCGCTACCGGTTACAACGGCACCGACACAAAGAACAGCGGCATCGGTGCCGGTGGTCTTGCCGGAGGCTCGGGTATGGCGACCCTCACCTCATCGTCAAACAGCGGCCAGGTGAGCGGTTACGCCGGTGTCGGCGGCCTCGTAGGCAGTACCCGCGTAAAGGGTAGCGATGCCGAGGCTTATATGTACAACAATGTAGTTGCGCGTTACTGCTGGAACGAGGGAACGGTGAGCGGCACCGACTGCGTGGGCGGCATCATGGGCGAGGCCCAGGCCGGAACATACGCCGTCTACAACACCGGCCCGGTAACCGGAAACCGATATGTGGCCGGAATTGCCGGATGCACATCCATCGCTGTAACCCACAACTCCATCAACACCGGTGAGGTTTCGGGCGTGGACTATGTATCGGGCATTGTCGGCAAGACACAGTTCGGTTCAATCGCCCTCAACCACAACTACGGCAAGCTCACCGGAAGCGGGTCGCACCTCGGCGGCATCGTTGCTCTTGCCGGAAACAATACTATAATACACTACTGCGGCAATTTCGGCGAGATCAGTTCCACAGGTAAAGGTCCGGTGGGGGGAATTGTCGGCGAGATCGGCGATCCGCGCAAATGGACTGCCATGAACATAGCCGAATGCGTAATCGGCTCGATGGAGGTCGTTATGGGCTTCGTAGGCCCGTTGCTCGCCATCACCGAGCACCCGATTGCCGCAGCCAGCAAGACGCTGAAGAACTTCCTCCGATTCTCAGAGGTTGCCACCGATGCCGGATTGCTTATTTCTGACACAGTGCTCTGGGGCATGGGCGTTGACGAGATGATAGAGGAGGAAGAGGTGGCCGAACTTGAAGCAACGCTCAACGAGAAGAGCGTCAAGGTCAACGAGGAAATAAAGGCCAAGATGAAGTCGATGCGTGCGGCTGCAACCTACACCAGCGGCGGCTTTGACAGCATGGCACTCGCCGACGGCTATCTCGGTCAGCTCGAATCGACGCTCGGTTACTACGAGAGCGACGGCGGTGAACTCGCCTTCAACGAGAAAATCAACCTTACCCGCGAGGAACGTGCCGGTTATCTGGAGAAAGTACACAAGACCAACGAGATAATCCATCAGGTAGTGAGCGGCGTGTGCATTATAGTCGGCACGGCGGCCTCGATTGGCGGCATAGTGCTGTCTGGGGGTGCGGCGGCTCCGTTTGTGGTGGCAGGTTCTCTGGCTTCTATTGCAGGCGGTCTGAACGCGATAACCAAGTCGTGCATGGAGTTTGAGGAGAATGCCGTGTTTATCACCCAGTGCATCAATGCGGGTAGAATCAGCGCGGCGTCGGGCGATGTCGGCGGACTCGTAGGCCGTCTCCAGGACAACAGCATAATCCGCGACTGTCTCAATACCGCCGGCGGTCCCGCCAACGGACAGCCATTCATCGGCAAAGCCGGAAACAACGTCAAGGCTTGGCGTATGCTCTCGCTCGACAGCTGGTGCAGCTGGGACCGTCTCGACGGCCTTTACAGCGACTGCACATATGCAATCTACTACCCATCGGCAGGAAACCAGACGGCCAACGACTTGAGGACATATGGAATCTGGCTCATGAAAGATGCCGACGTGACCAATCCGACCTTCTACAAGGGAGTCGATGAGAAGTGGGATGTCGGCACGTCCGAATCCGCCCGCTGGCGGTTCGGTTCCTCGGCCACTAATACTTTCCCGGTCCCGGCCTGGTCGGAGATGAGAGAGTGAAATAACTCGGGTTAACCCGAGAAATCCCGATGAATCTCGAGAAATCTCGTGATACCCCGAGATTTCTCGCCAATAAAAAATCAAAATGAAAACAAAAATATTCAGATTGGGCGCATGTGCGCTCATCCTGTCGGGGCTGATGTTGACCGGTTGCTCCGACGAACCCATTGAGCCGGGTGTGCGTCCCGGTCTTGAGGACTGCGAGGGATGCACGGTCAGCTCATTCTCCGTGGCACGCGAGCATTATGCGTTGCCCGATGGCACCGCCGAAGTCGATGTTGCCCTTATAGCCGCCGACGGACTCACTCACTGTTTCCGTGCTTCGGTCGAGGAGGAGGAGAGTACTCACCGTTTCCATATGCGCATTCCGTCCGGCTATGAACTGCCCGACGGAGAGTATGTCATGACCATGCGGGCCGCTTCAGGTCGTGCGATCGCCGGCCGGCTCCTCGCAACTTTCGCTGACCGCAAGCTTGCTTCGGTGTCGATTATACTGCCCGGTTACATGCTCGACGGTTCCGGCACAGAGGCCGATCCCTATATCATAGCCGACAGTGACGATTTCGAGATGTTCATCATCAACCTTGGCGACGATGTCAAGACCAACGGCGCAGGTCTCTTTTTCCGTCAGACCGGCGATGTAACCCCCTCCGACCAGAGCAGCCTCGCTCCCGGGCGCGGCTACTGGGGTGCGGCCTTCGCGGGCTACTATGACGGCGGAGGTCACGAGGTGCGTAACCTCTACTACCGTGGCAGCGGCCGCGACAGCTCCGATACCGGCTTCGGCCTTTTCACCAGGCTCAGCGGAACAGCTTCGGTAAGCAACCTGACTTTCACAGGAGTGAATGTCTCAGGCCTCTACGGCGACTCCGGAATAGTGGCCGGAACCGCTTCGGGAAGCATCTCATTGAGCGGCATCTCGCTCTCAGGTACATTTGAGGGCGACGACGAGGTGGGTAACAACATCGGAGGACTTGTGGGACATTTCACATCTGGCAATCTCGACATAACGCAGATCAAGCTCTCTTCGGCCATATCCGGCTACAACGATCTGGGCGGTCTCGTCGGAATGGCAGAGGGGGACATCTCCGTTTCGGATGTTACCACTCCTGATTATCATTTCTCAGTATCCGGCCACAGTCGTGTTGGCGGGGTGGCAGGTCACACCAAGGGTGCGGTATCTATAAGTGGCGTGACGCTTGAACATAAGGTTACGAACGAGGATTCCGATATACGCATCATCGAAGGCTCCGGCTCAGGAATCGGTGCCATGGTCGGGTGGGCCGATGACTCGGAAGTTATGTTGGAAAATGTGCGCGTGCTTTGTCCGGTGGGAGGTGCTGAGGCATGTAATGTCGGCGGTCTGATAGGATACGTGGTCTCTGACAATGTCTCTGTCGACAATTGCCGCGTCTATTCCGTGGTAGCCGGAAAGGATGACGTAGGCGGTCTGTTCGGAAATGTCTATAATAATTACGGTACATTCACAATCAAAGGTGAGGACCTCTCGACCCGTGTGGCTGTCGATGACGCGGCAGCCTTGGTATCGGGCAGCAACAATGTGGGCGGTTTTGCCGGCCGCTGGTGGGGTTCGCTCACACTTGACTGCAAGGTTAAGATAAACGTGCCTGTTACGGGCAGCGGCTCATGCACAGGTGGTTTCATCGGCTATGCCGATATGCTCGGTATCTTTAACGTCTCGCCGATTCTTGTCGGCGACGTGGCATCGACATCGGGCGGCGATAATGTGATGAAAGTCACCGGCGGAGACAATACCGGAGGTCTCTTCGGAAGCATCACCACCTCGACCGTGCAGGGCAACGACAAATTCGACTTCTCCGAGAACGGTGCCCATATCCGGGTGCCGGAAGTTTCGCGCTTCACATCAGTGTACAGCTGCGTGGTCAAGGGTAAGAGCTGTGTCGGCGGAGTTGCCGGAAGTCTTGTCAGCTCAAAGTTGCAATATATACATGCCGACTGCCGCGTTGACGGTACTGAATACGTAGGCGGTATAATCGGCAAGGTTGACAACTACAACGCTTCCTGCACTGTTGAAGACTGTACTTTCAACGGCACAATCGACTGCCCCGACTCGAACGGAGTAGGTGGCATTGTAGGCTGGTACTATTCCTCGTTCAGCGGAATGATGCACGATTGTGTGAATTATGCTAAGATTACCGGTGGCGACAACACCGGCGGGGTGGTTGGATATGTGCAGCGTGTTCCCCAGACATTGGGTTCTGACGATAATCATGTCGAGATACGCTGGTGTGTCAATACCGCTCCGGTCAGCGGGACTCTTCATGTCGGCGGTGTAGTAGGTCGCGCCCATGTGAACGACGCCAACAAGACATTCCCTGACGATGAGGCTCTCGGCATCCTCATCACAGCTTGCATGAACCAGGGGAAAGTGACCGCCTCTGGCGGCAGTTCCAACTCCGCCTCATCGGGTGTTGGCGGCATAGCCGGATTCACCAACTTCCGCACAGCCATAACACAATGCGCCAACCACGGTGACATAACCGGTACGGGAGCTTTCCATGGTGTCGGCGGTGTGGCCGGTTCGATGGGCGGTGACCCGACTGGCACGGGTCTGACCAATTCATTCCGGAACGTCCAGCTGTCGGAGTGCTGCAACACCGGCACGATCGATTCCGGCAACAGCTCATCATACGTAGGAGGTGTGCTCGGTTATCAGGAAGAGGGCAACAAGAGCGATGTGCAGGATTGCTACAATACAGGAGTTGTCAAGCCGAAACAGAGCCATGATTCAGGTGGTATAGTAGGTTGCGTTGACCATATGACCAACATCTACCGCTGTGTGAACTCCGGCAAGGTGGAGCATGGCAACGCGGCCATCGGCACGCACAAGTCAGCCTCGCTCTTTGACCATGGGTCGCTCTACTACCTCGACGGCACCGGCAGCAGCTGGCCGAGTGCGACCAAGGTCAGCGCATCCAAATTTACCGACCAGAGTTCCTTCAAGGGTCTCGACTTCGACAAGACATGGAAAATGGGCACCTCCGGCCCGCAGCTCCGCAACTGCAGCTGGCAGGAGATTTAGGTTTTAGGCTTTAGGCTTTAGGCTTTAGGAGGGCTATAAGTCCTATAAGTCCTATAGGGCCGATGGGTCTTATAAGTCCTATCGGGCTGCAGTAGGGGCATAATATTGACAAAGGCGGCGCGGGTCGGTGAGATCTGCGCCGCCTTTGTCAAATAAAGAAAAGTAAAACATGGATTGTTATATCCATGTTGGTAAAATACCGTTAGAATATGGTTAAATTCATACCCTATTATCATAATGTTAAAATTGGGTCATTTTATTGCATAAATGTTTATACCGCCCGTACAAATACGACAAATGCAATAGGTTTGATTAAAATTTAACGTTTATTAACTATAGGAATATTTGAAAAGGGCCGATTTCCTATTAATTTTGCACTCCGAATCCGCATCGAAGGAACTATTACAAAATTCGAACGACGCTAACTGCAATTTTTGAATCACGCAAACATGCTGCTCCCTCGACCGGCATTCACACACTCTCTGACAGTAGAATCAGAAAACAACAATAAAACAATCGAAAGGTGAAGACACAGGAGAATAACCCCTGTATCTCTGCCAAGACCTATACGCACTTTTATCAATCAATTAATCGACGATGAGAATCATATATTCATTGTTGGCTATCCTGGCCATAGGCTTCTGCGCACATGCCCAGGTAGCGGTAAAGACAAATCTGCTCTACGACGCGACCACGACCCCTAACCTCGGGCTGGAGGTCGGTGTCGGCCCCCGCTCCACAATCAATCTGGTCTACGGACTCAACGCATGGAGCTTCGACAGCGATTCGCACAGTGTGAGAAAGGCAAAGCACTGGTTGCTCATGCCCGAGTACCGCTGGTGGACCTGCTCGCGCTTCAACGGTCACTTCATCGGTGTTCATGCCATGGGAGGCCAGTACAACGCAGCCAACGTCAACCTTCCTATTCCCGGATTTTTCTTCGGCGGTGACAATCTGACCCGCGAGGTCCGCGACAGCCGCTACCAGGGTTATTACGTCGGCGGCGGTTTCACCTACGGTTACCAATGGATTCTCGGTCGTCACTGGAACCTTGAGGCCGAGGTCGGTGTCGGATACGTCTATACCCACTTCGACAAGTTTGCCTGCGGCGAGTGCGGCGGCAAACTCCGCACCGGCGACAGCAATTATGCCGGAATCACCAAACTCGGACTCTCTTTCATCTATCTTTTCTGATACACCCCAACAACATGAGACGGATTATGATATCCCTCGCCGCGCTCCTTCCTTTGGCGGTAAGCGCGGCCATGCTCTCCGGTACATTGCATCCGGTCAACAAGAGCATAAAACGCACCGGCGACAAGGTGCGTGTCACCGCCGACATAAATCTCGACTCCCTGCATCTGGGGGGCAACGGTCAGGTGTTTGTCACTCCTGTAATTGAAGGATCTGATGGTCAGAGCGTTGACCTCCCCTCCATATTGGTCAACGGCCGCAACATGCACTATGCCTACGAGCGTGGAAGCCTTAGCCGTGACGTGCTGTCGCGCTACACGATAGCCGCGGAGGTGCGCCGCGACAACGGCAAGCCGCAGAGCGTGGCCTATAGCGCGACTGTCCCTTTCAGCCGCTGGATGTACGACACGCGCACCACGCTCCGCTTCTTTACCGACACTTGCGGCTGCGGACGTGCCGCCGGACGTGCCGCCGGTCTGCCCGAACCGATAAACCTCAACCCGGTCATTAACATGCGCCCGGCCTTCATGACTCCCGAGGTCACGGAACTTCCGGTTGCTATTCACGAGGGACACGCACGCGTGCAGTTTGAGGTGGACCGTACCGAGCTTCACGCCGAGCCTTACAAGTGCCGTAACGGACAGCGGATTGACAACCGCGCCCAGCTCCGCATAATCGATGACTCGATACGCTACGCCACCACAGACCCGAATGTGGAGATTGCCCGCATTGACATCTGCGGTTACGCGTCGCCCGAGTCACCCTACACCCACAACGATTTCCTCGCCACCAACCGCTCGCGTGCTCTTGCAGAGTACATTGGTGAGAAATACAGCCTTCCCGCTGACCGTTGCACATACAGCGCGGTGCCGGAAAACTGGGAGGAATTCCGCCGTCAGGTGGTTGACGCGACCGATATAACCGACACCCAGCGTGCCGACCTGCTCGCGCTCATCGACGAACCTGCCTATGGTCCCGCAGATTACGATGCCAAGGAACGTCGTCTGAAGACCGACCCGCGTTTCGCGAAGCTCTACCGCTCAAAGATTCTGCCTGAATGGTTCCCTATTCTCCGTACCACCAAATTCGCTATCAGCACCCGTCTAAAGCCGGCCAGCGACGAACAGCTCGCCGAGATTATCCTCAAGACACCGCAACTGATGTCGCTCAACCAGATGTTCCGCGTGGCTCGTCTCTATCCTGAGGGTTCCGACGACTTCAACCGGACCATCGCTACGGCTCTCGAATATTATCCCGACAGTCCGGTGGCCAACCTCAACGCGGCGGTGGCGGCTATAAGCCGTGGGGAATATGACACTGCTTCCCAGCTCTTGACAAAAGCAGGGAACAGCCCCGAGGCCGAGAACGCGCGTGGCATAATAGCCACTCAGAACGGTGACCTCGATGCCGCACGCCGCCATTTCGAAGCTGCCGGAGCATTGCCCGAGGCCGCTAAGAACAAGGCTCTTCTGGATTAGGCTTTAGGGGTTAGGCTTTAGATATTAGGTTTTAGGCTTTAGATTGTGGGGAGACTTGCTTGAACTAACTGAAAACCAAAATAGAAAATAAATTAAAACAACAACATGAAAATTAACAGGATTCTTTTTGGAGCACTTGCTGTCGGCGTGATGGCATCTTGCTCGAACGACGGCCCCGATTACGTGGGCGGCGGCGACGGAATGACAACCGACGGCTATATGGCAGTATCGGTTAACCTTCCCACAACTCCCGGCACCCGTGCCGCCAACGATGACTTCAACGACGGTCTGCCCGAGGAATACAGCGTGTCGAACGGTGCGCTTCTCCTCTTCAGCGGTGACAACGAGGCCGGTGCCGTTTTCCATTCGGCATATACTCTCGAACTCGACCGTAAGGTAGGTGACTCCGACAATGACAACATCACCACTTCATACCTCACTGCCGTTCAGGTGAAGAAAGTGGAGACAGGCCGTCTCTTCGGTCTGGTGATGCTCAACTACAAGGGTGTCGGCACCGTAGGAGCTGACGGCTCTTTCACCATCGCAGGTGAGGCAACTCCCTTTACCGGAAACTTCGCCGCTCTCAACGGCAAGATCACCGACAGCAACTTCATCGTGACAACCGGCACAGAGAAGGGCTTCTTCATGACCAACGCGCCTCTCTCGACTGTGGCAGGCGGTACTGTAGGAACTCCCGCTCTCACCAACGTTATCACACTCGTTGAGCTTACCAACATCCTCAAGCCCACACGCGAGGAAGCTATCGCATCGCCCGCAGGTTCATTCTTCGTGGAGCGTGCCGTTGCCAAGGCTACCCTCGCCATCGAGGCTGATGGCGTGACGCTCAAGGATGACGCAGGTAATGTTGTCAGCACCCTCAAGATGGTCGGCAACGTGGAGTGGGCGCTCGACAATACTGAGCCGACTTCATACATTGTCCGCAACATGGGCACTAACGACTTCATGGGCTATGCCAACGGCTCACGCGGCCGTCGTTTCGCAGGTACTGCCGTGATGGGTACAACCTCTATCCAGCCCGCGCTCAACCTCTACCGCACATACTGGTGTGTTGACCCGCACTACGCTCCCCTCGGTGCAGGTGAGGCCAACCCCTTCGTGACAACTACCGATGCCGCAACTCTGAACTTCATCGCTGCTGGTGAGACTCCTCTCTACTGCCACGAGAACACGTTCAACGTCGAGGCTCAGGACCACCGTCACACTACCCGTGCGGTTGTGAAAGTCGCCTTCTCTGTCAACAACGATGGTCAGGCTGCCGACTTCTGGACTGTGAACGACGTTCAGACCGTAATCTACAAGAGCGCAGAGGAGGCCGAGAGCTTCACACGTGCTTTCATCCTCAACGATGTCAGCTTCCAGACTGCAATCAAGAAGGCACTCAAGCCCAACACAAGCGTGACAATCGACGACAGCAACTACAAGCAGTATGTTGACCTGAAGTTTGTCCGCGACAACGACGGCTACCGTCGCTTGAAAGATGTGACATTCAAGACCAACGACGCGTTCGCTTCAGCACCCGTATGGGATACCAAAGAAGCTGTGATCGCCGATGCCAACAGCTACTACGCAATCGCCGAGTACAAGGGTGGTGTGAACTACTACGATCTCCGCTTCAAGCACTTCGCAGGTGTGGACTTCAACGACATCAACGACCTCGCACCATGGAACCCCGCTGATCTCACGGTTGCCAACACAACCAACACAGCCGAGGCGTATCCCGGTTTCGACGCTGCCAAGTGGCTCGGCCGCTACGGTATGGTCCGCAACAACTGGTATGACGTGACAGTAGGTGCATTCAACCGTCTCGGCAAACCCGAGGTTCCCTCTGCCGATGTCAGCACTCCCGACGACGAGAAGAAGACCGAGCAGTGGATCTCATTCAAGGTCAATATCCTCGCCTGGGCTAAGCGCACACAGCGTCACGAGTTCTGATAAGAACACTTTTTGTGATTGGAACTCCGGTCTGACTGAAACTTACTGTTCTCTGAATACGGGTGCCGTCAACTGCGGCGGCGCCCGCTTTCTAAAAAACTTATCAAACACTGAATCCTCTCGACTCAACACATTATCCTCTCCACCCCATTATCTCAACACAATCTCCTCACAACAACCAATACTCCTCGCACCTAAACAGATGAACCGTTTACTTCACAAAATATACAGCGTGGCCATGCTCGGGGCGGTAGCCCTGGCGGGTGCCTCATGCACCATGATCGAGGATGACATGAAAGACTGTCCGACCGGTCTGTATGTCCGTTTCGTCTATGATTACAATACGGTCCGCGCCGACCTGTTCAAGGACCATGTGGGGCATGTCACCCTCTACGTCTACGACGAGGCGGGAAACATGGTGGCTCGTAAATCCGTATCGAACAGCGACGGCGACAGTCCGCTCTCTTCCTATGGCTATTCAATCCATTTCGCCGAGGGTGAGCTGCGTCCCGGCAAGTACCGTCTTCAGGCGGTCGCCATGCAGAAGGACTGGGATGATGCTCTCGGTGCCGCCGGAGCGAAATACCGCCGCACCGAACCGGACCGTGCGGAAGACCTTACGATAACGCTCGACCACGCCTCCACGGCCGACCCCGCGACGGGGCTTCATTCCGTGGAGCACCGTGGCGCGCCGCTCGACACCCTCTGGCACACGCTCAAGGTGATGTCGTACGAGCCGACCGACGGCACGGCCGTGCCTGACATACATGTCTCGAAAGCGCCTTATTCCATCTACCCGGTCGAGGAGCAGTATGTCACTGTCGAGGCTAACCGTGCCACTCACTCTACAGTGTCGCTCATACGCGACACAAAGCACCTCAACATAACGCTGCGTCAGCTGGAACTTCCGGCCAACGTAAACCACAGCGATTATGAGGTGACAATCACCGACAACAACGCTGCCGTCGGTCACGACAACAGCCTGCTGCCGGGCAACGACCTGCTCTACACCCCGTTTGCTTCATGGACCACAAAGTTCAGTGCCGACGGAGTCGAAACCGAGGACACACGCTCAACCCGCGACGGTGACGGTGGCGCGGAGATACAGCGCACCGCCCACTTCAACGTGATGTTCAACCGTCTGATGCACCACGACGACCACGACCGTTGCGCCACTCTCCGGATCCGCAATGTCAAGACCGGAAAGGATGTGGCCACAATCAACCTCCCCTACATCCTGGCACAGGGACGCACGGCCTATGAGCTGTATAACTACAGTCCGCAGGAATATCTCGACCGCGAGTATGACTATCATCTCGACTTCATACTGAAGGGAGACACTTGGGCATACTGCGAGGTGGTGATCAACGTGCTCTCATGGTCAAAACGAATCCAGAACGAAGAATTCAACTGATACATTCCGTAGGTTGAATCAGAAACTGAATTAGAAATGAGAATTACATATGCTTTCATACTTGCGTTCCTTTCCCTCCTTCTTGCCGGCTGCGACGACCGTCGCACGGTGGGAGGGGAGGAGCCGGATGCTGCCGGAGCTTATCTGAAGCTCACGGTGGCCGTGGCTCCGCAGTCGCGCTCCAATCCCTCTCCGGGCGAGGAGGGTGATGGCCGTGAGGATGGAGTGCGCAAGGAGAATGACATCGAGGACATAACTCTTTTCATATACAATGATCCGGGTGATGGACTTGATTCCGATGCCGCGACTCCGCTATTGTTCAGCTGCCATGCTTCGGCTGCTGACCTGAAGCGTGAGGCCGACGGCGTGAGCTGCGTTCTCCAGCTGAGCGGCTACACACCGGGAGCCGCACACCGCGTGATAGCGGTTGTCAATGCCGGTGACATACGCGACGAGGTCCGTACCCTGGGAGAGCTGCGCGTGCGGCTTGCAACCGGAGCATGGCGCGAGGGCAAGACCCCGGGTGCGTGTTATCGCTTCATGATGGCCTCCGCCTTCAACGGCGCGAAGCGCACTGACGACGACGGCAAGATTATACGTCTGCGCGACGGAGCCTCCGACCGTGACAATCCGGCTTTCGCGGCGCGTGTCTCGGTTGAGCGTGTTGCGGCACGTATCGACCTTATGTTTGCCGATAGTTCGGACCTCGGCATTGAGTATGTCGTCAACTCCACCACGGGAGCGACACTTTCGCTTACCCATGCGCTCCCCGTAAACCGTATGCTCGCTCCCTCCTACACGCTCAAGCACGTCTCCGAGGGCATGGATACCTCGGCTCTGCTCGTGTGCGGCGACGAGACAACATCGGGCGGTGTGGCCACCAACTATGTGATCGAGCCTTCCACCCTGCTCAAGACCGGGGATGTGACCGATGCGATGCTCGACAGCTGGTATGGCGACAGCCGCGCCTCACGGTTGCGCGGCAATACAGGGGCATTCGGTTCATCGGCGCAGATAGCTTCGTTACTCAGCGAGTCAATGGCTATTACGGCTCCCGACGGTCCGGAGACAAGGTTCTTGACTCTGGCCTATGCCAACGAGAACACCGTGACCGACGCGCAGGCTGGCGACTGGCGTTTTGTGACCGGACTGGCCTTCAGGGCTGTCTACCGTCCGGCGCGTATATACGCCGATGCCTCGTGCTCGGCCTCGGTCGCTCCGGAGCGCGGTGGAAGCACCTTCTGGCTCGTGCGTCCGACACGTCAGGAGATGCGCGAGGAGGATTGCCTCTACTTCACGACCGAGACAGCGGCCCGTGCCTATGCCGATGCTCACCCGGAACTTTTGGCGACTGTCACCGGCTATGAGGGGGGCGTATGCTACTACAACCTCTGGATCAGACATGCAGGCGAACTTCCCGGCATAGTCCGCAACAACATCTACTGTGTCGGGCTCAGCTTCACCGGTCCCGGTGAACCGCTGCCCGAGATAACCATACCCAAATATGTGGAAAGCCGCATATTCGTACGCAAATGGAACTTCCGTCCGCAGGGCGAGATATTGATGTAAGAGTCCGTTTCATAAAAAATTTACCCATAGGGGCGGCTTTGCATTGAACTGATTCGCTTCATCGCCGCAGGGAGCAGCCTGATGGCTGTGACCGGAGGGGATGGAGTGAAGCAGTCAATGCAAAGCCGGACTTAAGGGATTTTAACGGATTCTGTTGTATAAAGTAAAATTGAAATAACAGTTTAACATGCCCGGTTTGATAAAAATTACCACAGACTCGCTGGCTTAAGCCATCTCAGGCACTTGACTTGCAGTCACAACCGAAAGGTTGCTCCTTTCAGCCAAGCACCTGATATGACTCAACCCAGCGCCCCCTATGGGTAAATTTTTTATGAAACGGACTCTAATATATGCTTCACTTGATAAGAATACTGAAAAGATATATGAGCCGGTGTATACGGATGGTCGCGATGCCTGTGGGCGCCGGACTTGTGGCGCTTGCCCTTACCGGCTGCGCGGGCGAGGACAGCCATGCGCCGAAAGGGGAGACCATGTTCAGCATCGGTGCCAGAGCATCGGTGCCGGGTCTCGATGCCGACGGTAATGAGATTCCATCTGCCACCGACGACAATGAACTGATCAATGACTGGTTCATCGCATTTGTCGATGAGTCCGGCACCGTGGCGCGGATTGTGCGCCGTTATCCCTCGGGAAGTACTCAATCAGCTTCACCCGTCGAGCTTGACTTTTTCAACACGCAGCTCGCGCCCGGTGATTATACCGCCGTTGCGTTCGCCAACATTGACCCCGCAGACTTGGGCCTGACTTTCTCGGAGGGTTCACAGGCACCTGCCGGTGCTCTGGGAGACGCACCCTTCACAATCAATGCAGGAGCACTGACCGCTTCCGATCTCATCCCTATGGCCGGAAGGCAGAAAGTGCGCGTCACCGGTCAGGTCACGCAGCCGTTCTCGATCGAGGTTGTGCGTCTTGTAGCCAAAGTCGAGCTGATGTTCTCCAACGCCACAGACTCCGGGATAACGCTCCACAACCTGTGGATGCGTCCCATGGGCAAAGGGAACGTCAACCTCTTTCCAGACTATTCATCACTTGGAAAGCGGCCTGCGCTGCGTGCCGATGCTGACACACTGACCATGGTTCGTCGTCTTGACGCCACGCTCACGCCCATGTCGGAGCGTTCGGTGACACATACATTCTACACTTTAGAGTCTGACGCTTCGAAATTCCACAAGACCGGCCACTACGCGCTCCTTCTCGATGTCACCCACCGCAGCGGAGACACAGGCCGTGCGGTGCGCGACACTGTGACGATGCTTACACCCGACCTGACTTACATAAACCGCAACGATTACATCCGCATACCTGTGCGTCTGGCCGACTATGTGGTGCGGATGGACGTTCAGTTCTATCCTCCTATCGGGGGGTATCCCGCAGTGGTCAACGAGCAGCGAGGCTCCGACTTCTACATCAGTTTCGGCACCCAGGGAGTGTTCTCGATCACGCCGCTCGTGCGCGAGGCTGTCGCAGGCTCGCAGTGGATGCAGCCTTCGCAGCTCGGCATAGAGGTGCTTGCAGTAGAGGGAGACCCCATTTTCGCGGTCAAACCGACCTATGACAGCAGTACCGGCGAGATTACCGGCGAACTGAATGCCTCGGAAGGCACCGCAGTGGTCACGATCAAGACCGACATACCCGGTACGCGCCTCTCTTATGAAAGAAAGATATACATAATCCGCGACAACAGAAAGAAATGAAACACCGACACAAAATAAGAAGCCTCATGGCTCCGCTTCTCGCTCTTTTCAGCGTGACCGGAGCCGTGGCGGCGCGTCCGGTGGCACTCATCACCGACTACAACCGGATCCGCGTAACCAATCTTGAACAGAACGAGCAGGCATATGGCCAGTTCGGCCAGTTCTTGATTGACCGTAACCCCAATACATACTTTCACAGCAACTACTCGTATGGTGCGCCGGAACATGGAGCTTCGGCCGCTCTTGATGCCTTCGGTTCATTAACACAGATCGAGGTGCATCTGGAGAAACCTACAGACCCTTCACGAAAATTGTACATATACCGTCAAGCCCGGTCGTATGCCACAAACGGCACTCCAACCCAGTTCCGGGTGGACGCGAGCCGTGACGGTGTGACCTGGGACACCGGATTGCAGCTTGTAGACATACCTTTCAACAATGTAAACGGAGGGGAGAATTTCTCCGGCGGATTCACTCTTCCGGCCGGTTATAACTGGCTACGTTTCGTATGCACCAAAAACAGCGGAGGTGTCAACACGAAAGGAGTTCCTTATGTGGTCATGGCGGAGTTTCAGGTATACGAAAGCGACGATGACCTGTCGCGTCTGAACAATGAGAAGAGTCTCTGGATGGCCGACGAGGCACACACCATATTCGACTACCAGGACACGTACCGGGACTTCCGTCTGGAGCATACCCGTGGAGTTGTCAACTCTCTCAATCATGACACCAATTCTCTGCGCGGATGGTGCGACTGGTCGAAGTGGCAGAATGGCACATGGACCGACACTCTCGAACTGAAGAAGGATGGCATAGAGATGCCCGACTTCACGTATATCAACAAGCAGACGGCTCCATTCGGACGCGTGGAGCTTGGCGACCGTCAACGCACCCATGTCACCGAACATACGGTCTATGCCATTCCGGGTCAGGTGACATCGCTCTATCCCTTCTCAGATATACATAACACCGTCGCCTATCACGACACCTATTCCCGCTGGTATGACTACCGTACCGACGGCAACAACAAGTATCTTGATTTCCTGCACGACCCTTCGTCGATGTCGCGCACCGAGACGATGGGTTATCTCGGCGGCACATACATGTCGAACGGTGCTACGGAACTTTATGACGTGTATATCTACACGGTCGATGACTATATCCGCTTCCGCGACCGTGTCAACTCGGGCGAGACCCGTCTCACAGCTCGTCAGTGCGCCGACCTCGATTTCTCGGGGGTGACGGATATGGTGCCAATCGGTATAGATGAGAACAATGCTTTCCGTGGTGTCTACGATGGCAACGGATACGCTATTGTCAATCTTCACATAAATCGTCCTGACTGGGATTGCGTAGGAATCTTCGGTCATGTCGGGGCTGCGATAATACGTAATTTGCATGTGAATTACAGTTCAATCAGCGCACGTAATATGGTGGGTTTCATCGGGGCTGTCAACGCTGCTGAATACATGGACCAGAATACGGGCGGCGCGCTTCTTGTACACAACGTGTCGGTAAAGGCCGACATCCGCGCCTCGGGTAAGAATGCCGGGGGTATATTGGGTTGCAACAACCGCTGGACTTCCCAGTTCCAGATATTCATTGCCAACTGTGCCGTACTCGGTTCGGTGAGTGGCGCGGAGGAAAGCGGCTCTGTGAGCGGTTGGCTCGGCAAGCTGGCGACTGTCCGCGACACATATAATGCCGCCACAATCTCGGGTGCTGTCGATAAGGAGACTTCCTTTGTGCGTGCTTATAAAAATGGAGCCGGCAAGGATATGGTGTGTCTCTACAACCATGTATTTGACAATAATGGTGGCAACAGCCTGTCGGCATTGCCTCATGCTCTTGACAGTGGCAATCTTGTCGAGGATATGGGGGGCGAGGATGAATGGAGGATCGGTGGCTGGAGCTACGTGATTCCGAAGGCGCGCGACTGCGAGCGTTTCGGCAACCGTGCACGGGGTTCGTTCGCCACCTTCTATTGTCCGGCCGACGAGAATTTCACCACCCAGTATATAGCGGTCGATTTCAGCCAGACCTTCGATATCAAGCGTCATGTTGACTTTGAGAAGAAGGTAATCACTGAGCCTATCGTGGCGTTCCGTCACATATTCCGTGTGGAGAACGCATACACTCTTGCCGAACAGGTGTCGGGCTCGCCGGCGAACAATGAGAAGTATGTATCTGAGAACCGCCGCACCATCCGTGCTCGTGCCGGAGCGGACTTCCAGATCCGTTTCGAGATACCGCAGCCAATGGATCAGGATACTCGTACCACCATGTTCTACAAGGATCCGCAGGGTGCGGTGCGCCGTGTCCGCAAAAGCAAGATTCAGGTTACAGACCGTGATGGTAATGACCGAAGTGGTATCTTTTATCAGATTGCCGATTATACACGTCCGGAACCGCGCAAGCTCCCTACCGGCGACAATCCTCTCGACTTCTATGACGCCGGCAAGAGATACGCCCGCTCCATGAAATGCGACGCGGCCAATGCCAACGGACGTTTCACGGTGCATCTCGTGGCGTGTGACGAGAATGGTAACGAGCTGAAGATATATGGCAGCGACAAGCCGCTGATTCTGGCCGAGTGGATTGTGAACTTCGTCGATATCGAGGGGGCGGCCATGACTTCCGAGGCAGAGATGGCCACCGATAAGTATGAGCATACGCGTCCGTCGTCGCTTCAGGAGAAGTATGGAGAGCCGATTGCGGTTGTCAACTTCGACGAATACCGCTTCCTTGACAGGCTTTCGAACCGGACCGACTACATGTTTGACGGTGCGGAAATTCCGGAGAGTGGTGGTGTCCGGGCCCACAAGTACAAGTGGCCCGTGCCATGGGGAAACTCACAGTATGCCTATGGTTACGACGATCCGGAAGACTACAACATGTACATGATTGCCGACCATTCGCTGGTGACACCATATCACGGTGCTGCCGACGAGGGCACAATGGCAGAGAATTTCAACAAGGGTCTCGGACGTTTCGACCGCCTTTTCTATGACACGGAGGGGCGCGACAAGGGATTCTTCTATTATGTGAACGCCGCTTCCGACCCGGGAGTGATGGCCTCGCTCCAGACAGATGACCTCTGTCCCGGTTCGACGCTCTTTGTGTCGGCCTGGGTGGCTGAGTTCTCTAAAAACTACAACCAGTATGCCAACCTTGTCTTCAACTTCAAGGTCGTGCAGAAAGATGGTACCGAGCATATCCTTCACAGTTTCGTGACCGGTTATGTTCCCCGCGAGACACTTGGCCAGTGGCAGCATGTCTATTACCAGTTCACGCCTAACCTGAGCCAGCTCGGCATCTCTGCCGAGGATATCCTGTCGTATCAGCTTGTGCTTGAGAACAACTGTATCAGTTCGTCGGGTGCGGACTATGCTATCGACGACGTGCGCGTATATGTGGCGCGTCCACGTGTGTATGCCGAGCAGACCATGCCTCTATGCAAGGGTGAGCAGGGTACTGATGTTCAGGTGCAGACACCTTTTGATGTGATGCTGGCCACTCTCGGGGTGAGCGAGGCTTCGACTTCGGCCACGGGAGCTACAGTTGACTGCTACTATACTTTTGTTGACAAGGAGAAGTATGAGAAGGCACTCGCCGATGGCCTTGACGGCAACTCGGCCTATGAGCATGGAGTGGTGCGCTATGAGTACATGGCCGGTGGTGGTGATGACCAGACATTCGGCCATCTTACCTTCAGCACCCACTTCAGGAGCAACCGCGAGTTTGAGGATGGGTTCAGCGATGTCACCACCGAGGCGATGCGTACCATCATTGACGGTGACCGCTATCTGGTGATAAACACCTGCCCGCGCGACAAGAACCTTGTGCCGGGCAAGGAGTACATGGTAGTCCTCTATGTCAGCGAGCGTGGCGACGAGGGCATCGTCGCACCCGATGCTTCGGCATTCGCTATCGGCTCGAAGTGCTGCAAGAGCAGTACGTTCCGTATCCATGCCTCGGGAGTCATCAAGATTGACGGTATAATGGTGCCGAATCTCGACAATATCACTGTCTGCGAGAATCAGACCCCGGTGGTGCAGATTGATATCCAGGGAAAGGAGAATAAGTCGGGCGATTTCGTTGGAGTTGCCGAGAATGTGCTCATAGACTGGTGGGACGGTTCGATGGAAGATTATATATCTCAGACAGACGAGGTCACAGGATTGCCTCTCTATACCATCATGACAAGATTCCGTGGCGAGTATCCCGAGGCCGATACCTGGGATGTCCCCGCCAAGGGCTACTATACCGAGGCCATGCGCGACTATCTGAGCATGCTGACCACCGTCGACGAGGAGGCAGGTAAACCTGCGCGTCTGCTGCTGTACCGGTCTTCTTATGTGTTCCGTCCTGTGCGCATGAACCCGGGCCAGGAAGAGACATATGTCTATGCCGTGGCAATACCCATCGACATATATTCCGACGAGGTAACTGTCTGCACCACGCCCTCGGAAGTGCGTCTGAGGGTGCGTAATAATTCTCCTGCGCTCAACCATGGTTTCGCCGGGGGAGATATCTCTTATCCGGAGTGGATTGATGATGTGCCTCTGCGTATTGGCCTACGTCAGCTCCGTGATGTCTCGGTCGCGGATGTGGATAATGTGATTGGCAGTCAGCATAGCCTTCTCTCGATTCCGCTCCGAATGGTCTCGACCGTGACCGAGGGTGTCGATGCGCTTGAGAAGATACCAGAGGATTATTCCGTGTATCTTGTGGAGACTGACGACCCTGAATATCTTGACCTGAATGTCGAGACGGTGAACGGCGAGCCTCAGGGTCTCTATCCGATGGGGGCATTGCGCGAGATTGTGGCTGTGCCGGGTGACGGACGCACTGATAACGTGATACGCATGGCCTTCGATTCCGATTTCTCGTTCAAGGAGGGGCATACATACAGGCTCCGTTTCTCATTCCGTGAGAATGGAGTGCCATCGCTCCCTACCGGCAGCGAGCCGGGAGAGGAACTGCGCCCCTGCTTCGGACAGCATGTTTTCTCGCTCAAGGTTGTGCCCGAATATCAGGAATGGGCACCTGCAGACGGCAACGCCAACTGGAACAACGACGCCAACTGGCGACGGGTATCGACCGCCGACCTGTTGCATGAGACCCGTACCGGAGACGAGACCATCAATCCGTTTGTAACCGACCGTGGTGAGCTGACCTCTACCTCGCGTTCGTTTGTGCCGATGGACTTCACAAAGGTGATTGTACCGGCGGGAGAGACGGCACCTCAGCTGTATGCTGCACCCCGCAGCTTGGAGGTGACTGTCGATGGCCGGAAGTATCTCTGGCCGGCTTCGCTCACGGCTCCCGACGGAACGGGTGATTATACAGCTGATATAATCTATGACATGGCTTCTCTCTCGCTCGATGGCGGTAAAGGTGTGGCGTGCCGCCCGTGGTACACCAACACGTGCGACCAGATTCATTTCCGTTCGAATGCGGAGATTCTGAACCAGAGTCAGCTCTCGCACAACCGTGCATGGGTTGACATGGAGATTGCCCCCGACATGTGGTACACGCTCTCTTCTCCGCTCACTTCGGTCGTGGCAGGTGACATGTATCTCCCCACCGCGGGTGCGCGTCAGATGACGGAACTGTTCGTGCCGATCACTTTCGACATCACGCTTCACAACCGTTTCGCTCCGGCTGTCTACCAGCGGTCGTGGAACCAGGCCCGCGCCACAGTCTATGAACTCGGCGGCGGTGCGGATGGACGCAACGTGGCTGTACGCACAACTTGGAGTCACGTCTACAACGATGTGGATGAGAGCTACGGCTCTCCGGCCACGGGTTATTCGATAAAGGCCGATGTGTCGCGTGCGCAGATGGGGGCCGATGATCCGGAACTTGTGATGTTCCGTCTGCCCAAGGATGACCGCTCGTTCGTATATTTTGACGACGTGACCGGTGCAACCGGCCATGAGACCGCTATCTCACGCGGTGAGTCAAAACTGCATTCCGCAGAGGGTGGAGTGCTTACATGCAGTGTGTCGGGTGCGTCCGAGGGGCGTTATTTCCTCGTGGGTAATCCCTTCATGGCTCATCTCGATATGGCGCGTTTTCTTGAGGACAATGCCGGGGTAATCAATCCGAAGTATTGGATTCTCAATGGCGAGGGACAGGGCAGCGCGGTCTATGACGCGGATTCCGGCTCGTTTGTGACTACATTTGCTGATGCCGGACTTGTGCCCCCGATGCAGGGTTTCTTTGTCGAGGCCAAGTCTGAGACGCTTTCTCTGACGCTTGGTTTCGACGAGTCAAACACGATTGTCGTGCCTTATGACCCGACGGCAGGTAATCTGCTCCGTGTGCCTTCGCTGGCTGTATCTGACGATGCCACCCGTGGTGCTGATTACGGTGGCGCGTTGCGGATTTCCGCCGTACGCGGTGGTGCCGTGGTTTCTCAGGCCGTGGTCGCGCTTGCTACCGGATCTTCGGAAGACTATGGCGATTCCGAGGATGCTGCGTTGATAATCGACTCGAACCAGGCCGGCGTGCCGCGTGTCTACACCGTGGCCGGCGATATGGCGGCGAGTGTGAATCTGCTGCCGGAAGTCGTGACGACCGAAGTCGGCCTGATGGCCGAAGCGGGAGAGAATGTCACATTGCGCTTTGACGGCTCCGATCTCGGAGGAGCGTTGCTCTATGATGCTCACCTCGGTACGACAGTTCCGATTGAGCGCGGCATGGAATATGATGTGACCGGAGCGGTTGAGTCGCGGTTCTACATCGTGTCGGGAGTGGAGGAGGATTTTGCCGACGATGCGATCAGGGTCAACGTAATCGGTCGCGAGGTGACAGTGACGGTTCCCGACAACGGGTATGGAGTCGCGGCCCGAGTCTGTGACATGTCCGGTCTTACAGTCCACACCGGATCCGAGTCAGGAAACATGATGAATTTCACCCTCGAACCGGGTGTATATGTTGTCGAAGCGTACAACGGTACACTCAGTTCACGGCGAATCAAAATACAGGTAAGATGAATTGAAATAAACGATGATTAAAAGTAGGAAAAACAGTAGGTTAATTGGTATATTTTTTATTTTTATGTTGGGCGGCGCAGTGATTTGCGACGCCCAACGCGGCTTAGAGCCACAGCAGTCGGAGCGGGTATCGTATCGCGGTGCCCCGCTCTCACTGCCCTCTGACACCGGGAAGGCTTCTCAGGGAGCGGTACCGGTTGATACATGGGCGGCTTCGTTGGGAGCGGTGCTGTCGCTGCCTGATGACAGGACGATAGACCTCGGACTTGTGGAGCGCGACTCGATTGCGGAAGGGAGCATCATGCTGCGCAATGCGGGTTACGACCCGTTGGTGATTTACAATGTCCATTCCGATTGCAGCTGTACGGTGCCTATGTTTCCCAAAGACCCGGTCGCACCGGGCGACTCAGCTGCAATCCGGGTGCGCTATGACTCACGCGGCCTTCCGCACGGTTCATTCCTGAAGACAGTGAAACTACGCACCAACGCCGCCAAACGCCCTGTAACCATCTTTGTCAAAGGCCGCATAAAGCGCGACTGACCGACTAATCTTGAACCCGATGATAGCTGATTTTTGCAACTTCTGTAGGTCCTCTAAGCCTTATAAGTCCTCTAAGCCTTATAAGTCCCATAAGTCCCATAAGTCCTATAAGCCCTATAGGCCTTATAACCTGCTGCCGTTACTTTTTCTCATGCTCTTTGTCACGGCCTGCGGTCTGACTGACGAACCCGCTCCGCACACACTCGGAGAAGGAGACCGCTTACCGGAATTTTCGGTCGAGCTGTCAGATGGCACCGTAGTCACCGATAAAACTCTGCGGGGCGAATGGGCATTGATAATCCTCTTCAACACCTCGTGTCCTGACTGCCGGCGCGAGCTCCCTGACCTCGAAGAGGAATACCGCCGTCTGGCTGCCAATAATCTTGTAGCACCCATAAGCGGTGTCGGTCGCGGTGACGAAGCCCGTATCAGGTTCATCTGCGTAGCCCGGGCAGAAGATGCTGCCTCAATCGAGGCATATTGGGAAGAAGCCGGTCTGACAATGCCGTGGTCACCACAGCCGGACGACCGAATCTACCGCCTCTTCGCCGACAGCGGCATCCCGCGCAGCTACCTGATAACCCCGGAAGGCCTCATCTCGGCCTTGAATCCTTCTCTGCCGCTCTCCCTCCAGTTTCCGTAATCACGCAGGCAGTATCCGCAAGTATTCCAAGGTGAATACGGAATTTAAAGATTTATTGTTTAAGAAAGTTAAATAAATTTGTTAAAATTACGATTTATTTAAAATATGTTAAATATTATAAAATATTTTATGTTATATAACACTGTTTGAAAAATATTTTGTAATTTTGCATTGAGTTTTTCATGGTATTAGATTTTAAGGTTAACGCAAGATTGGTTGTCGGGATGACAATCAATTTTTTTTATACCTATATGTGGTGTGACTGAGTTTTACCGGAGTTTGGTGCCATAAACCTGCTAATTAGTTTTCAATTAGGCTGATACATAGACTGAATTTTGTTTGTGATTCAATTCCCGGTTGGGGTATGCCTTGAACCTTGTCGTGAAGCGGATTGTTCTGTTTGTCTGAGTTGTTTGTTCAAAATTCGTTTATTAAAATCAGGTTATTATGGCTCAACAGAATGACAATCACCCTACTGAGGATTATCGCGGTCTCACCATATATCAGGTCATGGTAGGCTCTTTCATGCACTCGCCCGAAGGTGCACGCGGTTATCGCGAGATGTGGGGACCCGATAATAATACCAAGGATGGTAACCTGAAAGGTGTTACCGAAGCACTTGACCATATAGCTTCGCTCGGCGTGAACGCAATATGGCTCACTCCGATTTTTGACAGCCGAGGCGCAGCGGGCGGCGAGAAACTTCAGGCCTCTGGCTATTTCGCCAAGGATTATTTTGCTATTGACCCTCATTTCGGCACGGAAGATGACCTCCGTGAGCTCGTTGATGCGGCCCATTCGCATGGTCTGTACGTGTTTCTTGACGGTGTCTTCGGACATCACGGAGGTGTCGATAAACCGTCGCCCGGCGGAAACAGCATTGACAGTACACCCGCGCTAAGCGACCGTGGTGAGGAGGGTGGCGAAGGCAATGTGAAGTATCCTGAATCTCTGGATTATTTCAAGGAGGTGGCAACGTACTGGATTGACAAGTTTGACATAGATGGCTGGCGACTCGACCAGGCATATCAGCTTTGTCAGAATGGTCACAACTATTGGGTGGAGATACGCGAGGCCGTGCGTCAGCTCTGCGAACGCCGCCGTGCCGAAGGCAAGAAATGGGGTGTGTTGGGATATATGGTGGGCGAGGACTGGAGCGATGCAGCCGGAATCAGTTCACGCATATACCGTGACCTCGGTCTGGTCAGTGCGTTCGATTTCGATGGCAAGACGCTTATCAGCGGCCCGATGGGGGACCTGTCGGACGGCGGGCTGCCCAATGGCTGGGATGATGTGGTGACGGTCTACTCCAGTCCCACCTCGAGAGGATATTCCACCGACGAGGTCCTGCCGAATCTCTTTCTCAGCAATCACGACGGTTTCAGGGTGGCGGATCACTTCTATGATGAGTCGGATGATATAAACGTTATGACACGCTTCGCTATTTTAGCGGGTTATCCGGGACCGGTCACGCTGTATTATGGTGATGAGTTCGCCGACTTGAGCCGGGATGATGAAGGTGCCCAACCCGACAACGCGGGACGCACCTCGGGTCACATCATGGCGAGTGACGAACGTGCGGCCAAGGTTTACAACTACGTGGCGAAAGTGATGCACTTCCGGAGGATGAATCCGGCCATGTGGCGCGGCGAGCAGGAATTCAACCGTTATCGTAACGGCGAAGCCGAGGTGCTGATAGTCACCAAGACAGATGCCGACACCGGCAACAAGGTCGTCATGGCCTTTGCCGACCACGACACGACCGAGATTATCCCCGGTATCCCATATCCCGTTGAGCTCCGCGCCTACATCCCCGAACTCCTCCGCATAGATTGAGAATTAGTCGCATAGTGGAAAAGCCTCCCGTTTGCGAAAGTCCGCAAACGGGAGGCTTATTCTTCAAATCTTCTACAAGCCGGAAGCCTGTTTTCCTGTGTTTTATTTTAAGGTCTGTTGCCACGCCCAGGCGCTGCGCATGGTGTCGTCGAGGGTCTCGCGGGCTACCCAGGCGAGCACTTCGTTGGCGTGGCGCGGTTCGGCCCATATTTTCTCTATGTCGCCCTCGCGGCGGGGCCCGATGCGGTGAGGCACCTTTACTCCGGTGGAGCGCTCGAACGACTCTATCAGTTCAAGGACAGACACTCCTCGGCCTGTGCCGAGGTTGAAAATCTCCACGTTCTCGGTATCTTCGCGCTCAAGCATACGCTTCATGGCTATGACATGTGCCTTGGCAAGGTCAACCACGTTGATGTAGTCGCGTATGCAGCTGCCGTCGGGGGTGTCGTAGTCGTCGCCAAACACGGTCAGCTCCTTGCGGATACCGGCTGCCGTCTGCGTGAGGTAGGGCACAAGATTCTGCGGCACACCCACCGGTAGCTCTCCGATCTTTGCTGACGGATGCGCTCCAACCGGGTTGAAATAGCGCAGGATGATGCTCTTGACCGGTGCGCCGGAATGTACGAAGTCGCGGATAATCTCCTCGGAAATCTGCTTGGTGTTGCCGTAAGGCGACGTGGCCGGCTTGATTGGTGCCGTCTCGTCGATGGGGTTGCGGTCAGGCTCGCCATAGACGGTGCAGCTCGAAGAGAACACGATGCCCTTGACTCCCTCCTCAGGCATAAGCTCCAGCAGGTTGATGAGAGTCATGAGGTTGTTGCGGTAGTAGAGCAACGGTTTCTCGATTGACTCGCCGACAGCCTTCGATGCGGCGAAGTTGATTATACCCTTTATGCCGGGATGGGCCTTGAAGAGAGCGCGCAGTGTCTCGATGTCGGTGCAGTCTCCTTCGACAAACTCCGGACGGATGCCGGTGATAGCCTCTATGCCGTCGAGTACCTTGCGGCTTGAGTTAGAGAGGTTGTCGATTATCACGACATCATATCCGGCGTTCTGAAGCTCAACGGTGGTGTGCGAGCCGATGTAGCCCGTGCCACCTGTCACCAATATCTTTTCTTTCATACGGATGACAGTTATTTGAACAGCGGTGTGGGGTAAACTCCCTCGTCGACGAGTTTCTTGAACTGGTCAACTGTGGTCTGACGGTCGGCTGCGTAGGTCACTCCGAACCAGCGTGAAGTGGTAGGCTCTACCTTGAGGGTGATTGTGCCTGAGTTGATGAGGTCGTTGACCACGCTCGGAATGTAGAACTCAGATTTCAGCTCACCGCCATGCTCGCGCAGGAATTCGATGAACGCACGCTCGCTGTAGTCGAAATAGTCGGGTGTGAAGCCCCACATGTTCATCGATACGCTCGCATCTTCGGGGAAGGGAACTTCTTCGCCCGCCGCGTTTACCTGAATCAGTTTGCCGTTCTTGCGCTCTATGCCGTGGCACTCGGTTACGCCGGTCAGATAGCCCTTGTCGTTTACCTCGCAGTAGCCGCGCGATACACCGCCGTTCTCGCTCAGGGTGTTGGTGATGTTGAATCCCACCATGCAATATTCATTCTTCTTACCTTCTGCCGAGCGGAGGAAATCGGCGAGTACCTTGAAGCCGTCTGCACCGTAATAGTCATCGGCATTGATCACGCCGAACGGTTCGTTGATGGCGGTCTTGCCCATCAGGACAGCATGGCCTGTACCCCAGGGCTTGGTGCGGTCCGCGGGTGCGGTGAAGCCTTCGGGAAGAGCGTTGATGTCCTGGAATACAACCTCTACGGGCACGTGTCCCTCGTAACGTGAGATAATCTTGTCGCGGAATTCCTGCTCGAAGTCATGACGGATCACGAAGACAATCTTGCCGAAGCCGGCGCGGAGAGCGTCGAAAACGGAGTAATCCATAATAGTCTCGCCCGAGGGGCCGAGACCGTCGAGCTGCTTGAGGCCACCGTAGCGGCTGCCCATTCCGGCTGCAAGTATGAAAAGGGTAGGTTTCATTTAGTTATCTTGTTTTATATAGTTTTCAGTTTTATTTCGGTTTGCGGTGCAGAAGTATGATAATCAGCACGTAGTAGTCAAAAAGCACAACCTTGGCGTTGGCGTTGCGCTCCACGTCGCGGCGGGCGCGGTCGGTCTCGCTGAGGAAGTCCTCTACATTGCCATGGTTTATGAAAGGGGCGAAGCGCGTTGAGAACGCCTCTTCCTCGGGAGTAAGTGCCGAAAGCATCGGCACTTTCATGTTGTAGATGAAATTCTCCCGGATCATGCGCGACATGTAGTCGAGAAAGCGGCGTATCTTCTCGCGTCCGAAGGCCGCGGTCTTCTCGCTGAGCTGTCTGAGCCGCGCCACGCGCTTGGCATAGGCGGCGCGCATGATTTCCTGATAAAATTCGAGAAACTCGTCGTTTTCGCCCGAATGAGAGCCGAGTTCGTCGGCGCGGATCAGGCTTCCGCCGCAGAGACGGGCGTATTGCCTCGCTTTCTCCTGCGGGAAATGGTAACGGGCGTTGAGGTATCCGGTAATCTCCGCATCGCTGAGCCGCCCGGTATGTATGCGCTGCACGCGTGAGAAAATCGTGGGTAGCACCTGGAGCTCGTTATTGCTGACCATGATGAAGATGGTTCCCTCGGCCGGCTCCTCGATTACTTTGAGCAGCTTGTTGGCGGTCTCGGCACGCATCCTCTCCGGAAGCCATATGATGAATATCTTGTACTTCGACGAATAGGGAGGGAAAGAGTCGGCGCGTACAATGTCGTCAGCCTCATCCACATATATGGCTGTCTGTGAATTACCGGCCTCTATCAGCTCCAGCCATTTCTCCTCGGGCATGGTGGGATAGTCGCGGAGCATGGTCTGCCAAGGCTCAGCCATATCGGCCGAGACAAGGATTTTCTTTGCCTTGCTTTTGACGATGGGGTAGACGAAATGGAGGTCAGGATGGTTCGTCTCGGCGTGCAGACGGCAGTTCTGACATACTCCGCAAGGCTCGCCGTCGCGTGGGTCAGAGCAATGCAGATACTGGGCATAGGCGCGTGCGAGCAGCATCTTGCCCGAGCCGGATGGCCCCGACAGCATCAGGGCATGTGGAATGTGACCCGACGATACAAGCTCGCGGAGGTTGGTCTTGGCATTTTCATGCCCGGGTATGTCGCTGAATCTCACTTTACCTGTTTTTTAATCACTGTCATGGGCCGGCTTGATTTCAAGCTGGGTGGGGCGCATGACATGCGATGGCATAAATCATTGCAAAATTACGGATTTTTATCTGCATAAGCAATTTTTTGAGTACATTTGCATCATGAAACCAAATGCTCGAACTTCGGGAGAGGGCCGCCTCTCTTTTCTTGGTGCCGTCGCGGCGGCCTATGTGTCGCGTTATGAGGAGATGTCAGACCTCTGTTTTCTGTTCCCGAACAAGCGTGCCGGAACCTTCTTTCTGAAGAGCTTGGCCGAGAGTCTGGGCGACCGGACCATGCTCGCTCCCGATGTGATGGGTGTTTCGGAGTTCATGCAGCGTGTCACAGGCCGCGAGGTGGCTTCGCGCATTGACCTGATATTCCGGCTTTACAAAGTGTACCGAGGTCTGTTGGGACGCACCGGAAGTCTTCAGACCGAGGCAGACCTGCTCGATTTCGACCGCTTCGCTCCATGGGCGGAGACGCTCACGGGTGATTTCAGCGAGGTCGAGAAATATGATGTCGATGCCGCCGCTCTTTTCAAGAATGTGCGTGATTACCGCAGCATCTCCTCCAACTTCCTGACCGAGGAGCAGTGCGATGTGATAGAGCGTTATTTCGGCTACCGTCCGGCCTCTGATAATGTGGAGCGGTTCTGGAACAGCATCGGTCCGGAGGAGGAGCGTTCTCAGCTTAAGCAGAAGTTCGTGGAGCTGTGGAAACTTCTTCCAGAACTCTATGCCGGACTTCTTGAGAATCTTGAGGCCGACGGTCTGGCGTTGCCGGGAACGACATTCCGACGCGCCATGCAGCGAGTGGCGGGCGAGGATTCGGCGGCGCTCCCCTGGAGTAAGGTTGTGGTGGTAGGTTTCAATATGCTCTCCACGACCGAGGCGCGTCTTTTTGCTGACATGCGCGACATGCTTGATGCTGACGGCGAGCCGTACGCCGAGTTTTTCTGGGATGCCACCGGGCCTGTCCTCGGTGCCGGAACAGATGGAGTGAGGAGTCCGGCGGCAATGGCTATGCGTCGTAACATGCGTAATTTCCCGATGCCGGAGTGGGCGGTGCCCTACATGGCTCGGTGTCAGGTTGATTCGATGCCTGAGGTTATCAATGTGGCCGCCGCGCCCTCTAACGTGGCGCAGGTCAAGATTGCTTCGATGAAGGTCGGGGAATGGCTTGAGGAGATTGGTCCGGGACAGATAGCCGACGCACGTGCCGCCGTGGTCATCCCCGACGAGAACCTGCTGCTGCCTCTGATACATTCCCTTCCTACGGAGCTTGAGGCGGTGAACCTCACCATGGGGTATTCGATGCGCTACACGGCCGTGGCGTCGTTCATATATCATTTGCGTCGGCTCCAGAGTCGTCTGCGCAAGTCGGGCGACGTATATGGTTATTATCATGAGGATTTCAGGCTGTTCATGTCGCATCCGCTCGTGCAGATTGTGGCGGGCAGCACCGTGGCCAATGAGATCAATACCGATGTGAGCCGGTTGCATCTGCGCGTGGTCACTCCGGAGTGGCTGCGTGAGCGTTCGGAGAGGGTGGCGGAGATGTTGCGCCCTATTGACCGTCAGGCTACTCCCTCCGAGACTGTGGCATATATCTCGGGTGTGCTCGACATGGTAGATATGGCTCTTGCCGAGGAGGGAGACAATGCGCATGTCATCAATTCCAAGATAGAACGTATGCAGATCTCGTTGTATCAACAGGCATTGTCGCGGCTGTTGGTGAGCGTGGAGACGCATAATGTGTCGATGCGTTACGGCAGCGTGTTCTACTTGGCCGACCGTCTGCTTGCCGGAGAGACTGTTACGTTCGAGGGAGAGCCGCTGGAGGGATTGCAGGTTATGGGTCTGTTGGAGACACGTGCCCTCGACTTCGACCATCTGGTGGTGCTGTCGATGAACGACAAGGTGATGCCTCGCCGTTCGCGTGCGCGCACCTTCATCCCCGATGCCCTGCGGCGCGGTTACGGTATGCCGACATCCGGACAGGCAGAGGAGCTGTATGCCTATTACTTCTACCGCCTGTTGTCGAGGGCGAGAGATGTCACTCTCATATACGACGCCCGTGCAGGCGAGGGTATGCGCAGTGGAGGCAAGTCGCGATTCCTGTTGCAGTTGGCCATGCTTTATGCCCGCGACTCGGTGCGTGAGAAGGTCTATTCTTTCCGTCTCGAATCGTCAGTTGCGAAGCCATCTGGAGTTGCCAAGTCCGCCCGTGTGATGGAACGACTGTCCGATTTTCTCAGACCGGATAGCGGTCGTAACCTGTCGGCTTCGGCATTGATGAATTACTGTCAATGTCAGGTGAAGTTCTATTACAAGAATGTAGTCGGCATCGGTGATGATGTGGAGAGTCCGGATTATATAGATGCGATCACGCAGGGTAATATAGTGCACAGAGCCATGCAGAATCTCTATCTGCCTGAATCATTGCAGAAGAAGTATCTGAAAAGCAGGGTGGTGCTCGATTCTGCGAAATTGACGGATATTGCCGGGGATAAGGAGTTGATTTCGCGGGTGGTGCGCCGTGCGGTGAACCGTGAGCATTTCCATCTGCCTCCTGAAAAGCTCGACCGGGAGCTGACAGGTACGGTCGCCATGGTGGCGGAGCGTCTTGAGGCGATGGTTGAGAATGCGGTGCGTCATGACCTGATGACCGCGCCTGTTGAACTTGTAGGTGCGGAGATAACGGGTACAACGCGTTGGCGTGCGGGTGCGAGTCCGGAGGTGAATTTCAAGTATGCGTTCGACCGTGTTGACGTTGTGGGTGGACGCATGAGGATTGTGGATTACAAGACGGGCAGCGCGCATGTCGATGCCGGTTCGATAGAAGACATATTCAACGGTAGTTATCAGGCCAAGTACATGCTTCAGCTCATGCTCTACGCCCACCTGCTGGAGCAACGCGCAGAAGCCCCCGGTGGAATACGGCTGTCGATATTTGATGTTAACAAGGAGCCGGGTGAGGTGGAGTGCTGTCCGACTCTCGACAAGAAGCGAATCAACGCGCACACCGACATCTCCGCCGAGTTCTTGGCCGGCATGGAGCAGATTCTCTGCGACATCTTCGACGACACCAAACCCTTCGAGCCGGCGCCCGACGAGGCCCAATGCCGCTACTGTACCCTCAAATACCTCTGCGGCCGCGAATAAGGCTTTCGGTGTCAGCTGTTAGATGCTTAGGAGCGAAGATATTCTTCTGCTGACATGACTGGAATTTTGGCAAAAGGGAAGTCTTTAGAGTTGCGGGTGATTATGATATCGCATTCTGCGTCAATGGCTGCTTGATATTGCAATCCGTCTTCAAAATCTGGAACTTGCAACTCAATAGCTCTCCTTATCTGATGTTCCGTATTATGTACAACATGGAACAGATTCAAAACAGTGTTGATATATTTGTAAATATTCTCTGAGGGCTGTTTTCGTATTATATAAGCGAAATTTGCAACTGAGAGATAGCTGATGAAGAATTGATGATTGTTTTGAACTCCCTCTGTCAAGAATTGTTTGCTTATAGGTTTGAATTCATCCCTTATAAGCAGGTCCATGACAAAATTTGTGTCGAGAAAGAATTTTTTCATTTAGACATTATATATTTTGTGCGTTCGTCGTTCAAATCAATCATTGAAGAATTTACGCTTTCGGTCAGTTGACTAAGTGCTTGAATCCAAGCTGTTCTCTTGTCTTCTGTTTCTTTATTTGTGATACTTTCTGTTTTGACTGATGTCTTGAGCACTCCTTTCATATTCTCAATCATGCGCCGAAGCAGATTGCTGTCAGCGTTATTGTCTAATGTAACTACTATTTGTGTCATATTCTTAATGTAAATGGTCCTGGAAGATGACCGTTGTTAACTATTTCGCAAATATACAACAAAAAATCCGAACGTCAAGTTTGTAGTGGAAAATTAGCCCATCAATAGACTATATTTCCCCTTATGGAGTTAATATTTTAACGAAATTGTCCCCTTGAAGAGGATATTTTTTAAGAAATTAGTCCTCTTGAAGGGGAAATTCATGTATGCAGAAAATCGTTTGAGAACTGCCTATGGACGCTCCGTTGGGTTGTGCGGTGGGTAAGGTAGGGAAGTGTGGGTCAGTGGTTGTAGTGGGTCATGGCGAAGTCGGGGCCCGAAAGACAGAAGGCTTTGACGGCGTCGGCGGCTTTTTTCAGGACCTCGGGCATCTTCTCCATCTCTTCGGGCGGGAATTTGCCCAACACAAAGTCTATCTGACCTCCGCGCGGGAAACCGTTGCCGATTCCGAAACGGAGCCGGGCATAGTTCTGCGTGCCAAGCTCGGCGGCAATGTTCTTCAGTCCGTTGTGGCCTGCATCGGAACCCTGCTTGCGCATACGTATCGAACCGAACGGTATGGCCATGTCATCGACAACCACCAAGAGATTCTCCAGCAGCAGCTTCTCGTGGTTCATCCAGTAACGTACGGCCACGCCGCTGAGATTCATGAATGTGGAGGGCTTCAGCAGCATCAGCTCGCAGTTCTTCACACGTACGACCGCCATGTCGCCGTAACGCTTTGACTGGAAAGGCACTCCGGCCTCTCCTGCAATGTAATCGGCAACCATGAATCCGGCATTGTGACGGGTATCGACATACTCGGGACCCATGTTGCCGAGACAGGCTATCAGGTAACGTTTCATATCAGGATCTACAGGTGTTTTGTCCTTTGGCCCGAGGCCAAGGATTTTTCTTAAGAAATTCATGATTTGTTTTGGGTGCTCAGCAAACATCGCGAAGCGATGTCCCTGCATTTCATATGTCCCTGCCTTTCAAGCGGGGAGGAAGATGATAGGGGGAGCTGAGAGGTAATAAAAAGCATCATGCCCCGGAGGGGACATGATGCTGTTGAATGCGGTTTGAGGTGCCTTATGCGTTGTCGGCAGCCTTTGCCATAGCACCACGTGCGGCACGTGTGAGCTGTACGGCGCAGACAACGGCGTTCTTGGCGTTCATCAGCTCAAGACCCTCGAAGTGGAGGTCGCCGACTGCGAGTGACTTGCCGAGACCGAGTGTGTCAACGTTAACCACGAGACGCTCGGGAATTTCGCTGTAGCAAGCTTTAACTTTGAGCTTACGCATGGAGAGCGTGAGCTTACCACCGGCCTTCACACCCTCTGCGTGACCTTCGATCTGAACAGGCACTTCCATTACGATGGGCTTGTCAGGATAAACCTGGAGGAAGTCGATGTGAAGAACAGTGTCTTTCACGGGCTGGAACTGGAGGTCTTTCATGACAGCCTTCACTTCCTCGCCGTTGAGGTTGATGTCAACCTCGAAGATGTCGGGAGTATAGATGAGCTTGCGCACGTCCTCGGCAGCGACAGTGATGTCGGTAGTGATGATACCGCGCTTGTCGTCGAGAGCAACGAGCTTCTGACCCTCTTTGAGAGTGCCGTTGTAGGGGAGTTCAACGATTGCGCCGCCATTGATGACTGCGGGGATTTTACCCTCTTTGCGCAGAGCCTTTACAGACTTTTTGCCGAGCTCAACACGGGGCTGAGCGTTAAGTTTGAATGTCTTCATTGATTTGGATTGATGTGTTACTAAAAATAAGTTTGCTCCGTGCATTAAGCGCGGGGAGCGCGACGCCGCACGGACGCCTACGAATTTCCCATCACACGTTTTTGCCTAAAAGCGGCGCAAAGTTAACGATTTTTCCGCACATTGGCAAATATATGACGGCTCAAATCGCTGTCAAATCCTAAAATCCGGTTATTTCATGCGTTTCAGCAGGTTGTAGGAGGGGAGCACGCCCAGCTCGCCGGCTTTGCTGAGGTCGGCGAAGGCCTGCTGTTTGTTACCCATGCGCAGGTATGTGATGCCTCGGTTGAAGAGTGCCGAGGCGAACTGCGGGTCGGTCTCCAAAGCCTCGCTGTAGCAGCGGAGAGCCGAGGTGTAGTCGCCCGAGTTGTAGTAGATGTTACCCTTGTTGAACCATGCGTAGACCAGACGGGGATTGAGACGCAGGGCGTCGTCGTAGTCTGCGAGAGCCAGCATGGTCATTTTCGGGTCGCCCGATGCCTGACGGGCATAGGCCCGCTCCAGATGTGCCATGGCGAAGTCCGGGTACAGTTCTATGGCTTTTTCAAGAGCGTGTATAGCCGCCTCATAGTCTTTCAGCTGTACCCGCGCCACTCCGAGAGCAAGCCAGTCGGCAGGACGCTCGCTATCCTTGGTCTGCTGGGTGTAGAGGTCGGCGAGGGCGAAAAGGGCATCATAATTGTCGTTTGAAATCTCACCTCCGGCCGGAGTGAGATAGATGGTCTGGCCGATGTAACGCTGACGGTTGAACTCGTCGAGTTCACGGAAATAGTTTGAGGTGGCCTTGAGGGTTACAGGCGAGTCGATATACGACAGCATGTACGACGGTTCGAGGTCAACAGCAATGTCGCGGTCCTGCACGCGTCCTTTTATGCGGTCGTTGTATGCCAACTGTGTATCTGATGCCGATCCGACGGTTACAAGCTGGTTGAAGCGGTCCATCACTTCCTCTTCGGTCTCGTTTTCGTGAGCCATGTCTCCGCTGTTGGCCGTTCCTGCCTGTATGGCCGGACGGTCGAGCGGGTTCTTCTCCGGGTTTGTTACGTAGGCTCGTACTAATTCGTCGCCGATGTGGGCGTTCTGCATTGCGGCCTTCATGTTGCCCATGAGGCGGAATGCCTCGGCCCTGGCGTAGAAGGCGGGATGGAATCGTGGATAACGCTTGTTGATGACATCGAAATTGGCAAGCGCCTCGCGGTATTTCCCCCGCTCCAGATTCACAAGACCGAGATTGTATTGCGCGTGGAAGTTGTCGGGGTCAATTTTCAGCACGCTCTGCAGGTCGGCTGCCGCGCGGTCAAGGTCTTTCACCTCATAGCGGAGCAGGGCGCGGTTGAAGAGCGCCGCCGAGTTGTACGGCTCCAGTTCGAGCGTGTAGTTGTAGTCGGACATCGCACCGAAATAATCGTCGAGATTATAGCGGATGAAAGCCCGGTTCAGATAATAGTCGGCTTCACGCGGTTTAAGGCGGATTGCTTCGTCCATGTCGCCGAGAGCACCCTCCCAGTTCTGTTGTTTTACCTCGATGTCGGCACGCAGCAAATATGGTTGCAGCGAGGTGGCTGAAAGACTGATGGCTTTGCCGATATCTTCGAGGGCGGCCACGGTGTCACCCTCAAGCACCCTCAGCCGTCCGCGGGCTGTGTAGCCATCCTCGAAACGTGGGTAGAGGCGCAGCAGGGTCGAGAACGTCGAGTCTGCTCCGGAGTAACGTTTCAGCTCCGTCTGGGAGACTGCTTTATAGAACAGGAAATATTTGTCCTGCGGGTTATACTGGAGTCCTATGTCGTAGTCTTCAATCGCGAGGGAGTCCTTGCCGAGTGCCTGGCGTGCGAAACCTCGCAGCTTGTACGTCTCGGTCTGGAACTTGTTGCGCTCTATGGCGAGCGTGCAGTCCTCCTCCGCACCGGCGTAATCGTCGAGCGAGAGCTTGGCCATAGCCCTGAGATAATATGGCTCGGCCAAGTACGGTTTTGCTTTGATAGCCTGGTTGAAATACTGTATGGAGAGCATGTAGTCATCCATCGAGAGCACGTTGCGCCCTATGTTCATGACCTGTTCTGCATCGACCTGGGCCGACGCGCCAACAGACACGCCGAGCAATATGAACAGCATGGACAGACGCATAAACAGAGCCTTGAGCGCGATCACACAGGGTCGTGATGAAAAAGAAAACCGTGTTACCATTGTGCGGCAAATATAGCGTTTTTCCCTTGCATGACAAAATCTTTACAATTAAATAAGGTGAAAATGAAATGAAATTGGGAAGTGGCGGTAATTTTTACTACTTTTGCAGAGAATATCCCGGATTTGAATCTGAATTCAATCACACTTTTATGCTTCGTCTTATACCAAATAAAGTTCCTTACCCGATACCGATGCCCAACAACATGGGTATTGTGAGGTATGTGCTCGCATTCGCCGTGATAGTGGCGCATTTCAATACCTTGGTGGGCGGAGATGTGTGGTTTCCGGTCACAAGTTATTCGGCGGTGGGTGGCTTCTTCGCGTTGAGCGGATTCCTGATTTACGGCAGTTTCCTAAAGCATGAGCGTACTTGGCGGTATGTGCGCCAGAGGGCGTTGCGCATTCTTCCGGCCTATTGGGCAACGGTGCTGATTTTTGCTGCCGGTCTTGTGGCGGTGTCCTCGTTGTCTGCGTGGGAGTACTTTACGAGTCCCGGTTTCTGGAAATATCTTGTTGCCAACATCTGCTTCCTGAACTTTATAGAGCCGACGCTCCCCGGAGTTTTCCCCGACTTCGCGCAGCGGGCGGTCAATGTGTCGCTCTGGACCATGAAGGTCGAGTGGATGCTCTATCTCTCGGTTCCGGTTGTGGTTTGGCTTATCCGCAAGATGCGTTGCCGTCCGGTGGTGATGTTCATCGGCATATATGTGGTCTCGATAGCCTACCGGCTTCTTTTCAACTGGCTTTATTACCGCACCGGGAGCGAGATCTACCAGATATTGGGACGTCAGTTTGTAGGACAGCTGATGTATTTCTATACAGGGGTCATCATCTATTATTATTACGACGTTTTCATGCGTTATAAGTGGACTGTACTCGTGTGCGGTCTGGTGCTGATGGCCGTCGGCAGTTGGATACCATATTTCAGTGTGGTGCTTCATCCGCTTGCTTTCAGCTCGCTTGTGATATGGTTCTCGATGGTGGGACGCTGGGGTACGTTCGAGGGGCGGCGCGACAATGTTTCATACAACATGTATCTTGTACACGGCCCGATTCTTCAGTTGGCAGCTTATTTCGACTTATCCTCCCTGCTCGGCATGTGGGGTTGTTTCCTTATATCACTTTTAGTGATAATCCTCCTTTCGTTAGCCATCAACGTCTGCGTCGAGAAACCGATTCAGCACCGCTTTCGCCGCTGAAATGGCGGATAACTCAGATTTTGTCACATTGCAAATGAAAAGCCTTGCGGGGAGTGCCGTCTTCAACGTATATTATGCCGCAAAAAGCGAATCCCCGTTTTGCAATCCAGCCGAGCATCGGCGCATTATCTGCATGGGTGTCAATACGCACATTAACACCCGCATTCCTGCAAAAGTCAAGGGTGAAATCGGCAATACCCTTGGAGCCGTGGGCTGCAGCTATGCGATGTATGGTGCCATATGGCTTGTTGTCAGGCCAGGCTCCATCAATCACAGAATAATTTGGCTCTTCGCCGATGATGAAAGTAAAGACACCGATTATCCGGTTATCAGATTCGATAACATAACTGCTGGCCTTCCGGATGTCGTCAAGAATCACATTCCGCGAAGGGTAACCGTTCACCCACTGCGAGGCGTTGCCTGATTGGCGCATCCGCATCCGTGCATAATCATAAATGGACATGACCGTATCCAAATCAGACACCACAGTATGTCTGACCTTGACCCCGGCCCGAACCTCCCGGCAGATAAATGATTTATTCATCGGTCTATTAGATTGGTGACGATGCGAAGTTAGCGAATTTCTCCAACTCTACAAAATCTCAATACCGACACGGTACATTTTTGTCTGACTGAAGATATTTGTTTTTGATAAAGTAGAAACCATAGTCGGGAACGGGGCGTTATCTTTGTGGATGCGGGTTGCAGAGCGGGGTCTGAGGTTATGGTCTCGGGCTGTGCATCGAAAGTCTCTGAAGATGCGCGTCATTTGAAAAAAAACACATAAGGTTATGGAAAAGGTTGTTATTATCGGGGGTGGGTTTGCAGGTCTGAATCTCTGCAAGCATCTCGATTCTAAGAAATATGAAGTTTGTCTGGTCGACAGGAACAATTTCCATTGTTTCCCACCGCTGTTCTACCAGATTGCTTCGTCAGGTCTGGTACCTGCAAATATATGCTTCCCGTTCCGCCGGGAGTTCAAGAAGATGCCGAACGCCTCTTACCACATGGGGCATGTCAAGGGCATAAACCTTGAGGCAAAGACTGTCACCACGAGCTATGAAGTGATTCATTACGACAAGCTTGTACTGGCCGCCGGGTCTACGAATAATTACTTCGGCATGGCTAACCTCAATGAGGAGACATACGGCATAAAGACCGTGGCCGAAGCCTCGCATACGCGCGACGAGATTCTTGACCGCTTCGAGCGCGGAGCCATCTGCAAAGATAAGACGCGTCGCCGTCAGCTGCTCAGTTTCCTTGTTGTCGGCGGCGGACCGTCGGGAGTGGAGATTGCCGGTGCCCTCGGAGAGATGAAGAAATATATACTCAAGAAGGAATACCCGGAGCTTGAACCCGATGACGTGACAATCACTCTTGTCGAAGGTACTTCAAAGCTGCTCGGGGCAATGAGTGAGAAAGCGCAGCGCAAAGCCTTGGAAGGTCTGCGTGAGCTGATGGTCAACGTGCGTCTCGACACGATGATGAAAGGCTATGAGGACAAATATGTCACATTCGCCGACGGACATCGCGAGTATTACGAGACGCTGATATGGACGGCCGGTGTGAAGGGCGAGCCTATGCCCGGAATGCCTAAGGAGACCGTTGGACCGGGCGGAAGAATAATAGTGGATGAGTACAACCGCGTGAAGGGTTATGAGGACTCGCTCTACGCAGTCGGTGATATAGCCCTCATGATATGTGACGGCTATCCCAAAGGTCATCCGCAGATGGCCCAGCCGGCCATACAGCAGGCCCGCAACCTCGCCCGGAATCTTAACGGAGACTCGTTCACAAGCAAGTTTGTCTACAAAAACAAAGGCTCTATGGCTACAATCGGAAAGAACAAGGCGGTGGCCGACATTGCCGGTACGTCGTTCGGCGGTTTCTTTGCATGGCTGATATGGATGATTATTCATCTGATTTCCATATTGGGTATGCGCAACAAGCTGTCGGTACTCGTCAACTGGTTCTGGAACTACATGTTCTACAGCACTTCGCTGCGTCTGTTGCTGCGACCTACCAAGTTCCCGCGCCGACGACATTGGGGTGATTAGCAAACGTGATTAAACTTTTGGCGAATGCACCACTCAAACAAAGGTAACATAAATGAAAATTCACTCAGTTATGAATAGAAGACACATATTGAGGGCAGTTCCAGCCTTGGCATTGGCTCTGCTGATGTCGAGCTGTGGAATATTCAGCAAGAACACTGCGAAAATAGATCCTGTCATGCCGCAGGACCGTGAGAATATCGAGAAGAAGAAAGACCTCAAGACCTATACTCCTGAGGAGATAAAGAAGGGTGTGGTGAAAGGCGACTGGGCAATCGAGACGGTTCTCGGCAAGAAGGCGGTGGGCGAGAAGGCTCCGTTCATCAAGTTCGTGCCTTCGGAGAAGCGTGTCTACGGTAACAATGGCTGTAATGTGCTGAACGGTACCTATGCCTATAATCCCAACGACTCCACGATCAGTTTCGACAACGTGGCCGTCACCATGATGATGTGCGCCAAGGAGGGAATAACCGATTATGAGATCAACACCGCTCTCGGTTCCACGAAATACTATACATGGCGAGTGGAGGGAACGGATTATTACCTCACTTTCTACGACGAGACACATAAGGAAGTCATGACTCTCATGCACCAGAATTTCGAGTTTCTGAACGGCACATGGCGCGTTACCAAAATCAATGACAAGGCAGTCAATGTAGAGGACATGAAGATGGTCATCGATGTTGATGAAGGTAAGTTGCACGGCAATACCGGCTGCAACATCATGAACGGCCAGCTTGAGATTGACATGGAGCAGCCGAACTCGATATCGTTCAGCGCTATCGCCACAACACGCATGATGTGTCCGGATGCCGAATATGAGACGGCTTTTATCGTGGCTCTTGAGGAAGTGACAGCAGCTCGCCCGGTGTCGTTCTCGGAGGTGGTGCTTTATGATTCACAGCAGAAACCGGTGCTGACACTTGTCCGCACCAGCGACAAGGATTGATCATGGCGCAGGATGAGAGAATAGATAAATGGCTGTGGGCCATGCGTGTGTTCAAGACAAGGAGCATAGCCACCGACGCGTGCAAGAAAGGACGTGTCATGATGGGAGGCGTGGCCGTGAAGCCGTCGCGCACGGTCAAGGTCGGTGATGTGGTTGATGTCCGTAAGCCGCCGATTACCTATACCTTCCGTGTAAAGGCGTTGGCTCCCAATCGACTCGGTGCCAAACTCGTGCCTGATTATCTGGAGAACATCACCCCGCAGTCGCAATACGAGCTGCTGGAGATGACGCGCATATCCGGCTTTGTTGACCGCCGCAAAGGTCTCGGTCGTCCCACCAAGCGCGACTCACGCGAGATGACCCGTTTCCGCGAGGACACCTACGCCGACACCTACTACCTCGACTTCGAGGACGACTTCGACGACCTCGACGACGAATAGCCAACCCACATTTTTACGTAAGTATAGCAATAGTAAGCACAGCAATAAACGAGGCGACCTCAGGAGGGTCGCCTCGTTTATTGCTATCACCGTTGGGTCGGATTTGGAAATTCGCGGATTATGTTATATCTTTGTCATTCGGTCGGAGCCTTCAAGAAACCACGGTTCGGGCCGGTGATTGGCGTATGGTGATTTTTAAGCTGATAAGGGTAAGACAATGGGTCAAGAACCTGTTTGTTTTCCTCCCTCTGATTTTCGGCGGCAAGCTGCTGTCGGAGTCGGGTGTGTGGCATGGTCTGGCAGCCTTTATCTGCTTTTCGTTTGCAGCTTCTTCAATATATGTGCTCAACGATATCGCTGACCGCGAATCAGACCGTCAGCATCCCTTGAAGCGTAACCGACCGATCGCTTCCGGAAAAGTTACGGTCGCTTCGGCCGGAATCATATCGGTATTGCTTGCTTTAGTAGCTCTCGCCGGCAGCGCAGTACTGTTGCCCGAATCACCCGGAGTGCTCTGGATTATCGCCGCCTATATTGGTCTGAATTTACTGTATTCCTACTGGCTTAAGCATTTCGCGATAATCGATGTGATGGTTATAGCTGTCGGATTCGTGCTCAGGGTAATGGCTGGTGGTGCAGCCTGTGATATTCCTGTGTCGCCATGGCTGACGGTCATGGTGTTCATGTTGACTCTCTTCATAGCGTTTGCCAAGCGTCGCGATGATCTCGTGAAGATTAGTTCCGGCAAGAAGATTTCGCGCCGTTCGGTGGCCGGCTATACACTCGGTTTCATAGACCAGACGATGTCGCTGCTTGCTTCGGCCATGATTGTGGCATATATAATCTACACACTCCAGCCGGATGTCGAGGCACGCTTTGATTCCAAATATGTGTACCTGACCACAATATTTGTGATTGCCGGTATTCTGCGCTACATGCAGATTGCGATTGTCATGAAAGATTCAGGGCAGCCGACAGAAAAGATATACCGCGATCCGTTTCTATTGGGATGCGTGATTTGCTGGATCCTCAGTTTCATCTTCATAATATATTGTTGAGATGGAACCGGACAGGAAGAAATACACCTTTTTCGATTTTGACGGAACGCTCACGCGGCGTGACTCGCTGATAGGATTCATAATACATGTGCATGGTGTGGCAGGTCTGTTGCGCGCGCTTGCTGCCGCTGCGCCGGCGATATTGTTGTGGAAAGCGGGTCTCCGGTCAGGAGACAGCGCGAAGCTGCGCCTGTTCCGAGCCGCCTTCAGAGGAATGTCTCTTGCCGACTTCCGCCGGGCAGGCGAATCATATGCCCGGAAGATTGAGGGTATAACGCGCACGGATACAGTAGCCGCTCTCGGTCACGCCGTGCGGCAGGGTGAAGAAGTGGCTATTGTCTCGGCCAGCTGCGGCGATTGGATACGCCCCTGGGCCGAAGGTCATGGAGTGAGGCGTGTCATAGCCACAGAGGTTGAGGTCGATGCCGACGGATTCCTGACAGGAGCTTTCTCCACCCCTAATTGCAGGGGGCCGGAGAAAGTCAGAAGAATCCTCGCTGAGTTTCCGCAACTTGGTGAGGACAGAACGCACGCTGAGGTGACAGCGTTCGGCGACAGCAGTGGTGATGACGAGATGCTTGGTTTTGCAGACCGGGGAATCCGGATATGAAGCCGGTAATAATTATTCCGGGAACTAATGATAATTTTAACAACAACATAAATATTACATGAAGAAAACAATCTTTTTCGGAGCTTTGGCGGGTGTGCTGACTTTGACAGCCGGGCAGGCTGAGGCCTGTACAAACCTTATCGCTGCCAAAGGAGCGACAACCGACGGCTCGGTCATGATGACCTATTCGGCCGACTCGCACAATCTTTACGGTTTCCTGCATCACAGCCCTGCGGCAAAACATGCCAAGGGCGACATGCGCAAGATTATAGAATGGGATACCAACAAGCCGCTCGGCGAGATTCCCGAGGTGGCTGAGACATACAACGTTATTGGCAATATGAACGAGCATCAGGTAGTGATCGGTGAATCGACCTGGGGTGGCCGCGAGGAACTTGTGGACACTACCGGCAATTCAGTCATGGATTACGGTTCGTTGATATATGTGGCCCTCGAACGTTCCAAGACCGCACGCGAGGCTCTTGACGTGATGACAGACCTCGTGGCAAAGCATGGCTACGCTTCTTCGGGCGAGTCGTTCACCATCGCCGACAAGAATGAGGTGTGGGTGCTTGAGATGATTGGCAAAGGAGTTGAGAAGGGTGCCGTGTGGATTGCGGTACGCATTCCCGACAACGCCATCACCGGCCATGCCAACGAACCCCGCATACGTAAGGTCAACCTGAAGGACAAGGAGAACGTGCGCTATTCAAAAGACATGATCTCCTTCGCACGCAAGCGCGGATATTTCAACGGCAAGGATGAGGATTTCTCTTTTGCCGATGCCTACGAGGTTCATTCCCCTTCCACACGCCGTGGTTGTGATGCCCGTGTATGGAGCTACTTCCGCCGCTTCAACAAGGATGCAGACAAATATTTCGCATGGTGCAACGGTGACTCCGACGAACCGATGCCTCTCTACATCATTCCCGACGAGAAAGTATCGCTCACAGCTCTTCAGGATGCCATGCGCGACGTATATCAGGGCACGCCGTTCGAGATGACATCCGATATCGGTGCCGGTCCGTACCACGTTCCTTATCGCTGGCGTCCCATGGAATATGAAGTTGACGGCAAGAAATACTGCATGGAGCGTGCAATCGCCACACAGCAGACCGGCTGGAGCTATGTCAGTCAGAGCCGCGACTGGCTTCCCGACGCAGTGGGTGGCGCTCTCTGGTTCGGAACCGACGATACCAACACATCTGTCTACATGCCTATCTACTGCGGAGTGACCGAGGTTCCCGCACAGCTTGCCGAGGGTGACATCAACACACTCTCGCTCGATGCCAACTTCTGGGTGAACAACATAGTGGCCAATCAGGCTTATTACCGTTACGACCAGATGATTCCCGATATCCGCAAGGTGCAGTCGCGTCTTGAGTCAGGTTTCATCAATTCGCGCCCGGAGGTGGAGAAGAAGCTCGTTGATATTGTCAACAGCGGTGATATGGATGCCTACCGCAACGCTGTCAATGCAGAGGCTGCGGCGGTTGCTAAAGATGCTACGGATTCGTACCGCGACCTGGCCGGATACCTCTTCGTCAAGAACATGGATGGAAATGTGAAGAAGACCGATGCCGACGGCAACTTCATGAGAACAGAGTATGGTATACCTGCTTATCCCACCTTCCCCGGGTACGACAAGAAATATTACGAGAATATCGTGAAGGAGACGGGCGACCATTTCCTGATTAAAGAATAAAACCGGACAGCGATGTTTGACAACCAACCTAAAGGGCTATATGTCCTCGCCCTCGCCAACACCGGCGAGCGGTTCGGCTACTACACCATGCTGGCAATCTTCCTGTTCTTCCTTCAGGCGAAGTTCGGGTTTGATTCCACCTGGACAGGCCAGATTTTCTCGATTTTCCTCGCACTTGTCTATTTTATGCCTCTTGTGGGCGGTTGGGTAGCCGACAAGTGGAGTTTCTCGAAATGCGTGGTGAGCGGTATGGCCGTGATGTTCATCGGCTACGCACTGATGACGGCTCCGACTCCGGTGCGTTCCAACACATCGGTGATGATTCTTTTCGCGGCGTTGCTGCTTATCAGTGCCGGAACGGGTCTCTTCAAGGGTAACCTCCAGGTGATGGTCGGTGACCTTTACAACGACCCACGCTATAGTTCTCGCCGTGACTCGGCATTCTCATTGTTCTACATGGCGATAAACCTCGGTTCGATGTTCGCACCGGGTGCAGCTATCGCGCTTAAGAACTACGGTCTGTCCCGGGCCGGATTTCTTACCAACGACCCGATGGCCGCGACGGTCAGCAACTGGTGTCTTGATACCGACGGGTTCACAGCGATGCCTGCCGCAGGTTCCGACCAGCTTAAGTCGATGACCGATTTCGCGATAGACAAGGGTATGGCCGAGGGCGGCAACGTAGCCGAGTTCCTCAGCGGATACCTCTCTACGTTTGCCTCTGAATGTGGGATGGCCGGAGCAGATATATCGCAGTTTGCAACCGACTATATCACGGCGTTCTCAGCAGGATGCTCATATGCATTCGGACTGGCATGTATCTCTCTTGTGGTCAGCTTCCTGATTTACTTCCTTGGTCGCCGTACATATGCCCATATCGTCACCGGCAAGAACAAGCCTGCGGCCAAGGGTGAGCAGGCTACCGCAGCTCCTGTTGCCGAGCTTACCCCGGCCCAGACCAAGCAGCGCGTCGTGGCTCTGCTTCTCGTCTTTGCCGTGGTGATATTCTTCTGGATGGTGTTCCATCAGAACGGACAGACACTCACCGAGTTTGCCAAGAGCTGTACCGCACCTTCCGCATCAGGCTGGACACGTATCGGCTTCAATCTCTGGGCTCTTGTTTCGATAGCCGTCGGGGTCTACGCGTTGTTCAGCCTCGTGCAGAGCAAGGCAGCCAAGACCAAGGTCATCAGTAGCGTTATACTCGCTGCCGTGGCAGGAATATTGATTTACATCTATTCTGCTACACCCGAAGTAGTCACAGGCATAGACCCGGCCGCATATCAGCAGTTCAATCCTTTCTTCGTGGTTGCTCTCACGCCCGTGTCGCTCGCCTTCTTCACATGGCTGGCCAAGCGTGGTAAAGAGCCGTCTGCTCCGCGCAAGATTGGCTACGGTATGGTTCTCGCCGGACTCGCCTATGGTGTGATGGTAATCGCCTCGCTCGGCCTAGTGGGTACGAATGGAGCCATGTCGCCCGACTGGCTCATCTCGACCTACCTTCTTCTGACTCTCGCCGAGTTGCTGCTCTCGCCGATGGGCATATCGTTTGTGAGCAAGGTTGCTCCTCCCAAGCTCAAAGGTGCGATGATGGGCGGTTGGTTTGCAGCCACTGCAATAGGCAACTATCTTGTGTCGATACCCATGATGCTCTGGGGCAAGATTCCGGTATGGAGCATCTGGGCGATACTCATCGGGCTCTGTCTGCTGTCGGCCGCGTTCATCTTCTCAATCATGAAGAAACTCGAAGCCGCGACCGCCGACACCGAACCGACACCTCTCGCCGAACAGGCCGCTGCCGAGGCCATCGCCGCCGAAGCGGAGGAATAATCGGCCCGAACCTACCTGCACCCGAACCCAAAGTTTGGTTCAAATACTACCGCCGTGCCTCCATACGGAAGCGCGGCGGTGATTTTTGTGCTAAATTCATTGGTTTGCTTATAAGGTTGAAAAATATCGTTTACATTTGCAGCATGATTCGGATAGAATCATGGACATGCTTTTTGGTTTAGAGATGCTGACTCTTTGTAGTCCGGCTCCTCTAAACGCTCGATTTCAATATGAACAGCCATTGCTGTGCCCTTTCGGCTGGCATGGGTGTAGATATCGAAATCGTTTTTTTATCTCTAAACTTAAAAAGGGTGCCACCATCGAGATGGGGCGCCGCCCGTTTGTCGACGTAAAGCTCGCCCCCTGAGAGGGGCGAGCTGGAATTGAGGTAAGGGTCAGCGGCGGATTTTGCGGCGGGTTGTGCCGGCTTCTATTATGTATATGCCGGGGGTGGCTGCGCGGAGGTCTATTTCGTCGCCGTGGCCGCTGAGCAGCATCAGACCGGATGTGGTGTAGACACGCCAGCCGGTTTCGCCGGTAAGGATTATATGGCCTCCCTCGTTGGCTGCAATCTCGATGTCTGTCTCCGATTCTGTCAGGTTAACGCCGGTATATGTGTATTCGTAGGTGGTGGTCATCGGGTTGTTTGATACCGTGTAGCTGACAGTTACGTTCATGTTCCTGTCGGAAATCACGGCATCTTCCGCCACCCACTTCCCATCGGTCAGCACGGCTTCAACACCCTCGATTGTCACTCCCTTTATCTTTACCTCGGGCATGAGCGATGTGACCTCCACGGCTTTCTCCTCGGGATAGGTGGCATAGTAATACATCTCCTCGACCGGCGATGTGGTGACACCCCGGTAAATCGAGCCGTAACGTCCCGGTGCGCAGACGCGCTGCCAGCCTGAGCCGATGTCCTGCCCCGGTGTCTCCATCGACATATATAGCGAGACGTTGTCCATGCGGTAATCTTTCTGTCTCCTGATGTCTGACACTTTCGGGTTGTTGATTATGACCTGCGCATTGTCAGGCAGGAAAGTTATGCCTGTGTAGGTGACGACAGATCTGTCATTGGCCGGGTAGTATATCCGCATCAGATTCGGGCAGTCCATGAACGCGGTCGTAGCGAACCACTCGGTGCCGCGCATCGAAACCGCTGTCAGGCCGCTGCGTGCGAACGCATATGAATAGATGTCCTCGGTGTTGTCCTTGAGTTCAAGTTTCGCAAGTTTCTTGCAGTCGGCAAAACAGCCCTCCGGAATGTCAACAAGAGTTGTCGGCCAGCGCACGATAGTAAGACCGGATCCGGCAAACTGATAACCCTGTTTGTTTAGGCCCTTCACGTTTACAAAAGAGAAGCTTTCAAGAGATTCGCAGCCATAGAAAACTTTGACCGGAAGCTCCTCGATTTTTGCTTTCGGATCGATTGTGAACGTACTGAGGCTGCGGCAGCCGTTGAACGCGTTATGCCAGAAGTCGATTGACTTCAGCCCTTCGGGTGTCTCGACTGATTCAAGCGACTCACATCCGCGGAAAGCACTCTCATATATTGTGAGTGTGGCATCTGATTCCATTCCAATGCGGATGCTCTTCAGATTGCGGCAGTCGTAGAAGGCCATCATGCCAATTACCTCAGGCGCTTCACCCTTGAAATTGATTGTCTCGACACTCGAACCCATGAACATGTATTTACCGGCTATGCCTTTCAGCTTGTCAGACCAGGATATTGTCTTCACATTTGAGCTGCAGAAGGCACCGGAGGACACACTGGTCAGCGTGCCCGACACTGCGAACTTGTCATATTCCACACCCGGCAGAAGTGCTACGAGTCCTTTGCGGTAGTAAACTGCGCCGTCGTCGCCGATGGAATACTTATTGTGTGATGAACAGTCAATGCTCTCGATGGTGTGGTTGTCATACTGCCATCCCGGTTCAAGTATCTGCGACCCTGACAAAAAGAGTTTGCGCACATACTTGTTAGAGGCGAAAGCGCCCATGCATATGCTCTCAAGTGAAACCGGAAGAGCAAAAGACACATCTGTACGACCCGAGGGATAGCGGAATAGTTCCCAGCGGTCTTCATCATAAGAAACGGCCTTGCACAGCAGACCATCCATTGACTTGAAGTGCCGGGACCCGGCTTTGACTTTATATTCCTTGATATTGGGGCAGCCGACAAATTCGTTCGAGCCGAGTATGCGGAGCGATGCCGGGAGGGTGACCGAGGTTATTCCCTCGCAATTGTATATCACCGGGTCGTCGCCCTCATGTTGGGTGAAGTCGAACCAGCCGAGGCCGACAACCTCTACCTGTTCTCCCTCATATTCCACATAGTCGGGTATGACGAGAGCACCGGTGGGATTGTATCCCTCGCGAAGACCTTGTACAACGGCCTGAGGGCCGTCGTAGCCTACAAAATACGTAATAGAGTAATCGAAATCGCCGATTACGACTGCCGAAGCGTGCGGAGCACAGAAGAGCGACATGGCAGCGGCAAAAAATGCAAGTAACGTTTTCTTCATAAAGTTTTCGGTTTGTTATGGAACCGCTGAAGCGAATTATCAGTAGGCGGATTCCTTGGCCGCAAAGTTAGGAATAGTCGCCGAAATAGTGAATTAACCGGTATCTACATACTGTCTACCGCTTGAAATCTTATGGTTAGACGCATGTGTAGATGTTCTGTAGACGGTGGTAAACCTGCCGTAGATTGCAAGATTACTTCCGATTTGCTAATTTTGCAGCCTGTGAAATCAATATCTACACTTCTTTCTTTTGCCGTGGTGCTGTTGTGCTCCATTATTCCGGTGGCGTGCGGACGTGATTCCCGTCATGTGAGTCCGACCGGATGGGCGACTATAGGCGAGCCTTTCGATTCGCTGTCGCGCAAACTTGAACTTTCGCTTATAGTCGATACCGACCTTGACACTCTGTCGGCACTTGCCGGACGGTTCGCCGACGCCGCATCGCGTCCCGGAGTTGCTGCTGAGGCTGTGCGGCGCAATCATTTCTGGCAGGCGCGTGTGGCCTCGCGGAGAGATGACCGTAACCGTAGTGAGCGAGAGATGCAGCTTGCAACCGGAGGAAAGGATGATGCCGAGAAGGAATACATAAACCGTCGTGTCGGTTGGCTGCGTGAGGATATGGGTGAGTATTCCCGTCTCGAATGGTACCGGCATCTTGTAGAGGAAGTGGAGTACTATTCCCGTCGGAGCGATTATGTCATGCTCTATGCCCGATATGTTGACCTGACCAATCTTATGCGCGATGTCGGATACCGTACACGTGCGCTGACATATCTCGCGCTTGCCGACTCATGTGCCTCTAAAATCGGCGGCTACATCCATTTCCCAGGTCCGGTCATAAACCACGCCTGCGTGCTGTATGACCTCGGAAAGAAAGAAGAGGCTGGCAGGATATTCCGACAGCTTGAGGCTGATTCGGCTGCCATGGCCGACGAGGACATATACGCCCTCGTAAACTACAATATGTTCGTCCTTCACAATGACACGGCGGCGTTGCACAGGGCATACCTCAATCTGCATGATACGCCCGAACGGCTCAACCTGTTCCCGGTTGTGGCGGCGCAGATGGCAAAGGTCGCTGCCGGAAAGGGTGATCTTACAGGTGCACGCACATATGCTTCGGAAGCGGAGTCGGTAGCCGGTGACATAAGACAGAGCTACCATCTGCTCCTTGTGCTGGAGGCAATAGCGGAGATTAATGACAGAGGCAGCGACAAGGATATGGCTGTCAAGGCGTGGCGTGAATATGCCCTTGCAGCAGACTCGATAAGACGGGCGTTGGCCGACAACGAGGTTGTCAGCCAGGAGGCGATGGCCCAGATTCAGCAGGTTGAGTCGGAGATGGCGGAGCGTGCCGAGTGCAGACGACGTAATCTGTGGTTGGGTGGGGTGGTAGCGACTCTTCTTGTGGTGTCGCTTACGGTATTTATGGTACGCCGTGTCAGACGGGCTAACCAGCGTCGGCGCGAGGCTGAGAAAAGGAACGACGAGGCCAACCGCAGGAATGTAGCGATGCAGGTCGCGTCAGACCGTAAGGAGCAGGCGCTTTCCGAGGCCATGCGACAGGTCATGACCCTGGAGGAGAAAGGAGTGATGCACAGCGGCGACAGCCGGAATCTCATGCGCATGTTGAAAGAAGCCGAGACGGGTGGTGGAAGCGGTGCGTTCCTTGAGCTTTTCGCCGAGGTGAGCCCCGGATTCATCGACAGATTGCGCGAGCTTTGCCCCACCATAAGTGACGCGGCGATAAGATTGGCATGTTACACGGTTATGGGACTCGATACCAAGGAGATTGCAACCACTATGAACGTGCGCCCCGAAAGTGTGCGTCAGGCCCGCTGGCGACTGCGCAGCCAACTCGGCATGAATGGCACAGAAGATCTTTCCGCGTCGCTCCGCAAGCTGATGGTATAAGGATAGGACTCATAGCCGGGTGGATTAATGGGAGTGGCTCAATTTCCGAATACTTCTGCAAGAACCGCCGGTGATTTAAGCGTGGCCAGTCCGGGGAAGTGGAGGGAATAATAGTTTAGAAGTCCGCGAAGCAGCTCACGTCGTTCCGAAGCGTTGAATCTGTATACTCCGCTTGTGCGCAGATTCAGCCGTGACAACAGTGGAAGGATGCGTGCCTGAGCCGGAGTAAGCACATTCCGGTGGGGTGGAGGAAATATCGACATCGTGCCCCCCTGCATGTCAAACCAGCTGTCATCACTCCATTCGGTCAGGTCGGGACGTATGCCCGCAAAACTGAGGAAGTCGATCAGAAACGCTATATGGAAGTTGGCTATGCCCTTGCGGCATGAGTCGAGTTGTGCAACGGCACGTACAACAAACTCCCATACATGGCGGTCGGGAGGCGATTCCCGCAGGTAAGCGTTGAGAAATTCAGCTAAAAAAATTCCCACGGCACTTTTGACGGGATTGAAATAGAGGTCCTTCCATAGCACCTCGCGCGCGAATTTGCCGAGAAACTGCAAGTCGCGAGTGTGGTTGAAGTTGATGTCGGCCGATATGACCGAGAGGGGCATGAGGGCCGCGTTGCGTAAGCGGGCGGTCTTGCCACTGCCGGTCGATGAAAGGAGCGCGACGCGGCCGTGGTCGCGCGTGAAAAGCGTCACCACATTGTGCCGGTCGGAATGTCTCACGACATCGGTCACTATACCTATCACTTTCTCTATGGCCATATGTCTGCAAAATTAGCAAATAAACCCGACGCGGGCAATATTTTAGGCTTTAGGTTTTAGGTTTTAGGCGTTAGATTTAGGTTTTAGGCGAGGGATGGTTTATAGAATAAGCATCAGATTTCAAGCTGTAAGCAGGTCTTGAAATCTGATGCCTTATTCTTATGTTTTTGTCTGATATGTAGGTCTCAGGTCTAAAGCCTAAAATCTAACGCCTAAAGCCTAAAGCCTAAAGCCTGACGCCTAAACATTGTCTTCTTCGCGCTGGAAGTGCTGGTAGGGGTGGGCACATGCCGGGCACTTCTCGGGAGGTGTGGTGCCTTCGTAGATGTAGCCGCACACGAGACACTGCCATTTGATTTTCTTCGGGCTCTTCCAGACGGTGCCCTTCTCGATGCGCTCGATCATTTTCTCGAAACGTTCGCGGTGATGTTCCTCGACTCTGGCGATTGCACGGAAACGGTCTGCGATCTCGGTGAATCCTTCCTCCTCGGCAACCTTGGCCGATTCTGTATACTGTTCCACACCTTCCACTCTTTCCTCCTCGGCAGCAACCTTCAGGTTGTCTACAGTCTTGCCGATAACGCCGGCATCAACGCCGATCGGGTCTGTCTTGCATCCCCCTTCGTTGAGGAATTTCAGGAATATCTTGGCGTGATGAAGCTCATTGGCTGCTGTCTCGTTCAGTATGTTGGCATACTGATAGTAGAATTCTTTCTGCGCTGCCTGGGCGAAGAATGTGTAACGTGTGTAGGCGCATGACTCCGACACATATGCGTTGGCGAGATTTATCTGTGTGCGTGTGCCTACGAGGCTTTTCTGTGTTGACATAATATTACTCTTCAATAAGGTTAAAAGATCAGTAGACGCGAATTGCCTGAATTTGCCCGAATTTTAACATTTGAACGTAAAATTCCGCGATCCGCGCTTTCATTAGTTTAAACATTTGGCGTGCGGAATTGTTTGAAATTCTCGGGCGATTGCGTCTAAATACCTGATTAGGAATAAAATAAAAAGTCTACCCCTTTTCCCAAAGAGATAGACCGAAACCTTAATCTTAATTTAATACTATGAAAAACACACTGCAAATATACGGAAAAACGACCGTATAAATTGTGTGAAAAATATACAAAATTTGAGATTTAACATTATTTAATAGATTTATACAGATTTATACTCTTTGAAATGTGTGCATAATTTTGCCGTCTGCCTCATTTTCAATATTTTTGCAGGTGATGGAGATGTTATATCAGTACATATGGAAATATGGTCTCGCGGGTACAGATTTGCGCACTATCGACGGGCGCAGGATTGAGGTATTGCGTCCAGGCCGTCATAATTCGGATGCCGGGCCGGACTTCACCGGTGCCCGGTTGCGGATAGATGGTGTGGAATGGGGCGGCAACGTCGAGGTGCATGTGCGGGCGTCCGACTGGTTCCGCCATCACCATGAGGAAGACACGGCATATTCCAATGTAATTCTCCATGTGGTGGGTATAAGCGATACGCGTGTGCCCGATGGCCGAGGCAGTCATATACCGCAGACTCTGATAACCTTCCCTGAATCGTTTATACGCCTTTACGGACGGCTGGCTGAGAAAATAAAAGCAGTGACATGCGAGGATATGTTGGGCGCGTTGCCTCCGCTGGTGGTATCCGATTGGCTCGGCACGCTGACTGTGGAGCGTATGCAGGTTAAGGCGCGCCGCATAACCGATACGTATGAATTGCTCGGGCATGACTGGGAATGGACCTGCTTCGCGGCACTCGCACGTGCGCTGGGCTTTGGTCTCAACAGTGAGCCTCTGGAGATGCTGGCGCGCATGGTACCCCCGCGTCTGCTCTCGAAGCATTCCGACAATATGCAGCAGCTGGAGGCTTTGCTGATGGGACAGGCAGGGTTGCTTGACCCGGCGGTCAATATATACGACACCTATTATCAGAACCTGTGTCGAGAGTATATGTTCCTCTCCCGGAAATATCAGTTGCGGCCCATGAGGCGCGACATGTGGAAGTTCTCTCGCACTCGGCCACAGAATTTTCCAACCCGTAGAATAGCCATACTTGCGCGTGCGGCAGCCGATGGATTCTCTTTGCTGTCCCGGATCACGTCGCGCTCTTTCGGTGAGGAAGAGGCACGTGAGCTGTTCGGATGGCATCTCGACGGCTACTGGCTTGAGCACTTTGACTTCGGTGTGCCGGGCACACGGCTGCCGTCAGCGTTGTCAAGAAACAACATTGACCTGCTGCTCATAAATTTTGTGGCACCGTTGCTATACGCATATGGCACCGTCAGGAGTGATCCGGAGGTGGCGGAGCGTGGATTAGACCTATGGTATGGACTCGATGCCGAGAACAACGGTATTATCAGGCAGTGGCGGGCGGCCGGATTGCCGGCGGCTTGCGCGGCCGACTCGCAGGCGATGCTGCAGCTGCGCAACGAGTATTGTGAGCGGCACCGATGCCTCGAATGCCGGTTCGGTCACGCGCTCCTGCGCCGCGAGTCGCGTGCTGTCAAAAGTGTGTACATGACCGGAAAGCCGCAGGAAGGAGTCCTGTTTTGACAATCCTGAGCCGGATATGTGCGGCTAAGTGTGATTATTGCATGATTATTTCACCCGAATGGTGAGTTATTTGTTAATAGTTTATTAACTTTGTAAAATAATTCGGCGGATGCGTGTCGTTGACACGCACCGTGACCATATGCCTATGAACCGCAATGACAGAAGACCCTCTTTCAGAGAGGATAGAATATTGACTTTCACCAACCGTGGCGAGGAATCTCGTCAGCTGATGGAGTTCATATTGGCGTCGATGCCTGACGCCAAGCGCAATGATGTGAAAAAGTGGCTCCGCTACGGACATCTCATGGTGGCCGGGGTGGTCAGAAAGGTTTTTGACGCGCCTGTGTCACCAGGTGCTGAGGTTGCTCTCAATCTGACACGTCCGTTCCCCGTATTTCATCACCCCCGCATAGAGCTTGTGTATGAAGATGACGATGTGCTGGTCATCAACAAGGGGTACGGTATGCTGTCGGTCGGCACCAACAGCCACAAGAAGGAGGAGAACGCTTATGACATAATGCGTTCATATGTCAAGAATGTTGACTCGCGCAACAAGCTGTGGGTCGTGCACCGTCTTGACCGTCATACTACCGGACTTATGATGTTCGCCAAGAGTGAACGCGCCCATGAGGTGCTCCGTCACAATTGGAACAACATAATTCTCGAACGCCTCTACGTAGCCGTTCTGGAAGGTTATCTGGAGCAGGACAAGGGCTTCATAAAGAGCCGTCTTGCGGAGAATTCGCAGTTTGTGGTCTATTCGACCGAAGCTCCGGGTGAGGGGCGTCTGGCTGTGACCCATTACGAAGTCATGGCGCGTGGCAATGGTTATACGTTGGCCCACTTCTCGCTCGATACCGGTCGTAAGAACCAGATTCGAGTCCATGCATCCGACATGGGTCATCCGATAGCGGGCGACCGGAAATATGGTGCGAAGACAAGTCCGATCGGACGCCTTGCCCTCCATGCGCAGACGTTGCGGTTCGCGCATCCTGTCACTAAAAAAGATATGAATTTCGAGTCGCCGGTGCCCCGTGAATTCTCCGGGGTGGTGCGCGGCCGCAAGAAAGCATCCTCAAAATGAAGCTTGACACCTCGTCATATTATCCCAAGTCTCCTCTCGACGATGATCCGGAACTTAACGGATCCGCGCCGGTTCAGCCGGAACCGGTTGCGGATAATTCCGTTGTAACCGAAACAGAAGAGGTAACTGTCGCCTTCGACAGTGCTGACGGCACTCCGGCTCCGGAGATAACACCGTTGCCCGACAACTCTTTCTTCACCAAGCTCAGCCATGTGTTGTCGTGGGTGCTGGTGCCGATGCTCATGCCCGTATATGGAGTGATTCTTGCTTTCGGGCTTTCGATACTGGCATTCACCGGATTTGGCGTGAGGTTGGCGTTCACGGCAGTTGTAATCGCTTTCAATGTGGCGATTCCGGCAATTATAGTTCTGCTTCTCAAACGCATAGGTATTGTGAAGGATGTCGGACTCAACAACCGCGAGGAGAGGTTTATACCGTTTCTTGTGTGTATATTATGCCTTGTCGGCACTGCCATATTCATGAGATATAAGATGGCTCCTATGTGGCTCGTGATGTTCTTCTACGGAGGAGCGGCCGCCGGCGTTGTTGAGGTTATCGTGAACCGCTGGTGGAAGATTTCCGTTCATGCCGCCGGTGTGGCCGGAATAGTGGCACTGTTGCTCCATATGCTGATGGAGGACTATTGTGCACCGGCCACAGAGGTCTGGCTCATTATATCGGTAGCCTTGGCCGGATTGCTTGGCTCCGCCCGCATATGGCTCGGACGGCACACTTTGATGCAGGTGCTGGCCGGGTATGCGGTGGGCTTCTGCGCCGTCTTCTTCACAACCATGATTGGTGCCTGAGAAGGGGGTTGTTGGCTTGATGAGGCTTATAAGCCAAATAAGCCATATCGGTCTTATAGGCCTTATAGATGATTTGGTTAGAAACTTAATAATTGTCGCAAAGTGTTTCCATATAATTATTCCCGCAGGCGGTCGCGTCCTGTCAGAGTCGGCGGCGCCGTCATCGGTGGTGATGCACCGGTTCTGATACAGTCCATGACTAACACCTCGACCCTCGATACCGAGGGCTCAGCACGCCAGGCAAAGGCCATAGCCGATGCCGGAGGCGAACTGGTCCGCCTCACTACCCAAGGTGTGCGCGAGGCCTCGAATCTGACGGCAATCAAGGATGCTATGCACGCCCTCGGTTGCGACGTGCCTCTGTCGGCCGACGTGCATTTCAACCCTAAAGCGGCTTTTGAGGCTGCTGTCACAGCAGAAAAGGTGCGCATCAATCCCGGTAACTTTGTCGATGCTGCCCGGACGTTCCGGCAGCTTGAATTTACTGATGAGGAATATGCGGCAGAGATAGAGCGTATACGTGCGAGTCTTGTGCCGTTCCTCGCTCTTTGTCGCGAGCATGGCACTGCTGTACGTCTCGGTGTGAACCACGGCTCACTGTCGGACCGTATAATGAGCCGTTACGGAGACACGCCGGCCGGAATGGTGGAGTCGGTCATGGAGTTTCTGCGGATAGCCCGTGAGGTCAATTTCAACGATATTGTGATTTCTATCAAGGCTTCCAATACGGTGGTTATGGTGGAGACGGTTCGGCTCCTTGCTCATGAAATGGAGCGCGAGGGGATGGATTTCCCGCTGCATTTAGGAGTGACAGAGGCAGGAGATGCCGAGGATGGCCGGATAAAGAGTGCTGTCGGTATCGGAGCCTTGTTGCACGAAGGTCTTGGCGATACAATACGGGTATCGCTAAGCGAACCACCCGAAAATGAGATACCGGTGGCATTGTTGCTGCGTGAGCATGTTTCACGTCGTGCTGCGGCGCAGAGGGTTGAATCTCCGGTGGAAGTTCTTCCCGGCAAGTCGCGTGATTATGCCGACAAGACTCTTCCGCTTAAGGAATTCGTGGCAGAAGACTCGAAAGAGATTGGTCAGCTTGCGGCTGAAATCGATGAATTTGTCGCAGGCGGAGGTAAGAACCCGGTGCTTATCACCATAAAATATAATTGCGAGACTCTCGACGAGCTCCGTGTCCGTGCCGGAGCAGACTTCGGTGCGTTGCTGATGTCGGGTTACGGTTCGGAGATTAGGGTAGTGGATGCTGGATTCACTGCCGAAGAGCTTGATCGTCTTGCTCTTGACATACTTCAGGCAGCCCGTCTGCGTTTCCACAAGACAGAGTTCATAGCCTGCCCGAGTTGTGGACGTACGTTATTCGACCTCCAGAGTACATTGCAGGAAGTCAAGAAGTCGGTATCTACCTTGGGTATAAAAGGCTTGAAGATAGGAGTGATGGGCTGTATAGTGAACGGTCCCGGAGAGATGGCCGATGCCGACTACGGCTACGTAGGAGCCGGTCCGGGTCGTGTGAGCATCTACCGTGGCAAGCAGCTCGTAACCAAAAACATCCCCGCCGCCGAAGCCCTCCCCGCCCTCATCGCCCTCATCCGCACCGACCACCCCACCGCCTGAATAAACTCCTGATAAAATATTTATTGGGTTGCAAAAGTTTGTTTAGTATAATAAAATGTTATATATTTGCAAACAAACATGGACTTATGAATGAGAATGTAATGGATAGGTTGCGTAGTTACTTGTCGGCGCAGCCGGTGAGAAAGGCATGGCTGTTTGGATCTGAATCTCGTGGAGAGGCTCGTCCTGACAGCGATGTAGACATTCTTGTAGAATTTGATGAGGGGGTAGGTCTGTTCAAATACGCCTCTATGACGGAAGAAATAGAGGCTATTTTCAAGAAAGCCGTTGATCTTGTCTCAACCACCGCGCTCTTTCCCTGGGTTCGAAATTCAGTCGATGCAGATAAAATACTTATTTATGAAAGGAAATAAATGTTGAGTGCATGAGAGAGAAACCGAAAGACTATGGCAGACTGCTTCATATTTCAGCATCTCTTCAAAATATAAGTGAGTTTCTGGAAGATAAGACCCAAGAGGATTTCAGTAATGATAAACTTCTATACTTCGCTGTCGTAAAAAATGTGGAGATTATAGGAGAGGCTGCATACATGCTCACTTCCGAGTTTAAGGATGCCCATCCTGATACAAGTTGGAAGGATATAGTCCGCATGCGGCATATATTGGTCCATGGGTATTATCAGATAGATGCAGCTATATTATGGCACACCATAATAAATGATTTGCCACCGTTGCGAAAGCAGATTGATTCATATCTTGATCAAGAATCTTCCGAATTATAGGGTACATAAAATAAAATGATGGCGTGTCAATTACGACACGCCATCATTTTATTTTATGCACTTATACTATTTGAGCGTCCACTCTACTCCGTTTTTGGTGTCCTTGACGTTGAAGCCGAGGGAGGCGAGCTTGTCGCGGATCAGGTCGGATGTTGACCAGTCTTTGTTCTGCTTGGCGTTGGCGCGTATCTCCATCAGCAGGTCAACCGCTCCTTCGTAGGGGGTGAGGTCGCTGCCTTCTGCAGCCGTGCCGAGCCTTAACCCGAGCACCGCACCGGCCATGTTGTCGAACACTTCGCGCAGGCGGTCAATGTCGGTCTGCGACAGCTGCGTGTTGCCGTCGGTAGCGGCGTTGATGTGCTTCGCGGCATCAAACAGATGCGCTATCACCATCGGCGTGTTCAGGTCATCGTCCATAGCCTCCTGACAGAGTTTCATGTAGTCGGGAAGCTCTACCGATGACTTCTCCGAGGCTTTCAGATTCTGCAGGCGTGCGTATGCGTCCTGCATCTTCTGGAGAGCCTTCTCGGCTGCCTTGAGGGCATCGTTGGAGAAATCGACCGTGCTGCGGTATTGAGCCTGAAGAATGAAGAACCTGATCACCATGGGCGAATATGCCTGTTCAAGCAGCGGATGGTCGCCGTTGAAGAACTGTTCGAGCGTGATGAAGTTGTTGTAGCTCTTGCCCATCTTCTTGCCCGCGATGGTGATCATGTTGTTGTGCATCCAGTATTTCACCGCGTCATGACCCTGTGCGGCCACGCTCTGTGCAATCTCGCACTCGTGGTGAGGGAACATAAGATCCATGCCGCCGCCGTGAATGTCGAACATGTCGCCGAGATACTTGCGTCCCATCGTGGAGCACTCAAGGTGCCAGCCGGGGAATCCCTCGCTCCATGGCGAAGGCCAGTGCATGATGTGCTCCGGGGCCGCTTTCTTCCAGAGTGCGAAGTCGAGAGGATTGCGTTTCTCCTGCTGTCCGTCAAGCTCACGGGTGGTATTGAGCAGGTCGTCGATGTTGCGGCCGGACAGTTTACCGTAATGATGGTCAGCGTTGTACTTGGCTACATCGAAATATACAGACCCGCAGCTTTCGTAGGCATATCCGGCATCAAGAATCTTCTTGATATACTCGATTTGCTCTATGATATGACCCGAGGCATGAGGCTCGATCGAGGGTGGAAGCACATTTAGCGCCTCCATGTCGTGATGATACCGGTTGAGGTAGTACTGCACCACCTCCATCGGCTCAAGCTGTTCGAGGCGGGCCTTTTTGGCCACCTTGTCTTCGCCCTCGTCAGCGTCATGCTCCAGATGGCCGACATCGGTTATGTTGCGCACGTAGCGCACCTTGTAGCCGAGCCACTGCAGGTATCGGAACAGCACGTCGAACGTTATGGCCGGTCGTGCGTGTCCGAGATGCGCGTCGCCATAGACAGTCGGTCCACACACGTACATGCCGACGTGCCCCTCCTGAAGAGGGTGGAACGGCTGCTTCGTGCGCGTCAGCGTGTTATACAGCGAGAGGGAATTTGCTTTCATCGCGGTTGGTATCAGTTGTTGCCGATCTTGCCGGTGCGGGGAGAGATCTCGCCGAACTGAGCCTCATACTTCTTCACGTTGTCGGTGAGAGCGAAGAGGAGCTTCTTGGCGTTCTCGGGGCTCATGATGACACGGCTTACAACCGGAGCCTGGGGCATGCCGGGAGCTGCGAAGATGAAGTCGATGAGGAACTCGCTGCCGCTGTGGCCGATCATAGCGAGGTTAGTATATTTGCCGTCGGCAAGTTCGGGACGGAGCTGAATCTGAAGCTGGTTCTGATTTTCTTTATTTTCCATTTTTTTGTGTGATTTTGTTTATTTCTTGTTAATATTATTTCTCTTTACACTCCACAATCAGGGATTGCATATGCGAAGTTAACGATTTTCGTTCAATTCCGCAAATAATCTTTCAATCGTCGTGGTTCTCGGGTGGAATAATCCTTCCGTCGGCCATGTTTATGACGCGGTCGGCTATGCCGTTCATCGACGGGTCGTGGGTCACGATGACGAATGTCTGTCCGAAGTCGCGGCGCAGGTCGGCTATGAGAGAGCGTATCTCGTCGCGGTTTGCGGAGTCGAGACTTCCTGTCGGCTCGTCGGCAAACACTACCTGCGGACTGTTGACCAAAGCGCGGGCTATGGCTGTGCGCTGACGTTCACCCCCCGACATCTCCGACGGCTTGTGGCGCAGACGGTCCCCAAGTCCGAGATGTGCGAGCAGTTCTTCGGCGCGCGCCATAGCCTTCTTCTTTGCCGTTCCTGCGATGAGGGCAGGCATCGCGGCATTCTCGACAGCGGTGAATTCAGGCAGAAGCTGATGGAACTGAAATACGAAACCGATGTTGCGATTCCGGAATTCCGAGAGACGCCTGTCGTTAAGCCGTGCGAGATCCTGGCCGTCGTAGCAGACGGTTCCGCTGTCGGGACGGTCGAGAGACCCGGCAATCTGCAGCAGGGTGGTCTTGCCGGCTCCACTTGGTCCCACGATGGTTATTATCTCATTCTTACCTATGTCGATGCAGACATCTCGCAGAACTTGCAGGTTGCCATAGGATTTGCAAATATTCCTTACCTCAATCATTTTGTCTGGAATTACGTGAGAGATTGTTTATGACATGCGATGCGAGAAGGATGCCGAACATGGAGGGGATAGGTGCGATGGTGCCGTAGGAACTCCGCTTGTTGCGCTCGTCAAGTTCTATCACCGATGCGGCCCGTGGCGCTTCAGTGCTCGATACGACACGTAGCGGACGGCGCAGTCCGGTTTTCTTCAACCGTTGGCGGACAGCACGTGCAAGCCCGTCCTCGCGTGTCTCCCACAGGTCGGAATATCCGATTTTGGTAGGATCCACACGTCCACCGGCTCCCATTGAGGAGATAACCGGTATGCGGTTGCGCAGGCAGTGACTTATCAGCGCAACCTTGGGTACCACCGTGTCGATGGCATCAATCACGTAGTCATACCCCGCTTCGAGCATCTCGCCCACGTTGTCGGGTGTGATGAAGTCGCAGACCGGAAGAATATTGATGTCCGGGTTAATTTCACGGAAACGCTCCGCGAACAGTTCCACTTTTGGTTTGCCGAGGTCTGAACGGAGGGCGATAAGCTGACGGTTCAGGTTGGTGACAGATACCGAGTCAGCATCAACAAGAGTAAGATTTCCCACGCCACTCCGGGCCAGCATCTCAGCCGCATATCCACCCACGCCACCGACTCCGGCCACAAATACACGTGCCAATGCAAGCCGCGAAACGGCATCGTCGCCGAGCAACAGACGGGTGCGGGCGTCCCAGCACTCGCTCATCGTCCTACAGGCTGAATCCAGCTGCCGTTGAATCCTGTCTCGGCGAGGGTTTTCTCGACCTGTGCGGCCATCTCTGCGTTTTCGGGTATGCCGTGCACCTCAAGTACCTTGTCAACATTTTCGAGATCCATGCTCCATTCTGCATCGGGAAAGCGGTTTTTGACCGCGTTGAGTATGGCTGTCTTGCAGCCGTTGCACTTTGCGTTTGTCTTGAATTTCATATCTTTATGTTTTTTAAGTCTGTTATTTGAGCCTTAACGAGTTGCCGACCACGCAGAGCGATGACAATGCCATTGCTGCCGATGCGAACATCGGGGTCAGCGTGAAGCCTATACCCGACAAGGCTCCCGCTGCAAGCGGAATTCCTATTACATTATAAACAAATGCCCAGAAAAGATTCTCTTTGATTATGCGCAGAGTCTTGTTCGATAAGGCGAATGCCTCGGGCAGAGATGACAACCGTCCTCCTACGAGAGTGAGCTGAGCGACCTCTATCGCAATGTCGCTGCCGCCTCCCATGGCAACCGAGACATCGGCTTCGGCAAGAGCCTCGGCATCGTTTATGCCATCACCGGCCATGGCCACAACATGTCCCTTCTCGCGCAATTTGCGGATATATTCGAACTTGTCTCCGGGGAGCATTTCGGCCACCACAGTCCCGATTCCGGCTTCACATGCGACATGGCGTGCTGTAGTCTCACGGTCGCCGGTGAGCAGAATCACCTCGCGACCGGATTCTCTGAGCCTGGCGATGGTCTGCGGAATATCCTTCTGTAGAGTGTCTGCAACCCGGAATGCCGATACAGCAACCCCGTCTTCTGCAAGTACCACAACGCCGGCACCGGACTCAAGCCATCCGGTAACTGTGTCGCGCAACTGCGGTTCCGTTCCCGGATTATCAAGCAGCGTGGCACTTCCGATTTCGTATGAATGTCCCTGATAAGTAAGCGACATTCCCTTCCCCGGCACATATTCGAATGATTCCGGTTCCGCCGGCCTTGTGCCCTCCTTCTTGAAGTATTCGCACAGGGCTTCGGCAAGAGGATGTGTCGATTTCAATTCTCCACCGTATGCCACCGATGAAAGCCGTTCGCGGTCGGCTCCGGAAGCCCGGGCTGTCGCAGTAACTCTCGGGTGACCGGAGGTTATCGTTCCGGTCTTGTCGAGCACCACGATGTCAACTTTATGAAGCAGTTCGAGAGCCGTGGCATCCTTTATAAGGATACCGCGCCTTGCACCGCGTCCGATTCCGGCCATTACAGCCACCGGAGTTGCGAGGCCAAGAGCGCATGGGCAGGCTATGACAAGCACTGATACGGAGCATATGAGAGCCATCGGGACATTACCGGTCGCGATCCATATAATCAGAGTCAGGACGGCAACCATGATGACGGCAGGTACGAACCATGCGCTTATTCTGTCGACCAGCCGCTGCACCGGAGCTTTAGAACTCTGGGCATCGCGCACGGAGCGCACTATACGTGCAAGTTCGGTGGCCGCACCGACTGTGTCAGCTTTTACGGTCAGCGTGCCGTTGCCGTTGAGAGTCCCGGCCGAGACTTTCATGCCCGTAGTCTTTTCCACACGTTCCGGTTCGCCGGTGAGCATGCTCTCATCAACGGCGCTCACACCGTCGGTCACGGTTCCGTCGACCGGAATGCGTTCACCGGGGCGTACAGATACCAGCATACCGGGATGTATTTCCGATATAGGGGTCTCCTGCACATTGCCGTCGCTTGCGACCACAAGCGCGGTCTTGGGCTGGAGTCCCATGAGAGCACGGAGTGCCGCTCCGGTGTTCCGCCTTGACCGGAGTTCCATCAGTTTGCCGGTCAATACAAAAGTGATAATCATTGCCGCCCCTTCATAGTAGAGGTCGGCCATGAATCCAAGCTCAGAGAGCCGGGCGGCGAAGACCGTATTGAACAGAGAGAACAGGAAACTTGCGGAAGTCGAGATGGCCACAAGCGTGTCCATGGTCGGTACACGCTTGAGAAGGCTGTGGAAGCCACGGCGAAAGAACCCCGCGCCACAATATACCATCACAATCAATGTCATGACCATATAGACCCAGGCTTCGCCCGGGAAATGTACATGAGTCATACAAAGAACGGCGAGAGGCAGCGAAAGAACCCACGCCACGATCACACGACGTTTCATCGCCGAGTATTCCTCGGCATCTTTCCGGTCTTTCTCGGCCATGGCACGGGCCTCGTCCGATTCGGCGATCAGTCCGTATCCGGCATCGGCCACCGCGCGCACCATCGCGTCGGGCGATGTCTCGGCGGGATTCCATTCCACGGTGGCCGACTGAGTGGCGAAATTCACATCGGCTTCCACGACTCCCGGCATATCGGCCAGTGTCTTGCGTACAGTTCCGGCACATACGGCGCACATCATGCCTGTTACCGGAAATGTCTCTTTCATAACGTTCTTATTCTCCATTCGGCAGGGTAGAGGTTATTGGCCCGGTTTCCGATGTTTTTCACGAAACCGAGCGGATGTCCTTCATACGTAACAACGGTGAATCCCCTCGGACTGTTTTGGTCGAGGGTAATCGCCTCGTGACGCAGATACCGTAGCGCGGTGTCAAGGTCAAGTCCGGCTTCCGGGAACCGGCCGCGGGGAAAGTCGGTGGCCAATGCCCATTCCGATGCCGGAATCTCCACTTTCCCTTTAGTGTTGACAGTGGGTATGCCGTCGAGTATGACCCTGGCTTTCTTGCGGATGATTGAGAGGGCTTTCTCCCGGTTTACCGGTCGAGACTCGCCTGGTTTCCGCAGGACGGCGGCGAACAGACCTTCTCCCCTGGTAAGATGGGGCATGAATCGCAGCACAGGCAAATCTGTGCCGATACCTTTCCCGATGCCCCATTCCTCGGGTAAATCCATGTCAACCGGTTCAAGACCATGCCCGGAGATAAGCCACTCCACATTTTCCTCATCTTCCTTGCGGTTGAATGTGCATGTGGAATAAATCAGGAAACCTCCGGGACGCAGGGCTTTCACGGCTTCGGAGAGAATGCTGCGCTGAAGTGATGCACACTGGGCCACAAGTCCTTCGCTCCATTGCCGCGCGGCCTCCTCATCCTTGCGCATCATGCCTTCGCCCGAGCAGGGGGCGTCTACGGCTATCAGGTCAAACACCTCTCCGGCCGATGAGAGAACCTCGGCCTGAGCGGAGGTGACCATTATCTCCGGGTATCCCCATTTCAGCAGATTCTCACGCAATATCTTGGCCCGCTGCGGCATGACCTCGTTGGCGATTACCATCGAGCCATCGCGCAGAGCGTTTATCATCGAAGTGGTTTTTCCTCCCGGAGCGGCGCACATGTCGAGCACGAGCGGTGCCGCCGGCAACCCGTAGCGCTCCACGAGACGGGCCGTGATTGTCTCATGAATCATCGACGAAGCATCCTGCACGTAGAACACACCGGCGTGAAGCAGCGGATTGAGAGTGAACTTGGGTCGCTCCGAAAGATAAAAGCCCGAGCTGCACCAAAGCACCCTCTCGGGCGAACCGTAACCGGTTTCTGCGACATCACCGCACTTCCGGCGGTTCAATTTGAAACTCAAGGCGGGAGCTTCGGCCATTGCCCTGGAAAAAGCATCAAGGTCAAGGCCCGGTAGCGAGCCTGCCATCTTAAGAAATTCGGGAGGTATCATGCTGCAAATTTACAAAAAATTGATTAATTTTGTAACATGCAAATTGAAGCGGCTTTGTATCTGGTTCCGGTCGAGATTGGATCCGGTCCGTCGGAAATGACTATTCCGGTGGGTAATATCACTATAGTCAGGCAAATAAGGACTTTTATTGTCGAGAATCTGCGTACCGCCCGGCGGTGTCTGCGTCATTGGGCCCGCGAGTTCCCGATTGATGAATGCACTTTTTTTGAGCTTAACGCGCATACGCCGGAAAATGAGATCAGCGGCTTTCTTGCCGCGCTCCGTCGTGGTGAGCCAACGGCTGTCATGAGCGAGGCCGGTTGTCCTGCTGTGGCTGACCCCGGTGCGGCTGTCGTGACTATTGCCCAGCGTGAAGGTCTCAGAGTGATACCTATGGTAGGGCCGTCGAGCATCCTGATGTCGCTTATGGCTTCCGGATTCAACGGTCAGGGATTCGCTTTCAACGGCTATCTCCCCATTAAGGATGACGAGCGTCACCGTGCTGTAAAGGAACTTGAGAACCGGTGCGCACGCTATGGGCAGACCCAGATATTTATCGAGACCCCTTACCGCAACAACCGTCTCATCCGCTTCCTCTCCTCGTCACTGCGGCCTGATACGCTGCTATGCGTGGCATGCGACATAACCGATCCCGAACGGGAGTCGATTGTAACAATGCCGGCCGCCAAATGGAAAAACGTTAAAACAGATTACGACAAGCGTCCTGCAATATTCCTGATTCATAGAGGATGAAGTTGCGCGGACGAGGAGTAAGATATATGGGAAACTCAAGGAGAATAACTTTCGGACATCAGCCGTCGCTCCCGTTCGAGGAGTGGGATGAGGCTTCATCTGACGAACTGCCTGCGAAAAGGGCAGAGGTGCGTCAGGAGGTCTCGGATCTCAGTATCGACGATGCCGACCGCGCCGCCGACCGCGCCTCGCGCCGGCATCTGCACTACATTTCGTTCGCATCAGGTTCGAGCGGAAACAGCTGTTATGTCGGCAATGACCGTGGCGGCATAGTGATTGATGCAGGAATACGTGCCGACCAGATTGAGGATACGCTCCGCAGGCACGGCATATCGATGCGTCATGTGAAAGGCCTTGTGCTTACCCACGACCATAGCGACCATGTCCGCTATTCTTACAACCTTCTCCGCAATAACCGTCATCTGTCGCTTTACTGTACGCCGCGTGTGCTGAACGGTCTGCTCAGACGGCACAGTATTTCCAAGCGTATAAAGGAATATCACACCCCGATTTTCAAGGAGATTCCTTTCAAGATTGCTGACATGGAGATTACGGCGTTTGATGTGCCGCACGATGGGTCCGACAACATGGGCTTCTCCATAGATTTCGAGGGACACCGTTTTGTTCTCGCTACAGATCTCGGCATGGTGACTGACCGTGCGCGTCATTACATGAGTCAGGCGAATTATCTTGTGATCGAGGCAAATTATGATTCCGACATGCTTCGCATCGGTCCGTATCCGGAATATCTCAAGGCTCGTATCCGCGCCGTTAACGGTCACCTCGATAACCGCGACACAGCGGCGTTTCTGTCGGAGATTGCCAATCCTGCTCTTAAATATGTATTCCTCTGTCATCTGAGCAAGGACAACAATACGGCGGCCAAGGCGCTGAAGGAAGTGCGCGATGCCCTGGAGCAACGCGGCATTGTGGTCGGACATGCCGAGGAGACGATATCCGACCGACGTGCGGATCTCCAGTTGATGGCGCTGCCACGGTTTGAACCGACACGATGGTTCGTATTCCGATAATCCGGCAATCCGATAATCCGGCAAACGGATATATTCCAATTGCGCTGTGAAACCGCTAAAAATCTTCTGATTTTTAATGGCTAATTCAAAATAATTGGATACTTTTGCAGTGAAATTTTGTTATTAGATTGTGGTTACGACAACTCTAAATAAGAAAGTGCTGAATATCAGCCTTTTCGGTGCGGTTTTACTGCTGCCGGGATGTGGCGGCTCCTCTGCCGGAAAGGAAGATTCGGCCGTTGTCTGCGAGTCAGTTGAAGACTTTCATGCCGACAACGATATTGCCATGACCGTACGCAGTCTGGCAGATGCTATCCGCGTTGGAGAACCCCTTGATACAGCCGATTATAATTTCGACGGAATACTGACCGATGGCACGGGGCGTCCGCTCTACACCAACATTCAGGGGTTGCCGGGGGGATGGGATATTGACGTGTTGTCGGGGACGAGTGCGGTGATCCGTAACGTTGACATCGGCGACCTGCTTCCTGAAGATCTGGAAAACTATCTTGCCTCCGCCCTTGAACTTGGCGAGGAGAATGTCATCGACTCACTTGAATACCATGGAGCCGAAGGAGCCGAGACCACGGTCTACGACTTCGGCGGTGGCTACCTGCGCATAGAGGTCCGCAACGGCACCGCCTCCAACGGCCTTGAAGGCCCCCTGATGAACATTACCACCACCCGCGACCTCCCCTCACGCTGAAAACACGTTTCTTACACAGGGAATAATTCCTCAAGAATGGACATCTGTTTTTCTTCTGACAGTTCCTCGAATTGCACGGTTCTAAGTAAAGTATAAAGGCTCATGTCGGGACGGATGAACCTCCGTTTTGCCGTGCCGTTTATGGCAACCGATAGCACATAATATCCTCTGTTATTCACTGTCATCTGTATGTCAGAGAATACGCGCCCGTTGGTGTCGTAGAGATTTGTATGCCTTGACGAAGTGTCCATATATCCGAGCTGGGACAAATTGTCTTTAATCGCGGACTTTATGATGTTGGCCCATTGAGAATCTATGCTATATCGTTTAGCCAGTTCCGGAAATTGTTCCAGCACCTTGGCAGTGCGGGCAAGAACCTTCTCCGGCATCCTTATACCATTTTCTTTACCTATCTCCAGTAGCATTTCTTTGGTTATATCCCGGTATCGGCCGGCCACACTCAGACAATGGTGTGTTTCAGGCCCGGTGCCGAATCGATTGAAAATGAAAGTCAGGTCATAGGCCGGCGACAGTCTCCATTTCCCTCCTTTTTCGAGCAGAAAAGAGAAGTTTTTGTTGTGGTCATCCGTGTTGTTTGACAAGACATTGAAGACAAGGCGGCGGTATACCTCCTCAATTTCACGGTCGCTCAAATCAAGTTCACGACACGTGGTGAACAGGTCTTCATAAGATGTCGCGTCAGGATTGATTGCCGCGAGGGTTTGCATATGGATTTTCTGTCCATTCCGTCGGTCAAAACGCCGTGTCAGAAAGTGATTGCATCCATCAACATTAATGAGCCTGCAATCCTCCATTTCTATGCCGCAGGCAACTGCCAAGTCATGGTATGCCATCTCTATTTCAGATGTTGGGAGATTATCATCCTCAAACTTCAGGATACAGTAGTCGTATCCTGCGAGCCCACCGATCTGGCCTGATCTTATTTGACCAGTCTCACGGTCAATGGCAATAATCGCTTTCATCTGTCTTCCTCCTGCCGATGTCCCTACGGCCAGAAGGGTCTGCAAGGTCAGTTCTTCATCAGGTTTGATAGATATGCTTTCCCGGTTATGTAGAATCTTTAACGACAGGTCATGCAGAGCCTTGATATCAATTTTGCGGGTATGTGCGAGGTTCTCGACGGCTGGTTCAAATTCAAGTGCTCCCATTGCACGTTTGCCGATAAACATAAGTTTATATAGAGGAGACAGCTTGTTAGGTGAGAGTTTGTTGGTCTTTGCCCATTGTTCAAATAGCGTGTTGCCCCATGAGTCAGGTAATGAGTCTGCTATGAATGGAGGTAGGTTCTGGTAAATCTTCCTGTCATCGCCATAGGCAATCTGATTGCGGGTCCGGTATTTCATCGGAAGCAATATAGGCGATATATCCGGACAATTCCCATTCAGTTCCGGATTGAATGTGAAGTAACACAGTCTTACGGATGGATTGTAACTTAATCGTCCGAGTTCCTCGCCCCAAATATAAACTTTGAGTATGTTCATGATTTAGAATGACGTATGCGTTGTTTTTTTGTAAGATTATCATTATAAAGATATGGCGATTCAGGCAATTCTGGCAGTAATTTATCCCAATTGTCATATACACCGGCAATTTTCATAAGTTTCAGCATAGTTATCATAGACATATCGGTCAGATTGCCAGTCTCAAGTTTGTAGAGAGTGGTCATGCTGAGGCCCGTCTCTTCAGCAACTTCCTTGCGGGTGAGATTCATGCTCATCCTGTATTCCCTGAATCGTAATCCCAGGGTGCGGATGATTTCTGCAGGTGACAGAGATTTTAAACTAAGTATCATTATAATTGTAATTAATACGAAATTTATGACTTAATATTAACTAAAGTAATAATAAACTAATGTGCAAATTTAATAAAATACTTTGAATACCCCAAATTAAAATTCTGTAATATCGCTGTCATTAAAGATTGGCTGTATTAAAGGTCAGACCACCGCGGTCCGGGTGGATGCGGTGGCCTTGGTGGGTTTGGTTAGCCCTGCGGGGATTAGCTCCCCAGAAGGGTAATTTATGGATTATTCGGGGGTTATTTGGTGACGCGTTCGAGCCAGTTGACCATGGCGAACATCACTCCCATGGAGATGGCGCAGACGCTCAGGAAGACGGTCCATGCCACCCATATCGGACATGCGTTGTAGATCAGCGGACCAATCCAGAGCAGGAGATTTCCCACTGCTGTCGCGCCCAGCCAAAGACCCTGGCAGAGACCCTGGAGATGCTTGGGAGCTACTTTCGATACGAACGAGAGTCCTAACGGTGAGATGAAAAGCTCCGCTACGGTAAGGAAGAAATAGAGCACGAAGAGTACCCACGGGCCTGTCTTCATTCCCTCAGCTACAGCTGCGGGGAGTGCCTTGAACGCGTCGGCCGAGGGATAGCCCTGCGATGCCGAGAAAATCACGAGGAACAGATAGGCGATACCGGCAAGACCCATACCGATGGCAATCTTGCGGGGCGTGGAGATGACTTTGCCACGGCGTGCGAGCCAGTTGAAGAACATCATCACGAACGGTGTCAGCACAATCACATAGAAGGGGTTGAGCGCCTGCCAGATTTCAGGTGATACGGAGTCGGTCTTCACGAAGTCGCGTGCGAAGAGCGACAGAGAGGTGCCGTTCTGGTGGAATGAGAACCAGAAGAAAATGGCGATTCCGAGCACGGCGAAGAGTGCGTACATGCGCTGCTTGATTTCCTTGGCCATTGCTGCCTTCTCGTCGGCTGTGTACTTGACGGTCTCCTCTTTCTCCTTGCGTGCCGGGCTGGGAAGCATACCTTTGGTGCCGAGGAAGATGAAGAGCGAGATGAGCATTGCCGCCACCGAAGCGATAAAGGAGTAGTGGATACCGGTGTTGAACACATTGAGGTAAGTGGTGCAGAACTCCCGGATGTTGCCTGAAGCATCGCCTCCGACCTCGGTGATTAGGGCGTAGAGGTTGTTGAGGTTCTGGGTGTTCATGTTGTCGGTGACAGTCAGGAACTCATGGCAGAGAGCGGGGAGCGAGGCATTGTATGCCAGTCCGTTCTCGCCGAGCCACCAGCTGCGGAGCATAGGAGCCACGAAGGGGGCGAGCACACCGCCGATGTTGATGAACACATAGAAAATCTGGAAACCTGCGTCACGCTGAGCCGCATAGCGCGGGTTGTCGTAGAGCTGACCGACGATCGCCTGGAGGTTACCCTTGAACAGACCGTTTCCGAACGCGATCATGAAGAGCGCGAAGCAGGTGAGCGTCAGAAGCCATACCTGGTTTTCAGCTGTCGCGAAAATGGGGAAAGCGAGCACCACATAACCGGCGGTCATGATGATTAGACCCCAGATGATGGTCGATTTGTAATTCTGAGTCTTGTCGGCTATGAGACCGCCCACGAGACTGAGCACGTAGATACCCGCATAGAAGCAGGAATAGACAATGGCACTGGTCTCCTCCTTGAGTCCGAATTTCGAACAGAGGAACAACACCAGCACCGCATTCATGATGTAGTATCCGAACCGTTCGCCCATGTTGGAGAGGGCGGCGGGTATCAGACCTTTGGGATGGTTTTTGAACATGATACTGTATTTAGGTTAGAAATATTGTTTCGTGTCAATGTCGCGTGTCATTGCTGACAGCGCGTGTGTGTCAGCCCTGCCGGAGAGCCTTGAAGGCGCGGGCGTAGTCGCGTATCTGGCGCACCATTGCCACAAGACCGTTGGAGCGGGTGGGGGAGAGGTGTTCGCCGAGACCGATCTTGTCTATGAAATATAGGTCGGCGTCGAGAATCTCGTCGGGAGTGCGGTGGTCGAGCACGCGCATGAGCAGAGCTACGATTCCCTTCACGATGAGAGCGTCTGAGTCGGCGCGGAAGTCAATGTGGCCGTCATCGCTGAGACGGGCGTCAATCCATACGCGGCTCTGGCAGCCCTCGATGAGGTTCTGCGGAGTCTTCTCGCTCTCCGGATACTCAGGCAGTGTGTTGCCGAGGTCTATTATGTACGCGTAACGGTCCATCCAGTCCGACAGACCCTCGAATTCATCTATTATTTCGTCCTGTACTTCGTTTACAGTTGCCATTATATGAAGATTTATTTGGAAGTTTTAAGGAGATACCTGATTGATATTTCCATTTCAAACGTCAAAGATAATGAAAATTTTTAAGAAACCGAGGGTAAAACGCCAAACAGCACATATTTTATAAAAAAAGTTAATTTGCCGTCGGGCAGCCGATGGAAAGCCGAGAATAATTTGGTAAATCCGATTATAAGCGTTAACTTTGCGGCGTGAACGGATTTTAATGGACTCTTAAGTGAGGGTCTGTTATTTTTTTACGCATTCGCCAATGTGTTCCTGCCGCTCACCTTGTAATGGACATGTCGGCAACACTACTTACGAATTTTTAACGAAAAGCCTGATAATAGAAATGGCAGCATATCTCACCCAAGAGGGTTACAATAAAAAGATGGAGGAACTGGCGGCGCTGGAGGCTCAGCGTCCGGTGATCAAGCAGGCCATCGCCGAAGCCCGTGACAAGGGCGACCTGTCGGAAAACGCAGAGTACGACGCAGCCAAGGAGGCTCAGGGCATGCTTGAGATGAAAATCGCCAAGCTGAAGGAACTTGTGGCGAGCGCCCGCATTCTCGACGACAGCAAGCTGAACACCGAAGAAGTTCAGCTTCTCAATAAAGTGACAATAAAGAACGTCGCCAACGGTGCTCAGATGGCTTATACCATCGTGACCGAAAGCGAGGCTAATTTCAAGGAGATGAAAATCTCGTCGACCACGCCAATCGCAAAGGCGCTGATCGGACATCGCGTGGGTGACCGCGTGAAGGTTCAGGTGCCCGCCGGTGTCATGGACTTCGAGATTGTGAAAATAGAAATTTGATTGCAGAAGAAAGTCTCTCTCCTGCAATGCCAACTTTTCCGCAGCGTTGCCGAAAGGCCGGCTGCGATTCATCCCATAAAACAAAACCACGCCGCTGCGCGGATCCGCCGCGCAACTTGCGATAATCTTTAAAATCCATCATGACCATATTCTCAAAAATCATTGCAGGCGAGATTCCTTCCTACAAGATCGCCGAGAACGACAAGTTCTACGCCTTTCTCGACATCAACCCTGTCAACTGGGGACACACTCTGGTTGTTCCCAAGACGGAGACAGACTATATTTTCGACATCCCCGACGCCGATCTCGGCGACATGATGGTGTTCGCAAAGAGAGTTGCAAAGGCTCTCAAGAGCGTGATGCCATGCCGCAAGATCGGTGTTACGGTGCTGGGCCTCGAGGTACCCCACGCTCACATCCATCTCGTTCCTCTCCAGAAGGAGGGCGACATGGACTTCCACCACAAGATTTCCGACCCCGATCCGGCCCGCATGAGCGAGATTGCCGCCAAGGTATCGGAAGCATTTGCAGCGGGAGAGTGAGCCTGATTACGGTGCCGCTGTCATGACCCGGCAATAAAATTGGTCCGGAGCATCATATTTGGTGCTCCGGATTTGTTATATATACAGATGGGCATGCCTTTCCCGGCATAAGAAATTACTAAAGCCAATATAAAAACTCGAAATAATGGATAACTTCACATTCTGTACTCCCACGGAGTTCATTTTCGGACGTGACTCACAGAGCCATGTCGGTACCGCGCTGTCGAGCCGCGGAGCATCAAAGGTAATGATTGTATATGGTTCCGACCGTATCCGCCGCGACGGTCTGCTGCAGCAGATTGAGAACTCGCTCACCGAGGCGGGAGTGCAGTTTGTGGAATATGGTGGCATACAGCCCAACCCTACCGCCGGGAGTGTCTACGCCGGCATTGCCCTCGCCGTGGAGCAGTCGGTCAATTTTATACTTGCCGTTGGCGGTGGTTCCCCGATTGATGCCGCCAAGGCGATTGCTCTCGGGGCAGTGTATCCGGGTGATTTCTGGGATTTCTATACCGGAAAGGAGACAGCTCGTTTCGCGGTGCCGGTCGGTGTGGTGCTCACCATTCCTGCCGCAGGTTCCGAAGGTAGCGGCAACTCGGTCATAACCAATGAGAAGACAAACCAGAAGATTTCGGTGCGTTATCCCGGACTGCTGCGTCCACGTTTCGCAATCATGAATCCTGAACTCACCATGTCTCTCCCCTGGAACCAGACGGCCTACGGAATTGTAGACATGATGGCTCATATCTATGAGCGTTACTTCTCCAACACTACGGGCACACAGCTTGTCGATGCCTATTCCGAGGCAATCATGCGCGATGTGATGGACCAGGCTCTTACCCTGAAACTTGACCCTGAGAACTATGATGCCCGTGCCGATGTGATGTGGGCCGGTACTCTTGCCCACAACGGTCTGTGCGGTGTCGGAAAGGTGGAAGACTGGTCTTCTCACCGTCTGGAGCATGAGATCTCGGCCTTCTACGATGTTGCCCACGGTGCCGGTCTGGCTGTGATGATTCCTGCGTGGATGACTTTCTGCGCCTCGCGCAACCCCGACAAACTCTGGCGTTTCGCAATCAACGTCATGTCGGTTGACCCGGCGGGCAAGACCACTGACGAGATTATCGACGAGGGTATCTCCGAACTGAAGAATTTCTACCACGACCTCGGCCTGACGACCAACCTCAAGGAGCTTGTCGGCTGTGAACCCGACATCGAGAAGATGGTCAAGTCGCTCGAACGCAATGTTGGAAAGACCCTCGGCAACTACGTGCCCCTTTCCATGGACGACTGCCGCGAGATCTACCGCATAGCCTGCGGACAGTAAAAGTAGATTCACCACCTCTGGCGGACGCACGGCCCGTGCGTCCGCCAATATTAATCAAACACACACACCTATGGAAGTAGAGAATTTTATCAGGATATATGAAAAGAGTTTCATCGAGAACTGGGATTTGCCGGCATTGAGCGACTATGTCTCAGGCCGGACGCTTTCATATGGCGACATGGCCGTCACCATCGCCAAACTTCATGTTCTTTTTGATACGCTCGGTCTGGAGCGTGGCGCGAAAATCGCTCTATGTGGAAAAGATTCGCTCAATTGGGTGCTCGTGTATATGGCCACCGTGACATATGGTGCGGTAATCGTGCCGATCCTGTCGGAATTCAATCCGGTCGATATCACTCATATAGTGAACCACTCGGAGGCTCAGCTTCTATTTGTGGGAGGTTCGATATGGGAACATGTCGATCCGGAGTCTCTGCTCAATGTCAAGGGCGTCATATCCCTCGATGACATGCGGGCTCTCCATGAACCGGCCGGCGATATGCTTGCCAACGCCCGCCGTCTACTCAACCGCCGTTTCCGTCGTATGTATCCTCAGGGTTATTCCTCAGAGGATATACATTATGCCGACCGTGATAATGACGAGGTGGTAGAGATAAACTATACTTCAGGTACGACCGGCTTCTCGAAGGGTGTAATGCTTACGGGGCGCAATCTTGCCGGCAACGTCTGCTTCGGCATGGACACCATGCTGCATTTCCGGAGTTCGCGTGCGCTGGCATTCCTCCCGCTCGCACATGCCTACGGGTGTGCGTTCGATATGCTGACACCGCTTGCCGTCGGAAGTCATGTCACACTTCTCGGCAAGACTCCGTCGCCGCGTATCCTGATCAAGGCACTCGGAGAGGTCAAGCCGAATCTCGTGATATGTGTGCCTCTGATTCTTGAGAAAATTTACAAGAACCAGATTTTGCCCATGATTTCGAAGGGAACCATGCGCTGGACGCTTGCTGTGCCGTTTCTCGACTCTTACATCTACTCCAAGATTCGCAAGAAACTCATAGACGCTTTCGGCGGAGAATTCGAGCAGGTGATAGTCGGAGGGGCGCCTCTGAATCATGAGGTGGAGGAGTTCCTTCACAAGATTCGTTTCCCGTTCACAGTGGGTTACGGCATGACCGAATGTGGCCCGCTTATCAGCTACACTCCGTGGCGGGAGTTCATTCCCGGAAGTTCGGGCCGCACGTTGCCCGGCATGGAGTCGAAGGTGTTGTCGGATGACCCGGAGAACGTCCCGGGCGAAATCTGCGTGCGCGGCACGAATGTCATGAAGGGATATTTCAAGAACCGCGAGGCTACCGAGGCCGTGCTTGATGCGGATGGTTGGCTGCACACCGGCGACATGGGGACCCGCTCTCCCGACGGCACCCTCTTCTTGCGTGGCCGTTCCAAGACCATGCTGTTGTCGGCTTCGGGTCAGAATATCTATCCTGAGGAGATCGAGGCCAAACTGAACAACATGCCATTCGTATCGGAAAGTCTGGTCGTGGAGCGGGACGGCCGTCTGGTGGCACTCGTCTATCCTGATTACGATGCCCTCGACAAATTCGATATATCATCTGCCAACCTTGAACCGACATTGGAAAACGTACGCAAGGAGCTGAACAAGATTGTCGCTCCTTACGAACAGATAACCAAGATTATCCCGATGCCAAACGAATTCGAGAAGACCCCGAAACGCTCAATAAAGCGGTTCCTTTATACCCGCTGACGGATTTAAGTTCAGGATATGCATATGATTCCACTCAAGTGCGTTGGCATTTGGGTGGAGCTAATTGAACTTTTGTGAAAGGTGGCCGTTTTAGGTGTAAAAATGAGGTACTATGGAAAATAAAGACTATTCTAAAGATTCAGGTCAATCTCGTGATTCGTTCATGATCAAGGCCGTGGCATGGTTTATAGCGCTTTGCGTAGTGGGCTTTGTAGCCTGCGTTATACTCGGTATGCTCAAGATTGCCATACAGGCAGTGGTGATAGTGGCAGCGATTCTGATGTTCATCGCGCTCCTGGGATGGGTAGGTTACGAGAAAATAAAGAACCGTATCGACTCGCGACGTGACGATAACTCCTGACCTTTCCCGGGAACCTCACCCCGGTTGTAATACAAAATATATAGGTGCCCCGGTCCGAGTAGGAGCGGGGCACCCGTTTTGTTGCAGTAGGTGGGTTATGTTTTGTTTTAAGTTAATGACAGGAGTCATCAACCTTTATTCTGTTTAACTTTTATCAGAACACCGGCATGTGCCAGATGAAACCGACCTGAACGCTGTTGGTGTTCTGGTGCTTGGCGCCGAAAGCCTGGGCTTTGGCGGTATAGAGGTAGTTGCGGCCTACGTAGGTGGCGAAGAAGTGGAGGGTACGGTCCTTGAAAGGATAGTACTCAATACCTCCGATGTAGCCGAGTGCCGTGCGGTATTTGCCGGCCTTGAGCTCAACCGGAGTCTCGTTGCCGGCTGCGTCGAGAACATCCATGGTGTTGGTCTTGTAGACACCCTCGTTTTCATACATGAACTTACCGAACAGATTCCATTTTGGATGGAAACGGTAGTTGGCGTGGAGTACGAATGACATGATGTCGGTCTTGGCGGCCTTCTTGTTCCAGCCGTTCGGGGCCACGATGTCGGTGATGATACCTTTGCGGTCAACACCCTCGATAGAATACATCCAGTCGAAGTACATCTGGAACTTCTCACTGATGTTGAAGTCGTTACCGAGTGCGAAGTACCACATGTGCTCACCCTTGGTCTCGTTCATGAACGATGCCGACCAACGTGTCTTGTAGACATCGTTGAAGTTGCCGTTCCAGTTCAGGGTGTAGAGCAGAGGGAGCTTGGCGGCCGTATAGTCACCGTACATCTCTTTTGACGAGCTTGTCAGTCCGTTGAGCACCTGGAACTGAATCTGCTGGTTGGGCGTGGGATTGTAGGCCACGTTGACACCGGTCATGAAGTTGCTCATGTAGTCAACCATGTCGGAGTACTGGTAGATCTCGATCGGGTTGAGGTCGAACTCGATACCACCGTAGGCGGCGCACTGCTTACCGAGGAAGAGCGACCACTTGTTGAAGTTGAGGCCGATGCCCGCGATGTCGATGCTTCCGAGCACGTTGTCGTAATATCCGTTGGGTGTGTCTCCCTTGTTGAGACGCTGACGGTAGCGGTAGCTCAGCCAGCTGTTGATGTCGCCACGTGCCTCGACGCGGAGCTGCTGGAAGCGGAACTTGCCGCCGTCGAACTTCGAGCCGGTCCATCCGGCGTCGAAATCACCGTGCATGTCGAGGAAGAGGTTGAACTTGTCGGTTTTCTTCTCAATCTTGAAAATCTCCTCGATGAGACCTTTCTCGCGGTCAGTGCCGGGAGAAGTGTTCTGGTCCATCTGGGCGAAAGCCGTACCAGAGATGAGCAGCGGAGCCGCAAGCAAAGCAATATGTCTTTTCATAATGTGGAATGATGTCGAATTGTGTCGAATACTTAATGTAGTTATAGTGTTGTGGATCTTTGTAGGGACGCACGACCCGTGCGTCCGTGGCCGGGTTAGTCCGGTTTTGCGACGGACGCACGGGCCGTGCGTCCCTACAATTGATTAATATTCTTCGAAGTACTGCTGGATCTGGCGCCAGTCGTTAGTCTTGGTGAGGGCGAGCATGAGGAGCACGCGGGCCTTCTGCGGGTTGAGTTCCCAAGAAGCCACAAACTCATATTTCTCGTCATCGACCTCGTCGTAGAGGGTTGTCGGACCTGTCGGAACGCGGCTTGAACGAACCACGATGATTCCCTGCTTGCGTGCATCGAGCAGCGTGGGGAAGATGTTCTTGTGGTAGTTGCCGTTGCCGAGACCTGCGTGGATAATGCCCTGGTAGCCGTTTGCCTTGTCGAGGAACGGAGTCATCACGTCAGCCTCGATGTTAGAGTAGGCGTAAACGATGCCGACTTTGGGGAGCTTGGTGAGGTTGGTCACGTCAAACACAGACTTGGTAGTGTGCTTGTATGTGGTGACAAGGTTGTAGTAAGGCTTGCTGTTGTAGACATAGCCGAGAGCACCGCCGTCGGGATCCTGGAATGTCTGTACATCGGTGGTGTTCATCTTCTGAGTGCCGTGAGCACCGAGGATAAGGCCGTTCATGACAACCATCACACCGCGTCCCTTTGAAGCGGGGTCGGCGGCTGTCACCACTGAGTTGTAGAGGTTGAGCGGGCCGTCGGCACTCATGGCTGTCGAAGGACGCATTGCGCCTGTCAGCACTACGGGCTTGTCGCTCTTTACGGTGAGGTTGAGGAAGTAGGCGGTCTCTTCCATGGTGTCAGTTCCGTGCGTAACCACGATACCGTCCACCTGCGGAGAGGCGAGGAGCTCGTTGATTCGTTTGGCGAGAGTGAGCCACACCTCGTCGTTCATGTCCTGCGAGCCGATATTGACCACCTGCTCGCCGGTGATGTTGGCAACATCCTTCATCTCGGGCACAGCGTCGATGAGCGACTGGATGGCTACCTGACCGGCGGTGTAGCCCGATGCGGTGGCCGACTTGCCTGTTCCGGCTATTGTTCCACCGGTAGCGAGGATGTAAACGTTAGGTTTCTGCTGCGCGAAGGCAGAGGCGACAGATGCGAGGAGCATGACTGCCAGCATTCCGAATGATTTCAGATTTTTCATAAGATATGGTTTTTTTTGTGTTGATTTCGATTGTTGAAAGTACTACTGATAGAACTGTATGAGCAGCAGACCGACCCCGATTGCCACTACGGTGGCCACAAGTCCCGGCATCATGAACGAGTGGTTCAGTATGTACTTGCCGATTTTCGTCGTTCCGGTGCGGTCGAAGTTGATGGCCGCGACCAGGGTGGGGTAGTTGGGTATGAAGAAGTAACCGTTCACAGCCGGGAAGAGGGCGATGAGCATCCAGGGACTGAGTCCGAGAGCTACACCGAGCGGTACGATGGCGCGGACCGTCGCCGCCTGGCTGTAGAGAAGGATTGACATTACAAAGAGAGCTACTGCGAAGAGCCATGGCATCTCGGTCACGATACCTTTGATGGAGTCTGTAAGCACGGAGATGTTGCCGTTGATGAAAGTGTCGCCCATCCAGGCTATACCGAAGATGGCGATTACCGCCTGCATGCCGGCTATGAACACGCTGCCCTGTGTGGGTGCGATACCGTTGGTCTTCGACACGAGCAGGATGATGGCGCAGGCCGAGAGCATCAGAATCTCGATGAGTGCAGGCATTGCGATCGGAGTGCCTCCGAAGCTGGGACGCATGGCCGGAATCGAGCCGAAGAGCACGATGAGCACCGTGGCAACCAGAAAGACCACAACTGAAGTGATGGCTGTCTTTACGTTTTTGATTTCATTGAATTTAAGGGAGTTCTCCTTGATCATTCCCTGTTCTACGCGGCGCAGATACTCAGGGTCTTCCATGAGCTCCTTGCCGACACGCTTGGAGAGGAACGCGCCCACGAGCACGCCGACGAGAGTTGCCGGAATAGTTACTTTCAGGATGTCGAACAGAGTGATGTGAAAGCCGGTGAGAAGTCCGAGCAGAGCCACAGTCGCTGCCGAGATGGGGCTTGCGGTGATGGCCTGCTGCGAGGCGATGACCGCGATTCCTAACGGGCGTTCAGGACGGATCTTGGTCTCTCGCGCCACCTCGGCGATAACCGGGAGCACCGAGTAGGCCACATGGCCTGTACCTGCCACGAAAGTGAACAGATAGGTCACCAGCGGGCTGACGATAGTTACATGCGAAGGATTCTTGCGCAGCAACTTCTCCGCCACGCGCACGAGCCAGTCAAGACCTCCGGCCGCCTGCATGGCTGCCGCCGCCGAGATGACAGCCGCAATCATGAGCATGACGTCAATGGGTGGAGAAGTCGGCTCAAGGCCGAACACAAAGACGAGGATTGCCAGACCTACGCCACCCATGACGCCGAGTCCGATACCTCCGAGGCGCGCGCCGACTATGATGGCGGCGAGCACAAACAATAGCTGGATAATCATGCCTTGTCGTTTTTCGGTTAGATTTAAGTGTCGTCCGGCAGACCATGGTGGAGAGGTGCTGTGTCGTCCTCCGGTTCGTTCACTGTCTTTAACACTTATTAATGTTTTTAATTGTGATTTGTTCACGGGCAGGTATATGTTATTAAACATCTTTTCAACCTTTCTTGCGATATGTGGCGTTAGATAGCTGAAAAAAGGTTATATTTGCCGAATTATTTGGCACCCGCCGCCCCGGAGGGGTTGTTGCGGTGTCAATTAACCATGTAATATACCTTGAATTTAAATATTGGAAAACATGAAAGACAACTGTGAAAAGGGATTCCGTTCGGAATCTGACCTGCTCGGTGCGGTTGACGTGCCGGAGTGCGCCCTTTATGGCGTCCAGACGCTGCGTGGCGTGGAGAACTTTGAGATTAGCCGCTTCCATCTCTACGATTATCCGGAGTTTGTGAAGGGTCTCGCAATCACCAAGCTCGGAGCGGCGATGGCCAACCACGAGCTGGGTCTGCTGTCAGACGAAATGTACGAGGCAATCGCTCAGGCATGCCGCGAGCTGATGGGTGGTGAACACCTCGACCAGTTCCCCGTGGATATGATACAGGGTGGTGCCGGCACATCGACCAACATGAATGCGAACGAGGTTATCGCCAACCGTGCCCTTGAGATCATGGGTCACAAGCGTGGCGAATATCAGTATTGCTCACCCAACGACCATGTGAACCGTTCGCAGTCAACCAACGACGCTTATCCGACCGCGATACATATCGGTATGTACATGGCGCATCTGCGCTTCAAACGCCACTACGAGAAACTCATCGAGGCTTTCCGTCGCAAAGGCGAGGAGTTCCGCAACGTCATCAAGATGGGGCGCACCCAGCTGGAGGATGCCGTGCCGATGACTCTCGGTCAGACTTTCAACGGTTTCGCATCCATCCTTGAAGATGAGATCAAGCACCTCGACGAGGCGGCAGCGGACTTCCTCGTTGTCAATATGGGAGCCACTGCAATCGGTACAGGCATCTGTGCCGAGCCGGGCTATGCCGAGAAGTGTGTTGCCGCCCTCTCTGAGATAACCGGCTGGAACATCACCCTTGCTCCGGACCTGGTAGGTATCACATCGGATACGTCGTCCATGGTAGGCTATTCATCAGCACTGAAGCGTGTGGCCACCAAGGTCAGCAAGATAAGCAACGACCTCCGTCTGCTCGCCAGCGGTCCCCGCTGCGGTCTCGGCGAGATCAACCTGCCCGCACGTCAGCCAGGCAGCTCGATTATGCCCGGCAAGGTCAACCCCGTCATCCCTGAGGTCATGAGCCAGATATGCTTCAAGGTCATCGGTAACGACATGTGCGTTACAATGGCATCAGAGGCAGCCCAGATGGAGCTCAACGCTATGGAGCCTGTCACAGCACAGTGCAACTTCGAATCAGTGGATTTGATGATCAACGGTTTCGAGACACTCCGCATCCGCTGCGTCGAGGGTATAACCGCCAACGAGGACAAATGCCGTTCGTACGTACACAACAGCATCGGTGTAGTGACCGCGCTTAATCCCGTGATCGGATACAAGAACTCGACCAAGATCGCCAAAGAGGCCATGGAGACCGGCCGCAGCGTCTACGACCTCGTGCTTGAGCACGGCATCCTGACCAAAGAGGATCTCGACACCATTCTCGCGCCCGAGAACATGATCAAGCCCGTCAAGCTCGACATCCACCCCAAGAAATAACTTCCCGCTCAGGAAACTTCTCACAAAGTAACTAAATTAATAAAAGGTGTGCCGCCAAAGAAATTGACGGCACACCTTTAGTCTTTTTAGGCGCATCAAGCTCAGTCTTTCCCGATAATACTCCGTATTCTTTCCGGCGTAAGCCCTGTAATCTTCTCTATGCAGGTAGTAAGTTTGTCATCACGCATCGTGTTGATAAATGATGAACTGGGGGAGCTGGCCTTCAAAACAGGTGGGTAGGGGCATAAAAAATTGATTGTCATCCCGACAACCAATCTTGCGTTAACCTTAAAATCTAATACCATGAAAAACTCAATGCAAAATTACAAAATATTTTTGAAACACTGTTTTAAAACATAAAAATTTTCGTTGGTTTTAATATCTTTTAAAACAGCTGAGGCGTTTTCTATATTATTTTAACATATATTAGTATTATATTATACAATCCCATCCTTGGAGGGCGTGGCAAATAAAAGCATTGGATTTATTTGCCGCGTTTATTTGTCCTTCTTGTTTCAGCCGCCGGGTGTCTTAAGCTTTGGCCGCGCTTATTTGTTCCTTAAGCTTCAGACTACGGCTGTCTTCAGCTTTAGCCTCGCTTATTTTTCGCGGGTCAGTGTGTAGTTGAGGGCTGTGGACTCTGGAGTCTGGAGCTGGGCGTTGGTCAAGGTCAGAGTGGAGTCTGACGACGCGAGGAAGTAGAGAGTCTCTCCATTTTCGGAAGTGGCATCGGGCACGAGCTTTATGTAGGATATGCCCGCCTGTTCTCCGGTACCGCTGCCTACGATGAAGTTCCCGCGCGTATTGTATGTCACGCTGTCACGGTATTTAGGAGCTCCGGTCGAGTCGTTGGCTACAGAGTCGGCCACGAGATAGGCTTCCGACAGGTCATACTTGCCCGTCACGCTGTCGTTGGGCGAGCCATAGTCCAGACGCAAAGTGTAGCGTATACCTTCGACATCGGCGGCAGGAAGGATGCCCGTATATGTCTCGCTGCGGTTGCCGTCATTGTCTTTTGAACTCCCGGACTGCGAGCAAGCTCCGGCAGAGAGGAGGGCGACCGCTGCCATGGCTGTGATGATTGTCTTTTTCATAATATTTAAGAATTGTGGCCGCACCGGCGGGTGCCGGGCAGCGGCCATGTGAATAAATCCAAATAATCCTACAAACCAAACGCCCGACACCCCGTAAATGTTTGACATGCTGCAACAGCCTTGAAAATAGTGGCAGACATTATTTTATTTTTATTTTGTGGTTTCGGAATAAATTGCTATTTTTGCGTTCTGATTGGTGGCACGCGGAGATTCACACCTTCCGACGCCATCTATATCGTTAAATTTTTAGCTACTACTTAGTAACCGGTTGAAATATTCACGATTTTAATCCACTCATAATTAAATTATCTTAAGCATTTTCCGGAGGCGGACTGATGAAGCCTGAGCCCCCGACCCTCAGCAGAGATGCCGGGGGAAATCTCGAAAATCTATGGAAGAATCTAAAAAAACAAAGCGTCCGCGCATCGGCACTCCGGGACTCGGTATTCCCTCCGAAAGCGCAGATCATGAAACTCGCTTCGAAAAAGTGAATTACCCCTCTTCGTCTGCATCTAACGAATCCCGCGAGGATGGAGATCAGGGTCATCATGGCTATCAGCAGAGAAATTACGGCTATCAGCAGCGCCCGTACCAGCAGCGTCAGACCGGCTACCAGCGGCGTCCGTACCAGCAGCGTACGCAGGGCGGTTACGGCCAGCAGTCCGACAATGCACAGGCCGGCGACCAGCCGCAGCAGAATTCTTACGGCAACCGTCCCAGCTACGGACAGAACCGTCAGCAGGGTGGTTACAACCAGAACCGTCAGCAAGGCGGCTACAACCAGAACCGTCAGCAGGGTGGCTACGGTCAGCAGCGTCAGCAGGGCGGTTACGGCCAGAACCGTCAGCAGGGTGGTTACGGTCAGCAGCGTCAGCAGGGCGGTTACGGTCAGAACCGTCAGCAGGGCGGCTACGGCCAGCAGCGTCAGCAGGGCGGCTACGGTCAGAACCGTCAGCAGGGCGGCTACAATCAGAACCGTCCCGGCCAGAACCGTCAGCAGGGCGGCTACAACCAGAACCGTCCCGGCCAGAACCGCCAGGGTGGCTACGGCCAGAACCGTCAGCAGGGGGGCTACAACCAGAACCGTCCCGGTCAGAACCGCCAGGGAGGATACGGTCAGAACAACAACTGGAAGAACAATCAGAAGCCGCAGTTCACACCGCGTCCCAAGCAGATTGACTATGTGCTTGAGGATATCGACCCGAACTCGGAGATCCGTCTGAACAAATATATGGCGAATGCCGGTATCTGCTCGCGCCGCGAGGCCGACGAATACATCACCGGCGGAAAAGTGAAGGTCAACGGCGAAGTCGTTACCGAACTCGGAACCAAGATCACTCGCAACGACGTGGTGGAATATGACGACAAGGTCGTTACTCCCGAACGCAAGTGCTATGTGCTTCTCAACAAGCCGAAAGACTGCGTGACAACATCTGACGACCCGAACGGACGCACCACTGTGCTCGACATCGTGAAGAACGCATGTGAGGAGCGCATCTATCCCGTGGGACGTCTTGACCGCAACACCACCGGCGTGCTTCTGCTCACCAACGACGGCGACCTCGCCTCGAAGCTGACACACCCGAAATTCGTCAAGAAGAAAATATATCACGTATGGACCGACAAGGACATCACCGAAGAGGACATGCAGCGCATAGCCGACGGTATCGAGCTTGAGGATGGTGAGATCCATGCCGACGCAATCTCATACGTGAGCGACGACCGCAACCAGGCCGGCATCGAGATCCACAGCGGACGCAACCGTATTGTGCGCCGCATCTTCGAGCACCTCGGTTACCGTGTCATCAAACTCGACCGCGTATACTTCGCCGGTCTCACCAAAAAGAACCTGCCCCGCGGCCGCTGGCGTTACCTCACTCAGGAAGAGGTGAACTACCTCCGCATGGGCGCATTCGAATAATCAATACAATGGAAAAAATTCGCAGAACCACCATAAAGGAGCTTCTGGCCAACCCCGCACCTCACGTTGACACCCGTGTCGACGTGAAGGGCTGGGTGCGCACCCGTCGCGGCAACAAGCATGTGCAGTTTGTCGCTCTCAACGACGGAAGCACCATCAACAACCTCCAGATTGTGCTCGACCTCTCGAAATTTGACGAGGAGTCGCTGAAGCCGGTCACCACCGGATCGAGCATCCATGTGCAGGGCACACTCGTGGCCTCGCAGGGAAAAGGCCAGTCGGTAGAGGTCCAGGCCGACGAACTTGAGGTCTACGGCACGGCAGACCCGGCCACATACCCGCTGCAGAAGAAGGGTCATACCCTCGAATTCCTGCGCGAGAAAGCCCACCTGCGTCCCCGTACAAACACGTTCGGCGCGGTGCTCCGCATCCGTCACGCGCTCGCATACGCAATCCACAAGTTCTTTAACGACAAAGGATTCTACTATTTCCACACACCGCTCATCACAGCATCAGACTGCGAGGGTGCCGGTGCCCAGTTCCAGGTTACCACTCTGCCTCTCGGCGAGCTGCCCATGACTGAGGATGGAAAGATTGACTACTCGCAGGACTTCTTCGGCAAGATGGCCAGCCTCACCGTGTCGGGTCAGCTCGAAGGCGAGCTTGGTGCTACAGCGCTCGGCTGCATCTACACTTTCGGCCCAACATTCCGCGCCGAGAACTCCAACACTCCGCGTCACCTGTCGGAGTTCTGGATGATCGAGCCTGAGATGGCCTTCTACGAGATAGAAGACAACATGGACCTCGCCGAGGAATTCATCAAATACTGTATAAACTACGCCCTTGAGCACTGCAAGGATGACATTGAGTTCCTCGCCGAGCACTTCGACAAGGAGCTTATAGAGCGTCTCCGCTTCGTGGTTGACAACGACTTCGTGCGCCTGCCCTACACCGAGGGTATCAAGATACTTGAGGAGTCAGGCCGCAAGTTCGAGTTCCCCGTTTACTGGGGAGTTGACCTTGCTTCGGAGCATGAGCGTTTCCTTGTAGAGGAGCACTTCAAGCGTCCGGTCATCCTGACAGACTATCCCAAGGAGATCAAGGCGTTCTACATGAAGCTCAACGAGGATGGAAAGACCGTCCGTGCCATGGACGTTCTCTTCCCCAAGATCGGAGAGATCATCGGCGGCTCGCAGCGTGAGGAAAGCCTTGAGAAGCTCACCGCGCGCATCGAAGAGATGGGTCTGACCGGCATGGACTGGTACGTGGACACACGCCGTTACGGCTCCGTGCCTCACTCGGGCTTCGGACTCGGTTTCGAGCGTCTTGTGCTCTTTGTGACCGGAATGCAGAACATCCGCGACGTGATTCCATTCCCCCGTTTCCCGAACAATTGCGAATATTGATGCTAAGAACGGCGGCCGTCATAATTGCAATCCTGTCTCTCCTGCCCCTCGGGGCGGAGAGGCGGGATTCCATCATTGTCAGCCTTGTCACCTGCTGGCCGGGCGCGGAGGTCTACGAGCTCTGCGGCCACGAGGCGTTGCGCACGCGCAGCGCTACGGGCGACCCGCGCATGGACTCTGTGTGGAACTATGGCGTTTTCGACTTTGCCGAACCCAACTTCATCTACCGCTTCGTGAAGGGTGAGACCGACTACATGCTCGCCGGTTATCCTACGCGGCTCTTCATGGCTGAATATATGGCCCAGGGACGCAGGGTAGTTGAGCAGGATCTCAACCTTACCCAGGATGAAGCGTGGAGGTTGCTCGACATGCTGCGTCGCGAGGCCCGTCCCGAGAACCGCACATACCGTTACAATTACGTCAAGGACAACTGTGCCACCCGGATAGTCGACCGCGTTGACCAGGCTACCGGAGAACGTGTGGTCTATCCTGATTCTGTCAAATACGGAACCTTCCGCAACGAGATGCGCGCCTATCACCGCGACTATCCATGGTACCAGTTCGGAATAGATCTCGCGCTCGGTTCGGGCATAGACTACAGCCTTCGCGGCAAGGAGGAGATGTTCGTGCCGCTCGAAATGATGGAGAAATCGGCCGGGGCTCACTTTGCCGACGGCCGACCACTTGTATCGGAGACCCGTACACTGTTCGAAGGTGTGCCCGACGCCACACTCGGACCTACCCACTGGAGCGCGACTCCCTTGGTGTGCTGCTCGGTTTTTCTGCTGATGGTGATGGTGGTCTGCTGGCTGCAATGGCGGCGAAAGACGATTTACCGAGCCATATACAGCCTGTGGTTCGCGTTGCTCGGACTGGCAGGATGCGTCATAGCGTTTCTTGTCTTCATCAGCACTCATGAGGCCACATCGCCGAATCTGTTGATTCTGTGGCTCAATCCCTTACAGCTCATAGTGGCTGTCGGCGTATGGTTCCGCCGCACCTGGCGCGTGCCGACGCTTGTCATGGTTTACTGCAACATAATTTTGCTTACAGTCATGCTGATTGCGTGGCCGCTGCAAACCCAATCGGCCAATCCGGCGTTCTTCCCTTTGATGGGGGCTACATTGTTGTTGGCCGTCATGTATGCAATAATCTCTCCGAAAATCAGTTATAATAACAATCGCAACACGCGCAGAAATGAAGAGGTTAGCAACCTCGGTGCTGGTAGGTCTCGCCACGTTGGGCGCGGCCGCTCAGACGGATCCCGCAAGACCGCGCCTCGTGGTCGGGATAGTCGTTGACCAGTTACGCACCGATTACATAGAGTATCTGCAAAGCTACTTCGGCGAGCGGGGTTTCAAGACCTTGCTCACTGATGCTGTGTATATGCGCGATGTCGATTTCAAGGTTCCGCGCCTTGATGCGGCGAGTGCCACGGCCATGCTCTATACCGGAGCCTATCCGTCCGAGACCGGAGTTCCGGCGGGACTCGTCTATGACACCTCATCGGCGGCTGCCACACCGCGCCTGCCTCTGATAGCTTCAGGGGGAGCCAACATAACCAACGACTCATTCACCCCGGCCGGACTCCGACTCTCGACCATCGCCGACGAGCTCGTGGTCGATGCCGGAGGCGCGGCGCAGGTATATTCCGTGGCCATGGATCCGCAGCAGGCCGTCATCATGGCCGGACATGCCGGACGCGGAGCCGTATGGGTCAACAATTCCTCGGGCAACTGGGCCACGACCTCCTATTACGGAGCGTTGCCATCGCCCGTATCCAACCGTAATTTCCGCAGCTCGCTCGCACAGCGCATCGATACGATGACGTGGCGCCCGTCGGCCGCTTTCCAGCTGGTGCCGGGATTGCCAGAGAAGAAACGTCATAATCCGTTCCGTCATACATTCTCGCGTCAGGACCGCGATGTCTTCAAGAAATTCGCAGCCTCGCCGCTCTCCAACGCCGAGGTGACCGATGTGGCCATCGACCTGCTGCGCAACTTCAACCTCGGAAACAATCCGGGCGAGACCGATATGCTCAATGTGGCATATACCGTCGCCCCGTTCAAATATGTGACCGACGGCGTGACCCGCGCCGAGCTCACGGACTCCTACCTGCGTCTCGACGGACAGTTGGCGCGTCTGTTCGAGGCCGTTGACCGCTGCGTCGGTGCCGGCAACTCCGTAATCTGGCTCACGTCGACAGGATACTGCGACGATGCCGTGCCCGTAGACGAGAGGTTCCGCATACCCGGCGGAGAGTTCTCCGCGCGCCGCGCCCGCTCGCTGCTCAACTCTTATCTCTCCGCCCGTTTTGGTCAGGCCGGATATGTGTCGGCCATCCGCGACGGCCAGGTCTACTTCGACCGCCATGCCATCGAGTCGATGCGTCTCGATGCCGATGCCGTGATCAGCGATGCTCGCGCATTCCTCGTTAAAATGAGCGGCGTTTCCGACGCTCTTACCATCAACGACATACTTTCACCCTCGCAGCCCGAGGAGGCGGCTCTGCGTCTTGCGCTCGATCCCCGCTCGTGCGGCGACATCATAGTCAGGTTCACGCCCGGCTGGAATGTGGTCTATGACGAACAGACACCTCCTGTCACAAAGCAGGTACGCGAGTCGTCGGTCATGACCCCGGCCTTTCTGCGTGCTCCGGGTGTGGCACCGCAGGTCATCACAGACCCTGTAGAGGCCACATCGCTCGCCCCGACCGTTGCCGGGGCAATACGTATCCGTGCCCCGAACGGTGCCCGTTCACGGGGATTGGGACTTAAAAACAAATAGCAGCGGAGCTGCCAATAAAAAGCACAGCCGCAACAGCCGTAAACGACGGCCCGGCTGACACAAAACAGAAATAAAGACAGCATGTTCAACAATATACTCAAGAAAATATTCGGCGACCAGTCAGAGCGCGCCGTGCGCCCCCTCTGGAACCGCCTCAAAACAGAAATAAACCCCATCTCGGAGCAGATCCGCGACATCTCGAACGATGAGCTCCGCGGACGCATTGAAAAAATCAAAGGTGACATCCGTGGCAAAGCCGCCGGCTACAAGAAGCAGATGGATGACATCCGCGCCGAGATCGAGACCCTCGATTACGACAAGCGTGAACCCCACTGGAAGAAAATCGACGAAATCCGCGAGGAGATGTTCGCAGAGTATGCCCGCGACCTCGATGCCGCCCTTCCCGAGGTGTTCGCCGTGATCAAGGAGACTGCTCGCCGTTTCAAGGAGAACGACACAATCGAGGTGACGGCTACCGACGCAGACCGTCGTCTCGCAGTGGCAGGCAAGGACTTCGTGACAATCGATGGAGACAAGGCTATCTACAAGAATGAGTGGGTGGCCGGTGGAAACCTCATGAAGTGGGACATGATGCACTACGACGTGCAGCTCATCGGAGGTATGGTGCTCCACGGCATGATGAACAACGGCAAGGTCACCAACAACATCGCCGAGATGGCCACCGGTGAGGGTAAGACCCTCGTGGCGACACTCCCGGTATTCCTCAACGCCCTCACAGGCGAGGGTGTGCACGTGGTGACTGTCAACGACTACCTCGCCAAGCGAGACTCCGAGTGGATGGGTCCGTTGTATCAGTTCCACGGTCTCACCGTGGCATGTATCGACAAGACCGAACCCAACTCCGAGGAGCGTCGCGAGGCTTATGCGAGCGACATCACATTCGGTACGAACAACGAGTTCGGTTTCGATTACCTGCGCGACAATATGGCCACTCAGACCCAGGACCTCGTGCAGCGCGAGCAGCACTACTACGCTATTGTCGACGAGGTTGACTCGGTGCTTATCGACGATGCCCGTACACCGCTCATCATCTCAGGTCCCGTTCCCAAGGGTGACGACCAGATGTTCAACGAGTTCAAGCCCAACGTGGAGAAGGTTGTCAACGCACAGCGCAAGCTCGCCCAGCAGCTCCTTCTCGAAGCCAAGGAAAAGATTTCCAAGGGTGAGACCGAGGAGGGTGGACTCGCGCTCTTCCGCGTCTACAAGGCACTTCCCAAGCATAACCCCCTGATTCGCTATCTCTCTGAGGATGGTATCAAGCAGCTCATGCTCAAGGTCGAGGCCAAATATATGGCCGACAACAACCGCGAGATGCCCAAGGCTGTAGAACCCCTCTTCTTCGTTATCGACGAGAAGAACCACTCTATCGAGCTTACCGACAAGGGTATCGAGGTGCTGACCGGTACGACTTCTGACCCCGAGTTCTTCATCCTTCCCGACATCGCGGCACAGCTCAGCGCCGTCGAGAACGAGGACCTCACCACCGAGGAGAAGCGCGAGAAGAAAGACAACCTGCTTCAGAATTATTCAATCAAGGCGGAGCGTGTCCACACCGTCAACCAGCTCCTCAAGGCTTACACACTCTTCGACAAGGATGTAGAGTATGTGATCGACGATAACAAGATCAAGATTGTCGATGAGCAGACAGGCCGTATCATGGAAGGTCGCCGCTATTCCGACGGTCTCCATCAGGCTATCGAGGCAAAAGAGGGAGTGAAGGTCGAGGCCGCCACCCAGACCTACGCAACCATCACGCTCCAGAACTACTTCCGTATGTACCGCAAGCTGGCCGGTATGACCGGTACGGCTATGACAGAGGCCGGCGAGTTCTACGATATCTATAAACTCGACGTAATCGAGATTCCGACAAACCGTCCCGTAATCCGTGACGACATGAACGACCGCGTGTACCGCACCAAGAAGGAGAAATACGCGGCCGTGATCCAGGAAGTCGAGGATATGGTCAAGGCCGGACGCCCCGTTCTGGTCGGTACAACCTCGGTCGAGATTTCAGAGCTTCTCTCCAAGATGCTCAAGCTCCGCAAGATTCCCCACCAGGTGCTCAATGCCAAGCTCCACCAGCAGGAGGCCGACATCGTGGCCAAGGCCGGACAGACAGGAACCGTGACCATCGCCACCAACATGGCAGGTCGTGGTACCGACATCAAGCTCTCGCCCGAGGTCAAGGCTGCCGGCGGTCTCGCCATCATCGGTACCGAGCGTCATGAGTCACGCCGCGTGGACCGTCAGCTCCGTGGTCGTGCCGGACGTCAGGGAGACCCGGGTAGCTCGGTGTTCTTCGTTTCGTTCGAGGATACCGTGATGCGTCTCTTCGCCAACGACCGCGTGGTCAAGATGCTCGACCGTCTCGGATTCCAGGAAGGAGAGATGCTTGAGAACAGCATGGTCACGAAGAGCATCGAGAATGCCCAGAAGCGCGTCGAGGAGAACAACTTCGGTATCCGCAAGCGCCTCGTGGAATATGACGATGTGATGAACGCCCAGCGTAACGGAGTCTACTCGCGCCGTCAGAACGCCCTGAAGGGTGAGCGTATCGGCATGGACATCGCCAATATGGTCTACGAGCTGAGCAATGAGATTGCCAACGGCTCTTATGTTGACTTCAACGACTTCTCCGAGGAGGTCAACCGTGCCCTCGCCCTTGAGGTGCCCTTTACCGAGGAGGAATATGGCAAGCTCGACACCGCCGAGATTACTGACCGTCTGGCCGAGGCTGCCATGGAGACTCTCGCCCGCAAGAAAGAGAAGATTGCTCAGGGTGCCGCACCTTACGTCAAGGAATTTGTCGAGGAGCGCAACGCCAACGGTCCTATCGGTGTGCCGATGACCGACGGCCGTCGCATGTTCAACATCCGTGCCGACATCAAGGAATGCTACGAGAATGAGTGCAAGCCACTCGCCAAGGCTTGGGAGAAGGCGGTTCTTCTTTCTTCGATTGACTCCTGTTGGCAGGAACAGCTCCGCGAGATGGACGAGCTGCGCAAGTCTGTGCAGAACGCCACCTATGAGCAGAAAGACCCGTTGGTAATCTATAAGATCGAGGCATTCGAGCTCTGGAAGAAGATGCTCTGGGAGATGAACTCCAAGTCTGTGGCAACGCTGATGCGAGGACGTCTTGCCGTTCCCGACTATGCCGAGGCCAAGGCAGCCGAGGAGGCACGCCGTCAGGCCATGGCCGAGCAGGAGGAGGCTCGTCGCCGTGCCGCTACATATTCAGCTCCGCAGAACACCACGTTCACGCAGGGCAATGTGCGCCCCATGCCGAATCCCTACGCGAACTACAGCACCACTCACGAGACCTACGAAGGAGAGACTGCACAGCGCGAGGCAGCGAAGAACGTGAACCGTCCGGCATCGAAGCCGAAGCCCCAGCCCGCGAAAGCCGACCCGAAGGTAGGCCGTAACGACCCATGCCCCTGCGGCTCCGGCAAGAAATACAAGAACTGCTGCGGAAAAGGCCAGTAGGCCTTAGGTTTTAGGCTTTAGATTTTAGGTTTTAGAGCTTAGGCTTTAGAGTTTAGGTATTAGGCCTTAGTTTTTAGAATTTATAGCCTGAGTCAGATATCAGATTCGTGGAAGCCGCGTAGCGGTTACACGGCGTTAGGCACGGGTGAAAATTGGAACCAGTCCGTTTTCACCCATGTAAATCAAAATATTATAAATTTTCCGCGACTCAAAGCCATTGGCTT
>CAJTQV010000010.1 GCA_910578385.1 uncultured Muribaculaceae bacterium | reverse complement strand
CCCGACTGCGCGAAGAGGAAGTCGAGGAACGAGTCTTCGTCACCGAACACTGCCATGCACGCGCCCGAGAGGTCGTAAAGCTCGAACGTCAGAATCTCCGGCTTCTCCATTCCGACGAACTGGATGCCGGCCGTCGCGTCGATGGTACACTGGACGGGAGCACCGGGTATTCTTATGTACGGATCTCCTTCCTCCGGGTTTTCCGGGTTCTCCATTACATAAGGTCTCATTACCACCGTATGTGTAATATACGGATATGCTGCTGATACCGCAGATGCGAACATTATTGCAGCGATTGTTAATGTTGTCTTTGTTCTCATAGTTTGTGTTTATTACTTTGGCCGCAAAATTAATGGACATAGAACAGAAGACAATGAAAAATAGTGAGAAGAAAATGAGAAATTTATTCAGAAAAGTGAGAAAAAAGTGAGAAAATACAAAGACAAGAGATTAAATCTCAACATATTAAAAACACCCTAAATTAGGATTATTGCACGATCAAGATATTTTGAGCCTTCTTTAGTTCCAAAGATTCTCATACAGTCAAGACCTCGTTCTTTTGAGACTGCGCCACGCTGTAACGCCAATATATATGCAATCTCAGATGGTCTGAGCCTCAATTTAACCAACATTAATCTTCGATAGGTGTATTCATTCAGTTTCCCATCAAATAAGATTGATAGGGATGTCTTGAAGTTAGGATAATATTCTGCCACCATACGAGTCAGACTTTTCCATAAGCTGCTGGTATTGGCGATACTTTTTTTATTTTTAACACAGGCTAATAATTCTTTATAAGTCTGCGACTCTACCAAACCGGCAGGCAGACCGGGCAATTCGGCAGGATCCTCTGCAAGACGCTTGATTTCGTCCCTAAGCCTTGCAACCAATTTTTGTTTATCAGTAATTTTATTTCCGTCAAAATCTATCGAGGTTTCTTCAAGTTCTCTCTGTAGATCCTCTGCTATTTTTTGGTATTCCTCTACCTGCTCCCTATATTGAAAAGCCTGTTCTTTATACTCTTCTGACTGGGCTCTGAATTGATCTGCTTCTTTACTGACCTTCATAAGATTCTCTCTGAGAACAACCACATGGTCTACGGCCTCATGAAGTTCAACAAGCTGCTTCCTCCGCTTGCTCTGTATATAGAGAGTCAACACGGTAGCGGCAAGAATCAAGATAAGAAGACATAGAATCATTATTGAAAGTCTTGCATTCTTCTCTTCCGCCTTACGGCGATCTATGACATGCCGGTTATAATTATAATTTGCGTTTTCCAAAATGGCGGCCTCATTGCCATTATTCTGAACAAATTCCTCTACAATTTCTCCATACCTTTGGTAATACGTATCAATGGAATCTGACGGCACATACCTCCGTAAAGGAGAGAAGAGAAGTTTTTTATACGCAATCCTCCAGTTTTTTCTATTTTCCGGACGCGTCAATTCCATGGTGTACATATACGCAGTATCCACTATGCCCGACTGAATATATATATCAGCCGCATATGCCAAGGCTGTATGATGATATGAATCAGTTATCCGTTCAGGCACACCTCTTATAAGATTCAAGGCCGAGTCAATGTGATTTTTATTATATTTGACAGCTGCAAGATACATCTGCTGGCAAGCTGCAAGATTGTCCGTTGCATTCCTTTGTGCGAGTAACAAGCTCTTATTTAAATGATATTCAGGACCGTCAAATTTCCCGGCATGCATTAAAATTAGACCCATTTGCTGGTGGCTGAACATCATATCAGTCGTATCCCTGCTGACTTCAAATATTTTCAGTGTTTCCTCTGCATATGGTATTGCCTGTTCATACATGCGGAGCGCATTGAGTATGTACGCAAGATTGCCGGCAATCCTACCCCGTAAATCCATATCAGAATCGTCATCACTTAATTCATCCAACGCCTTGTGGTAGTACTCCAGTGCTGTCGGGTAGTCGCCGAGGTCGGAGTAGACGCGGCCGGCGTAGTAGAGGGCTTCGGGGTAGCGACCTGTGGATTGGTGACGGTCGTAGTAATCCACTACCCTTAGGATGGCGCTGTCGGCGGTATGCTTCACATAGGCTTTGTCGGCGCCCTTTATTGCTAATAGGTCGCGGAGGTTGCGGTCTGGCTCGCTGAGTGATGTGCGGTCGATGCTGTCGAGCATGGCACGTGCCTGTGGGAGCGAGTCGGCCATCATCGACTCGGCACGCAGCAGACGGGCGTCGGGCTTGTATGTGCATCCCGCCGCAATAAGTCCAAACACCGCAATCAGCAGTATATGTATCAAAAACCGTGGTCTCATTTCCTTGAACAGTCTTATGTCACCAATCCGGACATTGCTTTCACCTGCAAATATAGCTCTTTCGCCGATATTATGCAATACCGTCGGGAGGGGGACCCGACGTTACACGGCGTAAAAACATGACAGGAAAAGCCGGGGCTTTTCCTGTCATGTTTTTACGCCGTGTCGCCGCTATGCGGCTTTGACGTGTCTGATACAGGTCGTGGGATCAGCCGATGGTCAGCTTGAGGGGCTTGTAGGCGTAGGCGAAGCCGATGGTCAGGGTGCGGGTGGCGGCGTCGTAGCTCCAGGCCGCGTTGCGGATGGCCTTGGGCGTAGAAACCTCCATCAGCTTCTGGCCGTCGAGTTCCACGTTCTTCGGATTGGCCACGCCGGGAATCTCAAGTGTGAAGAGGCGCATCTCGGGCATCTCCTTGTACTCCCCTTCCGAGTCGACAGTGATAATCAGCTTCGCACCCTCGCGATGAGCTGCAAAGGTCGTCAGCTGATACTGGCCGTCAGCAAGCGAAGTCGGGCTGAGACGGTTGTCGTCGAAGAGGGTGTATTCCGACGGCTCGGCCGACGGGAAATATTTCACCGTCAGGAAGCGCGGATCATACTGGCCGACGTTCTCGATGGGCTGAGTGTAGAGGGGAATGAAACTGCCCTCCTTGACAAACATCGGGAGCTGTTCGAGCGGTGCTGCCACAGTGGCGGTCGTGCCTCCGGCAAATGTCTGAGAGGGTTTGTTCCAGTTCACCCAGCGGCTACCGGCGGGGAATGTCACCTTGCGGCTGCGCGCTCCCTTCTTGAACACGGGTGCCACAAGCACTTCCGAACCCCAGAGATATTCGTCGGTGTTGTTGGCATCGACTGTGCCGCTCTCGGAGTGGAAGTTGATGGGACGTGCCAGAGGAAGTCCCTCGGCTGTGTTCTCGTAGGCGAGTGTGTAGTTGTAGGGCAACCACTCGTAACGCTGCTTGATAAAGCTCTTGATTATCGCGTCGTGCTGCGGATAGTGGTAAGGCTCGGGCTTCAGCTGCGCATGCGTGCGGAGCATCGGGGTGAATGCACCCATCTGGAGCCAGCGCACATACAGTTCCGGCTGATAAGGATCCTTGGGGTCAACCGCAAAACCGCCGACATCGGAACCCATGTAGCCGAGTCCGGAGAGACCGGAGTTGAGCATCAGGGCTATCTGCGGCTCGAAACCACCCCAGCTGCGCGAAACGTCGGTGGTCCAGGGGAACACGCTGTAACGCTGCAGACCAGCCGTACCGCCGCGCATCATGAGCAGCGGACGCATGTCGGGGAAGTCGTTGCGGAGTCCGTTGTAGATGGTTTTCGACCACTCGTTGCCGTAGACATTGTGGTACTGCGAAGCGGTCTCGCCGTTGGCATGGACTATGGTCAGCGGATGCACCTCAGGCTCGCCGAGGTCACCCCACCACCCCGACACGCCCTCGGCGGTAAGGTCTTTGAGGCGGTTCCACATCCATACGCGTGTGGCGGGATTGGAGATGTCGAACATTCCGGCCTCGCCTACCCATGTAGTGACGTCGTGGGTATTTCCGGCGGAGTCCTTTGTAAGCATCCCGGCCTCGCTGAGCACGTTGTAGTTGTCAATGGCTCCGATTTTGTTGATATATGGCTGGTTGATGAGCACTGTGTGAACGCCCATGCGGTTGAGCGAGTCAAGCATGCGGCGATGGTCGGGGAACTGGTCCTTGTTCCATTCCAGACGGCCCATGTCGGTCTCCTTTCCATACCAGTAAAGGTCGAACACGATACCGTCAACCGGATAGCCGCGCTGCTTGAGCGAGTCGATGGCACCCAATGCCTCCTGCTCGTTGTGGTATCCGTAGCGCGAGGTGATGTAGCCGAGCGCCCAGAACGGGGGCAGCTGCTGGCGACCGGTAAGCTCGGTGTAGCGTGAGGTAGCACCCTGAAGTGTTCCCTCGCCGTTCACGAAATAGTACGACAGCGGCTTCGGGGTCTCCGATTCGTAGACTATCGAGTCGGCGCCCAACGCGAGCGTGGCGCGGTTGTAGTCGTCGAAAAGCACGCCATAGCCTGCGTCAGAAACAAACCAGGGCATTGTTATGCCCATCTGCGATATGCGCGGGTCGCCGGACGTATAGCCGTAGTTCTGGCGGTTGAACATGACGAGCGTGTCGCCGTTCAAACGGAGCGAATGTCCACGCTCTCCCGCGCCGTAGAGGTTCTGAGCCATGCCGTTGCGGAGCGAGACTGTCTTCACGTCACCCCGGTTGTCAACACCTCCGGCCTCGGCCAGGATGGTGTCGCCCTCGGCATTGAGGAAGATGGTACGGCCTGTGCGGCGGTCAACCTTCACGACGGTCGATTCGGAACGGAATGTAACCTCGTCGGGCGTGGCGAACCATGCTATCCCCTCGGTCGAGGGAGAAAGCACCGAGGCCTGCGAGCGGGGCAGGCTGAAAGTCTTCTCGCCGGCCGGTATGCGCGACACCTTGAAAATGTCGGGCGTGATGGGAGTAACGGCCACTGTGCCGCTACCGGTGCCGATCAGGGTGGACTTGCCCGACGTGGAAATAGTACCCGGCGCGGGCATCGTGGCAGCCAATGCTGTCAGTCCGAGCGCGCCGAGTGATATTGCAAACAACTTCATTTCAAAAATTATACTGGCTGAAATTATGAATTTCAAATCTTGAACTCAAGGTCTCCGTCCACGATGACGTTCCAGGGGAGGCCGTTCTCGGCGAGTGTGGCGAGGAACGGATCCGGATCGAACTCCTCCACGTTGTGAACGCCGGGCATTACCCACTTGCCGGTCATGAACATCATGGCACCGACCATGGCAGGCACTCCGGTGGTGTAGCTCACGGCCTGTGCGCCGGTCTCCTTGTATGCTGCCTGATGCGAGCAGTTGTTGTAGATGTAGTAGGTCGATTCCTTGCCCTCTTTGTCGAGACCGCTTATGCGGCAGCCGATGGAGGTCTCGCCGGTATAGTTCTCTCCGAGCGAACCGGGATCGGGCAGCACGGCCTTGAGGAACTGGATAGGTATGATTTCCTGACCGTTGTACATCACGGGGTCGATGCGGGCCATGCCTATGTCCTGGATCACGCGGAGGTGTGTCAGGTATTCCTGGCCGAATGTCATCCAGAAACGCGCGCGGCGTATGCTGGGGAAGTTCAGCACAAGGCTCTCAAGCTCCTCGTGATAGAGCAGGTAGCTCTCGCGCTCGCCGATATTAGGGTAAGTGAGGGGCTGGTGAACGGCGAGGTTCTCGGTCTCGACCCATTTGCCATCTTCCCAGTACTTTCCCTTCTGGGTAATCTCGCGGATGTTGATCTCGGGGTTGAAGTTGGTGGCGAACGCCTTGCCATGGTTGCCGGCGTTGCAGTCAACGATGTCAAGGTAGCGCATCTCCGAGAAGTGGTGCTTGGCGGCATAGGCCACGAAGATGGCCGACACACCCGGGTCGAAGCCGCAGCCGAGGATGGCGGTCAGTCCGGCCTTCTCGAAACGCTCGCGGAACGCCCACTGCCATGAGTATTCGAAATGCGCCTCATCCTTGGGCTCGTAGTTGGCGGTGTCGAGGTAGTTCACGCCACACTCCAGACAAGCCTCCATGATGGTGAGGTCCTGGTAAGGCAGGGCCACGTTGATCACAAGCTCCGGACGGTGACGGCGGAAGAGCTCGCACAGTTCGGGCACCGAGTCGGCATCGACACGGTCGGTTACGATGCGGGGGCCTCCGGTGCGGGCTGCGACCTTCTCGGCGATGTCGTCGCATTTCGACTGCGTGCGCGACGCGAGAACAATCTCGGTGAACACTTCAGGATGCTGGGCGCACTTGTGGGCGACTACTGTTCCCACGCCTCCGGCGCCGATAATCATGACTTTTCCCATTATTTTTTCGTATTTTATCTCTAATTTTGTTTTATAACATCTATTAAAAGGCAAATTTAATCAAAAAATCGCTAAATTTGCATTCTGAGATGAATTTTATGAAGATAACCATAGTAAATGAGGCGGAAATCGACCGTGCGGCCCGTGAGTTTCTCGATGCCATCGGCGACCGCCGTCACATAGCCTTCCATGCCCCGATGGGCGCGGGCAAGACCACTTTCACAAGCGCGCTCTGCCGGGTGCTCGGCGTGGAGGATGATGTCACATCGCCTACTTTCAGCATAATCAACGAGTACCGCGATAGCGCGGACCGCCCCCTGTTCCATTTCGACTTCTACCGCATAGACGACGATGCGCAGGCTCTTGACCTCGGGCTCGACGAGTATTTCGACTCCGGCGCGCTCTGCCTGATGGAATGGCCGGAGAATGTCGAGGCTCACCTCCCCGACGACACTCTCGATGTAAACATCGCGGTTGCCGCCGACGGTTCGCGCGAGATAACCTTCAATCTTTGAACGTATGAATTTTCTGCTTCTTGAAGAGGTTGACTCGACCAACAGTTACGTGGCCGTCCATGCCGCCGAGCTTGAGGACATGACGATGGTCATAGCCGATTCGCAGACCGCCGGACGCGGGCAGCGCGGCAATTCATGGGAATCTGAGCAGGGGAAGAATCTCACGTTCACACTTCTCTACAAGCCGCAGGGCATCGCGCCGCGCGAGCAGTTCGCCATCAGCGAGGCCGCAGCCCTTGCCGTGGCCGACTTTCTCGTGGAATCGGGAATGGAGGCAAAGGTGAAGTGGCCCAACGACATCTATGCCGGCGACCGCAAGATTTCGGGCATACTCATAGAGCACGCGCTCATGGGGCAGACCATACAGCATACGCGCATAGGAATCGGGCTGAATGTCAACCAGCGTGAATTCCGCAGCGACGCACCGAACCCGGTGTCGATGGTTCAGCTGCTCGGAAGCGAGTCCGACATAAGCCGCGTGGCTGTCGGCGTGGGCACTCATCTGGAGCGGCGGCTCCGCAGCGCGGAGACTCCCGCCGGCCGCGACGCCCTCCATGCCGAATTCAAACGTCGGCTCTGGCGCGGAGACGGCGGCGAGCATCCCTTCCGCCGCCGCGACACGGGCGAGACCTTCCCGGGCATCATAACCGATGTGTCGGCCGAAGGACCGATAGAGATTCTTGACACTGCCTCCGCGCAGACGCTCTCCTTCTGGTTCAAGGAGGTGGAATTCATATTGTAACATCGACTCTGATGAAAAAAGTATTATCAATGATTGTGAGATGGCTGCTGCCTCTCGCTCTGACCATATTGCTGCTGACCTACATGTTCCGCAAGGTCAATTTCGCGGACATGTGGGAGATTGTGACGCATGGCGTGGACTACTGGTGGATTCTCGCCGCGATGGGCATAAGTGTGTTCAGCCACATTTTTCGTGCCCTGCGCTGGCGCATACAGCTCCGCAGTCTCGGCATCTACCCGCCGCTGATGGCCATAATCTGCTCCATCTTCGGCACCTACGCGCTCAATCTTGTCTTTCCCCGCCTGGGCGAGATATGGCGTTGCACCTACATCGCGGGGCGCGAGCACAAGCCGTTCACCGAGGTTGTCGGTTCGATGGTGGCCGACCGTCTGTCTGACACGCTGATGGTGCTGCTGCTCACCCTGCTGACATTTGTGGTGGCGGCCCCGGCCATCGAATCGTTCCTGGTGAAGTATCCGGTCGGGCAAGGGCTGGTGGATGTCTTCAAAAGCCCCTGGACATGGGTGGCCGTCTTCGGAGGTGCCGCGCTGATATGGGCGATCTTCAGCTTCGGCAGCGGCTACGGACCCGTGGCCAAGACCCGCAAATGGATTGGCGAGATGTGGCACGGTTTCGCATCGGTCGCTTCGATGCAGGGAAAATGGCAGTTCATCGGTTATACTTTTGCCATCTGGGGTTGTTATTACATACAGCTGTATGTAGCCTTTTTCGCCTTTCCGTTCACCCGCGAGCTATGCACGGAACCGTCGTTGGCATTCGGCCTCGTGCCCTGCCTGGTGGCGTTTGTGCTCAGCTCGATCGGCATGGCCATACCGAGCAACGGCGGTCTGGGACCATGGAACATCGCTGTGATGTTCGGTCTGGCGGTGTACGGAATATCCGACGCGGAGGGCACGGCATTCTCCATGCTGCAATGGTCGGGCCAGACGGTCATGCTGATAATACTCGGCATATACACCATGGGCTACATCTCCTTAGGCAAGAAGAACAAGAATAAGCAAATCACCAATAATGTCTGCGCATGAGCATCTACGACGACAACGACGAGAAGAATGACTTCTTCGAGAACTCGGAGGTTCCCGAAAAGAAGGTCGAGCCGAAGAAACCGGTCTATACCCCCGACGACCCCCGCTACTGGGAGGAGCCGGAGGATGAGTTCGAGCATCTGCGCCCCACCGGACGCACCAACTGGAAACTGTGGCTCTGGGTTGCAGGCGTGGCTATACTGGCCGGACTGCTCTGGGCCGGCTACCTGCGTGTGTTCAGCCCTTATATGGAGCAGGCCGCGCAGTATGGTTATGTGGAGCAGATTGAAAAACGTGGCGACATCATCCAGACCTACGAGGGGGTTCTTCTCCCCTACAAGAATCTGATGGACTCGACCCGCGTCTACGAGGGTGATTTCATTTTCTCGACCAACGACCCGGCTGTGGCCGCCCGTCTGAAGGAGATGCAGTTCGCCAACCTGCCGGTGCGCGTCATATACAGCGTGTACCACACGGCAATGCCCTGGCGCGGCGACCGCAAGATTATCATCACCCGCGTAGACTCCGTGAACGAACGCGACATCCTCCCCCCCGACCGCCAGCCGGAATATCTTAAGGAGTCTGCCAAATGATGCGCCGGCTTTATCTTACGTTTCTTCTGGTCATGTGTTCTCTTGCCGCACTGGGAGCGGAGTATTCCGTACTTGATTCTGTTCTTGTGATTCCGGCCAAGACCAAGACCATACCGGCCCGGGAGTTTGCCGACCGCGATGATTTTACCCGTGTGGAGTTTGCCGAGCCTTGCTCTCTGATGGAAATCGGGGAGTATGCTTTTCTCGGTTGCCGCAATCTGCGGGAGATTGACCTGCCTGCTTCGTTGCGACGCATCGGCGAGGGGGCGTTCCGCGAGTGCGGCTCATTGGTCTCAATTGAAATACCTATGGGCGTGGCGGCTCTCCCCCGCTATGCTTTCGCGTGGTGCGGTTCGCTCGAATCGGTCTCGCTGCCGCGCACTCTCGCCGACATCGGCAGCCACTCGTTCGCCTACTGCTCTTCTTTGAAAGAAATAAACGTGCCGTCGCGGGTGAAGCATATCGGCTCCAACGCGTTCTCTTTCTGTTCATCTCTAACGGAGATAGAGTTACCGGCTTCGATAACAGAACTTGAATCATACGCTTTCTCGGAATGCGTCTCGCTGCGCAAGGCTACGCTGCCGGGCAACAATCACCTGCTCGGAGAATTGATATTCAGCGGATGCCGCCGGTTGGAATCGATAACCATCAACTCCGCGATACCCCCGAAATTCGACTGCAACAGCACCCTGTTCGAGCCGACGGAATCACCGCTCTACCAACGCTGCCGCCTGCTCGTGCCGCGCGGAGTCATAACCCGCTACCGCACCGCCCCCGCCTGGAACCTCTTCAAAACCATCGACCCCTTGTAGGATTTCGTCTTTATTATTGGCATGTCAAAGCCTCGTAGCGGCGGCACGGCGGCAAGCACCCGTGCTACGTTATCCGCAGAGGATGTTGCAAAACCAGCTAAACATGCGTCCCTACAAATTCCTTGGCAAGTCCTGTTTTGCAATACCCTCTATTACCTTTATTACAGGGGTGAAAGCGGAGAAAAATCTCCGCTTTCACCCCTGCCTACCGCCGTGCCGACGCTCTAACGCAGCTTCGACATGCCTGATATGATTTCTATCCCTTTTTCAAGGACAAATTCGGTAGTTACTTAGCCGCGGGTGGCGATGACTTCGATTTCGACGAGGGCGCCCATCGGGAGGGCCTTCACGGCGAAGGCGGAGCGGGCCGGGAAGGGCTGCGAGAAGGTCTCGCCGTACACCTCGTTCATCTCGGCGAAGAGGCTCATGTCGGCAAGAAGAACCGTGGTCTTCACCACGCTGTTGATGTCAAGTCCCTCCTCGGCGAGGATGGCCTTCACGTTGGCGAGACTCTGGCGGGTCTGTTCCTTCACGCCCTCGGGCATCTTGCCGGTGGCGGGGTCGATGGGGAGCTGTCCCGAACAGTAGATGAGTGACTCTGTCTTGATGGCCTGTGAATAGGGGCCGATTGCCGCAGGGGCGTTCTTGGTTGCAATTGCTTCTTTCATGATTATTTTAGTTTTGGGGTTATTCGGTAAATGTCTATTTATAGCTCAGACTTCCTGTTTATTGCTAAGCCTTCCCTGCCGTAATATACAGCCCGGAAGCCTGTGCTGTTACTGGCGCACGTAGTGAGGGAACTCCTCGGGCACAACCATCGAGATTTCCACAAGGCCGCCAAGACTGCCGTCCTCGTGGTGCCAGGGTGTCTGGTGGATTATCTTTTTCAAACCATTCTTGCTGATCGAGTAGGTGTTGCTCGTGTCCTCTGCCAACAGGCGGCGGATTGTAGCCGAAGCATGTTCGGGATGATAGTCATAGAGGCTGTGTCCAACCACATCTCCATGCCGGGCGAATGTCTCGCGCGACTTGCGGTTCATGTAGATTACAACGGCATCGGTGTCACACACCGTGACGGCGCAGTCAAGCCCGTCTGCCCATGAGAAATCTTGCATCTTATTTCAGGTTTTAGGTATTAGATTTTAGGTGTTAGGTTTTAGAGATTATCGGGGTTTCTATGCGGGTGCGCCGGAAGGCTATTGCCGCCAATATCGCCGCCACCAGCAGCGCGAAATCAAAGCTGTAGTACACGCCGACGCCCTCCCAGTCGAGTACCTTCGCGAACAGCAGCAGGACCGGAACTCCGACCATTATGTAGCTGATCAGGGCAATCCAGAGCAACGGCTTGACCTGCGACGTACCTCTGATGGCATTGATCAGGGTTAGCTGCACGGCATCGAGGTACTGGTAAAGTACCAATGGCACCACGAAGAGCATGGCGGCGGCGATTACGCTGCCGTCGGTCGTGAATGCTCCGATGAGCGGATGTGCACAGAGCCACATCACGGCCGAGGCTACCGTGGCAAGCACGAGATTGAGATGCAGTCCGGCGCGGGCGGCGTGCCCGGCACCTTTCTCGTCATATTGGCCGCAGAAGTTGGCCACACGTATCGAGACGGCTATGCCGACGCTCATGTATATCATGAAGCCGAGCTGTCCTATGGTGTTGACAATCTGGTAGGCGGCGAGCTGTATCTTGCCGAACCAGCCGCATGCCACCGCGCCGAAAGACCATAGGGAGCATTCCACGCCGTTCTGTATCATGACCGGATAGGATGTCTTCCAGACCTTGATACGCTCGGCTCCTAATTTGCCACGCGCGAACAGCCCCTGACGGCACCCTTCGTATCGGGCCGAGCGACGGTATACGAAGTATATCGCAACCACTCCGGCCCAGCGTGAGCAGACGGTCGCGATTCCGGCTCCGGTAAGTCCGAGCCGGGGGAAGCCCCAGTGTCCGAATATCAGGAGCCAGTTTCCTATGATGTTTGTCGCTATCGCACCGAGTATGCACCACATAGGGGTGCGGGTGTCGGTCATGCCGTTTGAAGTTTGTGCCAACGAGTTGAACAATGCCATCGGGAGCAATGTTCCAAGTAACATGAGGTAGTAGGGACGGATGACGGGCATCAGTTCCTCGGGCTGCCCGAAACCGTCAAGATAAAAATAGATGGTTCCCATCACTCCCATGAAGATGATGGCGACAAGGCTGTTTATCTGGAGACCGGCACGTGCTATGCGGCCTGTCTCACGATGCAGTCCCTGCGTGAAGAGTGCTCCGGCGAGCGGTGTGATTCCGGCCGCGAGACCTGAGAGCATTACCAGCGGAATAAGGAAGGTGCTGTTCACGAACGCCGACGCGGCAAGTTCCTCCACGCCGTAGGCTCCGACCATCAGCGTGTCGGCGAAACTCATGACAATAACACCGAGCTGCGTGAGAAGAACCGGAAACCCCAACTTCACGAGCGCGGCGTACTCATCGCGGTACTTTCGCCAAAAACCTCCTCCTTTTGCGGTGACTGTGCCCATAGATTCAAAAAAGTTACTACTTTTGCAAAATTACCAAAAAACTTTCAAATACACGCCTATGGCAAAGAAATCTTTAAAAAATAAGACGTTCTCCTCCAAGATTGGCCTGATTGCGGCCACAGTAGGTTCAGCTGTCGGTCTCGGCAACATCTGGCGGTTTCCGGCTGAGACGCAGGAGAATGGCGGTGCCGCGTTTCTGATTCTTTATATCGCTTGCGTGTTCATTCTCGGCATTCCGGTCATGCTCAGCGAGTTCTCGATTGGCCGAGCCGGCGGGAGCGACGCCGTGGGTTGCCTGAAGAATCTCGGGGCGCGCCGCGGCTGGTGGAGCGTAGGCGGACTCGCCGTGCTCGCCTCTTATCTGATTCTTTGCTTCTACATGGTTGTGGCGGGCTGGACGCTCGAATATCTCTGGCAGTCTGTCACCGGCGAGCTTTACGATGGCATAGGGAGCGACATGAAGGCTGTCTTCGCCACCCGTATGAAGGAGTATATCACCACCACCTGGGAACCGCTGTGGGCAACGTTCCTGATGATTGCCATCAACATAGCCGTGCTTCTCGGCGGCGTGCAGAAGGGCATAGAGCGGCTGTCGAACATCCTGATGCCTCTGCTGTTTGTTCTTCTCGCCATATTCTGCGTGCAGTCGCTCACTCTGCCAAAGGCGGCCGAGGGTGTGCGCTATTTCCTGCATCCTGACTGGAGCGCAGTTACCTCCCGGACCGTTCTGAATGCTTTGGGACAGGCGTTCTTCTCCCTGTCACTCGGCATGGGCATACTTGTGACCTACGCCTCATATTTTCCGCGTGAGACACGGCTCACGAAGACTGCGATGACCGTCTCTATTCTCGATCTCCTTGTGGCTGTGATGATGGGTATAATAATCTTCCCGGCGGTCATGTCGTTCGGCTTGCAGAATGAGGGTATCGAGGGGGCCACACTTGTTTTCGTGACTCTTCCGGAGGTATTCATGCAGATGCCGGGCACACGCATCTGGTCCATACTCTTCTTCCTCCTGCTGGGAGTTGCGGCTCTGACCTCCACCATCTCCATCGCGGAGGTTTCTGTAGCGTTCATCCGCGACCGCTTCGGCATGTCGCGCGTCAAGGCCGTACTCGTGGTCATGCTCCCGCTGCTGGTATTCAGCTCGGTCTGCTCGCTGTCGCAGGGTGCGCTGTCGCATGTCACAATATTCGGCAACAACATTTTCAGTTTCCTCGACACCCTCGCCACCAACATGATGCTTCCGCTCGTGTCGCTCGGCATGTGCCTGTGGATAGGCTGGTTCGCGCCGAAAGGGCTGCTGTCGGGACAGCTCTCCAACCACGGCACACTCCACACATGGCTCATCCGCCCCGTCCGCTTCATAATCCGCTACATAGCCCCCGTTCTCATCCTAATCGTCTTCATCTGCGCCTTCCTATAACCACAATGATGTCCTTAGGTCTTTTGGGGTGAATTTTGGTCAGATTGGAATATTTTTGTTTTTGTAAACATTTCGGCGCATAATTTTGTAAAGATATATGAATACGGTGGCCTGCAAACAGGGTGCCCGTATCATATCTAACAACCCATATTGCCCGATTTTATGAAAGTCAGATCTTGTATCGTATTGTCGCTTTGCGCGATGACTGCGGCCGCCCACGCCCAGGGCGTGAGCCTCGACTCCTGCCGCAACATGGCCCTGCGGTCAAGCAAGTCTATCCGCATGGCCGACGAGGCCGTCAAGGGTGCCGAATACACCAAGAAGGCGGCTTTCGCCGCTTATCTCCCGGCCATCGACGCCGGCGCGACTTATGTCTATAACCAGCATAAGATAAACCTGCTGTCGGAAGATGCCAAGCTCCCGACCATGATCTTCAACCCCCTCACGGGCAAGTATGACTACAATGTGCTTATCGGCCTCGACGGCAAACCGGTCACCGACCCGGCGACGGGTACCCCGATTCCGGAGATGGTGGCCGTCATCCCCAAGGAGGCCATGAGTTTCGACACCCGCAGCGTGTTCGCCGGCGCGATCACCCTCACCCAGCCCATCTTCATGGGCGGACAGATCAAGGCGCTCAACGATATAGCCAAGTATGCCGAGGAGGCTCTTGTCGCCACACGCAACAATGTTTCGCAACAGGTCGTATATGCCGTCGACGAGGCTTACTGGACCGTCGTATCGCTCCGCGCCAAGCAGAAACTCGCCGAGAGTTTCGTGAATCTCGTCGATACACTCCACTATAATGTAAACGCCATGGTCGAGGAGGGGGTGGCAACCCGCGCCGACCTGCTCTCTGTCGATGTCAAGCTCAACGAGGCACGCATCATGCAGACCAAGGTCGACAACGGCCTCTCGCTGTCGCGCATGGCTCTCGCCCAGGCGTGCGGTCTGCCGGTTGACACACAGATGACGCTCGCCGACGAGGAGTCGCAGGGCATCGGCACCGAAATGCCCGACTATGCCTACAACATGGAGGATGTCTACGCCCGCCGTCAGGACCTTGAGGCCCTGCGCAAAGGCATAAACGTGCTTCAGGGGCAGGAGAAATTAGCTCTCGGCGACATGCTCCCGAAACTCGGAATCGTGGGTGCCTACACATTCTCCACACCCAATGTGATCGATGGCTTCAGCAAGAAAATCGGCGGCGGCTTCAGCGTGGGCGCGTCGCTCACGATACCCATCTGGCACTGGGGCGGCAACTACAACAAGTATCGCGCCGCCAAATCGGCCACCAACGCCCAGCGCATACTGCTCGAAGACCTTGAGGAGAAAGTGCAGCTCCAGGTCAATCAGGCCAAGTTCAAGTTTCAGGAGGCGTTCAAGACCTACGACATGGCTCTCTCGAACATGAAGAGCGCCGAGGAGAACCTCCGCTGCGCCGAGATCGGATACCGCGAGGGTGTGCTCACCACCAACGACGTGATTCTCGCCCAGACCGGCTGGCTCCAGGCAAGTTCCGAGAAAATCGACGCCGAAATCGGCATACGCCTCTGCCAGGTATATCTCTCCAAGGTGCTCGGCACACTCAATGCCGGAAATTGACCCGCAGGCAATTAAACAGATTCACACAACCATAAGAATAAAAATCCAGCCATGGAACAGAAATACAACAACCCGAATGCCGTGCAGCCCTACGGCGCAGACGACCCGGAGGCTGTGTCGAAGAAAGACAAGGCCCTTATCGTCACAATCGTTATCATATTGCTGGTTATCGCGGCTCTTGCCGTGATCGGCTTCCTCTTCATCAAGCCGCAGCCCGACACCGTACAGGGTCAGGGCGACGCCACTGAGCTCCGCATCTCGGGCAAGCTCCCGGGACGCGTGCGCGACATCTACGTCGAGGAGGGCCAGCACGTAAAGGCGGGCGACACGCTCGTGCATATCGTCAGCACTCTCGTCGATGCCCAGTATGACCAGGCCGAGGCCATGGAACAGGCAGCTCAGGCCGCCAACGCCAAGGTCGATGCCGGCACACGCGTGCAGATAATCCAGTCGGCCGAGGATGTCTGGAAACAGGCACAGGCCGGTACCGGAATCGCCAAGAAAACTTACGACCGCATGGAAGCCCTCTTCCAGAAGGGTGTGGTCAGCGCACAGAAGCGCGACGAGGCCAAGGCGGCTTATGAAGTGGCGAAATCGGGCGAGGCTGCCGCGAAAAGCGCTTACGAGCTCGCACGCTCTGGCGCGCAGAAAGAGGACAAGCAGGCTTCGTCGGCCATGGTCAAGGTTGCCAAGGCCGGAGTCAGCAAGGCCAACGCCCTGCTTGAGGACCAGTACCTCACCGCTCCCTGCGACGGCGAGATTACCGTCATCTATCCGCACGTCAGCGAGCTGGTGGCCACCGGCGCCCCCATCATGACGCTCCAGAAAAGTGACCACTGGGCCGTGTTCAACGTCCGCGAGAATCTGCTGAAAGACATCAAGGTCGGCTCGAAGCTCAAGGTACGCATCCCCGCGCTCGACAAGGACACGGTAATGGAGGTGTTCTACATCAAGGACCTCGGCACCTATGCCAACTGGCAGGCTACAAAGGCTACCGGCGACTACGACGCGCGCACGTTCCAGATCAAGGCGCGTCCCGCCAAGGCTATCGACAATTTCCGTCCCGGCATGTCGGTAATCTATCTCGGAACTGAAAAGTAAGACCGGACCCGAACGGACTCTAAAATTTTGCAATCAGTTATGAGGCAGACATCAACAGACAAGACGGGGGCATGGGCCATCATGGTCCGCTCGATGGTGCAGATTGTGCGCCGTCCGCTGCTGTGGGTCGCCATGATCGGACTGCCGCTCTTCATGTTCCTGTTCGTGACCTCGATGTTCGAGGAGGGACTGCCCACACGGATTCCGGCCGCCATCGTCGACCGCGACGGCACCTCTCTCTCGCGTGAGGTGACACAGACTCTCGGCGGCATGCAGATGGTGCATCTCACCGAGACCCCGAACTCATACACCGAGGCCCGGCATCTCATGCAGGAGGGGAAGATCTACGGTTTCTTCCTGATACCGGAGAATTTCCAGGCTGACCTGCTTGCCGGACGCGCACCTGAGATAACGTTCTATACCAACATGGTATATTTCGTGCCCGGTTCGCTGCTGTTCAAGACGTTCAAGGCCACGGCCATCTACACCAAGGCCGGTGTGGCCATGTCGGTCGCACAGGCCGCAGGCCAGGATCCCGAGACCGCCGCCCCGCTCCTGCAGCCGATCAACATCGCAACCCGCGCCATCGGCAACCCGCTGATGAATTACGGCATATATCTCGGCAACTCCTTCATCCCGGCCGTGCTCCAGCTCATGATCATGCTCGTCACGGTCTTCTCGCTCGGTCAGGAAATAAAGTACCACACCTCGGTGCGCCTGCTCCGCATGGCCCGCGGTTCGATTGTCCGCGCTGTCTACTCCAAGCTGCTGCCGCAGACCGTGATATGGTGGGTGATGTCGGTGTTCATGCTCTCATGGCTATACCGTTACAATCATTTCACCATGCAGGGCTCGTGGCTCTGGATGATCCTGTCGGAGCTACTGTTCGTCATGGCCGCGCAGGGCTTCGCGGTGTTCGTGTTCGGCCTGCTGCCGAACCTGCGCCTGTCGCTGTCGGTGTGCGCGCTGACGGGCATACTCAGCTTCTCGATAGCTGCCTTCTCGTTCCCGGAGGAGAGCATGTACCCGGCCATGAGCATATTCAGCTGGCTCATGCCGGTGCGCTATAACTTCCTGATATACGCCGACCAGGCCCTCAACGGGCGCGACATCTTCTACTCGCGCATCTGGTTCGTGGCCTACATCGCCTATATCGTTCTTCCAATCACTGTCATGTGGCGCATAAAGCGTTTCATGGCCAAACCGGTCTACGCGCCATAAACAGGTCTTGTCATGAGAAAATTCAGAAACTTCATACGCGGACTGTTCGAGGTCTATTGCCGGGAGTTCAAGCTCGTGCTCCACGACCCGGGCATCATTCTGTTCATCACGTTCCTGCCGCTTGCATATCCGGTGATTTATTCGCTGATATACAATCCGGAGCTTGTGAAGGAGGTGCCGATGGTGGTCATCGACAACGACCGCACCGCGCTGAGCCGCGAGCTTGTTCGCAACATCGACGCGTGCGACGAGGCCCGCGTCATAGGCTACGCGGCCAATCTCGGCGAGGCGCGTCACGCCATGGACAGCCACAAGTGCTTCGCCATCCTTGAGATTCCGGAGGGATTCGAGCGCAAGGTGGGCCGCACCGAGACTTCACCGGCGGTGATGTACTGCGACATGACCCTTCTGCTCCGCTACCGTGGTTTCCTCGTGGCGGCCACCGAGGTCATGCAGGAGATGGGTGGCGAGATCTCCACGCAGGACCTGAACCGCATCGCTCCACTCGCCGAGACAATCGCCCCGGGCGACCTGCTGCCGATCAACAATGTATCGATGGGTAACATCCGCAACGGCTTCGACTCGTTCATCATGCCGGGTGTGATAATCCTCATCCTCCAGCAGTGCATAATCCTCGCCCTCGGCATGGCCGGAGGCGCGCGGCGCGAGAAATCGTCACTTATCGGATACAATCCGCACAACAATTCACGTTCCGTATTCGGGACAATGACCGCCCAGGCGCTCTGCTACATGACCCTGCTCCTGATTCCGGCCATATACATGATCCACTACGTGCCGCTGATGTTCAAGTTCCCGATGGCGGGAAACGTATGGGAGGAGATTGCCTTCATCATCCCCCTCATGCTGGGCAGCATCGGCGTGGGCTTCGTGTTCCAGGCTTTCGTCACCGAGCGTGAGTCGGTGTTCGTGAGCTGGGTGGTGACATCGCTCATCTTCCTGCTGCTGTCGGGCCTTATCTGGCCGCGCTACGACATGCCGCCGGTATGGCGCGCGCTTTCCGACATCTTCCCCGCCTCGTGGGCCGTGGAGGGCTATGTCAAGATGAACGCCAACGGCGCGGCTCTCTGGCAGGTGCGCAGCGACTACCTGATGCTCTGGATTGTGGCCGCCGGCTGGGGTGTGCTGGCCTACGTGGTGCAGCGGTGGATTGTCCTCCCCTCCATCTACGGAAAGAAGAAACATGAAACTGTTGGAAAATCTGCAATATAGAATCGTCTACGCGCTGCTGTGGTGTCTGTCGCTGATACCGTTGCGCGGCCTTTACTTCATTTCTGACCTCATCTCCTGGATTCTGCATGACGTGGTGCGTTACCGCCGCCGCGTGGTGCATGAGAATCTTGTGTCATCCTTTCCGGAGAAGACGGCTCACGAGATTGCCGTCATCGAGCGCAAGTATTATTCTTTTCTGACCGATTACGCATTCGAGACCGTCAAGATGCTCCATATGAGCCGCGAGACAATCCTTCGCCGTCTCCGCGTGGAGAATGTGGAGCTTGTTGACCGGGCCGTAGCACGCGGGCAGAGCGTCACCCTGCTGTTAGGTCATTACTGCAACTGGGAATGGGTCAGCTCCCTGCCGCTCCGCTTCGCGCCGGGCTGCGAGTCAGCGCAGGTCTACCACCGGCTGCACAACCGGGCGATGGACCGTGTGTTCATGAAGATACGCACCCGCTTCGGGGCGCACAACATAGAGATGGCCGACATCATGCGCAGCCTGATCGAGTGGAAGCGTGCCGGAGTGCCGACCGTCACCGGATTCATAGCCGACCAGTGCCCGGGTCTTGAGCTGCACCTCTTTCTCGATTTCCTGAATCATGACACCGGAGTTTACACGGGACCGGAGCGCATAGCCAAGTTTCTCGACTCCGAGGTACTGTTCTGCCACATGTCGCGTCCGAAGCGTGGAGAATACGTACTCCGTTTCGTGCCTCTGACCACCACGCCCAAGAAAGAGCCGACATTCGAGCTGACGCGCCGTTACTTATCAATGCTTGAGGCCAACATAGAGGAAGCCCCCCAATACTGGCTCTGGAGTCACCGCCGCTGGAAGCGCACCCGCGCCGAGTTCATGGCCCACTGGGGCGACCAAGCCGAAAAAATGCTCTCCCACCTCTGACCCCACCCCGGTTTCAACACCCCACTTGTAGGGACGCACGGCCCGTGCGTCCGCCTGTTCCTATCCGTTAACGCATAACAAGCCCATTCGCTCACATATACCAATCCTATCCGTTCACGTACCAACATATCATTCTACCGTTTATCAACTCTCTAACCCGGACGCACGAACCGTGCGTCCCTACAACCGCAATAAATCATTTCAGCCAAAAAAACTATTTTACTTGCAAAAATTTAAATTTTAACACAAATTGTTGGAATATAAGATTTATTTACTATCTTTGCCAACAATAAGCCGCCGCAGACATCGGACCGCACACCGGCGGCTGCTTATAACGAGCCATTGCCCCAGGGCAAACCGCCAGTAAAGTTGAATTAGTTTAGAACTTCATAAAAACAGAATTCTCGGAGAGTTCCACATAAAGTACTAACCATAAACACAAGACTGATGAAAAATATCTTTATATTCCTCGCTTCTGCTATCTTAGGCATCTCGGTATTAGCCGAGACGGTAGAAATTAAAAATCCGGGTTACATCGAGGGGCAAATCCGGGATGGCATACCCGTATTCCCGGATTCACTGTGTTTCGATAGAGATGCGGAAGAAATAACTTTCCCCGATATGGGTACTTTCGTTGAGCTCGGCGACTATGATTTTCCGAACTTGCGCAAAGTGACACTGAACAATGTTGACTACATACCGGGTGGGGCCTTCGGAGGAATGAAAAACCTTGAAGAAATTGTTGTCAATGGTCTTGTCGGTCATTTTGACTGCTGGTTTGTCGGGCATTGTCCCAAATTACGAAAAGTTGTGTTTAATGGGCCGGTTTCAAGCACCGGTGGCCCCGGCTTTAAATATGATTGCCCACAACTTGACAGCGTTGTCTTCAATGGGGTTGTTGTCAATTTTGGACTCGGTTCGTTTCCCGATGAAAAGACACCCAAGTTCAAAAATTACACCATTAACGGGGCTCTGATAACCGCCAGATACGATAGCCTCACTCCTCCGGCAGACATAAATGTCATCAGAAGCAATCCTCATATTATAGAGCAGCTGAAGCAACTGGAAAAATGGCAATCACAGGTACTGACAGCAACAGGTGACAATAAATGGATGCGAGGATGTGCCTATGATGCTGCCCGTGCGTTGGCTCCCGTTCTCGACTCCATTGGTTGCACAGCTTCTTCTGATTCTCTTAAATCGGCAATGGCTTTCGCATGGAATCATGGAGATGATGTCAAGTCGATGCTCGATATACTGAAAGAATCGCCTTCCTATGCCACCGACTCGATTCATAAACCGCAATTCACCTACGTGTTGCCCTCTGACTCAATGTTGACTGAGACCCGTCGTCATTTCAACCTCGACAGCATAGCCGGAAATGGAAACGACATCAGTAAAATCAAGAATCTGCTGTATTGGGTACATGACAACATTCGTCATGACGGCAGCAACGGTTTCCCTGAAGGGCCAAGAAATCTCAAAAATATATATTATTCCGCCCGTCGCGACAGTTGCGGCTACAATTGCCGTGCCTTGGCGATTTCGCTGACAGAAGCTCTACTCGCAGAAGGCATTCCAGCCCGTTACGTGACGTGCGAATCCAAGAAATGGGATAGCGATAACGATTGTCATGTCATTTGTGTTGCATGGAGTGAATCTCTAAACAAATGGATATGGGTAGACCCGACATTTGCAGCCTACGTCACTGATGAAAACGGACTCCTTCTGCATCCGGGAGAAGTGCGGTACCGCTTGCAGCATGACCTCCCGTTGATTCTCAATCCTGATGCCAATTGGAACAACCTCAGTAACGAGACAAAAGACCATTATCTGGATTATTACATGGCAAAGAATCTATATATTATCTCTGCCAACCTGTTAAATCAGGCTGAGCCGGAGGGCAAATCCGCACACCTACAAGGTTATATTGCGGCTCTGGTTCCTATAGGGAGCAACTATACCCGCGCATATTATATCTCAACAGATTCAGATTGGTTCTGGCAACCGCCAACAAAATTCCAGGAAAGTTCAAAACCAAAATCAGAAATAAATATCAGATAAAAACTCCGTTTCATAATTGGTTTTACAACCGTGCTGATGCCGGTCGCATCTCTACCGGATTGAACTGTCGGAGTGACCACTCACTCCTCATTGATTATCCATGAGTCAAGTCCTCTTGCTGCGCTTGAGAAGTTTGCCCCAATCTCCACTATTTTCCGACCATCGGCCCTGAACGGCAGCAGATACTTTTTCGCTTTAATCTGCTCAAGTGCCTCTTGTGCCGATTTGTCAATCTTGAACTCAAATATGTAGATATAATCGGAAGTGGTTATCAGAAGATCAATGCGGCCGGTTGCCGTGCGATATTCCGTATGCACATGAAATCCCAGCAGCTTCATCACTATGTATATGACATCCTGATAATGCTGTTCAAGACGGCGCAGTTCAAAGGCATCATACTGGAAATCCGCGAACAGACTCTGCAACCGTGTCATAAAATCCTCAGCACGCCCTTCCTGAACGTCCATGACAAAACGCGAAATCTCAAACGAGGTCTTCTGCTCCGTCAACGGAGTATACATGGCCAACAGATGCTTGAAAAAGCCGGTAGTGACTTCCTTGTTCGGAAAGCCGAGCGTAACTATGTCAAACTCCGGGCTATACTCCTTTATGGTGAGGTATCCGCTCTGATATAGCACCGGTATGTAATTCTTCAAATCAAGCTGGACATCACTGAGAGATTCCGCATCAATCCGGTATGTACCGAGAGTCTGCAACTCCAGATGACCAGACCGCATCATCCTTATGAGAAATGCAGGCGTACCGGTCCTGAACCAATAGGCCCCGGCCATTTGATTGGAGAGACAATTGAGCAGGCTGAACGGATTATACACATCCGTAAAATCGACAGTAGAGAAATGATAACCGTCGTAATTCTCCTTGAGCACGGCATATGCCTCTGAAACCCCGAGTCTGTTCGCCCGTGCAAAACCCTCTACCCCTTCATGAAAATAAACGTTGAGTTCCTCGCCGGTCACACCGCATATCCCGGCACAGTGCCTGTCCATCGATATGTCATGAAGATTATTGAGGTCACTGAAAATGCTCAGATGACCGAATTTTGTCACTCCGGTCAACATCGCGAACCTTATATGCCCGTCCTGACTTTTGAGATTGCTGTAGAAAGACCGCAGGTCTCCGCGATATTCCTCCTGAAGCTCCGGACGGTCAGCCGTCTCAAGCAACGGCTTGTCATATTCATCGACAAGTATCACGACACGCTGCCCTGTCTGCCGGTGAACCTCGGATATGACCCTGCCGAACCGCAGACCCAAAGCCTCACGATGTTTGGGTACAATGCCATATTCCGCCTCCCACCCGCTTAGAAAATCATCGAGATGTGTGCGGAGCGATCCGGGAGTGTTATAATTGCTGCCGGTCAGGTCGAGATGCATTACCGGCGCGGGTGTCCAGTCTTGCCACAAGGCTGAGATTGCAAGCCCATCGAACAATTGACGGTCACCTTTGAAAAGACACTCTATGGTCGAAAGGAGGAGAGACTTCCCGAATCTCCGGGGGCGGCTCAGGAAATAATATTTGCCTGATGTCGCAAGACGGTGTATGTACTCTGTTTTGTCGACATACACATAGCCGCCCTCCCGTATTTCCCGGAAGTTCTGTATGCCGATTGGATAAAGAAGCCGCGCCATATTTCCCATAAGTGAGTGTGACATATGAATCAATGCTACAAATATAACGTTTTTTTTTGAATATCCACATTGTCATTGCTCAATTGCATGATAATTTCCAAACTTGCGCAAAGTGACCCGTAACAATGTTATGCAGATGCTCCGTGCTGTTGCCGGTCGCATAGCAACCAGCTCGAACTGTCGGTGTGATGCGGAGGCTGCAATTTTGAGGGAATGATTGCGTTTTAATGGCATGAGATTGAAGTTGATTTCCCTGGTTGTTTCGTTGCTCGTCGGGGTGTCCGCTGCTGCGGGTGCCTCGGTAGCAGACTCGCTCCTGCATGAGCTTGACGGCGTGATTGCTCAAAAGGAGGCTTTCTCGAAACGGCGCAAGGATATGATCACCGAATCTCGCCGCAATCTCGCCAAGGCCACCAGCGACCGCGACCGTTACAATATCTACCGCAGCCTTTACAGCCATTACCGATCATATATGGGCGACTCCGCCCGATGGGTGGCCGCGCGCCGACTGGAAACAGCCCGCAAGATGCAGGATGACTCCCGCATACTCTCGGCACATCTCAATCTTGCGGAGAGCTTCTCGCTCGCCGGGGACTATTACCAGGCTCTTGAGATTCTCGATTCGCTCCCCCGCAGCGGCATGGAACGCTACCACCGGAAGTACCTCTATACTGTCTATGGCATCACCTACGACCGCATGGCCAAGTCTGAGGGTATACAGTCCAACCGCCTCGCCTATGAGAAGCTGGAGAAAGCATACCTCGACTCGACACTGAGTCTTACCTCCGAAGAAGATGGCGACTATCTGTACCTCAAGGCGGCGCAACTCAACTCGGCCGGACATCCTGCCGAGGCTCTTCAGGTAATAGCTCAGGCCGCCAGCCGCCCTGACTTCAAGGAAAGCGCGGCCATGCTTGGACAGGAGGCATTGGCTCACCATGCCCTGCATGAGACCGATGCCGAAATACGATGCCTTGCCCGCGCCGCCATTCTCGACCTCTCCGATGGAATCCGTGACTACACGGCACTCTCCGACCTTGCTCTGCTGCTGAACCAACGTGGCGACTCGGAACGGGCCTACAACTATATACGATGCGCTCTTGAGGATGCGCGACTCTGCAATGCAAAATCAAGAACGCATGAGATTCTTGAACTGATTCCGGTGATAGACGCCCAGTATCATGAGAGCGAACGCGACCGTATCCGCACTCTCTGGATTCTGTTCGCAATCATCACATTGCTGGCTGTGACTCTGGCTATCTCCCTGCGTGTGGCATGGCGGCGCGTGCGCACCATCCGCGATGTGTCGCAGCGTCTTAACCGCACCAACCGCGAACTGGAGGAATCAAACAACCGACTGCGCGAATCCAACCGCGAGAAGGTCAGGTTCATCACCGAAGTATTCGATGCCCACAGCGGCTACATAAGCCGCATGGAGGTATTCCGCACCCGGATTCTCGCTCTGGTTTCTTCCTCTAATTACCGGGGCATAAAACGCATTGTCGAATCTGAAGCATCCGAAAGCTCTGAGCTGAAGGAACTGTACGCACGTTTCGACACTATCTTCCTCCGCCTTTATCCCGAGTTCCTTACTGAATACAACAGCCTGGCCCGCGACGCATGCAAGGTTGCCCCCGACGCTGCCTCGCTCACTTCGGAACTGCGCGTGCTGGCTCTTATGAAGATCGGAATAACACGCAGCTCACGCATAGCCGAGCTGTTGCATTACACACCTCAGACTGTCTACAATTATAAGTTCGCCATCAGAAACTCACTCAACCTCTCCAAAGAGGAAACCGACACATATATCGCCACTCCGCTCGGCTGAAAAGCACCTAACCGAGCCAAAATATTTTCTACTTTTATACCTGTCCTTATTTTTCATACATCACTGACATTCAATAATATATCCCTTTTCGAAATCTACTTTACAGCTCTAACCGCTATTGACCCGCCCCGCTCCACGATTATAAATTTGCGGCGAAACACCAACTAAAATTTTTTATCATGGAGCTTAAAAAAACTCTGCTCATGCTCGCTCTTGCCGGCTCTCTGACTGCCGGTGCGGTCACTCTGAACGTGAAGGTGCCCGAAGGGACGCGTGCATGTTATGTGTCCGGCAAGTTCAACAACTGGGCCACCACCGGAACGGTGCGCCTCCAGCCTGCCGGCGACCGTATGTTCACCGTCGACCTTCCCGATGTGTCGGAAGCGCAAATGAAAGAGGGCTACAAATACCTCTGCGGTCCCGACTGGAAGTATGTCGAGAAGACAAGCAGCGGCGGCGAGGTCAGCAACCGCACATCTGTCGGCAACCCGGATGTCGTGGGGAGCTGGGCGGCATCTTATAACCCTGACCTGATCGAGACCACAATAAACATCGACGGCTATACCCGCAAGTTGCGGATAAGCCTCCCGCCCGACTACGAGACGAGCGGCAAGGATTATCCGGTGGTCTACATGGTTGGCGTGCAGCAACGCTATGCCGACGCAGGCAGCGATGTTGATGCCGGCGACGATTTCTTCGGCGACGACTCATGGAACGCCCACGGCTCAGCCGCGACCCACCATGCCGACGGCAAGGAGGGATGTATTCTTGTTGGTCTCTATACATTCGTGGCCGAGTCCATTCCATTCCCCCATCCCGATTTCATGGGCAGCGGAGCTTCTGAAAAATTCATCGGCGAGTTCATCGACAAGGTTGTCGGTTATGTAAACTCAAATTACCGCACGCGCACCGATGCTGCCTCGACAACCATTCTCGGCGCCGATCTCGGAGGCCTGCTGAGCATCTACGCATCGCTCTCACACCCTGACGTTTTCGGCAACTGCGTATCGATGTCACCGCTCCTTATGCTCAATCAGGATGAGCTGGTGGAAATGGCCGCAAACTCCGGAGCCGCCCCCTCTATGCGCATATGCTACGGCAGCCTGGAGGAGCATGTGATAGCCGACGATGCCAAGGCTCTTGCCGCCGCCGTCGGGCCCTCAGCCTCCGTGACACGCTTCGAGGGCGGCTGGCATGACGACAACTCATGGCGCGAGGAGTTCCACATGCTCTACCCATCATTTGCCGACCCATCTCCGGGTGTTGACGACAATCTGACTCTACCGGCCTATGTCGCCGAACGCGCCCTTCGCGCACCGGCAAAGGCAGCCGACTTCGCAGCCTCCGAATATCAGTTCTACTACAAGGAGGGAAGCACCTCGGTGGCACTCGATTCTTCGGTCAAGTTCTCCCTGATTGACAATTATGTACAGACCAATCTTGAGGTAGTGCCGGCACAGGTGGCCATCAAGCTTATACCGAAGTCGGTAACCAACAAGGTGGTCTATTGGAACGTGGCACGCCTCAACGACGACGGCACAAGCACTTTCCTCAGCGAGGCGGTCAAGAACGTTTCGTTCTCTACCAAGAAGACCAAAGACAGTTGGATGCGTGTCACCGTGCGCGACGGCGAGGCTCTCGACAGCAAGTCGGTGTCGTCGGGTGGCTTCAAGGTCTACACGGCCGAGGGTAATTTCACAATGACTCCTAACCCGGACTATACCGCCGACGCAACGGTGACGTTCCCCGGCAATGACAAGACTTTCACCATTCACTACGGCAGCGTCAACTCCGAAAGCGACATGGGCGAGATCACAGGCGTGTACAGCGTGGCCGAGAACTGCATCGAGGCTACCCTGCTCTACGACTTCACGACCAACGCTGTCAAGGTTACCGAGACAAAATGGGGCGCGACCGTGCCTAAAGATGTGGTGAGCGCGTTCACGGCAGTACCTTCGGTGACTACAACCGGCAAATCATCGAAAATCACCGTGCGTCTCACCGAGGGTAGCGGCTGCACACCTACAATGACTTCGAGCCTGAATTACGGCACTGAAAGCGCGGTCACTCTGACTCAGGTTGACGACAACACATGGGAGGCCACACTCTCTTCGCTCAAGGCCGGAATCTATACCCTCTCGCTCGACGCCGCCAACGGCACAGCCTCGCGCGAGGATGTAGGCTCAATCTGCATCAAAGTGTTGTCTCCCTCAGCCTCCGACGTGCAGAAAACTCTTACAGTCAATGCCTACTCCGGAATAGACTGGGCCAACACAGGCCGTTACAAGGCTAATTTCCACACGCATACCTCCCAGTCGTTCGACACCAAGTTCAACACTGATTATGTGGTCGATGCTTATGCGGCAGCCGATTACAAGATTCTCGCTCTCACTGACCATGACGCAAATCCTTACCCGTGGAACCTCTTCGACCTCTACAACCGCGGGGCGGAGGCTCGCGACCCTGAGGCTCTCGGCATGATGGCTATTCCGGGCGTCGAGCTGAGCAAGGACAATTCCAACAGCTGGAACGAATCGACAGGGGGCGAGTTCAATCATCACAATGATTTCTTTACCGGCCGCAAGGGTCAGGAATTCGCTTCGTTGCAGGAATCTTACGCGTATACTGAGAAAATCGGCGGCCTGCAAATTATCAACCATCCGGGACAGTACTGGAACATCGACACCAACTATGCTGCCGGAGCGAAGAACTCACCCGAATGGCACGCCCGGAATTTCCAGACTTACGCCAGTCTGATAGGTCTTGAGGTCTATAACCAGGGCAACCGCCGTCCGAACGACCGCATTCTCTGGGACCAGATTCTCTCTATCACAATGCCATCCCGCCCGGTCTGGGGTTACTCATGCGACGACACCCATACCGCCGAACAGTATTTCCGCAATTACCAGTTCATGCTCATGCCTGAGTTCACTGTCGATGCCCTGAAAGAGGCCATGCAGGGTGGCCACGAGTATTTCTCATATGAATACAACGGCTCAGGCCAGGCTCTCGCGCCGCGGATCAATTCGATAACCACCGACAGCGACGCCCACACGATCACCATCGACACCGATGCACCTGAGATTTATTGGATTTCCGGAACCGACATCCCCACGGGAGCAGCATCGGGCAAGCGCAAGAGCACGGTTGTCGGCATGGGCCGCACGTTCGACTACACCGGCTTCAGAGGCTCTTATGTCCGCGCTCTCCTCAAGAACGACAGCGGCGAGACAGCCACGCAGCCTTTCGGATTCGAGGAGACTGCCCTCACCTCGGTCGTTGACAATATCTCCGGTCAGCACGCTTCAATCACCCTCTCTCCCAATCCTGCGGTCGAGACCGTGACCGTGACATCTGAATCTCCAATCGAGCATATCGAGATCTTCTCGGCCGGTGGAGCCCGTGTATACGACGCTCCGGCTGCGGGCCTGACCGCAACGGTCAATGTAGCCGGTTTCGGCAGCGGTGCATATATCGTGGCTGTCTCGACAGCCGACGGACGCCACACCGACAAACTTATCGTGAAATAACCTGATTCATTCTTATGAAAACAATAATGACAACCATGGTGGCATGCGCTCTCGCGCTGCCTGCCATGGCGTCGGTAAACCCGACCGACGCCGAACGCGCCAAGTGCTTCATCGACAATCCGCAGGAGAAAACCCTGACTTTCATCATGGACAATTCTCTCTGGAAAGTCTCGGGCATATCGAAAATAGAGGTGCTCGGCTCCTTCAACGGCTGGAAATCAAATCCGGCCTACCAGATGACCTTCGACAGCGAGCGGAACTTCTGGTATGTCACCCTGAGCTATGCCCAGGTGAAGGTGCCGGGCAACAGCGGGCAGCCTGAATTCAAGTTTGTGACCAACGGCTCGAATTACCTCAACGGAGGCTCGAAGTCGTTCATTCCCGAGGGATATGTCTTCCTCAACGGTGACAAGAACAATATCGTGGTGTTCGACGACGATGATTTCGAGACCATCAAGGAGAACAGCCGCACGGCCAACATAATCAAGAAGCTCTCTGATTTCGACCTGACCACCACCGAAGGGCAGGAGGCCATATCGAACTTCAGGCGAGTGCCGGGAACCGCCAATCTTTTCCGTTCTTATCACCCCTACAAGATCACGAAGAACACGAACGCCACCGAACCATACCGCATGAAATATGTGGTTGAACTCGCTACCGCGAAGGGTATCACCTGCGACATATGCCTGTCGGAGAACGAGGAGAGGAACCTTCAGTCGTTCACCATTGCCGGCACTCCATACAAGGAGACGATTCCGGAATATTACGAGGAGATTATCCGCAACGGCAACGTTCTCTACGTCGGTGCCGGGAACTCTGTACCGACCTACAACGAGGTTTACTATTCGCCCGACAACGGCAAGTTCGGAAACTGGATGAAGGAAGTGGTGGAGTTTATCATCGACGACTCTCACCCGGGTCCGTTCCAGATCCATTGCCGTATCGGCACCGACCGCACCGGAGCGTTCTCCGGCACCCTCGGCGCTCTATGCGGCGCCACCTGGAATGAGATTGCCGCCGACTATCAGCTCTCCAACAGGATGGGAACACAGGAATTCCGAGACTACCACCTGCTGCAATATGGTTTCCAGAAGCTGCTCGGCGTGGAGGATATCAACGGGGTTCCCGACCTTCAGCAGGCTATGTCCGACTATTTCGTCAACAACGGTTACCTGACCGAGCCGCAGATCGAGGCCCTGCGCGTCAAGCTCAAGGGAATCGAATCGGAAGTCGCCGCGCTGACCGACTCCACCCCATCCGCGGCCTGCGAGGTATATACCCTCCAGGGAATCAAGGTGGCCGACAATACCGACGGCCTCGCTCCGGGCCTCTACATAGTCCGCCGGGGCGACAGCTCACGCAAAATAGCGATCAGATAATGATCTAAGTTACAGTTGATACATAGTAGGTGCGCGGCATCCCTTGCGAAATGGGTGCCGCGCTTTAGGCCCCGTTATTTTTTATGAAACGGGGCCTTAATATTATTTTAGCCTTCACAGTATAATCTATCTCTCATTCCGCGCGTTATTATAATAGCATTTTTACTTCGTTCTATTTGAAAAATTCATCGCAACTTGGATTCTGGGGACTGACCGGAATCGTGTTCGGCATGATGGTGGGTGCCGGCATCTACAATATCCCGCAGAATATGGCCGCCGGCGCTTCGGCCGGCGCGGTGCTCGTATCGTGGCTGATAACCGCCGTCGGCATGCTGCTGCTCGTGGCGACGTTCAAGACCCTCGCTGACCGTCGCCCTGACCTCAAGGCCGGCATATACCAGTATGCACGCGCCGGATGGGGCGACTACGCGGGCTTCAACGTGGCGTGGGGCTACTGGCTCTGCACCGCTTTCTCCAACATAGCTTATGCCGTGATGCTCAACGACTCGTTCGGCGCCTTCTTCCCGGCCATGATCAACAACCCGTGGTCGGAGGTGCTGTCGGGCACGTTCTTCATCTGGCTGATGTATTTCATCGTGTGCCGTGGCATACGCACGGCCAAGCTGATGAGCTCCGCGCTCGCCATCATCAAGGTGGCCGCCATAGTCCTGATTGTGGTGCTCCTCGCAATCAATATCAAGCTCGGTCTGTTCACTGCCGGATTCTGGCAGGTTTCGGGCGACCTCGGGGGTCTCGGCGACCAGATAAAGAGCACGATGCTCGTCACTCTCTGGTGCTTCATCGGCATAGAGGGTGCGGTCATGATGTCGTCGCGCGCACGCCGTCAGACCGATGTCGGCAAGGCCGGTGTGACCGGCTTCTTCATCGCCTGGCTGCTCTACATCCTTGTCTCGCTCATGAGTTTCGGAGTGATGAACCGTGCCGCTCTCGCCGGACTCGACAACCCCTCTGTGGCATATGTGCTCAGGGATGCCTGCGGTGAATGGGCATACTATTTCGTGATTGTATCGGTCATCGTGTCGCTGCTCGGCGGATGGGTGTCATGGACCCTGGTCTGCGCCGAAGTGCCATACGGGGCTGCCGGAGCAGGGGTCTTTCCTCGACGTTTCCTGAAGCTTAACCGTCACGGCATGCCCGCTTTCGGACTGATGGTTTCGAGCGTGATAATGCAGCTCTTCCTCGTAGTAGTCGTAACTGCCCACGATGTCTATATGGCCGCTCTGAGCATAACGGGCATGATGATACTTCCGGCCTATCTCATGAGCGGTCTGTATCTGTGGAAATCCACTGTCGGGCAACGCTCTCTCGGCAGCATCTCTGCACGCCGCAACATGCGTTTCCGGCTCACGGGCGCGGCCTGCACCATCTTCTGCGCATGGATGATCTATGCCGGCGGACTCGACATCTTCCTGCTCACATCGCTCTTCTACTTGCCCGGCACCGGCTTCTACCTCAAAGTGCTCCGCGAGAAAAACTGCGGCACGCTGACTCTCACCGACCGCTGCGTTCTGGGAGTAATATCTATCGCCGCCGTCGTCTCGGTCATTCTCCTTGTCACCGGCCACACCTCCCTCTGACCCACCTCGACATGAGCGTTTTTTCGAAGGCAAAGGCTGTTTTTTCGGGAAGTTTCATTAACTTTGCAGATGGAACGGGATTACGCCCCGACGAATTCCGTTCCAATCAGTAACCTCAGACTCTTATAGATGAAGGAACTTCTCGTTTTTCTCAAAAGATATGCGTCGCCCTACAAGCGCGACATCGCCCTCAGTATACTCTTCAATTTCCTGACGGCTTTCTTCACTCTCTTCTCGTTCGCGTTCATAATCCCTATTCTCCAGATGCTCTTCGGCCTCGACGGCACGACCTACGAGTATATGGAATTGGGTTCTGCTTCGTTCAAGGACGTGCTGGTCAATAATTTCTATTGGTTCATGTCGCAGATGATAGCGCAGCGTGGAGCGTCGTTCACTCTCGCTTTCCTCGGCGTGGCCCTGGTCATAACATGTCTGCTGAAGGTAATGACCGCATATCTCAGCGAGTTCTTCACCATACCGCTCCAGAACGGAGTGGTGCGCGACATCCGCCGCGAGATGTACGACAAGATTGTCTCGCTCCCGATCGGGTTCTTCACCTCGGAGCGCAAGGGCGACATAATGGCCCGTCTGTCGGGCGACGTGCAGGAAGTCCAGAACTCAGTCATGGCCAGTCTCTTCTCTCTGGTGAAGTACCCCATCATGATCATCGCATGTCTCGGCATGATGATTGTCATCAGCTGGAAGCTGACAATCTTCGTCTTCATCATGCTCCCTTTCATCGGCGGCATTATGGGCGCGGTCGGCAAGAAGCTGAAGGCCAAGTCGCTCGCCTCGCAGAACAAGTGGGGTGAGATTCTCTCTAACGCCGAGGAGACCATCGGCGGTCTGCGCATCATCAAGGCGTTCAACGCCGAGAAGATGATGGAACAGCGTTTCGCACGTCAGACTCAGGACTTCTACCGCATAAACAACAGTGTGAGCCGCCGCACGGCCCTCGCCCACCCCATGAGCGAGTTCCTCGGCACAACGGCGGTGGCCATCATTCTCTGGTTCGGCGGAAGTCTTATCCTCTCGAACAATTCCGACATCGACGGCCCGACGTTCATTTACTATATGGTCATGTTCTACAGCATGATCAACCCGGCCAAAGACCTCTCAAAGACTTCCTACACTGTCCGCAAGGGTATGGCTGCCAAGGACCGCATCGACAAGATTCTCAACGCTGTCAACCCGATAACCGATCCTGAGCATCCGCATCAGCTGGCCAAGAGCGACAAGGCGAAGAGCAGCGTATCGTTACGCAACGTGACTTTCGGATACTCTCCCGACCGCAATGTCCTCAAGGACATCAATCTTGAGGTCAATCCGGGTGAGACGGTGGCGATTGTCGGCCAGTCCGGTTCGGGCAAGTCCACGCTCGTTGATCTCATACCCCGCTTCTGGGACATAGAACAGGGTGAGATTCTTGTTGACGGCATCAACGTCCGCGACCTCCGGGTCAAGGAGCTACGCTCGCTCATGGGCAACGTGAACCAGGAGGCAATCCTGTTCAACGACTCGATTTTCAACAATATAGCATTCGGCGTGGAGGGCGCGACACGCAAGCAGGTCGAGGAAGCGGCCCGCATAGCCAACGCCCATGATTTCATCATGGAGACCGAAGCCGGTTACGACACCATGATCGGCGACCGTGGATGCCGTCTGTCGGGTGGTCAGCGCCAGCGGATCAGCATAGCGCGTGCAATCCTGAAGAATCCGGCAATCCTGATTCTCGACGAGGCGACTTCCGCACTCGACACCGAGAGCGAACGTCTCGTGCAGGAAGCTCTCGAAAACCTGATGAAGGACCGCACCACAATCGTCATCGCCCACCGTCTTTCGACCATTGTCAACGCCGATAAGATCTGCGTGCTGCACGAGGGCGAGATTGTCGAGCTCGGCACACACGAGGAACTGCTCGACCGCAACGGCATGTACAAGCACCTCGTGGATATGCAGCAGGTCTAACCATGCAAACGGGAGATACGTTAAACTATAAACTGAACCACTATGGAAGAGGAGGAGAAGAAAGAGCCGGTAAACGGCCATGAAATAGATCCGGACAAGGATGCACGCCCCGATGAAAATGCCGGGGAACAGACAGAAAACCGCCCGCGCGTCGAAGAGGAATGGGCCGAGAAATTAGGCATGGACTTCGACCCGGAGCGTGCCGACATGCCTCGGCCGGAGGAGATTCCGGGTTCACCGCAACCGGAAGAATATGGCCGCGCACGCAGCCAGACTCCGCCGCCCATGTATGTAATGTCGCCCGATACACAGCTCCCTCCCAACACTCCGCAGCCCCCTATGCCCCCGACTTTCATGATCTGGGCAATCCTCTCGACAATATGCTGTTGTCTACCGGCAGGAGTGGTCGCCATCATCTTCAGCTCGCAGGTCAGCTCAAAATATTTCGCACGCGATTACGAGGGTGCCCGAAAGGCTTCTGAGCGCACCGAGATGTGGATTATAGCCTCAATCGTGCTCGGCATCATAGTCAACGCGCTCTATATGCCGCTCTCGCTGCTCATGCCCTCATGACGATGCGTTCCCTCTCTCTCAAAGTCATTGCCGTGCCGGTCATCATCGTGGCTGTTGCGGCGGTGTACTTTTTCGTTGACCCGTCGGCAAGCCGCTGGGTTCCGAAATGCGCGTTTCACGAGATTACCGGCTACGACTGCCCCGGTTGCGGCAGCCAGCGTATGCTCCACGCGTTGCTCCATGGCGACTTCGCCGCCGCATGGCATGCCAACGCATTCATAATCTGTGCGGCACCCCTCCTCGTCCTCATGCTCTGCTCGGCAGCCCTGCGCGCCAGATACCCACGTCTCTACGCATGGCTGAACTCCCCGCTCATGATTGCGGCCATAACCCTCTCCCTCCTCCTCTGGACAGTCCTCCGCAACCTCCTCTAACCCACCCCACCACCCAAAATCTAAACCCTAAACCCTAAAACCTAAAGCCTAAAATCTAAAACCTAACACCTAAAACCTAACGCCTATGACTCCTCCCCTCTTCATAATCGGTTACATGGCCTGCGGCAAGACTACATTCGGCCGTGCGCTCGCCCGCGCCACAGGCCGGGAGTTCATAGACCTTGACTTCTACATCGAGCAACGCTTCCGCATGTCGATCAGCCGGATTTTCGCCGAGAAAGGCGAGGAGGAATTCCGCCGTATGGAGAGCGCCATGCTCCGCGAGGCGGGGGCGTTCGAGAATGTCATAGTGGCTTGCGGCGGAGGCACCCCCTGCTTCAACGGCAACATGGACTGGATGCTTGCCAACGGCACGACCCTCTTCCTTGAGGCATCGCCCGAGCGAATAGCCCAACGCCTCATAGCCAACAGTTCCCGCCGACCGCTGATGGCCGGCAAATCGCCCGAAGAAATCCGCGTCGCCATTGCCGAAGGACTCGCCGCGCGCCTTCCCCACTACACCCGCGCCGCCATCCGCTTCCCCGGCGACCAACTCGAAGACCGCCGCCAGATCACCACCACCATCACCAACTTCCTCACCACCCACAGTGAAGTCTTAGGCATTAGGCATTAGGCGTTAGGCGCGGCATACAGCGACTTTTGTAGGGTCGCGGCATGCCGCGGCCGTACAGATTTTAGGCTTCAGCCTTCAGACTTCAGGCTTCAGAATTTAAGTTACAGGATACTGTTTTAGGCACTACCGTCAAAGCACCCACCACTTAACAAAACGCACAAATTATTCTCCGTCCAACATCATTTTTCAATAAATTTCAGCAAAACAATAAAATATTTTAAAATTTATTTGCTTTTTAAAATTTATTAGCATATCTTTACGGCGTAAAAGATTTTTTATGTTTAACTTTAAAATCAAACAAGATGAAAAGGCTAATTATCCAACTGATTCTTGCTATCCTCATCCCAATGGCAGCAAACGCAAATGAACTGTGCAAAATGACAAGTACCTATGCCGATGCAACCTCCGGTGAAATTTCTTTCGAAGTGGAAGTGAAAGAAGCCGGCACGTATTTTCTGCAACTATGGCAATGCCCGGCAAAACTCAGTAACGGCCAACTTCAATCGTATACTATTGAAGTCGATGGTAAAAGACTTACCGACAGCATTTCCCCGCAGAAAACCGGATGGGGCTATCTCTTGTCCAGCAATCCTATCTCTGCCACCCAAGGGAAGCACAATATTTCGGTAAAATCATCTCTACCTGCCATCCCGAATGTTGAATTTGTAGAGTTAATATCTGCCAAATCGACAATAACGCGTAATAGCACATCACCAACCAAATATGACAACTACATAACTCTTATCGAAAGAAATGCCTCCTTGAAATTACCAGGAATCAGTTCGGGTGCAATAACCCAGCCGAAAGACACCGCGACCCTTATCACTGGTACCGATTTGTCAACAACGACACAGATTCCATACGACTACTATTACCGAAACATACCATGGTTCGGATATACGTTCTACACTACTGCATATTTCAAGGAAGGACAACAGATCACGTGCACTTCCTCCACAAGGGGGAATATCTCTCATTTTATGGAAATATTCAGTTCGACTGCACCCGAAAAACACTCATGGGTCAAGCTGTCCGATGATGACGGCATTGCACAGATATCAATCGCCATTCCGGCAAGCGGAATATATTATGTAAAGGTAAGACCGTTCAAAAATGGTTCGACAGGTTTATGCAATTTAAACATAAACGACATCATGTCTTATGAGAATGTCCCTATGTGCACCATGGGAGTTTCGGGTGATTTCAAATTTACTACCAAATCCTATAATATATTCACAGCTAATTCTGAAAGCGATCCTGTTTTATGGGTCAACATGGGAGGCACATATGACGGTTTTGTATATGCGTTTAATGATGACTATGAATCAAGCGGAGACTTCGATTGGAAGAAAAATGCAAGAATTAAAGATTTGTCTCCCTCCCGCATTAATAAAATCTTGGTATCCTCTGCCAGATCATTCGATCCCATTGGAAGAGGCGAACTTTACATAGGCTGCAAACCGTTCTATGTCAGCGCTAATAATTCTTTTATAAGCGGTACTGCTGTCAGCATAGATTTCCCATTCAAAAACTTGAAGTCTGACGATGCGCTCATCTCTGCACCCAGAACAGGCGTCTACAATTGCTTTGCTTGGACTGGAGGCATTTGTTCCGATCGGATTGTCCCCGACCGCCCCTCATCCCCATATTATGTTCCAGGCGGAACAGCTTTGGATGCGTATGACAATTATTATTATTCAGAAAGATATCCTGGATGTACACGCTATATACGGAGTTCACGAGTAGATGACGACTTAAACAGCGGTATCGATTTATGGGCAACCGGAGATGCTCCTACATACGTCTATACACATGCCTCCATAAACAAGACTTCTGATTCGAATTTACACGGATATGATTGGGAAAGTAAACTTGGTTCTGATTACAGAATATTCCATCCAAGGAACGCTTTAACATGCGACACATATGGACGGGTCGTACATCACTATGTCCCAATTGATGAAAATGGTGAAAAAATCAGTCTTGAAGAAGCGATTGCGAACGATGTAGCCATAATGGATAACCCTGTTTTGTCTGAGTATCAAGAACACTATATTTCGGCTGAAATATCTGCAATGACACAATCCGCTTATAACGATTTCAATTCCCTCTATGACAAATGGCAAGATATGTGGGATAATTCATTTTTGAATACGAAGGAATCAATTCAAAACACCCCGGTATATCAAGCCATTCTCCAGAGATGCATATCCAATCCTGCTTGTCTGTTCCTTATATATGACAAAATTAATAAAGGAATAAATTCAGCCATGTATTTGTTTGAAGATCTTATTATAACGAATAATTCCCAGAACACCGCAAAGATGCGAGCCATTCATCAAATCAATAACATGCATGATTATGACGAGAAAGGGCGTAAGATTATCCGAACAAATTGTTCAAATCTGAAATTATTGCTGAAGCAGATGCTTCCAGAATCGTCACAAAGATACCCCAACCATAGCGCACCGGCACAATACAACGATATTCCAGATGAGAATTCGCAATACAGCGTCCATGTTTCAGGAAATCAAGTTATGGTAGATCTGACTCTTGACAGAAACTCTTCAGTATTTATCGATGTCCTTGATTTAGACTGCAACAATATCGACGAGATTAAAGGTACACATACAACAGAGGCAGGAAATTATAACTTCACATCCAAGCCATTGAATCCGGGAACATATCTTATAAGATGCCTTATAAACGGATGCCTGAGAGTAAAAAAAGTCTTTATATAGTATAAAAACCTGTAACAATTTCCCTATCAACAAATATTAAAACCAAATACACCCAAATATGAAAAAAATACTAATATTACTATCGGCAGTCATTTTGTCAGCCGTTGCCGGCTTCAACAATGTCCGGGCCAGCTCTCCTGTCATATACCGCGATATTGCCGTAAGCAATAATGCTGTATGGTTAGCCACCTCTGATGGCTTGGAGAAGTATGACAAAGTATCAGGAACATCAGAGAAATTCGCATCAAGAACCTTCTCTGACCTTTTCTCAGTGGTAGCAACACCCGACGACAATGTTGTTGTCGGCAGTTACGGACAAGGCGGTGTTGCAGAATTTGACGGGAAATCTTTCAACTCCCTTTCAATCGGGCTGGACGATATATCGTATGTATCCTCCCTCGCATTGGCCGACGGGTTATGGATTGGCTTGGCCACCTCTATACTGCATAAGTACGATGAAACATGGAAAATATTCGACTGTCCTGACCTCTTCTCGAGTATACACTCTTTCAATGCTTTTGCATATGACGCGCAACGGAATAGAATATGGTTTGGCGCAAGCGGAGCCAGGAAAAGTTCTATTGGATATATTAATGGAAAAGGCAAGATATTTTTCTTAGATGATTTCAAAGCATCTGTCAATCGGTTGTATTGTACCCCTGACGGAATACTTTATATCGCCACTGACAACGGCATGTACATCTGCAAAGACAATGTCATATCGCCGCTTGAACATGCAGTTGAAGATTTGGATGAGGCATGCACCGCAGTGACCGGCAACAATGAAAAAGTCTGGTTCTCCTCAAAAAAGACCATTGTTCAATACGACGGTCATGATTACCGGGCGTTCACATGCGACCTTTCCGAAGCATCTTCAGACTTCATCTATGGTCTGGTGGCTGACGGTGACAAGGTCTGGGTCATGATGCTATATGGCGGACTATTCGAATTCAAAGATAATAAATTCTCAGAACCTACACCCGGTATCACCAATATCCCGGTGGTCAACCTGAATCCGGTCGCCGATGAAGATCTCGACACAACGGTTTACAGAGATATGACGGTAAGTGAGTCTGAAGTATGGATTGCGACTGCAAACGGTCTTGTCAAATATGATAAACAGACCGGAAATTCCAGCCTATTCAGCTCTGATGCCTTCAAGAATCTTTCTGCTCTTGCCTTATCTCCGGAAAATGAGGTGACAGTCGGAGCAAGAGATAACGCAGGCGTAGCAAAATTCGAAAATGGGATGTTCAACGCTATCAAAACCGGGGCAGAGGAAATTGTCAATGTTTCGGCTCTCGCATATGGAAACGGACTTTGGGTTGGTTCGGATAACTTGCTGCAACAGTTCACTGACGAGGGATGGAAAATTCTTGACGCAGCCGATATATATTCTGCCTATAATCAATATAACTGTCTCACATATGATGAGACGACAGGAGACATGTGGTTCGGCGCATATTCAACAAGAAACTCTTATAAATATGGTTATGTAAATAAAAATAGCAAGGTTTTCTTATCCGAATCCCCTTCATATAATGTAAACGGAATCTATCTGCTTCATCCAGACCATGTGTATTTGGCAACTGATGGCGGATTGCTTACAGACAAGAATGTTGACAATCCTCTTTTTTCTCATTTATCCGAAATCTATAATATAACAGAGAAATGCCGAGCCGTGACAGGAGACGGGAATATGATTTGGTTTGCTTATGGCAACAAACTCGGTCAATGCTCTGTGAACGATTATCAAACCTACGAATGCAACCTTTCTGACTGTTCAGACGACTACATTGTCAGATTGGCGACTGACAAGGATAGACTTTGGGTGCTTATGGCATACGATGGTCTGTTTGAGTTCAAGGATAATGAGTTCTTCAAAGTAAACTTGGACAACACGGATGTACAGAATATTATGGTTGATCCGGAAGCAGACACCCTCATATATGACCTCTTCGGGCATCGTTTATCTACACCGGCCAAGGGTCAAGTATACATCCGAAATGGCCAAAAATATGTAGGACGATAATAATCCGGGAACACTTCCTGAACAAGGCTCCGTCTCACTTCTACGTGATACGGAGCCTATATATTATACCACCTGTCACCTCATAATATCACCAAACCCCTAAACTCCAAATTTGATAACCCCTTTGATATTCCAAGGCAAATCACACTGAATATCACCGCTATAACACTTCAAAAACTTTGATTTTCGGTTGGGAGACGCGGAGTGTACGTCGATTGCGCCTAATTTTGCAATCGTAAAAACCGAACAAACCATGAACGTATTCAAAACCCTCCGCTCTCTCCTGTTGCCGGCTCTGGCACTGCTCTCTTCCGTACCCGTCTGCGCGGCCGAAGATGTACGTGTGCCTGAAAACCGGGTGATATATGAAGTATTCGTCCGCAATTTCTCCCCCGAGGGAAATTTCACGGGCGTGGAACGCCAGGTACCGCGCCTCAGGGAACTGGGCGTGGACGTAATCTGGCTTATGCCCATATACAAACTCGGCGACATCGGCAAGTGGGGAACATATTCCAGCCCCTACGCCGTGAAAGACTACAAGGCGATCGACCCCGACAACGGGACCGCCGACCAACTCCGCTCTCTCATAAACACCATACACGCAAACGGCATGGAGGTATGGTTCGACTGGGTGGGAAACCACACCTCGAAAGATAATGTCTGGGTCAGTACCCACCCCGAATATTACGGCAATAATTTCTATAGCCCCAATGGCTGGAACGATGTCTATCAGCTCGATGTCAACAATGCAGCCATGCACGAGGCCATGATCGATGCCATGCAGTACTGGGTCAGCGAGTTCGACATAGACGGCTACCGCTGCGACTATGCATCCGGTCCTTCCGACGAGTTCTGGCGCAAAGCAACCTCGCGTGTGCTCAAGAACGGCAATCGCATAGCCTGGCTCGCCGAAGATGACTCGAAACCTCAGCTCGTCACAAACGGCTGGTTCGATTACAATTACGCATGGGCTTTCCACGACCGGCTGCTCGATTTTGCCCGTGGTGTGAATGTGCAGATGCTCCGCGAACAGTGCGCCGCTTTCTATACCGACAACGCCTACAAGGGTCATTCGCGCATGGTCTACCTGTCAAACCACGACGTAGTGCAGGACAAGGGCGGCTCCGAGGTAAAACTGTTCCACAAATACCTGCGTCCGCTCACTGTGCTGGAGTTCACAGCATACGGAATGCCGCTGCTGTATAACGGCCAGGAAATAGGCTACGAATGCGACCGCGTATCTCTCGCCGAGAAGACACCCGTTGACTGGAGCCGTCCCGACACCGGAATAACCGAACTGATTACCCGCCTCGCCGAACTCAAGCATACGCAGCCCGCCCTCCGCACCGGATCACAATGCGGCACGCTCACCAACCTCTCGACGAGCAATGATAACAACATCTATGCCTACCGCCGCTCTGCCAACGGCTGCGACGTGGTGGTGATGCTCAATTTCAACGACGCTGAGCAGCAGTTCTCTGTCAACGGCGGTCTCCCCGCCGGAAAGTACACCGATGTATTCTCAGGCCGTACGGTCGATTTCTCCAATCCGGGTACTTTCTCGCTCCCCGGCCAGGGCTACGCGGTTTTTGTCAGAGACAATGACGGCTCCGTCACTCCTCCGGAACCTGAAAAGAATCATTACATTTACCTTGAGAACCGTACAGGCTGGGACAATCTCGGCCTGTACGCATGGGGCGACGCGGAAGTCTTCGGAGGCTGGCCCGGTGCGGTTCCGGATGGCAACTACATGGTCGATGGCAAGGAGTTCACCCGTATCACAATCCCCAAGGCTCACGAAAACAAGAATGTCAATCTCATCGCCAACAATCGCCGTGGCGGCGAGAATGACTCGGCCAACCGCCAGTACGACCTGAAGAGCATCAATCTGAACCGCGACTACTATTTCACTCTCAACCCATCTTCGGGAACCGAGCTGAGCATCTCAACCGGCATCGGGTCAATCCTCCCGGACTCTTACGAACATGCGGAGGCAGGTCCGGAAGCCAACACCTCCGAACCCGCCTATTATACACTGACCGGCATCCCGGTCTCAAACCCGACCTCCGGACTCTACATCGAACGCCGTGGATTCCAAACCCGCAAAGTACGCCTCTGACCGCACACATCACGCCTCTTTCTTCCTGATTTTCATGCGCACGCCCAAAAGTGCCCCTGAAAAAGTGGATATCTCTCCGAATGCCACCAATATCGAGTGGTCTATCACGCCGGGCGGCGGTATCGTTATCGCCGCTATCAACAGTCCGCAGCCTACGGCCATGACCCCGACCGCCGTCCAGAGTGTGGTGCGGCACACCTCTTTCCGCTCCCTCGCCTCGCGCTCCTCTTTTTCTGCCGTCATCGTTCTCTCCTCCTTTCGTTTATAGATGATCAACTCAATTCCATGCGGCCGGCATCAGCGTTCGAGCACCAACCTCACCATCTCCACTAACTTGTCACAGACGGCGCCATAAACTCCCGGGGGAATGTCTATCGCATCCTGAATTATCGAGGGGACGGTCAGATAGCCGAACTCCGCCACGGTTGCCCCGTCCCCGGTGCCGAATATCTCAAGTGTACGGTTCTCGCCACACGTACGTATCGCCACTGCCGGTGAGTAACGGCGACGGCTCCCGCGTATGTACCCTCCGCGTCGCAGTCTGTGCGTCTCGCTTCCGAAGGCCATAGGTGTGTCAACGCCACTCTTCCAGTCCGACATCCTGAAATAGAGCAGCCGAAGAAATCCGGCCGGCAACTCCAGTTCGGCCCTGTCGTCGGCGGTCGCGATTACCCGCGTGCCTCCCGCCATATGACGGCATTCATCTATGTCTGATGCCCGGGCTACGCTCAGCACAATCCGTGCGGCATCGGGGAGCAACTCCCGTATGAGAGGCGACAAGGCGGTGCCCGGATCGCCATATTCCACCCGTTCCTCGATTATCTCGCGGTTCTCATCGAGGAGCGCGTAAACACGCCCCTCGATTTCTGTCAATGTATATCTCATGCCAGTCTCTTTATGCGCCCGCTCTTGAACTGCGGACTGTTCTCGATCAATAGCTTGATATGCATGTTATAGGTCGTGAAAGTCGCCGGCACCACCCCGTAGCCGCTCAGCGACCCACCGGTGAACCGCACGCGCAGTTTGGCGCGTCCTGCCGGAACCAGCGTCTCCCACTCGGTGAGCCCGTAGACTCCGAACACCGTGCGCGGACGCTCTTTCACCGCAGCCGGATCCTTACGGACCGCCCCCGACATCCCTCTTGACGTAAAAAGATCATTCTTTGCCATAATAGTAACAGTGATAGTTTGTTAAGGAGAGGCGCACCGGTAAACCAGCCGCCGGTGCGCCTCTCCGGTTGATTACTCTGCCGAAAGTTCTCCCTTGTATTCCACCCATACAGCCGCCGGCTTCTGGTCGGTACCGACACGGATTGCCATCTGCCACATCTGTCCCGTGCGTGCCGCCGCCGAGATTCCGGGGCAGTCCACGGTCAGATAGTAGATATCGCCGGGCTGAGCGTCGGCGGGAGCCTCCTCCGAATCCCAGATGCGGAACGACAGAGCGTCCTCGGCTGTACCTTTACCCTCGCCGTCTATCCAGATGTGACAACCACCTTTCAGCGCGAGCGCGTCCCAGATCAGGATACCGTTGCGCGTGGCCTCCTCACCCTCCACACGGTCGCTGAAGCTGTGCTCCGCGCTGTAGATGTAGTGTACCAGCCGGTTCTCGCCTATGAGCGCACCGCTGTTGCTCCATCCGAGACGGTCGAGTGTCGGCTCTCGCTTGATCTCGATGTCTCCGAACACCGTATGAAAGTTTGTCACCGTCCAGCCGATCGCATTGGTCTTTGTGGTGATCTGGATTTCAGGATGCTTCGAGAAGTCGATGCACTGGATCTGTTCCAGAAGATTCTTTCCCGCAAGAAGAAGTGCTGTCTTGGGAACATCCTCGCCGGTGAAGAACATCTTGGCGAGTGCGATGATACGCTCCACTGTCCACTTCCCCTCATGCTGAAGCTCACGCTTGAACTGCCATCTCAGGCCCTCCGTGCAATAGATATACTGCATACCCATCCTGGGCACATTGACCTTGAACTTGCCTCCGCGACCCGCCCAGAGAGTGCGGTTGCCGCGCACCTTGAAGTTGGCGATGGCCTGCTCGGCTATGATGGCCTTCGAGAAAGGAATGCGCTTGCGCTGGCTCTCGAAGTAATCCGACACCACCTGGTTCATGCCTCGCTTCTGGAGGTAGACCTTGGTCGGCTGCGGCACGATGAGGTCGGGGTCAACCTCCTTCTGCGTCTCGTAGAGCGAGTTGGCGAGAATCACGCACTCCGAATCCTTAGGAATATCAGGAATGGTGCAGAACTCGTCGGTCGCACTCACACGCGGTCCATTCACCGCACGCACCACCGGATTGTTCGTAGTCGGGTCATAACCCGTCACGAAGAGCATGAGGTCTTTTCCGGGAGTCTCCTCGCGTCCGGTCTCGTCATAGCCGTTCACGCCACGCACAAGCAGCGTGGAATAAGGACGAGGAATCGTCTGGTCGCAGGCACGGAGCGGAAGCACGGCCTGCATCTGACCGCTCGCGTCAACAGGCTGGGTGAGCACAACGGAGCTGCGGGCCTCGTCGATCATGAAATGCTCCACCTCCGGGCTGTTCACCTTCACGCGCTTTGCCTTGAGCATGAGGTTCATCAGCGGAGTGTCGTCGCTGTTGAAGCGGAACAGTTCCTCATCGATGTCACTCTCTATGAAATTACCGGCGGCCACACCACCCGTCACCTCGGCTGCCGCCGAAACAGTTGCTGCCTCACCGGGCACCTGTGTCATCTTGCCCGAAGTTCCGGGCACTGCATTGATAGTCATCTCTGCCATAATCTTTCAGTTTAACAGTTAAATATAAAGCAATTAAAATTGTAAATCCAATAGTCACCCACCCCCAAACCCGAATGTCTAAAGCCTAAACTCTAAAACCTAAACTCTAAAGCCTAAAACCTAAACTCTAAAACCTAAAACCTAAAACCTAAAGCCTAATAAACCTCCCTCGCCAGATCAAAGATACTCGGTGCCCGGTTTCCGACATCGCCTCCACCGCTGCCCGGATGCGGCACGCCGTCCCCATCCTCCTCGATGGTCATCAGCTCGTCGATGCTTGCGTTCCTACCGCGCACCTCTCCTGCAAGCTCCGCCTCCTCCACAGCGCGGTCATAATACGCGCCCTTGGCGATCACATCAAACAGAGCATCATCATAGCTGCCACTGCGCAACGCCTCGCGCACCATCGACATCGTCCTCCTCGCGGCCTCACGTCTCTCCTCCTCCGGCACGGCATCCTCCAGCCAAGCCTCAAAAGCTACCATCGCCGAATCCTCATCGTCCGAATCTGCACCTTCCGAATCCACACCTTCCGAATCTGCACCTTCCGAATCCGCACCTTCCGGATCTGCATCCTCTTCGGTCTCGGAAACCTCATCAGTCCCATCCAATCCCTCTGCTTCAACCGGAGTCACCGCATCAGCACCCATGGTCTCACCATTCTCCTGAGTTCCAACATCTGCCTTATCAGCCTCAGTTGCCTGACTCTCCTCCGGTGTCTTTTCAACTGAATCAGCCGTCTCACTTGAATCAGCCGTTTCATCAGCAACGCCGGTTTCACTCACTACAGCGGCCGAGTCAACAAACTCCTGCTCCTCGCCGCGATTCTTCTTTCTTTTCAGCATAAACATAATCTCCTGTTTTAAAATGTTCACGCTGCAAAATTACCACCCCGCGCCCCGCCCCCACCCTTATCCATACACTAACCCACCCGTACCCTCCACACTCTTCCCGACAAAACCAATGGCAAAAACCATAACTCGCTACAACCAAGCAACTTCACAAAATTATGTTCCGGAAAAATTATTTTTGAGAAAAATAATTTTTCCGGAACATAATTTTGTACTTCAAATATTCCTTTTGCTCACACCGGATGGCCCGGGGGCGCGTAGCAGCACGTAGCTGATCTCGGAGGCTGTACGGTTCTTTTTGTCGTGGGTCATGAGACGTGCTATCTCATCTTCCGCCTCGGCTCCGAATGGCACGGGGTCGTAGTAGCGGTCAAGTATGCGGCTGCGGTAGCGTTCAACTTCTTCGGCGGGAAATCCCTCGCGGTCGCGACTCACTTCGAGGGCGTGCATCATGCCGTGGGCCACGGCCTCGCCATGGCTTACGGGATGTCCGGTCCGCGCCGCATAGGACTCGTATGCGTGTCCGGCCGTATGCCCGAAGTTGAGTATGCGCCGTAATCCCCGCTCCTTCGGGTCTATGCGAACCACCTCCTCTTTGGCCCGCGCCGCATGGAGCATGGCGCGCCCCATAAGCTCTTTGTCGTGCAGGGCATCTCCCTCCAACAGCTCGCTGTAAAGCTCCGCTTCTGTTATCAGGGCCATCTTCACAACCTCGGCAAAGCCGGAACGTATCTCGCGTTCAGGCAATGTATCCAATACCTTTGGGCAAATCACAATCCTTTCCGCCGGAGCGAACGCCCCGATTTCATTCTTGTATCCCATGAAGTCTATGCCGGTCTTTCCTCCTATGGCGGCGTCAACCGCTCCCAACAAGGTGGTCGGTACGTTCACGAAGCGTATTCCGCGCTTGAAGGTGGCGCCCACAAATCCGCCGAGGTCTGTCACCACACCGCCCCCGAGATTCACAAGCACACTGCGGCGTGTGGCTCCCGATTCTGTCAGCCACTGCCATAACGATGCTACCGTATCAAGGCTCTTGCTCCTCTCCCCGGCCTCGACCACGCGGACATTCCAATCCTCCGGAATTTCAAACAGGTTCAAGGCAGCTACATTGCTGTCGGTCAGGACAAACACCTTGTCGGCATCAAACCCGGCGGCAAGGCTCCGTAGCGTATCCCCGAGGTTGTCGGTATATGTAATTGTGCTGTCCGGGCAGTCTCCTTCCGCACAACGTGCCTTTACCAGCTCAAGCTCAAGGAACTCTGCGAAGGCGTTCATCGACGGAAATATCATGTCGGCGCCCTCACGTTCGAATGCCTCGCGGGGTATCGGCCCGGTAGTGACAGCAATGGTGAAAGCTCCCGCCGCTTTGCCTGCACGCACTCCGAGGGGGGCATTCTCCACCACTATGCAATCGCGTGCATCGGCTCCGGCTTTGGAGGCTCCCTTAAGGTATGGCTCCGGGGCAGGCTTGCCATGTACTACGTCATGGGCTGTCACGCGGCAATCCGCGCCGAAAGCTCCCGGATAGTCCCGGTCAAGCGCTTCGAGCAGGCTCGCCTGCCCGCTGCCGGTGACCAGCACACGGGTCAACCCTGCGGCTCCCAACGCGGCAAGCATCCTGTCCGCACCCGGCATCGGCAACCGCGGGCCGCTCTCTTTGAAGTAGCGGCTCTTGATGGCATACAGTTCCTTCGAACGCTCCGGGTCGCAGTCGTGGCCGAAAGCTCTGCGGAACAGCAGGTCTATCGTCGCCGCTCCGGTCATACCTTCATAAAGATAGAACTCCTCGCGGGTGCATTCCACGCCCACTCCATCCATCATCCGCTTCCATGCCAAGGTGTGCCCCGGCATGGAGTCATAGAGCACGCCATCCATGTCAATCAACGCGGCTCTTCTCCCTTCAAAAATATTTCTCATAACTTGAAAACGTCAAAATACCCGTTTTTTGTAATTTTTTAGTAATTTTGCAGTCATGAAAAGAATCCCAACCCTCGTCGCAGGTCTCGCTTCGCTCCTGCTGCTGCTTCCCTCATGCTCGGGAAAGCGTAACGTGGACCCTTTCGATACCATCGGAAGCCACCCCGCGCCGTGGGACCTTATAGATGAGGGAGGTCAGCCGTCACGAGCCGATGTGCCTGAGACGGCGGTGATTTCAGACGCGGCTCTGCTCGCAGACCCGCAGGTCTCCGACAGTCTCGCACGGACAAAGGCCGCCTCGATGTCTCGCTACAACCGCATCGGACGGCTGCATGAGGTGTTCAACGACTCGAACAAGTATCAGTACGCGGCCGGAGAGCGTATCGGCATCGAACCGATTTCCGGACTTGCGGGCGCGTATTTCACCAGCCGACCGCTGGTGAAGATAGCCACTTGCCGCTGGTACGACCTCGACACGCTGACCCACTCCATGCCCTATCTCGTGCCCGAGGCCGCTCAGCTGCTTGAGACCATCGGCCGCAATTTCGAGGACTCGCTCCGCACCCACAACGCCTCCGGCCACAAGTTCCGCGTGACAAGTGTGCTCCGCACCGCCCACTCGGTCAAGAAGCTCCGCCGCGTTAACCGCAACGCCACCGACTCCTCTACCCACCAGCTCGGCACAACGTTCGACATCTCGTATGCACATTTCAACAACGACGGCCGCTCTCCGCAGGTCAGCGACGAACAGTTGAAATACATCCTGGCCGAGGTGCTCTACGACCTCCGCCGGCAGAACAAATGCCTCGTGAAGTTCGAACGCAAGTCGCCATGTTTCCATATTACGGCCACCGGGCTATAACTTTTGGCTCTCCCGATTGTTATAATAACGTATGCGGACCAATCGAATCGCAGTATAAACAGAATAGTCAGAAATTACTGATGTATATAAACCCAATTTCATTATGGATAAATTAAGTTATGCATGGGGTCTCGCAATGGGACGCCAGTTGCAGGGCATGGGCATGAACGAGCTCAATGTCGAGGATTTCAAGGATGGTGTCAAGAGCGTTTTCGACGGTACTGACCCCGCCGTCAGCCCCGAAGAGGCTCAGAAAATGATACAGGACTATCTCAACGACCTCCAGAAGAAGGCCGAGGAGTCTGCCAAGGCTGCCGGCAAGCAGTTCCTTGAGGAGAACAAGAAGAACGCCGACGTGCGCGAGACCGCTTCAGGTCTCCAGTATGTAGTCGAGAAGGAGGGCGAGGGCGCTCAGCCTACCGCCGAGGATGAGGTGACCGTACACTACACCGGTCGTCTGCTTGACGGAACTGTGTTCGACTCAAGCGTGAACCGTGGCGAACCCGCTACTTTCCCGCTCAACCGCGTGATTCCGGGCTGGACCGAGGGCGTGCAGCTCATGAAGGAGGGCGCGAAGTACACATTCTTCATCCCCTCTGACCTCGCTTACGGTCCCCAGGGTATCCCCGGAGCAATCCCGCCCCACTCAACCCTCATCTTCGAGGTCGAGCTTATCAAGGTCGTTAAAAAGTAAATCACAGTCAATACAGTCATGAAGAAATTCAAAGTACTGGTTGCAGGCATCGTGGCCGTCAGCGCGGCTCTCTCGATGGCTTCCTGCTCCTCTTCCAACAAGTCGGGTGCCGACACCGTAGACACTCCTGTCATGGCCGACACCGACCAGGAACTCACCCCGGCACCGCAGGACTCGCTGGCGGCTCTGTTCACCAACCCAGCCAAGGCTTCTGAGGTCGCTACCGACTCGACCTACGCCACCACGGCTTCGGGTCTGAAGTACATGATTCTCCGCGAGGGTGACGGCAAAAGCCCCAAGGCCACCGATCAGGTGACCGTACATTACCGGGGACAGCTCACCGACGGCACCGAGTTCGATTCAAGCTACACACGCGGTGAACCGGCGGCTTTCCCGCTCAACCGCGTGATTCCGGGCTGGACCGAGGGTCTTCAGCTCATGAAGGAGAATGGCAAGGCTGTGTTCTACATTCCCTCGAAGCTCGCTTATGGCGAGCAGGGTGCGCCGGGTGCTATCCCGCCCAACGCAGACCTGATTTTCACAGTTGAACTCATCAAGGTAAACTGATCTGATGAAAAGACATATCAACAAGACAATCGCCGCGGCTGCCGTCGCGACGATTGTCGTATCTTTATCTCTGCTCCCTTCGTGCAAGGGTCGCCGCATGTCAGACATGGTTCCGACCGGCGACACTGTCGAGGTCGAGGTTGGTCACATGACTGATTCGGCCGATATTGCTCCCGCCGCTCCTGTCGCCCCCGAAGCTCCGGAGGCTCCGGCCGAGGATGGCACGGTGACTGTAGCCGATTCCGCTATCGTACCGTCAGTCTGACCGGATCCCGGCAAGGCCCGGCTATCACTTCTCTTAACGTACAACAACTATCTTTTTCTCAACACAACACACCTATCACTCCGATGAAATCAATTTTTTCCACTCTCTTCGCCTCGGCTCTCGTCATTCTCTCTTCGTGTGGCCAGAATAAAGGTGCCGATCTGTCTGACATCTCCAACCCTACGGCCGGAGACTCGATGATGTATTATTTCGGCCAGGTCCGCGCTCATGAGTATCTTGAGGATGCCAACGCCGACACCACTCTCCGCAGTCAGGAACAGCGGGAGAAATATCTTGAGGGCATCCGCAAGGGCATGGCAGCCATCCGCGATGACAAGGATGAGGATACCTACAACCGTGGGGTGCGCGTCGGCACGAGAATGGCTTACAACATCCTTGAATTCGAGAAGGTATACGGCATCGAACTCGACGAGGAAGTGCTGCTCGCAAGTATCGAGAAGGGTCTGTTCAGTGGCGGGGACATTCCGGAACTGGACTACCAGAAGAAGTTCTACGCCATTCTCGGTGAACTCAAACTGCGCGCCCGCGCCAAAGACCGGGAGAAGTCGCAGATATCTCTGATTGAGGAAGCACGCGAGAGAAATCTCTCGAAGCTCTACGACAATCTCTATTACCGCGTCACACGCAAGGGAACGGGGCCTTACGCCCACCACGGCGACGCCATTTATGTGGCCGTGTCATACCAGCGTGCGAACGGTGAGGACATCGGTATGCCGTCGCCCGAAATGGTCACCCTCGGCGCTCCGGGTGTGCCCGAAGTGCTCAACCGCGCTTATTCGAGGCTCACTAAAGGTTCTTCAGCCATATTCGCCACAACTGCCGACGCGGTGTTCGCCTCGCGCTCGGAAATCATGGGCATGAAGCCCTCCGAGGTCATGATCATGACAATCACGCTCAATGATATCGTGTCGAACCTCGACGAGGACCCTGTGGCCAACGCAGACTCGGTGTCTATGCCCGACTGAGGCTTTCACGAGGTTTCTCCGGCATTGACCGCAGCAACTGCTGCCGCGCGTCGCATAATCTGTAAAACGTTCTTATCATGTACGTAAAACCAAAGAAAAATCTCGGCCAGCATTTTCTCAACGATGAGAATATCGCCGCCGACATCGCAGCCACAATATCGCCCGAGGCTCTGAAGGAGCACCCGGAATGGGCTTCGCTGCCTATACTGGAGGTCGGTCCGGGAATGGGGGTGCTCTCGAAGTACCTCATTGAATCGGGCCGCGAGGTGACGGCTGTTGAACTCGACACGGAGTCTGTGTCTTTCCTCGCCAAGGTCTACCCCTCGCTCAGGGTCATCGAGGCCGACTTCCTGCGCCTTGACCTGCATGAAGTATATGACGGCCCGTTCGCGCTCATCGGCAATTATCCATACAACATCTCGTCGCAGATTTTCTTCAAGGTGCTCGACAACATCGACATGATTCCGGTTGTGTCGGGAATGCTCCAGAAGGAGGTCGCCGAACGTATCTGCTCTAAGCCCGGCTCGAAGGTCTACGGTATTCTGTCCGTCCTGCTCCAGGCATGGTATGATTGCGAGTATCTTTTCAATGTAGAGCCTCATGTGTTCACGCCGCCGCCGAAGGTACGCAGCGGTGTGCTACGCCTCACCCGCAACTCGCGCACCGACCTTGGCTGCGACCCGGTTTTCTTCAAGAAAGTCGTCAAGACAGCCTTCGGTCAACGCCGCAAGACCCTGCGCAACTCCCTCTCCCCAATGATGCAACCCGGATGCGCCGCCCTCCAGTCGCGATTCATGTCCGAACGCCCCGAACGGCTCTCCGTCGATGATTTCATCGAACTCACAAACCTTATAAAGGGCTGAATATAAGTCCTGCTTGAAGGTAATCTTATAAAACAACCGAACTAACAACTTTTTTCGCAGTATTATCTGTAATGAGAACGCTTGGCAACATTCTCCTCCTCTCTCTCGTTTGCTCTCTCCCCTTTTTCTCGGCAAAGGCCGATGATTCAAAGAAATTCAAGGTGTCTCCGACGGGACGCGCTCTGTTCGACGCCGCCGCATATCTGCCGCAGGATGACGATTTCAAACCGGGCGTGGCTGTTCCTGACGTGCGTCTCGGTGCTAAGGCCACTTTCGGTGATTTCGAGGCGCGTGCGGATGTTTCTTACCGGTTCGGCAAGCTCTACCCCGCCGACATCTACCTGCAATGGAACATCAACGACAAGTCTTTCCTTAAGGGTGGCTTCTTCGTCCATCAGTTCGGTCTCCAGAGCGCGACCGGGGCTTCTGACAAAATCAGCATGGAGGAACCGATTGCACAGACGGCTTTCGGCGAGAACCGCCTGCTCGGTGCGATGTATGTCTACCGCAACAAGGCAATCCACTTCGCCGGATCGCTCTACGCCCAGAGCGATGCGATGACCAAACATGCCAATGAACTCGGCCGCACAGGTGTCGGTGCGCTGGCTCGTTTCGCATGGCACCCCATGACCGAGTCAGGCAACATATTCCAGATCGGCACATCGGCGCTGATTCAGACCGCCGCCTTCAACGGCGACACCGGGAATCCGGTCTCGGTTTTCAAGGCACAGTTCCCCACAAAGGTCTCTGACGTGAACTGCATCTCGGCTTCGGTCGACCATGTCAAATCCATTTTCAAGATTTCGCCCGAAGTGCTCTGGTCAAAGGGCCGCGTGGCAGCCGAGGGACAGTTCTATTATCTTAACACCGCCCGCAAGGATGGACTCGGCTCGTTCGACGGTCTCGGCTGCTATGTCATGACCCGCGTGCTGCTGAACCGCGGCGCGAAGTACTCCTACTCCCCGTGGACAGGCTACCTCGCCATCCCGTCTGCCAAGAGTCTTGAGCTGGTGGCCGGATACAGCTACGCCGACCTTAACGACTCCGGTGTCGGCATCTTCGGAGGAAAGGCCAACAGTGCCTCGCTCACTTTCAATTATTATATCCACAAGTATGTCACCTGGCGTGTGAACTACTCCTACACCAACCGTCCGGAGGCCCCGGGACTCCCCGCCCGCCATGCCAACATATTCCAGACCCGCATCCAATTTCTTTTCTAAGAAATTTTTATTACCTTTGCAATTCTAAGGCCTAAAGCCTAAAACCTAAGCTCTAAAGCCTAAAATGAAACCTGAAATGAAGAATATTCTCATCACCGGCGGTGCCGGTTTCATCGGTTCGCACGTCGTGCGACTTTTCGTAAACAAGTATCCCGAATACAACATCGTAAATCTCGACAAACTGACTTACGCCGGAAATCTCGCCAATCTCCGCGACATAGAAGACCGTCCGAACTACAAGTTCGTGCGCGCCGACATCTGCGATTACGACGAGATGCGCCGCATTATCGAGGAGAATCAGATTGACGGCATAATCCACCTTGCCGCCGAGAGCCATGTGGACCGCTCTATTCTCGACCCGTTCACTTTCGCCCGCACAAACGTGATGGGCACGCTCGCGCTGCTTCAGGCCGCAAAACTCTACTGGGAGTCGCGTCCCGAAGGTTTCGAGGGCAAGCTCTTCTACCATATCTCGACCGACGAGGTCTACGGCGCGCTCGAACTAACCGACCCTGAAGGAATCGAGTCTCCGTTCACCACAACGGCTTCATCTTCGGAGCATCACCTGGCTTTCGGCCGTGAGTTCTTCCTTGAGACTACCAAATACAATCCTCATTCACCATACTCGGCCTCGAAGGCATCGAGCGACCACTTCGTGCGAGCATACCACGACACTTACGGAATGCCGACTCTCGTCACGAACTGCTCGAACAACTACGGTCCCTACCAGTTCCCCGAGAAGCTGATTCCGCTCTTCATCAACAATATCCGCAAGCGCAAGCCGCTGCCCGTATATGGCAAGGGTGAAAACGTGCGCGACTGGCTCTTTGTCGAGGACCACGCACGCGCCATCGACCTCATTTTCCACAAGGGCAAACCGGCGCAGACCTACAACATCGGCGGTTTCAACGAATGGAAGAACATCGACCTCATCCGCGTGATTATCAAGACGGTTGACCGCCTGCTCGGCAACCCCGAAGGTTATTCCGACGAACTGATCACCTACGTCACCGACCGCAAGGGACACGACATGCGCTATGCCATCGACTCGCGCAAGCTCCAGGCCGAACTCGGCTGGGAACCGAGCCTCCAGTTCGAGGAAGGCATCGAGAAGACCGTCCGCTGGTACCTCGACAACCAGGAATGGATTGACAACATCACCTCCGGCGACTACGAGAAGTACTACGACAACATGTACTCCAACCGCTGACCCACCTCCGGGCTCCGGCTCCCCTCCCCGGAGCAGTGTGAGGGCGGAAGCCCGAAAACCGGGTCCCGCCCCCGCCGCGCCCCGTAGCAGTGTGAGGCCGGAAGCCCGAAAACCAGGTCCCGCCCCCGCCCGTAGCAGTGTGAGGGCGGAAGCCCGAAAACCAGGTCCGCCCCGCCCAGGAGCTGTGTGAGGGCGGAAGCCCGAAAACCCGGGTCCCAACCGTAGGGACGCACGCCCCGTGCGTCCGCCCCCCTTAAAAACCTTAAAGACCTTAAGAACCTTAACCACCTTCCCCCACTTAAGGCCCCCTTACCCCAACAAATAGAAAAAGGTCGACTCCCGTCGACCTAATTTCTTAATTAAAACAACAATAACAACTTTTTCAGAACGCTTATAGCAGTATAACCTTATATCATTTTAGATATGTTTTTCAAACCTTACGTCATTATAACATGGCAACTTGAAAAAAGGTTTGCTGCCCGCGAAAAATTTTTCAAAAAAATTTCAAAAAAAAATTTCTCTCCCCGATGAAAGAACTGATTAACAAGTATGTATGGATTGTCGACACCTTGTCGAGATATGACCGCCTCACCCGCTCGGAGATAAACGAACTCTGGAAACGCTCCGCATATGGCGACGGAAACGAGATGCCCCAGCGCACTTTCTATTACTACCGCCGTGGCATTGAGGAGAACTTCCATATCGACATTCTCTGCGACAAGCAAGGCCGCTATTACATCGACCCCGGACAGCGCAAGCAGAACCGTGCCGTCACCAACTGGCTCCTCGAATCATATGCCGCCAACTCCGCAATGAAGGAATCGGCCATACCGACCGACCGCGTCTCGGTCGAGGACGTGCCCTCCGCCCGCGAGTTCCTGCCGATGGTGCTCGGTGCTATCGGCGACTCCTCCAAACTCCGGTTCACCTATGCCGGATTCTCCCGCACGTTGCCCGAGAAGGACATCGTGTTCCATCCCTATTTCGTGAAGCGTTACAAGCAGCGGTGGTACATGATCGGTCTCAAGGAAAAGTCTAACGACATACGCACCTACGCGCTCGACCGCGTGAAGGAGATGACAACGGTCAAGGGCAATTTCGAGATGCCCGACATCACCCCGGAACCCTTCTTCTCAAACCTCATCGGCATAACCGACTCGAAGGGTCAGGTGCGCGACGTGCGGATAATGACCACCCCCATGCAGGCCAAGTATTTCCGCGCCCTCCCCTTCCACGCCTCGCAGCAGGAGACTATCCACGACAAGTACTCAATCTTCACATACCGCCTCAAGCTCAATTATGAGCTGGTGCATGAGCTTCTGAGCTTCGGCAACTCGCTCAAGGTTCTCGCGCCACCCGAACTGGTGACGATGGTCACCAACGAGCTCCGGCGCACTCTCTCGCTCTACGATTCTCCCGACACCCTCCCCTCATGACCCTTCGCGCATCCGGGGGGCAACAATACAACCCTCCCGCGCGTTTCAACTATGAATATAAACAATACTTGAAAAAATGTCCGACTCAAACTTCATAGATTACGTCAAGATTCTCTGCCGCAGCGGCAAGGGCGGCGCAGGCAGCCGTCATTATCATCGTGCCAAATATATCCCCAAGGGTGGACCCGACGGTGGCGACGGTGGCCGTGGCGGTCACATCATCCTGCGCGGCAACGGCCATATGTGGACGCTGCTGCCGCTCCGCTTCCAGCGTCACGTCTTCGCTACCGACGGCGAGAGCGGTGGCGCGGGTCGCAGCCACGGGCGCGACGGCGAGGACCGCGTGATCGAGGTGCCGGTCGGGACCGCAGTCTTCGACGCGGAGACAGGCGACTTCCTCTGCGAGATTACCGAGGACGGACAGGAAATCAACCTGCTCCGGGGCGGCAAGGGCGGACTCGGCAACTGCCATTTCGCCACCTCCACCAACCGTGCCCCGCGCTACGCACAACCCGGCCTCCCCGCCATCGAGAAGGCCGTGGTGCTTGAGCTGAAACTGCTCGGCGACGTGGGTCTCGTCGGCTTCCCCAACGCGGGCAAGTCAACCCTCCTCTCCGCACTGTCGGCTGCGAAACCGAAGATTGCCGACTACCCCTTCACCACTATGGAACCCTCGCTGGGCATTGTCGATTACCGTGGCTCGCAGTCATTCGTAATGGCCGACATTCCCGGCATCATCGAGGGTGCTTCCGAAGGCAAGGGTCTCGGACTCCGCTTCCTCCGCCATATCGAGCGCAACGCCGTGCTGCTGTTCATGGTGCCGGCTGACTCCGACGACATCAAGGCTGATTACGAGGTACTTCTCCGTGAGCTCCACGAGTTCAACCCCGAGCTTTCAGACAAGAGCCGCGTGCTCGCCATATCCAAGTCCGACATGCTCGACGACGAACTGCGCGAGGAGATTGCCAAGACACTCCCCGACGACCTTCCCACCGTGTTCATCTCGGCAGTGACAGGTCAGGGACTCACCGAACTGAAGGACATTCTCTGGCGCGAGATCAACTCGGAAGAGAATAAGAACAACTTCACCATCACCCACCGCAAGCTCGACCGCCGCCACCGCGTCGAGGAGGAAGACAACTTCATCTTCGAGCAGGAGGAACCGGAAGACGACGAGCTCCGCCTCGAAACCGACCAGGACTGGGAAGACGAATTCTGGGACGAAGAAACCTCCGTCAACAACTGACACCCCCAGCTCCCCACCCAATCAGCACCCACCCTCTCCTCCCCGGGTCTGATTATTTGTCCAAGCGCAGAGCTTCAGCTCCCCACCCAATCAGCACCCACCCTCCCCATCAGTGTGCTAAAAAAGAAGCTACAACAACAACTTTCAAAGTGGAAATAAACCTGAACAAGATAATCCGCTCGCGTGTGGGCGGCTGGAAAGGCCGCCTCATTCCGGGCTTCCTCATCTCCGCTCTCGAACGTCTCATCCATCAGGATGAGCTCAACGCCACCCTTGTGGCCACGGCTCCGGCCGAAGGCACGGCTTTTGCCGAGGCCCTTTACCGTCATTTCAACCTCAGCCTCGAAGTGCGCGGCCTTGAGAACATTCCGGATGAAGGCCGCTTCATATTCGCTTCAAACCACCCGCTCGGTGGCCTCGACGGCATCGGGCTGATAAAGGTGCTCGGCGGCAAGTATGGCGACGACGGCGTGCGCTTCCTCGTCAACGACATGCTCATGAACGTCGAGCCGCTGCGCCCGGTTTTCCTCCCCATCAACAAATACGGCTCGCAGGGACGCGCCGCGGCCGCCGCCATCCAGGCGGCCTATGCCTCCGACGTACAGATGCTCGTCTTCCCCGCCGGGCTCGTGTCGCGACTCCGTCCCGACGGCAGGATTGAAGACCTCGTATGGCAGAAATCCTTCATCCAGAAGGCCATCGAGCACAAGCGCGACATCATACCCGTACACTTCGAAGGGCTCAACCGCGCCCGTTTCTACAAGACCGCCTACTGGCGCAAACGCCTCGGGCTGAAGGTCAACATCGAGCAGGCCATGCTCCCCGCCGAGCTGTGCGCCGCCCGCGACAACCACTACCGCGTCACCTTCGGCAAGCCCGTCAGCTGGCAGGAGCTGTCCGACCGCCTCGCAGCCGGCGCCACCCCCCTCCACCTCGCCGCCGACCTCCGCACCGCCACCTACTCCCTCTGACCTCTTTTTTGTCCAAGTGTGAGGGCAAAGCCCGAAAAATTTGCGTATTCACACATTTCTGACTAAATTTGCAGTCGGTTTACTATGTCCGCGCCCGCACAACCCCCGCAGCCCCCTCTCCCGGCTCACGGTCTCCCCTCCCGCCGCGCCATAGCGTACTGTAATCATAATACTTAAGAAAGTGGATACCAAGTACATTTTTGTAACCGGAGGAGTCGTCTCCTCGCTCGGAAAGGGCATCATCTCAAGTTCACTCGCACGCCTCCTGCTCAGCCGTGGCTACCGGGTGACTATCCAGAAGTTCGACCCCTACATCAACATCGACCCCGGAACCCTCAACCCCTACGAGCATGGTGAGTGCTACGTGACCGACGACGGCCATGAAGCCGACCTCGACCTCGGTCATTACGAACGCTTCACCAACATCCGCACCTCCCGTGCAAACAATGTCACCACAGGGCGCATCTACCAGACGGTCATCGACAAGGAGCGCCGCGGAGACTATCTCGGCAAGACCGTACAGATCATCCCCCACATCACCGACGAAATCAAACGCAATGTCAAGCTGCTCGGCAAGACCGGCAACTACGACTTCGTGATCACCGAGATCGGCGGCACCGTCGGCGACATCGAGTCAACCCCTTTCCTTGAGGCTGTCCGTCAGCTCAAGTGGGAACTGGGCCGCGACGCGCTCTTCATCCACCTTACTTACGTTCCCTACCTCCACGCCGCCAAGGAGCTGAAAACCAAACCCACCCAGCACTCGGTCAAGATGCTCCAGAGCGTCGGAATCCAGCCCGACATCCTCGTGCTCCGCACCGAGAAGGAGATTCCCTCCGCCATGCTCCGCAAGGTCGGCCAGTTCTGCAACGTCGCTCCGGAGGCCGTGATACAGAGCATCGACCAGCCAACCATATATCAGGTACCGCTCCGTATGCACGAGCAGCATCTCGACGAGATTGTGATACGCCTCACAGGTGCTGACCCGACACCCGAACCGGACCTGACCCGCTGGAACACATTCCTCCACAAGCTCGCCAACGCAGAGAAAGTCGTCACAATCGGCCTCGTCGGCAAGTATGTCGAGCTTCAGGATGCCTACAAGTCCATCAGCGAGAGCCTCATGCAGGCCGCAACTTATCTCGACCACAAGGTCAATATCGTCTACATCCATTCCGAGAAGCTCACCGAGGCCGATGTCGAGGAAAAACTCTCGGGCATGGATGGCGTGGTGATTGCCCCCGGCTTCGGCCAGCGTGGCATAGAGGGCAAGTTCGTGGCGCTCAAGTGGTGCCGCGAGCATGACATACCGACATTCGGCATCTGCCTCGGCATGCAGTGCATGGTCATCGAGTTCGCCCGCAACGTGCTCGGCCTCACCGATGCCAACTCAACCGAGATGGACACCAAGACTCCCCACAACGTCATCGACCTCATGGAGGAGCAGAAATCAATATCCAACATGGGCGGCACGATGCGTCTCGGCGCATACAAGTGCTCCCTGCGCCACGGCTCGCGTGTGGCCGAGGCATACGGTCAGGAGGAGATTATGGAACGCCACCGCCACCGTTTCGAGTTCAACGACGACTACCGCGACCGCTTCGAGCAGGCGGGCATGATGTGCGTCGGCGAGAACCCCGAGACTCATCTGGTGGAGGTCGTCGAGATTCCGGAAAAACGATGGTTCATCGGCACCCAGTACCATCCGGAATACCGCTCGACCGTGCTCGAACCCAACCCGATTTTCCTGTCGTTCGTCAAGGCGGCGATTGCCCTCTCCGACGAACGCGGCAAATAAACCCAGACAACAACAACCCGACTCTAACATTCACAAATGGACAAGAACACCCTCAACGGCCTGCTTCTGATGTTCGCGGTCTTCGCCCTCTTCATGTGGCTGACACCCAAGGAGCAGAACCAGCCCGCCGCTGAAAGCCCCGATGTCGCTACCGAGACTCCGGTCGCAACTACTGTCGATGCCCTCTCGCCCACCGAGAAGGAATGGCTCGTGCAGAACATCGCCGCTCACGGCTCAATGCAGATTACCGCCGACAGCACCCGAGTGTACACTCTCAACCAGGACGGCATGAACCTCACTCTCCGTGGCGACTCCGTAACAGGCACAGTAACGGTCAACGGCCGCAACCTGACATGGGCAGACGTGGCCGCCGGCGACCTCTCCAAGATGACTGTCGCCGAACAGCGCAAGGCGATCGAGACCGTGCGCACAGCCTCCGTATCGCTCGGCAAGTATGGCAAGTTCGCTCAGTTCCTCAGCGGAACACCGCAGACTGTCAAACTCGACAACGACGTGCTCTCGCTTGAGCTCAACACCAAATCCGGCTCGATAACCCGCGCCGAGCTCAAGAAGTACGACACCGAATATTCGGCCGACGAGACCAAGAAGACCAAGCGCAAGGTGGTGATGTTCGAAGGCGACAAGAATACTTTCAACTTCCAGCTCCCCCTCCCGCAGCCCATCGAGACCGCCGACCTATATTTCACTCCCACCATGGTCAACGACTCAACTGTCCGCATGGCTCTCCAGCTTGCCGACGACGCATACTGGGGCATCGAGTACACGCTGCCGCGTGGCGAGTCGTATGTGGTGCGCATGAAGGTTGTCCAGAAGAACATGGCCGCTCTCGTGCAGTCTAACAACCGCAACCTCGGTTTCTCATGGACCCAGGACCTGCACCGTCAGGAACAGGGCCGCATGTTCGAGGAGCGCAACTCCGGACTTTTCTACAAGTTCGCCGGCGGCTCTGTCGAGAACCTCAACGAGAACAAGGATGATTCCGAGGAACGCAAGGCAAAAATCAAATGGATTGCGTTCAAGAACCAGTTCTTCTCAACTGTGATGATTGCCGACCGTCCGTTCAACACGGCCGATTTCAAGTCTACCGTGCTGCAAGGCTCCGACTATCTGAAGAGCTTCGAGGCCCAGGCCGTGAGCAACGACTACGACTGGAACTCGGAGAACCCCGTGAACTTCTCCCTCTTCATCGGTCCCAACCTCTACCCGCTCCTCTCAAGTCTCGACGACTCGATCCAGACTGACGAGGACCTGAAGATGACCCGACTCGTGCCCCTCGGCTGGACTCTCTTCCGCTGGATCAACACCGGCATAGTTATTCCGGTGTTCACGTTCCTCGGCAAGTTCATCTCCAACTACGGCATAATCATTCTTCTGCTCACTCTCTTCATCAAGCTGATTCTCTTCCCGCTCACATACAAGTCGTACCGCAGCCAGGCCGTCATGCGCGTGCTCGCACCCGACATCAAGGCCATCAACGACAAGTATCCCGGCACAGAGAACGCCATGATACGTCAGCAGAAGACAATGGCACTCTACTCACAGGCCGGAGCGAACCCGATGTCAGGCTGTCTCCCCATGTTGCTCCAGATGCCGGTGCTCATCGCCATGTTCGCATTCTTCCCCTCATGTATCGAGCTGCGCGGCCAGAGCTTCCTCTGGGCACATGACCTCTCGGCTCCCGATGCAATCATCTCCTGGAGCGGAAACATTCCGATCATCACCAAATATTTCGGTAACCACATCTCGCTCTTCTGTCTGCTCATGACGGCGACCAACATCATCTACACCTACCTCAACACCCAGAACCAGGCAAACACCATGCCCGGCATGAAGTGGATGATGTACCTGATGCCTGTCTTCTTCATGGTCTTCTTCAACAACTATGCCGCAGGCCTCTCCTACTACTACTTCCTGTCACTCCTCATCACAATCGTGCAGACCTACGCGTTCCGCTTCGTCATCAAGGACGAGACCGTACGCGCCCGCATGAAGGAGAACGCCAAGAAGCCCAAGAAAAAATCCGGCTTCATGGCACGTCTTGAGGAGATGCAGAAACAGCAGCAGGCCATGCTCCGCGAGCAGCAGAAACAGCAGGGCAAACGCCGTTGACCTGTACCCGCACCAGACCATCGCCGATTTGACGGACTAAAGATGAAACAGATCCGTGCCATAAGGATACTGATGGCTGCGCTATTCTTCATAGCAGCCTCTGCGTGCCTCATATTAGGCCCGCAGGTGCATCCTATGGCCCGCGCCGCCCGCAGTCTGCAGATTACACTGTCGGCAGCGGCCTCTACCATGGGAGTCACACTTGTGTGGCTCCTTATCACTTTTATCTTCGGACGCATATACTGCGCCGCCGTCTGTCCGGTCGGTACATTCTCGGATCTCTTCTTCCGGCTCCGCCGCAAGATTCCCCGGCTCAACAAGCCATTCTCCTACCGCCACCGCTCCAAATGGCCGGTACACATACTCTGGATCTACCTGCTGTGCATTCTCGCCGGGGTCGTGGTTGTGCCCTTCATAATCGAGCCATGGAACATGGCCCGCAACATGGCCACCGCCGCCAACCCGCAGCTGATTGACAGCACATGGGCTACCATCGGCCGGGGTGCGGCAACAGGCATAGCCGTCGGAGTGCTGTCGGCCATCCTGCTCATCCTCTGCGGGCTTTCCTACGGACGCTCATTCTGCACCCGTTTCTGTCCGCTCGGCACAATACTCGGCTTCGTGCAGGAACGTTCTATCATGCACATCGAGATTGACCCCGACAAATGTATCAGCTGCGGCCGATGCGAAGACAACTGCCGGGCACAATGCATAAAAGTAGTGAGCCGCTACATCGACTCCTCGCGCTGCACGCGCTGCTTCGACTGCGTGGCCGACTGCCCCGCCGGGGCCATCCGCTACCAGCTCAACCGCAACCGCCGCCCCGCCTCCCCCCTCATGCGCAAAGCCCGCAACCACCACTGATCCCCTTAAAGTCCTTAAACCCCTTAAGAACCTTAAGCACCTTTCCCCCACAAGAAAATGAAACAATACCAAGACCTTCTCCGCCACATCCTCGCCAACGGCATCCGCAAGGAAGACCGCACCGGCACCGGCACCATATCAACTTTCGGCTACCAGATGCGCTTCGACCTCCGCGAAGGCTTCCCGCTCGTAACGACAAAAAAAGTACACCTCAAGAGCATAATCTACGAACTCCTCTGGTTCCTCAAAGGCGACACCAACGTACACTACCTTCAGGAACACGGAGTGCGAATCTGGAACGAATGGGCCGACGAAGACGGCTCTCTCGGCCACATATATGGCTTCCAATGGCGTTCATGGCCCGGCTACGACGGAGAGTCCATCGACCAGATCAAACAGGCCGTACACGACATAAAACACAATCCCGACTCACGCCGCATAATCGTCAGCGCATGGAACGTCGCCGACCTCGGCCGCATGAACCTGCCCCCCTGCCACGCCTTCTTCCAGTTCTACGTAGCCGACGGCCGCCTTTCCTGCCAGCTCTACCAGCGAAGCGCCGACTGCTTCTTGGGCGTGCCCTTCAACATCGCCAGCTACGCCCTGCTGACAATGATGATGGCCCAGGTCTGCGGCCTTGAGCCCGGCGACTTCATCCACACCCTCGGCGACGCCCACATCTACACCAACCACCTCGACCAGGTGCGTCTCCAGCTCACCCGCGAGCCGCGCCCCTTGCCCCGCATGGAGCTCAACCCCGCCGTCACCGACCTCCTCGCCTTCACCTACGACGACTTCCGCCTCACCGCCTACGACCCCTACCCCCCCATCAAAGGCACCGTCTCCGTCTGACCACGGCCACAGGCGGTCATAGACCGTAACTGACTCACATTTCCATTGAAATTTCCCGGCAAGAAACAGCCCCGTCACATGCACTGAGAGCATCTGACGGGGCCGCTCATTATTCGCGCTCCATACGCATCCTCCTGATTCTCTTGAAATGCGTCACATACCAGTCGAAATCGGGCTTGATAAATACATACTCTTTTCCATCACTTTCAGACCTGAAAACCTTATATACACATTCCGCTGATGTCCAACCTTTACCAAAATCAAATTCCATAGGCATCAACCCGTATTTGCTGTCAATTACGGATGGTAAAGGCATAAAATAAAAGCCGTTCAATACCCGTACATTTCCTCCGGGAACCGGAGTGCCCGATTTCGAATCAACATACTTGAGTTTATCCGGAAGTATGTACTCATCCCCCATATAACGAGGTTCTCCAAAGGAAAAATAATGTCTTACATATTCCATGCCACTTGAGTTAAACTGGATATCTGGAAGATAGCCGCAAATTGCCGGGAGTTCATTCATCGTTATCACTTCTCCCCAGAACTCTCCGGAAGGCGACTGGACATACCTGGCTATCTGTTCTCTTGACAGCCTGCGGAAAACAAGCGAATAATACCCTACATAGCCGAGATGAAGATAGGCAACGCCCAGGAGCAAAATACTAAATGATATTCTCCATATGTTATACCTGAGGCCATGCACACCCATAATAATCCTGATACACATCAATGATGCCATTATAGAAATGACATTAACAAGGAACCATATTCTGCCCCAACCGAAGATACCGTATACAAGCACAACCCCTGTGACCGCCATAGCCAGACAAAACAGCAAGAATTGTCGGTTGCCCTCTGACAGCCGGTCCCTCATAAAGAACACACGGACATATAATGCCATCATAACTATAAAGGGAACCGAGTCATTTATATTAAAAAAAGCATACCATGGGGAGCGCACTATTCCGGGGCCCTGGGACATCACCCTTGAAATCATGCCGGGACAAGTTACCAGAGCCATCATCCCTCCCGCCAGTCCCACCAGTGCAGCTATAAACGGAACAGTCCTGAACCGCCTGGATATAATCATCATTATCACCAGGCTGACACTCACCGGAATTCCCACTATCTCATGCGACATGCCTGTAGCCAATCCAAGCAAAAAAAGACAGAGGGTTGGTAGCAAACCTCTCCTTACATGCCTGTCACCAAACAGCACGGTCACCATTATCATGGCCAACCAGGAAGAAAACACATAGTTCAACTGAAATACCAGACTACCGAACACATCTCTCCAAGGAAGGCCGAAAGTCCATCCGAATATAGCAATCGGAACCAACGGCGAACGCCGCCAATCCACAGAGGCAAGCCGGAAACTCATAAAGACAATGCACGCCAACATCAGCAGTACAAGCCCCGAGCCGACCCATTTCGGAAAAATAAGCAATATTGTAGCCAACAGATTTCCTAATCTCACATTATCATTCCCATAATGTTCCACCCAGGTCTCCAGAATGGCCTTAAATGGTATTCCGGCCCGGAAGACATTACCCCCATCTTCCGGAAAAACTACTCCCTGCCCATCAAACCAACCCCGCAGATGGCACATATACCAATAATCATCCGTATATTTGGGCATACCTATAAGGAAAAAGCCAATCCCGACAAGAAACAGCAATATCCACAAGCCGTTCCAGCATAACAGTCGTGAACCGGCTAAACGGAACCAACCTTTTAAATATTCCATCCTCACTTCTTCAATTGCACTTTACCTCTATTCATAATTACCGACCTTTACAGCCTTTATTTTCTTGAAATGCGACACATACCAGTCCAGATGAGGTACCAGCCATACATACCGGCGTCCATCTTTTTCAGATTTGAACTGATGCGCCAAAGTCCCCACGCCTGTATAACCTTTACCAAAATCAATAAGCAATTCCACATTATCGTTTTCCGGAATCACTCCTCCATAAACCGAGTCCAGAGGAGCATAATAGAAGCCGGACAATTCCCTTACCGCTGAACCTCCAGGCATCGCTTCCCCATCTGTCCCATCAATATACCGGAATTCTTTTGGAAAGACAGTCTCGCAATTACGCCAGTATTTCTCGCCAAACTCATAAAAACCACGCATATTGAATGTCGCCGACGTGTTGAACCTATATGCCGGGAGATAGCCACACACCCACGGCATCTGAGGCAATGTCCTGATGTCTGCAAACAGATTTGCTTTCGGATTACTGATGTGACATGCTATGGCATCCCGCTGAATCTTCCTGAACTCCAAACTGTAGTATCCTACAAATCCTATATGGATATAAACTGCGGCAAGAAGCACTCCGGACGTTATGGTGCTCCACACCTCATATCGTTTAAAATATTTTCTTCCCAACATCCGCAAAAGAACAAGAATCCCACCAAGTGAACTGACCTCGAGCCAGAAACAGGCTCTTCCCAGACGCCCGCTGTAACAGCAAATCGCAACTGCCACAAAACAATTCACACACCAGAACACCAACAATCCTGAACGCATAAGCCCCTTGATACCGATACTGACCGCTCCGAGCGTCAAGAGGACAAGCAGCAGATAGAATCCCGACACATCAAACTCTGCATTATCAAAAAACCAAGGCAGCCCCTGGGAAGTGATAAGCTCTGTCTGCCTGTAATGCATTCCCGGAACCGACATAAGCAGACAGGCACCGGCAGCGATACCCGCTATCGAAACAAACACATACGGATGCCGCCACCTCCTGTATATAATTGGCATGACTGCCAATCCGGCTGCAAACGGCACGCCTATCCCTTCATGGCAGATGCCTGTGATAAAGGCCAACAGAAACACACCTGCACATTTAAGATTCCACTCACTCTTCCCGGCACAACGGCCATCGGGATGCAGGAAAGTCAGCAATATCAACGCAACCCACGACGAAAGAATATAATTGAACTGATAATCAAGGGCCCCGAAATAATCTCGCCACGGCATCATGAACATCCAATAGAATATCACCGGAGGCACCAATGGCGATTTATGCCAATCAATATTGGATACTTTTAATACCAGTACAATCGTCCAACCTGACAACAATACCATCAATCCGGAGCCTATCCATTTAGGAAACAATAGAAAGACAGGTACCAACATGTTCGGCAATCTTATATTGTCCTCATTGTAATGTTCAACCCACGTATCAAAGATACCTTGCCATGGAATTCCGGCTGAAAAAATATTCCCTCCATTCTCCGGATACAATATTCCCTGGGTCTCAAACCACGGATACAGATGCCACATATACCAATAGTCATCATAATACTTCGGCATCCCGATGAAGAAAAATCCCATTCCGACAAGAAACAGCAATATCCACAATCCGTTCCAGCAGAACATCCCTCTCAACCTCTTCATCGCAGCGGACATATAATATTTTATTCCTGAATATTGACAGTTTAAGCTCATCTTCGATCTATTTTGATTGACTTGACATCTCCTGTATGCGATAACCACCAGTTCATATACGGCGCTATCCAGCAATATTCCTTGCCGTCTGACTTAGACTCAAAATATGCCACAAATGCATATATCGGTACTTCCCCGTTTCCAAAATCCATCTTGAGATTAACCCCTCCGGCATTATCCCGGTCTGGGATGAATTCCCGTCTGGCAAAATAGAAACCGGACAACCTCCTCAACGGACCTCCCGGAATAGAATCACCCGACATGCCATCAACATATTCCAGTTCTCGCGGAACCACAGCCAAGTCCAAATCTGTCTTAGCCAAGCCGGCTCCATAGTACCTGGGAACATACAGCATACTCTTGATATAGAATTTTTCATCCGGCAAATACCCTACCAACGGGGATAATTTACCCATAGTCAAGACTTTACCAAACACAACTGATTCTGGATTCTGGAGATATGCCTTGATATATTCTTTCTGCAACCCTCTTAAAACAAATGAATAATAGTCAACAACTGCAAAATGACAATACACAGTGCCAAGAAAGGCAACAGACAAGGCTGCACTCCACCATTTGTAATACGCCCAAGCTGAAGTCCGGTTAAAGACAATCAGCTTCATTGAAACTATTATTATCAATACATTAATAAGAAACCATATCCTGCCGGGGAAAAAACATACGTAGATCATAACCAATGACATGAGAATGGTCGCACCGATATAAATCATTACGTCCTGTCTGAATACCGCTTTAAGGCGACCCCTGACAATACTCCATGACAGCAGCACAATCATAATCGCCAACGGCACCGAATCGCGCAGATTGAACATGCGGAACCATGGTGTCCTGACCCTCGGAGGACTGGCATTGAACCGTTCCCACATGCCGGGACACGTTGCAAGAATGACAACCCCCGCGAACAATCCTGAAAGCACAATTATCGTTCTCCGGTTTCTGTAATCTTTCGAAAACAGAATGAGTGCACACACTCCTGCCATAACCGGCACACCGACAATCTCATGCGACCAGCCTGTAACCAACCCAAGCAAAAATCCGGTCGCCATTCCAAAGGCATTCCCCGGGCTCTTGTTACCGTTACACAGATACCACAAAAGAAGAAGTGCCAGCCAAGTGGAGAATACATAATTCAGCTGATAGTCAAGCACACCGAGATAATCCCGCCACGGCAATCCGAATGTCCACGCAAATATGGCAACCGGTACAATCGCTGATTTCCGCCAGTCAATACGGGCAAATCTGAAGCTCATGAAAATGATGCTTCCCATCAAGATTGTCATAAGCCCTGAGCCGACCCATTTAGGGAACATAAGGAGTATTGGTGCTATGAAATTACCAAGTCTCGCATTATCATGAAGATAATGCCAGTTCCAAGTAGCCCATATCCCGCTGACCGGAACACCTCCCTTGAATATATTGCCTCCCTGCTCAGGAGAGGATATACCCTGCGACTCGAACCACGGCTGCAGATATTCCATATACCAATAATCATCGTTATACTTGGGCATCCCGATGAAAAACAACCCTATGCCGGCAAGAAAAAGAATTATCCAGAGACAATTCCAACAACAAAGCCGCTTTAACACACAACTCCATTCTTTCATCTCCGCTAAGCACCCGTCATAAGTCCACATACGTCATCCGAATTATTATATTCTTCCTTGAAATTACACTATGAGTCTTCATTAGAAATGCCGGCACTGTCATTTTCATCACGACGTGCGGATTCCGGAAGCACCCGTATGGATCCGGATGGATTCCGGAGACCATATTTATTATTCTCGCATGGAGGGAGCAGGAATTCCCACCCTACATGGTATGTATCTATCTTTGTGAACCATACCAGAGGGGCATCAAATTCTGACAGCCAGTCGTTGTAGATCACAAATCTCTTATGTTCCACACATTCGGAAATGACATTACGACATTCCCTTGCTATTCGCACTGTATAGATGTCTGTCAGCAACAATGAGGCTACTGTCAGTGTACCTATCACCCAACAAATCAATTTATTGATAAATATATGCCCGTTGTCCAACCATTTCATTTCCCGCAGCAATAACAAGATTCCGACCGGAACAATCAGGTCATTCCACCACCCGGATCTTTCGGATCCTGTGGTTGCAAACGACAATAATATGGACGCACACGCGCTGACTGTGATGAAGACAATAAAACTATTATGCAATAGCAGCCTGAAATTAAATTTAATGCAGTATATGATTTCCAAGACAAACAGTACCAACAACAAGGGATGAAAAACTATTACAATCTTTCCGAGACGCTTAACCATATCCCACGGGGTTGCCAGATAATATAGATTGAGCGTCGAGGCTCTTTCCGTCAAACTTGGTGCTGTCATTATGTAAAATACTCCTATCACAAGTCCTGTCAGAGCCATAATGCCCTTTGCCGTCCGACACTCTCTATAGAATATCATGACTGACAGCAGTCCACTGACCATTGGCAAAGCAAAACCTTCATGCCAGGCTCCCAGAATTATTGATAACACAAATACAACAGCAGCGATATGTCCACCCTGTTTTTGCCGGTTTTTCAATATCATCAGCAGATACATCGCAATTGCACTTGGTATCAGATAATTGAACTGATGGACAAGCCCACCAAGATGAGTCGGCCACGGCATCCCGAAATACCATAATGCCACTGCCACGAGAACCAACGGGGAGTTCCGCCAATCGACATCAGATATCTTCAACCCAATGCAGACAGCATAAATCCAAGCCATGCTGCATAATCCGGAACCGATCCATTTCGGAAGAAGCAGGAACTGCATTACAATCATATTCCCGATACGCGCGGTATCATGCTCATAATGGAAACATATTGTATCAGCCATCTCCTTCCACGGCATCTCTACCTTGAATGGATTGATGCCATCGGTGATAAAAAATACATCCCTGTTCAGCAACCAATCCCCAAGATTGCTCAGATACCATTGGTCATCAGCATATTTTGGAGTGACGATAAGGAAGAAACTTATACCCACAAAATATAGAGACAACCATAAAATGCTCAAATGATACGAACAGGCAATTCCATCTCGCTTGCTCAGCCTATATCTATCCTTTCTATTTTTTACACAAGTTGACACCACTTATACCTCTCAATTTAATTTCATATACATATCCTTACCCGGATTACATATCAAGTTTCAATCCCTTCAAATCCATAATTACCGACGTAAAAAAGTGCATATATTCATTGTCTTTCTTTTCTTATCTTCCCGATTCCCCTTACTTTTCCTATATTTTCCTCCAGCTCTCTTCCTTGAATTTTTCCATAGACATATCTTGCGCTGTCTCTTTCAGCAACAAAGGGTACCAGCACAACTTCTATCTCTCTTTTAACCACATATATAAAGTCAATAGTTTCGGAATAATATACATCTCCACGTCCTTCAGGATCAAGCGTATTCAAATCAGAAGCATTCATATAATACAAACCATTGAGTATCTTCTCCTTACTCCCCGACAAGTTCAGTTCCGGAATCAACCGTTATATCTCGCAGTGATTCCGGCACAATATTTATATAACCGGTGTTGTTTATTATTCCGTATTTATTATGGCTACAAGGGGGTAACAAATATTGCCATCCTCGTAAATACCTGTCTATTTTGGTAAACCAAGCCAAAGGTGCATCAAATCTTACAAACCAATCATTATATACCTGAAATTTGTTTGTTTTGATACATTCTGATATCACCTTTCGGCATTCCCGCACATTACGGACTGTATAATAATCTGTAAGCAATAATGAAAATATAGACAAACAGCCAATGACCACACAAACTGTTATGCCTATAAGGCTATACTTTTTACCGGGCCAACCGACTTCTCGCAAAGATATAAGAATCCCTACAGGAACAATCAGATCACACCACCAGCCGGAACGTTCGGAACCAGTGGTTGCAAATGAAACAAATATTGATGCTATTGCACTTGCCGTAATGAACAGGAGCAATCGGTTATTCCGGAACACTATGGAACCTCTTACCCTGTACAACACAATTTCCAGAAAAATAAGAACCAATATCAACGAATGATAGTATAGCGTTATTTTACCAAAACGCTTGACCATATCCCATAAACTTGCCATGTAATAGAGATTGAGTTGCCCGGTCCTGACACTGAAACTCGGTGCGAGCACTATCAGTGACACCCCAGCAAGCATGCCGGCAAACGCAATACAATATAAGCGGTTACGGCTCTGCTTATAACATATCATGACCATCACGATTCCTGCTATGATTGGCAAAGCAAACCCCTCATGCCATGCACCCAATATTACTGACAAAAGAAATATTTCAAGACACTGAAGCCTTGATTTCTTTGCAGTCCATGTATTCAATTTCCTTACAATATAGATTCCAATTGCACTTGGAATCAAATAATTGAACTGAAATACCAGCCCTCCCATATGATTCTGCCATGGAACTCCGAAGTACCATAAGCCGATAGCTATCGGTAGAAGAGGAGATTTCTTATAATCAATTTTAGCTAAAGCAAGACACTGCAATACTGCATAAATCCATGCCAGGCAACAGATTGATGATCCGATCCATTTTGGCATTATAAGGAAGGGCATTACTACCATATTCCCGATGCGCGCGTTATCACAGGCATAATGATAGTGTATTGTCTCGATTATCTCCTGCCATGGCATCCCTTTTTCAAAAGGATTGACTCCATCCGTTATATAGAACACATCCCTGTTAAGAAACCAATCTCCCATTTCCGACAGAAACCAATGATCATCGTTGTATTTAGGCGTAAATATTAAAAAGAACCCAATTCCCGCAAAATATAGGAACAGCCACAGAATGTTCCAATAGCATGGACCGGTAAGCCTTTCCCGCATGACATGTTTGTCTATATCTTTTCTATTTCTTACCCAAGCAGACACTTCCAATTTCTCTCAATTTAATATCATCCGAATATCATATCCGGATTATAGTTTCAATCCCTTCAAATCCATAAAATGAGACACATACCATCCCCGGTAAGGAATGAGCCACAGGTACCATTCGCCATCTTTCTCAGAACGGAACGGCACTTTCCAACAGTGACCGTCTGAATATCCGAATCCATAATCAAAAGATACAGGTATGACCATCTTGACATCTGTTTCAATATAGCCATTCCTGACATCCTTTACAAAATAGTTCCCGGATAATTCCCTGACACCCGAACCTCCTTCAACCTCAACTCCGGAATTATCCGAAACCATACGCAGCTCCTCAGGAACAATGACTGCATATTTCCTGCGGTTTTTAATATCAACCCCATAATATTGATTGAAATAGCGGGTATTGAATAAATAAAATCCGTAGGGTGGCAGGTAGCCGCATATAGCCGGCCGTGTACCTAATGACTTGTAGTCTCCGAAAAATGAATTTTCCCCCTCGGTAATAAACCACGATACCATTTTATCAAACGATGTCCGGAATCTTACCACATAAACATCCACATACGCAAGATGTAGATATACTGCCACCAATAACAATGCTGACAGTACTTTAATTCCCTTACATTGCCAGGCATTTTTTATTCCACACCAACGGTGAAGTATTCTTACAATTCCCACTACCGACATCAGTTCCATCCAGATACCGCTTCTCGCCCCGGCATCCGTACTTAGCCATATAGCGCATGAGACAAAGGAACTTACAATTGCAAAAACAAGAATTTTGTCCCGATTCTTAATTGCGGCCTTCACTCCATTCCGCAGGATGCGGTAAATACACAATGATATAAAAAATAAAAACGTCAGTACATTTATATTCATTATGAATCCATAACTGGAAAGTGGCTTAAGCTCCACGGTATAACCTACCCTGAAACTCATACCCGGTATCGTCAACAAAAGACTAATGGCAATTAGCAGACCAATCAACGACATAACCATTTCAATCCTTCTGCATGACCGGAAAAATAACAGCATTGCCACAATACCGCAGACAAAAGGCACTCCTATCCCTTCATGTGACATCCCGACCACAAAACCTAAGAGTAAATAACAGATTTCTAGTGCTACTCCGGGCGCTGACTTATCTCTAACGAGTCTCCCAAGGAGCAGCATTCCTAAGAACGTGGATAAAAGATAATTGAATTGATAGTCCAGACATCCCATATCCTCTTCCCAAGGAATACAGAAGGTCCATAGAAACAGACACAACGGAACCAATCGGGATTTAGTCCAATCAATACCCGCCAATCTGAAACTTGCGAAGACCGTATAAATCCAGCATAAAGTCATCAGCACCGAGCCTACCCATTTAGGCAACATCAGGAAGAAAGGCACTATTAAATTGCCAAGCCTTATATTGTCGGTGTAATAGCGTTCAACCCAGGTCGTCCATATTCCATCCCAAGGAATACCCGCCTTAAATATATTGCCTCCTTCCGCAGGACTGGTGAGACCCTGAGACTCAAACCATGGCCTGAGATGCACCATATACCAGTAATCATCCGTATACTTGGGCATGACAATCAACAGTATCCCAAGGCCGATAAAAAACAGCACCAGCCATAGGAAATTACGGCACAGCAACTTGTCAAGCCACTTTACATTACCTATCTTGTTGACCATCGTTTTCAAATATCATTTGCCAGCGGATCTGTCATCTGGAGCCGCCGCACTCCTTTAACTTCATAAAAGTGCTGGACAACCCAATTTCCACAAATATATATCCAGTAATATTGCCGGCCGTCAGCTCTTGACACATAGGGAAAATAGAATACCTTGTACTGTTTATAGCCGAACCCATAATCTGCCTCAAGACTCGCAAGCATCGGGATAACCTGCTTGTCGTCCGACACAGACATGAATAATCGGCCTTCATACTCCATTATATTATACGGATTCCCATTTCCGGCCAGAACCCGTCCGGATTTTTCTGTCACATATTCGAGTTCTTTCGGAATCATGCAGAATGGTTTTTCTCCATCTTTCAGATACCTGTTGATAATCAGCGGGGTTGTAGTATAGGCAAACGCATCGGGCATGTTAAGCATTATGAGCGGCAGAAATGAGCAGGTCTTCACATTACCGAAATATGCTTCACCCGGATTCTCCGCATAGGCTGCCTCGGCACCGAGCATATCATTCCGGTTCAACGTGACATAATACATATTATATCCCAAATGCAGACCAAAGAGCACTATACATACTGACGCCACGATAATTGATTTCAATCTATAAGTCACCCATGTCCTGTCATAACAATACCGCAGCAACATGATAATACCCGCTACTGCCATACAGTGCGACCACCACGTTACCCGCGATTCTGAATATGTCCTTATCATGATCAGAATGGGAATGAATCCGCTTACAAGCATAAATATAAGCAACGGATTCCTACCCCGCATGACTCCTGACCTCAGTTTTCTCAAACTCACAACAGCCAGACACACAAACGTCACATATAATATGTTTACGCAGAATTCATAGAGGCGTGATATGGATACAAGGTCCTTGCCCGAAACAACTATCCTCATTCTGGCATGCATGGATGGTGCCAGCAACATTATCGACAGCCCGGCAACGAGTCCGATACAAACGCAGTAGAAACTCCTCGTCCTGCATTTCCGGAACAACACCATGACGGCGACAAGCCCGGCAAGAATAGGGACACTGAATCCCTCATGCCACCATCCCGTCAGAAATGCTACGGCAAACAAACCGCACAGTTGCCAATTGCCCCTCTTTGATTCAGGGTTAATGAATAACCTTACAAGCAAAAATACACCTAAAGCCGACGGCAGGACATAATTGAACTGGTATACCAGCGTTGACATTCCGTTACGCCAGGGTATGAAGAATGTCCACAGAAACAGTGCCACCGGTATCAGCGGCGATTTCCTCCAGTCAATACCGGTCAGCCGGATGCTTCCGTACATGACATAAAGCCACGATAGAAACGCAAGTCCTGAACCGACCCACTTGGGAAGCAGAAGAAAGAACATGACCAACAGGTTCCCAAGACGGGCGTTATCATATGAAGTCCTGTATTTCCATGTCTCAATAATCTCTGTCCATGGCATGCCAGTCTTGAAAAGATTAACTCCGTTCTCCGGAAACATATATCCATGTTCCGTGAGCCACGGACAGAATTTCTCCAGAAACCAATAATCATCGAGCCCTTTAGGCATCGCTATCAGGAAGTAGCCTAAGCCGACGCAAAAAAGAAGAATCCACAGAGTGTTCCAGACAAGATATGGCTCCAGACAGGCATACACCCTGTGCAGAAAGCTGCTGCTTTCCACACGGGTCTTGTCATTGTTATTCCCATATCCGTTCATCAAGTCTGATTCTCAAAAGGTCTGGCCATAGGTGGCGCGGTCTAGGCTCCGGTAGCCGATGGCCTCGGCTATGTGGCTCACAAGCACCGGCAGCGGAGCTGCCTCGGCCGGGGTGTATTGCGGAGTGCCGTCCTCCTTTACCCTGCACGCGTAGTCGAGGTCGGCTATCGTCCGCGCCACGCGTAGTATCCGGTCGAACGCCCGCGCCGACATGTTCAGCCGCGTCATCCGTTCCTTAAGTTTCTTCAATCCCTCCGCGTCGGGCCATGCGTGCTCGTGCAACAACCGCGAGTTCATCTGCGCGTTGCTGTACACACCCGGAACATTCCTGTATCGCTCCTGCTGCACTGCCCGCGCTGCCATGACCCGCGCACGTATCGCCTCCGAACTCTCCCCGGGATTACGGTCGGCCATCGCGTCAAACGCCACCGGCTCTATCTCCACCTGAAGGTCTATGCGGTCAAGAAGCGGGCCGGAAATCTTGTTCATGTATTTCGACACCTGACCCGGAGCACATGTGCACCGCTTGGTCGGATGCCCGTAGTAACCGCACGGGCACGGATTCATCGACGCCACCAGCATGAAGCTCGCTGGATAATCAACCGTGTATTTCGCACGGCTCACGGTTATCACCCTGTCCTCTATCGGCTGACGCAGCACCTCAAGTACCTGCCTCGGGAACTCAGGAAACTCATCGAGAAATAAAACTCCGTTGTGAGCAAGCGAGATCTCACCCGGCATAGGGCTCATGCCACCTCCGACCAATGCCACGGGCGACACCGTATGGTGCGGCGTGCGGAAGGGCCGGCGCGTCATCAGCATCGAGCCGCGTGTCAGCTTTCCGGCCACAGAGTGTATCTTTGTGGTCTCCAATGCCTCGCCCATGCCGAGCGGAGGGAGTATCGACGGCAACCGTTTGGCCATCATAGATTTTCCGGCTCCGGGAGGGCCGACCATCAGTATGTTGTGCGCTCCGGCACATGCCACCTCGAACGCCCTCTTCACCGTCTCCTGACCTTTCACTTCCGAGAAGTCGAAGTCAAACGAGGCACTGTCGGCCGCGAACAGCTCGCGGGTGTTTATCCGCGTAGGCTCTATGTCGCTCTTCCCTTCAAGTATTCCCACCACATCACCCAAGGTGCGCACCCCGAAGACCTCTATGCGGTTCACGACCGCAGCCTCCGTGACATTCGCCTCGGGCACTATCAGCCGCTTCAGCCCCATCTCGCGGGCCTTGACAGCCATCGGCAGCACACCTTTCACCGGAAGCACCGACCCGTCGAGACTCAGTTCTCCGGTGATCATGTACTCGTGAAGGTTGTCACACTTGACCGACTCTCCTGCCGACAGCAGTCCGATAGCGATCGGCAGGTCATACGACGCCCCCTCTTTCTTCACGTCGGCAGGAGCGAGGTTGATGGTCGTGCGGAAATGCGGGAACATGAACCCGCAACTCTTCATGGCCGACTGTATGCGCAGCTGGCTCTCTTTGACCGCAGTGTCGGCCATGCCCACAATGTTGAATTGCGAGCCGTTCTCGACCACGGTCTCTATCGTGACCGGGAATGCGTCTATGCCATGTATCGCGGCGGAATATACTTTTGTCAGCATCTCTGGTCAGTTTATTTCATCGCCCCCCGGAATTTCCCGGCGGCTGTTTTCATGTCATCTCCACGGTAGAGCACCGCTCCCCCGCGTCCGGCCACAATCACGTATGGCACACGCGACACCCCCATCGCCTTGGCCAATGAATCGCTCACGCCTAATGGCATCCATCCCCGCACAGCATCGCGGAGCGAATCGCCACGCGCAGTGTACCAGCGTGCCGACGAATCCGGTTCAAGGCTTATGTCAGCTATGATGCGGCGTGCCGAGTCTCGATACTCCCGTGTCAGCTGCCGCAGCGTGTCGATGTCGTTGCTGTAGCTCTCCACATTGTTCTTGGCAAAGTAGATTATCATCGGTACGCGGCCTGTCACAATCGTGTCGCATCCTGTGGCTATCGTGTTGAGCACCATTCGCGCAGGCAACTTGTCATCCGACGGCACATCCGCGAGCATGTCGCTCCGCGATGTCAGCTCCTTCCACTTCGCCTCGGCAGCCTCTCCCTTCAGTAATGCCCATGTCCGGCGGAAAAGAGCCTCGTCGGCACGGCGGTCAAAGTAACATAACATCAGCAGCGTCGATACCGGATCCTCCGGATGAGCCTTCACATATGCAGCTACAGCCGAATTGACCGCCGCAGCCCCACCCTCTTTGCGTGCCTCCTCTATAGCGGCTTTGTTGGCAAGCCGCCAACCGGTCAGCGCGTCGGTTATCTTGTTGCCGCTGATTTTCCAGCCGACCGGATCCGAACCGCTTCCGGTCACGCTGATCTCGTCGCCTCTCTCAACATAGAACACCGTCTGCGGTGACTTACCACCGCTCGCAGACAGATAGACAAGACATGGATTGACAATCATGCCTGGCATCTCGCCATTACCTTTCTGAAGGTTGACCACACTCTCCACCAGACGCCCTTTAGTCCGGTCGGAGGCATAGTACACCAGCGTATAGGTACGGTTCACGTCGGCACCGACATTGAATGTGACCTTGAATTCATTCTTCACACATCCTGTCAGCACGACCGCCATGACCACCCACAGCACAGCCCGTATCAATCTCTTCTGTCTCATCCTCTCTGCTTTCTCTTATACGTAGTCTTCGCCGAAACGTGCCAGCACCTCGTTCACAACCTGACGTATCTTCTGCTCCTCGGCAAGGGGATAGATCAGAAGTGCGTTGCCACGGTCGGCCACGATATAGTCTTTCAGTCCGGCGGCCACTACAATCTTGTCGGGCGAAGCTGCGAAGAGAGTACCCTCGCAGTCATGCGCCATGACCTTGCAGTTCTGTGTCACGTTCCTCTCCGGTGTCTTGGGCGAGCAGTCATACAGGGCGTTCCACGTGCCGAGGTCGCTCCAGCCGAGGTCGGCGGTCTCGACATACACATTGTCTGCCTTCTCCATTATCGCGTAGTCTATCGAGATAGAGGGAGCGTTGGGGAATGCCTTGTCGATAAACACCATCTCGCCCGGGGTGCCGAACGCACCCTCCCCGGCATCGAAGATGGTCGCTGTCTCGGGGTCATATTTGTCGAATGCACGGAGTATGCTGTCAGCACGCCACATGAACATACCGGAATTCCAGAAGAACTCGCCCGTGCTCAGGAACACCTTGGCCATCTCCAGGTTGGGTTTCTCCGTGAATGACTTCACTTTCATTATGTCGCCGGCATCGCCAACCGGTTCTCCGCGCTGTATGTAGCCGTAGCCCGTATGCGGCGAAGTGGGCTTCAGTCCGATTGTGAGAAGGCGGTCTCCACCCTCCACAAACTCCAGACCTTTGAGTATCACCGAATGGAACTCCGACTCGCGGAGTATCAGATGGTCCGACGGCAGAGTCACAATCGAAGCCTCGGGGTCGAGGGCGAGTATATGATGTGCCGCCCAGCACACGCAGGGAGCCGTGTTGCGGCGTGCCGGCTCCAGCAGGATGTTCTCCTCCTTCACCTCGGGCAGCTGCTCACGGATTATGTCGTAATAGGCACTGTTCGTCACAAGTATGATGCGCTCCGGGTCGGTTATGGGCAGCATACGGTCGTAGGTCAGCTGAAGCAGACTGCGGCCCGTGCCGAAGAAATCAAGAAACTGTTTCGGGCGGTTGCTCCGGCTGAAAGGCCAGAAACGCGATCCGACACCGCCGCACATTATCACACAATAACGATGACTTTTTTTCTCAAGTGCGTCCATAGCAAGTTGTTAGTGTAGGTTTGATTATTTCTCCATCGAGGGGAGCGTCTTGAACTGGTGCTTCACACCCTCCACAACGTTGAGCATGTAGTCACCGAGTTTCTCGGCCTCGCCTATGAGGTCCATGAAGAAGATACCCTCCTGATAATTGTATTCTTTGTTGTTGATGTTGAAGATGTTGCCGTCGCGGAGCTTGTTGCGCAGATTGTTTATCTCGCGCTCTTTGTTGTAGGCGGCCACTATCCGCGAGTTCTCCGGTGTCTCAAGCTCCTCAAGCAGACCGAGCACATTGGTCATCGCTCCGCTCACAAGCTCGTACATCCGGTCGATTTCCCTCAGCACCGAGTCGTTGAACTCCACATGTATCTGGTTCTTGCGGTTCATCGTCTTGGCCACATTGTAACAGCCGTCGGCAATTGACTCTATCTCGCTGACTATACGCAGCATACCGGCCACGCGCATCTTACCCTCGGGACTCAGACGACCCTCGGCCACCTGATTGAGGAACGTGCCGATCTCCATCTCCATGCGGTCGGAAATCTCCTCATATTTCTCCAGCCGGTCGAACGTCGGCTGATATTCCTCATCTTTGGCATCAAGATGTATCATCTTCCTCGCCATGCCGATCATCCGCTCAACCCGCTGGCCATAGAGCAGTATCTCTTTCTGCGCCTGGGTGATGTTGAGCTCCGAGGCCGACAGAAGACCGCGGCCTATGTACTTGAGCACAAACTCCTCGTCATCCTCTTTATGGCGCGTAGGCATTATCCAGCATACAGCCTTCACATATAGTTTCGTGAACCATATCATTATCAACAGGTTGATGGCATTGAACACAGTCGGGAACATCGCCAGTCCAAATGCCACACAGCTCTGCGCACGGGCTGTCATGCCACCCTTCGCGTCGAGCAATGTAGTACCGCGCATTCCCGCCTCCTGTGCCTCGCTGATTGAGAGCGGATTGATACCGTCGCAAGCCTTGGTGATGTCTGCCACAAGCTCCACAAACGGATGGAACACACACAGCACCACCAGCGAACCGATCACATTGAAGAGCACATGACCCATTGCTGTCCGCTTCGCCGCCAAGTTACCGCTCAACGACGCCAATACCGGAGTGATTGTAGTTCCGATATTACCGCCAAGTATTATCGCACAACCCAACAGGAACGAGATCCACCCCTGCGAGCACATGATCAGCGTTATCGCGAAAGTCGCCGCCGAACTCTGCGCGATCATTGTGAACACAATACCCAACGCGAAGAAAATCAGCACCGAGCCGACACCTAAAGTCGTGTACCGGGTCATGAACTGAAGCATTTCCGGATTCTCCTGGAGGTTAGGAACATAAGTACTGATAAGGTCGAGGCCCATGAACAGGAAACAGAATCCCACCAGGAACTCGCCCATCGACTTGTACGTACTCTTCTTCATGAACATCATCGGCACACCCACCGCAAGGAGCAGTATACTGTAATCCGATATGTTCACCTCAAACGAAAAAGCCGAGATAATCCATGTCGTAGCCGTCGTTCCGACGTTCGCACCGAATATCACGGCCATCGCCTGCGCCAGACTCATCAGTCCGGCATTCACAAAACTCACCACCATCACCGTCGAGGCACTCGAACTCTGAATCAGTGCGGTGATAAGTATACCTGTAAGAACTCCCGTGACCCGGTTGCGGGTCATGATGCCGAGAATGTTGCGCAGACGGTCGCCCGCGACTTTCTGAAGGCCCTCGCTCATCACCTTCATTCCATACAGGAAAAGGCACACGGAACCTAATAGGCTGATAAAGTCTATTACACTATAATTCATCGCTGTTTACGATTTCATTCATATTTTCTGCAAAGATAGCAATATTTTTGCTTATCTTTGTAAATAAATGTGATTTCCATGGAGACAAGCGTGATTTTTCCCTTCGAGAAGGACATTCCCGACGTCCGCGACACCGGCGGCATACACCCTTTCAGCACTTTCAACTCATCCACGGCCCGCCTCCGCGAGGTCCGCGCCATCGTGGCCATGGGCCTCGGCAACGAGATTGGCTTCCGTGGCGACATGCCCTGGCACATCCCCGAAGACCTCCGCCACTTCAAGGAGCTGACCATGGGCCACCCCGTCATCATGGGCCGCGCCACATGGCTCTCCCTCCCCCGCCGCCCCCTCCCCGGCCGCCGCAACATAATCCTCACCCGCCAACCCGGCTTCACCCCCACCGGCCCTTCTCCCTCTTCTCGCCCCTCCACCCCGGCCGTCCCTTCTCCCTCTTCTCGCCCCTCCACCCCGGCCGTCCCTTCCCCCTCTTCTCCCGGCTCCACAGCGCAACCGGGAGAGCTTGGCTCGACCTCCTGTGGCGCGACCACCGTCGCGCACCCGATTCCAACAGAAGTAGCCTCCTCAATCGCAGCCGCAGTCGCCATGTGCCCTCCGCCCGAGGTTCCCTACATAATCGGCGGCGGTCAGGTCTACGCCGCAGCGATGCCCATCCTGACCCACATCGACGTGACCCGCATCGAGGCCCGCTTCCCCGAAGCCGACACCCGCTTCCCCGAGCTGTCCGAGACCGACTGGATCCTGACCGACCGTTCCGAGCCCATCACCTCCCGCTGCGGCCTCACCTTCCGCTACGAAACCTACACCCGCCGCTAACAAGTGCAGCAGTGTAAGGGCGGAAGCCCGAATCCCCCCCGTCCGCGCCCTTTATTTGTCCAAGCGCAGAGCTTTAGCTCCTCTCCGCAGCAGTGTGAGGGCGGAAGCCCGAAAAAAGAAAAATCATATGAAAGTCGTCATCATAAACAAATCCGACTCCACCGGAGGCGCAGCCGTAGTCAGCCGCCGCCTCATGTATGCCCTGCGCGACCTCGGCGTCGATGCCCGCATGCTCGTCACCGAAAAGCGCCACGACTCCCCGTTCGTCCACCTCGCCGCCTCCCCCTCCGCCATAAAGCGCCCATTCCTCGCCGAGCGGCTGAAAATATTCCTCGCCAACGGTCTGAACCGCGCCAACCTCTTCAAGGTTGACACCGCCTCCGACGGCCTCCCCCTGCACCGCCATCCGCTCGTGCGCAAAGCCGACGTAATCTGCCTCAACTGGGTCAACCAGGGCATGCTCTCGCTCAAAGGCGTGCGCGAGCTCCTGCGCCTCGGCAAGCCCGTCATCTGGACCATGCACGACATGTGGAACTTCACCGGCATCTGCCACCACGCCGGCACCTGCACCCGCTGGCAAACCACCTGCGGCCTCTGCCCCCTCCTCGGCAAAGGAGCCTCCACCCAAGACATCTCCTTCTCCGTCTGGAACAACAAAAACACCGTCTACCACCCCCCCACTACCTCCGCCCCGCGCCTCCACTTCGTGGCCGTCTCCAACTGGCTCGCCAACCTCGCCCGTCGGTCCCCCCTCCTCGCCACCGCCTCCCTCTCCGTCATCCCCAACGCCTTCCCAATCCCAGCCGCCCCCACAGCAGCTGCAGCCCCCATAGAAACCGCTCCAACAGCCTCCTCCCCCAAGTCCGATTATTTGTCCAAGCGCGGAGCTTCAGCTCCCCTCCCACAAGCCCCCACCCCCGAGTCCGGTTATTTGTCCGAGCGCAGAGCTTCAGCTCCCCTCCCCAAGTTCCGCATCCTGATGGGCGCGGCGCGCCTCGACGACCCCGTCAAGGGTCTCCCCATCCTCGTCGAAGCCACCAAAGTCCTCAAGGAGCGTTACCCCGACCAAGCCGCCCGCATGGAGCTTGTCACCTTCGGCAACATCAAAGACCCGGCCGCCATCGAAGGCATCGCAATCGCCCACCGCCACCTCGGCCTAATCAGCGGCGAGGGAAACATCCGCGCCGTCTACGCCGACGCCGACGCCGTCATCTCCACCTCCCTCTACGAGACATTGCCCGGCACCCTCGTCGAAGGCCAGGTCTACGGCTGCATCCCGGTCTCATTCGGCCGCGGAGGCCAGTCCGACATCATCGACCACCTCTCCACCGGCTACATCGCCGACTGGGACGACGACCTGCACCGGGCGGCCGCCAACATCGCCGACGGCATAATCTGGGCCTCGCGGCAACCCGCCGCAGAAATCCGCGCCCGCATGCTCGCCTCAGCCCGCGCCCGCTTCTCAGCCCCCACAGTAGCCACCGCCTACCTCCGCCTCTTCCACTCCCTCCTCAACAAGTAACCGCCCCCGCTCCCCCCCCACTCCCGCCCGCTCCGATCCAACCCCACTCCCCTCAAACCCCTTCTCGCTCCGCCCCAACCCCCGCTCCGTTCCCACCCCTGCTCCACCAGCACCTTTTGTCCGGTGTGAGGGCGCAGCCCGATGTCCCACCGTCCCGTCCCCGAGTCCCTGTCGAGTGGGTAAAGCCTGCAGGCTTTACCAAAAGAGAAAAACGGAGCCAAGCCCACCGGGCTCAGCTCCGTTTCCTATCTTTCATCCCAAGGTCGTCTCCGGCCTTAAGCTCTATTTCTTACGCATCGATATTCGCATAAGTGGCGTGCGCTTCTATAAACTCCTTGCGCGGAGCCACGTTCTCGCCCATCAGCACCGAGAAGGTCCTGTCGGCCTCGGCAGCGTTAGTAAGAGTGACCTGCTTCAGCATACGGTTCTCCGGGTCCATGGTGGTCTCCCAAAGCTGCTCCGGGTTCATCTCACCAAGACCTTTGTATCGCTGCAGAATCAGCTTCGCGCGGTCGCCGCCACACTTGTCATCGACAAACCGCTGCACCTGCTGGTCAGTCCAGGCATATTCCTCGATCTTGTTCTTGCCCTTGGTAGTACATTTGTACAACGGCGGCGTCGCGATGTAAAGATACCCGTTGTCGATGATCGGACGCATCCTGCGGTAGAAGAATGTCATCAGCAGCGTAGCGATGTGAGCGCCGTCGACATCGGCATCGGTCATAATCACAATCTTGTGATAACGGAGCTTCGACATGTTCGGCTCCTTAGAATCCTCTTCTGTGCCGATAGTCACGCCGAGAGCCTTGTACATGTTCACAATCTCGTCCGATGCGAGCACCTTGTGGTCCTGCGCCTTCTCCACATTAAGAATCTTACCGCGCAACGGAAGAATGGCCTGGTAATGTGGATTACGACCCTGCTTTGCCGATCCGCCTGCCGAGTCACCCTCCACGAGGAACAGCTCGCACTCAACAGCGTCGCGGCTCTTGCACGGAGCCAATTTACCGGGCAGACCCGCACCGGCGAACGGCGACTTGTTCTGCACCCTGAGTCGCGCCGACTGCGCGGCATGACGCGCCTGCGCGGCAAGAACAACCTTGTCGACAATCACCTTGGCCTGCTTCGGATGCTCCTCCAGATAATTGCGGAGAGCCTCGCTGACAGCCGTCTGCACAACGCCCATCACCTCGTTGTTACCGAGTTTGGTCTTGGTCTGACCCTCAAACTGCGGCTCGGCGACCTTCACCGACACCACAGCCGTGAGTCCGTCGCGGAAGTCCTCTTTCGACAACTCGATCTTCAGCTTGTCGAGCATCTTGTTGTCGTCGGCATATTTCTTCAGGGTCATGGTCAGACCACGGCGGAAACCCGTCAGGTGAGTACCACCCTCTATCGTGTTGATGTTGTTGACATACGAGTAGATATTCTCGTTGAAGTCAGTATTGTAGGTCAGAGCCACCTCGATGGGCACACCGTTGCGCTCGGTGTTGAGGTGTATGATATCCTCGATCAGAGGCTCCTTGCCGGCATCGATATACTTCACGAACTCCTTCAGACCCTCGTCGCTGTGGAAAACCTCACTGCGGGGGTTACCCTCCTCGTCGCGCACACGCATATCGGTGAGAGTCAGAGTGATTCCGGCGTTAAGGAAAGCGAGGTCACGCAGACGGTTTGCAAGCGTCTCGTAATCGTAGATTGTCTCGCTGAAGATCGTAGCGTCAGGGTGGAACAGGATTGTGGTACCCGTGTGGTCAGTCTCGCCGATCACAGTCAGGTCGCACGTCGGCTTACCGAAAGCATACTCCTGCATATGCACCTTGCCGTCGCGGTGAATCTCGGCACGGAGATAGTCGGAGAGCGCGTTAACACAGCTCACACCCACACCGTGCAGACCGCCCGACACCTTGTAGGAACCCTTGTCGAACTTACCGCCGGCATGGAGCACGGTCAGAACCACCTCAAGAGCGGGCTTGTGCATCTTCTCGTGCATGTCAACCGGGATACCGCGGCCATTGTCCACGACACGGATTGAATTATTCTCCTCGATGGTCACGTCAATCTTGTTGGCATAACCCGCCAGAGCCTCGTCGATAGAGTTGTCCACCACCTCATAAACCAGATGATGAAGACCCCTCACCGAAGTGTCGCCGATATACATCGACGGACGTTTGCGGACCGCCTCAAGTCCCTCAAGGACCTGAATGTTGTCCGCCTGATATTTCTTAGCTTCCGATGCCTGACCTTCCAGGTCAACCTCATCGTAGTTCATATCTTCTGTAGCCATTTGCAGTTCAAAGTTTCAACCTACAAATTTACAAAAAATCCGTGACATACACAACCACAATTTCAATCTCTTCCGCCCCACCCCCATCAGCCCCATAAGACCTATAAGCCCCATTAGTCCTATTAGCCCTATTAGACCCATAAGTCCTATTAGCCCTATAGGCCTCCCCAAAAAAAAAATTTGCGGCCCTCCTATACCGGAAGGCCGCAATATCTGCGAACCGAGACTTATTCCTTCGCAGGAAATCAGCCCCTGTATTTCTTCAGAATCAGCGCAGCGTTGTGACCGCCGAAGCCGAACGTGTTCGAAAGAACTGTGTTCACCTCTTTCTCAACCGCCTTGTTGAAGGTGAAGTTGAGTCGGCTGTCTACCTCGGGATCGTCATCGCCCTCCTCATGGTTGATGGTGGGGGGAATCACTCCGTCGGTGATTGTCTTCACGCTGAGCACTGCCTCCAACGCACCGGCGGCACCCAGAAGGTGTCCGGTCATGGACTTCGTGCTGCTGAGGTTCATTTCAAATGCGTGGTCGCCGAATACATCGACTATCGCCTTGGCCTCGCTGCGGTCGCCGACCGGAGTCGATGTGCCGTGAAGGTTGATGTAGTCGATTTCCTCGGGCTTCATGCCTGCGTCTCTCAACGCATTCTCCATCACGAGCTTCGCGCCCAAGCCCTCGGGATGGGTGGCTGTGATGTGATAGGCGTCGGCGCTCATTCCGGCACCGGCAACCTCGGCATAAATCTTCGCACCGCGTGCCTTGGCATGCTCCAGCTCCTCAAGCACGAGGGCTGCTGCACCTTCGCCGATCACGAAACCGTCGCGTGTGCCGCTGAACGGACGTGAAGCGCCTTTCGGGTCATCGTTGCGGGTCGAGAGCGCCTTCATCGAGTTGAAGCCACCCACACCTGCCGGGAACACAGCTGCCTCGGCTCCTCCGGCCACAATCGCGTCGGCATAGCCGAGACGGATCAGGTTGAAGGCATCGATAAGCGAGTTGTTCGACGATGCACAGGCCGAAACAGTAGCGAAGTTCGGACCGCGGAACTCATGGGCTATCGAGATGTGGCCGGCTGCGATGTCGGCAATCATCTTCGGAATGAAGAAGGGATTGTATTTCGGTCCCTGCTCCGCTCCGTGCACCGCATAGTAGCCTGCCTCCTCCTCGAATGTGTGGAGACCGCCGATACCTGCGGCGAATACCACGCCCACGCGGTTCTTGTCAATACCTTCGTTCTCAAGACCTGCGTCGGCGATTGCCTCGTCGGCTGCAGTCAGGGCATACATCGCATAGAGGTCGAGCTGACGCATCTGGCGACGGTCAAAATGAGCCGCCGGATCGTAACCCTTCACCTCACATGCGAACTGCGTCTTGAATTTGGAGGCATCGAAGTGTGTGATCGGAGCCGCGCCGCTCTCTCCCTTCTTGGCGGCCTCCCATGTGGAGGCTACGTCGTCACCGAGGGGGCTGAGGGCACCGAGACCCGTCACTACTACTCTCTTTAATTCCATCGAACGGGGGAATTATTTATTTCTTGTGTGACTCGATGTAGCTGATCGCGTCGCCTACAGTCTTGATGTTCTCTGCGTCTGCATCGGGAATTGTCAGATCGAAAGCCTTCTCGAATTCCATGATGAGCTCTACAGTGTCGAGTGAGTCAGCGCCGAGGTCCTTGTTGAACTCTGCCTGGGGAGTTACTTCGTTCTCGTCTACTGTGAGTTTGTCTACGATGATCTCTTTTACTTTCTGTTCAATGTCAGACATGTCTTATAAATTTTAAATTGTTAATATTTCCTAATCTGCAAACTCAGTCAAACCCGCGGAATCTCCCGCGGAAGCAACTGATTATTACCGAATTGAAAACACATCAACACCTTAAATGGCATGGACACACTCCAATTCAGAATGCAAAGTAAATCAAAATTTTTCTAATAAGGAAATTTTTCCGCATTTTTTGCACATAAAAATCCTCTTTGTGCAGTTTTCACGGTTTTTCCTTATCAGGTTCAACTGTCAGCACGCGACCCGCGGGCGGCATCAGATCTCCCAGGTCTCGTGGGTGCGCATGATCATGTCGCGAAGTCCGCTGTAACCTTTCGAGGCTTTGACCTCCTCGGTCTGACGCGCAACTTCCTGATCGTACACGGGTGCCGCATAGTCGCGTATCACGCCGAGCGCAAGCGGCAGCTCGTGGCCATCCATCATAGCCAGCTGCTGCTGAAGGAAGTTCTCGCGGCTGTGGGCGTCGTGAACGAGCACATCGTCCATGGTATAGCCATCCTCGCCGATGGTCACGGCTTTCAGCCCGAAGCCTTCCTGCACGAGTCCCTTGGTGTTATCCTTGCCGAAGAGCATCTTCTCGCCGTGACGCAGGTGGATGGTGTGGTCATCGCGGTTCTCTTTGTCGGCGAAGTATTTGTGTATGCCGTCGTTGAATATCACACAGTTCTGGAGTATCTCAACCACCGAGGCGCCTTCATGACGCGCGGCGGCCACCATGACTTCCTTCGTCGTGTCGAGCGCCATGTCGAAGCTGCGGGCAAAGAAGTTGCCGCGTGCGCCGAAGCAAAGCTCCGCCGGAATGAAGGGATCCTCCACCGTGCCGTAAGGGCTCGATTTCGAAACGGTGCCTCGGTCCGATGTCGGAGAGTACTGTCCCTTGGTCAGTCCGTATATCTTGTTGTTGAGGATGAGCATGTTGATATTCACGTTGCGGCGCACGGCGTGGATGAAGTGGTTACCGCCGATGGCGAGGCCGTCGCCGTCACCCGAAATCTGCCATACGGTCAGAGCCGGATTCGCGGTCTTGACACCCGTCGCGATTGCGGCCGCACGTCCATGAATGGTGTGCATGCCGTAAGTGTTCATGTAGTAGGGCAGACGCGAGCTGCAGCCTATACCGGAGATGACAGCGGTATCGTGCGGGGCCACCCCGAGCTCGGCCATCGCCTTGTGAAGCACGTTCAGTATTGCGTGGTCACCGCAGCCGGGGCACCAGCGTGCGTTCTGACTGTTCTTGTAGTCACCTGCGGCATATGTCTTTGCCATATTCTCTTTTATCTCACACATACCTTATTCCTCCATAAATTTGGTTACTCCCTCTACAATCTCTCTCACCAGGAAGGGCTGACCCTCCACCTTGTTTATGCGCAGTATCTCCTTGCCGGGCAGATGCATCTGCAGGTAGTCTGCGAACATGCCTGTGTTCAGCTCGGCCACGATGATGCGCTTGTAGCGTTTCAGGGTCTCGATCGCATTCTTGGGCAGCGGGTTGATGTATCTGAACTGATAGAAGGCCACCTCATGTCCGTTGGCGTTGAGCTCGGTCGCGGCCGTGAGCAGATGTCCGTATGTTCCGCCCCAGCCAATAAGTATGGTGTCGGCATCGGCTGCGCACATCGGCTCCATATCGGGGATGTAATCGGCTATGCGGGCAATCTTCTCGCGGCGTGTCGCCACCATGCGCTCATGGTTTGCCCCGTCGGTCGAGATAACCGAGGTCTTGTAGTCTTTCTCCAGACCTCCCACACGGTGAGCCGCGCCTTCTGTGCCGGGTATCGCCCAGTAGCGGGCCATGGTCGCCTCGTCGCGGTCGTAGGGTTTCCAGCCCCCCTCCAGCACATTGCCGGGAAGAACGTGGGGATGTATCTCGGGATAGTCTCCTGCCTCGGGTATGCGCCATGCGCTCGATCCGTTGGCTATATATGCGTCGGTAAGAAGTATGACCGGTGTCATGTGCTCCATCGCTATGCGGGCAGCCTCGAACGCCATGTGGAAGCAGTCTGTGGGGCTTACCGCCGACAGCACGCAGAGCGGCGACTCACCGTTACGGCCGTAGAGCGCCTGCATCAGGTCTGTCTGCTCGGTCTTGGTCGGAAATCCGGTCGAGGGACCGCCGCGCTGCACGTCGATCACTACTAACGGAAGCTCCGCCATCACGGCGAGTCCGAGTCCTTCTGACTTCAACGCGAGTCCGGGGCCTGATGTCGAGGTGACTGCCAAATGTCCGGCGTAGCTTGCTCCGATTGCGGAGCATATGCCGGCAATCTCATCTTCCATCTGCACGGCCTTAACGCCGAGGTCTTTGCGCTTGGCAAGCTCATGAAGTATGTCGGTGGCCGGCGTGATGGGATATGAGCCGAGGAACAGAGGACGTCCGCTCTTCTCCGAGGCGAGTATGAGTCCCCAAGCTGTCGCGGTGTTGCCTGTCACGTCGGTGTAGGTACCGGGACGCGATGCGGCTGTGTCTATACGGTATACCGGCAGCGAGCTGTGCGTATTGTGACCGTAGTCCCAGCCTGCCTGGAGCACTTTGGCATTGGCCTCGTAGACGGCCGGTTTCTTGGCGAATTTGTTCTTCAGTTTCTTGAGCACGCTCTCTACCGGACGGTCGAACAGCCAGCATATCACGCCGAGGGCAAGCATGTTCTTGCTCTTCATCATGGCTTTCTGGTCGAGTCCGCTGTCGGCGAGTGTCTCCTTGAGCAGGGTGGTCATCGGCACGAGCAGTATGCGGCGCGGGTCGATGCCAAGCTCGGTGATCGGATCCTGCGTCTGATACTCTGCTTTCTTGAGGTTGGCCGGTGTGAACGAGTCAACATCACATACCACCACTCCGTCGCGCTTCAGATAGCGCAGGTTGGTCTTCAAGGCCGCGGGGTTCATGGCCACGAGCACATCGGCTTCGTCACCGGGGGTGTGTACCCCCTTGCCGACGCTCACCTGATAACCCGACACTCCGCTCAACGAGCCTTGCGGGGCGCGTATCTCTGCCGGATAGTCCGGGAAGGTTGAGATCTCATCTCCTATCTCTGCCGAGATGTTGGAGAATATGTTTCCTGCAAGCTGCATACCGTCGCCGGAATCACCTGCGAATCTTACCACGACTTTGTCGATGGTTCTCACATTCGTCTCTTGTAGCATAACGAATTGTTTTATGTGTTTGATGGTATAGACTGCACACCCTGAACGGGCTGCCGCCTCATATCGGTTATTTACATTACTATTTTCTGGCTCTGACCGCCGCCGACCACGATATACACACCGTGTCCGAGTGCCTTACCCTCGATCCGGCGACCGCTGAGGTCATAGACCACAGTACCCTCCGGCACTATCAGGCTGTCTCCATCCACGCCCACGGCCCAGGGAGTCTCCTCCGGAAGTGTCTCAACCCCTGTCCCTGTATTGAAGTCCAGGAAGCGGTAGAGATACACAGGTATACCCTGGTTGGTATTGCTGGCATAGTTGGTAAAGCGCGGCTGAGCTTTGTTGAACATCAGCATCCTGCCCCCGTCGAAAGTATAGATGAACTGGCCGTCGCCATCCAACGAAGGCACCGCCGGTGTGTAGGTGCTCTGGCTGAGGCTCATCTTGTTGCCGTCGGCCAATGACCATGAGCCCTTGTACGAGCCGTAGATGTCGCTGACCATCAGACGGTATTTCGAATTATCCACCGGTTCAAAGGTCACGATCGCGGCCTCGACAGGCAGTTCTACAACTTCTCCATTGTCATTTTCCATTGTGAATCCGGCATCGAGCATGAAGCCGTTCTTGGCCTGTGTCGCGCTCATCACGTGCAGAGTGTTGGACGAGAAAAGCAGATAATGCCCTGCCAGACCATCCAGCTCCCCTTCTTCCTCCACACGCTCCCAGCGTGCTGCCGACCAGTCGGTCACATTCGGGTCGCGCGCTGTCACTGTCAGAGTCGCTGTCGAGCTGCGCATCGAAGTTCCATCTTTCTCTGAAACCGTATAGGCTCTGTAAGTATGGCTCTCCGCGCCATCCATGGCCGGATCTATCATCAGCACTCCCTCTGACTCGTAGTAGTCGCGGCCATCAATGCTGACCATCAGCGTGCAGTCGGTATCGTAGTCTATGGTTTGGGTGTAACCGTCCCACCAGCGGTGGTTATACGTATTGACTCCGGTCATCCATGTTCCGGTGAATACCGGAGCCTCCGGGCGGTCGGCCGCCACGGTTTCCGGTTGCGAGCTTTCCTCAAAGGCGTCTCCGGTTTTGTCACCCCATACATACTCCGCCAGTCCGGGATAGTCGATGAACGGGTTGCGGTTCTTCTGAAGTTTGTAAATCTCCTCGTTACGGCTCAGTTCCTTGCTGTCAACAGGGTCGTTGCGGTGCCATTCGAGCAACAACTCCGCAGCCCACGGTTCCAGTTTGCCGTCAGCTCCATATACGTAAGCATATTTATCCTGCCATCTCGCATCGGGATAAGCAGTAAAGATATAGAAATAGGCACGCGCGAAGTCGCCCTTGTATTCGTCTGCCGGCTCGAAAACGCTTGCCGAGCCTCCACCCTGGCCGCTAACCGGTGTCCCGACCTTGAAAAGGCCGTTGTCCAACAACCGGGCCTCGGCAACAACACCTGGAGGATAGTTACCTTTCTGCCCGTTGGCCTCCTGGTCGCTCGGGTTCAGATGGAAAAGATCGGCATAGGCATCGGGGGTACCTGACGCCTGGGTCTGTCCCCCAAACCATGAGTTGGCCACACTGTGCTCGATATTGAGGGCATCATGGCCGTCGGTGTAAACTATTTTGTTGCTGTACATGTCCCACCACACTTCACGGCCGTTGACCACACGCACGTCGGTCTTCTCGAACGCCGGCCACGTCTTGGTGTTGTAGGTTATGCGGGTATGTCCCTCAGCAAGTGTCTTGATTGCCTGCTCAAGTGCGGCACCGCTCTTGCCGTCGAGGGGGGTATAGTATCCCTCGGGCACCTCGGCCATCATGCCGAGAGCTACGGTTCCGAGTGCTGCTGCTGTCAGCCTTATTCTTCCCATCTTATCTATCCTTTCTGTACTGTATTATTTTATCATTACCTTGACGGCCTTGGCGAAGCTCGGCTTCACAACGACATAGACACCCCGGCTCAGTCCGGTTCCTTCTACCTCGCGTCCGTTCATGTCGAAGATGCGTGCTCCGGCCGGAACAAGGATGTTGTTGCCCCATACTTCAACCAGGCATGAGTCATCCTCTTCATCCATGCCGCCGGGCATCTCGACTCCGGTGGTAGTCTTGGTGATTTTAAGGGTCACGTCGTTGATTTCCCATGTGTCGGCGCCGCTTGCGTCTGAAGCATATTTGAAACCTACCTGCACTTTCTTACCGGCGAAACCGCTCAGGTCGATCGCGCCGCTGTTCACGAATGTCCAGCTTCCGGCCGCGGGCCATACGGGAGTGCTCAGTTCGGTTATGTCGCCTGTCTCGCAGTCTCTCACAACGGGGCCGCAGAGTGTCTTGAGGGTCGTCTGGAATTTGGCTGCCTGCCAGTAGTCGAGGGTAGCCTCCTCCACATTCTCGAACGACACCTCCGGACTCCACGCATACGCCTCCGAGGCATACGCTTTGCCGCTGATGAACGCGCTCGCGTTCAGGTAATATTTGCCGTCTATATCTTTCCAGCTCCACACGTATGAGCCCCCCGCTGGAATCGTGACATTCTCGGTTGTCCAGTCGGCATCCATCGAAGCCGATGTCGACAGGAGCCATGTGTATGTGCCATCTTCCGGATCTTTCGGTTCTTCGGGGTCCGACGGATCAACCGGGTCAACCGGGCCGCTGCCATCCACACTGAAGGGCACTGTCTTCTTCGAACCCCATATATGCTCCGCGAGGTCGGGAAGGTCTATGAAGGGGTTACGGTTCTTCTGGTGTTTCTGGATTCCGTCGTTACGCTGGCGCTCTTTATCGCTCACAGGGTCATTCGCGCTCCAGCGGAGAAGCAACTCCTGCGCCCACGACTTGAACATCAGGTCGTTCGAAGTATCGTACATCCAGGCGGTGTTGGATTTCCACGATATGTTGTCATATGTCGTGAACATGTACATGAACACACGCGCGAAGTCTCCCTTGTATTCGTCGGCAGGTTCGTAGCAGTAGGTTGCTCCGCCGCCCTGACCCGACTTGGGCTTACCCACGAAAGTCACGCCGTTCTGCCATGTTATCGACTCAAGTTCTCCCAATGGATAGTTTGCTTTTCGGTTATTTGCCTCGGAGTTCGAGGGGTTCAGGTGAACCAGATCCTTGTATGCTGCATTTTTTGTCTTGCCCCACCATGAATTTGCCACCGAGTGCTCAACATTCATCCCGGGATATCCCGACGAGACCGGCACATTGTTGCTGCTGTACATGTCCCACCAGCAATCCACGCCATTGACTTTCCTGACATCGGTGTCATGAAATGCCTCCCAGGTGCCGCTGCTGTAACTGATTTCCGTGTGTCCCGCAGCCATCGCCTTGACCGCTTTCATCAGCGCGACACCGCATTTGCCGTTCAACGAATCATAATAACCCTCCGGATACCCGCCACGGGCATCAAGGGCTGTAAAGGCCGGAAGCGTAATCGCCATGACCGGCAGCATCATTTTTGAAAATAACTTGTTATAAGTTTTCATGATAGTTGTTGTTGTTCCATCCCGGCTCTTCTCGCCAGACATGCCGAAGCACCTGACACAACCGTCGGGGAAAGGCAAATTTAGCAATTATTTCGTACACGACAAAAAAAGATGGCACAAATTATGCAAATCTGTGCCATCTTTATATATGTCCGCGGAAGTGTTATCTGTTCACTTCCGCTATTGGTTATCTCACCAAATGCGCTAAGTAGCTGTTCAAATTAAATGAATACTATATGCGAAGTTATTTTGGTGCAATTTTTGGCACTCGAAGAAGGAGCATAGCGGGCTATGCGACTGATGAGAGGGGCGAAAATTGCCCAAAAGAACAAGCAGATAGTATTCAAGCTTAAATGAAAGTTTAAATTATAGTAGCGGTTTAATTTGAACAGCTACTTACTTATTTTACCACAAGTTTCACGGGGCGGCCGCCACCGATTGTCACTACGTAGACTCCGGCCTCAAGCGGGTGGAAGCTGCCGTCTTCAACCTCGTTCTCTTCCATCACGGTCATGCCGCCGAGGTCGTACACCCTGAGCGTGCCACCTTCGCCGTCAGCTCTGCTGACCACGAATCCTCCCTCCACGCCATAGACGCGATAGGGCGATTCCTCTCGCAGGTCGTTCACGCCGCTTGCAGCGACATAGATACTGTTCGAAGCGGGCGATTCCATACCGAGACGGCTGTAGGTCACGCTGTAGCTCTCGGCTACTCCGGGCTGACGGTCGGTGAACCGGTAGCTCGTCTCGCCGGTCTCGTAGCTGTCGCTTTCCTGGTTGCCCTCCACATATCTGACACGTGTCACCGTGTAGTAGTCGGCAATCCCTTGTGCGGTCTCCCATTGCGCGGTGTAACCGCTCTCGGTCACATCAGTCGGTTCAAGGGCATGAAGCACCGTGAGCTGCGGCACATCGAGCGACTCTCCTTTCAGCGTTACGGCTATGCTGCCGTCTATGCCGCCGTCGTAGAGGGTGATCTTGGCCTCATGACTGCCGGTGGCCTGGGGCAGATAGGTGATGTTGAGAAGATAGCCTCCGTTGCTGTTCATCGTGGCCGCTGGTATGCTGGTCACTTCGGGTATGAAGTAAGCCTTGTCTGTACCCGACACACGCAGCGACAGCGGGCTGGTCATGTTGTGGCCCGTTATCTGGAGAGCACGGGCGGTGGCATGTCCGACCGCTATCTGGCCGAAGTCAAGTGCCTCGCCGTTGACTGGCGCCGTAATCTCCGGGTCGCCGGTTATCGGGGGGGTCTGACCGGTGTTCTCCTGATCGGCTATGATGAAGGTCTCGGTCGTGCGGAGGCCCCATATGTATTCGGCAAGTTCCGGGAAGTCCACAAACGGGTTGCGGTTGCCCTGGTATTGCTCCACATAGTCATTGCGGTCTATCTCTTTCTGGTCCACCGGATCCTGACGCGACCATTGCAGCAGCATGTTCACCGCCCAGGGCACGAGTGTCGGATAGGAATTGCTGACAAACATGTAGTCATACACCCAGTGCAGGTCATCATAGACGGTGGCCATGTAGAAGATGGCGCGGGCGAAGTCTCCCTTGTATCTGTCATCCGGTTCGAAAACCAGAGAAGAGCCGCCGCCGAATCCGGCCTTGGGCGCACCGACTTTGGTCACGCCGTTGTCGTAGATAGTGGTGCGTGTCTCACCGAAGGGATAGTTCTGCTTGGCCTGGTTGGCCGCACCGTCGCTCGGATAGAGGTTCCACATGTCGCTGTAGGCGGGCGTGTATTCCACACTTCCCTGATATTTCCACCACGACTTGGGCACGGAGTGCTCGCGCTGCATCCTGTTGGCCGAGAAGCTCTGCGTGCCGCTCTGACGCGGCTGTATGAGGTAGACCGCATCGGAATACATGTCCCACCACCGCTTGCAGCCATCCACCAGCTCGGGATACACGTCGGAATATTGCCAGTAGTTCGGCAGCGAGTAGTATTCGAGCTGGGTATGGTTCGACACACAGGCTTTCGCGGCGGCTTTCAATGCCTCGCGCTGCTTGCCGTCCATCCGGTTGTAGTAGCCCTCACGGTAACCCGCCATGGCCGAGGTGGCCATGGCGAGCATCATAAGGATCACTGTGTTCAGTCTTCTCATAACTCAACAACTTCTGTGATGTTGCCGATTCCCATTGTGCCGAGATATTTCTTGATGTTACATTTCAGCTTGACTTTCTTGGCAAAAATCGACGGGTTGAGTCTGAGACCTAAAATCGGGCGTACCGCTACCGAGAGCTGACAGGGTACTGAGTTGCCCACGCTACACTGCATAGGTGCCACTTCCGACAGTATGATGTTGATCGAGTTGAGGTAGTTGGTCGAACCGCTCACCTCGCTTGCGGAGAATTCGCAGTTGGCATCCTCGAAGTCGCCGTTGATTACATAACCTGCCACATAACCTGTCACCCAGACTTCGGTCTCGCTTGCGGTCGCGGCGATGACGTAGCCCACGTTGTAGGGATCAGTCTCCGTGCCGCTTCCTGCCGGGCGGGGCGTGTCGCCTGTGGCTGAGCCGGGTGTCACACCCTCGATCTCGAAGGAGTCTTTGGTTCCGGCATTGTCCACGATACCGGCCATGCCGAGGTATTTGCCGATGGTGCCGTTCACATCAATCTTGCGTTTGTACAGCTCGGGATTGTCAGCGAGGTTGCCGTAGTAGCGGAACACGCTGTTCTGAGGCAGCTCGACTGCCAGACAGTTGAGAACGTCGGTCTCGTCGGGACTCGCCGCGATGAGGATGTTGTTGTCCATCTCCGCGTCACCGCCGAATATCACCTGGTCGTTCGAGGTCACGTTGTTCTCGCCGGCCTTTACTGAACCGACTATGTAACCTGTCACCCAGCCCGACATGCCTTCGTTCTCGGGATCAAGTGCCTGCTCCACTGTGAAGGGCTTCTCTTTCGAGCCGTCTTCGGTGATCATCACGTCGGAGAGGCCGCGGAGCACGAGCTGCCATGAGTCGCCGTAGTACGACAGGATACCGCGCACACGGCCCGTGCCCTTGGGCAGAATCTCGTTGTAGAAGTTGGAGTATCCGGAGTTGCGGACGGTCATGGTCTGGCCGTTCGCGTCGATGAGCGTACGGTTCGCGCTCTCCTGATAGTCGGAGTAGTTGAGCTCGCCTGCTCCGTCGAAGTGTACGTTGCGGAACTCCACAAGCTGGCTCTGCATCTGCATCAGAAGCTGGCCGTTCACCTCGTCAAACGAATTGAACACGAAGCAGTGCATCTTGTCGGCGGGAACCGGATCGTCCGGACGGATGTACGCGCAGTCGGCATCGGGCATTCCGTTCTTCTGCGAGTGCTCCAGCCAGTAGTCGTACGACATGAAGCCGAGCTGAGGCTCGCCGTTGTAGGGCTCGCCGGGATAGCCGACCTGCTGGAGTCCGCGGTAGTAGCCGATGTTAAGACCGGTCATGTCCACCAGCACTTCCTGGCCAAGACGGTAGTCCACATACATGCTGCTCTGGTTGAGCGAGAAGGCGAGGGCTGCGGTCTCATCCTGGATCACGAGCGATTTGTAGATGTTACCGGTAGCGTCGCTCGAAACCACACGGCCTTTGATCACGATATGCTCGCCGCTCACCGCGTTGCCGGCGGCATCAAGCACTTCTGTTCCGGGCAGGTATCCGACCGGTGTTGACATTCCCTCATAGGCTGTCTTGAGGTCAAGTATGCTCATGTTCGACTGGAGAGTCGATACGGGAATCTCAAGTTCGGGCGCGTCCATGTCTGCCTGGCAGCCGGTCATCAGACCGGCCCCGAGCAGCAACATGCCCGCATATATTGATTTTCTCATTATATGTACTTGTTTTTGTAGGCAGGCCGCTCTGTCAGCGACCTGCGCCATTGTTATTTTTCTATACCGATAAGTCTCAGGTTCTGGATCTCCCACTGGTCGGCGCCATCCTCGGTCGACTCATATTTGAAGCCGAGTTCGACTTTCTTGCCGGCGAAGTCGGAGATGTCGATTATTCCGCTGGTCGCGAAGCTCCAGTTTCCTGCCGCGGGCCATGCGGGAATCACATATTCTGTCCAGTCTTCTGTTCCTGCCTCGCGCACCACTACACGTCCCAGCTGGGGCAGTGTGGTCTGGAATTTGGCCGCGTGCTCGAAACTGAGTCCGACGTTCTTATAGTCCGTCAGATCGACTGTGTCGGAATATGCGTATGCCAGCGCAGGATTGTTCCGGCTGCTGTAGAACGCCGATGCGTTCAGATAGCATGAGCCGTTGTATTCAGTCCATTTCCATACGTAAGACATGCCGCCGGTGAGAAGAACATTGTCGAATGTCCAGCCTGCCGCTCCGTCAGAATCGGTCTTGCTCAAGGCTGTGTAGAATTCATGTGCCTTCGTCCAGTCGGCCGGGGGAGCCATGTTGCCTACATTGATATTGTCAAGACAGTAGGTCACGGAGTTGCCGTAGCCGCCGCGCTCGGCACGGTAGCGCCAGCCTATGCAGATTTCTCCGCTGAAGCCCTCAAGACTGATTTTGCCCGACGATACCCACTCGCTGTAACCCGATGCCGGTGCTGTGGCGAAGTTCGCCTCAAGGGGTGTCAGCACTGCGGTGAGGGGGTCATTGCCACGCATGGCGAACACCTCGATTGTCGTACCGTCAGCCGGATTGGCTGCCGCGCTCTCGAACTCCAGGGTCTTCTCGGGCAGCTCATCAAGGGTGATGGGCGGTGTCACGAGCCAGTGCTCGTACGGACCTCCGTCGGCAAAGCCGAGGAATGCGTCGGTGGCGATGTAGTTGTTGTCGTCGGTTATCACGACTTTCCAGCCATACAGGTTACCCTCGGTCGGGTCGTTACGCCAGCCGGCCATCTCCAGCGCGTCCATTGTGGTCGCTGCCGTGAAGTTCTGGTAGAACTTGCCGACCGGCATAGGTTCGGGAGTCTCTGACGGCTCTTTGCCGGTCTCGCCGAAGTTGTATGCGAGAAGATCACGCACGCCATATTCGCCGCAGTATGTGTTGCCGGTCGTTCCCTGGATACACACCTGCGCATGGAGGGCGTCGGGGTTCTGCATCGGGTTGAGTGCCGGACGCATTCCCGAAGGGAGCTGGACCGGAGCCACAACCTCGATCAGCGAGTCGCGGAGTGCCGTGTAGGCATCTTCATCACCCTCCTCGTAAAGCTTGGCCAACCGCTCGAACGGTCTGTAATCATCGGCGATGAGCATGTTGGTCTCAACGGTGAACGGAGCCATGAAGTCTGCCGAATTCTCATTGAGGACAGTCGATTTATCAACGTCTATCACTCCGACTATGTATCCCTTGACCCAGGCGGGATTGACCTGATAGTTCACAGAACCGAGACGTGCCTGACCTGCTGTCAGAGGGTTGTCCCAGGTTCCTGTGCCGATACCGGCGGCCGGTATCGTGATGGGCGGCTCCGCAAGCTCATCGTTGCACGATGACAATCCCGCCAGCGCACCCATCAGCAAAAATATATTTACTAAAGTCTTTTTCATCTTGAATTTCATTTATTAGCCTTAAGCCCATCAGTGCTATTAGCCCTATTAGTCCTATTAGCCCTATCAGTCCTATTAGCCCTATCAGCCCTATCAGCCTTAAAACTTGATACCCACATTAAAGAACACCCTGATTCCCTGGGCATACCAGATCTTGTTGCCGAATTTGTTCACATCATAGTTGGTGTAGTCAAATTTGCTCTCCTGGTATCCGCCTGTCTGGATGTTGCGGTTATTGAGAAGGTTGTTCACGCTCAGGTTGAAGTTGATTGAACCGAACTTTGTGTAGATGATCTTGCCGATCGAGAGGTTCATCACCCACTCGCTGTTCAGCTTGTCCTGATGTGTGATCTGGTCGAGACGCTGCTGGTATTCCTCTTCGGTGGTGCAGAATTTCCAGAGTCCCTCCATCTCCTCGTGACGGGTAGGTGCAAGCTCGAAGTAGGCATCGCCGAACCACTGGGCGTTGACCTCGAAGAACCACTGGCTGATGTTGTAGTTCACCGCAAACGACACTGCCTGCTGCGGGGTGCCGCCGATATAGTAGTTCTTCAGGTAGGTGCGGCGGGTCACGTCGTCGCGTGTACCGTTCTCGTAGCTGCGTGTACCCATCGGGTTGTTCTTGTACTGGTATTTGGCAAGTGTTCCGGCTGCCGATACGCTCAGGTTGCTGAGTATCTTGTATTCGACACCGAGTTCAAGGCCCTTGAACTCGCTCATGACTCCGCTCATGGCGTAGTTCACGAACGAACTGAGGTCATAGTCGTAGAATGCCGAACGTTTCATGCCGTCCCACATCTTCGTGTAGAATCCGGTCAGCGATCCGCGGAAGTTCTTGTAGTTCCAGGTATAGCTGAGGTCGGCCGCGAAGTATTTCTCCGATTTGAGGTCGTCAACGGCTGTGTCCTTGGTACGCGGTGAGATGTATGCGTCGTTGGGCATCGGGGCGCGTGTGCCGGCTCCGACATGGGCTGTGAAGTAGTTGCGGCCGTCAAGTTTGTAGGTGGCTCCGGCTTTGAGTCCGCCGTTCAGGAAGGTGTGGGTCTCACCCTTGCCGTATGAACGTACCACCGGGTTGCCGTTCTCGTCGAAACCGAACTGACCCTCGGCGCGACCGTTCATCATGCGGCCGTCACGCTGGAATGAGTTGAGCGACGCTTCTGCGGCCCAGTTCACGTTCCAGTGCGAGGTGATGAGCTGGTTCTGATACCAGAGGCGGGCGTTGTGGTTGTAGATATGGTAGTCGTAACCGAACACGTCTCCCTCGCCTACCTTGCGGTCGGGGTTGAGGATGTCGTTCTGCATGATGTCTACATTACCGGCGAAGTCGCGCTCCGAGAAGTTGTCCACGTCGCGCCAGAACTCACCGCCCAACAGGTCGCGGATTGTCTTGTAGTAGTGAGCGTCGGTGAATGTGTAGCCCACACCTGCCTGGAGGGTAAGGTTGTCGTTCAGACGGTGGTCCAGATAGGAGTTGAGCATGTAGGCGTTGAAGTTCGAGTGACGGTTCTCAAGTATGTAGGTTGACTGACCCAACAGACTCGGGTCGCGGTCAAACTGCTCACGGTTGAGAAGGTTGGTCTGGTACATTGCGTTCCAGTCGAGCTGACGGTTCTCTTTGTTGCCGCCCCACCAGTCGGCCACATACTCCATCTGCGCCATCTGGTCTTCGTAAAGTCCCGGATTCTCCAGAGGGTCTGCGGTCGGATGGAAGTAGTAGGGAAGATTGCGGTAGTAGTCCGGACGGGGGTCGGGTGCCTGGTACCAGTTGAGCGCCGATGAGCTGTAGTTGCTCGAACGGAACGCAAGACCGGTGTTGAGCTTCGTTCCCATCTGCGGCTTCCAGATCCAGTTCAGCATGACCGAAGGGTCGAACGACTCTACTATGCGCGACGATTTCTTCTCGCCGTTCAGATAACCCCACGAAGGGTTGTAGAGGTTCGTTCCTGCAAGGTCATACGCCTCCTGGGTCGCTGCGGCGTTTGTCGCACGCTGTGTCGGGGCACCCCATGTCGAGAGGTTGAGCGAGTGCTTGTCGTTGAATACCTTCTCTACCGACAGCGAATAGCCGAACGAGTTGTAGAAAGTACCCTCCACAACTCCCTGCGGTGCGTAGCGGCCTATGATCGATGCTGAGAATGCCCAGCCATGTTTGTTCAGGCCGGTGGCATACGAGAGCATGGCGCGCATCATATAGTTCGAGTTGGTATACGCCAGACTTCCCTTCCAGCCCGGGGCATACTCCGAAGCATAGGTGGTGACATTGTTGGAGCCGCCGATCGAACCGTAGCCGTAGGGAGCCGCAGCCTGACCGATTTCGGTGGTACGGTTGCGGAAAGCCGTCGAGGTCATGCCGCCAAACATCGAGAAGTTGAAGCGGCCGCGCATCGCGTCGTTCATGTTGAAGCCGTTCACATATCCTGTCTGCCAGTTCTGGTCATAACCGCGCAGGCGGAAACGCACGGTCGAGAAGTCATAGTTCGCGGTCTGGTAATAGACATCGTCGGTCGCTCCCTGGATGGTACCAACCGATTGGCCTATACCTTCGTCATCAAGAAGGTCCTCCTCGTTGAAGAGGAAGTTGTCAGAATTCAGGCGTGAGGCCTCGAATCCGGCGGGAGTCAGTTTAACCTCGCCGATGTTGACCATCATGCCGTCATTGAGACGGACATCCTGATACGCATCCTCGTAACCCGAGGCGATTATTTCAAGCACGTCTCCACCCGGAGCGGCATTGCTGATGGTGAACACTCCGTCCGAGCCGCTCACCACAAAGATAGCCTGGTCTTGGAGCAAGATATTGGCTCCGGCCACCGGCTTTCCTGTCTGCGCGTCCACAAGCGTACCCTTCACCCCGGTATCGGCAACCGCCGCCGTGGCAAGACACGCAAGTGTCAGCATTGTCATCTGTATTCGCATGGTTCTTATCTTGTTGTTTTAATTCCATTCCACCCCACCAATCCCCCCTCATCAGGCGCCCTTGGCCCGAATCCCCCGTCCCCGGCCCCGCATCCCCTCGTCCCCGGTCCCGCATCCCCTCGTCCCCGGTCCCGAATCCCCTCGTCCCCGGCTCCGCCTCCCCTCCCGCCGTCCGGTTTTTGTTCCGGCGCTGAGCTTCAGCGAAGCCCCGGTCCCGGCTCCGAATCCCCTCCCGCCGTCCGTTTTTTGTTCCGGCGCTGAGCTTCAGCGAAGCCCCGGTCCCGGCTCCGAATCCCCTCCCGCCGTCCGTTTTTTGTTCCAGCGCTGAGCTTCAGCGAAGCCCCCGTCCCTACCGTCCCTTTCCGGTCGTTTGTCGAGTGGAGAAAACCTGCAGGTTTTCTCTCCCCGGGAGCCTTGGCCCCCTCCCCCTAAAGCCTAAAACCTAAAACCTAAAGCCTAAATCTCCTTCACCAGGAAAATCTCCGTCGGCAGGTGGTCCGAATAGCCATTCGTCCACACCCCGCCCGAGAATGTGCGCAAGGGGTAACCCTTATACTGCCCGTCCTGCTGAATCAGGAACTGTTTGTTCTGCACAACTGCCTCATAGAACTTCAGTCCGCACTTCCCGTCAACTATGTTCGAGTTGACAATAATCTGGTCGAACAGGTTCCAGCCGCCACGGTATATATAAGACCCGATACCCTTGTCGAGCTTCTCCCAGAACGGGTTGTAGAACCCGCCCGGCTGAGTCTTCTCTATGTCCTTCACCGCGCCGAGCACCTGCGAGACCGACTTGTTGTACGGGTCATCGTTCATATCGCCCATCGTGATGATACCTATGTCGGGATACTGCTCCAGAAGCTCGGCTGCAATCTTGGCGTTCAGTCCGGCTGCCGCCTCGCGCAGCCAGCTGCTCTCCGCCTCGCCGCCACGGCGCGACGGCCAGTGGTTCACGATCACGGCTATGCGCGAATATCCTGTCTGCTTAGTACCCATCAGACCGATCACACACATCTGGTCACGGGTCTTGAATTTAGGCAACTCCGGAATCTCCAGTTTGTAGTTCTCCACTTTCAACACCCTGAAAAATGTGGGATTGTAAAGAAGTCCCACATCCACACCGCGTGCGTCGGGCGAGTCATGGTGTACGATCTTCAGTCCCCAGTCCTTGATAGCGTCGGCATTGACAAGGTCCTGAAGCACCGTGATGTTCTCAATCTCGCTAACACCGATCACAGCCGGACCCATCGGGGTGGTCTTCGTCGTCATCTGCGAGATTGCATAGGAAAGTCGGTTGATTTTTGACCAATACTTCTTGCCATCCCATTTCCTGCTCCCTTCGGGTGAGAACTCAAGGTCATACTTCCCGTTGTTGTTGATGGTGTCGAATAGATTCTCAAGGTTATAGAAGGCCACGCCGAATGTGGCGACCTTCCGCTCCTGCGCGCGCAGGGGGAATATCGCCGACATCACCAGCATGACCGCCGCTAAGGCGGCAAATCTGCGTATTCTCATCTCTTATTGTGTTGTAGTTGTTGTTTCCTTCCCGGTTGTCGCGCCGCACTCCCGGCAGCAACACTGCCATTCCCAGTGACCACGCCGCGACCGCTCCGTTGCCTCTCCGGATCAGAAGAACTTGACGCTCTTCCCCTCAAGAGTTGACAGTATGTTGTTGGCAAGTGAGCTGGCACCGATACGGAACAGATTCGGGTTCAGCCATTCCTCACCGAGCACTTCCTTCACTACGGTATAGTATGCCACCGCCTCTTCTGTGGTGCGCACACCGCCGGCGGCCTTGAATCCGACCTTGCGTCCCGAAGTCTTGTAATACTCCTTGATGCACTGGCACATCACATAGGCAGCCTCAAGCGAGGCCCCGTCATAAATCTTGCCGGTCGAGGTCTTGATGAAATCCGCCTCGCTGTACATCGCCAGTAGCGAGGCATTCCTGATCCGCTCGGCTGTCTTCAGGCAACCCGTCTCAAGAATCACTTTCAGACGTGCATCTTTGGCAGTATGCTTCAGCTCGATAATCTCGTCGCAGAGGTCCTCATAATTACCGTCGAGGAACATGCCCACATTGAGCACGATGTCAACCTCGTCGGCACCCGCCTCACGGGCAAGGGCTACATCGGCCACCTTGACAGCCTGGAATGTCTGGCTCGAAGGGAAACCGGCGGCAACCACACACACATCCACACCCTCCACATCGAGGTTCGTGTCCACGACCTCGGCGAAATTACTGTACACACAGATAGCCGCCACATGCGGATACTGCGGATACTCATTCTCGAAATCATTCACACGGCGCGTGAACTCGGCCACACTCCGGTCGCTGTCCTCACTGCTCAGAGTAGTCAGGTCAATGCTGCCCAACAGGAACTTGTGCACCTCCGGGGTATCATTCTCACCGGTTTTCTCAAGTATCTTGGCAACCGCAGCCTTAACAGCCGCATCATCTGTCGTGACCTTACTCTTGGAGATCACCTCCTCATATCTATCCATATATTTTGCGTTTTCTGGTTTTACATTCTAAGTCACCCCCCTATTAGCCCCATTAGACCCATAAGCCCTATTAGCCCTATCAGACCCATAAGCCCAATAATCCCCCAACCCTATAAACACGCAAATATATGTATAATTTCCGAATCTTAAAAATTTTTAACCCTCACGGCTCCCAATTTTTTCACTTCCTCCTCGGTGCCAGACGTTCAGGATTTTTTGCAAGGAATTCCGCCCAACTTTTCGGCCCTTTCGCCACCTCGGGCTTACCTGTCTCATAAAAGTGCGTAAGTGCCACAGCAAGAGCATCTGTAGCGTCAAGCAACTTGGGCATCTGGTCGTCGGTCATATGCAGCAGATGCTTGAGCATATTCGCCACCTGCTCCTTCGAGGCCTGACCGTTGCCGGTCACGGCCATCTTGATGGTGCGCGGGGCATACTCCGCCACCGGAATGTCGCGGCTGAGCACCGCCGCCATCGCCACCCCCTGCGCACGCCCGAGCTTCAGCATCGACTGCACATTCTTCCCGAAAAACGGTGCCTCCAGAGCAACCTCATCGGGCAGATACTGCGCCGCCAACCCCGACACGCGCTCGAAAATGCGGTGCAACCGCTTGTAATGGCTCTCGAACTTGCTCAGCTGGATTACCCCCAACACAATCACCTCGGTCTTCTTCCCGTTCACACCGAGCACCCCATACCCCATCACATTGGTACCCGGGTCAATCCCCATGATAACCCGCTCATACCCTCTCACTTTCTCATCCATATCCTGTCAACTTAAACCACCCGGAGCCGTCCGACCTGTCCGACCTGTCCGACTTGTCAAACCAGTCAGACCCGTCAGACCTGTCAGACCCGTCATCCTAACCATCTCCCTGGTTCTTTCACCCTACCTCCTCAAAAATCGAGGTAAAAACCAAAGCCTGCGGCCCGAACCGCTCCTCAAACCGTGAAGCCAGTGTAGCGAAGACCTCGCGCCCCCACTTGCGCGCCTCCTCGATCCGCTCGAATTCCACCTGAAAAGCCACAGTCTGCCCCTCGGCCTCCCTGTAATCCACGCCCCCGGCCTCCCTCATAGCCGAAACGCGCATGGCAGCAACACCCTTAAGCCCCGCGATTTCACCGCGCAGCCAGTTCAAGAACTCCCCTTCCCGCTCCCTCTCAATCATGAAGCTCGAATTAAAAATCACCATATCCAAATCTTCTTAAGTTAAACCTCCCCCGCTCCTCGCATCTGTGTGAGGGCGGAAGCCCGAATCCCCAAGCGCCCCGGCAGCCCGAGTCCTCCCGAGTCCCTGTCGAGTGGTGAAAACCTGCAGGTTTTCACTCCCTTCCCCCTATAACAAAAAAACGGCGCGTTTATCACTAAACACACCGCCAAAACAAAATTATGAAAAACATTGTATTTACGTTTGCCGGGCGTTAACGCCCGTGCAAGCATCGCTTTGAGCCTCTTGTCGGATTCGAACCAACGACCCCGAGATTACAAATCACGTGCTCTGGCCAACTGAGCTAAAGAGGCGAGTGGGCGAGCTACCTGCATCGCACCGCTCAACCCGCTACCCTTGCTTCGGTCAAGACCTGGGGGATTAACGGGGAGCTGGTCGTGCAGGACTCACCCGATGCAAAATTACAACTTTTTTCTGAATCTACAAAATTATTTTACTCGCTCCACCACAATTCTGTCCATAAGGGCATGGTTTGTAGTGATGTTCATATTCTCATCCTCAGGTAGATACTCCACTGTCAGGGTATGTTTGCCGGGGGTGAGAGAAACTTGCACTCCGTTCGACATTCCCCAGTCATTCCAGTTGCCGACACCGCGCTGGGGCATGACCAGCGTACCGACATTGGCACCATCCACACCCAATGTGCGCACCGCTGCCTTGTTCTCTGTGTTGACGGGTCCATTGCCGTTGGCGTATCTCACAGCCACGGAGTAAACCCCTGCCTTTGGAACCTCTATCTCGACACTGCGCGTAGGCAACGTGCGGTCTGTCTCGACAAATCCTTCGCCGAAGTAACCCTTCACACCGCCTCGCGACTTGTATGAAACCTCCTTCGAGATCATGGCTGTCCCCTCTCCGGCAAACTCGACGGTGTACACCGCCCGGTTGCTGCGGGGCTCTGAAGCGAAGCCCTGCGTACCGTCGCCGGCAACGCCGATCACCTGCCATTCACCAGGCGTCGTGGCGGCATACTGAGTCTCATGTGTGCGTGCAACTTCCTGCCCATCTTTGAGCACGATGTATTCACCGATATACTCTATCGGATTCCAGCGCAGCAGGTTCATTGTCGGAACACCCGTTGCGCCAAGGTCTGCCGATGCCTCCATCCATGTTGTCGGGGTGAGCGGAGCCTTGAGGTTGGCCACGCGGTTTATCTTCATCGGGGCAATCGGCTCGTTGGCCATCTCGACCACGATGCTGCCACCCTTGGCGAGCTGCTTGGCCGGTATGGTCTTCGCCGGGTCGATGCTCTTGCCGTTGAGTGTCATCGACTTCACTCGGTCGCCATATCCCTTGACGGTTATGTCAAGACGCGCACCGCGGTAGGGGAAGTTCTCCAACGTGCGGTCGGCACCGAATGCCTCAGGCACGAACGGAGCGACCCGCAGTCCATCTTTCTCGAAATGGATACCGAAAAGTATCTGCTGTGTGACGGCAAGATTTCCGGCCAGCGACCAGAGCATGTTCGACGAATTCAGCTCCGTGTAGTAGTCTCCGTTGTCGAGATTGAAGTTCTCCTTGTTGGTCGCGAACAGGGCGGCGGGACGGAATATCGAACCGATGCCCTCCACAACTCCGGCCTCGTTGCCTGCCTTGGCCTGGGCAAGTGTCCAGTATGCACCCACGAAAGGCCACAAGGCATTGTTGTGGTAGTTCGGCATGTCGGCTATCTGCGGATAGAAGATTGCCGGACCGAAAGGTGTGGTCGGATTATTCTGCGAAATCTCCTTCTGACGCTCCGCCGGAGCGATGTCGTAGAGTATCGCCAGGGCCTCGCCGAGTGTCTCGGCACGCGGGTTCAGTATCTTGTTGTCGCGGCCATAGGTGTACATGCCGTAGTAACCTTTCTCAGGCATATAGAAAGTCTTGTCTATCTGCGCGGAAAGCTCATCGGCCTTGGCGGCATACTCTGCCGCCACTTTCTTCTGTCCCATGTCGGTGGCCATCTCCGAAACGGCTTTGAGCGCGGCGGCATAAAGCACATTGGTGCCCATGGCCTCGCTCTGCGATATGTCCATAGTCTGCATCCATTTCGGATAGCTCTGCTCACGCCAGTCTATGAAGGAGGTCTCTCCCTTCACCAGCCCGCGCTCGCTGCGTATGGTCTTGTCATCTTTCTCGATGCTGCGGAGTGCGATCGGATACACTTTCTCAAGCCACGCCTTGTCGCCGGTCACCTTGTAGATCTCATATGCGGCGACAACCCAGATCATACGGTCGGTCGAAATTGGCCATGCACCACCAGAACCTGTATCCTGGATAATCTGTCCCGACGGGTTGACTTTCTTCATCAGCGAGATCATTGATGCCTCGGGCTGAAGGGCGGCCATCGAGAGGATTATGGAATAGCTCACGTCGCGTGTCCATACTCCGGCCCATTCCTTGCCGGTGCGTAGTGTTGTGTCAGGCTCTACGGCGTTGACCATCTCGTCAAGGCCCATATTGTATATAGCCTGATGCAGCATATTGCCCCCTTTGAGCACAGGATAAGGCCGCAGGTCGTTCACCTGCTTCCATTCCTGGGTGACGGGCATGAAGTATCCGGGACGCCCCTTGTAGGTGCTCCGGATATGCACGGGGCTTTCGGCCCATGCCTTGAACTCGTTCTGATAGATTGTGTCACCGCTCCAACGGTATGCGTCGGTCTGTACGATCACTCCGTTGTCGGTAGCGGCAAATGCAGGGCCGGCGGCACACCCCATCAGGGTAGCCGCAACCCAAAGTCCTGAAGTTTTTCTCTTCATCTGGTACAGTGGTATTGATTGTTATTGAGCGGCGCAGTTCTTAACTACGCCGCTGCTTATGTAGGTTTATGATTGCTTTCTGTTTATTTCTGCTTTCTGTTACGGCGGTTCTTCGGCTCATGGCGTTTGCCTGGCTTGCGCTGCTCCACCGGTTTGAGGGGCTTGTTGGGGTTACCTTTGTCATCGATCAGGGCGAAGTCGAGCTGCTTGCGCTCAAGGTCGGCGCGGGCAACCTGCACTTTCACCTGGTCTCCGAGTGTGTAGCGCACCCCGTGACGACGGCCTATCAGGCAGTAGTTCTTGTCGTCGAGGTCGTAGTAGTCGTCGGCAAGGTCGCGGATGGGCACCAGTCCCTCGCACATGCTCTCGGTCAGCTCCACATAGAAACCCCACTCTGTCACTCCGGAGATAACTCCGTCGTAAACCTCTCCGAGGCGGTCTTTCATGAACTCCACCTGCTTGTAGCGTATCGAGGCGCGCTCGGCGTTCGATGCCAGCTGCTCCATGTCGCTGTCATGCTTGCATTCCTCCTCAAGTTTGAGTTTGTCGGCACTGCGCCCGCCTTCGGCATATTTCGCCAGCAGACGGTGTACCATCATGTCCGGATAACGGCGTATCGGCGAAGTGAAGTGGGTGTAGTAGGGCATGGCGAGTCCGTAGTGGCCGATATTGTCGGTGGTGTAAACCGCCTTGGCCATCGAGCGGATAGCAAGTATGGAGAGCATGTTCTCCTCCCCTTTTCCTTTCACGTCGCGGAGCAGACGGTTCACGCTCTTGTTCACCTCTCGCGTGCTGCCGTCGGTCACGAGCTTGTAGCCGAAGCGCGACGCTATCAGGGCGAGGTTGCCGATTTTCTCGGTGTCGGGATTGTCATGCACACGATAGACGAAGCTCTTGGCTTTCTTGTTCTTGCCGACCTTTCCGACCGACTCTGCCACGGTCAGGTTGGCGAGAAGCATGAACTCCTCGATAAGTTTGTTGGCCTCTTTCGATTCTTTGAAGTAGACGTTCACGGGCTTGCCGTTCTCATCTATCTCGAAGCGCACCTCGGCGCGGTCGAACTCCAACGCACCCTGCTGATAACGGCGGCGGCGAAGTTCCTGGGCGAGTTTGTTGAGCACTTCAAGCTCACGCGAGTACTCCCCTTTTCCGGTCTCGATTATCTCCTGGGCCTCTTCGTATGTGAAGCGGCGGTCGCTCTTTATCACCGTGCGGCCAATGCGGCTGTTCACCACGTTGGCTTTCGAGTCGAGCTCGAAGATGGCTGAGAATGTCAGTTTCTCCTCGTCGGGACGCAGTGAACAGATGCCGTTTGACAACCGCTCCGGAAGCATCGGAATCGTGCGGTCCACGAGGTAGACGCTCGTCGCACGTTTCTGAGCCTCTTTGTCTATCACCGAACCGGGCTTTACATAGTGTGTCACATCGGCGATATGCACACCCACCTCCCAGTTGCCGTTGGCGAGCTGGCGGATTGAGAGCGCGTCGTCGAAGTCTTTGGCATCGCGCGGGTCGATGGTGAAGGTCGTCACTCCGCGGAAATCCTCACGCTTGGCGACCTCTTCGGGTGTGATGCCGGCGTTGATACGCTGTGCGGCTTTCTCCACATTCTCCGGATACTTGTAAGGAAGTCCGAACTCAGCTAAGATGGCGTGCATCTCGGCATTGTTCTCACCCTTCACGCCGAGGATGTCTATCACCTCGCCGCGAGGGTTCATCTCGTCATCGCGCCACTGCACGATACGGGCCACGGCCTTGTCGCCGTTCTTGCCGCCCTTGAGCTTGTTGCGCGGTATGATGATGTCGGCCGCGAGGAATTTCGAGTCGCTCACGAGGGCCGAATAGTTCTTGTCAATTTTCAGGGTTCCGACAAACTGCTGCTCCTTGGCCTCGATAATCTCGATCACGCGCGCCTCGGGATCAGCTCCCTTGCGGGCTGCAGAGACAACCACGCGCACCTTGTCGCCATTGAGCGCGTGCATAGAATTGCGCTCGGCCACCATGATCATCTCGTCATCAACGACCACGGCATTCTTGCCGTTGCTGCGGCGCACGAAGTAACCGGTGCTCTCCACGCCACGGTTGCTCTTGGCCTTATACTTCCCGAGGTCAACCTCAAGAATATCATCGGCAGCCACAAGCTCATCGAGCGCATTGAGCACATCGAGCCGCTGCGCCGGATTCTCCACACCTATTCCGAACGCAATCTGCTTATAATTGAAACTCTGTTTATTCTGTTGCTGGAGAAACTCCACTATCTTCTGGAGAAGATCCTGCTTACGTATCCTCTTCCCCCTGCTTTTATCACCTTTCTTCATACGGTTATATCTTATTAGTAAAATCCACACCCCATCTTATCTCACCCCCATTTTATTTATCACACCCCGATTTTATAAGGCCTATAAGCCCCATAAGCCTTATAAGCCCTACACCCCCACCGGCCTAAGCTCTAAAACCTAAAGCCTAAAACCTAAAGCCTCTTATTATGTTAAAACACAAAACTAACACTTTTAGTCCAAATCCACAACTATTTTTTACGTAACCGACATTATTTGTCCCCCGTGCAGAGCTTCAGCTCCCCCCTACCAGCGTTCACCACCCCCTACCGGAGCTTCACCTCCCCACCGTGTGCAACCAAAGCCCCCGTGGTGCTGTGTGAGGGCGGAAGCCCGAAAGCCCCCCGCTCCAACCTTTCCGCCCCGCCGCGCGTTAACTGAAAAAGGGAGCACACACCCCCACTTCAAAAGCACACATTTTACACAGAAAAACACACAAGGCTATGAAAAAATTTTTACCCCTCACCCTCGCGGCTGCGGCCCTCCTGACCGCCATGACATCAGCTTCGGCTGAATCGTTCGAGTCCGACGGCTTCCGCTTCACCGTCACCGACTCCAGAAACGCCGACGTTTCTTTCGACGGCCTCGTCTCGGGCAGCGACGCGACTTCCATCGATATTCCACAGTCTGTATCATATCAGGGCACAGACTACGAAGTGACCTCTCTCGCCAACGGTGCCTTCATCAACAACACCATGCTTGAGACGGTCTCGATTCCTTCAGGCATACAGGCCATCCCCGACAGCCTCTTCTTAGGTTGCACGTCGCTCGTCCAGGTCACGGTGCCTTCTTCGCTCGAATCGCTCGGAACAGGCAGCTTCGTCGGCTGCACATCCTTGACCGAACTCGACTTAGGCAATACAGGCATCACGGCTCTCGGCTCAGCATCAGGCACCAAAGTGACTTATATCTTCTGGGACGAAAATCACCGCGACCCGGCTCTGGAAACCATAGTTCTCCCCGAATCTCTGGAAGTCATCGGCAACTACACATTCTATTACTGCCCGCTGACCGATGTCTCGCTCCCCTGGACTCTGACCACAATCGGAGCCTCTGCTTTCAGTGCTCCTGAAGCCACCGACCCTTGCCTGGGTCAGGACACTCTGATTATCCCCGGCTCTGTCACAAGAATCGCATATCAGGCTTTCGAGCATTGCAACATACAGAAGCTCATAATCCTCCCTGCGGCCACAAAGTCAACAACCCCGACTCTCACCATCGAAGACCTTGCTTTCTGGCGTGAAGGTTCCATGGCCGAAGTATGGTGTACACAGGATGTACCTCCCACTATGAAAGACAACTCTTTCTACACCACCCAGTATTCCGCACCTCTCTATGTCGAATCGGAGGCCGACATACCTGAATACCAGGCGGCTGCCGGCTGGAAAAACTTCACTGAAATACACGCACGCGCGATAGCCACCGGCATAGAATCGGTCGACACAGCCCCCGACGCGCCCCATCTGACCGATGTCTACACCATGACCGGTCTCCGGGTCCGTCACAACGTGGATGCTGCCACAGCCACCGACGGTCTTCCCTCCGGCCTCTACATCGTCAACGGCCACAAAATCCAGCTCTGACCTCCCCCAAAAAAGCACAACCGCAGGGTCTCCTTCCCGGAGTCCCTGCGGTTTTCTTTACCTACTAACAACTTTTATATCACGATTTTCTTGCCGTTCACAACGTACACTCCCTTGGGAAGTCCCTGAAGCGCGGCTCCGGCCTCTGCTCCGCGACGAACCACCGCACCGCTGATGCTGTAGACATCTACTGCGCCAGCCTCTGCTCCGGGCAGCGATACCACGCTCGTCGGTATGCCGGCTCCGGGCGCACCGTAAAGCGCTATGCCGAAGAGCTTGTTGCTCCAGCCGTTGCTGTTGTTCGACTCTTTGGGAACTACGGTTATGTAACGCACTTTTGTCATGTTGCCTGCTGTCAGGGCGTTGGCGCGTGCCGGTCCCTCCGGTGCCGATGCTACGGGCTTGTAGATGCGGTCGGTCACATTGCCATCCACTCCACGCTCGGTCTCAATCTCAACCACCTCACGGTTTCCGGCATTGTCTTCCAAGGTTACTGTGTATGACTTCGGACATGCCGCCTCCCAGCGGAGCGTCATCATGTCTATGTCACATTCGTCGCCAAGGTCTATACGGAGTGCCTTCCCGGCTGCGATGTCTTCGTCGTTCCATTCGGCCACTGTTGTGTCGGCGGTGTTGGCAAGCACATGGCCTGTATAATCCTCGGGCGACAGTGTCTCGTCGCCGAAGGTCACGGGACACATCCAGGGGAAGAAGTATGACTCTTTCTTCGCGGCCACATGTATGTAGCAGGGTGCTGACTCAAGCTCTCCGTAGAGTGCCTTCACCTCAAACAGTCCCTTTTCCGCCGACTCAAACTCGTTACCGTTCACATACCCGTATTCGTCTACGAAATCTACCGAACCCTCCTCTACCGGGAACTCTGCGCCATACTGGTCAAGCACACGGGCATTGAGCGTGACTTTCTCGCCTGTCAGCAGATGGTCGGCCGATGCGCTGACCTCGATGCTTGTCGCCTGGGGGGCGGTATACTCCTCTCCGGCCACATAAATCTCGGCTGTCTGGGCATTTTGCGCGGGCGAATCGCCATCTATGACTGCGATATAACGTGCCACAACCCGGTTCTCAGGCTGATAAAGGGTTGTAGAGTACGCGCTGCGTTTCTGGACAGGGCAGAGTGTCCACCCTTCGAGTGTGACGTTTTTCAGATTCTGGTCCTCTTCGGGCATTGCAGCGCCTTCCTGCGCATATGCGAACCGGAAGTCTCCGTTACCTTTCTCGGCAAATTCCGCCGCGAGAGTATCGATGATATGGTCTTTGCCAAGGTCAACGATTACCCAGCCTTCTGACCAGCCGCCGTTGTATTCGTAGTATGTCTCCACGTCTCCGTCCACCGCATTCGATGCCGGATTCGGGATAACTATCTCTTCTACCTCGTCACCATCTTCTGTCGGTTCTGCCGGGGCGGTGCGGCCCCATGCCGGCTTTCCCTGCGCGATGTTCACTCCTTTCCATACGTAGCTTACTGTCAGCACCGAGCTGCCGGTTACGGTCTCGCCATCTGCCTCGCAGGTTGCCGTCAGGGTGTAGTTGCCATACCGCAGGGTCTTCACGCTGTACACGCCATCCTCGCCTCCGCTGATCTCAACGGCGTCAGGCTCCGAACAGGTCAGTGTCAGGTTCTCAACCTTGCTGAGGTCAACCACAGATCCGGCGGCATTCTTTGCCTCTACCTTCACCTCGGCTGTTGCACCCTCTTTGACGGTCACGTCGTTGAGCGTGAGGGTTGTCACTTTGTCACGGTCGCCGATGTTGGCAACGCGCACCTCATAGATACACATTCCCCAGTCGGTCGCCCAGTTGTTGTATGTCTCTCCATATATAAGGATGTAGCGTCCGGTCAGAGCAGTCTCCGATGTCAGGGTCTCCGTGTAACCGGCCTCGCTGTCCTCGCCTCCGGCAAATGTCGCCGTAGCGTTTTCAAGCCAGCCGGCATCAATCACGTTGTAGTTCACCGGCTCCTCTTCTGTTCCGAAGTTCTGCTGTGCGTAAGGGATTGCTGTCTCTGTCACATACACCGAATAGGTCTTCGGATGCGAATTTTCCCAAATTATCTCCACATCGGTGAAAGTCTTGCTCTCGCCGAGGTCGATTATCACCCAGTCGGGGCTGACGGCATTGGCCTTCTCGATTGCCTGCCACCTTGAACCGGTGTTGCCGTCGGTTATGTTTTCAGGACGGTCACCTTCGCCGGGTCTTACCGAAGATGTCACAACCTGCGCGTTCAGCGCGAGATTCTCCTGAGTGTTCCAGTCAAGGGCAAGTGCCGCGGCTCCGGCCACTGCCACACCGGCCACTATTGTCATTATCTTTTTCATATTTTGTTTTCTGTTTTGTCTGATTGTAAATTACCCCTTTCAACCCCCTCTTAAAAACCTTAAGAACCTTAAAAACCTTAACTACCTTATAAGATTCTCACCTTCTCCCCACCGATCACATACACACCCCGCGCAAGTCCCGCAGCAGCCTCTGACCGGCTCACACCACGCTTCAGGCAAACGCCATCCACGCCATAGACATCCACTGCCGCAGCATCGGCTGCCGTCAGCGCCACGCCGCTCGCGTCGCCCAAGCGCACGGCCGCTATCCGCAGCCCGCTCGGCCGTGCGGAGTTGGCATCGGCAACCCGCAGGGTGGTGTGCCCGGCATCAAGGTGCATGAAGAAGTTTACATCGGAATATTTCGAGTCATCGCCGCTCAGCGTGAATGTGCGGGCTTCGGTCAGCGTCACCTCTTCTCCGGCGGCATCGACCGAACGGATTTCCACACAGGGGTCGAAGCGCGTCGGCTCTCCCTGACCGCTCACCCGGAGCGTCAGCACATAGTCACCGGCACTCGCCACTTCAAACTGATAGTCCAGCCATGAGCCGCCGTTGAAGCGCGTCACCTCTATCGGCAGGCTGTTCCCTTCGCATGTGCCCCCCTTGCTGCCTAACAGACACCCGTATTGGGATATGTAGTTCGCAGCGGGCACCCATTCTCCGGTAGCGTTCCAGTGCTCGGTGTCGAAGTTCCAGAGATTCTCGTAGACAAGCCCCTGTTCCGACAGTTCGCGGGGATCCTCGCCATGTCCTGAAATCAGCAGTCCGAAGTTCGGGCCTTTGTCGGCGCTGGAGTTACCTATCGCCTTGAACCATGCGTAGCGGTATATCCACGGGGTCTTCTCCAACCATTCCACACTCTGCATCATCACCGAGATCTGCGCCTCCGGACGCACCGTGCTGTTGGGATTGCCCTCTTCGGGCCAATAGCAGAATTCGGTCACCCATACCGGCTTCCCGTATTTGTCATGGAATGTCTCGGCGAGCGTCTTCATCACCTCCACACCTCCGTAGCTGTGTACGGCCGTGTAGTCGAAGGCATCCGGTCCGACAAGAGCCACAAACTCATCCATCCATTTCACCGGGTCCTGATACGGCGGATTGGGCGAATAGTTCAGTGCCGGTGCCACTAACTCCAGCCCCAACTCCGCGGCCAGTGCCTGCACTCCGGGCCATTTGGCTGCCGCCTCGGCCGGGGTCATGTTCGCCTGATTGCTGAAGTTCGGCTCGTTGAAGCCGAGGAGATATCTCACTTCCGGATGCGCCGTGACATAGCTGCGGATCTCGGCGGCATCATAAGCGCCGTTCCAGCACATCGGCACAAACTCCATGCCCTCTTCGTTGGCAAGGTAGCGGCCAACCGACGGACCCCAGCTGTAAAACCAGCTCACTCCGGGCTTGATGGCGGCATATTGGGCCTTGAACTGAAACTCATTCTCGCTCACTCCGCGCTTCGGGCTTTTGGCTGCGCCCGCGAGCGCAACCATTGCCACGAGTGCACCGGCCATGATTCTTCCGGTTCTCATAATCCTATTCTTGTTCCATTCCGTGTGCGGCCGTGATTGGCCGCACACGGAATTTCAGTATGTTATCGTACAGATACTTTCACACTCTTGTTGCCTGAGCGGGCCACATACACACCGCCCTGAAGTCCGTCGAGTCCGAGGGCGCTTCCTTCGGTGCTCTTCACCACGCGTCCTGCCATGTCGCAGAGCACTATGCCCTGACCTCCGAGCACATTCACCGTACGGTCTGTCACGGTCAGGCCAAGATTCTCACCCTCGGTCATGGCCACGCCGCTGCCGCCGTTTTCCGACACATTATAGAAGTAGACTGCGTCGATTGCGAAGGTGGTGTTGGCTGTGTTGCCGGCAAGCCATGAGAGCAGGTTGCCCTCCCAGGCATCCAGATGATTGGGATTGAACGCCGGCCAGAGTTTCTTGAGGTCGCCGATGCTGAAATCAAGTCCCTGCCAATCGGCTGTGATGGCTCCCATTGTCGGGATAATCACTCCGTTGTCGTTGTAATTGGCACCGATGGCGAACTTTCCGGGAGTCGATCCGATCTCCGGCTTATCCAGAAGGATGAAGCAGACAGACTCGGGAGCGTTCTCGGTCGGGGTCATATAGGCCATGTGGAAACGGGTGTCGTTTGTGATCATTGTCAGATCCAGAGGCTCTCTGACGGCGATACCCGCGCCTGACCAAGAGCTGTTACCGAGAACTTTCTGCGAGATATAGCCACCCTCGTCGAAGTCCACGCGGGGCATTGACTCGTCACCGGCTCCGATACCTGCCCAATAATAGAGAGGACGGGGAAAGTCCTGGCCGTCGGGGCCGATATAGGCCATCTTCGTGCCCTTGGCCTCGAACTGCGAAACAGCGCGGTCGGAGAGCACTATATAACTGAGTTCGCTCACACTCTTCTCCAGCACGAGAGAATTCGAAGGGTCACACAGGTAATCCTGTGCCGAAGCGGTTACGGGACATACGGCTGCGAAAGCCACTGCGGCGCCAAGCGCCATCCAAGTAAAAGTTTTCATAAAGCAATGTTTAAATTTTGTTTTGTTTTTCATTCTTCCAGCTCTGCCCCGCAGCGTGCCACCAATCTTCCGGTCTTGCCCTGCTGCGTGCTTCCCGATCTCACGGTCTTGCCCTGCTGCGTGCCTACCAATCTCACGGTCTTGCCCTGCTGCGTGCATTGCTGTTTGTTTTTCAATTTTGTTTCAGCGGTTGCCGGTTCCTCAGAATCGACGCCGCAAAATTACGCCGCGCCTCCTCCATCTGCAACAAAAACGCCCCTATCCGACCCCTACCGCCCCAAAACAGCACCCCTACAACACCTCTACACTAAAATCGCAAAACCCTACCAACCAAATATTTACCTAAAAACATGTTATAAAACACCTCCCTACAACCGCCCCAAAATCCAAAAAATTTCCCCATCTTTGCAACAGGAACCGCCGCCCGCGCACTGCCGTCCGCGCCCCGCCGTCCCCGTGGTGCAGTGTGAGGGCGGAAGCCCGAAGTCCCCTCTCCGCGTCTGGCGGGCTTGGCCCGCCGGGTGTGGCGCGACCACCGTCGCGCTCCCCCGTCCCCGCGC
>CAJTQV010000009.1:73021-123047 GCA_910578385.1 uncultured Muribaculaceae bacterium | reverse complement strand
GGCATGTAGCCGTCCCGCCATATTATATTGTGGAAGCAGTTTGGTCAGATGAGCCAGCGCGGAGATTTTGGGGTGGAGAAGTTTTGGGAGAGAGGGAGCGCGAAGGTAGTGAAGAGGGTACGGGCGCTGTTGGGGCAGCATTTCACGCAGGCGCAGCATTTGATGCACTTGGACGGGTCAACTTCAAGTGTATCGGGAGAAATAGCCCCAGTAGGACACACGTCTGTGCATACGCCGCATTGGTCACATCGCGTAGCGTCGATTTCCGGGAGATAACGCTTTGGTGATTCAGTTTGCTGACGCTGGTATTCCATGACAAAGTTCCTGAAGTTTTTCAGGAACTCTGCCGGAGACTCTTCATCTTCAAGGTGCGTTGTGTCTATCTCCCTCAAAGTTCCATCATGCAATCTTGCTGCAATGGCAGTTCCGAAAGCGCGTGCCTCGGATAAATCTTGTTGCGTCGGCCGCCCCTTCGCTATCGGAGTGGTATCAGTGCTATAGGAGTGCTCGCCGATAAAAGCGGCCGCGCCACAGACAATGAAGCCTCGCTCCGTCAACCAACCCGCAAGGTCGTTAACCGCTTTCTCGAATGCCCGGTTACCATAGACAGCTACCACTATACATTTGGTACCGTCGCCGGATATTCCCTCAAGACGTTGTTTGACAAGAGGTGCGATTTTACCGCCATAAACAGGCGCGGATACAATCATCAAATCATCGGAGGAGAAACTTTTTCTGTCGATACCCGACTTAGTAAGGTCTGAGTAAACTGACTCAACATCAATATTATCGATTATTCCTGCCAAAATACCTTTGAGGATTTTAGCGGATGTTCCAGTGGGGGAAAATGTATACGAGTATATTGCCATAAGTCTTTTGTTACATTCTGCTGCTTTAGGGGTCCATCGCATAAAAGAAGCCATCTATGTGGACTTTTATGGGACGGCCTCCGATTCATCTGCCAGTAATCAGTCCGAGTAGTTTGACCGGAGTCAGACCGGGAATTACAGCCTCGGGATTGATGTCGCGGATTGCTGCTGTAAGCTCTGCTTCTTCGCAGACTACACCGTTAAGCCTGTTGCATATCATGCGGTCTACATCCTCGCTCATGAAGAAGTCTCCCGAGATGTGGAAATCTCTAATTCTGCTATCAGCGTCAAGACTGTATTCAATCTGGAACTCCCCTACTCCGTCAAGACGCATCTGGTTTGTGACAAGACGCTGACCATTGACCGATGCTCCGTCTGATTTCCTCTTACCGTCCATTCTCATGAACGACGGGTCGTAGTAATGATTTTCGATTGCTACTATCTCATCAAGGTCATTTTCGGTTACAATATATGGGTTTCCGTCAGTGATTGAGCGAATCATGTACTCCTCGAACTCAGAAGGAGAGTGTGTGATTCCCTCGGTTTGCAGACAGGTAACACGCGATTGCACGGACTTGACTCCCTTCGATTCAAGTTTTGCTCTTGAGGGAGTGAGGGCATTTGAAATGTGTACCGGATTGAAATGATAGAGCATAGTGCCATGAGCTATGCATCGTCCGGGTATATGGTAGAACGCGTTGCCTGAAACTTTCTTACCGTCGATGGTTATGTCATTGCGACCTGTGGCGACCGCATCTATACCGATTCGACAAAGTGCGTCTGCAATCATAGATGTATATTTCGCAAATTCCGCGGTTATATCGTCTCCATCTGTAATATATGAGAACATGAAGTTCTCACGGTCGGCAAAGACGGCTCCTCCACCACTGCGCCTGCGGACGACATCGATACCATTGTTTTTGCAATATTCAAGATCCACTTCCTTCGAAATATCCTGATTGCGTCCGCAGATGACCGTCGGATCAACCTGCCACGAGAAAAAATAGTCACCTGCCGGCAACTTCCTTGCAACCCATTCCTCGGTGGCGAGGAAGAATGGCAGCCTCCTGTTGACAGTGTCAATGCTGTCCGGGAATTTTATATGTCTCATAACCGTTTATATTTCATTTTTAAGAACGGAGATTTCACTCCTGCCGCTCCGTTCGGTAACGCACAAATTTAAGCAAAATAAATGACATGACAAATTGTTTAAACTTCGAGCTTACGGACGATAATTCACTTATTATTTGCAATAAACGGCAAAATGGGTTACATTTGCAAAACCGAATGAATACAAACATATAAAATTAGAAAAATATGAGCAGAGAGTACACTCCGGAGAATATCACTGAACTTGGACCGGACGATATTTTTGTTTTCGGAAGCAATCTTCAGGGCATGCATGGTGGAGGTGCGGCACGCGTCGCGCGTCAAAGATTCGGCGCAATCATGGGACAGGGAGTCGGCCTTCAGGGCCAGTCATACGCCATTCCGACAATGCAGGGAGGAGTCGAGACCATCAAGCCATATGTCGATGAGTTTATCAACCTTGCCCGCGAGTGGGACCAGAATACATTCTATGTAACGCGCATCGGCTGCGGAATAGCCGGTTTCACCGACGAGCAGATTGCACCGCTGTTTGACGAGGCATACGACCTATACAACGTGCGGTTGCCAAAATCATTCGCCGACATCATAGAGCGCAACCGCAAGAACAAACCGAAAGCGTAATTTTTACCACGGTCTGCGAGGTGGTTGAGCCGGTTTGAAATCCCAAGGCGTTTTGTGATAATCAGTTATCCTTTTACCTGCGGTGTTTAGGAGGTACCACCCCATTACTTTATCTTTAACGAGTGCCACCCCTCGATGAAAGGGATAGGCTTCATCAAAATAATCATATACGAGTTTATTACCTTGTCCATTGATAAATGTCCACCCCATAACTTTGTCTTTGACAAGGGCGTAGCCCTCGTGAAAATCATCAACTTCTGTGTAATAGTCTGTAAATCTTTTCCCCGAAAGATTTATGAAACACCAACCCATAATTTTGTCCTGTACAGCGGCTGCTCCTTGGCTATAAGGACGTATTTCTTTATAGTAATCACTAATACGATTGCCGTCAAGGTCAGAAACGTACCAGCCCATAATTCGGTCTTTTTGAATTATGAGGCTTGGAGCATCATCATAGTAATAATTACTGGTATCATAGGGATAATAATATTGTGCATTAGCTGAAATAAATGCACAAAGAAGTGAAATAATGAGAAGAACTTGTTTCATACTGAGCTTTTTTCTATTCAGACAACAAGGATATAGAATAGTTTATCCGTACCCGGTATTTGCATTGACCCGGAATATGCCTGATGCTTGGGCGATGCGTGAGGGTATAAACGAAAAAGAGAGCTACCGGAGTAACTCTCTTTGTGTTGCCTTGGAAAGACTCGAACTCTCACAAACGGAACCAGAATCCGGTGTGCTACCATTACACCACAAGGCAATTTTGTGACTGAATCTCTTTTCAGTGTCTCAGGTTGTTCCCTTTTGACACTGCAAAATTAGTGCTTTTTTCTGACTCCACCAAATTTTTCAGCAAAAAATTTTAAAATTTTTTCAACTTTTTTTGAGCCCGAATTATATCACTCTGATTTTAGGATATTTACCCACACAGAAAATTTCAGACAAAAATTGAGAAATTTCAGAGGGTACTGCCCTTTCCGTCGAAAAATTACTTATTCGAGTCCTTCTCGTACTTGCGTTCGAGATATTGTTTGACCTCTTTGAAGAGCCGGGAGGCGAAAACAAAGTTGTTCAAATCCACATTTGTGCTCTTATATATGGTGTGGTCGTTACCTTTCCAGTCACAGTGCCCCTTGTTGATGAACACGATGTTCTCACCAATGCCGAGCACCGAGTTCATGTCATGGGTATTGATGATGGTCGTGATTCCGTACTCATGCGTGATGTCACTCAGAAGTTCATCAATAAGAATCGAAGTCTGAGGGTCAAGACCGGAGTTTGGTTCGTCGCAGAAAAGATAACGCGGATTCAAGGCTATCGCGCGCGCAATGGCCACACGCTTCTGCATACCTCCGGAAATCTCCGAGGGATACTTGTCATTGGCGTTCTTCAACCCCACACGGTCTATACAGAACTGGGCACGCTTTACCTGCTCCTGATGCGACATCGGGCTGAACATCTTCAGCGGGAACATCACATTGCCCATCACCGTCTCATTGTCGAACAGAGCCGAACCCTGGAACAGCATACCTATCTCGGAGCGCAGCTGTCGCTTCTGACTCAGGTCGAGGTCGCGGAACTTACGGCCATCATATAGAATCTCACCCTCCTCAGGAGTAAGAAGGCCGATAAGGCACTTCATGAATACTGTCTTTCCCGAACCTGACTGTCCTATAATAAGGTTTGTCTTTCCTGTATCGAACGTAGCGGAGATATCATAGAGCACTCTCTGCCCGTCAAACCATTTTGAAACATGTTTAGCCTCGATCATTGCAGCAGAAGTTTAGTGAGTATGACATCGGCGAGAAGTATGATGATGGAGCTTGACACCACCGCATTGGTACTCGCCTTTCCGACCTCAAGGGCACCGCCTTTCACGTAGTAGCCATAATAAGCGGCGACAGAAGTGATGATGTATGCGAACACGGCGGTCTTTATTATAGAATAGTAGACGTTCCATGGAACGAAGAATGACTGTATTCCGTAGACATAGTTCTCGACGGAGATCATATCGGTGAACCGCGCTATAAACCACCCTCCTATCAGGCCCATGAACATAGAGAGCACACAGAGCACGGGTACGAAAATAAGGAATCCGATAATCTTGGGAAGCACTATGAAATTGGCCGAGTTGAGACCCATGATCTCAAGGGCGTCAATCTGCTCGGTGACACGCATGGTTCCGATTTCCGATGCTATGTTAGAGCCGACCTTGCCGGCCAATATGAGGCACATCATCGTAGATGAGAACTCAAGCACGAGAATCTCGCGGGTAGCCATACCGGTGGCATATCTCGGAATCATCGGCGAAGTGATGTTGATTGTCATCTGGATACAGATCACGGCACCGATAAAAAGCGAGATAATGATGACAAGAGGTATCGAATCGACACCTAATTTATATATCTCAAAAATGAGACTCTTGAAAAATTCCCGCCATTTGTCGGGAATACGGAATACCTGCGTGACAAACATGCAGTATCGACCGAACGACTTTACAGAACTTACAATCATTTTGCTAAAATGCAGTTTATAATTGGAACTGAGGGATTTGAATCAACAGCACGCTATCCGTAATCCCAAACCGGAATTGATGTGGACAACAGAGAAGCCACATGCGTCCGACAATAAAACACGCAAAGTTACAAAAAAATTTGGTGTGCAAATCAGATTTTATTAATTTTGTCTGAAATAATGGCTTCGGTCCGGATGTCTGCAAGGTGTCCGGAAGTTAGCATGACATGCCCGGACGGTGAGCAACCGCACCCGGACGTGTCTCAATACTCCAAAAAGATAACGACATGTTGGTAATCGGAATAGCCGGAGGAACCGGCAGCGGCAAGACTACGGTCGTGCGCAAAATAATAGAGAGTCTGCCTGCAGGCGAGGTTGTGGTCATGCCACAGGACTGTTATTATAAGGACAACGCCCATATCCCGCTTGAGGAGCGTCTGAAGATGAACTACGACGAGCCGGCCTCGATAGAATGGTCACTGCTCACACGCCAGATTCAGGAACTGAAGGAGGGCAAGGACGTTGAGATGCCCACATACGACTTTCTGACCTGCTCGCGTCAGAAAGAGACTGTCCATCTGACACCCAAGGAGGTAATCGTGGTCGAAGGCATTCTCGTGCTGACCGACAAGGCTCTGCGCGACATGCTCGACGTGAAGGTCTTTGTGGATGCCGATGCCGACGAGCGTCTTATCCGCGTGATAAGCCGCGACTGCGTGGAGCGCGGCCGCACACCCCAGATGGTGATTGACCGCTATCAGGAGACACTCAAACCGATGCACGAGCTTTATATAGAGCCTTCGAAACGCTACGCCGACCTCATCATTCCACAGGGTGGAGGCAACAATGTAGCCATCAAGCTGCTCACCGACTACATACGTTCACTTCTCCCACCTTCGGCACGATGAAAATTTTTCCGTTTCTTCATAACAAACTGAAAAAACCGGACCAGCCGCGACCCGAAAGACTTACTCCCGAAGAGGAACAGGAACTTGAAGGCAACGTGCCCGACATGCGCACCCTTGAGATAAAGGAACAGGAGATTGTAGCAGGTCCGGATGGCGACACAGTCATTACGGAAAAAGTCGATGTTCCGGAAAAGGGAGTGCTCCGTACCGATAATCTTGTAAAGAAATATGGCAAGCGGACAGTAGCCAACCATGTGTCGATTGAAGTGACACAGGGTGAGATTGTCGGACTGCTCGGCCCGAACGGTGCCGGCAAGACCACTACATTCTACATGACAGTAGGTCTAATCACTCCCAATGAAGGCCGTGTCTTTCTCAATGACGTTGACATAACGGAATATCCGGTCTACAAACGGGCACAGATCGGTATCGGTTACCTGCCGCAGGAGGCTTCTGTGTTCCGCACTCTGAGCGTGGAGAACAATATCAAGGCCATACTCGAGATGACCCACACCTCAAAAGAGTATCAGAAGGCCAAGCTCGAACAGCTGATTTCGGAATTCAACCTGAACCATGTGCGCCACAATCTCGGAACGAGCCTGTCGGGTGGAGAACGCCGCCGAACGGAGATTGCCCGATGTCTGGCAATCAACCCGAAGTTCATAATGCTCGACGAACCCTTCGCTGCGGTAGACCCTATTGCCGTCGAGGATATTCAGGAGGTGGTCTATCACCTGAAAGAGAGGAATATCGGCGTGCTCATCACTGACCACAAGGCAGACTCCATTCTCGGAATCACCGACCGCGCCTACATGCTTTTCGAGGGACGTGTGCTCTTCCAGGGAACAAGCGCCGAACTGGCTTCAAATCCTGTGGTGCGCGAGAAATATCTTGGTCGTGACTTCATTTTCACGCCTAAAAAATTCGAGCCCAAGAGAACAAAACAGTAACATTTTTTGTAGAAGAGAACGAAGCAAAAGCATTTTTTGTAAAAATAAATGAAATTTAAGATTCCACATATTATCAGCACAACTGCACTGCGAACAGCCATGACGGCCACACTTGTAGCGGTCGGAATAATATTCGCAGTGACAGCATCGGCCGAACCCAAGCGCAAATCGAAAACCCAGACCAAAGCAACCCGCGAATTCACAGTGGTCATTGACGCAGGTCACGGAGGTCATGACCATGGTGCGATAGACAACGGCGCAACTGAGAAATCCATCAACCTCGGTGTGGCCAAGAAATTCGCTGCTCTTGTCAAGAAAAAGATGAAGGATGTGAAAGTTGTGATGACACGCGACGATGACACCTTCATAAGCTTGCAGGAACGCGCCAACATCGCCAACCGCAACAAAGGGAATCTCTTCATTTCAATCCACACCAACTCTGTCGACAAGAGCAATCCCAACCGCAAGACCGTGTCGGGTACGTCTGTCTACGCTCTCGGTCCTCAGAAAGATGCCAACAACCTCAAGGTAGCACAGCGTGAGAACTCCGTTATAGAGCTGGAGGACAACTACCATCAGAAATACAGCGGTTTCGACCCCTCGAAAGATGAATCATACATCATCTTCGAGATGGCGCAGAAAAAGAATCTCGGCCAGAGTCTGAAATTTGCCGACAAGGCACAGAAAGAACTTGTCAAGACCGCAGGCCGCAAAGACCGGGGAGTGAAACAGGCCGGATTCTGGGTGCTGTGGGCCACATCAATGCCTTCCGTACTCGTAGAGCTTGACTTCATATGCAATCCGACACAAGCCAAATACCTCAGCTCCGAAGCCGGACAGCAGGAACTCGCACAGTCGCTATTCAACGCTTTGGAAAGCTACATAAAATCTCTCCACAACCCGACAGCAGCCGCTGAACCGGCAACAGAGAATCCGGAACCGCTGAAGACAGAAGAGACATTCACCGCATCGGCTGAGCCGCAGCAGGATTCCGGAGGAGTCAACACATTGGCATCGCCGGTTCAGGAAAAGAAAGCTGAGCGTCAGCACATAGCGCAGGCAAAGACATCGCGGAGCGGTTCCACACCACGTAAACGACGGTCGGGAACAGCACGCAAAATCTCCGACAACAGAGTTGTCGAGACAGAGTCGATCACGCTGAAAAGCGAGACCGACTTTCTTGCCGTTCAGGAGCAGAAGAAAGAGGAAGTGAAAGCACCGGAACCGGTAGCTAAAGAGGCAGACAGCGACAAAAAATCGAAGAAACAGAAAAAGAAGAAAGATAAAAAAACGAAGGACTCATCCTCTATGAAAGATTCTTCCAAGAAAAAGAATGATTCCGGCAAGGATGACAAGAAGAAAATACAGGGGCGCCCGAAATCCGGAACTAAGACATTTGTCGTAAAAGGTAACGGCGGCGCAATTGCAGGGGGTGCTTCAGAAACCGAAAAAGAGAATTCCGGATCCACCTCCTCGGCAGCATCTACAAAGATGGTCTACAAAATCCAGCTGCTCGCCTCTGAAACGGAAATGGATGAAACCGATCCGGCATTCTGCGGTCTTGTTCCCTCGGGCAAGTTCCATGAGAACGGAATGTACAAATACACATACGGTGAGAGCGAAAGCCGCCGCGAGATAGAACAAAAACTACTTGAAGTGAAATCTTTGATTCCTGACGCGTTTATAGTAGTGAGGATTGATTAAGATTCACGGTGAAGGATGCGCGGACAATAACCCGATATCCGACACAAAATAACCAACAGACATTAAGACATTAAGGCATTACAATAAGGTATTATGAAAAAGTTATTGAGCAAAGAGTTAATTATCGGTATCTCGGTAATCTGCGCGATAGTCGTGCTTGTATTCGGCATAGAATACCTCAAGGGGGTCAACATGCTGAGTCCCGCGAACTTCTACTATGTGAACTGCAACAACGTCAGCGGACTTGTTGTCTCATCTCCCGTGTCGATTGACGGTTTCAAGGTCGGCCAGGTACGTGAGATTACATACGACTACGACAATCCGGGCAACATCAAGGTCATGCTTGCCGTCAACAAGAAACTCCGTATTCCCGACGACTCATATGCAGTGCTTTCATCGTCGCTCATGGGCGAGGGATTTGTTGACATCAAGGTCGGCAAGAGCAAAAACATGCTCGCTGTCGGCTCCGACATAAACATCCGGAATGTGCCGGGACTTATGGATGCCCTCGCACAGGATGTCATGCCGGCGGTGAATACGATTCTCCCCCGCATTGACTCTCTGCTTATGAACCTGAACACATTGGTGGCTGACCCGGCACTGTCGCAGTCAATCGCCCGCCTCGACGGTATCAGCAGCAATATACTCGCCGCATCGCAGGGGCTCAACACAACCATGAAGCGCGACGTACCGGGGCTTGTCGGATCCGCCCGCTCATCAATGGTGAAGATTGACACAATCACTGCAAATCTCGCTCAGCTCTCAGCTCAGCTCAAGCAACTTCCGCTGACTTCGACCATGGAGAACGTCAACGAGATTACCGACAACCTGATGAAGTTCTCAAATCAGCTCAACGACAAGAACTCTACCCTCGGACTGCTTACCCAGGATCCCGAGCTGTACAACCGTCTGAACCGTGTGTCGGCCGACATCGACTCGCTCATTGTCGATATCAAGGCAAATCCTAAACGCTACATCTCAATCAAGCTCTTCTAAGCATAGATGGTATCAGTAAACAATCTCGGTGTGGAATTTTCCGCCCGTCCCCTCTTCACCGACATCAGCTTTGTCATAAACGACAATGACAAGATTGCGCTGACCGGTAAGAACGGTGCCGGAAAATCTACACTGCTCAAAATACTGGCAGGGATAGAACAGCCGACATCCGGCTCCATAGGTCGTCCAAACGACCTGACCATCGGTTATCTGCCACAGCAGATGAACCTTGCGGACGACACCACCCTCATAAACGAGACGCGCAAGGCATTCAACGATCTTATCGGAATTAAAGAGGAGATCGAACGGGTGACACAGCAGCTTGCCGATGCAACTGACTATGAGTCGGAGGGCTATCACAAGCTGATAGACCGTCTGACTTTCCTCAACGAGCGTCTGGAGGTGCAGGGTGCGGCCAACATGGATGCGGAGATAGAGACAACCCTCACCGGTCTCGGTTTCAGCCGTGACGATTTCGAGCGGCCAACGCGCGAGTTTTCCGGCGGCTGGCGTATGCGTGTCGAGCTGGCCAAGATACTTCTGCGTCGTCCCGACGTGCTTCTACTCGACGAGCCGACGAACCACCTTGACATAGAGTCGATACAATGGCTCGAACAGTTCATGCAGACCAAGGCCAAGGCAGTGGTGCTCGTAAGCCATGACCGCGCATTCCTCGACAACGTGACAAAGCGCACCATCGAGATTTCATGCGGCAAAGCCTACGACTACAAGGTCAATTATTCGAAGTTTGTAGAGCTGAGAAAAGAGCGCGTCGAACAGCAGATGCGGGCCTACGAGAACCAGCAGAAACAGATAGCCGACATCGAGGCGTTCATCGAGCGGTTCCGATACCAGGCCACAAAAGCCATACAGGTCCAGAGCCGCATAAAGCAACTTGAGAAGATTGTACCCGTTGAAGTCGATGAGGTTGACAACACGCGTCTGCGACTGAAATTCCCGCCGGCCATGCGCTCGGGCGACTTTCCTCTTATAGTAGAGAATGTCGGCAAGGCATATGGCGACCATCAGGTCTTTGACCATGCCGAATTCACAATAAGACGCGGAGAGAAGGTTGCCTTTGTCGGCAAGAACGGCGAGGGTAAATCGACCATGGTAAAATGTATAATGGGCGAGATTCCTTACACCGGTACGCTGAAGGTAGGTCATAACGTCAAAATCGGATACTTCGCCCAGAACCAGGCCCAGCTGCTCGACGGTGAACTGACAGTTTTCGAGACAATCGACAACGTGGCAACCGGAGACATGCGCACAAAGGTCCGCGACATATTGGGAGCGTTCATGTTTGGCGGCGAGGCATCTGACAAGAAAGTAAAAGTACTCTCCGGGGGTGAGAAGACCCGACTCGCCATGATCAAGCTGCTGCTCGAACCGGTGAACTTCCTCATTCTCGACGAGCCGACCAACCACCTTGACATACAGACCAAAGACATACTCAAAGAAGCCATCCGCGACTTCAACGGCACAGTGATTGTCGTGAGCCATGACCGCTACTTTCTGGACGGATTGGTCGAGAAAGTCTACGAATTCGGAGGTGGAGCCGTGCGCGAGAACCTCGGAGGCATCTACGAGTTCCTCCGCAAAAAGAACCTCAGCAACCTTCAGCAACTTGAGCTCAGCCGCTCGGAAAAAAGAGCGGTGACAGGCCCTGCGGAAACGACAGCAGCCGACGATTCACTGTCGGAGAAAGAGAGCCGCAAGCTCAGCTACGCCGAGCAGAAAGAGCGGGCAAAAGCGTTAAGCCGTGCCGAGAAAGTGGTGAAAGCTGCCGAAGAGGAGATTGCAGCCCTCGAAGACAAGCAGAAACAATACGAAGACAAGATTGCCGCCGGCGATGCTTCGACCGAGACCCTGGAAGGCTATGCCAAGATTCAGAATGACCTTGAAACAGCAATGAGCCGCTGGGAGGAAGCCACCGAACAGTTCGAAAGCCTCAAATAAACAGAAAGCAAAACATCATGAAGAAAGGAATAAACCGGGAAAACTTGGATGTGGCAGTTGATCCGCGTCAGGATTTTTATGGATACGCATGTGGAGGCTGGCAGAAAAGTCATCCTCTCGAAGGGGAATACTCTCAGTTCGGGACATTCAACGTTCTTGCCGAGGCGGCACGCGACAATGTCCGCAGCCTGATAGAAACGCTGTCGGAAGATGACGACTCGAAAATTCCCGGAACGATAGCCCAGAAAATCAGCGACCTCTACGCCATGGGAATGGATATGCCACGTCGTGACAAAGAGGGGAACAAGCCTCTGCGACCGGTACTCGAACGCATTGAGAGCTACTCACGCGACAATCTCGCCGAGACAATAGCATGGCTATCGTTCGGACTTGACAGCACATTCTTCGGCTACGGAGTGGGCCCCGACCCCGGCGATTCCGACATAAACATGCTTCATGTGATGGAAGCGGGACTCGGACTCGGCGACCGCGACTATTACCTCGAAAAGAATGAGACCAACGACCGCATCATGGCCGCATATCGAGAGTACATAGCCAAAGTCATGAGACTTGCCGGTTACTCAGAAGAGGATGCGTCACGCGTCAGCGACACCGTCATTGAGATAGAAACCGAATATGCACGCCACAAGAAAACACGCGAGGAACGGCGCGACCCGCTGCTCGGCTACAACGTGCGCAGCATCGAGGAACTGGAGGCGGAATATCCGGTCTTCCCTTGGCGGAAAATCTTTGATCTCTCAGGACTTGAGGAAGTGAAACGGGTCAATGTCGCTTCGCCCAAGTACATGAAATTCATCAACGAATACTTCCCTACCCTCACCGACCGACAGATCAAAGACCTGATGGCCTTCGGTTCGGTATCGTCATCGACAGGAGTATTGGGGAGCGAATTCTACGATGCAGACTTCGAGATGTTCAGCCGCGTCATGTCTGGTGTCGAAGAGAAGAAACCGCTCTGGAAACGCGCCATGTCCATTCCCAACTCAATGTTTGGCGAGGCCGTAGGCCAGCTGTACGTAAAGAAATACTTCCCCAAAGAGAACAAGGAATACATGGTCAACCTTGTCGAGAACCTCCGCACGGCACTCGGCAAGCATATAAACGGACTGAGCTGGATGAGCGATGCGACCAAGCAGAAAGCCCTTGAGAAACTTGCCGCGCTGAAGGTCAAGATCGGCTATCCCGACAAATGGAAAGATTACTCCGAGATAAAGATTGATCCGTCGAGAACATACATGGAGAATGTACTCGCCGCCTCCGAGTGGTTCACTCGCGACAACTACTCGAAGATGGACAAACCGGTAGACAAGGAGGAATGGTACATGACCCCGCAGACAGTCAATGCCTACTACTCCCCTCTCACAAACGAGATCTGCTTCCCGGCCGGAATACTCCAGCCACCCTTCTTCGACATCAATGCCGACGATGCCCAGAACTACGGAGCTATCGGAGTGGTGATAGGCCACGAGATGACCCATGGATTCGATGACAGCGGACGCAAATATGACCTTAACGGCAACCTCGTGAACTGGTGGGACAAACAAGATGAAGAGGAGTTCAAGAAACTCACCGACCGTCTTGTGGAACAGTTCAACAACATCGAGGTAGCACCCGGTGTCCATGCCAACGGTAGATTCACACTCGGAGAGAATATAGCCGATCAGGGTGGTTTGCGTGTGGCACTGACAGCTTATCATGACAGCCTCGGAGAGAAAGAGGGAGCGGAGATAGATGGCTTCAGCGCACTCCAGAGATTCTATCTCGCCTACGCCTCGGTATGGGCCTCCAACATCCGCCCGGAAGAGATACTTGTCCGGACACAGAGTGACCCGCATTCATTAGCTGTAAACCGTGTTAACGCCACCTTGCGCAACCTCGCACCCTTCTTCGACGCTTTCGGCATAAAGGAAGGTAACACCATGTTCAGACCCGTAGAGGAAAGAGTCATAATCTGGTAAAATACAGCTCCATGATAAGCCTCGGACTGATAGGTTATCCACTCGGACATTCCTTCTCCGCGCGATATTTCAATGAGAAATTCGCGCGTGAAGGCATATCCGGTCATTATGACCTATACCCTATCAGAAGCATCAATGTGTTGCCGTCGCTGCTCGCACAGCATCCGGAGCTGTCAGGACTTAACGTCACAATACCCTACAAGGAACAGATATTGTCTCTTCTTGACGAGATTTCTGAGGATGCTCAGAAGATTGGAGCGGTCAATGTTGTAAGAATCAGGCGGCGCGAGGATGGAATGCCTTGTCTGACAGGATACAACAGTGACACGACCGGCTTCTCCGACAGTCTCGCGCCATTGCTGAAACCGGACATCAAAAGCGCGTTAGTTCTCGGTACGGGTGGAGCATCGAAGGCCGTTTCCTACTCTCTGCGAGGATTCGGTATAGAAGTGACATTTGTATCACGCAACCCGGAGCAGCAGGATATCAACGTGATCGGCTATGAAGACCTTACAGAAGAAGTAATCAGCAAAAACCTTCTGATAGTCAACACAACGCCGCTCGGCATGTATCCGAAAACAGAAGTTGCGCCCGACATCCCCTACCAATTCATTACCGGGAAACATATATGCTACGATCTGGTCTATAATCCGGAACTGACACTCTTCATGAAGAAAAGCGCCGAGCATGGTGCCACAGTTAAAAATGGTCTTGAAATGCTCTATCGCCAGGCGGAAAAAGCATGGGAGATATGGAACCGAGACAAACTCAATAGCTGAATGACATCTGACAGTCAATAATCAAGCTGATGCCACACCGACAGACAACAGATTTGCTTGCCCCGATGCTTGTTCCACTCGCCGGAATGATTTCGGGAATACTCGCAGGCACTGCGGGAGTCGGATTATGGACGGGGCTGTCTCTGATTTTAGCATCTTGCGGACTATACCTGCTGCTGATTCATCTTACACGGAATCCGGTCAAGAGCTTCACCCGCAACAAGTATCACTATGCATGGATAATGATTCTATTTGCCGGAATCGGTACAATCACCTACGACCTGAACCGTCCTTGGCAAACAGAACATCCGGACAAATTCATTTACGCACGAGGAAAAGTGCTTGATGTTGCACAATCTACAACCGGTGACCGTGCCACTATAGCCATATCTACATTATGGGACGATAAGGGAATGCCTGTCAACGTTGACAACATGACCCTTCTTGTGCGGAGCGATGCCATGACAGCCCGACCTGACGATGAAGTCGAGCTTCCGCTGAAGATGCAACCCATCGTGGATTCAGAAAATTACTTCACAAGCGGCTATGCAAGCGCAATGAACCGCAAAGGTATTTATTACAACACAAGATGTGAAGGCTCTGAAATTAAAGTGACAGGCCACAAAATGACTCCACACGGAGCGGCATTGCTGGCACGCGACAACATCGAGGCATTTATCGAGAAGACACCTCTACACAAAGACACGCAGAACTTTCTTATAACTATCCTGTTGGGCGACAGGGCATATCTTGATTCCTCGACACGCGACTTATTTTCCGATGCCGGCATATCGCACATTCTGGCACTCAGCGGAATGCACGTCGCGATAATCGCCGGAATCATAATGTGGCTGCTTTTTCCAATCAACTTTTTCGGTATGTACCGTTACCGGTTGCTTATATCTACACTACTGTTGTTGGGATACGCTTTCCTGACGGGTTGGGCACCTTCGACGGTGCGTGCCACTCTGATGGCCATGGCAATAATGATCTGCCTGTTTCTCGAACGCAAGAACTCGGCATGGAACGCGCTGCTTCTCGCCACCGCCATCATTCTGCTTTTCTCACCATCGGCACTGTTTGACGTGGGACTACAGCTGAGTTTCCTGTGCGTGGCTTCGCTGATATTCTTTGTCAACCCACTGAATCCGATTACCGGACAAGGGCACAGAAGTCTCTACAACGTTTGCCGCGCAATATTAGCAACTCTGACCGCTACTTTAGGAACATGGTGTGTCGTTGCGTGGTACTTCGGCATAGTACCGGTTGCGTTCCTCCCCGCCAACCTGATCACACTACCGCTGCTTCCGGCCTACATCGTTACAGCCATAGTTTACCTCGCAGCAACCATGTGTGGCATTCATCTGACATGGCTTGCCACACTTCTTGACCTCGGTCCGGTGTGCTTGAAGAACATGCTCACATGGCTTAGTGGAGAGGGGGGTTCAGCATTGAATTTCTCGCCATCGCCGGTAGCCGTGTGGTTATGGCTTCTGTTCGCGGCTTCGTTAGCCATATTACTCAACAGTAAAAAGACCCGAATCAAGAAACTTTTATGTGTGATGGCAGGATGCGCCTTCCTGCTATCGGTCGCACCTGCAGTCAACGCTGCGGAAGAGGAGGCGTTCATAATCCGGAAAGGTAACGGAGGTGTTTCCGTCCTTTCACGCATGAACAGAAAAGACACAATCCTGCAGATGCCCCGCCAACAGGTCACCGGATGCACAATAGCACACAAATACATAGTGATTGGCGACTGCACGGTAGAGCATATGACAACTGACCCGGCAATGACATGCGACATACTTGTCATAGCCGGGGGAATACGAGAGGAATTACCTGAAATCTTAGAGAGAATTCACCCTGACAGAATTGTGATACATCCGTCGGTGCGTAAGGTGCGCGAGACGCGGTTGATGTCGGCGGCCGACAGCCTTGCCATCCCTTGTCATTCCATAAGACTGCACGGAGCCTTCAGATATGACAGTCAGCGCGTCAAGACTTTGCCACAGAGATAATAGCCTCCCCGAAAAACGCTGAGAGACGGGCAAGTGTCGCTATTGTGAAATTATGCTCGCCACTGAGCCATTTAGTAATCTCGCTCGGACGACGGCCGAGAGCGTCGGCAAACTGCTTCTTAGATAGTCCCTCGGCACGCATGAGGGCTTCGATGCGGTTGGCTATGGCCACCGACAACTTTGTCCTCATCTGTACATCCATAGGAATCTCACCGAGAAGATCCTGCAAACTGTCATTATCTTTTTTCATTGTCCTATACCGTAAGCACGTTCTTATAAGCTGTAGAAACGTCTAATAATTAACGACTGTGAAAAGTTTTTATTTTACCTTCACGGCATCGGATTGAGGGAGACAAGGTCACTGACGGCAAAATAGTGGTAAAAAAGGTGATTTATTTAATCAAAGTAGGGACTCAGTTGTTAGAAAGTGAATAAAAACCCTCTGCGCTATGAATAATAAAGCTAATGGCAACAAGCCCTCGTCACCCTCTCCGGCACCTGGCGGAGTAAAGAAATTCATCGGAAAGTTCAAGAAATGGCAGCTCTCCATATTTGCGTGTGTTCTGGTCATACTCATTGTGCTCGGCATATACATTGTGCTCATGGAAACCGGTGAGATAACCGTTGAGAAGAGTTACGAGGGTGGTCATTACACCGGTCAGTGGCGCTGGGGTGAGCCGGGTGGCCAGGGTAGTCTTGAAAAGGATGGCATTGTGATAAGTGGTGAATGGGTTGATGGACAAATAACCGAAGGCACCATAACCACACCGCAACTTGTTTATCGTGGCGGAATACGCGACAACAAGCCCGACGGCTATGGATCATGTCATTACCTTAACGGTGACCAATATTACGGCATGTGGAAAGAGGGTATGGAGTCCGGACTCGGCCGTCTTGACTACGAAGATGGAAAGATAGCGTTCGGCATATGGAAGGATGGACAGCTTGACTTACCGGCCGGGCAGCGTTTTACTGTCGGCAACCGCGTGTATGGTCTTGACATCTCAGTGCATCAACCCGATATAGATTGGAATGACCTCGCGCTCTATTGCGACAGTGTGGGGCAGTATGTTCAGGGCAAGACTCCCTATTTACAGCCGATATATTTCGTGGTATGCAAGTCAACCGAGGGCACGACGGTGCAGGACAAGCTGTTCAACCGGCGTTTTGCCGAAGCCAAGGCGCATGGCCTGTATGTAGGTGCCTACCACTTCCTGACCAACATGTCGTCGGTCGATACACAGATCAAGAACTTCATCGACAACACTCCGCTTAAATCGGGAGACCTCCCCCCTATTCTCGACATTGAATTGCCAAACAGCGTGATGCGCAAGAATGGCAAGCAGGTCATTGCCGACGCTCACAAATGGCTTGAGGCTATGGAGGAGCACTACGGAGTCAAGCCGATTCTATACACCTATACAAGTTTCTACAATGACTACCTCAAGAATCAGGGATTCGAGGAGTATGAGCTGTGGATAGCGAGATATGGAGTAAAGCAGTTACCCAACCTGCGTCACTGGATAATCTGGCAGTTCACCGAAGATGGTGACATACAGGGCATAAACCGCACCGTAGACATCAACCGTTTCAAGGGTTCTTTCGCAGACTTCCGCAACTGGGTAGACACCCTGACATGGAAAACCGAGTGAAAAACATTATTTTGAACAGATTTTAACAATCGCATTGTTTTTTTTGTTAAATTTGTAACTTGATTGCAGATGCGCCTTGAGTGCGGCCGGTTGCCGCCCGACGGCCATGGGCACACAAATTAAGATTTCACTTCCAGACAATGGACTTAAAGAAAATATTGACAAGATCAGCTTCGGGGCTTGTGTACTGCGGAATCATAGTCGGCTGCGTGCTTCTCAGCGCACCGGGTGTGCTGCTGCTTTCCGCCATATTGTCGGTGGCGGCATGTATGGAGTTCGCCAAAATCAGCAATGAACTGACCAACAAGACCGTCCCTGTGTTACTTCTTGACATTGCCGGATGTTTCTGTCTATGTCTCGGATATTTAGGCTATCCTCTTGTCATATGGCTCGCGGTGATGATTGCCCGCATGGTTGAACAGATTTACATCAACTCTGACCGACCGTTGCGTGACCTCGCCCACTCGTTCATGAGTCAGATATACATCGGCATTCCGATGGGTATTATGGCGGCGATAGCATGGTTGCTCAATCCGATGATTGTACTGGCAATCTTCATTCTGATCTGGATTAATGATACGGGAGCCTTCCTTGTGGGCTGCACACTTGGCCGTCATAAGCTCTTCGAGCGCATATCTCCCAAGAAGACATGGGAAGGGTTTATAGGAGGTCTTTTGTTCTGTCTCGGTGCTTCCGCACTGTTCTCATGCTTCTGCAACGAATTCTTCGGTATGGATGCCCTGCGTGCCGACATAGGCATCTGGCTTGGACTCGGTGCGATAGTCTCGGTGTTCGGCACATGGGGCGATCTGGTGGAATCGATGATAAAGCGCAACCTGCGCATCAAAGACTCCGGCAACATCATGCCCGGTCACGGAGGCATTCTTGACCGCATCGACTCCCTACTGATGGCGCTCCCCGCCACCGCCGTCTACTTCGCCCTCATCATCTACCTCGCCTGGGCGTAACAGACACCTAAAACACCGTCATCACAAAATGGTGTACAGACGATATTTAAAATAAATCTGAGTGAGATCCCGTTCGTACGAGCGTAAGTAGATTTATTCCATTATCAACAGAATATATAAGAAGCCAGTCGGGAGTAATATGGCATTCCCGACACCCTCTGTAGTTACCTACGAGCATATGATCTTTGTTCTTTGCCGGCAGCGGCTTCTCATTTATCAAAAGCTTGATGATATCGTCAAGAAGATTTTCATCCAAGCCACGTTTTCGAGCCAGTTTAAGATCCCTCTTGTATTGGGTCGTGATACTTAAATCAAACATCGTCAAGATTGGCTACCATTTTTTTATAATCATCAAATGATCCGCAGTGAATTGCTTTGCCGTCACGAACCTCCTTTATTGCTGCAAGGGTACGAGCATTTGGTTTTGTTTTTTCTGTCTTTACCGAAACTACACCACGAATCATTTTGATGGCTTTCTTGATATCGCGTACCATATCCGGATTTTCTATTGAAACTGTCAATTGCGTCATGATTTCAAATTATTTTGATTTGTCAATTGTATTACTTCAGGCGGAACCAGTAGCCGAGGGAGAGGGAGATGGTCATGCCGTTGGAGCCGCGGACGGGTTCGGTGCGGCCTGACTTGAGGATGTTGGCGAGCCCGTAGTAGAAGCGGGCATCGAGATAAAGGGAGTTGTGGGGATTGATGCTGAACTCACCTCCTATGCCCCCCGATATGCCGTAATCGACTTTCTGGTGTACAGGCAGCGCGTATTGATATGTTATGTGCGAATCCAAGTCGGAGATGTTGCCGACATTGTTGTAGTCAAAGTTGGCCGAGGTCGATTCACTTAACACGAAACTTATGGATGGTCCTGCATTGATGAAGAACTTGCCCCGGTTGCCGAAGTAGATGTGAGCAAGGAACGGTATCTGTATATAGTTGACCGTTCGCGAGTAGCTATAAGGCAAATCCTCGAAATCCTCTTTCCATCCACGTTGTTCCCAGTTGGCCTCGACTATGAAACCGAAATGTTTCTCCTCGATGTAACGGAAATTAAGACCCGCGTTACCCCCTAAAAGAAAGCTCTGGCTAACACCCGGTGTGAATGTGACACGCGACAGGTCGATACCTCCATGAGCACCGAGATAGACGCGCGACGAATAGTGCGACTGTGCCGAAGCCGACGGCGCGACACAAGCCAGAGCCGACACTGCAAGCAGACCCGCTGCGGAAAGACGCTTAATCAACATAATCAATAACGTTTTTCTCGATAGTGTCAAACGGAGTGAAACGCACCATGAATACAGGTGGATTCAGGAAACCACCCCAGTTGCTCGTGCGCACAAGGTCATAGTCACTCTGGACAGTTCCACGCGAAGGATTCAGCTTGTTGACATCGCCACGGCTGCCTGAGAGCGCTGGAATGAAATATGTCGAGGTGTCATAACCGACCGCAGCGTAAAGCGGCAGAGACTTGACCGGAGCGCGGTTGAAGAGTGTCTTGAAATCCTGGAGGAAGGTCTTATAGGCCGACGATTCGCGGTCTATATAGAAGCGCGAGGGAATCATGACATCGGCATGATGGAATTTGCTTTCGAGCGATTCCTCAAACACAATCAGGTTCGGGCGTCCCAGGAAGCTGATGTCAGCCATAGGACGCTGTTCACGGACAGCGATAACATTGTCGAGCAATTCCGTTACCTCAGCCTTCTTGACAGGATAACCGTAAATGAGATACTTGCCATCTTCAGCGAAATGGTCGGGTGTGATACCTGCTACCGGAGAAGTCTTGACCTTGCTGCTGTCCCAAACCTTACGGAGAGATTCGGCGAGAAGGTCATTCTTGTCTTCCTCGCCTACAAAAATAAGCGTGCGGTTGGCATAGCGGTCATGCACATATGCGGCGATATTCTCATTGAAGAGAGTCGAGGGTGTGAGTAGCTGTATTATGTAAGGGTTGGTCTCATAAAGGCTGCTCTTCACATCGAAAGTATTGATTACAGGAGTCTGGCTCACCATGGCGTATTCACCGATATAGGAAGGAATATCACCATCGGCGGTGAGGAAAACTGCCGAGGGCTTGAACTCATCGAGAGCCGTTATAACCGACTCGGAAGAGGCTGAACCATCTATGACCTTGAACGCTATACGATGTCCCGAGTTTTTCTGCCGGTCTATGCCGGTAAGAAATCCTCGCAGAAACTCAATGTCGCGGTTGGCGGCTGCATTCTCGGTGACAACAGCCACCCGGACGGTGTACTCCTCCTCATCACCGGCGACCTTATGCACATCCTGGTAGATTTCGGCGATGCCACCGGGGGCAGTCTCACGCGGATCTACTGTCTCCACCTCCTGCTCCTCCTTCACGGTCTCGACACGAGGCACGGCAATATATTCCTTGTTCTTCAGCTCCGCCACATCCGGATTGGCCTCACGGAGAGTCTCTACGCTGACACCGTTGGCAGAAGCTATTGAACCCCATGTCTCCTTCTTCGAGACTTTATGTATATCCATGGAATCAAGACCGGACACCTCCACAACCTGACGCGTTTTCTCGATTCCGGCACCACGCGCAGGAATACGGATATTGGCACCCTCCTGAAAATTATTCTCGTCCACACCGGGATTGCTCTTCATCAGAGCGGCCACCGAGACACCATACTCACGTGCCACGCCATAAAGCGTGTCACCCTTGCGGACCGTATAGAACTGCGAGCCATCCTTGGCTTTGGAAGCAGCCCCGGCCTTACGCACGAGAAGGGTCTCCCCCGCTTTTATGCCGTTCCTGCTGTCGGGATTGAGGGCATATATTCGGTCAACAGGCACGCCATACATGTTAGAGATGGCATATACCGTCTCGCCCCGCTTCACGGTGTGGCGCAATTCGGTATCATTGGCCGACACAGGAGGAGCCACCGCACCTTGGGCACGCTGGTCGGGAGCGGGATAATATATCTTCATTCCCTTCTGTAACGGAGAGACAGCCGACGGGTTGAGTTTCTGGAGAGTCTTGTCATCCCAGCCATATGTGCGGGCGATTCCGAAAAGAGAATCACCCTTCTTGGCCTTGTAGACATAGTAGGTATTACCAAGAAGTTCGACAACAGGCAACTTCACATTATCGGCACGGAGAGAGAAACCGGCACCTGCCAGCAGCGCAACAGCTAAAAATGATTTGATATATCTGTTCATGCTCTATAATTCAAAAAAAACGAAAGACTGCAAAGAGACGCAGCTCCATGCAATCTTACAAAATTACAAAAATTTACTGAAATATCAGCAATTAAGAGTCTATCTTTTTGGGAATGTCCTGCTATCCCATACAATTTATAAGGGAAGGCACCTTGACTGATTAGCCAGTCCCTGAGCCGAAGTCCGGTTAGCCGAGCATGGCTTTCTCGATGGCTGCGACAGCATCGCTGAGTTCTCGCGACACTTCGAGACGGTCGGCTACGGCATTGATGCCGTGAAGCACAGTGGCATGCTTGCGGTTGAGCTTGGCACCAATAGCCGGAGATGAGAGTCCGGTATGCTTCTTGCAGAGATACATGATCATCTGACGCGCGTCGGCTATGTCGCGCAGACGGCTCTTGCTGAAAATCGCATCAGGATTAAGACGGTAGAACTCAGCGGTGTTCTCGACAATCATGTCGAAATTCACGCTCTTCTTCTCGACCTTCTTGACAAGATGACTGATGACCTTCTCGGCGAGTGCGGCGGTAATCGGCTCGTTGTCAGTAATGGAACGCGTATAAAGCCCCATCACGATACCTTCAAGCTCACGCACCGAATTTGTGGAGCTCATGGCAATCATGTCTATAATCTCGTCGGAGAGGTCAAGACCATTCTTGCGTGCCTTGAAAGAGAGAATCTTGCGACGCAATTCATAGTCCGGATTCTCAAGGGGCTCGGTTATACCCCACTTGAAACGGTCGATAAGACGGTCAGCGATACCGTCAAGTTCCATAGGAGGACGGTCGCAAGTGAAGATGAGCTTCTTGTTGTTCTGGTGCAGATGGTTGAAAATCGGGAAGAGAGCCTCAGCCGTACCACTCTTGTTCGACAGCTCCTGAAGGTCGTCAAACAGGATGGCATCCATCTGCTGGAACCAGTTTATGAAGTCGGGAATCTCCTTCTTGATAGTAGCGTTGGCATAGAGATTCTGGAACTGGCGCATGGTGACAAACAGCACCTTCGCACGCGGGTTACGTTCCTTTATACGGATACCGATAGCCTGGATAAGGTGAGTCTTGCCAACACCTACGTTTCCATAAAGGAAGAAAGGGTTGAAATCAGGCTTCTCCGGATGGTTGGCGATATGCTCCGCGATTGTGAACGGGAGCTTGTTGCTGCGGCCTACGCAATAGTTCTCGAAATTCAGAGCACTGTTGAGCTGAGAGTCAGTCCACTGTGTTCGGCTCTCCACCGGTTTGTTGGAGAAAGTCTGCTCCAGCTTGTTCTTCAGCAGGTGCGAATGCTCCGGATTCTGGATAGTCACCTTCGAATCGCGGTCGCCGTTGATCACATAATAATCGTAGGCGAGCTGCACGCCCGGGCCAAACTCCGCCTTGATCGCTCCACGCAGAAGATTATAGAAATCATCCTCGAACTTCTCCATATAGAAGCGCGAGGGGACCAGCAGGGCAAGCTTGTTGTCACGGAAGTCGTGGGCCCGTACCTTGGAAAACCATACGTTAAAACGATCCTCGCCGATGTTGGCGCGGATTTTCTCTAAACATCTGTTCCACTTAATCTGATAGTCCATGATACTGCGTTAAAGGCGTTAATGCGTTCTTTTCGACTACAAAATAATAACAAAATTTTCTAAAAAAAAAATGCTTATTTTCTTGATTTTCTGAATAACTTCATAGTGTTCTGAATTTCAATAATTTGGAATTTTTCCTGTTACAGATTCATATATCCATCGGCCATTATCAATGTTATTATATTGATTGATTGATACTTACAAAGAGAGCCATCAGTATCACACTGAATTTCAGCATACAATTATGGCCAATGTTCCACAAAGCGCCGTATGCCCGAAATCCTAATTATAACGCAAGTTCTGCGGACCCTCGCGGAGCGTGGAACATAACGCAAAAAATTTTTTTGTTTTTTTACAAGAATAACACTAACTTTGTAATGGCTCACCCGCGCCCGCGACATTATCAATATGCGTGCAGGGAAGTGCCTTGAACAAGACTATGACAATAAGAATCAACAACGAGACAGTTAAGACACCGGCCGAAAGCATGACGGTCCGTGAAGTACTCGAATGGCGTCACGTGCCCGATGGAGGCACGGCAGTAGCCCTCAACGACCGGCTGGTGCCACGTGCGAAATGGGACAGCACCTATATCTCCATGGATGACAACCTGACAATCATCTCTGCTGCATTCGGGGGTTGACAATGACTGACAGATTTCTAATCGTTGTCATTACATCGCCGGAACCGGTAGAGAATGAGCCGGAGAAAATCACACTTCTTTTGAAAAGCGGCGTTGACTACGTACACATACGCAAGCCGGGATGGACAGAAGATGAGACCCGACGACTAATAGCAGACATTCCGATGAATCTGCGCCCGCGTCTGCGGCTTCATGACCATTTCGGTCTTGCACAGGAGCTTTCACTCGGAGGAGTACACCTGAACGCCCGCAATCCGGAGGCTCCCTCAGATGTTGTTTCGGTCAGCCGGTCATGCCACTCGGTTGAAGAAGTACTGTGCAGCGGAGACTGTTGCTACGTGACACTTTCTCCCATCTTCGACTCGATCTCAAAGCATGGTTACCGGTCAGCGTTCGACCTCGATAAGATAAAAGATATGATAACAGGCAGACATGTCATAGCCCTCGGAGGAGTGACACCCGAAGCGTTTCCTATGCTCAGGGAAAAGGGATTTTCGGGAGCTGCGTTGTTAGGATATATATGGAACGGCGATTTCGGGTATGCCCTCGGCACGCTCGCGGAAGCCAGCAAAAAACTGAAAGAGACATGTTGCAATACATAACCAACACCGACTCCAAGGTGTCACCCGCAGAGCAGGTGAAAGGAGTAATAGCCGGCGGATGCCGCTGGGTACAGATACGCATGAAAGATGCCTCAGACGAAGAGGTGACAAAAGTTGTGGAGGAGATAAAGCCTCTCTGCCTTGAGACAGAGACATTCCTCATACTCAACGACCGTGTGGAACTTGCAAAGACGCTCGACGTGGGCGGTGTGCATCTCGGCAAGACCGACATGCTCCCCTCCAAGGCACGTATGCTGTTAGGGCCTGCTGCCGTGATAGGTGTGACCGCCAACACGATCGACGACATCAAGGCAGTACGCAGTCTTGACATCGACTATATAGGCATGGGGCCTTACGCAGATACACGTACAAAGAAAAACCTCGCCCCGATTCTCGGACTGGAGGGAATACGCAATCTCTGCATGGAGATGGAGCAGCTTGAGATCAACATCAGCCATGTGGCCGTAGGCGGTATCCGCAAAGAGGATGTCGTGCCGTTGATGGAAGCGGGTTCAAACGGAGTTGCTGTCAGCGGTGCGATAGCATTTGCAGACGATATCGAGAAGGCTACCCGTGAGTTTCTCGAAGTGCTCAAACCCTTCATGCGCTGACAAAGCATAAAACCACACGACACGCGGGAGTTAACCCGCGTGTCCACCAGATAACAACTTAGACATGAACGACATATTGAAAATTGGAAACCGCGAGTTCACCTCGCGTCTGTTTGTCGGCACGGGCAAGTTCTCGTCGCCCGACGCAATGCTTGCCGCCATAAAGGCATCTGACTCGCAGATGATTACCGTGGCGATGAAGCGCGTCAACATGATGAACGAGGCAACCGACGAGATGCTCACCCACATCAATCGCGAGCATGTGCAGCTGCTGCCCAACACATCGGGCGTGCGCACAGCCAAAGAGGCTGTCCTCGCAGCCCAGATGAGCCGCGAGATATTCGGGACCGACTTCATCAAGCTGGAGATACACCCAGACCCGAAATATCTTATGCCCGATCCGATCGAGACACTGCGAGCCACAGAGGAACTGGCGAAAGAGGGCTTCACGGTGTTGCCCTACATCCAGGCCGACCCTGTGCTCTGCAAACTTCTCGAAGAGGCAGGAACGGCAGCGGTAATGCCACTCGCCGCCCCTATTGGAACGAACAAAGGTCTTATAACCCGCGACCTGCTTGAGATTATAATCGAACAGTCGAACGTTCCCGTGATTGTTGACGCAGGTCTCGGCGCACCCTCCCACGCGGCCGAGGCGATGGAGCTCGGCGCGGATGCCGTGCTCGTCAACACCGCTATCGCCGTCGCGGGCGACCCGGTGATGATGGCCGAGGCATTCCGCGACGCAGTGATTGCCGGCCGCAAGGCTTTCAACGCCGGTCTCGGTGCCGTGTCTAAATCGGCCCAGGCCACATCTCCACTCACAGCATTCCTTAACAAATAACCATTCCATATATACTTCAGAAATGAAAATCGAAAATATCGACGTATCATCATACCCCAACTCAGAGAAAATTTACGTACAGGGCAATCATCCGGGTGTACGTGTGGCCATGAGAAAAATCCACCAGTACCCCACAGTCAAAATCGAGGATGGCAAGCGCGTGGAATACCCCAACGAGGACATCACCGTCTACGACACCTCAGGCCCCTACACCGACCCCGCCATCGAAATCGACATCAACAAGGGTCTGCCCCGTATGCGCGAGTCATGGGTCGAGGAGCGTGACGACACCGAGGTGCTTCCCGACATCACAAGCATGTATGGCCGCGAACGCCGCGACAATCCCGCCCTCGATGAAATACGCTTCCCTGTCTCTCACCGTCCCCGCAAGGCTAAGGAGGGACACCGTGTGACCCAGATGCACTACGCCCGCAAAGGCATCGTAACTCCCGAGATGGAGTACGTGGCAATCCGCGAGAACCTTGACAACAAGGCGCGAGGCATCGAAACCTATATCACTCCCGAGTTCGTGCGCGACGAGATTGCGGCCGGCCGTGCCATAATCGCCGCCAACATCAACCACCCCGAGGCCGAGCCTATGATCATCGGCTCCAAGTTCTCATGCAAGCTCAACACCAACATCGGTAACTCCGCCCTTTCATCAGGCATAGAGGAGGAGGTTGCCAAAGCCGTATGGAGCTGCTACTGGGGTGGCGACACACTCATGGACCTATCTACCGGCGACAATATCCACGAGACCCGCGAATGGATTATCCGCAACTGCCCAGTGCCGATGGGAACTGTGCCTATCTACCAGGCTCTTGAAAAGGTCAACGGCGACGTGCGCAAGCTCACTTGGGAGATTTACCGCGACACACTTATCGAACAGTGCGAGCAGGGTGTGGACTACTTCACAATCCATGCCGGAGTGCTCCGCGAACATGCCCAGCTCGTTCAGGAACGATTGACAGGATGCGTGTCGCGTGGCGGTTCAATCATGACACAGTGGTGCGTGCTTCACAACGAAGAGAGCTTCCTCTACACTCACTTCGACGAGATCTGCGAGATTCTCAACAAGTATGACGTAGCTGTGTCGCTCGGCGACGGTATGCGCCCCGGTTCGATACATGATGCCAACGACCGCGCACAGTTCCTTGAACTTGAAGTGCTCGGTGAACTTACCGAGAAAGCCTGGGCACACGACGTGCAGGTGCTCATCGAGGGTCCGGGACATGTGCCCATGCAGAAGATTCCCGCCAACATGGAGAAGCAGAAAGTGGCATGTCACGAGGCACCTTTCTACACGCTCGGCCCCCTCACGACCGACATCGCTCCGGCCTACGACCATATCACGTCAGCAATCGGCGCGGCTATCATATCCTCGCTCGGCACAGCCATGATCTGCTATGTGACCCCGAAAGAGCACCTGTCGCTGCCTGACCTCAACGATGTCCGCGACGGCGTGATAGCCTACAAGATCGCCGCACACGCCGCAGACCTCTGCAAGGGATTCCCAGGTGCGCAGGTTCGCGACGACGCCCTCAGCAAAGCCCGCTACGAGTTCCGCTGGAAAGACCAGTTCAATCTGTCGCTCGATCCGGAGAGAGCCAAGAAATACTATCTCGATTCAAGAAGAAACGCCCCCGATGCCGACGACCGCTTCTGCACGATGTGCGGCCCGAACTTCTGCGCGATGAGAATCTCGCAGAACATCGCCGAAGAGTGCAAAGACTGACGGCCATGGAGAGAGAAGAGATAAAGAAAAAGAAGTCGGATCCTGACCGGACCTCTGTGTTCGGTCACGGATTTGCCGACGTGATTGACCAATACGACTGGGATGAGACTCTGCGCCTTGTGACCGAGGCGACCGAAGCCGACGTGCTACGTGTGCTTGCCAAGGCCGAGCGTAACCGCAAGCCCCTCACCCCCGAGGAGTTCGCGATACTCATATCCGAAGCCGCCGACCCGCATCTGGAGCGTATGGCCGCTCTCAGCCGCCACTTCACGCGTGAACGTTTCGGCGACACGATATCGATGTACATACCGATGTACGTGTCGAACGCCTGCACCAACAAGTGCGTGTATTGCGGCTTCAACCACGACAATCCTTTCCACCGCACAACTCTCACAATGGAGCAGATCGAGGAGGAATGCAAGGCCATAAAGCGTCTGGCTCCGTTCGAGAATCTTCTGCTTGTTTCGGGAGAGTATCCCGCGCTGTGCGGAGTGGAGTACATGGAGCGCGTGCTCCACACATGCCGTCCCTACTTTCACAACCTGACACTGGAGATACAGCCTCTCCGCTCCGTGGAGTATGAACGTCTGACCCACAGCGGACTCAACGGTGTGGTATGCTTTCAGGAGACGTACCATCGCGAGGCATACAAGAAGTATCATCCACGCGGCATGAAGTCGCACTACGCATGGCGGCTCAACGGTTATGACCGTATGGGCGAGGCCGGAGTACACAAAATCGGTCTCGGCGTACTGTTGGGTCTTGAAGACTGGCGGGCGGATACTGTCATGATGGCGCGGCACCTGCGTTATCTTCAGAAACACTACTGGAGGTCGCGCTATTCGGTCAACTTCCCCCGTATGCGTCCGTCGGAAAGCGGCTACCAGCCCAAGGTCGTCATATCAGACCGCCAGTTGGCGCGGCTCACATTCGCGTTCCGTCTGTTCGACCACGACATCGACATATCGTTCTCGACACGCGAGGCACCCGAATACCGCGACAACATACTGCAACTCGGTGTCACATCGATGAGCGCCGGCAGCCGTACGGATCCGGGAGGTTACTGCACCGAACCCGACTCGCTCGAACAGTTCGAGGTGTCGGACGACCGCACACCCATGGAGGTGGCCGAGGCCATCAGACGTCAGGGCTACGAACCGGTCTGGAAAGACTGGGACTCGGTGTTCGACTGATTTTCAGATTTATTTGCAAAACCGGAGTCAACCCTCCGACGCATACAATCGTTTTAGGGATAGGCACGTCTGTGTCTATCCCTAAATGTTTAACCAAAACTTATAGATATTATGAAATTCACAAAACCGCGTCTGCCCTACATGCAGTCAGACCTCGAACCTGTAATCTCGACAACCACCATCGACTATCACTACGGCAAGCATGAGCAAGCCTACATCGACAATCTCAACAAGCTGATCGAGGGGACAGAGTACGAGGATATGGCACTGGAGGCAATCATACGCAACAGTGAAGGCCCGTTGTTCAACAACGCATCGCAGGCATGGAACCACATCTTCTACTTCTTCCAGTTCTCGCCCGACGGTCTGAAGGAACCGAGCGGCAAACTCTCGGCACAGATTATCGACCAATTCGGCAGCATCGAGGAATTCAAGAAGAAATTCGAGGAAGCAGGAGCAAGCCTGTTCGGTTCCGGTTGGGTATGGCTCTCGGCCGACGAAAGCGGCAAGCTCTACATAACCCAGGGCAAGAACGCGGAGAATCCGATGACCGACGGACTCCGCCCGATACTTGTGTTCGACGTGTGGGAGCACGCCTACTACCTCGACTACCAGAACCGCCGCGCCGAATACCTGCACCGCCTGTGGGACATCGTGGACTGGGACATAATCGGCGTTCGCTACGGCGAATAATCTGAAAACTCAGTCTTTGTAGAAAGTGCCGGGGTTGCCCCAGTCGAAGATGCCGGCGACGGCTGTGGCTACGTTGAATTTGGCTATGCCGAGGTCAACGGGTGAGGTTTCCTGACCATTGGTCGTGGCTTCGATTTGGAGTTTGCCCTCTACCGTAGTTGTCTTGAGGCGGACGGGGCGTTTGTTGAGCGATGAGGGTGCACAGGCCACTGCTTCAAGCGCAATGTCGAGCCATTTGAACTCTTGCCGGGCTGCTTCGTATTCCGAGTCTGTGCCGTCGAAAAAGTCACGGGGCGACATCTTCTTGCGGTGGGCGAATTTCATGGCCATCTTTGCAAGCAAGGGGGTCTTGTCATCTTCGGGATAGCCGAACGAAACGACAAACGGTATTTTCTCGTAGACCTCTACCCTCGCGCCTACATTCTGACGTGAGAAGGTTCCACCTACAAAGCATGTCCCGATGCCGAGTTTGAGTGCCTCGATCACAAACTGCTCGGCGAAATACCCTGCACGTTCGTATGCATCTGGGAAAGTCGGGTCTATGACGGCGACAAGATAATTACGCACACCACGGAACATTCCGTAGCTGCGCCCTACACCACGGAACGGTGCGTCATCGTCGAAACAGAGCTGGAAGTTCAGTCCTGCCTCGTGGGTGTTGATATATGTAATCTCACTTTTGAGCCGGTTGCGCACATCATCGGGAATTGCCTTGCCGGAATAGCTTCTGACGGAGTGCCGGGACTGTATCAATTCAAGATTGGTCATGAAAAGGAATCTTAGGGTAATTTTTTAAGCGTGATTTAACAGATTGTCGCGGACACAGATTGAATGTGCCCGCGACATCTTTATGTGTTCATGTCTGTATACTCAGGCTGCAGTTACTCAACTACTTCCTGAAGGTTGACCTCGAACTTGTCGAGGAACGACATTGTCTTGGCAATGTAGTTTTCCATAACAACATCATCGTCAACGAACGGAACTTCCTTGCGGAACTCTGTCATCACTTTCTCGATGTAGGGTGAGGACTTCAGCGGACGGCGGAAGTCGATGCCCTGTGCGGCGTTCATCAGCTCGATTGCGGCGATGTAGCGCAGATTGTCGATAATCTTGTGAAGCTTGGTAGCGGCGTTCGCACCCATCGACACGAGGTCTTCCTGCCCGTTGGAGCTGACGATTGAGTCGCACGATGCGGGCCATGAGTACATCTTGTTCTGGCTAACCATCGAGGCGGCTGCATACTGCGGAATCATGAAGCCTGAGTTGAGACCCGGATGAGCCACAAGGAACTCGGGAAGGCCACGGAGACCGAGGATGAGCTGCGCCACACGACGCTCGGAGATATTGCCGAGCTCATGGAGAGCGACACCCATGTAGTCGAACGCGAGTGCGAGCGGCTCGCCATGGAAGTTACCGCCCGAAACCACGAGATCCATGTCAGGGAACACGGTCGGGTTATCGGTAACGGAGTTGATCTCGGTGTGAAGAACGTTGGTGACATGAATCATTGCATCCTTGACAGCACCGTGAACCTGCGGTATGCAGCGGAACGAGTAGGGATCCTGGACATGGTCCTTGTGGCGCTTGATAATCTCACTGCCTTCGAGAAGGTTGCGGAACACCTTGCCGGTCTCGATCTGTCCGGGATGAGGGCGGACCTGCTGTATACAGTCGAGGAACGGCTCGATGCGGCCATCAAAAGCCTCGAGCGACATTGCACCGAAGAGGTCGAAGCAGTTCACCATGTGCCAGCCGTCGATAAGAGCCTTGATACCGTTGGCGCTCATGAACTGGGTACCGTTGAGCAGGGCAAGACCCTCTTTGGATTTCAGCTTGATAGGACGCCATCCCATCTGGGCGAGCATGTCGCAGCTCTTTATGCGACGGCCCTGGAAGAACACCTCACCCTCGCCGATGAGAGGAAGGAAGAGATTCGCGAGCGGAGCGAGGTCTCCCGACGCTCCGAGCGAGCCACGGTCGTTCACTACGGGAATAACGTCGTTGTTGTAGAAGTCGAGGATGCGTTCCACGGTCTCCACCTGGACGCCGCTGAATCCCATGGAGAGGGCGTGGGCCTTCAGGAGAAGCATGAGCTTCACGATGACAGGGTCAACCGGAGTGCCGACGCTGCATGAATGGCTCTTGACGAGATTCTCCTGAAGAGTGGAAAGCTCGTCGTGAGAGATGTGCTTGTTGCAGAGAGAGCCGAAACCGGTTGTCACACCGTAGATAGGCTCGGCAACCTCGTCGGTCTTCTTGTCGAGGAAGTCGCGGCAATGCTGTATTTTCTCGCGTGCCTCGGTCGAAAGGGTGAGACGCGCGTTGCTTTTGAGTATCTGTTCAATCAGGTCGTAGGTCAGCTGACCGGAACCGATTGCATATGTTTCAAGAACGTTCATGGTTATTGGTTTTACTTGTTTTCGGTTACTACGCGTCCGCGGCTTATAACGGTGCGGACACAGTTCATTCCCACATAGTAGGGAAGCGAACGATAAGTGTCAAAATTAAGAATCACGATATCACCGCTCTTTCCGGTCTCGATCGAGCCGGTCTCGGCAGCGAGTCCGACGGCGGCCGCGCCGTTGAGCGTGAGAGCCGTGATTGTCTCCTCGATAGTCATGCCCATATATATGCAAGCAAGAGCTATTGTCAAAGGTATCGAGCCGGAGAAGCAGGAGCCGGGGTTGAGGTCAGTGGCAAGAGCCACAGCTGCGTTGGCATCGATGAACTTGCGGGCCGGAGCGAAAGGCTCGCGGAGCGCGAATGCTGTAAGAGGAAGAAGAGTCGCGACAACTCCCCTCTCGGCCATGCGGCGCACACCCTCGTCGCTCACATGAAGCAGATGGTCGGCCGATACGGCACCTACCTCGGCGGCAAGTTCGGCGCCACCGAGAGTGACAATCTCATCGGCATGGAGCTTCAGCTCGAAACCTGCCTCGCGTGCGGCGTTGAGCAGACGGCGCGAATCCTCAATCTCAAAGACATTCTTCTCGGTGAAGATGTCGAAGAAGCGGGCTTTCCCTTTCGCTGCGGGAATCATCTCGCGGATCATCAGGTCAACATATTCCGACGTGCGGCCTTTGTACTCCTTGGGCACGGCATGTGCGCCAAGGAAAGTTGACACGACACGGAGTTTCTGGTCAGGACGGTCGGCGAGAGTGTCGATTGCATCGAGCATCTTGAGCTCGGTCCCGGTTTCCAGACCATAGCCGCTCTTTGCCTCGACCGTAGTCACGCCCATCTCCGACATGCGGTCGATAAACCACTGCGCTTTCTCCACAAGAGCCTCGGTGGTTTCGCCACGGGTGGCATTGACAGTGGACTGTATGCCACCGCCACGCTCCATGATGCTCATGTAGCTGTCACCTTTGAGCCGCCATTCGAACTCATCGGGACGGTAGCCGCCGAAAATGAGATGTGTATGTGAATCCACAAATCCGGGAAGGACGGCATGACCCTTCGCGTCGATCACCTCGCAACCGGCAGGAGCCTCGGGCATATCGCTCATCGGGCCGACAAAAGATATTATGCCGTCTTCGATGACGATTCCTCCGTTCTCTATATGTGAAAGAACAGCCATATCGGCTCCCTTGCGGGCAGTCGTGCCCGTGGGAGTCGATATGTTTGCGTTGATTATTCTGAGTTGCGACATGCTTACTTGTCGATTACCTTGTTGACGATATCAAGAATCTCCGACTCGCGGCGGATAGCGGCAGCTGCAATCTCGGCAGCCTCGGCAAGAATCTTGTCGGCGGCCACGCGGTCTTTCAGACCGGCAGCGTTGATGCGCACATTGAGCTGGGCGCCGAGCACGGCTGAGCGTGCGGCGAGGGCACCCACACCGGCATCGCTGACAGAGGCGGGATTACCCGATGTTGCCATGGCTTCGAGAAGGTCGAATGTCTCGAACGACGCTTTCATGGTACGCAAGGGCACCTCGGTGGCGTAGAGCGTAGCGGCCTCCATTGCGGCGGCACGGGCAGCCTTTTCCTCGGGTGTGTTCTTAGGCATACCGAAGACGGCCATGATGCGGTTGAACGCCTCGGTGTCCTCATCGACAAGAGCAATGAGACGGTCAAGTATATGACGGCCTTTCTCGGCATGGTCGGAGAACTCCTCCCAACGGTCATCCCATCCGGCCTTGTGGGCGGAGAGATTGGCGACCATTGTACCGAGTGCGGCAGCGAGAGCGCCCATATATGCAGAGATTGAACCGCCACCGGGCGCGGGAGACTCTGATGCTGTCTCGTCAGCAAACTCGCGGCAGGTCATGTCTACAAGTTTCTTTGCCTTGTCGTCGGCATCGAGCATATACTCGATGATCTTCTCTTCGGGACGGAACTCCTTGAGCTCGTCGAGACCCATAGACTTCACGGCAATCTTGATGATTTCCTCGTCGGGGATACCGAGAGAACGCTGCTGCATACGCAGGTAATGCTTTCCGGCCTCGATGATGGCACGTTTCGGCACGAGACCGACAATCTCGGTACCGGTCACACGGATACCGCGTGCTGATGCCGCGCGGCTCACCTCGTCGAATGCCTTGTGGAGCGGTGTAACACCCATGTCGGTGATGTTCATCGACACCTGGGCCACACCATACTCATCGATGAACCAGCCGATGGCCTTTGTTCCCTTGAGTGTGCCGGGAATCATGATGGTGTTTCCGTTCTCATCCTTCATGGGCTTGCCGTTGACCTTTCCACCCTCGCGCATGGGGCGACCCTTCTCGCGGACGTCAAACGCTATGGCGTTGGCACGACGTGTAGAAGTGGTGTTGAGGTTGAAGTTGACGGCAATCAGGAAGTCGCGTGCGCCGACAGCAGTCGCGCCGGTGCGGGCCACTCCCTCGTCAAAGGGACGGTCGCCGAAATCGGGGGCCTTTCCCTCGTGGTTCATCTTCTCGGGCAGAGCCTCGTATTCACCTGCACGGCAAACGGCAAGGTTCTTGCGCTCGGGTGTGAACGCGGCTGCCTCGTAGCAGTATGTGGGTATGTTGAGTTCTTCGGAAATTCTTTTCGCGAGCTTGCGGGCCAGTTCGGCGCACTCCTCAAGAGTAATGCCGCTCACAGGAATGAGGGGGCAAACGTCGGTGGCACCCATGCGGGGGTGAGCGCCATGGTGCTGGCGCATGTCGATAAGCTCGGCTGCCTTGCGCACGCCGCGTACAGCGGCATCAAGAACCGCCTCGGGCTCACCTACGAAAGTAACAACCGTGCGGTTAGTAGCCTCGCCCGGATCGACATCGAGCAGGCGTACTTCCCCACCCTTCTCAATCTCGGCTGTAATCGCGTCGATAACGGCGCGGTCGCGGCCCTCGCTGAAATTGGGCACGCATTCAATAATCTGTCTCATGTATGATTAGATAAAGGTTATTTTGCAATGATTTCTGCGAGGAAAGACTCATCGGCCAGGTTAGGCTCAGTGATGTAGAAGCCGTTCTCCATCTGGGTGTCGTTCCACTCGCGGACGGTGCTCATGGCGTTCTCGTTGCGGGCCCAGCTGCGGCGTGCCACACCACCCATGACATCCCAGAGCATGGCTTTCTTCAGAATCTCGTCAACGCGCTCGGAGCCGTCGCAGACCATTCCGAAGCCACCGTTGATGGCCTTGCCGATACCGACACCGCCACCGTTGTGGAGAGCCACAAGGCTCATGCCGCGCGCACAGTTGCCGGCGAAGCACTGCACTGCCATGTCGGCCATCACGTTCGAACCATCCTTGATGTTCGAGGTCTCGCGGAAGGGTGAGTCAGTACCGCTCACGTCGTGGTGGTCACGGCCGAGCATGATCGGGCCGACCTCGCCGTTGCGAACCATCTCGTTGAATTTGAGGGCGATTTTCAGACGGCCCATGGCATCCTGATAAAGGATACGCGCCTGTGTGCCTACAACGAGAGCGTTCTTCTCAGCGTCGCGGATCCAGTTATAGTTGTCGCGGTCCTGACCACGGCGGTTCGGGTCAATGCACTCCATGGCGGCATGGTCGGTCTTGACCAGATCCTCATGCTTGCCGCTGAGACACACCCAGCGGAATGGACCGTAACCGTAGTCGAAGAGCATCGGGCCCATGATGTCCTCTACATAAGAGGGCCAGATGAAGCCATCTTTCTCATCCACTCCATTCTTGGAGATTTCTTTCACTCCGGCATCGTAGATTGCCTTCATGAACGAGTTGCCGTAGTCGAAGAAGTATGTTCCCTTGGCCACGAGAGCCTTGATAGCCTCGTAGTGGCGGCGGAGCGATTCATCGACCAGCTCGCGGAACTTGGCGGGGTCTTTGTGGAGAAGTTCGGTACGCTCCTCGAAAGTGAGTCCCACGGGGCAGTAACCACCTTCGTAGACAGCGTGGCAGGAAGTCTGGTCGCTGAGAAGTTCGATTTTCTTGTCGTTCTTAACGGCATATTCAAGCAGGTCAACCACATTTCCGAGATAAGCCACAGAGATGGGGCGTTTCTCGGCCATAGCCTCCTCGGCCAGACGGAAAGCCTCCTCGATGTTGTCGGTCTTGGCGCTCACCCAGCCCTGGTCCATGCGGGTCTTGATGCGCGAATCGTCAACCTCGGCAATGATTGCGGCAGCGCCGGCGATTTCTGCAGCCTTGGGCTGAGCGCCACTCATGCCGCCGAGACCGGAAGAAACGAAGATATGGCCGCGGAGGTCACCGTCGTCGGGCACGCCGAGCTTCATGCGTCCGGCGTTGAGAATGGTGTTGAATGTGCCGTGTACGATTCCCTGCGGGCCGATATACATCCAGCCGCCGGCGGTCATCTGGCCATAGTTTGCCACGCCGAGCTGCATTGCCTCATGCCAGTCCTCAAGATTGTCGAACATGCCGACCATCATCGCGTTGGTGATGATCACGCGGGGAGCGTCGGGACGTGAGGGGAAAAGACCGAGAGGATGACCGGACTCTACAACGAGAGTCTGCTCGTCGGTCATTTCCTCAAGATATTTCTTGATGAGACGATACTGGAGCCAGTTCTGGGCTACCTGACCGGTCTCGCCATAAGTTACAAGTTCATAAGGATAAAGCGCGACGTCGAACGACAGGTTATTGTCAATCATAACCTGAAAAGCCTTACCGGCGAGGCATTTTCCCTTGTATTCGTCGATGGGTTTTGCCTTGAGATCACCCTCCGGACGCCAGCGGTAGGCGTAGATGCGGCCACGTGTGCGGAGTTCCTCAAGGAATTCCGGGGCAGCTTTCTCATGAAGTTCGGCGGGGAGGTAACGGAGCGCGTTCTTGAGCGCTGTCATTGTTTTCTGTTCGTTGAGGGTGTAGCCGCGGTCTGGAGCGCGACGGATACCCTCCTGGAAATTGGGCATTTCAGGCCATTCGGCGTTGAGTGCGATTTTTGTGTCCATGGATATCTAAGATATAAGATTGAATTTCGATTTGCGGGACTGAAGCCCCGGCACAGCGGGACAAATACTGTCCGTAGGAGAAGAGAATCTCAACGCGAACTGCATTGATTTTTCAAATTTAATAAATTTTGGCGAAACCACAATCACCAACCCCGAAAAAAGAATTATGCCTCGTCTGCAAGAGGCTTGGAATTGACCATCCGTCTTACCGCCTCGACCTCTCTGACAAGCTGTGCCTCGGTAGGCAGATACTCCAGATAGTGGGCAGCAACGATAGTGCGGTTGTCTTCCGGCAGCGACATCTTGACAAGTGTGTCATTCTTTTCGGCACATAGAAGTATACCAACTGTAGGATTTTCTTCCGGAAGTTTCTCGCAACGGTCATAATAATTGACGTACATCTGTAACTGCCCCAGATCGTTGTGACTTATTTTACCTGTTTTAAGTTCAATGATAACGAAGCACTTCGCAAGACGGTTGTAAAAAACAAGGTCAGCGAAAAACTCATCATCCTCAAGAAGTATGCGTTTCTGACGCGCCACGAAAGTGAATCCATTCCCAAGTTCAAGAATGAACTCCTGCAAATGGTTCATGATTTCAGTCTCAAGATCGCTCTCATAGTAGTGGGCACGACGTTCAAGGCCAAGAAACTCCAGCACCATAGGATCCTTGACAATCTCAACGGCAGTCTGCGGTATACGTTCTTTCCGGGCCATAGCCAAAACTGCCTCCTTGTCGTTGCTCAACAGAAGCCTCTCGTAAAGATGCGAATGAATCTGGCGTTCAAGCTCTCGCGCCGTCCAATTATTATTGGCCGCCTCAAGCTCATAATACTCCCGCTTGTCCTTGTCAGGTATCTGAATCAAAGCACGATATTGAGTCCAATTGAATTGTGAACGCAGTGCGTTCACTTTTGGATATTCCAAGTAAAACTGACGGCTGAAATTAAGCTGTCTGTATGAAAAACCACTACCATAAAGTGGTTCGAGAGCCTTGGCAAGATTCTTAAGTAAGAATTTACCATATTCAGCACGCGCCTCACCTTTTTGTTCCTCCTCAACAATTCGCTGTCCGATTTTCCAATACATCTGCACGCGGCAGAAATCCACAGTGCGGACTGCATTCGCACGTGCGGAGTCGATAATGATCCGGACTTCACCCAACAAAGACACTTCAGTCATATGAACAAGCATTAATGGCCATGAGCCAAATGAATATTTAACAACGCCATATGCGTTGATTTTTCAAATTTACTAAATTTTGGTGAAACCACAATCACATGCTGCGAAAAAAGAAAAAAGTCATTGAGGATTGTCCCGAGGATGTACAAATACCGCCGATACAGGGATGCGAAAAGTTTGCAAAGTTTTGGGTGGTTTGTTTGGTGGATTCGAAAAAAATCTGCAATTTTGCAGTTATGCAGACTAACTATGACCAAATAATCGATGAGAAGGCAGCCCACGTCCTTGACGTGATGGCCCAGCGGGTTCCGGCGGATGACGTGCAGCGCATCCGCGAGGCATTCGAGTTCGCACGTATGGCGCACGCGCCGCAGAAACGTAAGACTGGCGAACCGTACATACTCCATCCTATTGCCGTGGCAACCATCGCGGCCGAGGAACTGATGCTGGAGACAAACCCCGTGATTGCCGCATTCCTTCATGATGTGGTCGAGGATACAAAGTACACCATCGACGATATACGCGAACGATTCGGTGACGATGTAGCGTATCTGGTCCAGGTAGTCACAAAGCAGAAAAAAGATAAATATATAGAGTCGAAGCAGGTTGACAACTTCAAGCAGATGCTCGACTCGGTTCAATCGGACATACGCGCTCTTCTGGTCAAATTGGCCGACCGTCTGCACAACATGCGCACGCTTTCATCCATGCCCGATGACAAGCAGATGAAGATTGCCGGCGAGACCGACTATTTCTATGCGCCTCTCGCCAACCGCCTCGGTCTGTATAATGTAAAGACCGAACTTGAAAACCTGAGTTTCAAGTTCCGCTGCCCGCATGAGTATGAAGACCTCGCCGCGCTGATACACCGCGACGAAGAAGCACAGCGCAAACGACTGAGCGTGTTTGCCGACGAGATACGCGCCACCCTCGAACGCGCCGGGATTCCGGTCGAAGTATCGATAGAATACCGTCACCCGTACAGCATATGGCGCAAGATGCACAAGTATGGTGATGACTTCAACCACTTGAAATACCGTCATTTCACCGAGATTGTGTACCGCACTCCGGAGGGGATGTCTGAAAAAGACATGGCCCTCCATATCTACTCAGTGCTGACAAGCCGCTTCAAGGAGAAACCGGGTGGCATTTCCAACTACATAGACTCGCCGAAAGAGAACGGCTACCAGAGTTTCCACGTGAAGTTGCTCGCCGACTTCGGACGCTGGCAGGAGGTACACATCAGCAGTGTCAGGATGGTGCGCGACTCACAGTTGGGATGCGTGGCTGACCGCTCGGAAGACAGCATAAAACGATGGATAGAGAAATTCCGGAACATTCTGCGCGACATAGCGCGCAACACTCAGAACGGCACCGGTTTCATCGACAGCGTGGTGACTTCGTTCTACAACGATGACATCATGACCTTCACCCCGAAGGGAAAAGAAGTAATCCTTCCTCAGAAGGCTACCGTTCTCGACTTCGCATATGAGGTTGACCTGAAGCTCGGCGAGAAGGCCAAATATGCACGCGTCAACGGCTTTCTGTCATCGGTCAAAGCACCTCTGCGACGTGGCGACGTGGTCGAGATATTCACAGACCCGGAGAGCCATCCCCACCCCGACTGGATGAAGGCCGCAGTGACATACAAGGCTCGCAAAGCCATTGCAGATTACATCGCATCGCGTCCGCGACCGGAGTTCAACCGGTGCCCGCACTGCATGCCGATGCCGGGCGAAGAGGTAATCGGGTTCCGCGAGTCAGACGGTTCCATCACAATCCACAAGCGCGACTGTCCGCTCGCTGTGAGACTCGCCTCTCAGTTCGGCGACAGCATAGTGTCGGTCGATTACAAACCCGACGACACGCTGTATCCGGTTACAATCATCATCAAGGCTGTTGACAGGTATCACCTCTTCGTTGACCTTGTGGACTGCATCTCCAACAAGCTGCATCTCGCCATGGACAGCATCAACACCGAGACGGTTGACTCGATAGTGACACTGAAAATATCTTTTGCCGTTCATTCCTTCAGCGAAGTCCAGACCATCATCGACCATATCTCGGCAATCGAGGGCGTGGATGAGGTGAAAAGGGTTTGTTAGGTTTTAGGCGTAAGATTTTAGGCGTTAGGCTTTGGGTGTTGGTATAAAAAAGGCCGGGTGATGCGCTTGCGTATCACCCGGTGCTTTTGATAAGAAAAGATTTTACTTCTCCCGTCTCTCGATTGCCTTGTGTACCTTATGTACTTCCTTTGTAAGACAGAATGCGGCAGCTACGATAGCTGCGTCGAGTGCGAGCTTGGCAATCTTGAAGCCAAGATGAAGGCCGAGATGTCGGCAGTTTTCTTCGTGATTCATAGTTTTTTATAATTAAGATTTACAGTATTCACGCAGCTCCCGCAGGAGCTACATAATATAAACGCACTCGAGCCGCCGTAGGTTTTCTGTCGGCAATTATTTATCGTGATATTTGCGCGAACGCCCCGAATTTTGTAATTTTGTGCCCATGAAAATTGGATTTGACAACGATAAGTATCTACGGATACAATCAGAACACATTAAGGAGCGCATAGCGCATTTCGGTAATAAACTGTATCTTGAGCTTGGAGGCAAGCTCTTCGATGACCACCACGCGAGCAGGGTTCTGCCCGGCTTCGAGCCCGACAGCAAGCTGCGTATGCTCAGTCAGCTCAGCGACCGCGCGGAAATCGTAATCGTCATCAGCGCGAAGGACATCGAGAAGAACAAGGTTCGCAATGACCTCGGCATAACCTACGACATGGATGTGCTCCGTCTGCGCGAGGAATTCCAGAACCGGGGCTTCCTTGTGGGTTCGGTTGTCATTACCCACTACAACGGCCAGAGCAGCGCCGACGCGTTCCGCGAGAAGCTGGAGCGCATGGGCATCACCGCCTATTACCACTACACCATTGAGGGCTACCCCACCAACGTCGCGCTCATTGACTCGGAAGATGGTTTCGGCAAGAACGACTATGTAGAGACGAGCCGTCCTCTCGTGATTGTCACAGCACCCGGTCCGGGCAGCGGCAAGATGGCCGTATGTCTCAGCCAGCTCTACAACGAGCACAAGCGCGGCATCGAGGCGGGTTACGCCAAGTTCGAGACATTCCCGGTGTGGAGTCTTCCGCTAAAGCATCCTGTCAACATCGCATATGAGGCTGCCACCGCCGACCTCAATGATGTCAACATGATCGACCCCTTCCACTTGGAGGCGTATGGCAAGACTGCCATCAACTACAACCGCGACATCGAGATTTTCCCGGTGCTCAACGCCCTGTTCGAGGGTATATACGGCAAGAATCCCTACAAATCACCGACCGACATGGGCGTGAACATGGTTGGCTTCTGCATCAGCGATGACGAGGCGTGCTGCGATGCATCGAAAGATGAGATAATTCGCCGCTACTTCACGGCTCTCAACCGTCTTGCTCAGGGTGAGACCGACGACAGCGAGGTGAACAAGATACGCCTTCTCTTCAATCAGGCAAAGATTGACGTTAACTACCGCAAGACGGTGACTGCCGCACGCGCGCGCGCCTTGGAGACCGGTGTACCCTGCTCCGCAATCGAGCTTGCCGACGGAACAATCATCACCGCGAAGTCTACACAGCTGCTCGGTCCGAGTGCCGCTCTGTTGCTGAACGCGACCAAGCATCTTGCGGGAATCGACCATGGCATCAAGCTGATTCCCCAGCAGCTCATCGAGCCGATACAGCACATGAAGCTCAACTGTCTGCGCGGCAAGAACCCGCGTCTACACACCGACGAGGTGCTTGTGGCACTCGCCGTGCTCAGCCAGTACAACGACCTCTGCAAGACCGCCCTCGAAAAACTTCCCGAACTGCAAGGCTGTCAGGTACACAGCACCGTGATGCTCGGCGAAGTTGACCACAAGATATTCAAGAAACTCGGCGTAGGCCTGACCTGCGACCCGGCCCGGAAATAACGGGGTATTTGGAATTACACCGCCACCTGTAGGGACATCGCTTTGCGATGTTAAATATGGTGCGGGGTCAACCCTAAGTGAGTCAACCAGATTCTACATGCCGAAGGCATGTCCCTACGGCCAACACACAAATAAAGGTCCGCGACGGTTGCCGTCGCGGACCTTTTGTTATATCAGAGGGGAAATCAGTTGGCTTCTTCAACGCCGGTCATTACGACCTTGATGTTGTTCTTGCCGTCGTAGAGAGTCGAGATGAACTTGTTGAAGTCAGCGAGAGTCAGGTTCTCGATGGCAGCACGGTGGTTGGTGATGTCGTCGATACCACGCTCATAAGCGATAAGATTGCTGCCCCAATAATTGTTGGTGCGCTCTGCAATCTCGTACTGCTTGAGAGCCGCCTCACGAACTTTATTGAAGTCTGCCTCGGCGGCACCGTTCTTGAGGATCTTGGCAAACTCCTCGTTGGCACGGCTGATCATCTTGTCGCGCACGTCAGAGTTTGTCTGTATGACCGATATAATCTGCCAGGTGTTGGTGTAGGGATTGAAGGTACCGTAAGCATAGGGGCTGTAAGTACCACCCTCCTCCTCGCGGAGAGTCTCGGTGTAACGGTTAGAGAGGATGTCGCCGAGAAGGTCTACCATTACAGACTTCTCGATGCTGTACTTCTCATTTCTGCCGTTGGCCGACATAGCGATGATGGTATAGGGAGACTTCATCGGGAGGTCGAACGAATTGTCAACCACACCTTCCACAATACCGATAGATGAAAGCTGCGCGGGAGCAGCGCTCTTCTTACCGGTCGAGGGAAGAGTTGCGATGTACTGTTCGAGCAGAGGCTTGAGTGTATCAATATCAACGTTACCGGCAAAGATAAATGTGTAGTCGGCCGCGTTGGAAAGAGCATTCTTCACGAGAGCGAGCTCAGCAGCATAGTCACCTGATTTGATGAGGGCCGAAGTGGGAACCTGGAACATCGGGTTGTTGCCATAGGTGGTCTCGGTGTTTTTCTGACGGAAGATAAACATCGGGTCCTTCTCCATGTTGGCAATCATCGAAGCAGCCTGGTCCATCTGGGCGGCATATGCAGCCTCGTCGGGATTAAGCTCAGTGAATGAAGCGTAGATAAGCTCCATGAGAGTGGGCAGATCCTTCACGGTAGTGCTGCCGTCGAGTGAGCTGACAGTGTTACCGATGTCGAAGCCGAGAGAAACATTCTTGCCTGCGAGGTACTTGCCGAGCTTAACCTGGTCGAAGTTACCCATCTTGCTCACGTCGTATGCGTCAGAAGCGAGAAGAACGTTAACGGCATCCTTGGCGGCGTATGAACGCTTGCCACCTTCTGCGAATGCAGTGAAGAGAATCTCATCCTGCTTGAAGTCGGTAGGCTTGACGATAACCTTAGCACCGTTGGAGAGCATGAATACAGTAGTGCCGAACTTGCCGGCCTCGGTAGAGGTAATCTTGCCGGGAGCGGGAAGTTTCTCGATGAGCGGGTCAGTGATAACCTCGTCTACATATGCCTCATACTCGGCATTGAGGATGTTGTTCATGCTGGCGAGCATGTCATCGCGGGTAATGACAGTGAGACCGTCGCGGTCAGGCTCTGCAATGACGATAACCTGGTTTTCGGCGGTGAGGATGTTCTTTGCCTCCTCATTGAACGCTGAAACGGGGAGCATGGGGAGAATCTGCTTCATGAGATTGTACTCGGTCTCGATGCCGGGAGCAGCCTCATTGTCGATGAAGTAGCGGCAAAGCTCACGTGCGAGAGTCTCGGTCTTGGTGTTGTTGCGCTCATTGTAGAGTTTCTCGTAGTTTGCAAGAAGTTCGTCGCGTGCGCGGACAAGCTCAGACTCCATGAAACCGGTCTTGCAAGCGCGAGCCACGATAGCGAGAGCCTCCTCATAAGCCGCCTTGTTGTCATCCTTAGCGATAATCTGGATGTTGAACGCAGCCTTGGTCTTCGAGAAGTAGTAGTCACCGAAATAAACACCGGCCTGGATATACTTGCACTGGGGATCCTTGGCATAATCGGCGAGACGGTTGTTGATCATCATCGAAATAAGCTGCTCGACAACGTTCTCCTGCATGTAACCCTCGACTGTGCTTCTGAATTCAAACGGAATCTTCTCCGACTTGAAGCTGACAAGCATCATGCAGTAGGGGAACTCCTTGTCTGCGAAGCGATAGAAGATAGGCTCCTTGTTGTCAGAGACAGTGGGATAAGTACGTTCGGCAGCATTCTCGGGCATGGGGATAGTAGAGAATAGGTCAATAACCTTCTTCTCCATCTCGTTGACATCGATGTCACCGACGATGATCACACCCTGCTGGTCCGGACGATACCACTTGTGATAATAGTCGCGGAGAACCTGCGGGGGGAAGTTACGCACAATCTCCATCTTGCCGATGGGCGACTGCTGGTACTGGTACTCCTCATAGATATGGGGGGCGATAGCCTCTCTCCAACGCTGCATGGCATCGTTGCGCGAGCGCCATTCCTCTTCAATCACACCGCGCTCAGCCTCAATCTCGGCATCTTCGAGAAGAAGGCTGCCGCTCCAGTCATGTATAACGAGCAGGACACTGTCCACAAGAGCCTTGTCGGTCGAGGGCACATTGTCGATGTTGTAGACAGTTTCGTCAAAAGCGGTATAGGCGTTGATGTCAGCGCCGAAACGGATACCCTTCGACTGGAGATAGTTGAGCATGGTCTTGCCGGGGAAGTTCTTCGTTCCGTTGAAGGCCATGTGCTCCAGGAAGTGAGCGAGACCGAGCTGCTCGGGCGTTTCCAGAGTGGAACCTACTTTCTGCGCGATGTAGAAATTCACGCGTTCCTTGGGCTCCTCATTATGGAGGATGTAGTAATTAAGCCCGTTTGGCAGAGTGCCATGCTTCACCGCCGGGTTGAGCGGCAGCGGAGTCTGGGCGCCTGCGAACAGCGCCGACACTGCCAGCACTGCCATCGATAGGATTTTTTTAATCATAAAACTTTGATTAGGGTTATAATCTTGTTGTTATTCTTGTCGTTTTGTTCAGCTATATTGGTTTTGAGGTTGATACTTAGTGGAACAGCAGATGCCGGGGGTGTTGTCCTTGCATCCCGGCGTTTCCAAAAGGGAAACGCTGCGGGAAGACCGGTTGTGACAACCCGGTGGCATCTTTTTACAAAAGTACGAATAATTTACATAACACGAAATAGAGTGAGTGGCTTTTTTCACGGGATAATTAAACTATTTAGGGCGATTTTCAGTTTTTTTAATAGAAATTACAGAATTGGACTATGGAAACATGTTCTACAACACTATTTGAAAGAGCGTCATCCGCACCCTGTACCGACGCTGACCGCGACGAGGCTTCCTCGCTGCGGTTCCGCGCCGTCACAAACGATGACGTTGATTTGCTCGAATATTATTTTCAGAAATATCCGTCGCGTTCTTGCGACTTCACGGTAGGCGGCGTGCTGATGTGGGCCGACTACTACGAATATGAGATTGCCGAACTCGAAGGGACACTCCTTATAAAAGGTATATGGCCCGAGACCGGCGAGACTGTTTTCTACGCACCCTGCGGCCCGATGTCGCGTGAGAGGTTCGGCGCGCTTGTAAGCGATTATTGCCGCCGTCACGGTCTGAAGGGGATGATTCTCTCGCCCGAGGAGCGGCTACCGATAGATTCGGGCGACGGGCGACCCACCGGAGAGGGTCTTGTGGATGAGAGCCTGGAGTATCTGTATGACATTGAGCGGTTCACCGGTTTCTCCGGCCGCAAGATGGAGAAGAAGCGCAATCATCTGAACTTCTTCGTCAACAACTACCCTTTCACCACCGAGGTCATAACCGAGGATATGGCGGCAGAGCTGATCTCGTTCACACTGGCGTTCAGCAACGCGCATGGTGACGATCCGTTGGCCACATATGAATCGGCACAGGTCATAAATGTTCTGCGCAACTTCTCGGAATATCCCTTCTTCGGGATTGCTATCCGTCACAATGGTGAGATAGTAGGGTATTCATTTGGCGAGTGTGTGGGCGACACCTTCATCATCCACGCCGAGAAAGGGAACATAGAGTACCGTGGGGTTTATCAGGCGGTGGCATCGCGGTTGGCGCGGGCAGTGACTGAGGTGTACCCCGACGTGCGCTACCTCAACCGCGAGGACGACATGGGCTACGAGCACCTCCGCCAGAGCAAGCTGAGCTACCACCCCACCCTCTACGTCGCCAAACGCACCGCACCGGTGTAACAGCTACGGTTTATGCGCTCAAACCCCGTCTGTATGTGAGGTTTTAGATTTTAGGTTTTAGGTTTTAGGCGTAAGATTTTAGGCATGGGGCGGTATTCTTTATTTTTTGATTGAAGGGCATCGCGGATTCGGCGTATTTTGCTTTGCAAAATATATCCTCGGAACGCGGGTGCGGCGGATTGGCGCGGATCTTTAATCTGAGAGACAACGTTTTGAATCGCTGAGGGCTGCGACGTTGAAACGCCGCCAGCCTTGACGCGGGTCGGCCATGATCGGCGCGGATGCACCCACGCGGCAGATCCGCTGCCATCGGCTCCGATCCGTGATGGCGATGTTTGCAAGGCAAACGTACGCCACCGCGTCCCTCTGACAAAGTCAACGAAAGAAATCCGCGCTAAAATCCACCCCATCCGCGCCCCAAGGCATAACGCGAAGCGTTATAGCCGAATCCGCGATGCCTTCAATCAATAAAAAACCGGTTTGTCGGTATCGACGCTGTAGGGACATCGCTTTGCGATGTTTGGGTTGCACACGTTTAATTTACTGAAAACATGATTGTTCCCATTCTACATGCCAAAGGCATGTCCCTACAAGGTCGATACCGACAAACCGGGATTATAATTGTGGAGGCTGTATTTGGGCATTATGCTTATGCGATTCAGAGGTGGGGAGATAGCATAGGCTTCCGGCTTGTTTGGTGATTACAAGCGGGAAGCCTATGCTGGATGGGACAGGTTGGGATGCCTGTACGGGGTTCAGGCGGTTATGCCTGAGGTGCTGTTAGAGGCCGGTAGCGTGCGTTACGTTGAGTTTGCGGGTGGTGCCGTCGGAGTAGCGGACCACTACTATGCCTCGGTAGTTTGCATCAACAGGACGGCCATCGAGGCTGTAACGTCCTGTCTCGGTCACGCTGTCATCAAGTACGGAATCAACTCCGGTCTCGACGCGTGCGAACTCTTTCCAGCAGTCGGCTACTTTGTAGAGGGCCTCACTCTCTCCGGGGACTGTCAGGGTTGCGTTGGCATAAACCACACTGTCGAACGAATTGCTGTAAGCAGTCGGGGGTACTTCCGCCTTGACCTCAACAGATATCAGCTGTGAGCAACCGGCAAACGCGGCGTTACCGACATATTCCACAGTCGCCGGAATAGTAACCTCCTCAAGAGCGGAATAAGAAGAGAAAGCATTGTCTGCTATACCTTTGACGGTATAACGAAGTCCAATTCTGCTTACAGTCTCAGGAATCATAACGTTTGTGGCCTGGACACCTGCCACGCGCATTCTTACAGATTCCGGAGCCTCTTCCTGTGCAACCACCTCACACATGCGGTGGCTGCCATCAAGCACTCGGTAACATAGACCCTCATATTCGAAATAAGCACTGTCAGTGACATCATCATTGATAAAGAAGAAATTCTTCCAATGGCTAGCGGCTTTATACGCATAGAGAGCGTCAGCCGGCACATGCAAAGTGCATTCCCACTTATTGATGTCATCAAGAGCCTCGTTGCCGCAAGTCGGCGGGACAGGATTATGGCTGACCATGCTCACCATGGCAGTACAATCGGAGAAAGCCTCCTCGCCGATAGACTCCACTGCACGGCCAAACTCAAACGACTCAATCTTGGAACACCCCGAGAAAGCATACTTGCCGAACGACTTCACACCATCACCGATACGAACCTCCTGAAGATTAGTACAGCCATAAAACTCATTATCATAAATCCGTGTCTCCACATCAGAAATCTCCACACTTCTCAGGCTCGTATTACGGTAGAAAGGAGAATAGCCATAATTGCTTGAAGTCTGATAACTCAGCTTCCTGCCGATATACACCTCGTCGAGAGGACAGTCAGCGAATAATGGATTACTGCCGTTGCTACCAAGAGAAAGAGCTTCATCAGCATCTTCGATTGTCACATCAGCGATCTTGGAGCAACCGGAGAAAGCATAATCGCTGATGGAGGTAACAGTTGGCGCGATAGTCAGAGAGTTTGCAGCTTTACAGTTCTCGAAAGCATATTTGCCGACACGTCCGACATTGCGGACACATATTTCTTCAAGACTTCTGCATTCTGAAAAAGCGTAGTCGGCAATATAGCCGGAGTTAAGGATAATCGCACTTGCCAGTTTATTACAATTCAAGAAAGCACTACTGCCGACAGACGTAACCGTCGAAGGAATTTCTACAGCAGCAATATTGCTACAACGTTCGAAAGCGTTATACCCGATTTCTCCATTTGTCTGTATCGAAATATTTTCTATAAACATGTTTCCATAGAAAGCATATGGCCGAATATGATTTACCGTCATTTCGACACCTCTGTATGATACGGTGCTGTTCAAATTCAAATCTTTTACCGATTCTGAATATTTTGCGTCGATTACATCACATGTACGCTCAGACGGGTTAACAGGTACATAAATAACGCCATCTACTTCAAACAATGAACTTAGGTGATCGTAGACATACCTCGTGTATAAATCGTAATTCCGATTGGCAACATAGTTTACTTTGCCGGCCCAATCTTCGTAGTTTTCAGGTGGGGTATTTGCCAGCCAAATTACCTTTTCCGGTTTATGGTCCGAAAAGTTCCAACTCCATTTACCCAGATAAGTTAGTCCGGAGCCAAGTATAAGCGTGTGTAAATTATTACATCCGATGAAAGCATAGTCGCCGATTGTGGTCACCGAGTTCGGGATGGTCACTGAGGTCAGGCCGCTACAAACGGAGAAAGCAGAGCCACCGATTGAGGTCACCGAGGTCGGGAGGGTCACTGAGGTCAGGCCGCTACAACCGGAGAAAGCGGAGCCACCGATTGAGGTCACCGAGGTCGGGAGGGTCACTGAGGTCAGGCCGCTACAACCGGAGAAAGCGGAGCCACCGATTGAGGTCACCGAGGTCGGGAGCGAACAATCACCCTCAAAATTTAGCGGCACAAAATATAATCCTTTCTTGTTTTCACCCCAGATAAAACCACTTTCATCAATGAAAGAGCCTTTTGAAGGATATGCAATTCTGACACCATTACTAAATGGATCGGATACCGATGATGGGTAAGCAGATTTTCTCAGTCCGTTGCAATTGTAGAAAGCATACTCGCCGACTGAAGTCACGGAATTCGGGATAATCACCGAGG
>CAJTQV010000009.1:0-72922 GCA_910578385.1 uncultured Muribaculaceae bacterium | reverse complement strand
GTCAGGCCGTCGCAACCGGAGAAAGCGGAGCCACCGATTGAGGTCACGGAGTTCGGGATAATCACCGAGGTCAGGCCGTCGCAACCGGAGAAAGCGGAGCCACCGATTGAGGTCACGGAGTTCGGAATTTTAAATTCCCCTTGCTTGCCTGAAGGGTATGATATAAGTTTAGTATAACCCGTACTATAAAGCACGCCATCAATAGTAGTATAGTTTTTATTACCATTTCCTACAGAAAACTCCGTGAGGGATTTACAGTTACCAAAAGCACCATCGCCGATTAAGGTCACGGAATTTCCTATAATCACCGAGGTCAGGCCGCTGCAACTATGGAAAGCATCGTTCCCGATTGAAGTTACGGAGTCAGGGATGTCAATCGAGGTCAAGCCGCTGCATACAGAGAAAGTAGAGTTCCCGATTGAAGTCACGGCGTTACCGATGTCAATCGAAGTCAGACTGCTGCATCCAAAGAAAGCATAGTCACCGATAGAGGTAATTGAGTTTTCGTTGTCAATCGAGGTCAGGTCGCTACAGTTATAGAAAGCATACTCGCCGATTGAGGTAACGGAGTTTCCGATGTCAATCGAAGTCAGTTTGTCACAATTATAGAAAGCATAAGAGTCTATTGAAATCACGGTGTTCGGGATAGTAACCGAAGTTATGCTTCTGCAGTAGTAGAAAGCGTGATCTCCAATTGTTTTTACGCTATTTCCTATGTCAATTGAAACCAGCCTTCTACATTCCGAGAAAGCATAGCTGCCAATTGATGTCACAGAGTTCGGTATTGTGACCCTGGTTAGGTCACCACATATAAAAAAAGCTTTGTTTCCAATTGAAGTTACTGAGTAGTTTTTTCCTGAATATGCTATTTTTTCTGGAATAACAACCATTCCGGAATAAGCCTCAGAATGCGAACTGCTACCTTGGTACGTAACAGCAACCGTAGTATCCGATGTTTTGTTGTAGTAGATGCCATCGACTTCGAAGTCGTGGGCGTTGGCTTGGATGAATGCCAATAGCATGGCCATAAGCATTGCGAGGCGTTGTAGTTTTTGTTTCATGTGGATGTTGTTTTGTTGTTGGTTGTCGTGATATAAATTGTCCCGGACCCTTCTCTGAGACGGGTTGATACACAAAAAAAGCGCGAGGGTCTGTATCTTTGCCCGTTCCACACTGCGAGGCTCTGGTATGCCCACCTTCGTAGAACGGACAACGCAGAAGCCTCACGCAGATATGGTATATGTGACCCGACAATCCAATACTACGTATTGAACTGATGAGTGTATATACATCCACAAGGCATCTACCGCTGTCTCATTCCTGACGAAGGTTGAAATTTACCAGATTTCGCAGTGTCAAGAAAGAGCGTCGATAAACGCTTTCAAAAAATAATGAGTTGCGCTGACTCTTCAGTGCAACTGCTTCCCGCCCGCTGTCCCCGGACCGATTCGGGCTTGGCGATGTACGCCCCGCGTCCGGAATCGGTGGCTTCTGCTTACGTTCCGCACCGCAAATTTATAAAACCTTTTCCGGTTATCCAAATTTTATTCTGTAAATCGTTAGAGTTGTAGATTTTAGGTTTTAGGTTTTAGGCATTAGGCGTTAGGCGTTAGGCATTAGGCTTTAGGTTTTAGATTTTAGATTTTAGATTTTAGGTGGGGGGGGTGGATTTTAGGTTGGGGTTGGGGTGTGGGCATGAGTCTGTTTTTTGATTTTTCATTGAATGTTTGATAGAATATTTGATTGAAGGGCATCGCGGATCCGGCTTAAACCGCTTCGCGTTTGCCTGGGGACGCGGATGGGGCGGATTTTGACGCGGATTTCATGTACCGACTTTGTCATGGACGCGGTGGCGTACGTTGGCGTTGCAAACATCGCCGTCACGGATTTGAGCCGATGGCAGCGGATTTGTCGCGTGGGTGCATCCGCGCCAATCATGGCCGATCCGTGTCAAGGCTGTGGCGTTGAAACGCCGCAGCCTTCCGCGTTAAAAAACGCAGTCCTTCAGATTTATAAATCCGCGCACAATCCGCTACACCCGCGTCCCGAGGCCGTATTTTGGCAAAGCAAAATACACAGGATCCGCGATGCCCTTCAATCAAAAAATAATCCCGGTTTATCGGTCTGAATCCACGTTCACCTGCAGGGACATACCTTTGGCATGTAGCATGAGAACAAACATGTTTTCAGTAAATTAGGCCTACACAACCCAAACATCGCGAAGCGATGTCCCTACAGGGTCAATACCAATAAACCGTGACACGGCTTGCGCGAATGATATCTTTTTCGGATCATTAACATCTTGGTTCTTGTTTTATTTGTTAAAATATTGTATTTTTGTAATTCAGCAGGTGTGGGAAACATATAAATACATTGCTTCACACTTGCTGAGCAAAACTTTAGATTACATTATTGTATATCTATACGTAAATTGTATTGTCTCACTTACTTAAATACTTCAAGATATGGCTATGACTATAAACTCTTCTCCTGTGCTTGTCGGAGAGTCGGCTCGCGCTTTTATAGAAGAAGCTGAGCGCAACGGAAAACTGCCTACGCCCAAACTATCAGCTGAGCGAGAAGCCCAAATAGCTGAATTTCTTCGAAAGTCCCGCGACTTTATATTTCCGCCTAAAGACAAAAAATAATGACTTTGGAATCACCGTTTATCCTCGAACGTGACGCAATTATGCGGCCTTATACAAAAGAAGTTGCTTCTTATTGTGAACCATTTCGTTGTGACGACACTGACCTCGATGATTTTTTGCGACCGATGCTTTCTATTATGATGAAGAATTACTTGGCAGAACTTATGCTTGGATTAATATTGAGGAACCATCATTAATAATGGGATTAGTGACTCTTGCAAACGATAGTATAAAAGCAAAAGATATCATTTCATCCGCTCGTAACAGAGTTCAAAGAAGCATCACCAATGCAAAACGAGGAATGAACTACCCGGCAGTTCTGATTGGACGTTTGGGAGTATCATCTGACTTCCGTGGCAAAGGATTAAATATTGGCAGCCAAATCTTGAGTTTTATTAAGGACTGGTTTCGTGCAGATAATAAAACCGGATGTCGCTTTATTGTTGTTGATGCTTACAACAACGACCGCACTATCCACTTTTATGAAAGGAATGGATTCAAAACATTATATAAGACAGAACAAGAAGAAAGAAATTTTCTGAAACTAAAAGAGGAAGAACCATTGGAAACGCGATTTATGTTCTTTGATCTTAAGAAATAAAACCTTTACCGGCTATCCAATTTTTTATGCGAATCGTGTAATGTACTATAATCTTTATAGTTATCACGACAATTTTAGGCTTTCGATGTTAGGCATGAGTCTGTTTTTTTTAATTTTTGATTGAATATTCAATCAAAAAAATAATCGCGGTTTATCAGACAGATTTTTCTGCGCTTTTCCTGCCTGTTCTCCGTTGAAATCTGATGCCTCAGGCAGCAGATTGAAAGGAAATTCCTGCGTAGCTTTATTTCACCTGTTTTCCTCATCCCAACACTTTACATGGAATTTAACGGAATCCATAACCACGCAGAAATTTCCATTCGCAACCGAGCAGATGCCCGGTTACTCATCGCAAAAATGGCAGGAAAAGCGCAGAAGCTCTTCAAACGATTCTAAAATCTAAAGCCTAAAACCTAATGCCTAAAATCTAATGCCTAACTTTCTTATTGCTGTATTCTTAGGGTTTTGTAGATGTCAGGTTGGGTTTTGATGATATATGTGCCGACGGGGAGGTGCATAGAATCCAGTACTCCTTGATATATCATGATGCCGTTGAGGTCATATACTTGCACCTCTTGAAGTAGGTCGGAGGGGTCGGGGGCGATCTCTGCTATTGAGGCGCTCATGTCGGCTCCAATGATTGTGCAGTTTTTCCACCCTTCGCTCCTTTTGAATAGTGAGACACTCTCCTGTGGCACGTAGATAGTGGTGGACTTGCCATTGTCAAAAATGCGGGAATCAACGAGTCCTTCTACCGGTGTGGCGGTAAAGCAGATGAGTGTGCGGAGGTTTGCCCCGTAAAATGCGTCATCACCGATAGTGCTGAGGTTGGACGGCAGCGTGAATGTGGCGAGTCGTGAGCAACCTGCAAATGCGTCCTTCCCGATAGAGAATCCGTTGGCAGAGGCAGCCGGTGCGGTCTTGGCTATGTCGGAGGTTGATATGCCGTCAATCTCCAACTTGCGGAGCGAGCTGCATTCCCTGAACATGTTGTCGGTAATTGTCAGGACATTCTTTCCGATTGTCACGCTTTCAAGACCTTCACAGCGGTAAAATATCCCTGTGCCACCCGCATTTGGTACGTTATATGCAAGTTTTATCAAGGAGTTACATCTTGAAAACGCGTAGTCGCCTATATGTTCCACATTTGCCCCGATGGTGAGTGTCTCGAAGCCGGCATCTGAAAAGGCAGATGTTCCTATGTGGCGCACATTGTCGGGTATTTTTATATCAATTACTCCTCCCAACAGACCCTTGAATGCTTCCTCTCCAATCCATATCATCGACTCCGGAAGCGTGATTGTTGTTATTCCGTCGGGATGGTCATAGAAATATGTGTCCTTTACCGATGTCTCGAACCGCGCAGCAACGGCAGTTGTACCTTCTCTGAATGCAATGGAAGTTGCCCTCGGGCCTGTATAATCCCTATAGGTGTCTGACTTGTAGTAGAGAGCCACATTGCCGGCGTAGACAATCTCATCTATGTTGATACGGTTAAGCTCGTTTTCGAACCATGGAGTCTTGTGGAATGTGAAGCAGTCGATGTCGATGCAATTAACCGGGAGCTTCAGGTCGTAGATTGCTGTTTCCGCAAAAGCCCATTGTCCTATTGTTCTGCATCCGTCAGGGATAATGAGAGTGCCGCCGATTCCACTCTGATAGAACGCCTCTCTATCTATCTCGACAAGCCCATTGCCAAATTGTACGCCGTTCAAGTCTGCGCATCCGGTGAAGGTCTCTCGTGCAACCTTTGTCAGCGCAGATAAGTCGATGTCTCCTCGCAGACTCGATTTCTGAAACGCCGCCTCTCCGATTGTCTCAACTTTGGATAGGTCGAACGCGAGTATGCCTGAATTGGCAAACGCGTGCTCACCGATGGTTACGCATTCGTCGGAGTGTGCTATTGATCGCAGGTTGCTGCATGAACTGAAAGCCTGCTCCCCTATGGTGGTGTAATTTTCGGGTACTCCGATTTCGATAAGCCCTGTGCATCCTGCCGCTACGAATGGCGCTATCTCCGTTATCTCCGAGGGCAATATGAGCCGCTTGAGTCCGGTCATCGAATTGAACGCTCCGGCGAGCTGGTTTCCGTAATATGTCACCGTGACTTTACCACCTCCCAACCCCGTGGGTGTGCTCTTCTCTTCTATCTTCTCTTCGTCGCTGAGCACGAACACATAGGATGTTGAACCCATGCCTACGTCGTGATTGCCGCCAAACATTGTGGCGTAACTCTTCTCGTCTGCCACCACTGAGGCATTGGTCAAATCAATCTCCTGCAGATTGGAGAATCGGCCGCTCGCTTCGCGCATGTATGCGATATCTTCAGAGTTAATGGGACCGGCGAGAGTGAGGCTCCTGATTTTTGTGCTTTCAAGATCCAGCACCTTGTCGCGCAGTGTGCCGGGTTTGGTGAGCAATATAGTTTCGCATGTGCCGGCTCCTATCAGCGAGAACTCTACATTGAGCGTGAAGATGCATTCTCCGGCACCCCAGGGGTAATCTGCCGGGCATGTGGCCTTGATTTCAGTTTTTCCGGCCGTGAGCGGCAATATATTGCCTTTTGAGTCAATCTCGGCTATTTCCGGTTTTGTACTGCTATATGTCACGCCAGAGGTCACGCCCGACAGCGTAGGGTTGTCGAAACTCTCTCCGAGGTTGACAGTCAGCTCCGATACTGACCACTTTAGGTCGCGACTTGCACCGATGGGGTCATATGTCACTTTGATTGACTTGATACAGAAAGGCTTGTTGCTGATATCTTGAAAATTGATTTTAACCTCCCCGAGTGCCTTGGCGACATCGTCAGCGAGAAAGATAAAGGTCTTTTCGGGATTCGAGTCCAAACCATATTCCTGAGATGGGGTTAAATAGCTACTGCCCACACTGATTTCATTCACCTTCATGCGCGAGTATTCGGAATAGACTTGCAGCTCCACTTTGGTGACATGGTTGAAGCCCTCATTCGAAACTATCCATGGAGAATATCCTGTCTTTTGGTAATCCACGGCTACACCCTTGTCGGTGACATCTCCCCATGACACTTGGCTTTCGGCATCATCCTTGATGAGTTTCCAGCCGGTCTCGATGTCTTTACCGGTATACGTCCCGGTTGTCTCAGAAGCGGATGCCTCGGCAATGCCATAAGCCAAACAAATGAGAAGAAGGAATAGTGTTGATAATTGTTTGTTCATAAAAAAGTTTTTTGTATTACAAGGCACAAATATACTCACAATCAAAACGACAGCAGTCACGGTTTTCCGTGACCGTAAAGAAATCTACAAAAATGCCTGCACAGAGCACTAAGAATAATTATTGAATCTACTCAAAAAACCGTGCTAATATCCGACTTTTCAGAATAGACTCTTCAGATAGTCATTTTAGTTATGCTGAGATATAAATTACCCGGTCTTCAACGTTAATGTAATTGGGAGACGATGTATAATCCCAAATATTTTAAGTAAATACATTATGGACAAACAAGAGATACGGAATCGCGTGGAATACATTGTGGTTTGCGTCAGTGAGTTTGCAAAACGATTCAAATTGACAAACCAGCAAGCATATGCATATCTACGCAGGTTTACAGGGATAGACTTCTTAAATGAATTCTATGACGTGGAACATACTCAATCAATTGAAAGCGCAGTAGATGACCTACAAATCTACTGCTATAATAGAGGAGGAAGAATCTCATGACACTACTTCATCATGGTTCATATACCCGCATTGAACGTATAGATTTGTCTCTCAGTAAATCGGGGAAAGATTTTGGTAAAGGTTTTTACCTCAATCCTGATTACGAACAGGCTATGCTATGGGCAAAGTCCCGAGTTAAAACATATGAAACTGGTGAAGCAACCGTAACATCGTATGAATTTAATCTTGAACAAGCCATAAGTGATGGTGTCAAGGTCAAGATTTTCGATGACTACACGGAAGAATGGGCTGATTTTGTTGTTGCAAATAGACGTAACAGCTCTGATAATCCGACCCATTCTTACGATATTGTAATTGGCCCAATAGCTGATGACAATGTTGGACGACAAATTCAACTATACATGCAGGGATATTGGACAATTGAACAACTTGTCGAAAAAATAAGATATAATGGAAATAAGTCCATTCAATATTATTTTGCGACTGAAAAAGGATTAGAATATCTAAAAAAGGTAAATGAGTGTGAATAAAGATATCCGGTTAGAGGTGGAATTTCTTGCCACCGACCTTACACAGATGCTGATGGAGCGGTATGGATGGGATATTCTCAAGGCTCTTGATGTGCTTTATGGTTCCCAGACTTTTGCTAAGGTGAACGACCCGGAATGCGGGTTGTATTACCAAGGGGCGGTTTATGTTTTTGATTATCTGAAAAACGAAATCGAGACAGGGAAAATCGCATAATAATCGGGGGAAAGGAGCGGTGGTTGGGATTTTTTGATTATATTTGCAGTTGGAAAACAAATATGGAGTTGAGATGAGCGACGTTTTGGTCATAATACCAACTTATAACGAGATTGAGAACATCGGTAATATTATCGATGCGGTTATCGCTTTGCCCGATGGATTCGACGTTCTTGTGATTGACGACGCTTCACCCGACGGCACGCAGGATGCCGTGCGCCGGAAGATCGAACAGTATCCGGCCCGCGTGCATATGGAGACCCGCACCGGTAAGCTTGGCCTTGGGACAGCATATATCCATGGCTTCAAGTGGGCCCTCGACAAGGGGTATGACTTCGTGATCGAGATGGATGCCGATTTCTCCCACAATCCCAACGACCTGCCGCGACTGTATCATGAGTGCAAGGAGAATGGCGCGGATGTTGCCGTCGGCTCACGCTATATTTCAGGCGTGAATGTGGTGAACTGGCCGATGGGACGCGTGCTGATGTCTTATTTCGCTTCAGTGTACGTGCGCATGATTACGCGCATGGACCTCCGCGACTCGACTGCCGGTTTTGTCTGCTACCGCGCACATGTGCTTCGAGAGCTTAACCTTGACAAGATCCAGTTCAAGGGTTATGCGTTCCAGATTGAGATGAAGTTCAAGTCGCATTTCAAGAAGTTCAAGATTGTGGAGGTTCCGATTGTCTTTGTGAACAGACAGTTGGGCACGTCGAAGATGAATTCGAGCATATTCGGCGAGGCGATTTTCGGTGTCATCACACTGAAGATGAAGAGTATCTTCAAGAAGAAGTCTTTCTGTTAGGTTAGGTTTGAGGTCGTTGAACCGCCGAGATGGCGGACGCACGAGCCGCATGGGTTGTGGACGCACGAGCCGTGCGTCCGTACAGGACGGGGATTTAAGGTTAATTAGCATTCGTTAGCAGTAAATCGGTGGATATAACCGTTTTATGTGGTAAACATGGCAAAGGGCAGAATCATTGTTCCCTCTTTGACCGGAATTATTAACTGCTATGGATGAGAAAGATCTTAAAACTCCGCAGAGTGGTGATACCTGTCCGACTCCGGATAATTCCACTCAAGGACAGCTTCCAGATCAGGATGATCAGAAGCTGATTGAGAATCACGAGAAATTACTTATTGAAAATCATGAGAGACTCCTTATCGAGGATAAGGAAGCTGCCGCCGCTGCCGCAACTGTCGCAGATGTGGAACCTGAGAAACCTGTAAAGAAAAGATGGTTCGGCTGGTGGGCTTGCGCATTGGTCGCCGCTGCCGTAATCGGCATATGTCTATATTTCGGCACCAAGGACTCGCAGATCGCTACCCAGAGAATTGCTGCTTCGAAGGCTGCCGTGGCTAACGCCAATGCCTCACGCAACGGGGGCACTACCCTACTGAGCAACGGCAAAGCCCTTAGCTCTGATGCTTCCGCATCGCTTGCCGCAAACGGTAAAAACGTCTACGCTGCACGCGTAGCCAACGGAGCGGCAGGACATTATGCCTATGCAACCGAGGAGTCTATTGAGCAGAAAGCAAAGGATGAAAGTTCGGTTGACTATCTGTACTACTTCGGCAATGACCAGTCGGAAGTGGGATACAATGAACTTCTCGACGAAATCGCAGCAAAGGCCGTAGCGACGGATGCCGACATCACCATCACCGCCTATGCAAGTGAGACGGGCAGCCCGGCATACAACGATAATCTGTGCCATGAGCGTGCGGAGAATCTTGCAGACTACCTTGAGGAGCATGGCGTCAATGCTGACAACATCACAATCAAGTCGGGCGGTCAGACTGACCGGTACGGCGCATACGCCTACAACCGCCGCGCCGATATTGTGGTGGATTATGCAGGGTGAGAGGTTTTAGGTTTTAAATATAATCAGGGACATGAATTGTAAGGTTCATGTCCCTGATTATATGTGTAACTAATTTAGTGCCAAGGCAAACATGCCGAAGGCATGTCCCTACGGGGCTATTTGATGTTCGAACGGAAATAGGATTTGACGGCGTTCCAGTCGTAGTAGGGCCAGATGTCGGTTTCGACGGGGATGCGGGTCTCGCGCTCGTTGTGGAGAATCTTGACGAGGATTTTGCCCGGTTCTTTGGGATTGCGGAAGAAGATGAGCTGTATGTTGGCCGCCATCGGCGTAACCTTCCAATCACACCAGCCCTTGTAGAAGTCCTCCGGTTTCTCAATAACGGCGTCGCAGCCTTCGAGGTGCATGAGTGCGGTGAGAGGCACCACGTTGCCGTCATGGCCGAAACGGAGGGCAGCCGACGGATTCTCCATCGCTATCGCCTCATCAGCGGTATCGATTATGTTGTTGAGGAGATTCGCCGCATTCTGAAGATGCACGCCGTTGGCCGGTGCATAGTTGGCATGCTGACCATAGAAGACGGCATTGAAGCACTGCCAGAGGTCAAACAATTCATCGGCTGTGAGAAGGTCGTAAAATGAAATCTTACCCTCGGTGTTCTGCGCGTCAGAAGCAAGCCAGTAGATTCCCCACATGAAGTCATCGGGATTCACATAGCGGTCAACAAACACCGGGTCTGAGAATATCGAGGCCACTACCCTATCAGGATGAGTGTTGCTCTCCTTGAACTTGCGGTAGACCTCCTTCCACCAGCCATTCTTGCCGTTGAACTCGTCAGACTCCTTGGTGCTGTGGCAGAGATAGACCATATTGCGGTTTGACGATTCCATCTCGATGGCAAGACGCGGGTTCTTCTCCTTGAGGCTCTCGCAGAAAGAAGCCATGCTGAGAATGCAGCGCGGCACCAACGTGGAACGGGCCGTGATATAAGACTTGTCGGTGAATACCTCCGGATAGTTAGCCTGCATACGTGCCGCGATGTCATGGTGCTGACGGCGACCGAGCGGCGAGAGGTCTCCCCCGCGCCCGTCGGTCTCAACCATGAGAGAATCGAGGCGCAGCATGAAATCCCGGCCAAGCGGTGTAAGTGCGCTTGCAGAGTCGGCCTGATGAAGCAGATTGGCAATCCAACGGTAATCGTTGTCACCAATCAGATAGCGGGAACCGTGACGACCATAATGGCTGATATGGAAAGGCTTGTATCCTTTGGGTGCCGGAGTGTTGTCAGCCTTGACAGCCGGGTAAGCAAAATATACGCCACCGGTCTTGTTGAGGTCGGCGGCCATCTCCTCGCGGGTGGTCTGTGCGCCGACGGAGAGCGATAGAGCAAATGCGAGCAGAGAGAAGATAAGTTTTTTCATGATTCAGGGTACAGTTAAGTTGTTATTGGGAACAATAATTTATGCAGGGAGGACGCATCGAAGACACACCGAGGACAGATGGAGGACGCACGAGCCGTGCGTCCGTACAGACACACTAATATCCGTGATGAATATCAATATCCATCAGGAGCATCAGTCTCCGCGATAATAGATCTGGAGATAGCAGCGGGCTATGAAGTCTCGGTTCATGTGAACGAGCAGGCGGTCGGTGGTGCCGGGGAAAACGGCATCGGGTAACCAGTCGTGGGCAAAGATATACCTCAGAAGGTCGCCGGGACAACAGCCGCGCTCCGAAAGAAGTTCGAAGGCATGATCAGCCGCATAACCGGCATCATACAGCGGATTGCCGGGTGCCTTGACACAGCGGGCAATGTCGCGCGCCATGAGCATCCCTTTGTTGCGCGTGACAAACAGGATATAGTCATGCGCGCCCTTGGCCTGAGCGAGATGCTCCTCACCCTGCTCCCAGCCCAAAGCCTCGATAAAGAATCGGTTCATAGCTTCATAACTGTCGAAGAAACGGATTTCCTCGCCACCTGTGAAGCGCGTGAACTTATCGTAATATGGATGAACGGCCGGTTCTCCTGCCGGAGCTTTTTCGGAGGGGAGTTTCCCCTCGACCATGAGATAAACCCACTCGGGAGTAAAGAGAGCGAGCGGGCCGGTGGTATCCTCCATCATGGCCTGGTCAAGACGCTCGTTCATCTTGGCGGGAGCGTCAGGGTCGTTCATGTCTACACCCTCCATCATCTCGCGCATCGACATCGAATAAGCCGGAGTGAGCAGATATGAATGGAGGAAGAGCCAGTTGCCGAGACGGTAAATGGCCTTGTGGTCATCGGGGTCATTGAACTCCAGACCGCGCGATATATTGAATTCCTCGGGCACGGGCGCATCGTCATAGACCTCCTCAAGGATTGCAAAGCATCCGTCGGCGAAATCAAGCAGACCGGCATCATGCGGGAAGATGAAACGCTGTTCCTCCCACAGCATCGCCACCGTATACCAGACAAGGAACCGGACATCCTCACGGTTAAGTTCATAGTCGATATAATTCTCAGGAACCTCATGAAACGGCACCGACCATCCGTAAAGCTCGCGGTTGGCATCTACGAAAGAACGCCACAGACCGGCATCAGAAACGATGTCCTGCATGTAATCGGTCAGAGTGAGAGCCACACGTTTAAGAAGCCCCTCAGGCATTTCCGTTGCGAAGGAGTGAGAGGACATGTCACGGAGAAGCCTGTTGGCAAGCTCCAGATAGAAACTGTCAGTCTCGGTCGTCTCGGGGAAGGTGGGCTGACGCAGAAGAAACTCCTTGATGGTTATCGGTGTCATAGCAATTTAATTTTGAGAGCCGGGACAGTATGCAACAATCCCGGCTCGGGGGGGCTTTATTTCAGCTTTTCAATCAGTTCGGCGAGAGTCAGCGTGGTCTGCTCACCGGTCGCCATATCCTTAAGAACAATCGCGTCTTTGCCAAGTTCAGACTCGCCGACAAAAGCCACATAGGGCACATTGTCGCTGTCGGCCGCCGACATCTGCTTCTTCATCTTGGCGTTGTCGGGATATACCTGAGCCGATATACCGGCCTCGCGGAGAGCGTTGGCATAGCGCAAAGATTGCATGGCCTCTTTCTGACCGAAATTCACGAAGAACACCTTGACGCTCTGGCCGAGATTCTTCGGAAAGAGTTCAAGCTGGCACATCACATCATATATGCGGTCGGCACCGAACGATATGCCCACACCCGACAGACCCGGCATACCGAACACGCCGGTAAGGTTGTCGTAGCGTCCGCCACCGGTGATGCTGCCAATCTGCACGTCGGCAGCCTTTACCTCGATGATTGTTCCGGTATAATAGTTCAGACCTCGTGCGAGCGAGATGTCTATCTGCATCTCACCCTTATGGCCGATAGCGTCGATTGCCGCCATAACCTCGCGCATTTCAGCTATACCCTTCATGCCGACCTCCGAATCCTTGAGCATTTCAGCCATCACGGCAAGTTTCTCATCATTTGTACCGGAGAGTTCGAGCACAGGGCGCAAGCGGCTTATGGCCTCCTCGCTGAGTCCCTTCTCGCGAAGTTCGGCGTTGACATTCTCAAGGCCAATCTTGTCAATCTTGTCGATGGCCACGGTAATGTCAACAATCTTGTCGGCCTCGCCGATTGTCTCGGCAATGCCGGAAAGAATCTTACGGTTGTTGATCTTGACAACGATATTTATGCCCAACTCGGCAAACACCTTGTCGATGAGCGACAGCAGTTCAGCCTCGTTCAGGAGCGAATCGGATCCTACAACATCGGCATCGCACTGATAGAACTCGCGGTAACGGCCCTTCTGAGGACGGTCAGCACGCCAAACGGGCTGAATCTGATAGCGTTTGAAAGGCATCGTGAGGTCATTGCGGTGCTGAACCACAAAGCGGGCGAAAGGCACAGTGAGGTCGTAACGCAGACCCTTCTCACACATCTTGTTAGTGAGCTTAACGAGATTGTGGCCTACAAGCTCCTCGTCGGAGCAAGACTTGAGGAAGTCGCCGGAATTCTGGATTTTGAAAAGGAGTTTGTCACCCTCCTCACCATACTTGCCCATGAGCGTGGAGAGATTCTCCATGGCCGGGGTCTCGATCTGTTTGTAACCGAAAAGACGGAAGTTACGCTTTATTATATCGAAAATGTAGTTCCTGCGAGCCATCTCGATCGGTGAGAAGTCGCGTGTTCCTTTGGGTATTCCTGGTTTCTGCGCCATTTTATGATTCATTTTATTACGCGAATTTACAAAAATACCGTCACTCTTGCAAGAGCGACGGCACTGATAACTGATATTCAACGTAAAATGTTGATGAAAACGGGGTCAAAATTCTACAGAGAGACGGACATTGAACTGCCGGCGCGTCAGATAATTCGGCACGGCGTACTGGATATTGTTGACATCGGTCACCCAGTAATAGCTGCTCACGTTGGCTATGTCGAGAAGGTTGAAGACATCCAGCCCGAGCACGATGCTCTTGAAATGACGGAAGAAGTTTTTGGGCGGTTCCTTGTCGAAAGGCGCTCCGACAAACTGCCAACTGACACCGATGTCGAGACGTTTGTAGGCCGGTGCACGGAAATATGACACCGAGCGGCTGGTGTGGGGCGGCGTCATGGTCAGACCGTCGGAGAACACACCGCGCAGACTGAACTTAAGTTTCGGAAACTTCGGGAAATAGTCTGTGAAGTAGGCGGTGACGGAATAACGCTGGTCGCTCGGGAGAGGCACCTTCTTGCCGTCGAGAGTCTGTTGCGTCTTCATCAGCGAGAAGCTGACCCAGGAGTCGCTGCCCTCCACAAACTGTCCGAAGAGTTTGAAGTCGAGACCCATTGCATATCCTTTCGAATCGTTGTGTCCGGAATAGCTGATTTTCAGATTGTCATACTCGTAAGAGATGAGGTTTGCCAGGTTCTTGTAATAAGCCTCGCCCGTCAGCTTGAATGGGCGGTTCATAGCGCGGAAGGTATAGTCGGCACCGACAATAACCTGAATGCTTCGCGGGGACTTGATGTTGCGGTTCAGCTGTATGTAACTGTTGCCGAAGTCATCGACCACGGTCTCACGATACTCCTTATAGAACGGCGACTGATAATAGAGACCGGCTCCGATACGGTAGTACCAGTTGGGGAAGTTGACCGGGTTAATCGAGAAATTCACGCGCGGCGACACAAGAAACTCGCGGTTGAAACCATTGTAGGAGAAACGGAGTCCGCCATTGAGCGTCATGTAGGCGAAATTGTTGCTGAGATAGACAGCATCTTCCACATATGCGCTGACACGGCTTATGCTGATGTTCTGCTTTGACGAGAGATTGTAGATGAGGTGCACACCCTCAGGCAATGTCGGGAGCGAGTATCCGGCCGAGTCGCGCCACTCCCACTCCTTGGTGCGGTCGTGGAATTGCTCATGCTGGAATCCGACACCGTAGCTGAAATTGTTGGCGCGGTATTTGGTCGTACCCTTCAACGAAACCTGAAGCACGGAGGTCTTGAGGCGGTTGCGCGAGTGCTCCATATACTTGCCCACACCTAATTCGCCGCCTACACCACCCTCTCCTGCGGTACCGGCCTGGTCGAGCCAATACTCGCCCGAGATGTCGTAAGTAACAAGCTCATTTGAGAGGAATCCGGCGACACCGAGAGTAAAGCTCGTGGCCTTGTTGTGGCGGTATGTCGCCTGCAGCGAGCCCAGATACGTCTCGAACTTGTCTTTCTCCTCGCCGTCGAAATAGACCTTGAAACTCTTCGCATCTTCTGACGTTCCGAAAGTCGTCTCACGGTCCTGAGGTTTGAAATTGAAGTGGTTGAGCGAGATGTTACCGAGCAGGTTGATTGTCCAGCGTTCACTCGGCTTATAATTCATGTTGGTCTGGACATCGAAATATGTCGGGTCGTACTCACCCTTCGTATCCATTGTGGAGAGAAGCGAATTATTCTTCTTGAAACGGATACCGGTCAGCTGTGAGAACTTGCCGGTATTGTTGCCTATTGTGACCGAACCTCCCATAAGACTTGCCGACACGGCACCCTCGAAAGCCTCCGGCTCGCGGTACGTGATGTCGAGAGCCGACGACATCTTGTCGGCATAGCGGGCCGGGAATCCACCTGACGAGAACTTGATGTTGCCGACCATGTCGGGGTTGATCACACTCAGACCCTCCTGCTCACCGCTGCGCACAAGCTGCGGACGGTATAGCTCCATGCCGTTGATATAGACAGAATTCTCGTCAAACGAGCCGCCGCGTACGGAATACTGCGAGCTCATCTCGTTTGATGAATTGACACCCGGCATGGTGGTAATCATCGCCTCGACGCTACCGCCCGAAACGTCGGGCGAGAGTTTGTAGCTCTCGGTGTTGAGGGTCTGCATACCGTTGGAGTTCTGACGATAACCGATTACCTCAATCTCGCGCAGATCGACATCGAGAGGATACAGGCGCACGTTGAGCGTAAGTTCCCCCTTTGGATTAATCAGCTTATGGTTTACGGTCTTGAAGCCGATGCAGCTGAACACCATCTCGATAGTATCCTTCTGCGCTACCGAAAGAGTATAGTCACCCTTGAGGTTAGTATTTGTGCCGATGGCCGAGTTGGCGACACGCACGGTGGCGAACTCCACAGGCTGGTCATCGCTGTCGACAACCTTACCGGAGATGCGCACATTCTCCGCCAGAGACGGCAGGACACACACGGCCAACAAGGCAATTGCAAGAATTATTTTGTTTCTCATCAAATTAAAAACGCGTATCCCCAACCATTATTATTTCCCACCCCACAGAGAAAGACCCGAGCGAACATTCCCTCACATCTGAGTCCTCGCTCTTATGGTTTGAAAATACTTGGAAACAGATTACACACGCACATTAAGCCGACTTTAGTGTCGATATATCCGAAAAAGAGATTATATTTGCAGATATAAAAAACTAAACCCGATAGCTTGACGTGTCAGGGGCTACCGGGAATCAACACTGCAAAAGTAGTGAGATTTTTATATAAAAACAAATTCTGCACGTTAAAAAATCAAATGTCCCGCTGCATAGAAATTCATGGATAGTCATAAGTATTGTTCACTTCCCTACATAATATCGGTTGTCAAAAGGTAATGTTAGGTTGGAATGACTGATGTAGATTGCAGGTTATAGGAGAAAATTGTAATTTTGCAGGTTGTAATGGAGACTGAGAATAATAAAGGGAATAACGGGAGACGGAGGAAGATAAATGTGCCGGGCACTTGCCTGTCGTTGCAACGGCGGCTGCTCCAGATGGAATATGAGGAGGAGAAAAGGGCGTTCAGCGAGGTGGCCGACAGAATCGGCGTGCTGCGTCTCACCGAACGAGGTGACGCGTGGTATCCGGTAACACCAGTGCGTACATTCCACAACTCCCTCAACAAACGGGTAGTGGAGCTGACCCGAGAGGCAGACAGCGCTACCGACCATAATTTTGAATATGGCAAACCTGTCATGTTCTTCATGGCCTCAGAATCGGGAGCAAGGACAAGGATGCTTTTCAACGGCACGGTGAGCTATGTGGATGGCGACCGCATGGTCATCGAGATTCCGGAAAACGCAACCATTCCGACCGGAAGCGAATCTGAAAAGCCCGGCATCATGCTGTCGTTTGACGAGACCAGCTACCGGGTGATGTTTGACGCTCTCGAACGCACAGCTGCGGCGAAAGGAAGACTCGGCGAATTGCGCGACCTAATATATTCACGGCGTGAGGCCCGCGAATTACAGTTCGCACCTCTCCGGTTCCCATACCTCAATCCGGACCAGGAAAAGGGTGTCAATAAAGTGCTTGCGGCAAAAGATGTCGCAATAGTACACGGTCCTCCCGGAACCGGCAAGACCACCACGCTTGTCGAGGCAGTTTACGAGACACTGCGGCGCGAGAGTCAGGTGCTTGTATGCGCACAGAGCAATTCGGCCGTAGACCTGATTTGCGAGCGGTTGTCGGACAGGGGTGTGAACGTTCTGCGTATAGGCAACCCCACACGCGTCAACGACAAGATGCTCTCCTCCACCTACGAACGCCGCTTCGAGGCGCATCCGGAGTATCCAACACTATGGAGCATACGCAAGGCTATACGTGAAATGCGCTCAGCCAAGAAGCGTTCAGACGCGTGGCACCGCAAGATGGACGCACTGAAAAGCAACGCGACCGACATAGAATTCCGGATAAATGCAGACCTTTTCGGAGAGGCCCGCGTGATTGCCTCGACACTTGTAGGAAGCGCTCACAGACTTCTTGACGGCATAAAGGTCAGCACACTGTTCGTTGACGAGGCCGCACAGGCACTGGAGGCCGCGACGTGGATTCCGGTGCGTCATGCCGACAGAATCATATTGGCCGGCGACCACTGTCAGCTGCCGCCCACAGTGAAATCATACGAGGCCATGAGGCAGGGACTCGGAGTGTCGCTGATGGAGCGAATAGTCGAGAATCACCCGGAGGCCGTCGTGCTTCTCGGTACCCAATACCGTATGCACGAGGACATAATGCGGTTCTCAAGCGAATGGTTTTACGGTGGTGGCATGAAAGCAGCTCCGGAGGTAAGACACCGGGGCATACTCGACCTCGACACCCCGATAGAATGGATAGACTCGTCAGAACTGATGACTAAAGATGATAAGAGAGAGAAGTATGACTTGTCGGACTTGTCAGACAGGTCCGACAACACTGACACCACACCCTCTTTCAGAGAGGCTTTGGCGGGTCAGAGCCATGGGCGCATCAACACCGACGAGGCGTTGCTGACATTGCTGACCCTCCAGAATTATCTGGAACGTATCGGCAGCCAGCGGATACTTGACGAACGCATAGACATAGCCGTCATATCCCCTTATCGCGCACAGGTCAGGTACCTTAGGCAGCTGATCAGCCGCACACCTTTTTTCAAGTCATTCCGTAATCTCATTACAATCAACACCGTAGACGGGTTCCAAGGCCGCGAGAGCGACGTGGTGATAATCTCCCTTGTACGTTCCAACGAGACCGGACAGATAGGATTCCTGCGCGACCTGCGCCGCATGAATGTAGCCATGACACGCGCCCGCATGAAGCTCATGATTATCGGCGATGCCGCCACGATGGGGCGACATCCGTTCTACCGCCGCCTGCACCGCTACATCGCCCAGCTGCATCAGGATTGAAACCGCGACCGCTGCAACGACCGCTATTTTTATGAAACGCATTCATAAATCAATCCGCGCATTTGAAAATTCGCGGAAATTGGTTAATTTTGCGTAATATTCAGAATAACCGACTTTATGGAAAGAATCAGTCTGAGAGGAATGGGTGTGGCACTGATCACCCCCTTCAAATCGACCAAAGAGATAGACTTCGAGGCGTTGGCGCGTATGACCGCGCACGTAATCAACGGCAAAGCCGATTATATCGTGGTGCTCGGCACAACCGGCGAGACACCGGCTCTCGACCCTGACGAACGCCGTCAGGTCCGCGAGTTTGTCAAGAAGGAAGTAGCCGGACGTGTTCCCCTCGTTCTCGGAATGGGTGGCAACTGCACCCACTCGCTGGTCGAAGAACTCCGCAACAGCGACCTGACAGGATATTCCGCCATATTGTCGGTGGCACCATTCTACAACAAGCCGTCTCAGGAGGGTCTTTTCCAACACTTCAGCGCAGTGGCCGAAGCCTCTCCCCTCCCCGTGGTGCTCTACAATGTGCCGGGTCGCACCGGAGTCAACATATCGGCAGCCACAACCCTCCGCCTCGCACACAAATATGAGAATGTGATAGGCATCAAAGAGGCATCGGGCATTTTCAAACAGATTGAGGAAATCATAAACCACAAGCCGGATAACTTCCAGGTAATCTCGGGCGATGACGCGATAACCTACCCTCTCATCACATTGGGAGCGGAGGGCGTGATTTCGGTTGTCGGCAACGCATTCCCGCGCGAGTTCGGCAAGATGGTGCGTCTTTGCCTCGACGGACGTTTTCAGGAAGCCCTCCCGATACACTACCGCTTCTCGCGGCTCTACGACGAACTGTTTGTAGACGGAAATCCGGCCGGCGTGAAATCGTTGCTGCACGACATGGGACTGATCGAGAACGAGCTTCGTCTGCCCCTCGTGCCGACACGCATGGAGACCGGGGAGGAGCTGCGCAAACTCCTTGCCGAACTTCAAGCCTGACCCCTCACGACATTACAGATGAAGCAGATAAAGAATGATTGATCCCGTTACCGTTGACAAAATAAAGAACACCGCCGACATCGTCGAGGTGGTGAGCGACTATGTGCATCTCATACGACGTGGCTCGAACTATGTCGGGCTATGTCCGTTCCACAACGAGCGCACTCCGTCGTTCTCGGTCAACAAGCAACGGAATTTCTGTTACTGCTTCTCATGCAAGAAAGGAGGCAGTCCCGTCAACTTCGTGATGGAGAAGGAAGGACTCTCCTACCACGAGGCGTTGCTGCATCTTGCTAAAAAGTATGGTATCGAGGTGGTGGAGCGCGAGCTTACCGACGAGGAACGCGCACGCCAGTCGGCGAGAGAGGCAATGTTTATCGCCAACGAATGGGCCATGCGCAAGATGGAGGCCGACATGACCGACACCGACGAAGGGCGTGACATCGGCCTGCAATACTTCACACATCGTGGCGTGACCGACGCCGCGATGAAGGCGTTCCATCTCGGCTATGCACTCGACCGTGGAAACGCCCTCACCGATGCTGCGAAAAAAGCCGGTTTTGACATCAACGTGCTCAAGACATTAGGGCTTGTCGGCACCTCTCAGCAGGGACGTGAATATGACAGATTCCGTGGTCGTGTGATTTTCCCGATTCTCAACCCGGCCGGGAAAGTGATAGCCTTCGGAGGACGTGACCTGAAGGGGGGACTCGCCAAATACATCAACTCACCGGAATCCGACCTGTACAAGAAGAGCAACGAGCTTTACGGCATGTTTCAGGCCAAGTCATCAATAGTAAGTGAAGACAAATGCTTCCTTGTTGAGGGTTACATGGATGTTATCGGCATGTGGCAGAGCGGCATGAAGAATGTCGTAGCCTCATCCGGCACAGCACTGACAGATGGACAGATTGCGATGATCCACCGGTTCACCGAAAACATCACACTGATTTACGACGGTGACGCCGCCGGTATCAAGGCCTCCCTCCGAGGTATCGACATGCTTCTGAGCCACAAGCTCAACGTCAAACTGCTGTTGCTCCCCGACGGAGATGACCCGGACTCATTCGCCCGTAAACATACCCCTGAAGAATTCAAGGAATATGTGGCTGCCCACGAAACCGACATCATACGTTACAAGGCGGAAGTGATGCTCGATGCCGTGAAGAATGACCCGCAGAACCGCATAGCGGCTGTAAACAGTGTGGTTGAGTCGATCGCCCATATTCCGGATCAGGTCTCACGCGACGTATATGTGCAGGAATGCAGCGCGATACTCGGCATAGCCGAGACAACAATAGCACGCGCCGTCGGCAAAGCCCGCATGGCCCTTGTCGAGAAACTAAAGAAAGAGCGCACGCGCCGCGACTATCCTGTCCAGCCGCAACCACAGACAGTGGAATCACAGGCTCAACCCGCAGATCCGGCGGGAGAAGGAGGAATGCCCTCGCAAACAGATATTGCAACGCAGCCGGATGCACGCCCGAACATCCCTACCCCGCAAAGCCACCCGCTCTACCCACTTGAGTTGGCGGTTATAAAATATTGTGTCCGCTACGCGTTCCTTCACTTCTGTACATACGAGGAGGAGATAGCCGATAGCCCGCAGGGAGAGAAGAGAATTGTCTCATTGGATGTCCTTGACTTTGTAAAAGAGGAGCTCTCGGAGTCGCAGCTTACATTCTCTGTAGAAATCTTCGGTAAGATATTCGGGATGCTTGATGAGATGCGCCCATCATTCGAGAAGTTTCTTGACGAGAGGATGTCCGAGGTTGACAGAGGACTTGACACCGCACGCCACGAAGGCTACACGCGTATCGGGGAGTCGAATCTTTCGATGGAGGAAATCAAGCGCGAGGAACAGAAACTTGAAGCAACCCTTACAGCCAGACGGCAGGAAGCAGTCAAAGAATTTTCCAAGGAATATCCCGGGCGAATATTAGGCAGCCATGAGGATGCCCAGGTCCGGAATATTGCCCTTGAACTTGTATTCGAGAAACATCACCTCAGCAACATCTACCTTAAAGATGGTGTGACCGAACTTGAAGAGGATAAGCTGAATGTCCTTCTTGTCAGGGCTATCGATGAATGGAAAAATGAATTGCTCAATCTCCGCATAAAGGAGCTGATAAAGAAGTTCCACGAAATAGCCGGCAAGGGAGATACTGAAGAGGAGCAGCGCATACAGTTAGAGCTGTCATCGCTGATGGCGATGCGCTCGGAGATGGCGAAATATATTGGAGAAAGAATACTGTCGAGCCGCCGTGCGGGTATGTTATGACATGTAACCAATCACCCTGCTGACGAACTCAGCTTCATCAAGATCAAACGGAAGCCAATTTATTTTTGTGCCACGTGTTTCCATGCCACGGAACCACGTCATCTGACGTTTTGCAAACTGATGGATGGCAATCTCAAGGTCATGAACCATCTCGTCGTAAGAGAGCTTACCGATAAGATGAAGCGTCAGGAATTTGTATTCGAGGCCATAATAAATCAGGTCCTCGGCACTGATGCCGCTGTCGAGAAGTCCGCGCACCTCATCGAGCATGCCATTCTCAAGACGCTCATGAAGACGGAGGGTGATGCGGCGGCGACGCTCCTCGCGCGGAATGTCTACACCTACAACGACACAATCGAGAGGTTCAGAATGACCTTTCTCCGTTAACTTTGCCTCTTCGGGATGCTGACGGTAATACTCCTGAATCTCGATAGCGCGTACAGCCCGCTTCACAGTATCGACATCTGTTGTATTGTGAAGGGTCTTGTATTGGCTCAACAACGCGGTAAGCTCCTGTAATGTCTTTCCTTCGAGCGACTCACGCAGGGGTTTGTTTTCCGGCACCTCGGGCATCACGACACCCCTGACAGCATTTTCCACATACATACCGCTGCCACCGCAGATAACGGGAACTCTCTCACGCAAAAGAACGTCATTGTAAGCCTGATTGAAATCGCGAAGATACTTGTGCAGATTATACTTCTCGCCCGCATCGGCGATGTCAATGAGATGATATGGTACATCGCCATATTCCTCAAGATCCTTACCGGTGCCGAGAGTCATTCCGCGATAAACCTGACGCGAGTCTGCCGAGATAATCTCACCGCCGATGGCAGCGGCAACCGAAACGGCCCTGCGCGTCTTACCCGACGCTGTCGGCCCGACTATCGCTACTGACGCTGCTGCCATTGACCATCCTTATTATTCCCGTTCTTACGCGAATTTGAGAACTTGGCCCACCACTTGCGGAACTGGAAACCACGCGTGTCGGAATTATACATTGCAATTCGGAGCCACTTGTCATCCTGGAAGTCATAATTCTTCTCACGCACCTCCCTGAGGTCGAACGTGGGGTGATATGACTTGATCTTGATCTTGCGGTAGCCACGGTCATAAAACAGTTTCTGGGTCAATATCACCGTCACCATACGCGAGATGTCAGTGAGCATGGTCAGCGACATTGCATTTGGCCGCTCATTATAGACAACCTTCATCAGCTCGAAATCAATCCATTCACCGTCAAGATTCATATCATAATCCTCGGGAGATCCGTCGAGGAAGTAGAAATAACGGAGAATCCTGTGCTTGGCTATATCGAGAGACTTACGACCATAGAAGAACCTCAGTTCACCGTCGCGGATACCGGTCAGACGCTGTATGATACCATGCACCTCGGCGGTCGTGATACCGTTCACATTACGTTTGGTGAGGAAAGGAGTATCGAAAACATACTGTTTCTGGCGGTGCGGATCGGCGACACGCTTGTTGATAAACACCTTGTTTCCACATACCACGTAGAAACGGAGATACGTCTTGGTGGTCATATCGTTCAGCTCCTCCTCGGTGATAATCTCGTCATTCTCCTTCAGGTCGAGATAGATATTGTAATAACGTGACGCAAAATACAATTCGTCGAGGATAAACGCGATTATGTTCAACCATACGAACACATACCAGTCACGGCTATTGACGATAGCATGTTGATAATACCATACTCCGTAATATGTCCATATAATGACCGACAGGATTGCAAAGAGCCATATCAAGTTGACGAGCTGCAGCTTTGACTCCACATTCAAAATCTCGCCCAACTTGCCACGCTCAATGGTCAGTCCCTTCGAAATCTTGCAGTCAATGCAAATGGTCAGCTTATTGCGGCGCATATAGAATATAACAAGCACCACAAAACAAACCGGGTCAAGCAGGAGGGCGGGCATGAAAGGATCGTTAAAGAACGAAAGTTCCTTAGGAACAGCCACTATGTTCCAGATGTCGAGCACGTTCAGGATAATCGACGAGAACGCGTACACAATCATACAATAGAACATCGAATAAGGCACGACCATACAAGTCGAGGACTTACGCACCTTATTATTATAGAGCATTGTGTATAGGAACGCCGCCGCTACCAGACCGATAATCGGAGAGAAATAGAACGGCATGATCCTTGACAGGAACAGGGTTCCCATCATCACCAGCAATCCCATCGAAAAGTTTTTCCAGAAGGAGAAAAGCTGTGATTCATTTACTTTTTCAAGGTCTTTCATACCATTCTCAGTTTTAACAGGAGGACGGAGCCCCCGGGAATCATTTTAATCTGCTGTCGAGGAAATCGACAATCTTTCTGTAAAGCTGTGTACGGGCATTGCCCATGCGCAGACTATGTTCAAAACCGGCGAGAGCCATCATGTCGAATACCTTACCCTCATAATTCATCTTCGATGCATATTTGAGGGTATTGTAGAAGTGTACGTTATCATCACTTGTACCGGACATGATGAGAAGACGTGCATTCACATTCTCAGTCTTTTCAAGTGCCGATGCCTTATTGTAACCCGATTCATTCTGCTGGGGTGTCAGCATATAACGCTCGGTATAGATCGAATCATAGAAACGCCAGTCAGTGACAGGGGCCATAGCCACACCTGCCTTGAAACGGCAGTCGGGAGACGAAAGCTCCATAAGAGTCATGTAACCGCCATAGCTCCAGCCGAAGCAGGAGGTGCGGTCAGCGTCCACATAAGGAAGCGATGCGAAATATGCCGCCCCGGCAAGCTGGTCAGCTGTTTCATATTCACCGAGGTGACAATACACACTCGTCGCCCATTCACGGCTACGGTTGCCGGTGCCGCGACCATCGACAGCAGCCACTATATAACCCTGCGATGCGATGTAATATATACCATCCATCTTCCAGGCGTTGAGCACCTGCTGCGAATCGGGACCGTTATACTGGTACATCATGAGGGGATAGCTGCGCGAAGGATCAAAGTCGGCCGGTTTGATGATATAAGCGTCCATCTCCTCGCCTACTGCATTCTTGACCTTCAGGAACTCCATGCGGGGAGCGGCTGAATACTTGGCAGCATAAGCCTCGTTGGTTTCGAGGGTCTTCAGCACCTTGCCCTTGCTGTTGCAGACAGTGTACTGAGGAGGGACAGTCGCGCTGCTGTACCTGCGTAGATAGTATGCGAAATTCTTGCTGAACGATGCAGACTCTGTGCCTTCCGCCTTGTTGAGCATGTTGACGTTTCCCTTGGAATCGACCGATGCGACATTGCGGTTGATGGGTCCGTTCTGGGTGGTCTGCACATAATGCAAGCCGGTTTTCGGATCACGACCGTAATAATTGGTGACATTCCAGTCTCCCTTTGTCAACTGACGGAGCATATTGCCGTTATAGTCATACTCGTATAGATGACGGTAACCGCTGCGCTCGCTGCCTATGACAAAAGATTTCGGATAATACCTGACCATCTGGTAGGCTGACGGACTGAGCCATGCCTCACTCTTCTCCGATAAGACAAGATGAGCGACCGTTGAGCCGGGATTCACCTTGTAAAGCTGGAGAGAATTCTGGTCCCGGTTCAGCAGCATTACCATCAGGTTCGTCCCCTCACCATCGAATTCCATACAGGGCACATACGCGCCCTCGACAGGAAGATCCATCTTCTTGGTGGTGCGGTTATCCACATTATAAGCATAAACCTCGACCGAGGAATTGGGATAACCGGCGAGAGGATACTTATAAGAATAGGCAGTAGGATACATATCTCCCAACGGGTCGGCATCGCAATAGCTGCGGTACTCGTCGAAGGAATAGACAGGTACGCGGCTCTCGTCGAAACGGATGAATGCAAGAGTATTGTCATCGGCGCTCCAGCGGATGCTGTTGATCATGCCGAACTCCTCCTCATAAGCCCAGTCGGGCGTACCGTAGATAATCTCGTTTACCTTGCCATCGGTGGTTATAGCCTTGTCGGACTTATAATCGATATTGGAGATAAACAGGTTGTTGTCGCGCTGATACGCCACCATGCGTCCGTCGTGCGAGATTGTCGCGCCACGCTGCGGACCACCGTCAGAAACGCGGGCGAGAGTGGAACGCAGAATATCATACACATAATAATCGGCGGTAAACGAATAGCGATAGATTTTCTGCGAATTAGTCCACAGCAGAATCTTCTTCTCGTTCGCGCTCAGTTCGTAACCGTCGAAGCTGTCAATCCTCACATCACCCTTGACTCCATCAATAGAGAAGAGTGTCGAGACTTTCTCTCCGGTCTTGTAACTGTACACGCCGATAGCCTTGCCGTCGTCGGATATGGCGGCAAAGGATTCTCCGTCGTTCAGGGGGCGCATCTCTTTCACCCCGGCCGGAGCCGTAAGTTCGGGGCTGCAATAATCGTCGATAGTCAGCGGGGCTGCGAAAGCCGCGCATGCCGACACTCCGGCGATTCCCAAGGTTATGATATTTTTGTTCAAACTCATGTCTGCGGTTTTGGCGGTATAGATTTCGGTTATGTATCAAAAACGTTCTTTCAGGAGCGACATTTTGCCGTTCCTGAAAGAATCAGAAGTATCAATAAGAGCGGGCGAAGAGCACACGGCGTGCCGAAGGCTTGCCGGTCACCATGCACACACCCGGAGTGGTGTCACCCTCGAACGGGATACAGCGGATTGTGGCCTTGGTCTCCTCCTTGATGCGCTCCTCGGTCTCGGGAGTGCCATCCCAGTGGGCAAGAATGAAGACTCCATCCTCAATCTTCTCCTTGAACTCATCGTAAGAGTCAACAGTGATTGTGCGACGCTCACGGTTTTCAAGAGCACGTTTGAAGAGACTTTCCTGAATGTCGTCGAGTTCCTTGACAACATGGTCAACTATGCCCTCAAGAGGATAAGTCTCCTTTTCGAGCGTATCACGGCGCATCACCTCGACCGTACCCTCTTCAAGGTCACGCTGGCCGATGGCGAGACGGACGGGAACACCCTTCACCTCATAGTCAGCGAACTTGAAGCCGGGACGACGGTTGTCAGCGTCATCATACTTCACGCTGATTCCACGGCGGCGGAACTCCTCGACAATCGGAAGAACCTTCTCCGAGATTGCCTTCAGGCCCTCGTCGTTCTTGTAAATAGGCACGATCACAACCTGAATAGGCGCGAGCTTCGGAGGAAGCACCAGACCATTGTCATCACTGTGAGTCATGATCAAGGCACCCATCAGACGGGTTGAGACACCCCATGAGGTAGCCCAGACATACTCGGGCTGATTGTCGCGGTTCATGAAGGTCACATCAAACGCCTTCGCGAAATTCTGACCGAGGAAGTGGGAAGTTCCGCTCTGGAGAGCCTTGCCATCCTGCATCATAGCCTCGATTGTGTATGTCTCAAGCGCACCGGCGAAACGTTCATTGGCCGACTTGACACCCATCACCACAGGCACTGCCATGTAGTTCTGAGCGAAATCGCTGTACACACGGAGCATACGGATTGCCTCTTCCTCAGCCTCCTCACGGGTGGCGTGGGCTGTATGGCCCTCCTGCCAGAGGAACTCTGCGGTACGGAGGAACATGCGGGTACGCATCTCCCAGCGGAAAACGTTTGCCCACTGATTGACGAGAATCGGGAGGTCACGGTAAGAGTGTATCCAGTTCTTGTAAGTATTCCAGATGATAGTCTCAGAAGTGGGCCGGATGATGAGCTCCTCCTCCAGTTTGGCAGCCGGATCGACAACCACACCGTTGCCATCGGGGTCATTCTTGAGACGATAGTGTGTCACCACGGCACATTCCTTGGCGAAACCTTCCACATGGTCAGCCTCACGGCTGAGAAATGATTTGGGGATAAGGAGAGGGAAATATGCGTTCTGATGGCCTGTCGCCTTGAACATATCGTCAAGCTGACGCTGCATCTTCTCCCAGATAGCGTAACCGTAGGGCTTGATAACCATGCATCCGCGCACGGCAGACTGCTCGGCGAGGTCAGCCTTGATTACAAGTTCGTTATACCACTGAGAGTAGTTGTCTGATCTTTTTGTGAAGTTCTTAAGTTCTTTTGCCATAATTCTGAGTCGGTCATTATTTTCTTAACCATCTGTGCGTCAAAAGCCAAAGGCATACAGACACACTAATCACCGGCGGTAAGGCCGATATCAATGCAAAGGTACAAAAAATAAATGAAAAAGCGTGCGATTTGACTGACAAATTGCACGCTTATACAAATTTTAACGAAGTCTGTCGGCGGAACGCAATGCCCGTTGGTCACTGCATATCCGGTTATAGGCCATGATGTCGGCTACAAATGCCAGAAGAGGGGCCACGATCAGCGATGACCAGCTGACCTGAGCACCATCGAAATGGTAATAGCCGTATGTGCAACCTATCGCCACGACCGCAAGAAGGAAGAAGACCTCGATGAGGCATATGTTCTTCTGCAGACGCATGTTCTTGAAGAGGAAGATGTTGATAAACGGCAGAATGAAACTCAGCAGCGACACGATGAAGAACGCCCAGGTGCGGAACATGTATCCTGTCGGCGCACCATCGGTTGCCTCCCCCTCGTAGGTGAATCCGAGAGTCGTGAAATTTAGTGAATAGTCGGTGAGCTGAACCTGCCCGAGCGACATGAAGGTGAAACATGCCATGACAAGAGCCACGATAAAAAGCAATACGGATTGCCAACGTTGTATAACCATAGTATTTTCAGTTTGTATTTGAATTGCAAATTTAATCAATTTTCAGTAAACTTCAGCCACTCGCCCTCACCAAAATTTTGATTATAGCGTCTTTTTTGATAATTTCGCGTTAAATTAGTAAGTAGCCGCTCAAACCAACGCGCTACACAAGACCCAATGTAAAACATTAGTCATGGAAAAGAAAGCGAACACCATAGAACAATTCAAGGCAATAAAGGAACTTTGCCGGGGAGTGTATGAAAAAAAGATGCTCGACTACGGCACCTCATGGAGAATCATGCGCCCGTCAAGCCTGACCGACCAGATTTTCATCAAGGCCAAGCGCATACGCACACTTGAAGAGAACGGCGAGGATTTCGCGGCAGTCAACGAGGGAATCGAACCGGAATTCATCGGAATTATCAACTATTGCGCTATGGCTCTGATTCAATTGGAAATGGGTCCGGGAGAGGCTCTCGCTCCACAGCGTGCGTTGCAGCTCTACGACCGGCAGATCGATGCCGCAATCTCGCTCATGCTCGACAAGAACCATGATTACGACGAGGCATGGCGCGACATGCGTGTAAGCAGCTTCACCGATATCATCCTTCAGAAGCTGTTACGCACCAAAGAGATAGAATCAAACCACGGAAAGACTATTGTCTCCGAAGGTATCGACGCCAACTATATGGACATGATAAACTATGCAATCTTCGCCCTCATCAAACTCCGTTTCAAATAATCGTCCCGGATACGGACCGGCTGAAAGGGGCCTGCTGAGCCGCATCTCGGTATGGCTCACGCCTCTGCTTCGCGTCCTTACAGGCGGAGTCTTCATATTCTCCGGCTTTGTCAAGGCGATAGACCCCTGGGGGTCGTTCTACAAATTCGAGGAATATGTAGCCGCAATGGGAATGCCGATTCTGAGCACTCTCCTGCTCACCGGCGTCTTCGCACTTTGCGCGCTCGAATTCCTGATCGGTATCTTCCTGCTGTTCGGATGCTACCGCCGGTCTACTCCGATTGTTGCTCTCGCGTTCATGTGCGTGATGCTTCCGCTCACAGCATGGATAGCGATCGGCGACCCGGTAAACGACTGCGGATGCTTCGGAGACTTTCTGGTTATATCAAACTGGGCCACATTCTGGAAGAACGTTGTGTTGACTGCCATGATAATATGGCTTGTAAAGTACAACAGGGGATGTATAGCCGTAATTTCACCCGCCTTCCAATGGATGGCAGCGGTAGTGTCATTAGGCTTCATCCTGCTCGTATCGCTCCGGGGATACCTGTCACAGCCGATGCTTGATTTCAGACCATATCCCACAGGAGGCGCACTTGTAGCTGCCGAAAGCGGAGATGTTGCCGAAGAGGATTTCCGCTTTGTTTACGAGAAAGATGGCGTGAAGAAAGAATTTGGCGTTGACGATGAACTTCCTTCCGAAGAAGATGGTTGGAAATTCGTGGAGCGCAAGGATATATATCCTGCGGAGAAAGCAAACGAGGAGGAAGATACAGACCTGACCTTCCGCATTTGGAACCGGGAGGGGGACGAAGACCTTACCGATGACGTGATGGTCCCGGACGGGAAAATGCTTATCCTGCTTATTCCGCAACTGAGGGAAGTCTCACCCGCCACAACATGGAAAATCAACTCTCTCTACGACTGGAGCACCCGCCATGACATTGAGATGATTGCAGTCGTTTCGGGAACAAGCCATGAGATTGCAGACTGGGAAGACCTGTCGATGCCTCAATACGAGATTTACACGTGCGATGACACAGCCATAAAGGAAGTCGCACGCGGCAATCCGGCAGTGGTCTATCTCGACAATGGCAAAATAATCTGGAAGTCCACACTCAGCGCACTTGACATAGACATGATTACCGCATCCGACGGCAAAAACACTCCGATGTTTGTCAAAGATGGCAAGCGTGAACTTCTCAATCTGTTCTATCTGTACCTGATATGTATGGCCGTACCGGTGACTTTATCTCTGCTTCCGCGCATAAAAGACGCTTATGCGCAGCGGTCGGTAAGAAGACAAAGAAAAGTCACTCGTGATGATAAGGCTCATGACGAAGAATAGTCATGGCCCGGTAAATCTGCTCGACAAAGAACATGCGCACCATCTCATGGTTGAAAGTCATGCGTGATAGCGACAGCTTGGCATCGGCACGCGCATAGACCTCCTGAGAGAAACCGTAAGGACCTCCGACAACGAAAACCACGCGTTTTCTGCCGGAGGCCATTGTTTTCTCCATATACGACGCAAACTCCATGGAGGAGTATTCACGTCCACGCTCATCAAGAAGGACAACGAAATCGCCGGGGGTAAGCCGGCTGAGGATAAGCTCCCCCTCCTGCTCCTTCTGACGCTGTTCTGTCATTGTCTTTGTGGTGCGGATATCGGGCAGTTCCAAGAGAGAGAATGGCACGTAACGCTTCAGTCGCCCTGTGTACTCATCTATGCCCTCGCACACGAAGCGGGTCTTTGTCTTTCCGATTGTCAAAAGAAGAATATCCATGTCAATCCTGACAACCGCAAGTGCAGACATCCTCTTCAACCTCGGGAAGGAAGCCCTCCACTCCCGAAGTGATATCGGTGATATTCTCGTTGCCGTTCACTACAAGAGCAATCTTAGGATTGACGAATGACTTCTGCATGGGGAAAGTGAGAGTATAGCTCGCCACGCCGTTCTGCAAGCCGCACATCATCATGGTGGCGTACACCTCGCGACCGTCATTGATAAGTTTGGCCGATGTTACCATCACGTTGTCGCCGGCGGCTGCATCTTCCATCACAATCTCCATCTTGCCATCCTTGCTGCCGATTGACTTGAAAGTCACCTCAGCGGCCGCTGTCAGGGAAACAAGGGCAGCTACCCCGAGAATAAGAAACTTTTTCATATGAATTGCTATAAGTAGATTAGTTACCGTAGTTGTTATTACCGAGACAGGCAGCGGTTCTAATCAAACCGCTGCTTATCAAGATCATTCTATCACCTCAAGAGCACCAGTGACGGAATCCATGATATAGCCTGCCACACGCACGTCAGCCGCCATGAGCGGATGATTTCTGATGAGGTCAATAGTCTCATGAACCGCCGTGCGGCTCTCTTCGAATCCATGCAGCCAGCTGTTGAGGTCAATTCCGCAGTGCTTCATAAGGGTGATATGTTCCTCACTCACTCCCCTCTCACGCATGAGATGCAACATTTCCTCGGCGTTCATACCCTGCACGCCGCAGCCGGTATGACCGATTACCATTATCTCATTTACTCCCAATTCGTAAACAGCCACAAGCAGAGACCGCATCGTAGAGTCAAAAGGATTGGTTATAGTTCCTCCCGCGTTCTTAATAATCTTCACATCGCCGTTGCGTATGCCAAGAGCTGCGGGAAGAAGTTCCACCAGACGAGTATCCATGCACGTGACAATCGCAATCTTCTTGTCGGGGAATTTTGAGGTCACGAAGCGCTCGAAGCCCTTCGACTTCACAAACTCGCGGTTGTGTTTCAGAATTTCATCAATCATTCTTGCCGATGTTTAAGATAAGTATTAATTTTGCAAAGATAAGTCAAATTGACTTTTTAAGCAAATGAAGATTGTATACAACCGCATAATTCCTTTCGGCAAACGGTTTCTGGCCATAAATCTGTTCGGGGTACTTTTCGCCAAAGGTCCTTGCGACGGCGTGACGGTCAACCATGAGATGATCCATACAGCCCAGATTAAGGAATTATTGTATCTGCCGTTCTACATCGTCTACCTGCTCGAATGGTTGTGGAGGATAATCATTCACAGAAACTACATGAAGGCTTACCACGCAATCTCATTTGAACGTGAGGCATATGCCAACCAACGCGACATGAATTACCTCAATAACAGGAAAAGATTCGCGTTTCTAAAATACTTATAGTGTGTTTTGATTCAAACGCGCACTTATGACGGGCAATCATCATAATAGACAGCTATTTAACGATTTAAACAACGCATAATGAAACATTTCATTTACATCATCCTGACAATCGCGGCACTCGGCGCGACATTCGCCTCATGCGGTTCGTCCAAGAACAACAACGAGGCTAAACCTGAGAAAAAAGTGCTTGTAGCATACTTCTCAGCAACCGGCAACACGCGTAAGATCGCCAACGACGTAGCCGAGATAATGGGAGGCAAACTTCATGAAATCACACCCGCCGAAGCTTACACGGAGAAAGACCTCGACTGGCATGACTCCACGAGCCGCAGCTACGTGGAGATGCATACCGCAGGAAGCCGCCCGGCCATAACAGACAGCGTGGAAAACATTGACCACTACAATATCATCTTCCTCGGCTATCCGATATGGTGGGACAAAGCTCCGGCGGTAATCAACACCTTCATCGACAAATATGGTCTTGAGAAAAAGAGTGTGGTATGCTTCGCCACTTCCGGCGGCAGCCAGGTATGGCCGAGCGTGGACAGTCTGCGTGCCGAACATCCTCAGGTCAACTTCTGGGGAGAGCGTCTGCTCAATGTCGCCTCAAAAGCCGGACTTGAGAAATGGAAGGCCGACTGCGGACTGTAACATGGCAAAAGTAACCAATCGACCGTAAACCGTCAACGGATAAAGTTGGTGGGAATCCTCGGTTCGCGCTGCATCTCCGGCTGATCTTTCATGCCTTTTAGCAATGCCGCGAGGTTGTGACCGAGAATACGCATGGTCTGCATACCCTCGGCATCCTGAAGCACCTCTCCAGGCTCACGTCCAAAGGCGAGATTCCAGTACTGGGAGGTTGCTATAGGCATATTGCTGATTGCAAAATACTTGTTGATGCGGTCTACAGTCTGCACGGCACCGCCTCGACGGGCAATACCAACGGCGGCGGCCGGCTTGTTCTGGAAATAGCGTCCGAGAGAATAGAACAACCTATCCATCAGAGAACAGAGAGACCCGTTCGGTCCGGCGTAATAAGTCGGGGAACCGAACACGAAGCCATCTACTCCCTGTTCCAGAATCTCTCGGATTTCGGAATACACTCCCTGATTGAAGACACAGACCCCGGTCTCATAGCACTTGTAACATGCTATGCAACCCGGCACGGGCTTCGTGCCGATATTGACAAACTGTGTCTCGATTCCATCCTCTCTGAGAGCCTTGGCAACTTCCTCAAGAGCAATGCGGGTGTTTCCCTCGGCATGTGGACTGCCGTTGACAAGCAATACTTTCATAAACCAATTGATTAAGTAATTCGGCGGGACAAGGCAAAAGACTGGCTGCTCTCACGACCTTCCCGACTAATAACCTAACGGTAACGGCCAACATTTTGTTTTAAAAAATGGATATTGAGAAATTAAGGGAATACTGTCTGTCGCTTGGGGATGTGACGGAAAAGACTCCTTTCGGTAAATTCGCGGCAAGATTTGAGTCTGTACTGGTGTTCTACGTGTGCGGTCACATGTTCTGCATGTTCGATATGGATGATTTCACGGGCGTTACAGTAAAAGGAACGCCGGAGCGGATTGCAGAGATCCAAGAGACCAGAGCATCATGTTCCAGCCACAGGAACATGAGCCCCAAACACTGGATTGAACTGATATTCGGAGGAGACATCACTGATTCTGAAATCCTCGACATGGTCCGGGAGTCGTACGGGATAGTCCGCACAAAATATACTCCGAAGCCCAAGACTCCGAAGCCCAAGAAAAAAATGGATGAAGAGGGTAAAGAATAAAACGGTTGCTCCTGATCGGGGCAACCGTTTTTATAATATATCGGAAAGCAAACGTCCGATGTTGATTACTTGAAGAGATACTGAGAAGAGATTGACTGGTTGTTGTGGATACGGCGGATTGTGTCGGCGAAAAGTTTCGCAACCGGAAGCACGGTAGCCTTGTCATTCTCGCGGACATAAGGAATAGAGTCCGTGAAGATAATCTCAGTAAGGCCGGATTCCTGAACACGTTCGGTAGCGGGATCACTCATCACGGCGTGGCTGCAAAGAGCGCGGACAGACTTGGCACCATGCTCCATAAGGAGGTCGGCCGACTTGGTGATTGTACCTGCTGTATCAACGATATCGTCTACGAGAATCACGTTCTTGTCCTTCACATCTCCGATCACGGTCATTGTGGCAATCACATTGGCCTTGGCGCGTGTCTTGTGGCAGAGCACGAGGGGCACATCGAAGTACTTTGCGTAAGAGTTGGCACGCTTGGCACCGCCGACATCGGGCGAGGCAATCACCATGTCTTTGAGCTTGAGGCTCTCGATGTAGGGGATGAAGATTGACGAAGCGTAGAGGTGGTCAACCGGAACATCGAAGAATCCCTGGATCTGGTCTGCATGGAGGTCCATTGTGATCAGGCGTGTGATGCCGGCAGCTGTGAGAAGATCAGCAACGAGTTTGGCGGCGATTGACACACGCGGTTTGTCCTTGCGGTCCTGACGCGCCCATCCGAAGTAAGGCACCACAGCGATGATTGAACCGGCCGACGCACGCTTGGCAGCGTCGATCATGAGCAGAAGCTCCATGAGGTTGTCACTTGTGGGGAAAGTTGACTGCACGAGATATACCTCGCATCCACGGATAGATTCCTCGAATCCTACTTCAAATTCTCCGTCGGCAAAACGTTCCTTTTTCATTTTGCCCATTTCGATGCCGAGTTCCTTGCAGATGCTCTCGCCAAGATAGTTTGAGGCCTCACCTGCGAAGACCTTAATCGGCGGAAGATTGGTGTTCATATAATGGATATGATTGTTGGTTAGTTCACTACCAAGTCGGGACTGCCCGGGAGAGACGCGCTGTCCTGTTTCCGACTACAAAATTAGGAATTTATTTTTTAATATGCGTCATTTGCGCGAGGTTTTTGCAACAAATTTTTGAAGCGGCACAATAACTGCGTCATATCCACCGACTTCAAGACGAACCGGTTTGTTGCGTTCGACCTCGAACGTATGGTCAAGTCCCCAGAGAAGGTCTGTGACATGGAAGATACCCTCCCCGATGCCGGCCATGTCGAACGCCAGATCGGGTATGTTGACTCCGACATTTACCGGAGCGTCGCTGAAATTGACCACGAAGAGAAGAACCTGAGATTCCGTATATCGCAGGAACGCGAACTGACGGTGCGGGTCAAAACCCGGATTACGAAGATTTACGTACATAAGGTCAAAGAAGCGGCCTTCACGGATTGCCTCCTCCTCGTTGCAGAGGTTAAGCACTCGTGAATAAACTGCACGAAGCCATTTCTCATGGGGTGTAAGCTTGGCAATCGAACATTTGCCTCCGTCATACCACCGGCGCATGGTGTCGTAGCTCCAGTAATCGAATATTGTCGAGCGGTTGTTGTCACCGGCGAATCCCTCGTTGTCACGTGCCATCTCTCCAAGTTCCTGACCGTAGTAGATCATGAACGGTCCCTTTGAAATCATGGAGCTGACCACAAGAAACGGCACAGCCTTGGCCGGATTGTCGGCGAACTCGCGCGAAGCGAAGCGCACCTCGTCATGATTCTCAAGGAAATTGAGCATCGAGTCTCCGATGCCGTCAATACGCTGCCAGCAAGATGAGAGCTGAGCAGCCGACATGTCATGACATTCGATTCCCTTGAGCGTATCATAGAGATTCACCTTATCGTAAAGGTAATCGAAATGACAGTATTCGAGGAACGGACGGTAGGCATCGACATCATAAATCTCGCCGATGAAGATTACGCCGGGATAATCGGCCTTGACCTGAGGGATTGCCCAATGCCAGAACTCACGCGGCACCATGAAAACCATGTCACATCTGAAACCGTCAACGCCCTTAGCTGCCCAATAACGAAGTATGTGGAGCATCTTGAGCCATGTATCGGGCACAGGCTCGAAATGGGTTGACCAGTCGCCCGGATCAAAACCGTAGTTCAACTTTACCGTCTCGTACCAGTCTGTCTCACCGCAGAAAGCGGTGAAGCAGTCATTTCCGGTAGCTTTTGCGGGAAACTCCACATAAGGCACCGTGCCGGGCTGACTGATGTCGAACGACGGGGAGAAACGCTGATTGGTGATGTAATAATAATTGTTGTCGCGGGCAAAGAACTTGGAATAATCGTCGTCAGAGCCGAAATCCTTTATACCGTTTGGCGCGACATCCGAATGGTACACACGCGCTGTGTGGTTAGGCACGAAATCGATAAGCAGTTTAAGACCGGCGTCATGAGTGCGTTTCACTACCGCCTCGAACTCCTCCATTCGCTTGTCGATGTCGGATGCAATGGCCGGAGCCACGTCGTAATAGTCCTTGATGGCATAAGGAGAACCGGCCTCGCCCTTGACTACATTAGGGTTATCGGCCGGAATACGACCTCCTCCAAACGCAGTCTTGGTAGCCATTTCGATTATGCCTGTCAACCAAATACAGTTGACGCCCATTTCGGCGAGAGATTTGAGAAGACGCGGAGAGATGTCATTAAGTTTACCGGAACCGTTCTGCTCGAAAGTCCCGTTGGGCACGCAATCCTCAGTCATATTCGTGAAGATTCGCGGAAAAGCCTGATAGATGATAAGTTTTTTCATAATTTCTTTGATTTTTCGATTGCCTCGAAGAGATTGCATGCAGCCTCATAGCCAATCTTTATGGCATTGTCGAGAGTAGAGAGATCGAATATCTTATGCGAAGTAAGTTCGCGCGGAGTAATCACATGGTCGCACAGTTTGATGTCAGACCCGAGATTGGATTTTGTGGTGAGGTGGTAGGTCCGCAGGGCTATGTCGAGCAGGGAATCCTTGTACTTGTAATCCTTGTTGAGCGGCGAGCAGTTGGAGCCATACAACACGTCGCAATACTCGCGGATAGCCCAGGCCGGAAGGTTATGGAGCACTCCCCCGTCGACATAATGGGCGCCGTTGATCGTGACCGGACGGAACACAATCGGGATACTGCACGAGGCGACCACGCGGGGGACAATCTCCCCCTTGCACCAGCCGACCTGAGTGCCACGGTCCAGATTTGTTGCGCAAATCACCGTCGGAATCTTAAGCTCCTCAAGATTGCGGACGGGAAGCCACGACTCAAGCATCTTGGCAAATTTCGAGAGTTTGAAAATGCCATCCTTTGGCACAGTCCATTCGCGGAAATCCGCGAACTTGTTGGAATCGGCGAAGCATTGGCGCATCTCCAGAGGCGAAAGACCCGCCGCGTACAGTACGGCGGCAATCGAACCTGCCGACACGCCCGATACAATCTGGGGCTTTATGCCGAATTTCTCCATGGCCATGATAACGCCGATATGGGAGAAGCCCCTGGCTCCGCCACCACTGAACGCCACTCCCACCGAATCCATGCGGCGGAAGCTGATTCGCTCCAATATTCCTTCAATCTTGAATGATTTCACTTTGTTTCTGTTTTCTGTGTTGAGTTCCGTTCCAGACCTTTATTGTCAGCGTTTGTCGCCGCACTCTTTTTCTTGCGGCGGAACATGCGCTTCAGGAATGTAAACGGATCATCAAAGTCCTTGCGATATATTATGCCTATCCCCTGGGTGGTGAGTGCCGACTTCAGATAATAGGATGCGTCGTTGAAATGGTTGTATGCCTTGAGACGTAGACGGCCGTCACGCGACAACAGGTACTCAAGGTCAAAATCGCCGATAAATGTTGTCTGAGAAGTGCTCCGGTCACGATAGCCGAGATTTCCGTTGATAAGCAGTCGGTTATCGAACAGGCTCGAAGAAAGAGCCACATCCACTTCCATGTCGGAGAAATCACTCTTTTCCGACTTGAACGACGGAGCCACCGAGAACTTGTCGGTCAGCGACCCGACGATGTTCTGAATCTGCGAGGAGAGTGTGGAGGATGCCACCGAAGCCAATTCTCCACCCTGCTCCGCACCCATATACTCAGGGGTGTAGAATCTGTTGAGCGCGAGAAGATAGATTACCTGACGGTTCATCATATCTTCCGTGGAGATTATGCTCCTTACCTTGCGCTCCACCTCGGAAGTGACCGTAGGGAGCTTGATGTCGAACTTTATCTCCGGCGAATGGATGTCTCCCCTCACCTTCAATAACGCGTCAACAGGCACACTTGTGCGGTTAAGGTCAGGATCAGATGTAAACGAACGGTCGAGATCCGTCAGATTAGTATTGACACGATATGCGGCGGTGATGTCGAGCAGACCTTCAAGAGGGTCTCCGTTGAATGAGATACTGCTCCCCTCCTGAATCTTGAAGTTCTTGAGAATCAGATCCTGAAGGCTGAAGTTATAGTCACCGCGATTCAAAGTGTATTTACCATAGAGTGTAAAATCGTCGGAGTCGCTGTCGTAGTGCATCTGCAACGCTCCGCTACCGTTGGCCTTGATCTTGTCACCTGCCTGCGGATCCATGACAATCACGAGATTGGCTCCCGGCGTGACATCGAGCGATAAATCGAGAGCGAACAAATCGGGACGTTCCTGGACATCGTTGATTATAGTTTTCTTGAACGCGTCCTCGAACGACACCGTCACTTCCTCCTTCTCGCGCTCCTCCTTGCGCCGGTCAGAGAATGTGAGGAAGGTATAATCAATAGCTGTCTGTGTCTCATCCAGAACAATAGTGAACTCGGAATTTGGAGCCGTCGACATATTGACATTGATTGATACCAGGCCGGGCAGTCCCCGCAGACGCGCACTGCCGTTTGCAAAGACTTTTCCAAACCACTGCGGGTTCATTTTCTGGTTGGTGTCGTAGACAAGCAGACGCTTGGCACCGGTCATATCGAAATCAAATGTGGCATCGCGGAGGAAATCATGCCGCACCTCACCCTGAAGCTCACAACTGTTTCCATAGCGGTCATAGAGTCTGATATGCGGTATCGAAATCCTTCCGGGAGAAAAGAATAAGCTGTCTGACCCGCTGTAGTACACATTGGTGTAATCCACCTTCATTGTTATAGTGTCGGCAAACACGCGGCCCCCCAGGTCAATGTCAGAAAAAGTTCCGTATAACTTCACATCGCCCGAGGCCCGGCCGGTAACACTGGAAGTAAAGCCGCTCATGAAAGGCTGAAGGAAACGGATATCCAGTTTATTGGCATGAAAATCAAACGATAATGAGTCTCGGGTTACGTATACGCCTCCACGAACAGTCGCCGACGATTTGTCGGCAGCTTCAATATCGGCGTTGATCGCCACCATTTTCTCCTCATTATCCCAATGTCCCTCAAGATCGCCATCGCCGAGCACACAGCCGTTGTATGCGAGATTCTTCACAAAGAGGCCGTCGGTCATGGCTACCGGAGCTGAAGTGAAAAGGCTGCTGACACGGGCGGTGCCGGTAGCGATTCCACCAAAATCGACATGGTTTATATTCAGGATATCAAAGATATATTCGAGGTCGATTCCTGCGAGACGGGCCGTAATAACATCGAGAGGATTGTCGGAAGCCTTGCCGCCTATATCCACAAACTGTGCCCCGTGGGCTATCCGGAGATTCTCAACTTCGAGCGACTTGTCGGAATATGATACCGATGCCGGAGAAACCTCCCAGTCCGCGCCATTAAGCCGGAAGCCTGAATTGTGAAGAAAGGCATCGATACCTATGGCATTGCTCAACATGCGGCGTTCCACATCGACGGCGAGACCGACCGTACCTTTGTTATCCGCATTGCCCTGCATCGCCCAGTTCAACCGTGCGTCGGCATGGTCAGCTATCGCAGAGAGTGTGACATCAAGAGCGGCCCTGTCATTCTTCATCGGAAAAAGTGTCGAGACATTCACCTGAGCCGGTTTTCCGGAAGCCAAGAGCACAGACACTCCTGTATTCTTGATCAGCTTGTCGCGACCCTTGACCAGATATGGAGCCTCCAGACGCAGGCTTGCGGTTTTATTCTCGCCCGAAAGGGAACCGCTAATTGTGACTGGAACGCCGGGACGCACCGATGAGCCGATCAAACTATAGAAATCGTCGGCCTGAGGAATCGTAAAACTGAAATCTGCATACTGTCCGTCAGGGTCATTGGCAGTGACTTCCTTAACGAAAGTAGGCAGCGTCTGAGCCACAAGATTACGGACCATTCCAACCATGTCTGTGGGCTTGAAATCACCCGAAACCATACCAGACAGGAAATCTGAGTCCACGTTATACGAACGCCCGGAGTCAGTTATGTCTGAGCGGAGCTCTATACGGTCGAACCTGAACACCTTGGCCGAACGGTAAACAAAGTCATTGACAGCGGCATAACCACTGAGATTATCCGGAGAATTACCGGAAAGGTCGACGGACAAAGTTCCCGCAAACATATCGGATATGTTGAACTTGCCGATACCGAACATGGCCGGGAAAAGATGACGGACCTCCACCTCGGCATTCCAATGTGAAGCAGTTCCGGAGAAAAGACACCCGGCATCTGCCGTCAGGTCGGCCACCCGGTCAGCTATTTCAAGATGGGCATTCAGCAGGTCACCGGTTTTGTTTGCCTCGGCCACGATATTCTCAAACCTGGTGCCCTTGTAGTCCACATATGGTATGGCAGCGGTCACATTCCCTTCAATGAGTTTGCCGAGGACAGAGAGATTGCCTTCTGCCTCTAACGAAACAAGTCCTAAGTCCGCAATTCCGAGAATGGATCCTATATTGAATGCCTCGGCGCGGGCAGTCAGTTTATCTCCGGTGAACTCCCCGTTTTTCCATGATATGTCGCCGGCAGCCATCACATCACCCGCTGACGAATGCACATCGGCCGAAGCCTCTACACTCGATTCCGCCAGATCAACATGAGCCGAGGCGTCAATGCTGACATCGCCCAATGAACTGACTATTGAAGCAGCCCGTTGGGACATCGAAGGTATGAGCTTAGACATATCGGCCATATGAGTGGCGGAAGCATACACCTGCAACCTCTCGACAGTCGCTTTCATGGACTGAGAATCACTCACACCCGAAACTTCTCCTGCAAGTTCCACGCTGCAGTTACCATTTGCCTCGCGCAGGGAGAAATGATTGAGGGCGAGATTCTCCAGATTGCCGGATACATCAGCCACAAGAGAGTATCTTGAACCAAAGTCAGCAAGCTGAGGCGCAAAGGGAGAAAAGTCTGACGGATAGAGAGGATCAGCCTCGACTGTGACCGAGCGATTCTGTCTTGACAAGGCATCCATCACATCTCCGTATCCGTTTATCTTCAAAGATTGCGAGGAGACGGATAACGTTGAATTTGCAGTTTTCAGAACAAGGTCGCGAAACGACAGTTCCCGGGGCGTGACATGAGCCTTGACCGAGAGACTTTTCACCACAAAACCTGAGCTTTCGGCAAACGCCAGCCGCCGCAGGTCAATCTCGAAATCATCGTTGGCTATCAGAGGGAGCGCGACATCGGCTCTGAAGTCCGAAAGAGCGATATGATTGAAATCCATATGGTCTGAATTGCCGTTACGCGGTATGTAGGTCCTGTCGAACAAGATATTCGATTTGCGTATCACCACGTTATGAAGCACCACCTTGAATTGTGCCGGGGGAGTCTTCTTCTCCTTGCTCGACAGCGCGTCGATTATGAACTGGATGTTGAGCGGGGCACCTTCAGCCGCCTGTACAACATTGGCATCGAGCGATATAATCTCAGCATAGGCAATCTCAATCTCGCCCGAAGATATGAGCGTCCACAAATCAATACCTGCTCCAATTCTTCCCACAGAAACGCAACGCTTTCCCGACGGCGTGTAAATTGAAACGCCATAGAGCCTGACTTCATTGAAAGGGAAAATCTCAGCCGAAGAGATCGAGACTTTTCCACCGAGCAGAGCGGTAAGCTCACGTTCCGCAGTCTCCTTTATTGTACGCTGCACCGCCGGCACGGAGACCGCGATATAAAGTATGGCAATCAGTGCCACCACCGTCAGGACGGCAGTGAAAACCACGCTGCGCACAACTTTATATACTGACCTTGTAACTGACATCTGCGGGGGTTCGTATCGTAATTCTTAATGCAAATTTAGTCAGAATTATCGGATTTTCTTTTATTTTTAGGAGCAAATCACTAATTTTGTATATAATAATCAGAATATTTTTAATGAGCGACATAATACTTGGCATAGAATCATCGTGCGACGACACATCGGCAGCCGTGATAAAAGACGGCATACTGATGAGCAATGTCATTGCAAGTCAGAAAGTTCACGAAGCATACGGCGGCGTGGTGCCTGAACTTGCCTCGCGTGTGCACCAGCAAAACATAGTTCCCGTGGTGTCGGAAGCGCTGCGACAGGCAGGAATAGACCGTCACGATCTTTCAGCAATAGCATATACCCGCGGACCGGGATTGCTCGGTTCTCTGCATGTCGGGACCTCTTTTGCAAAAGGAATGGCCATAGGCCTCAACATACCGCTCATTGACGTGAACCACCTTCACGGCCATGTTTTGGCTCATTTCATAAAAGAGACCGAGACCGACGAGACACCGGAGTTCCCCTATCTGTGTCTGCTCATATCGGGGGGCAACTCCCAGATTGTTCTGGTGCGGTCGCCTTTCGACATGGAGATAATGGGCCGCACCATAGATGATGCGGCCGGCGAGGCATTTGACAAATGCGCGAAGGTAATGGGACTCCCCTATCCGGGCGGCCCGCACATCGACAGACTTGCATCGGAGGGTGATGCCTCAAGATTCAAGTTCAGCAAACCGCACATACCGGGCTACGATTATTCATTCAGCGGTCTGAAAACGTCCTTCCTATACACACTGCGCGATTCCATCAAGACGGATCCGGACTTTGTAGAGAAGAACAAAGCCGATCTCTGCGCGTCGCTTCAGAAGACCATCATCGACATCTTGCTCGCCAAACTCAAACCCGCAATAATCGAAAGCGGGGTCAAGGACGTTGCAATAGGAGGAGGTGTATCCGCCAACTCCGGTGTGCGCGATGCCATAGCCAAGCTCTGCGACAATCTCGGAACAAGGGCATGGATTCCGGCAAGGAAGTTCACTACCGATAATGCCGCGATGGTCGCCATGGCCGGATACTTCAAGTACAAGAATAAGGATTTCAGCGATCTGGGACTTCCGCCGTTCGCCCGAACAAGTATATAAACTATGAAGAAAAAAGAGACACAGCCCAAAGAGACACGTCATGTCGTTATCTATGGCTACACTCGCGAGGAACTCCGCAACCTGATGCGTCATTTCGAGGCACAGCTGCCGGAGTTCGTCAAAATAACCATGAGCAGCAGCCATCTGGTCACCAAGATAACATTGACCGGCATCAACAGCGGACTGGAGCTCCTGCGGTTCAAGATGAACAAGTATCATCAGTTCCTTCAGGACATGTTCAGCGAGGAGATTGTGACGACCGAGGACAAGAGCGTGTCGCAAGTGCTCGGAGACCTTCTTGCGGAGCGTGAATTGACCGTGGCCTGTGCCGAGAGCTGCACCGGCGGCAACATAGCCCACAAGATAACTCAAAGCCCCGGTTCTTCGGCATATTTTCTCGGCAGCGTGGTTAGCTACAGCAACGATGTCAAGGCTAATGTGCTGAACGTTTCGCGCAACGACCTGGGACGCTATGGGGCTGTGAGCCGTGAAGTGGTTTCGAGCATGGCACGCGGTGTTTCAGAGCTGATGCACTCAGACTGCGCTCTGGCAACGTCGGGCATAGCCGGCCCGGACGGAGGCACAAAGTTCAAACCTGTCGGCACAGTATGGATGTCGGCCAAATATGGAGAAAAAGTCGTGACCGAGCTGATACACTTCACCGGAAACCGCGACAACGTGATAGAGAGTGCGACCAACCACGTGATGGTCATGCTCATCAAACTTCTCCGCAACAACTACACCGAGCAGGAAGAAATCAACGACGACTGATTACTTTAATAAAAATAAAGGCTCAACAACCGCCAGGCTAATATAATGGGCATCAAAGCTACAATCAAGAGAGTTTTTTCTCAGGCGGCACGCCTTCTTGTCAGAGCGCATATTCTACCAGACAGGATAGTAATCCGCATGGACGGCGGAATATGCTCCCAGATGCACTTTTACCTTGTCGGTTCAATGCTTGAGGCTCGTGGCAACAAGGTGAGCTACGACCTGGAATGGTTCAGTACCGACGGGAAGGACCTTGACGGACGCTTCTGCCGCAACTTTGACTTGCTGAAACTCTTTCCACGACTCAATTTTACAACAACCCGGGGGATATTGAGACGCATATACCTCAGCGCATTTTACAGGCATAACAAGTATTTTGACAACGACGAGCCCCAGACGGCGTGGCTCGGATGCAAATCACCGGCATACTTCGACGGATACTTCCATGACAACGACGAAATGTACGGCGAAGTGTTCAGAAGAATATTTGCCACCGACCCTGCCGTGCTTTCGGAAGATAATACGGAATTGCTCAAAGTAATAGAAGATTCCACAAAGGGGGAAGCGTGTGCCGTACATGTCAGGCGCGGCGACCTGTCCCGATACAATCCCGCCTATGGCAACCCGGCAGAAAAAGAATACTTCGTAGATAGTTTCAGGAAAGTAGCAATGGAAGACACCGGGGGAATAAGATTCTTCGTTTTCTCAGACGAGCCGGAATGGTTCAGGGAGCATCTGCTGCCATATCTGGGAGACTACGACATAACCATATGCGATTCAAACGGGTCAGACAAAGGCTGGTGTGACTTGCTGCTCATGTCGCGCTGCCGGCATCAGATTACGAGCCAGGGATCCATGGGAAAATTCGCGGCATTGATGAGACCCGCACAAGTGAGGACAGGACTTGTAACCCTACCCCCGAACGCAACATCTCAAGAATGGCTGTCGCGATACCCCAGAGCGGAGATTATCACCGCGAGCGTACCTTCGGAACGTGATTAAGGTAGAAAAAGAGCGGTTGACTGTTGAAAAGATTCGGAAATATTTGGAAATTAGCAAAAAAAGAGCTAACTTTGCAAACGTTTTGTGGCACATCCTTTAAAGTCACTGAATATGATGCAGTTAGTGACGATATGAGAACTGAGATGGCGTCAGAACAACAACTGAAGTCAAAAAAATAAAACAAGAACAAAAACAGCCATGTCAAAAGTTTGTCAGATCACAGGCAAAAAGGCGCAGGTGGGAAACAACGTATCTCACTCAAAGCGTCGCACCAAACGCAAGTTCGAGGTAAACTTGCAAACAAAGAAGTTCTACTGGGTAGAGCAGGATATGTGGATCCAGCTGCGTCTTTCCACACGTGCGCTCCGCACCATCAACAAAATTGGTCTCAACGCTGCTCTTAAGAAAGCAGAGGCAGAGGGCAATCTCGACTTTAAAGACATCACAATCCTTTCTCTCTAACAGTACAACACAACTATGGCAAAGAAAGCAAAAGGCAATCGCGTTCAAGTGATTCTCGAATGCACCGAACATAAGGCAAGCGGCATGCCCGGTATGTCTCGCTACATCACCACAAAAAACCGCAAAAACACTACAGGTCGTCTTGAGCTCAAGAAGTACAACCCGATTCTGAAGAAAGTTACAGTTCACAAAGAAATCAAATAAGCACTGAACCATGGCAAAGAAAACCGTGGCCTCTATCCAGAAAGGTGAAGGCCGTACATATAGCAAGATCATCGTGATGGAGAAATCTCCCAAAACAGGCGCTTATGTATTCCGTGAAGAAATGGTGCCCAACGATGCAGTAAAAGACGCTCTCAAATAATCAGAGCACATCCCGATACCACTGCGGCGTGAATCCCCCGGATTCACGCCGCAATCGTTATATATCATTGAATCAATCTGCAATCAGACTCAGATGCTCCATATTTTCAAATACAGCTTGTGATGCGTCAGAATACGTAGCCGATGCCAAGACCGACATAGGCGCCTGACGTCTTGTTCATGAGCGAGTATTTGCCCTGGAGGGTCAGCTTGAGATAGTCGGTCATATAAAAGTCGAAGCCGGCACCCAAGTCTGCACCGAAACGGTAGACATTCCCGGCTTCATGATAATTCCAGTTGTTGAAGGTAACACCGGCCAGCGGATAAACCTGAAGGCCGCTCACAATCTTGAAAGGGAAGTGCATGTCGGCGCTGATTTCAAATGCCGATTTATCGTGGTGACGGAACACGTAACCGACATCGGTAGAGATCCGCACATGAGGCACGAAGGTGTATTGGAAAAATATGTTGGTATACGCACTGCGGTTATAGGTCGCATAGCCACCTGTTACGCCAAGTGTTTTCTCTCCCTTTACTTTCGAAGTTCCGTAAACGGCTACCGGAGTCGCCAACATGAACATGGCAACCATCGAGAGTATAAGCAATCTGAATCTTTTCATATTCTTGATGAATGTCATGGTATCAGTGTAATGAGCCAGCATAGCCGCAGTCACACCTTCCATGACTTGATAACGTAATTTTTGCGTTAAGTGAGGTCACTTATCGGAGAAACATTTAAATTATGTAAAAAGTTTTGCTAATTTTGTAAAAGATAAGCGACAGTTCAGATTACGACATTGTTGTAGTTAAAACTTTTGTCAGCTACTCAGAAAAAAAACGTGGGGACATTTATGTAATTGATCGTCAAACACGATTGAAAGCACTTCGTTTAATAGAATATGGAGAATTTTGGATTTATACGCGTCGCGGCTTGCTCGCCCGAAGTAAAGCCCGGCAACGTCTATTTCAATACAGACAGAATCTCGGAAAATGTGAGACGCTGTGTGGCCGAAGGTGCCAAGGTAGTTCTGTTTCCCGAACTCAGCATAACCGGTTATACCTGCGCCGACCTTTTCGGACAGTCTCTACTTATTGACAGCGTGATTCCGGCTCTCGACAGCCTTGCCCGTCAGTTTGCCGGTTACGACACATCCATCGTTGTCGGAGCACCGATACGATACAACGGGTGTCTCTATAACTGCGCAGCCGTTATAGGGGACGGACGGATACAGTGCATTGTCCCGAAGACATACCTGCCAAACTATGGTGAATTTTACGAGAAACGCTGGTTCACATCGGGAGAGAATGTAAACGGAAGTGTTACAATCCCTGCGGTTCCTGATAATTCCGGGCAGACCGGTCACGAAGAGTATCAGGCACCGATCAGCACAAGCCTGCTGTTTGAAACCCACGGCGTAAGATTCGGTATTGAAATCTGCGAAGACCTTTGGGTTCCCAACCCTCCCAGCTCCGCACTCTCCATGTCGGGGGCCGACATAATCCTCAACCTATCGGCTACCAATGAGCTGATCGGCAAGCACCGCTACCTTGTGGACCTGATACGCAACCAGTCGGCACGCTGCCGTTGCGGCTACGTCTACGCTTCGGCCGGAACCGGTGAGTCATCTACCGACCTTGCATTTGCAGGCAACTGCATAATAGCGGAGAACGGCTCCATCCTCGCCCATTCGGAACGCTTCATGATGGGAGAAAAGAGAGCCTTCGCAGACCTCGACATAGAAAGCCTGAGGCATGACCGCACACATTTCGGAACATTCCATGAGGGGAATCACTCCCCCGCCCCACAGACAATCCGTATCGGCAATATCAACTATGCAAATACAGACACTGACAGCGAAAATCTGCTAAAGTATCGCAAAATCAAGGCACATCCGTTCTTAGACGAGAATCCGGAGGAACTTGCCGAACGATGCGACGAGATCTCCTCCATTCAGGCATGGGGACTCGCCACGCGTCTACGTGCAATACACTGCACAAAAGCCATTGTCGGAATTTCAGGGGGACTCGACTCTACTCTTGCCCTGCTTGTAACAGTCAAGGCATTTGATATGCTCGGACTTGACCGAAAAGGCATTATCGGCATAACGATGCCCGGCTTCGGCACCACCGACCGTACCAAAAGCAATGCAACCGAGCTGATGGAACAACTGGGTGTAACAGACCGTGAGATAACAATCGGTCAGGCAGTGAAACAACATTTCTCCGACATTGGCCATAATCCGGCGGTGCATGATGTCACATACGAAAACAGTCAGGCTCGCGAACGTACACAGATTCTCATGGACGTGGCAAATCAGGAAAACGGCATAGTGATCGGAACCGGAGACCTCTCCGAACTCGCCCTGGGCTGGTGTACATACAATGGAGACCAGATGTCAATGTACGGGGTGAATGCCTCGATACCTAAAACACTCGTAAAATACCTTGTAGGAGGCTATGAGAGCGAGGCACTTGAGAGAGGGGATAAAAGATTGGCGGAGATACTGCGCGACATAATCAACACTCCTATCAGCCCCGAGCTTCTGCCTCCTGATGAGAACGACAACATAGAACAGAAAACTGAAGATCTTGTAGGCCCCTACGAGCTGCACGACTTCTTCATTTACCATATGCTTCGTTTCGGTAGCCGACCGAAAAAAATCGAGATGCTCGCCAACAGGGCTTTTGCCGGCAAATACGACAGCCGAACCATCAGACATTGGCTTAGGACTTTCTACCGCAGATTCTTCAATCAGCAGTTCAAGAGGTCATGTATGCCCGATGGCGTGAAGGCGGGAAGTGTCTGCCTCTCCCCCAGAGGAGACTGGCGGATGCCGAGCGATGCCTCTTCAGAACTATGGCTCAGAGAACTGGATGAAGAGAAGTAACAATTACCCTAAGCTGAAAGAGTTTATCCCAATGGAAAAAGACAGAAACAAACCGCAGAGAGTGCACGAGCCCTCAGCGGCACGATATGACAGCGACGACATGGCGGCGGCACTCGAAGTGCTCAAGAAAGGTGGCATCATCCTCTACCCGACCGATACAGTCTGGGGCATAGGATGCGATGCCACAAACGCTGAGGCGGTGAAAAAGATATATGAACTCAAACAACGGACGGACTCGAAGTCGATGCTCGCGCTCGTAGGTTCTGCCGGCGAACTCCAGCAGACGGTCGAGACTGTTCCCGAAGCCGCATGGATGCTGATTGATGCCGCGGTCAACCCGCTGACCATAATCTACGACCACCCCCGGGGACTTGCAGCGAATCTCCTTGCCGAAGATGGTTCTGCGGGTATACGCATTACCGGAGAGGTGTTCAGCAGCACCTTGTGCCGTCGTCTGAGACGTCCCCTTGTATCGACATCGGCCAACATATCAGGCGACAAGACACCCCGTACATTCAGCGAGATTTCAAAAGAAATAATCGAAGGAGTGGACTACGTTGTGAAGTATCGCCGCGATGACAATACCCGGCACACGGCGAGCAATATCATCAAAGTCTCTGACTCTGGCGTGATTAAAATAATCCGATAAACTACGGTTGATTATTTTACCCTTATGATTGTCGATATTTCGGGATTTTTTCTTAAATTTGTATGAACGAATAACCCCGAAAGAGAAACATTCACCAAGCAAGAGGATGAAAGGAAGAAATTTTTCCAATGCAATTCAGAGGACGAAATACGTCGCTGCGGATTTCGTGATGGTTTCCATCGCGTTCTTCCTGTTCAATATCTTCAGATTTCATGAACTCGGGCTTTATACTTACGGGTACACCGATGTCCGTGCCTATATTCTCAGCACCAAGATGCTATGGGAGCAATTGCTTATACCGCTCCTGATGATCGGCATCTACGGACTGTCGGGATACTACAACCGTCCGTTTTCCAAGTCAAGGCTTCAGGAGCTGTCAGTTACGTTGGCATCGGTCGCTGTAGGGACGGTTCTGATTTACCTGCTGTTGCTCATCAACGACACGACGGGCATGAAAATAAAGGACTACGAGATTATCATAGCCCTGTTCAGTCTGCTCGCTGTCTTCACATATGCCGGAAGATATGTGCTCACTTCGCGCACGGTGAACCATCTGCGCAAAAGACACTGGATCTATTCCACCCTGATAATCGGAAACTCAAAGAAGAGCCGCGAGGTGTACCGCAAGCTCAAGGAGTCAGGTTCAGTATGGGCCTACGACGTGGTCGGATTCATACGGCTGGAGAGGGAACATCAGGTAGAAGATGAACTCAAGTCATGGCAATGGGATGAGGTGGAGGAAATCTGCCGGCGTTATGCCATAGACCAGATTATCCTGGCACCAGAGGTGATACGTGACACGGAAATCATGAATCTGCTCGAACGCCTTTTCCCGCTCAACATACCGGTCAAAATCGCGCCCGACACGCTATCGTACGTCACTGCAAACATTCACCTCAATGATATTCTTGGATTCCCCTTCATTGATCTGACCTCACCGCGCATATCGGAATTTCAGAAGAATGTGAAGCGCACGTTCGATGTCGTCGCTTCAGCCATCGCGCTGATTCTGCTGAGTCCGGTGCTCATAGTCACCGCACTTTGCGTGCGTTTCTCCTCGTCGGGCCCTGTGATATACAGTCAGGAGAGAATAGGCAAAGGACATATTCCATTCCGGATATACAAGTTCCGGTCCATGCGTCAGGATGCCGAGAAAGATGGTCCCAGGCTGTCATCTGACAATGACAGCCGCATCACCCCCGTGGGACGCGTCATGAGGAAATACCGTATAGATGAACTGCCGCAGTTCTGGAACGTAATCAAGGGGGACATGTCACTCGTCGGTCCGCGACCGGAGCGTGAATACTTCATAGAGCAGATTGTGAAGCGGGCACCCTACTACGGACTGATTTTCCAGGTACGTCCGGGCATAACCAGCTGGGGAATGGTGAAGTACGGTTACGCGTCATCGGTCAAGGAGATGGTAAGCCGTTCGCGTTACGATCTGGTCTATATCAACAACATGTCAATCTCGACAGACCTGAAAATCATGATTTACACAATACGCACCATAGTGAAGGGTGCCGGAGTATAGAAAACTGATATGGCATACAAAGAAACACATAATTGGGCTACCGACCTTTGGCTGAAGTTCGTCATATGGCGCGAGCACCACCTCAAGGAGAAGAACTTCGTGCTTCTCCTGGCTCTGATTGTGGGCATAGCCTGCGGAATCGCCGCCCAGCTGCTGAAGTTTCTGATTCATCTGATAGCCAGCATACTTACATCGCATTTCAGCGACACCACAGAGAACTACCTCTATCTCGTATATCCGGTGGCAGGTATAATTCTCACGGTGCTCTTCGTGAAATATGTCGTGAAAGAGAACATCTCGCACGGTGTGACAAAGGTGCTCTATGCAATATCACGGCGCAAGTCGCGCCTAAAAAAGCGCAACATCTACGCCTCGCTCATATCCTCCTCAATCACCATCGGTTTCGGTGGATCGGTCGGAGCCGAGGGACCTATAGTCTACACCGGGGCTGCCATCGGGTCGAACGTCGGCCAGGCATTCAGGCTCTCGCCCAAAGTGCTCATGATACTCGTGGGCTGCGGGGCCGCCGCCGGTATAGCAGGTATATTCCGAGCCCCGATTGCCGGAATGCTTTTCACGCTCGAAGTGCTCATGATTGACCTGACAGGTCTGACGGTGATGCCCCTGCTGCTGTCGTCGATTGCCGGTGCTACCGTGGCCTATGTGCTCGAAGGCTACAGCGCGGAATTCTTCTTCTCGCAGAGCGAACCCTTCACCACGAGCCGCATACCATGGACAATAGCACTCGGAGTGGTCTGCGGATTGATGTCATTCTATTTCACCAAGGTGATGTTCATGATGGAATCAATCTTCAAGAAAATCACCCGACAGTGGCTTAAGATTCTCGTCGGAGGCAGCCTTATAGCCTGCATGGTGTTCCTTTTCCCACCCCTTTACGGCGAGGGATACGGTGCCATAAACCACCTGCTTGACGGTGATGTCGGTGCCGTGGTAAACGGTACATTCTTCTACGTTGACCGCGATAACGTGTGGTTTCTCGCCCTCTTTATCGGCGCAATCACATTGATGAAGGCATTCGCCACCTCGGCCACCAACGGTGCCGGAGGTGTGGGAGGTACATTCGCCCCCTCTCTGTTCGTGGGGGCCCTTACCGGCTTCCTGTTTGCATTTATCGTGAACAATCTTGACCTCGGCATAACACTGTCGCAAAAGAACTTCACGCTGATGGGCATGGCAGGTGTGATGGCAGGTGTCATGCACGCGCCCCTGATGGCAATCTTCCTTACGGCGGAGATGACCGGAGGCTATGACCTCTTCCTGCCGCTGCTTATCGTCTCGGCACTCGCCTACTTCACCATCCAGTGTTTCACTCCATACAGCATCTACACCATGCGTCTGGCCCAGGCCGGTGACCTCATGACACACCAAAAAGACAAGGCCGTACTCACACTCCTGAAGATTGACAACGTGATAGAGACTGATTTCAAAGAGGTTCACCCGGAGATGAGCCTCAAGGAGATGGTAGATGTGATTTCTGTTTCAAACCGGAATCTATATCCGGTGACCGACTCGGAAGGAATGCTTAAGGGCATAGTGCTTCTCGATGACATAAGAAACATCATGTTCCGTACGGACCTCTATCCGAAGATGCATGTGTCGCGGTTCATGGCCGCCGTACCTGCCGTAATCGAGATGAACATGCCTATGGACAAGGTGATGGAGATCTTCGACAAGACCAATGCCTGGAACCTGCCCGTAGTTGACAAAGGTAAATACATCGGATTCGTGTCGAAGTCGAAGATATTCAATTCATACCGGAGAGTTCTCAAGCATTTTACCGAAGATTGAACTTTACCAAAGGAGGATAAGTTACGATATTCGGGAAATACAGGGGAACAAAAGTTTGCGTTACTCTAAACGCTATTCAACTTATGGAAAAGAAAGATTTGAAAATAGTATTTTTCGGAACACCCGAGTTTGCAGTGGCAAGTCTTGACCGTCTGGTAAGCAACGGATACAACGTTGCCGCCGTGGTCACTATGCCCGACAAGATAGCCGGACGCGGTCATAAGATGATTAAAAGTGATGTAAAAGTCTATGCCGAAGAACATGGACTGCCGTTACTTCAGCCTGAAAAGCTTAAGAATCCGGAATTTGTGGACCGTCTGAGGGAAATAGACGCAGATCTTTTCATTGTCATCGCATTCAGGATGCTTCCTGAGGTGGTTTGGGCAATGCCACGCCTCGGCACATTCAACCTGCATGGCAGTCTCCTGCCGAAATATCGCGGGGCGGCTCCGATAAACCGCGCCATCATGAACGGTGAGAAAGAGACAGGAATAACTACATTCTTCCTTAAACATGAGATTGACACCGGCGACATGATCGAGCAGCGGAGCACACCCATAGAGGACAGCGACAATGCGGGGACCGTACATGACCGGCTGATGGAAATGGGTGCCGAAATGGTGGAAAGCACTGTGAAATCAATTCTCGACGGCACACTTGAGACTCGTCCGCAACCCGAAGGTGAGTTTATCGGCGCCCCAAAAATATTCAAGGAGGATTGCGCGATAGACTGGAACAAACAGGCCTTAAATATCCACAACCAGGTTAGAGGACTTTCCCCCTACCCCGCTGCATTCACCTTGGTCGAGGATGCCAATGGCAAGGAATTTACCGCCAAGATATTCGAGACGGCCTTGACCGGGAAGAACAACGGCAATCATGAACCGGGCGAGGTAATCATAGAGGGAAAGCGGATGTTTGCCGCAACCGCAGATGAACTGATTGAGATTCTCTCGCTGCAACCCGCCGGAAAGAAACGGATGGAGACATCTGCCTTTTTATTAGGATATAAACCTGTAAGATTCAAGAACTGAAACAGGCGGCAAAGACCTTCTCGATTATGAAAGATACAGCCAATGCAAACTGCCGGGAACTCCTCGACGTACTCATTGCCCAGGGTGTAGATACAATAGTCCTCTCTCCCGGAAGCCGGAACACCCCGCTGCTCGTGGGGGCATCAGCACGTCAGGAGCTGAAGAAAATAATAATAACCGACGAAAGGACGGCTGCATTTACCGCACTGGGAATAGGTATTGTCACACGTCGGCCGGTGGCATTGGCATGTACATCCGGAACCGCTCTGTATAACTACGCACCCGCAGTGGCCGAAGCATACTATCAGAAGATTCCATTGGTGGTGATTACCGCAGACAGACCCGCACAGTGGATAGATCAGGATGACTCGCAGACACTCCGGCAATTCGGGGCTCTCGACAAGATAGTCAAGCGCAGCTACGACATTTATGCCGAGACAGGCATGACCGCACCATGCGGAAACAGAACCTACGCCTCGGAACGTGAATGGTATGTGAACCGGACAGCAAACGAAGCCATGCTGACAGCAAAGGAGGGACAGCCCGGACCTGTGCACATAAACATGCAGTTCGGCAATCCGCTCGGCAATGTAACCGACCGTTCCGAAGCCACTCCGAGAGTTGTGAGAGTAATCGGGAATGATTCCGGGTTGCCACCGCACAAGATGCGTGAGCTTGCAGAAGAACTTGTCGGCAAGCGGATAATGGTTGTGGCCGGTTTCATGGGTGCTGACGATTCGCTCAACCGTGCAATACGTGAGTTCAGCCGTCTTGAGAACGTGACCGTTCTGGCCGAGACCATCTCAAATCTGCATCTCGACGGGCACGCCTATATGATTGACTCATTGCTGTCGCGGCTCGACCCGGAAGAGCGGGAAACGCTCAAACCCGACATAGTTATCTCAATCGGCGGAGCACTGGTGTCGAGAATGCTCAAGGAGTATCTGCGCGGATGTGATGACACGCAACACTGGACGCTCGCCGACACGGATGTGTCGGTCGACTGTTTCCAACGGCTATCTATGCACATAGACGTGCCACCCCACAGATTCTTCAAGGGAATGGCCGGCATGATGCGCCATATCATATCAAAAGGGAAAGCGGGTACAGTTCCATCTTACCGCTCTCTTTGGAACGAGGCCCGTCTGAAAGCACATGAGGAAAATTCCGTACTGACAGCAGGGATGCCCTGGTGTGAGCTGAAGGCTCTCGACAGAGTATTCACAACACTGCCCAAATCGTGGAACCTGTTTCTTTCAAACGGCACTTGCGTGCGCTACGCCCAGCTTCTGCTTGACCGTCTGCCTCACGCATGTTACTGCAACCGGGGAGTATCGGGCATTGACGGCACCAACGCGACCGCATTCGGAGTCTCGCTTGCATACGGAGGGACTACCCTACTTGTAACAGGCGACATGTCATTCGCCTACTGCACGGAGGTTCTGAATCTTGCGAAATTGGGAGGAGACCTGCGGATAGTGGTTGTCAATAACCGTGGAGGTGGAATTTTCCGGTTTATCGGAACGACCCGCAACCTTGACATTCGCGAGGAATATTTCTGCAGCGACCCGCAACTGCCGCTCGGACGTGTGGCTCAGGCGTATGGTTGGAAATACCTCCATGCAGATTCAGAAAAGGCACTTCGAGAGGGGTTGAAAACGCTGCTCGAAACCAGACAATCAATCCTTGAAATCGAAGTGGAACCTGAATCGAGCGCGGAAGAACTGATAAAATATCTGAACTGAATATAATAACACAAAATACAGTACACCATGTTTGACTGGAAAACCATAAAGGAGTATGAAGACATCCTCTTCGAGAAGATGGATGGCATAGCCAAGATAACGATAAACAGGCCAAAGGTCTACAATGCGTTCCGTCCGAAAACCAATATGGAGATGCTCGATGCTTTCCATATTTGCCGCGAGAGTCAGGACATACGCGTGATTATCCTGACCGGCGCAGGAGACAAGGCATTCTGCAGCGGCGGTGACCAGAACGTGAAGGGTGAAGGAGGATATGTCGGCGAGGACGGAGTGCCCCGTCTGAACGTTCTTGACCTTCACCAGATGATACGTTCCATTCCGAAGCCCGTCATCGCCATGGTCAACGGCTATTCCATCGGAGGTGGCAACGTGCTTCAGGTGATATGCGACCTTTCGATTGCTTCGGAGAATGCACGATTCGGCCAAACCGGTCCTAAGGTAGGCAGCTTTGACGGAGGCTTCGGCGCGAGCTATCTCGCCCGTTGCGTAGGTCAGAAGAAAGCCCGCGAGATATGGTTCCTCTGCAAGCAATACACTGCCGCCGAGGCTCTTGAGATGGGAATGGTCAACGCCGTTGTTCCTTTCGACAAACTGGAGGAGACCACAGTGGAATGGTGCCGCACCATAATGAAACGCTCTCCGCTGGCTATCCGCATGATCAAGCGCGCGCTAAATGCCGAACTTGACGGACAGCATGGTCTGATGCAGTTTGCCGGTGATGCCACTCTTCTGTATTACATGCTCGACGAGGCTCAGGAAGGCAAGAACGCATTCCTTGAGAAACGCGACCCCGATTTCGACAAATTCCCCAAATTCCCCTGAGATGAGGTTACAGTTCGCACCATACGTGCTTAAGTTCAACGAGCCGGGCGGTACATCGCGCGGTGTCATGACCGAGAAGATTACATGTATATTGCGAATCTTCGACGAGTCGGAACCTGACAGATTCGGTATCGGTGAAGCCGGAATCTTCCCCGGGCTCTCCCCCGAGGCAGACGACCGTTTCTTCTTCAAGCTGATGGAACTTCAGGCGAACATACGTCTCGGTCTTCAGACAGACCTGTTGAAGTTCCCGTCGCTTCAATTCGGACTTGAGCAGGCCATACGCGACTACACCGGCGGATGCCAAGGCGTGTACTTCGAGTCTCCATTCGTGCATGGCGAGAGCTCGATAGAAATCAACGGTCTCGTGTGGATGGGAGACTACGACAAGATGATCGAGCGCATAGAGCAGAAACTTGCCTCAGGATTCCGCTGCATAAAACTGAAAATCGGAGCTATAGACTGGCGCAAGGAGGTCGATATGATCCAATATATCCGAGACCGTTACAGCCGCGACCGGATTGAAATCCGCGTCGATGCCAACGGAGGCTTCGACATGGACAATGCCATACCGAGACTGAAACGCCTCGCCGACCTCGACGTACATTCAATAGAGCAACCGATCAAAGCCGGGAACCCGATGCTGATGCGGTTCCTTTGCGACGTGTCGCCGCTACCGATAGCTCTCGACGAGGAACTGATAGGCAAATTCACTCGCGAGGAGAAAGCCCGCACGCTCGATGAGATTAAACCCGCCTATATCGTCCTAAAACCGACACTCATAGGCGGATACTCAGGAGCGCAGGAATGGATTGATCTTGCCGAGGAAAGAAATATCGGCTGGTGGGTGACTTCATCGCTCGAATCGAATATCGGTCTGAACGCCCTTGCGCAATGGGTGGCCACACTTCACACCTCAATCCCCCAAGGACTCGGGACAGGAGGGGTATTCACCAATAACTTCACGTCTCCGCTCTATCTTGACGGAGACAAGCTCAGATATAATACAGCGGAAAGCCTTGACCGTCGGCAACTCGCCGCTCTTGACTGGAGAGAATGACCTACGAAGAATTCCTGAAGCAGTGGCGTGACACCGGAACAGACGTGCAATGCAGGACATCAGGTTCGACCGGCACACCTAAATCCATATTGTTACCCAAGACCGAGATGTCGAAGAGTGCCTTGCGCACCGTAAGACATTTCGGTCTTGACCGGTTTTCACATCTTCATTCCTGCATATCACCCGACTTCATAGGGGGCAAGATGATGGCCGTAAGAGCAGAGGAGACCGGTGCTCGGCTCACATGGGAAACGCCGTCAAACCGCCCGCTGATGCAAGCGGGACAAGATGCTATAGATTTGCTTGCAGTTGTACCCTCACAGATGGAGTACATTCTGTCGCACATGGACATGATGCCTGAAATCCGGGCTATCATTATCGGAGGCTCAGCCATACCCGCAGCACTCCGCCGTCGCATAGAAGAATCGGGACTCAACGCTTGGGAAACCTACGGCATGACCGAGACGGCATCGCACATAGCTCTGCGCCGAGTCACCGACCCTCCCTCTCCATTCCGAGTGCTCGACGGCATTTCAACCGGGGTTGACGGCGAATCGCGTCTTGTAATCGAAATGGAAGGCTGGCAGAAGATTGTCACAAACGACATCGTAAGAATAATTGGCCAACGGGAATTTGTCGTGACCGGACGTTACGACAACGTAATCATATCCGGAGGAATTAAAATTCACCCTGAGCAAGCAGAGGAGATTCTCGAAGCGACCTTCGGCGTGCCGGTTCTCATAACGTCCGTTCCCGACAACAAATGGGGCGAGCGGGTCATTATGATTATCGAAGATGGTGAAGACCGGGCCTCAGATACAAAAATTATATCAAGATGCAAGGAATGTTTACCTAAAGCATGGGTACCCAAAGAAATCCTGCATCAGAATGTGCCGACAACCGAAAACGGTAAGAAAAAGAGAAAAAACATACTGTAACCCATCTTGCGGAGCTTTGATTGTGCCGAAATGAGGGGGATTTACGCCCGAATAGGAAAAAAGCGTGGAAAATTTAGCCAATTAATTTTATGTTTTAAGAAAATGTTGTAAATTTGTGTTGTAAAACATACAAGAGCGGTTTAAACCTAAGTAAATGCTCAAAAAAGTGCAATAACAGGACTTATTGAGAATGCCATGGTTTGGATAACCGATCTTCAGAGTAGGATCACCAACACAATTGTATGATAAAGAAGAGCACCCTGGAACGCATCATCGGCGACGACCTTGCCGAGTTATGGAACGCCCTCACTCAGGACGAAAAACGTGTCATAGCCGAGAACTTCCATTATGAGCGTTACAAGAAGAACCACATAATCTACGCGGAATCAGAGACGCCCGAGAACCTTTACTGCCTTCTTGAAGGCAAGGTAAAACTCTTCAAAAGCGGAATCGGCGACCGTGTTCAGATACTCCGTCTGTACCGTCCGGTACAGTATTTCGGCTACCGTGCCTATTTCGCACGCGAGCCATATGTATCGTCGGCCGCAGCTTTCGAGCCGTCTGTGATCGGTATAGTGCCGATGAAGATTGTAGAGGAGATCATCCGCAAGAACAACAATCTTGCACTCTTCTTCATACATGAGCTCTCACGTAATCTTGGTGGTGCCGACACCAAAATCATCAACCTTACGCAAAAGCATATCCGTGGCCGCCTGGCGGAATCGCTCCTCCTGCTGGCTGACAACTACGGTTATGAGGCCGATGGTTCGACGCTTAAAATCTACATGAGCCGCGAGGATCTTGCGAATCTGTCGAACATGACCACTTCGAACGCCATCCGTACCCTTACGACATTTGTATCTGAAAAGCTCATACTCGTCGACGGTCGGCGAATACGCATAGTCAACGAGCCACAGCTAAGGAAGATTTCCAAGTTCGGCTGACGCTCCGACTTTTCTGAGAACATCATTATCCGGTTTCTGCAATCACACATGAAAGATTGCAGAAACCGGACTTTTTGTGATAGAGTCACTGACAATTTTTAACATTTAGTATAAATTTATTTCACATATACAATTTTTTTACTATATTTGTGAGACATACATCCGGAAGGCAAGTCTGCACTACGGGTTATAGTATTAATTATCAAAATTTTATAAAATTATGGCTTTTTACAACCGGCCACAGTTCTGGCTGCAAGTCAGGAAAGATTACATTCTTGACAATTTTGAAAACCTAATCGTTTACCTTAACCATTATGAGTATTCACAGGATGAGGACAATCATGATTACGACTCGACTCTTGAATGTATGCGTCAGCTAATTGATGACATCGGCTCAAGAATTAAGGACACACCGTTTTACAAACGTGTAGAGCATGAGTATGAAATCTCGCTTTCCATAAGACTGATGTGCGCACATATACTCGCCTCGCATAAAGCCGGCAAGACTCCTTACTCAACTATACTCACTCTCACAACTCTTCTCGCCAAGTCAGATATAAATCTTGATTTCGACACACTTTCAAGTCTTTACAATATAATCGTAAACTGCCTCAGACGCCGCCGCCTGGTAAACATCGGCATCACATGGAATGACATTTCCAACGAACGCATAAATGAGCTGCTGCTCATGTTCAGAATCAAGGGCATGAGGTTTGCCGAGGCTGCCCCTGCAGATCCTTACCATTATTTGGAGAACAACGGGCTTCTGGTGATTCCTCCCACAGGAATACTTGACCTGTCGATTACAAACCGCGCCAAATACGTGCAGGACAAATACGAGGTGCTCTATGAATTGCCGTCGCTGATGCGCGTGCTGACAGCTAAAGAGAATTTTGAATATACCGCCGACTTCTCTAAACTGTACAACACCACACTCCGTCTTCTCAAGAAACAGGAGCAATACAAATCAGCCCCGGTAGCCACCCGCGAGGCATACGGATTCGATGACCCGTTCCCGGTCAGAATCACCTCGAAATTCGGCTGGAGAATGGAGGCTGAGACAATTGACCCGCGACATCAGAAACTCGCCGGAAAGATTCTGCTTGAGATGCCCCCGCGCCGTCCGAAGATGACGGCTGTTAAAGAAAAACTCAATGTCGGTGACATTATCATGGTCTACCGTTCGAACCGCGAATCATATATGTTCGAGATATATGACGCGTTCGAGGATTTCTACCGCAAATATGCGTGCGGATGTCCTTCGGAAGAACGTCTCGCCATCTTCATGAGTTACTACCCCAACGGCACGGAATGGCTCACCGAGGATGGCATGCATGTCGGAATTGACAAATCGAAGATAGAGCAGCTTGACGACGAAGAGAAAGAACTGTTCTATCAATCTATCAGCGAGAAGATTCCTATTGTGCTCAAGACTTACAAGGATGCTCCGGATATGTACAAGGATGAATTCAACATGTATGGAGAACCTTACGATCTCTTCGGCACGGATTATGACGGAGCCACATTCACAGCCGATGAGGCCGACGACGTAATGCTCGACAAGTTCCTGGAACACTCGCGCGCGGAAGCCGAGGATTTCGGCGAGGGTTGCACAGGCGAATTTGAGCCTGCAGAAGCCGATGAGTGCTCCCTGCTCGTTCCTGTCATTTACAGGATAGGCAATTGCGGCAAGGTGTCATGTCTCGCACGCCTTGAATACAACACGGCCGCCGCGATGATATGCAAGATGACCGGGCGGAAAGAGGAACTTGCATACATAGAGTACGAAAACAGCTACCTTTACGAGCTTGTGCAGTTTGCATCAAACGGGGATATCAAGCCGCTCTCTGTGCCCAAGATTCTTGAGGACAGCGAAGAAGCCCGAGTGCGCGAGAAGATGGTCGGGACTCTGACCCGTTACAAAAAGAGGAACGTAATCAAGTCCTCTCCCCTGCTCGCCTCGAACACTCATACCAATGTTCATGACAAGGTCGAGGCTCTGGTCACCGCATCAAACAATCTGATTGACATCATCGACGAGTCTGAGCTCAACAACATCAAGCAATCGATAGCGAGAATGCTGAATGTTGAGGATGAATATGTCTCAATTCTCAACGACCGCACCTACTACGGCGTGGAGAGCATAACCCAGGAATTCAAGTCCTCGGCGGTGTTTCCTCCCTACAACCAGCGCAAATCGCCGCAGGACATCGTGGATCCGGAACTCCAGAAATGGGCTATCATCAAGGCCGTATGCGGCTTCCTGAACTCCCGTTCAGGCGGAGACCTGCTGATTGGTGTAAACGACGAAGGATACGCCGCAGGGCTTGAAGATGATATGCGAGAGCTGCATGCACGGCGATATATCTCGACACGCGACATTGACCACTACCGTCTGTACATACAACGTATACTCACCCGCGCTTTTGCAGAGGTGGATGGCTCAAAAGACCCTTCGGAGATTGCAAATACACATATAGACACATTCCCCGAAACAAATGCCGAGGGACGCACAATTCTCAGGATTAAGGTAAGTCCGTACCAGAGGAAGATAATCCGTCTGTCGGCTGACAAGAAGGACCGCCCGGTAGGAATTGAGGATTCGTATGTGAGACAAAGCGGGCGCACGGTTGTTATCACACCGGGAATGGTTGAGGAAATAATGAAATATAAACGTTAACCGATAAAACGACAGCAATGAGAAAGAAAATTCTGTTTGCGGCATTGACCGCACTCGCCCTGACATGCACGACATCCTGCGGAAGCAAAGGTGGCGAAACCGCAACTTCCGACAGCACAGTGACCGACACCGCAGCTTTTGACGAATCTCAGCCGGTGGCAAGCGGCCAGTATGATGCCACTGCATATGATATCACCGGACCTTCAGCACGTTCCGGCAAGTTCGACGGACGTATGCTTATCGCCCTCAGCCCGGAACAGTCTGCACTCTACGTATATGAGAACGGAAACCGTGCAAAAATAGACTACAAAGTGGTTCTTGAGCGTCCGTTCGAAAAGAATGACAGCGGAGTGTATGTTTCTGCCGACTCAAAGGGGAAGCCCGTCACGATCTCTACCGACAGCACATTCTATACGCTGACATTCGATAAAAACGAATCGAAGATAAGGATCGACTTCGACAAGACTCCGAAGTCTACAGGAACCGCCATGGAAGTGCTTGAAAAAATCACTTCGATGATTCAGAACGGAAAGTAACCCCTGAGTTAACAATTATAAAAGTGGGACTTTGCACAATGGCAAAATCCCACTTTTACTTATTTTACAGCACATTGACTTGTGCATATATCATCTATACCTGCCGTGCTTCCTTCTCCTCTTTGGCAGCGGACGGGAATGGTTTCGTGCCGGGAGCCGGCAGAGATTTGTCGGGGCTGGATATCTCCATGTTAACCCTTGTCCAGATGAAATTGGGAATCATCCGCCAGAGTCCGACAACGATGTTCCACCGCCAGTCGATTACAGCTACCCTCGGGCGACGCACGATAGCCTTGATAATCAGAGGTACCGCATAGTCGAGTGTCATCTCCATAGGATATTTAAGACCGGGCACAAGAAGCGGAGTCTTTACCCACCCCGGACGGATGTCGGTGAAAGTCACATCGGCCTTCTCGGCGTTTGCGAGCTGCTCAAGTGCAACGAGATATGTCTGTGCGCACTTCTTTGAGGCAGAATATGCCGAAAGCCGACCTATACCGTTGGTTCCCGCCACGCTGGTTACAGCGGCGATATGACCCTTGCGGTGGTTGTCGCGGAAGTAACGGTAGGCTGTGCATATCATTCTGACAAAACCACCGGCATTGGTCGATATGATGTCAACCTCCCGCTGCGGATCAAGCTTGAGATTCTCATATCCGATGCCCGACACATGGAAGTAAATGTCCATGCCTCCCATCTTGTCAATCAGATTCTGCATCTTGTCGGGAGCATCGGCATGAGTGACATCTATCGACATGTATTCCACATTGTCGGGATATTTCTTTTTCAGTTCGCGCATGGTCTCCGTATGGCGCGCGGCCATACCGACCTTTATTCCGCGTGAGGCAAAAGCCTCGGCCACCCTCAGGCCGATGCCTGAGGATGCACCCATTATAAGCACCCTTTTCATGACCGGAATGCTTACTTCAACAGGCTTTTGACGAACTCGTAGTCAGGTTCTTCCGTAATCTGACGGCTGAGTGAGGTGCCGAGCACCTTGCCATTCTCGTCAATAACTACAAGAGCACGTGCATAAAGGCCCTTGAGAGGACCATCGGCAAGTTCCACACCGTAGGTCTTGCCGAAGTCGGAACGGAAACCTGATGCTGTGGCCACGTTCTCTATTCCGTTGATAGAGCAGAAACGTGCTGCGGCAAAAGGCAGGTCCATTGACACGCAGAGAACCTTGGTATCGGGTAAAGCTGCTGCATCCTGATTGAAGCGGCGCACCGAAGCGGCGCATACATCGGTGTCAAGACTTGGGAATATGTTGAGGACCACTCTCTTGCCACGAAGAGAGTCGAGTGTGATCTCCGAAAGATCCTGTGCTGTGAGTGAGAATCCGGGAGCCTGTTCTCCGGCTTTGGGAAGCTCGCCACTGAGTGTCATGGGAATGTCTTTGAAATATACTGTTTCCATAGTTAATAAATTAATTTGTTGATATTTACTTTTCTACAAGCCGATCGAGTACTGTCTGCACCAGTTCGCGCACCTTCGGTTTGTAATCGGTGTTTGCATTGTTTGCGCGACGCTCCGCAATGATGCAGCAGACAGTCATGGCCCGGTGTCCGAGCAGTTTTGCCATGCCCTGAAGACATGCCGATTCCATTTCGAAGTTTGTGATAGGACGACCATTGAAACGGAAGCTCTCGATTTTGGCATTCAAATCAGGGTCAGCCAGAGGCAGCCGCACGCATCGTCCCTGCGGAGCATAGAATCCTACCGCAGCAATCGTGTATCCACGGAGCATGTCGTCGCGGCCGATCTGCTGTACAAGGGCGGCATCAGCATCGACTGTGTAGGGGGCTGCCCATGTGCGCATCCAACCGGTATGCTCGCAGAACTGACGTTCGAAGTCGAGGTCGCACACCTTGTCACGGTCCGCGTAGAAATTGAGGATTCCGTCGAATCCCATACCCTTCTCAGCTATTACGAAGTCGCCGATATGCAGGTCTTCCTGAAGTGATCCGGAAGTTCCGACCCGGACGATGTTCAGAGTGCGGTGTTCCTTCTTTACTTTCCTCGTCTCGAAATCCACATTTACAAGGGCATCGAGTTCGGTAATAACAATCTCGATGTTGTCCGGGCCTATGCCGTGGGAAATGGCCATGACAGGTTCTCCCTTATATTTTCCTCCGATTGTATGAAACTCGCGGGAGCTGACCTCGAAATCGATTGAATCGAACATCGAAGCCACCATGTCCACACGACCGGGATCTCCTACGAATATAATGTTGTCGCACACCTGCTCCGGACGCAGATGAATATGAAATACTGAACCATCACCGTTGATGATGAGTTCTGAAGCCGGAATCACACGTTCTTCATTCATGGGTATTGTCGATTTAGTATTTTGCAAATCTGCCATCTGTTATAACAGATCCGCTCGGTTAGTGTAGATGTTCAGATTAAACCTCTACTTAGTTTATAACAAATTTACTGTCACGCAAGTTCATATCTTGCTCCGGGAAGTCTGACAATAACTCCCTCGAATTCGAGATCTGAGAGTGCGGTCATCAATGCCGGCATGGCAAGACCTGAACCTGAATGTAATTCATCGATCTGCATGGGCCTTCTGTCGGAAATCATGAGATTGTAGACACGGGCCATGTCTCCTTCAAGTTCCGGGAACAGAGGTTTCTCCGCCGGAGGAGCCACACCGATAGCCGGTATTTTCCACTGCATCAGCGAAAGTAGGTCGCCTACTGACGTGAAAATATGGGCTTTGCTCCGCGCAATGAGATGATTGCATCCGGAACTTGTGATGTCTGTTGAACGACCGGGTAGCGCCACAACCTCCCGGGAATATGAAAATGCTTGATTCGCAGTGCTCATAGCCCCTCCTTTTACTTCCGACTCAGCCACTATCGTAAGTTCACTGAGTCCGGCCACTATCCGGTTACGCTCAAGGAAATTCCTCTGGAACGGCCTTACACCTGAAGGGTATTCCGACACTATCGCTCCTCCTGCGGCTATTATGCGCCGAGCAAGATCGCGGTGCGGGGCCGGATAGATCATGTCGAGACCGTGGGCTACAACCGCTGCGGTAGCGACACCATTCTCAAGGGCGGAAGTATGGGCTGCGGCGTCTATGCCATATGCAAGTCCGCTTATGACCAGCGCATCGGGATAATAAGCCGAAAGGTCGGCAACAAGTGACTTTGTGAAGTTCAGCCCATAGGATGTGCAACGACGTGTACCAACAAGACTGAAAGCCGGAGAAGCATCAAGATTACCCTCTCCAAGTTTATACAAGACTACCGGTGCATCGGGAATCTCTCTCAGAAGGTGAGGATAGTTGTCGTCGGTCAGAAATAAAGCCTGAACCGAATGTCGGTCGATAAAATCAAGCTCACGACGGGCACGGAACAATGCCTCCTGACGTGCGAGATCTTCAAAACGCGATCCGCAACCAAGCGCCCGGAATAATTCCGACATGCTCATGGAGAAAAAATCGGAAGGTGTGATACTCCGTTCCTCCATGGCACGCACTACCGTGGCATTTACGCCCGGTGTCATTGACAACGCTATCTTATGCAACCTGTCCTGCTCCATCACGTAAGGGTTTGACCTGTTTTTCAGCGTATGTAACGCCCGAAGACTGCCGCAAGCTCGTCACCGCGTGTCAGCTTACCGTTTTTAAGCACTACTACGGTAACGACCCCTTCCGCACAAACGTCTCCATTTGATTTCAAGATATCCTGATGAAATATGAAGCGGGGGCCCTTGCGTTCAAGACGCAGGCAGCTCAAAAAGCTGTCACCTCCCCGGAGGGAGGTCTTGTATTCAACTTCGATCTTGCGTACTACCGCATCAATGCCTTGATTGTGCATCTCTATAAACGACAATCCGGCATCCTTGCAGAATTTATGTCGTGTATGCTCCATGTAGTGCAGATAGTTGGCATTGTTGACAATCTGCTCGCAATCAAGCTCGTAATCACGGACTTCCATATCCATGATAAAGCAATATTTCTTGTTGGTGTCCTTCAGTATCCTCATAATTGGTTATTGTGGAATGCTATTTTGTTTTGGCGGGATGCAACTCAGCTATTCGTGTATCGATGAGTTGAAGAGCTTCGGCAAGTTCCTCCTGCTCCTCGAAAGCATCTGCAGGTATCCAGATAAATCCCTTCGCCGGTGTGCGCAGCGGTATTATCACCGACTTGCTGCCTATACGGTAAGGCTGCATCTGGACATAAGGAAAGAACTCTTCGCGGATTCTCGGCTCTTTATCCGACTCAGCAGACGAACCTTCCGCACCAGGCTCATCGCTGCCGTTGTCAGGGAGATGCATTCTTACCGTCACTCCGGCATTATTGACAACAACAGTATGCGGTATAGTGTTGATGAAACACTCGCGTCTGAGTCCGAAATAATAATACAGAAACGCAAGTACCATCGGAATTACGACAAAGACCACCATCAGTCCAATCACAAACCAACGCAGGTCTATTGTTATGCCGAGAATTATCCCCGTCAGTGCCGTGACGGAAAGCAGAAGCATCCAGATACCGGCATAACGGAAGAGCATCTCCAGGGCGAAACTGCCCCCTCCCATTCTGTAGACCTTACTTTCCATCTCTGTTGAGTGTCTCGTTGCGGTATGTCTGACGGTTGCGTGAGATTGCCTGTTGCGCATAGCCCGTCCCCTCTTCGTTATAGAGCTTTGTGATGTCTATGTATTTGTCACCGTTTCCTGCTTTAAGAGGGAAAACCTCGTCGCGCTTGCGGCGAGCCTCGTCCCCGAGTGGCGAGTGTCCGTCGGGCAGCGATCCCTGCAGATCCTTGTCAACGCCGTCGGCCGCACATCTTACCGCACGTATCTCTGCAACCGGCGGATAACCGAGTCCCGTCCACATTATATATTCCTTACCGATCATGCCGGGCGTGACAGAATCAACAGATTCTACCGGATGGCAACCTTCGATTGCAATAGTTGCAGTCGATTTATACCGTGGGATAAAATCCTGGTCAATGACCCACCGCTCGCCGGCCGATGTATAGTCTTTTTTCTTCAGGTCATGATAGAAAGTCCGGCTCACGACCTCGGTCAACACCTCGGGAGTAACCGACTTCTCATCTATATATGGCTGCAAGATGCAATTGGCATTTGCCTCGCGCACAAATCCGTATCCCTCGTTGGGACGTCCCGAGTGACTGTAGTTGGTACGCACGAGCACGCCATCGGTAGCATCTGAAAGATTGTATCTGACGTATGAATGGTTGTTGGTCTCGAAAAATGCGCCTGCTCCGGTGGCATCTATGACACCGAAATTAGCCTCGACACCCATGGGCCGAGGATATGTGTCGAGAAGATGCGCGAAATCCTCGACCGTGCGGCACGTCTGGAGAGCTTTCGTCATCAGGATTCCCTCACGGTCCATCTTCTTGGCCGGGACTTTGTCATCTTTGATATTGTACGATGCCGTGTTCATCACAGCGAAACCTGCATCGTTCATGCCCATCCAGGCCTCTTTAAGTTCTTTATCGGCAGCGTTGAACAAAGCTACATAACCGAAATTTCCTTTGGCTGGCGCGACATACTCGACTTTATTATCGATAGTGCTGGTGTCACGATGCTTCCATAGGATGGGGCGGCCGGAAGGGTTAGCATCCGCGCTGACAATGGCGGATGTACATGGAAAGGCCGCGACGGGCATAAAAGCCGCCGCGACCATACATAGAAGTGTCTTTAAATATCTTGTCATTTCAATAAGCTCCTTTCCATTTGAGCAAAGGAGTAAAAGCCCTCGGCTGTGTTATCAGTCGAGCTTGTGAATCACAAGACCCGAGCGGAGTTTAGGCTCGAACCATGTGGTCTTCGGAGGCATGATATTGCCTGTATCGGCGATGTCGATGAGCTGATCCATGGTCACAGGATAGAGAGCGAGTGCCATGGCCATCTCACCGCTGTCTACGCGGCGCTTCAGCTCCTCAAGACCACGGATACCACCCACGAAGTCGATGCGCTTGTCTGAGCGGAGGTCGGTGATGCCGAGGATATCGCGCAGAATGAGGTCGGATGATACAGTTACGTCAAGGACACCGATCGGGTCGTTGTCGTTGTATGTACCCGGCTTAGCGGTAAGTGAATACCAGCGGCCACCGAGGTAGAGTGAGAAGTTGTGGAGTGCGTTGGGATGGTAGATCTCTGTGCCCATATCCTTCACCTCGAAGTTCTCTCCGATGCGAGCGAGGAATTCTTCGGGAGTGAGACCGTTGAGGTCACGCACAACGCGGTTGTAGTCGATAATCTTCAGGTGAGATGCGGGGAACGCAACGGCCATGAAGTAGTTGTATTCCTCATCTCCCTTGTGGTTGGGGTTATTCTGTGCTTTCTCGTTACCTACGAGAGCGGCAGCGGCCGAACGGTGGTGTCCGTCAGCGATGTAGAGAGAAGGAATCTTCTCGAACTCGGCTGTTACCTCGGCAATCATCTCAGGGTTGTCGATGACCCAGAGAGTGTGACCGAATCCGTCGGGAGCGACGAAGTCATATTCGGGTTCTGCGGCAGTGACCGTGCGGATTATTTCCTCCAGACGCTCGTTGTCGGGGAAAGCGAAGAATACCGGCTCTATGTTCGCATTGTTGCAGCGGACGTGCTTCATGCGGTCTTCCTCTTTGTCGCGACGGGTAAGCTCATGTTTCTTGATGCGTCCCTCCATATAGTCGGGCACCCATGCTGCTACCACGAAGCCGTACTGCGTGCGGCCATCCATGGTCTGGGCATAAATATAGTAGTTCTCCTTCGTGTCCTGTACAAGCCAGCCTTTTTCCTGGAACATGTTGAAGTTCTCGACAGCCTTGTCATAGACAGCCGGATCATGCTCGTCGAAACCGGGAGCGAAATCAATTTCGGGTTTGATGATGTGGTAGAGGCTCTTCTCGTTGCCCTCGGCTTCCTTACGTGCTTCTTCTGAGTTCAGAACGTCATAGGGACGTGAAGCTACTTCTTCCACGAGTTCGCGGGGAGGACGGATACCTTTGAAGGGTTTTACTTTTGCCATGGTTTTATTTGAATTTAAGGTTGTGTTTTGAACTGTTTCCAATCTGCACGGGCACTTCATATCTGAGAGTGCCGTTTTGCAACCGGACATGTCCTTTATAATGTTATGTTCTGTTTGCAGTGCAAATATAATATATCGGACAGAAATATGCAAATCGCAGCAATCATATTTTCACAATTCGCAGCCGCTATAAACTCTATAGTCCATGAACCTTATGTGTACCGTGGTGTTTAAATGATGAAAAGGTAAATAACACTAAAAATTCAAACAGTTATGAAGAAATACATCTGCACAGTATGTGACTGGGTATATGACCCCGAAGTGGGCGACCCTGACAACGGTATAGCTCCCGGAACCGCATTTGAGGATATCCCTGATTCCTGGGTATGCCCTGTTTGCGGTGTCGGCAAGGAAGATTTTGAAGAACTTCCCGAGGAGTAACCATTCACACCGGATAAGCCATTGTCACAAATGGCTATGAAAAATACGGCGACAGTCCATAAGACTGCCGCCGCATTTTTATTCTGTCTGCCGGGATGCTATTTTAATTTACGTTCGAGACGACCCGTAGGACATTTGTCCGAGTAGATAAGACCTCCGATAATCAGCACACATCCTATGTAACCGAGAAGATAGATATTTTCATCAAACAGGAAATAGGCTGCTATCATCGTCACGAGAGGCTGGACATACAGATAGTTGTTGGACGCTACCGGCCCGAGAATCTTCATCGCCTCATTCCATATGATATATGCGAAGAGAGAACATATCAGAACGAGGAAAAGGAAGTTCATGAGATATTGTGGCTGTGAGAAATCGAAAAGCAAGTGAAGATGCGACGGATCATGCTGCAACATCAGCAGCGGCACAGCTGTAATCACTCCATAGAAGAAGAGCTTACGGGTCACAAAGAACCCGTTATAAAGTGGTATAACTCTTTTGATTGCGACCGAGTAGATTGCCCATGAAAATGCAGCACTGAGCGCAAGCAAGTCTCCGGCAGGTCTAAACTCAAGACCTTCCCCATGACTGAATATTATGCATCCGGCTCCGATAAATGCGACAACAGAACCAATCATGACTCCGGTCTGGATTCGCTGACGATACATGATCGCAACAAGTATGGTAGTGAAAATCGGTGATATTGATGCAAGCAGCGATACATTACCGGTAGTGGTCATCTTCAACGCGTAATTCTCCGTGATGAAATACAGCGAACCACAGCAGACTCCGCTTATAAGAAAAGTCAGCTCGTCACGCCAGGATTTCGAGCGGATGTTCTTGAACGTGAAAAGCAATAAAACGAGATAGGCTGCGAGGAATCTGTAGACGTACACCTCGACCGGCGTGAAGCCACCGGTTTCCATAAGCACTTTGGTACTAAGGAATGAAGTTCCCCATGCTGTTACTGTCAGTAGAGCACCGATGTGCCCCAATAATACAAGATACTTGCTCTTGGTTGCGTTTCCTAATTTCATGATTTAAGGTTCGGACATATGCCCGGTTTGCGTTTTCTGGTAAAAAAGTTTCATGCGCTTAAGGAGGCGTACCATATTCCCCGAATCCAAATGCAAAGATAGGAATTTTTACGAAATCTAAAGAATGGTTTCAAAAAAAATCGCCCTTGACGGGGCGATTTAATGGGAAAATCCTCAAAATATGTGAGCAACTCAAGAATTTCTGAATTCTTTTGGAGAAAGACCGGTCTGTTTCTTGAAGTACTTTCCGAAAAAAGACTGGGACGGGAAGTTGAGCTCGTCAGCAATCTGCTGTATATTCAGATTTGATGACTTAAGGAGAACTTTTGCCTCAAGAATCACATAACGTTCTATCCATTCCACAGCCGTGAAACCGGTTTGCTTCTTGATGGTACGAGAAAGATGCTTTGGTGTAACCTCAAGTTTGGAAGCATAGAAATCAAGGAACCTTTCCTTGCGGAAGTTCTGCTGGACAAGAGCAAGGAATTGGTCAGACATCCTGCCCTGACGGGAAACTACCTCATCCTTGAACGGCAGGAAACACTTATATCCGTAGCGATGAATGAAAAGTAGCAGGTGGTACATGAGAGCCTGCGAACCATATGGATTCGATGTCTCGGCAAGTAAAGATTTAGTAGCCTGAATGAAATCCTTGAAATCCTGGACAGAATCATCTGGAATAGAAACGACCGGATGCCTCAGGGATATTGAGGCCAAAGGAGAACTGTTGAGAAACAAAAAAAGATTCTCACTGAGCCGCTTTGACATGACCATGACGGTTGCATTGAAGTCCGGACTGAGAAAGGTCGGCTGCATGATCTGCGTGCTTTTGACAGAGACGAGAGCAGGAGCAGAAATTTCATGATTTACTAAGTTGATATCTGCACGACCGGAGCCATTGAAGACAAAGATCCATGTAGTCGCCGCAAACTTTACAGGCTCACGCAGAGAGGTGAGCATAGAGGGTCCGATATTCTCAAGCATCCAGAAATCTTGCTCAAGAATCGAAGACAGATCCTCCGGAAGATTCAGATTATAGTGAAGTCCTGTAGTCACAGAAATTAAAAATTAAGTAGATGTGAATGAGACCAACCACAATCCCAACCGCATAAACCCTCTATAAATAAACTCACAGAAGAGCAAAATATTGTACCAACCCACTACTTAACGACCCAATGCCCCTGACAAACACCGAGCGCACCAAGACGCTGCCGCACCAAGACGCTGCGCGCAAAGACTCAGAGCGCGACGGTAGTCGCGCCACACCCGGCGAGCCAAGCTCGCCACCGAGACGCGCAGCTCCCACACCCGCGAGCCAAGCTCGCCACCACCCCGCAGCTCCCCCACACCTGGCGAGCCAAGCTCGCCACCGAGACCCGCAGCTCCCACACCCGCGAGCCAAGCTCGCCACCGCGCCCCGTAGCTCCCCCACACCTGGCGAGCCAAGCTCGCCACCGAGACCCAGCAGCTGCCCCCCCCCGAGCAGCGCAGCTACCGAACGGACACCTCAGCCAGCACCCTACGGATCCCTCCTTCACCAGGCCGGTGGCGAGCTTGGCTCCCC
>CAJTQV010000008.1 GCA_910578385.1 uncultured Muribaculaceae bacterium | reverse complement strand
TCAATATTAAATCTAAAAAAGAGACTGCCTAACTTTGATTGTTAGACAGCCTCTTCTGCGACTTGGTTCGCGCCAGCTCCGAGCGAAGACGGTCAATGGTCACCTGTTGCTGTGTGGTTTCTGCAAGGGCGGGCAATGTCAACAGGGCAAAGGTCATTGCTGCCAGAAAGAGAAAGATTTTTTTCATTTTGTAAGGTCCGCGGTTAGTGCACTCCGGCAGTCGGAAAATCCCCTGCGGCCGGATTTCTTATTGAACCAAACAAAATTAACAAATATTTACGAAAAACGCAAGACAAACCGCAAAAAAAAGTAGGGACGCACGGCCCGTGCGTCCGTCGAGCCCAGCACAATATGATCAACAGCAAATGGCAGCCACAAATGTCAGCCGCAAATGAGTATCTCTTGGTAAGAGTCACCTAAATCGGGTGCAAAATTACAAAATAAAATTGACATACAAACATATAGCCCCTGATTTTTTGCTAAACAAATTGTATCGGGAACTCACCGCTTTTGCAAAATGTTTAGCAAATCACCTTTCTCAAAATTCGCAACGCACTGATATTATAGCACTTATCTTTTATCCAAATCTCTTACCAAGAGATACTTACTAACCGGCATGACATCTTATCCTTACGATGACAATGTAAGTATTGGAAATTGGCGTTGCGGCAGTGCCCATCGGGCGTTGGCGACGCCGTAGGCGTGCCGCGAATCAACAAACCTGCTAACAGATGATTGAGGAAACAGCAGACAAATGGCTGGCAAGATGTGCCGAAATTTTTGACGGCGAAGGAGGATACGTCCCAAATCCTTCGGGAGGCTATATGTTCGACCCTGCACCGCTCCGCGAGGAAGTACCTACAGTCACGCTCGCCTCACTGCTTACAATAGCCGACAGCATCAACGCCGAGGAAGAATATCGTCATATACTGTCAACAGGTGACATGTATCAGTCACTGATTGTCCACATGAACCGTCGTGCCGAGGCGGGCGATACCCAAGCCGCCGAAGTGCTCGAGCAGAGAATGTGGCGCATCCTTGACGAAGGCTGACAAACACGCCCGTCCACATCTTCACAAGATAACCCGCGCAGATTCGTCGGGTCAATCCACAAAACAACATATGTCATCTGCAATGCTTGGCAATACCATATTCTTTCCCCTTGTAGATGTTGACACAAGAATCGTCAGGCGGGTGCAGAAAGCATGGCGACGACTGCTCAGTGCCGGAGAAGCAACCGGTTGGACGCTCATTGAAGCAGACCGTGAACCGACCGAAGACCTCATGACCCAAATCGCCGCTGTCTCCTCCGGCAAAATAATAATCATAGCCGAAGACCCGCAGCAAGGACGCTTGACCGCTGCGACCGCCCTCCGCACCGGCCTGATACCGGTCATCATAGGCTATCCCCACGACTATCGCCCCGTCCTAACCCACCTCTACAACGGCATAGTCACCGGCCCGTCATCGACCGCAGCAATCGCGACCGCCCTCCGCCAGCTGACCGCCGACCCCCGCCGCCGCGCCGCCATGCACCACAACGCTTATGTCAATCAGAGTCATACTTGAAATGCCTGCATAGGTAATCTATGGCACAATCGCTAAAACATAAGACATTCGCAGCATCGCTCTGGCGATTCTTTGAGGTCGGAGGCCGTCAGCTGATAAGCCTGTTGGTCACAACCCTTCTCGCACGTCTTATTCTTCCGGCGCAGTACGGACTTGTGGCGATGATAACCGTCTTTATAAGCATCTCGGAAGTATTCATAGATTCAGGTTTCTCGACGGCACTCATACGCGATAACAACCGCACTACCAAAGACTGTTCAACTGTCTTTTACTTCAATATGGGGGTGTCAATATTCTTCTGCGGAGCTTTGCAGATATGCGCTCCATGGATTGCCGATTTTTACGGTATGCCGGAACTGACAGCCATAACGCGTGTGGTTGCTCTTACGCTCATTATCTCCGGTTTCGGAAGTGTTCAGAGAGCGTTGTTGGAAGCTAACTTGAATTTCAAACGCATCACCACGATTAACCTTGTGGCACTATGCATATCGGGAGCGGTAGGCATAGCCATGGCATACCTCGGATTCCAAGTCTGGGCGCTCGTTACCCAGATGTTGCTCGCTCGTCTCATCGCTGCGGCTGTGATATGGATAAAGTCGGACTGGCGACCGGCATACTGCTTTTCGGTCAACAGCTTCCGCCGTTACTTTTCTTTCGGCTCCAGTCTTTTGGGCTCGGCTTTGCTCAACGCCGTCTACAGCAATTCTTATTCGCTTGTGATAGGAAAGGTATTCAGCTCTGCCAACCTTGCTTTCTACAACCGGGCTGGTAGTTTCTCCAACACAGCCTCGGCAGTGCCGACTTCCATTGTAGAGTCAGTCACATTTCCCGCACTCTGCAAGTTGCAGGATGACACCGACAGGCTTCGTGACGGATACCGTCGCCTGATTCGTCTCGCAGCCTTTGTGGTGTTCCCCCTCTGTCTCGGACTCGGAGCGGTCGCACATCCGTTCATAACCGTCCTTCTGACATCGCGTTGGGAATTTGCCGCAGTACTCATGCAGATTATGGTCTTCAGCTATATGTGGTATCCAATCCATTCGCTCAATCTCAATCTTCTGAAAGTATGCGGACGCAGCGGACTGTTCTTCCGTCTGGAGATATGGAAGAAGGTTGTAGGCATCTCCATACTCTGTGTCACCGTGCCGCTCGGTCTAAAAGCCATGTGCTACGGTAGCATATTATCCTCTCTGATAGCATTGATAATCAATACCCGATACACCGGTAAACTCATCGGAATGGGCATAATGTCTCAGTTGCGTGACATTTTTCCTACCCTGTTGCTCAGTCTTGTGATGTTTGCCATCACAACTTTCTGCGCCCGAATTGCAGGTAACGGAGCCGGCTCTCTCTTTCTCTCCGTAGCAGTAGGCATTGCCGTGTTTGCAGGGGGAGCTATTCTCTTCCGGTTTCCGGAGGTGCGCGAGTTGAAAAATCTTAGAAAATAAGAACCTGTCAAATGGAGCAAATCACAGTTACATCTCCGTTGCTTCCTGACCGTGAGGAATTCAGCCGTCTCGTTGCCGAGATATGGGATTCCAAATGGATCACCAACAACGGAGCCTTTCATCAGCGGCTCGAATCGGAACTTGCCGCTTATCTGAAAGTGCCATATATAAGTCTTTTCACAAATGGCACGCTGCCGCTGATAACAGCCCTTCAGGCACTTCGCGTCACCGGAGAGGTCATAACCACACCTTACAGTTTTGTCGCTACCTCCCACTCGCTGTGGTGGAACGGTATCCGTCCTGTATTTGTAGACATAGATCCGGCCACCTGCAACCTTGACCCCGCACGGATTGAGGCAGCAATCACGCCGCGCACCACGGCCATAATGCCCGTGCATTGCTATGGCCAACCTTGCGACACCGCTGCGATTCAGTCGATTGCCGATAAGTACGGATTGAAGGTTATCTACGATGCAGCCCATGCGTTCGGAGTGGAGCGTGAAGGGAAGTCTGCACTCTGTGCAGGAGACATGTCAACACTTTCTTTCCACGCTACAAAGGTCTATAATACCATTGAGGGTGGCGCGCTTGTATGTCATGATGAAAAGACCAAACAGCGCATCGATTATCTTAAGAATTTCGGCTTTGCCGATGAAGTGACGGTAGTGGCACCCGGAATCAACTCCAAGATGGACGAGGTTCGCGCTGCCTACGGGCTTCTTAATCTCCGTCAGGTTGACAGCGCGATAGCGGCGCGTCGGCATGTGGCCCGGCGCTATCAGGATGCGTTACGCGATGTGGCGGGTATCCGCTTCTTAAATGATACTCCCGGGGTGCGTCATAATTACGCCTACTTCCCGATTTTTATCAATGCCGATGAATTTGGTGAGACCCGCGATGAACTCTATTTCCGTATGCGCGAAGCCGGAGTGCTCGGCCGAAGGTACTTTTACCCGTTGATAAGCGATTTCTCAACTTATTCGGCACTGCCGTCAGCCTCGCGTTCGAATCTTCCGGTGGCTTATTCCATTGCGGACTCCGTGCTCTGTCTCCCCATGCACCATGCGTTGACTGACACCGATATAGACCGGGTGCTTTCATTTATAACCAGAAGGTAACGCAAATATGGAAAAGAAGCAGAAAAAACTTATGCTCCTCGGCGGGTTGCGCTACCTCATACCCGTCATAGAGGCCGCCCACCGCTTGGGACACTATGTCATTACCGTTGACTACGTTCCCGGCAACGTAGCGCATGGATATTCCGACGAATATCATAACCTCAGCATACTTGACCGCGATGCAGTGCTGTCGCTTGCCCGCGAATTGCAGATTGACGGAATAATGTCGTTTGCCGTAGACCCAGGAGTGGTGACAGCAGCATATGTAGCGGAGAAGATGGGACTCCCATTCCAGGGATCTTATGAGTCCGTATCCATTCTTCAGGACAAAGCCCGCTTCCGTGCATTCCTCGCTGCCAACGGTTTTAATGTGCCGGCTGCCAGAGGTTTCACTTCCCGAGCCGAGGCATTGGCAAGTGTGAATCAGTTTAATTGGCCGGTTATAGTCAAACCTGTTGATTCGGCAGGAAGCAAGGGGGTGAGCCGGGTCGATTCGCCGGCTGGTCTGCCTGCTGCGGTTGAGTATGCAATGAGTGAGTCGCACAGCGGCACGATTATCATAGAAGATTTTCTTGAAAAGGAGGGTTGCTCGTCAGATTCCGAGTGCTTCACCGTCAATGGGCGCTTATGCTTCTGTTCATTTTCCGACCAGAGGTTCGATGCGCGGGCAGAAAATCCATATACACCGGCGGCTTATAGCTGGCCATCCGAGATGCCTGAATCGGCACAGTCCGAACTCACATCGGAACTCCAGCGTCTTATGTCGTTGCTCGGAATGCGGTCAGGTATCTACAACGTGGAGACACGCCTGTGCACCGATGGCAAACCTTACATCATGGAAGTGTCTCCTCGCGGAGGAGGCAATCGTCTTGCCGAGATGTTAGGCTATGCGGCGTCTGCGCCGTTGATTGAATCTGCCGTCAGATTCGCACTTGGCGAAGAATCCGGAGCAGAACAGCTTGAGATGCCCCGGTATAACGGTTATCTCGCCGAAGTGATACTTCATGCAGACCGTGACGGTGAATTTGCCGGTCTGGAAATATCCCCGGATTTCAGCGGTCACATTGTGGAGGAGGATCTTTGGGTAAAACAAGGAGACAAGGTGAGTTCATTCACCGGAGCTAATCATGCAATAGGTACATTGGTGGTCCGTTTTGCCGACCGCGACTCACTGACCGACGCTCTCGCTGACATATCCGCATGGTGCCGTGTGCGCCTCAGATAGCCCATTCACGGCGGCAATACACAAACTTATAAACAACCACTGCCAGTAGTGACGCGCGGCCCGTGCGTCCGGCAAATACAACTGTGTAGCAGATGAATACCCTAAAGAAATTTCTTGTTCTCGGAGGCAAGCCGATAGGCTCAAAAGAAATTGTGACCAGACTCAAGGAGCTGGGCCATTACGTGATAGTATCGGATTGTCTTGATCCGGTGAAGTCACCGGCAAAATTATTGGCAGATGAGTATTGGAATATTAGCACAGCGGAGGTTGACCGGCTGGCTGCAGAAATAAAGAAAACAGAAGTCTCGGCATTTATAACAGGTGTCCATGAATTCAATATCAACCGGCTGATTGACCTCAGCGAAATGTTCGGTTACCCTTGCTATTGCAACCGTAAAGCGTGGCGCTTTTGTGACAATAAGTCGGACTTCAAGAATCTCTGCAAGCAGTCAGGCATTAGGGTTGCCAAGGTGTATGAATACGATGAACTCCATCGTAATCCATCTGGCTTCCCTGTAATAGTCAAGCCGGTTGACGGTAGCGGAAGCCGGGGATTCCACATTTGCCGGAACCTTAACGAGCTGGAGGAATATTATCCCCTGTCACGGAAATTCTCTCCGACAGGAAGTGTGCTCATCGAGGAATATGTTCCTTGGGATGCTGTCATCATTCATTACACTCTTTCAGGCGGTCGATGTCGCTATTCGGGAATGTCCGACAAGAAATCCGTGCGATTTCACAGCACCGGGGCATCGGTGATGGGAATACAGACATTTCCATCTACAGGTGAGTCGGTATATCTCCGAGACCTCAATCATCACGTGGAGAGGATGTTTGAGAATGCCGGCTTTACGGACGGTCCTGTCTGGATTGAGGCTTTCTTCGATGGTAAGGACACGTTCATCTTCAACGAGATGGGCTATCGCTTCGGAGGATCGTTGACGTACTATCCTGTCAGGTATTTCTATGGTATCGATCAGCTCGATATGATGATAGCACAGGCATCGGGTGTAAGTCAGGAACTGTCGCCCGTCCGTCAGCAAAATCTGAAGAAATACTGCATTCTCCCTGTTCATATCCAACCTGGTACGATAAAGGAAATAATAGAATCTCCGGAATTGTGGAGTGATGATGTGTATGCGGTGGTGCCTGTGCATTATCTTGGTGATGTGATAGAGGAGTGGGGGTCTGCACAGCAAGTGTTTGCATATGTGCATATCTTGTATTCAAATCTTGACGAGCTTAAGGAAAATGTACATCATTTTCTTGATAATATCCGCGTCAACAACGAACGCGGCGAAAATATGCTTTTTACCCTGTTTGATGTAAATTCGTTGACTTTATGAAAATTATCTCGCATACAGCGCAGATTCAGGCCGGATGCTTTGATATAGGCATGGCCATAGATGTAGCTGAAAACGCATTGCGCCTTTATAATTCGGGAGAGATACATTTTCCCGACAAGGTGTCACAGATTTTTAATCAGGAGGAGCAGACCCGCATCAACTGTCTTCCTGCTACAATCATACCGCAGAAAATATGCGGCATGAAGTGGGTGGCGGTTTTTCCTCCCAATCCTCAACGGTTCGGATGTCCTAACCTCAACGCCTCCATACTCCTTTCTGAAATTGAGAGCGGTTATCCTATAGCGTTTCTCGATGGAACACTTTGTTCTGATTTGAGAACAGCTGCTGTAAGTGCCGTTGCTGCAAAACATCTGGCCAATCCTGAATCCGGAACTATTGGCTTTCTCGGCTCGGGTGAACAGGCAAAGATGCATCTGCTTGCCATGTGTCATGTCTTTCCGGCGTTGAAACACTGCAAGGTAGCTTCGCGCAATCCTGATTCAGAAGTAAAATTCGTCAAGCAGATGAAGATGCTGCTCCCCGATATCGAAATTGAGATGTGTGACTCAGACTATGAAAAAGCGGCACGCGGTTCTGACATTGTCATAACGGCAATAAGTGCCCAGTTGCCGTTGCTCAAGGCTGCATGGCTTAAGAGCGGTGTCTATTACAATCATGTCGGGGGATGGGAGGATGAATATGCTGTCCCGAAATCAGCGGATAAGATTGTATGTGATGACTGGAATTCGGTCAAGCATCGCACGCAGACCATAAGTCGCCTTTATCAAAAAGGGGAGCTTTCCGATGGTGACATATACGCCGATCTGCATGAGATTGTGGCCGGTCAGAAAAAAGGTCGTGAGAACGCCGATGAAAAAATATATTTCAATCCGGTGGGTCTCTCTTATGTGGATGTCGCTTTGGCAAAAGCAATCTACGACAAGGTTGATTCATTCAGGCTGAGCGATCAGTGTGGAGAGTTGGAATTCAACAAGACAAGTGTATTTGACACCCTGCCCGAAAACGTAATATTATGAGTCTCGCAAGCAAAATAAAGAAATCGGTTATTTCACTTTTACCCCCCCCGATTTGTAAATATCTGAGATATAGAGGATTCGTAAATAAGGGTATGGATTCAGAGATGTGGGGAGGAGGAATCTACCGCGACAATCTGATTCATGCGTTGAGAGAGAATCTTTCGGAAGTGGAGCTTAAAAACGAAAAACTTGTAAAGGATCTTACAAAGGATATCGTCAGGAGTTATCTGGATCTGAAGGCAACACCGGAGGAGTATTTTGTATTTGGCTTCAGAACCAAAAACCGAGGGCAGAGATCACTCTACTTGACCAACATGGAGAAAGATCTTATACTCATGGAGAAAATATCTCAGGAAAAGATTCTTCGTTTGCGTGACAAGGAGGCGTTGTTTAAACTTCTTCCCGATTTTTTCAAGAGAGATTTATGTGTGGTCAAGGAAAAAGCGGATTGTTCCGCATATGTTGAATTCGTGTCAAAGCACGAAAGATATTTCATCAAACCTCTGGATGGTATGTGCGGCAGGGGGGCGGAAATAAAGAGCGGTGATTGTTTCGATGAACTGCTTGGCAAGGGGAGATGGATAGTGGAGGAGTTGGTGATTCAGGTCAAGGAATTCTCGCAATTCAATCCTGATTCAGTTAACACCGTCAGATTGCCGACATTCTGGAAAGATGGTGAATTTATTCCTCTGGCACCATTTCTGCGGACAGGAAGAAAAGGGTCGATAGTCGATAATGGAGCGGCCGGAGGTGTGTTTTGTGCAATTGACGAGTTGACCGGACAGGTCATCACATGCGGTTTTGATGAGAATAACCATCAGTACGAAGCTCATCCTGATTCCGGGATAAGATTCAAGGGATACATGATTCCTCGTTGGGAGGAGTTGCTTGAAACTGCCCGCCGGGCACATGAGCGGTTGTCAGACCAGAAATACATCGCTTGGGACTTTGCTCTGACCGCGCGTGGCTGGACTCTAATAGAGGCGAACTCCATGGGTCAATTCCTCTGGCAATACGCAACCAAACAAGGAATCCGGGATCGCTTTCTCGAACTCATGACTCCGTAGGGACGGGCCGCTGCGTCCGTATCAACCCCAATTGACAGACGCATAAACCGTTGTGTCTTCCAATAAATTTATATGATGACAAAACCAACAGAAAGCAAGGCTCTGGTAGCAATAAAATGCCTTGCTTATAACCACGAGAAATTTATTCGCGACGCTCTCGAAGGCTTCGTTATGCAGAAGACCGATTTCCCTTTCGTGGCGATTGTGCATGACGATGCCTCGACCGACGGCACCGCTGCCATTATCCGGGAATATGCCGAGAGATACCCTGACATAATCAAGCCGATCTTCGAGACCGAGAATCAGTACTCCAAGCATGACGGCTCACTCCGCGCCATAATGGATGCAGCATGCACCGCCGTCGGCGCAAAATACATAGCTATGTGCGAAGGAGATGACTATTGGATAGATCCACTAAAACTTCAGAAGCAGGTCGATTACCTTGAATCCCATCCCGATAGTTGTGCATGTTTTGGAGATGTTAATTATATCAACGAATGCAATGGTAAGGAGATTTTGAAAGTTGTCCGCACAGAGGGTATTTTCAGAAATTTTGAAGATATGCTGGTGAATAAATATTATCTTTCTCCACCTACATGGGTTTGGAGAAAGGATTTTTTTCCCTCTGGTGATAAGCGTAATAGCCGGTATGTAGACGGGACATATGCGATGGCAATGGATTTTTGTGCTAAATCGGATTTTCATTTTATAGATGAGGTTTTTGCAGTGTATCGGGGTACAGAAACTGGAGTTAGTCATGTACGTAAGATAAAATCAGTTCATGCGCGTCAAAAAGGCTTGTGGAGAACTCAAAGGGATTATATAAAGCTTTATCCAGGTTTGGTCTCTGAAGAAGTTAAAAACAATGTAAAGCATCACATATTCATATTAGCTAATCTCGCCACTGTCGCCGATGACAAGGAACTGCTTGAAGTCTGCCGTCGTTATGCAAAGATTAAACGGGATTTCTTTGTTCAAATAAAATTGTGCTTATTGAATATGATGTTGGTGAAAAAGATTCTAAAAAGAAGGTATTGTAAAAAAGGAATGATGGGTTGATATCAATAGCTTAAATTTGTTTTTAATGATACCTGCGAATCAAAAGATAAAATACATAAATTTGATTATTACTGAATGAAATTTTGTAATACCTCCCGTCAATCACTTAGGCGTAGTTCAAATTTTGAGCTGCTGAGAGTGGTTGCAATGTTGATGATTGTCTTGCATCACTACTGTGTGAATTCAGGTCTTATCGAACTCATTGAGCCGAAAAGTCTGACAGGAAACATGCTCTTCATTCAATTTATGTCTATAGGTGGAAAAGTCGGAGTCAATATTTTCTTTATAATATCCGGCTATTTCATGATTAACAGCAAATTCAAATGGCGAAAAGTAGGGAGGTTGTTTTTCCAGATTTTATCTGTAAACCTGTTAGTCTTCCTGTTTCTCATGGCTCTCGGGTATAGATATGGTTTTCGTCAGTATCTGACAATAGTGCCCTTAATCTTTTCAGTTCCAACATCATTCATCGCGAGCTATGTGGTGATATACATATTAACTCCAGTCATTAATAAAGCGTTGAACGCTTTTGAGAAGAAAGATTTTCAATATCTTCTATTGGTTCTGTTGGTATTCTTTTCAGTGATGCCGACATTACTCAAACAGGAAACATGGCATTATGTAGGTTGGGGATTCACAATGTATGTCCTTGGTGCTTATATCCATAAATTTGATTTGAAGGCCAAAGAATTGCCATTTGGTTGGTTGTCATTAGGCATGATATTCCTTACGTGGTGTGAAATACTATTGTTTGATTACATGTCTGCAAAACATGGATTACGGTATGACTTTTGGACATTTGCAATAGCTGATGCGAACAAGTTGAATATATTTTTTCTCTCGCTTTCAATATTTATGTTTTTTGCGAAGCTCCAACTCCCTTACATAAAGCCGATAAACGCCATTGGAGGAAGTGTGGCATTTGGTGTATTGTTATGGCACGCTAACAATAGTGTCCTTAGACAATGGCTTTGGTTTGATTTCCTGAAGAATACTGAATATCTCAACCATGATTATCTGTGGTTGCATTGTCTTGTTTCTGTCATACTAATCTATGGGGTATGCACTTTGTTGGAGATAGTACGACAGAAAGTGCTTGATAAGCCCTTATTCGAGGGAAAACAGCGGAGAATGAAGAACTTCACACCTAAAGCAACATAGTATTTCGTAGGGACGCACGGCTCGTGCGTCCGGGATGAGGATAGTAATTATAATACAACGATATAGCGGACGCACGGACCGTGCGTTCCTACGACCAGAGATGCTTGGAATAGTAATTGTCGCTTACAGAAATCCGGAGCTGACAGCTGATTATATACTCAATCAGCTGCCGAAACTTGTCAATCATTATGTCGTGGTGGTTGTGAATAATGCTTCTACCATGCAGGAGTGCAAAGAATTGGCGGCAAGAGTGGGAGGTGTGGCGTGTGAAGCCGGTGACTTTCCCGAAGAAAGTAGCGTGTACATACTGAACAGCGATTCAAATCTCGGTTTTGCCAAAGGGAATAACTTGGGAGCGGAATTCATACGTCGTGTCGCGCCATGTGAACATCTGTTATTCTCCAACAACGACATTATTCTTCAGCAGAAAACAGATTTGGGTCTATTGACAGATCTTCTTGACAAAGATTCTTCAATTGGAGCAGTCGGCCCGGCCGTCGTCGGTCTTGACGGTCATCATCAGTCGCCCCACCGCCGTGTTGTAACAGCATACAGACAGATTGGATGGATTCTTTTATCACGACTGAGAAAGAAACGTAAGCAGGAGTCAGAATCTACAATAGCGTTGCCCACACCACTGGAGGGTTTTTGTTATTGGGTATCGGGTTGCTTCTTGATAATGCGTGCCGATGTGTTTGAAAAGGTCGGCGGGTTCGATCCTGATACATTCCTTTATTCAGAAGAGCCGATACTTGCCGAACGTCTCAAAGCAATCGGCAGGAAGATGTATTATTGTCCCGCAGTCTGTGTGACGCACATGGAGGGTGGAACAACAAAAGAAACTTTCAACAAGCCGCATATCAAACGTCTGCTTGTGGAGAGCAATTGCATTTACTACCGCAAATACCTGCATACTCCACGTCCGGTGGTGGCAATGTATAAGTTGCTGAATACACGTAGGGACGCACGGCTCGTGCGTCCGGAGGATAATCATAGTAAATCTGTATAACTCAAATAAATGCGGACGCACGGGCCGTGCGTCCCTACAGAGATGATTGATGTTTCGGTAATAGTTCCGGTTTATAACGCCGGAAGTCTGGTTAGCCGTTGTCTTGATTCAATTTTTAATCAGGCTGGAGGTTTCTCTATTGAGGTGATTTTAGTGGATGATGGCTGTACGGACAATTCGGTCGAAGTTATAAACGCCCGTCCTGAGCAGGATAGGATCAGGTTGTTCAGACAGTCAAATTCAGGGCCGGCAAAGGCTCGCAACCGTGGCATAGCAGAGGCCCGGGGTAGTTATCTCGCTTTTATAGATGCTGACGATTACTGGTTGCCCGATTTTCTGATAAACACAGTCCGGTTCCTCAATGACCATGATGAATGTGTAGCTGTTTCTGTCGCACAACGTCATCTCACCACTTCGGGAGAACATGAAGCACCGAAGGACTGGAGTGTACTTGCACCTGAAGAGGGATGCGTTCTTGAAGATTTCTACGATTTCTGGGCTAAGCATAATCATGTCTGCACCGGTAGCATTCTTATTCGCTCAAAGGTTGCAAAATCAACCGGAGGCCAGCGTGAGGATTTGCGCATATGCGAGGACCTTGAATTCTGGGCGTTATTGGCTGCGGCGGGTTCAATCGGTTACATACCGAAAATGCTTTTCGTCAGCGACGGCTCCAAAGTGACTGCCGATATAGGTTGGGTGGCAAAACACCTGCCCCGATGGAATGCGGCAGTGCCTGTGGATATATGGCAGCGACGGATTGTGAGGCATAATCCGGAAGTGTTGGATAATCCCGGATTTATCAACGCTCGTGGACGGATTGCGCGTAATCTTACGTATTCGATTCTTATGTCTAAACGTTATGCGCTGGCAAAGACGCAGATCCGTATATACGGTGAGACTTTCCCAAAAGATAAAATGACAACCCTGATGCGTGCGGGTGCGTCAAACCCTTTGATGTGGTTGATTGTATCGCGCGCGCTTGTCTATCGTGAATATCACAGAAAATAATGTTTTTCAATAGTTTTTCTTTTGTAGGATTCTTTATTGTCGTTCTGTTGTTCGTTGTGCTCGAACGGCTTACAGTGAGGAATCTGAAAGTCCGTAATGCGATTTTGCTTGTCGCGTCGTATTGGTTCTACGGCAGTTTCAATGTGGGGTTTCTGCTGATTCTGCTATATGTGACAGCGGTGAACTTTTTTGGAGGAAAGGCTCTTTTTTCAGTTTCGGAGAAACGAGGGAAAACTATAGTGGCATGGTGTTCGGTGCTGTCGTTGTTGCCGTTGGTCTTCTTCAAGTATGCGCTTTTCCTCTGCAATTCGTTTGCTGCATTACTTTCATTTGAATTGAATACGGAGCTGCTTGATGGTCTGCTGTTGCCTGTGGGAATATCATTCTTTACGTTTCAGGCTTTGTCATATACTATTGATGTTTATCGTAAGAAAATTACGAGTCAAGCATCACCACTTGACTTCGCGCTGTTTGTGGCTTTCTTTCCGACGATACTCTCCGGCCCTATCGAGAAGGCACGCAATCTGTTGCCGCAGATTGGGCGTTATTTCACGCCGACTGTACGCGATGTGGCGCAGGGGGCTTGCATATTCATCTGGGGTCTATTCAAGAAGATGGTGATTGCCGACAGATTGGCAAATTATGTGGATTGGGCATATGGATCGTCGCAATATGTTGCAGGTACCACACTTGCTTTGGCCGCAGTTTTCTACAGTATCCAGATTTATTGTGATTTCAGCGGTTATAGCGACATGGCGCTCGGTGTGGCCAAAGCTCTCGGATTCGATGTCACCAAGAATTTCCGTCAGCCTTATTTCTCGCGTACCATCAAGGAATTCTGGCGCAAGTGGCACATCGCCTTAACTTCTTGGTTTACTGAATATGTCTATTTCTCATTGGGCGGCAGTCGTGTCGGTAACAAGGCACGTTGGATATTCAACATATCGACAATTTTCATATTGTCGGGCATATGGCATGGCGCGGCGTGGAATTTCATTATATGGGGCGCGCTTCATGCGGTTTTCTATCTCTGCGAGCATTTTCTCGGTTTGCAGAAAAAGACCGTCAGATGGAACCGCTTTACGTCGATGCTGTCGGGCTGTGTGGTGTTCATGCTTGTGACGGTGGCGTGGATATTCTTCCGTATCGAGTCATTTGGCGATGCGGCATATGTAGTGACGAAAATTGCAACAGACTTTGGCGGTGGTTTCTCGATGGGTGCATCGTCATTTACATTCGTCGGTACTTGCGCCATGCTGTTGGTATTTCTCGGTTACGAACTGTTGGTGCGCCGCAGGTTTGTGTGGTATGATGTGACGGACTATGACCGCCAGCTCACGCGCAACATTTTCATGTCAATTCCATTGCTGTTGCTTATGGGTATGTTCGGCATGAGCAGCGACACATTTGTATATTTTCAGTTCTGATGCGAAAAAATCATAAGATTCTTCTGATTTCTGTGATTGCCATAGCGGCATTCTTTATAGCTGACTATGTAGCCAATTGGGTTATGATGCGTGGCGTGGAACGCTTCTACGGTCTTGACACGAAGTCGCAGATTCTTCTAATAGGCCACTCGCACCTGATGCTTGCCACTGATAAGGAACGTCTTGAAAATGAACTTGGTCTTAAAGTATCCAAGTATACACGCGAGGGCGTGAATGTGACTGACCGCAAGACCATGGTGGAGCATTTCCTTAACTCAGGCAACGCCGATTCATTAAGATATGTCCTATATGGCGTTGATTTGTGTACATTTACGGGAGAAGGTCTGAGTCAGAATTCATACATGCTTTTTTATCCTTTCATGGATAACAGTTATGTAGACAGTTACATACGTTCTCAGGCCGACCATACGGATTACTGGCTTCATAAACTTGTAAAGACCACGCGCTTTAACGACGAGGGACTGAAAAATGCTGTGTTGCGCGGTTGGGCGGGTAACTGGGAGAATTTCAAAAATAATACGATTGACATTGACACCTATCGTCGCAAGTTGCGCAACCACGACGAACGTCATATAAAGATGAATCCAGAACTGATGGCTCAGTTCAGGGAGACAGTTGAACTGTTGACCGACCGGGGAGTGAAGGTCGTGCTTGTCAACACACCGACATTCTATATGCTCAACAACTACGAGCCGGATAAATACCGACGGATGATTGACTGGTTTACGGAATATGCGGCAGGTAATGAAATGGTAGAGTTCTGGGATTTCAATCCGCAGTATGCAGGGGACTTCCGGATATTCAGTGACCGTCTTCACCTGAACCGTCATGGTCAACAGGTGATAACAACAGAATTGGTGAACCGAATTAAACAATTGGAAAGTGAAAACGCAAATTGAGGGGATAAGTATAAAGGATGTCGCTCGGCTGACATCGCCGGTCGGGTGGATACTGTTAGCGAGGCCTGTAATTTATTTCATATTTACCCGTCGCAGAGATTTAGATTCATATTCCAGCGTGGATATGTCGGCAATGATTTTTATTCTTTATGCCTTTGTGGCATTTTGGATGGCATGTATTGATATATTCCGTTCTGAATCTGGATTTGGAAGAGCTGTAACAAGTCGTTCACCTATCTTGTGGTTTCTGATTTATTCAGTTTTCGGCGTGGTTAGTATGGCTTGGAGTGTCAACCCTCCCCTGACTGGATTCCGAGCATTTGAGTGTGTTGCCACAGCTTTGCTCATTGTAGCGGTAGTACAAGACTTGTTCGACAGGGGAAGTTTGAAGTTTGTCATGACCTGGTCATTGCTTTATTGTGTTTGGGATACGATATGGTCTCTTATTAGAATGGGGCAATGGGCTCCCGATTTAGCGACGCTTCTCCAGGCTTCGCAGATGATGTCAACTTGTTTCTTTTTCATTGCATTTTATTTTATTCCGCGCAGATGGTATAATTGGCTTGTAATGGTAATGTCAATATTTTCGATGTCTACAGTGGCGTATATTGGTATGATATTAGGTTGTATAAGTGGTTTTTGGACCAATGTGAAAGGTAAATTAATGACTGGTGTCATCGCTTTTATAATACTCCTCGGTGTGATAGCAATTGGCCCTTACCGAATTATAAAGAATACTATTTTCTTTGATAAGAACGATGTGTCCCTTGAAGAAACATCAGGCCGCAACTTACTTATGAATGCTACTTTGGAAAGCCTTGATGAGAATCCCATGGGATTGGGCTTTTTTGCTGCCGAACCTTATGTGCTTTATTCCAAGGGACTTCAAGCTATCAGTGCCCATAATTCTCTTTTCAGTGCGGCTATGGGTATGGGTATACCGGGGGCAATAATATTTGCAGTTTTTTTGCTTGCGCTTTTCCGGTGTGTATTCTCGCGTCATATTCCGCGTGAATACAGGGCGATGCTTATCGGGTGTTTCTGTGTGGCTTTCATGCATTGCATGGGTAATCCAAGTGTCGGCACACGTGTATTTGGGGCATGGATGCCGTGTATGTACATTTTTGTGCTGGTATGCGGGTTCTATGTGTTTGGCAAATATTATGAATTGAAAAATCATTCGTCTGATGAGGTCGGATGTCAAAATATTTCAGACGAATCTACATATTCAGAAGAATACAAACATCATGAGAATAACTTGGGTAACAAGAAGCTTTCTTGATTATCGTTTGCCGGTTTACCGTGCTCTCGATGAATTGTGCGGCCATGAGTTGACGCTTATCTATAACGGTGATGTGAATCCTGAACGGTGCAAGCGTCGAGTAGCTGAATTTCTTGGTGAAAGGGCTATTGCATTGCACGGGGAGAAGCGATTGACAGGCGCGAAAAGCGACAACGCCACAATGGCTAACCGTGGTTATCGTATTCCTGTCCAGAAAGGATTGGTCAAGGCAATACGGGAGTCAAAACCTGATGTGATTGTCTCTGATGGTTTTTTCCAGTGGACTTATGCCGCCCTGATTGTCCGAATGTTCAATCTCAAAGGTATCAGGCATGTGATGTGCTATGAGCGCACACCTCATACTGAGCGCAACGCCGGGAAACTGCGCACTATGTACCGCCGGTTTGTATCGCGTTGGATTGATGTCATAGATTGCAACGGAGTCCTTACTGCTGAATATGTACGCGATACATTGAAGTATAGGAAACCGTTGGCCTACGGCCATATGACAGCTGACACGGATGGTGTTGCTGCGCGGGTCGCGGCCGTAGACAAGACTGAGGTTGATGCTGTGCGGGAGGAATATCGCCTCAATGGTCTGACTTTCCTCTATCTTGGTCAGTTGATTCCGCGTAAGGGCATCATGCAGATGCTAGCTGCGTGGAAAGAGGCGCGTCTTGAGGATGCTACCCTGATGCTTGTCGGTGATGGTGTGCAGCGTGCGGAAATCGAGGCGTATGTGCGCGATAATGGTCTTGACAATGTGCGTATTGTCGGCGCAGTCAATTATGATGACCTCGGGCCGTATTACAAGGCTGCCGACTGTTTCATAATCCCGACATTGGAGGACAACTGGAGTCTCGTTGTGCCGGAAGCGATGGCGGCCGGACTGCCTGTGGCATGTTCCATCTACAACGGTTGCCATCCCGAACTGGTACAACCGGAAAACGGCTGGACCTTCGACCCGCTCGACTGCGCCGCGACTGCCCACACTTTGCGCCAAATCTCAGAATCACGCGCCAGCCTTGCCGAGATGGGAGCCGCCTCACGCCGCATCGTGGCCAATCACACACCAGCCCACGCCGCCAAAGGAATATACGAGGCGTGTGTAGATACGCAGAGTTATTGAATATGAAATCTGACAGTAAACTGAAGGGATTGTTGTATCGGGTGGCGCGGGTTGTGCCTGACAGGTGGTTTATCGCGCTTAAATTCCGCAAGAATTTCGGGCGGTGGCCGAATCTGCGTAGTCCCAAAACGTTCAACGAGAAACTGAACTGGCTTAAGTTACATGACCGTAAACCGCTTTATACTACTATGGTCGATAAGTATGAGGCCAAGCGCTATGTCGCATCGATAATAGGGGAGGAGTATATAATTCCGACCCTTGGCGTATGGGACAGAGCCGAGGATATCGACTTTGACTTGTTGCCCGATAAGTTTGTGCTCAAGGCCACGCACGACAGCGGACGCGTTGTCATATGCCGCGACAAAGGTAAACTCAATAGAACGCAGGCAGTGGCCGATATGCGTGAATCGTTGAAACGAGATTTCTATGCCGTTACGCGTGAGTGGCCTTATAAGAACGTTAAGCCCCGAATCATAGCGGAGGCTCTTTTAGAGGCTGATGGTGGCGCGTTGCCCGCTGATTTCAAGGTGCATAATTTCAATGGGGTTCCGGAGGTGATTCTGGTGTGTCGCGATCGTTTTGGTGAGTCAGGTCTGACGGAGGATTTTTACGATGTTAACTGGAAGCGGCTTGATGTGCGCCGCCCGGGACATCCGAATGCAGCCGAGGTTGAGCCGTGTCCGGCTGAATTGCATGAGATGCTTGACCTGTCGCGGAAACTGTCTGCGGGATATCCGTTTATGCGTACCGATTTTTATACCGTAGGTGGTCGGCTGTATTTCGGGGAGATTACGCTTTATCCGGCTTCGGGTAGTGTGCGATTTGTACCGGATGAATTTGATTGGATTTTGGGTGATAGGCTTGATATAAAGCTCTGATTTTTCGGGACTGATATCAGGGGATGGTGTATGGAAGCGGACGCACGGGCCGTGCGTCCCTACGTCAGGATGCCGGTGGTATAGTAGTCGGCATGGTGATTGGTGGGGGCTTTATTTCCTTTTTTGTGTTTTATGAAGGTACTCTATGTACACAATGAGTACGCGCGGCCGAGTGGTGAGGAACATGCTGCGCGTGAACTCGTTGCGCTCTTGCGTGAGCATGGGCACGAGGTGAGGTGGTTTACGCGTAGCTCGGCTGAGATTGCCGACAGCGTTGCGGGAAAGTTCAAGGCTCTTGTGGCCGGTGTGTATAACCCTTTCTCTGCCCGTAGGCTGGCGCGTGTGCTCGATGAGTATAAGCCAGACATCGTGCAGGTGCAGAATCTTTATCCTTTGCTGTCTGCGGCGGTTTTCGCGCCCATCCGGAAGCGAGGCATTCCGGTCGTGATGCGGTGCCCGAATTACCGGCTTTTCTGTCCGTCGGGTCTGTCGCTCGATCCGTCGGGTAATGTATGCGAGCGTTGCTGGGGAGGCCATGAGCTAAACTGCGTGAGACTTAATTGCCTCGGTAGCAGGTCGCGAAGCGTAGGCTATGCGGTGCGTAATGCCTTCGGGCGTGCGTCGCGCATGATACTCGATGGCGTGGATATGTTCATAACGCAGAGCGGCTTTCAGAGGGATAAGTTTATCGGACAGGGCATTCCGGAGCATAAGATAGGTGTGCTCCCGGGCATATCTCCGGTAATCAACATAGATAACGATGGCCGTCTTGGGGATTGGGTCAGCTTTGTAGGGCGGGTGAGTGCCGAGAAAGGGATATATGAATTTATAGAGGCGGCGCGTCGTAATCCTGCGATTCATTTCAAGGTTGCGGGTAATCTTGATGCCAATTTTGTGATGCCCGACGACCTGCCGCCCAATATTGAATTTGTCGGTTTCCGCAAGGGTGATGACCTTGACCGTTTCTATCTCGATTCGCGCCTAATAGTCGTGCCGAGCAAATGGTACGAAGGTTTTCCGAATGTCATCACCCGCGGCATGTTGCTTGGCAAGCCAGTGGTAACTACCTCCATCGGGGCGATGCAGTCAATAATTGACCACAACGAGAACGGGCTTCTTGTTGTCCCCGGCGATTCCGACGCGCTTTCTTCTGCAATAGCAGACCTGTATCCTGACTCAGACCGTTGTCGCCGTATGGGGGCCAAGGGATATGAAAAAGCCGTCGCAAGCTATTCGCGACGGCAGATATATGATACCCTGATGCAGATTTATGCCCGGGCGGCAGATAATCTTAAATCTCGCTGAGCCGCTCCGACGCAGCAACTAATATTATTGTAGGATTCTGTTAACTTCGTTTTCCGATATGCCGGTCATTTGTGATATGGTGTCCGGCTTCATTCCGTTCCGAAACAAAGTGCTCACAATTTTTGAACGTTCCAGACTTACTCCTTCCTGTCGTCCTTCCTGCCGTCCTTCCTGTCGTCCCTTTGACTCCGCGAACTCAATGGAGTTTGTCAGGTCACGATAGGCTTTCAGGTCAGCATCATAAACCTTGCGCTGCTCTTTGTTGAGAGCGGCGTATTCTGTTATTTCTGAAAGCCTTTGAAAAAGGTTGTGCTGTTTGATGAATGCCAATTGTTCCATAGTCTCCATGTTTATGAGGTTGTAAATCCACCATTCGAAGATATTTTTACAATCTTCCTTTCTCTTTTTCCTGAACTTCGGAAGCTGTATGTATATAAAACGCGCTTTATCGGAAATGGGTTCTTTTGTCTGAAGATTACAAAAGCCTACATCAGTACGGACTTGGTCTCCGAGTTCCGGAATTTCAAAGTTCACGAAAGCCACAATATATACCGGCCTGAGATTGTATTTCCAGTTCTGACCTCTTTCCCCCTGTTCGTTTATTGCCCTGCAAAAATAGTATATGCTTCTGTCGAAGAAGAATTCTTGCTGACTATTCTGCATCTCTACGATAAACTGTTTGCCGGAAGTGGTCACACAGTTTATATCATAGATTATTCCCCGATCTAAAGATCCCGATCCTTTATTTTCCTTATCGGTGTATCTGATGTCTTCAATTGGCTCAAAGTTCTCTTCATCTTTGAGAAGTCCGTTGAGAAAATCAATCAGGTATTCTTTAGCACCTTCACGACCGAAGATGTATTTGAATCCGAAGTCAGTAAAAGGATTTATTCGTCGTGCCATATCTCCGTGAGTTTAAGTGCAAATATACACATCCATGTTATAAAATCCAAATTATCGAGCAAAAAAATAATTGGTTAGTTTTGTCGGGTGGGTTGGCTGATGTCGGAGATTATTGTTAACTTTGCAGTCTGAAACATAGTACAATTAAATTTTTGGACAGTATGCTCGAATTAGGCACCCCCTTCACCGCTCGAGGCAAGAAAGCCATCTTGCTCGGCAGCGGCGAACTTGGTAAGGAAGTGGTTATTGAATTACAGCGTTATGGCGTTGAGGTCGTCGCGCTCGACAAGTATGCCAACGCCCCAGCAATGCAGGTGGCTAACCGCTCGATTGTGGTATCAATGCTCGATGGCGACGCACTCCGCCGCATTGTCGAGGAGGAGAAACCGGATTATATCATTCCAGAAATCGAGGCTATCGCCACCCCTACACTTGTGGCTCTCGAAAAGGAGGGCTGGAATGTGGTTCCCACAGCCCGCGCCACTTTCATAACCATGAACCGCAAGGAAATCCGCACTCTCGCCGCCAAGGAACTCGGTCTGCCCACATCGCCGTTCGAGTTTGCTGCAACCGAGTCTGAATTCCGCGACGCTATCGGCCGTATCGGTCTTCCCTGTGTTGTGAAACCTGTCATGAGTTCATCAGGTCACGGCCAGAGCCTTGTGCGTACCGAGTCGCAGATTGACGACGCATGGCGTGAGGCTCAGGAGGGTGGACGTGCCGGACAAGGTGAGGTCATTGTCGAAGGCTTCGTTGATTTCGACTATGAGATTACGCTCCTTACTGTGCGTCATATCGGAGGAACTTCGTTCTGCGAGCCGATCGGACACTATCAGGAGAGCGGTGATTACCGTCGCAGCTGGCAGCCTCAGCCCATGTCGGAGGTAGCTGTTGCCAAGGCACGCGAGATTGCAAAGAAAGTTACCGATGCTCTCGGTGGATACGGCATCTTCGGTGTGGAGTTCTTCATCAAGGGTGACGATGTTATTTTCTCGGAACTGTCTCCTCGTCCGCACGACACCGGAATGGTGACGCTCATCTCGCAGCATCTGTCGGAGTTCGCGCTCCATGTGCGTGCGCTGCTCGGTCTCCCGATTCCTGAAATCAAGTTCTACGGTCCCTCCGCTTCGCGTGCTCTGCTCGCCGAGGGCAACTCGACCGACATCGCTTTCACAGGCATGGAGAAGGCGCTTGCCATTCCCGGAACAGACATGCGCGTGTTCGGCAAGCCCGAGGTGCGTGGTCACCGCCGCATGGGAGTGATGCTCGCCACAGCAGCCACCGTCGAAGAAGCCTGCGACAAAGTGGAGCGTGCCGCCGCCGAAATCCACATCGACTGCCGATAATTTAACAGCCTACAGCCACAATAAAGGTGTTTGCTGTTAAAAATAATTAAATTGGTTGCCAATACGGTTGCCGAACGTTATATTTGTAACGTTATTTAAATAAAGTTTAATCAGCACTATATTGGCATATGCAGATAGTTTCAGCAAGAGAATTTCGGTCCAATCAAGGAAAATTCCTCAATGCCGCCATGCAGGGGCAGTCTGTTATATTGACTTCAAGATATGGAGATTTCAAGATAACGCCCGTTACAGATGCGGACAGCCTCACAACGAGAATATGTCATGGTCTGGAGCAAGTCAAAATGATTCAGGAAGGTAAACTCCCGCGTCGTTCAATAGAGGATATGCTTGATGAACTTTGAGATTATATTGACTCCGGATTTTGAAAAGGCTTTCAAAGCTCTTTCGAAACGGCATCGCTCGCTTAAAAGTGATATCCGTATATTTACGAAATCACTAAGTGAAAATCCATTCCAAGGGGATGAACTTAGTCCCGGCATACGGAAAATCCGTAGGGCTATTACTTCCAAGGGACGGGGAAAATCCGGTGGTGCCAGAGTCATCACATATACAGTTGTAACCGTTGAAAACGGAGGAGATGTTTATTTGATGGATATCTATGACAAATCTGATTACTCTACTGTTGATGTTTCTGTAATTCAGAGGAAAATCATCGGATTGGACTTGTGAGCAATTTCTGGTGGTAAAATAAAAGAACAGGTGCGTTTCTTGCAAACGCACCTGTTCTTTTATATCTTGGATTGGGTTTTATTGGACGCGGTGGAGGATGTTGAGGAGCTGGTCGCCGGTGCCGATGGTGTAGCCGGTCGAGAGCCAGACCACGCGGTTGAAGGTGTCGGCTATCACGAAGACCGGGTTGACCGGATTGTCAAGGTGAAGCGACTCGGTTATGTCGCGGCGCGACGCTCCGCCGTTGTCAATGCCGAAGACCACGTTCGTCGGCAGCTTCGGGAAAGCCTCGCGGTTGAACCGTGACGCACTCTCCGCGCTGTCGAACAGCAGCATGATCTTCACGCCGGTTCCCTCCAGTTGCGAGGCCACGGCCGAGATGTCATTGAGCGCGTGGGTCGACGGCTCATGGTTGGGCGAGATAAGACCCAATACATAATAGCCGCGTCCGGTAGTTGACAGCAGACTCTTGTCAGTGTCGAGCGCGATATCATGGTAGATATTCTCGGCATTGAGCGAGCCGATTACCGACACCTCGCTGTCATCGCGTCGTATCTTCAACTCCCTGACCATATCCTCGCCGGCTCCAAGCCGGAACACCTCGCAACGCGCCAGCACGCCGCCGTTGGCAAGACGCTGTCCGGACATGAGCATATACTGACCGGCCTCCAGCTCGACCGGAGTCGCGAATATTGAGGAAACCGTACCTTCCTCGTCAAATTCCAGCTGACGTGCCACTCCATTCTCAATGCGCGAGATCGAGAACTGTGAATAATACTTCGGGTCAACAATGTGTCCCTGGGGAGCGAAAGTAAGTTTCAACGTACCGGTCGCATTTTTCACGGTACCGGTCTCCGTGCTCTCACCTTTGAATTTCACGCGTTGCCAGCGACGGTCGGGCGACATGTATTGCACAGCACCTGTCACCGGGTCAATGCGGGCTGGAATGCCGAGCGTGCGTGCGGTCGCCACAAAGAATATGCCACGCGACAGGACATCGGCCTTGCGGGTCTCCATAACGGCCATCGGACTCATGCGGAGTCTCAGCGGATTGTCAGCATCGCCCGCTTCGATATGGTTGTCTATCCATGCTGTCAGTTCCGTAACATCCGGGCCAACTCCTTCCGAGTCGAGAGCGGCGGTGAGATAGCCGCGCCATGTACGCAACCCTTCATTCTCTATGCGGGGAGAGAGGATGTAACGGTTGAAGACCGCATCATCAATCCATGACGCAACTTTCGAGCGGTCAGTTACATTGCGTACATTATCGAGAATAACTTCCTCCGGAATATCGCGCATATCCTTTTCAGTGACATTAAGCAGCATGGAAAGAGCTAGATTCCGCTTATTTCCTTCAAGGCTCTCCAGACATTCCGTAATCATGCCGTGGTTTCCACGCGACAGCACAAGAACCTTGGCCAGCGAATCCGCATCAAGAGAAAGACCGGCGGCAATCTCACGCGCCCGGGCATCGGTGCAGAATGTTGAGGTATAAGCATTGCGGATAGAATCCTCGCGTGCGAATCTGCGGTCATTCTCCGCTCTCATCCCGGCACTCACGGCAGGCTGGGAGTTGCGCGATGCCGGAGGAATGATGTCAGTCTCTGCTATAAATTCCGACGAGCCATCCTTGTCGAGCGTGACAGTCACGGCCTCTCCCGGTCTGCCCTTCGTAAAACCGAATCTCTCTCCGTCGGTAGCCCACACAATCATGTCACCGAGTCCGGCGGTGAGTGAGGCATTGCCGTCAGCGTCAGAGGTCTTGGACACGGCGGGGTAGAACTCCGAATAATTGTATATGCAGAAATTCACGCGGGCATCGGGCGCGGGCTTACCATCGGCAGTAAGCACGCGGACACGGAGTGTGTCAACGGGTGCATAGTTCGATGTAACGTTTATGCGGGTTGTGAGGGGCTCGCGGAGCAGAACTTCCTCGGCACCATAGTACTGCCCGGTCACATTCGTGCTCATCAGCAGACCGCGCGAGGCCGGAGCGTTGAACCATGCGAGATTCAGCACCGGTTCCGGTTCACAGGCACCGAGGAAATACCATTCGCCGTCAGCCCATGCCTCCACCCACGCGTGGTTGTCATCGGTGTGCGCCCAGCGCGGTGTGTAGATCTGACGCGCCGGAATACCCACCGAACGGAGTGCCGCAACCGTAAACGTTGACTCCTCGCCGCAGCGTCCTATGGCCTGGCTTACGGCAGAGAGCGGAGAGGAGGTTCGTGCGTCCGACGGACGGTAAGTCACCTTCTCGTGGCACCAGTGGTTCACTTCAAGTATGGCGTCGCGCATGGAGAGTCCGCTGACACGGTCTTTCAACTCAGCATAAAAGGCCATGCGGGCGGTGTCAAGGTTCTCGTTGTTCACACGCACCGGAAGCACGAAATGGAGGAACTCCCGGTCAGGCACACTTGATCCCCATGGCATTTCGGCACGCGTGCGCAGCGAGGCATCGACATTAGCCTCATAGAAAGAGGCCGGGTAGTCTGTCTTGTCGGGCAGCGACATCGCGCCGTAAAGGAAATCGAGGGCTTCCTGACGGGTAAGCGCCCATGAACCTAAGGCGACAGCCAATGTCGAGGCTGTCAATATTATCTTTCGCATGTTGTCAGTGTTTTAGTGATTTGAAGGAGCCGGGAGACTGTCTCAGGGTCAGTCTGGCGCAACGTATATTCATCCATGCCGGGGGCACCCATGGGCACATCTTCGCGTCTGAACATCATTCCGCTCGGGCGCGAAGTGCGTGCTGTGGAATGGATGGCTCCTACTCCTGTTGCGGTTATTATCTTTGCGGCGTTGCCGCAGTTCACACCACCTCCCGCCATTATCGTTATGGCACTCTCGCAGCGTTCCACAAGCCTGTGAAGTACCGGTATGCCATGCTCGGCGGTATCGGCCATTCCTGAGGTCAGCAGACAGTCGCAGCCCAATTCAATTATGTCAGACAGGGCGGAATCCGCATCACGTGCAACGTCGAACGCCCGGTGGAAAGTGATATTGATATGACGCTCTGAGGCATCGCGTGCCGTCTGGATCAACAGACTGCATATGTCTCTATCCACATTTCCGTCTGCTTTCAACGCCCCTATCACTATGCCCGTGGCTCCGGCATGTACAGCCGCCTCGATGTCGTGGCACATCAAGTTGACCTCAGCACCTGAATAGAGGAAATCGTAAGGGCGTGGACGGATAAGAACGTTTATTTCCGCAATGCCGCATTCCGAGGCCGCACGGATAAGTGCGACCGAAGGGGTTAAGCCGCCGTCGGTCAGTCCGGAGCAAAGTTCGATACGCCGTGCGCTACCTTCTTGTGCGGCAAGAACACTTCCTATGTCGCCGCAGCATATCTCCAACTGTACGCTCTTCCTGTCAACCGGGCCTGACGAAGAGCTTGTCAAATCGTTCATATCTCGCATTCTATTATGTAGTCGATACTGTCTGCGGTGTCTCCGATAGATATGACGGAATGACCGTCCGCTTGCGCCGTCTTAAGTTTGCGCCCTGAAGAGAACTCCTTGGCGGTCTTGATTTTCACACCGGCCGGCAGAAGAATAGCGTCAGTGTCGGGCGACATTACGTGAAGAAAGAGCCGGTTTCCCTTGCGGGTTGCGGTTCCCCATGACTGCTCTGGAAAAGGTCCCGCCTCTGTGGCATAGATGGTCTCTCCGTTCTTGCGGAGCCATTGGCCGATTTCCTTCATGCGGGCGAGGGCGGTTGCCGGAAGTTCGCCGTTGGGTTGCGGTCCGACATTCAGAAGCAGGTTCGCTCCCATTCCGGCGGCGCGCACAAGATAACGGACAAGAGTCTTGGTATCCTTATAGTCCTGGTCGCGCAGCTTGTAGCCCCACATTCCGTTCATGGTGTTGCAGGTCTCAAGGGGCAGACGGCTGATTGCCTGTCCTGAGAGTCCGGCGGTATTCTCGCCCGGCAGGTCACGCTCGAAAATCTGTATATCCTCACCTGCGAAAGGTGTCTGGTGGTGGTTGTTGGCCACCATGCAGCCGGGTTGCAACGAATGCACCATGGCATATTGCTCGTCGAGGTGCCAGTCAAAAGGCACTGCATCCTCGTCGTGGTCCCACCAGCCGTCAAACCAGATGGCACGTATCGGGCCGTAATTGGTGAGCAATTCGGTGAGCTGACGGTTCATGAAGCCGTAATATGAGTCCCAGTCTGCCTTCGAGGCATCGCGGCCTGTGTCATGCCCGGTGCGGCCCTGCGGATAATCGTCGCGCACCCAGTCGAGGTGGGAGTAGTAGAGGTGAAGCGCGATTCCCTGTTTCTGACATTCGTTCGACAGTTCCTTGAGAATATCTCGCTTGAAGGGAGTACCGTCAACTATGTTGTAGTCATTCTCCGCCGTGTCGAACATCGAGAATCCGTCATGATGGCGGGTCGTGATGCAGATATACTTCGCTCCCGCATCCTTTATGGCTGCGACCCATTCTGCGGCGTTGAAGTCGGCGGGGTAGAAGCCCTTGGCCGCTTTCATATATTCCTCAGCCTGCGGGCCATAGTTGAGGTACCATTCCCCCTGTGCAAACATGCTGTATATTCCCCAGTGCAGGAATATGCCGAAGCGGTCGTCGGCGAATTGCTCACGCGATTTCATGACTTCGGCCGAGGGGGTATATTCCGCGGCATGTGCCGGGCCAACTATAGATGGAGCGAGCAACATGAGTGCCGCCAATGCTCCGGTTTTGAATGATTTCATGTATGTCAGATTTTGATGAATGGCAGTGAGGCTGCGCCGAGTATGGCGGCATCGGAATCGCTAACACCCGACAGCAGAAACCGTACACGGTCGCGGTACAGATGCAGGGCTGCGTCGTGGAACGCCTTGCGCATCGGTTCGAGCAGCAGGTCTCCGGCCTTGGACACTCCCCCGAAAAGTATTATGGCCTCCGGGTCGGTGAATGCCGCGAACTCTGCCGCCGCGAGTCCGAGGCAACGGCCGGTGAACTCATATACCTCCGCTGCAAGGGGGTCTCCATTGCGTGCCGCCTGTTCTATGACCTTGGGTGACATATCTTTCTCAGGAATATCCCTGAGTGACGACTGCCTCTCGGTGTCGCTCAGCAAACGCTTGGCAGTAAGGCGGATTCCCTTTGCCGAGGCCACGGTCTGAAGACAACCGTGCCGTCCGCAACCGCACAACCGGTCGTCGGCAAACGGGAAGGTCACATGACCCAATTCCCCTGCGAATCCGCGTGCCCCGGTCATAAGATGCCCGTCGCAGACAATGCCGCTTCCGACACCGGTGCCCAAAGTCAGCACTATGAAATTTTTCAGTCCGGCGGCTGCACCATATGTCATTTCACCGATTGCGGCGGCGTTTGCGTCGTTGCTGACCGTAACCGGTATGCCGAGACGCGATTCCATCATGTTTGCCAAAGCGATAGGGGAGGGCCACGGCAAGTCGGTGGCCGCCTCGATGCACCCCGTCACAGCGTTGGCGCATGGGGCGCCGATTCCGATTCCCTCTATACGCTCTTCCAGCCCTGACTCCCGTATCATGCGGTTTATGCGGGTGGCAAGTTCATCAGCCCAGTCACCCACGACCGGTGAACTGTCGCTGTTTTCCGCCCCACGTTTCGGTACTGCCGTAGGAAAGCTGTCGCGTGCTATTATATGGCCGACGGCATCGACAACCGCCAGCTCGGTATTGGTTCCCCCGAGGTCGACTCCGACCGTATAGGGTGGATAAATTTCTCCGTTCTTCATGGTTATTAGATATCGTTTACAAAAATAAGGTAATTTCGCGATATTGCAAAATTACCGCTATTGATTCCTCCGTTCCATGAAAAAAGAATGAGTCCCGTAGCCGGGCTTGTCGGCTACGGGACTCTGTTTGCTTTTCTGACTATATGTCAGAGATGTCTTTTATCCGAGGGGTTCGAGCTGCACGGTGAAGTGGCGCATAAGCTCAGCCTCCCATGTAATCTTCACACCACGGGTGATTTCGTGACGGCGGTCATAGACATTCTTGAGCGCTGCAGCGATAACATCCATGTGGTTGTTGGTGTAGGTGCGGCGGCAGATGCAGAGACGCAGGAAGTCGTTGCCACCGAAGCGGTTCTCGCGGGTCACGGGATCACGGTCTGCGAGCAGATAACCGATCTCGCATCCACGCACGCCGGCCTCAAGATAAAGCTCCATGGTGAGACGCTGTGCGGGGAACTCCTCCTTGGGAATGCGGTCGAGAACCTTGTCGGCGTCGATGAAGAGGGCGTGACCTCCTACAGGACGCTGGTAGGGGATGCCATACTCATCGAGCTTGGCTGCGAGGTACTCAACCTGCTTGATGCGGGTCTGGAGCATGTCGAACTCGGTGTTCTCGTCGAGACCTACGGCGAGTGCTGCCATGTCGCGGCCGTTCATACCGCCATATGTAAGGAAGCCCTCGAAAGGAATCTCAAACTTCTTGGCACCCTCGTAGATGTCTTCCCAGCGGGTAGCGATGAAGCCACCCATGTTCACGAGACCATCCTTCTTTGACGACATTGTCATGGCATCGGCCAGACTGAACATTTCGCGGCAGATTTCCTTGATGGTTGCATCCTTGAACTCAGGCTCGCGCATCTTGATGAAATACGCGTTCTCGGCAAAGCGGGCGGAGTCGAAGATGACACGCTTGTTGTATTTGTCGGCAAGACGGCGCACGCCACGGAGGTTCTCCATAGAAACGGGCTGGCCACCTGCGGTGTTGTTGGTGATTGTCACGATGATAAAGGGAACCTTGTCGGCATCCTTCTCAAGAACAGCCTCAAGTTTCTTGAGGTCAACGTTGCCCTTGAAGGGAACCTCAAGCTGAGTGTTCTTTGCCTCGTCAACGGTGCAGTCAACTGCAAATGCCTTACGGCTCTCGATGTGACCCTTTGTTGTGTCGAAGTGAGAGTTGCCCGGAACGATGTCTCCTGCCTTTACAAGGTGAGAGAAGAGCACGTTCTCGGCGGCACGTCCCTGGTGGGTGGGAATTACATATTCGAAACCGGTTATGCGGTTGATGACATCCTTCAGCTCATAGAAGCTGCGTGCGCCGGCGTAAGACTCGTCACCGGTCATCATGGCTGCCCACTGACGGTCGCTCATCGCACCTGTACCCGAGTCGGTCAGACAGTCGATGTAGACATGGTCGGATTTGAGCATGAACACATTGTAGTGTGCTTCTTTGAGCCACTGCTCACGTTCCTCACGAGTGCTTTTTTTGATGGGTTCAACCATCTTGATTTTCCATGATTCTGCAAATGGTATTTCCATGGTAAATGCTTTTTATGCTATTTGTTGTAATAGGTTAGTTTTCTTGTCCCAAAATTAGTGAATTTTTCCGATATACAAAAATTTTAGAAAAAATAATCATTTTTTTCTGATGAGCACTTTCCGGCCGTTCACTATCCAGAGACCTTCGCGCAGTCCGCCGAGGCTTTTTACTTTGTATCTTATGCCGTCGGGAGAAATGACATCGAGCAAATTCTCCTCTGAGCCATTCCCCTGTGAGGGGTCACGTACCGGACCGGTTGTCGGATTATTATCTTGCTCTTTTTCAGGAGAATGTGCCGCGTCATACACGTAATATGTTGCGGTTATGTCATAGGTTTCCTCACGGTTGTAGTAATATTGTTCACCGTTGGCGCCTACCACGTAATGAGGATAGTTGTCACGGGTGCCGATGATGATCTCGCGGTCAATGTCGTATGCGCCACCTTTTGTGAAAAGTCCGACGTTCACCTTATTTCCCATGCGCTCGAAACCCTCCGAGCTTGTTACCGGAATCAGGCCCTTCTCTTTGGCGTACTTGCACAGCTGCCATATCATTTCAAGACGCGTCCCCGGGCAAGGATACCATTCGCTCCAGTCATTAATTCCTTTCTCGACAGGCGGGTCAAGATAAGTGTCGGGATACTTATCGATGCTTCTTACCGGGAACACCCATTCGTCGGGATAGGTTCCACCTTCCGAAACCAAAGCTCCGGGACGGTAGTTGTAATAGGCGGGACGGTAGCCGTGCATCGACAGCACAACCCAGCCGCCCTTTTCGGCCGTCTCGTCAATCTTCGATTTGTAGAACTCGAAATGCTTTTGATTGAAACTGTTGTCGGTGTCGGTCTCTCCCTTGTAACCATCAAGATAGAGTCCGTCAACGCTCATGCGTGTCACCGTGGATCCGAAAGGAGGCACGTTTATGCCGTTATGTTCAAGGTCAGCGAATCCCCAGGGACATATCTCGTTTATCTCGCGCACGTTGGCGTGGGAAATGATTCCGCCGCAGGAGGTCCATGTGCGGGCGTTTATACCGAATTTTCGTGCAAGACGGAACCACTCGCCATGCTGGTAGTCAACCGAGAACAAAGGATTGCTCATCATGACCTTCCCGGTGCGGTAATCACTTACATAAGCCTTTATGTAGCATGAATCGGTTTCAACCCATCCGGATCTGTCGGCATTGACCTGATACTGTCTTCCGGTCTCGGCATCATAAACGGAAGTTGTTAAATTGCTTGTCTCTCCGGCATATGTGGCCTCGCGGAGTATTTTGTCCGCAAGTTCGCTGTCAAGGCTTTCCACATACCAGTTCCGGGTGTAATAACGGGCGGTCATGGTGTGTGACATGATGTCCCAACCACGCTCGTTTTGAAGTTTACGCAGGGTTACGCCGTTGTAGCTGAGCACCGGAGGGTCAACGGTCAATCCCATGCGCTGCCCCTCGGCGGCGACATTCCCTTTTATGCCGAGACTCTCCAGCAGAGGATAGCATGTGGAGAGGTAACCGCCCGTCATCCATGCTGACGGCCTTGATGTGGGTATGAAACTGTCGATTGCGTCGTCATCATGCACGGAGAACATTCCCGGTCCCTGCCAGGGTGTGCCAGAAACATGCCATGCGTCTTTGGCTGTGAGCGACATGAATTCCGCTGTATCGGCCGGTGCCGAATCAAGCTCGCGTGTCGGACTGTCCAGATAGAAGTAGCCGGAAGGAATGGAAAGTTCCCACTCACCCGGACTTGCGGGTTCAGTCAGTTTCAGCATTGCGCCTTTGGTCCGTTTGCCCAGTTCAGGATTCAGGATTAAAGGACGCTCACCTTTCAGCGAGGCTCTGAGTCCGCGCTCCTCGATCTCACGACGGTTGATTGTTATGCGCGAGTATCCTTTGGCAGGAGGAAATACCATTACTTTGAGGAACGACTCCATGAGGATGCTGTCACCGTCAAACGGTGTTGTCAGCACGCTGTAATGGTCAGCTGTTGGAACCGTACCCGGATTCAGGTCCGGTCTGAACCGGTCGGCCGCCATGCTGTTTATTACAAGAACAAGCAGACAGCCAGCAAAGACCGTCAGACTGCCCGATGTCCATTTGATTGTCATGATTAACGCGTTGTAAGGTTTATGGCGCAAATATAGCACTTTTTAATTCGTATCGCAAAAAGTAATATGTTAAAATCTGTTGCTTTTACGTTGTTTTTATCAAACGGACGTTTAAAAATAAAATCTATTACGAAACATACATATGAAACTTGAGAAGCACGCCGGCAAACTGCATGGCATACTCTTCATGGCGCTCTTCGCGTGCGCCGCATTCTTCATCGGGCAGGCACAGGTCATGCGCGACCTCTCATTCTCACCCCTTATCATAGGTATCATTCTCGGTATGCTCTATGCCAACTCGCTCCGTTCGCATCTGCCCGACACGTGGGCACCCGGCATTCAGTATTGCTCGAAACGGATTCTACGTCTCGGTATCATTCTCTATGGTTTCCGCTTGACTTTCCAGGATGTAATGGCGGTGGGTCTGCCAGCTATAATTGTCGATGTGATAATTGTCACCCTGACCATTCTCGGCGGTGTCTGGATAGGCAAGCTCATGAAGATGGACCGCGACATAGCGTTGCTGACATCAATAGGTAGCGGCATATGCGGTGCGGCAGCCGTGCTCGGAGCCGAGGCCACGATGCACACCAAGCCTTACAAGACGGCTGTGGCAGTCGCTACGGTGGTCATTTTCGGTACGTTGTCGATGTTCCTTTATCCTGTCGCATACCGTGCGGGAATACTCGACCTCGGCCCTACGCAGATGGGTATATTCTCCGGTTCGACGCTTCATGAGGTGGCTCATGCGGTGGGTGCCGGTAATGCCATGGGCGAGGAGATTGCCGGTGTATCGATTATTGTCAAGATGATACGCGTCATGCTGCTTGTGCCGGTGCTGATAATCCTCGGATGGTGGATGGCAGCAAGAGCCAAAAACTCGTCGTCGGAGGGTGGCAAGCGCAAGGTTGCGGTGCCCTGGTTCGCGTTCGGCTTCCTGCTTGTTATCGGTTTCAACTCGTTCGACCTTCTTCCGGTTGCGGTAGTCAACTGGATAAATGAATTCGACACGTTCCTGCTGACCATGGCCATGGCTGCTCTCGGTGCCGAGACGAGCTTCGACAAGTTCAAGAAGGCGGGTGCCAAGCCTTTCGTGCTCGCGTTCTTCCTCTACATCTGGCTTATAGGCGGCGGTTATCTCATGGCCCGCTACCTTGTGCCGGCCATCGCCTGAGTGTGATTCAGGTTCCGGGGTTATGTAACAATATGAAACGATTTTAAATGAATAAGATATATAAGAAAGCGATATTGGCGGCTGTGGTGTCGGTGTGCGGATTGTTTCCGTTTGCAGCACGTGCCGCAGAAAGTGAAGATGAATACAAATATATACCCTCCATTCTGATAGTGGAGGATGATGCAGAGGCTGCCGAGCTGGAAAGCCGGGGTGTCATCATATGGCATCGCCGTGCCGACATGGCACTCGCTCTGGTTCCGGTCGATATGCCGGCACCTGAGAAACTGCGTGGAATGTCACGGTCGCCACGACCCCGCCGGGCTGTACCGGCCATGGACGAGGCCCGGAAGATGTTCGGCGCATACCGTATGCACACCGGCGAGGGTATATCATCTCCTTATACGGGAAAAGGTGTAGTGGTCGGTTTCTGCGATACCGGCTTCGATCCCGACCATATAGCTTTTCTTGATGCCGACGGCAAATCGCGTGTCAAGAGGCTTGTGTATTACGATGAGCCGCAGGGAATAAGGAAAGTGCTTGACACTCCCGAAGAGATTGCCGCCTGGACTACTGACAATGACGGTATGTACCACGGCACGCATGTCGCCAATATCATGACCGGGTCTTACACCGGCGCAGGATATTCAGGCATGGCTCCGGGTGCCGAGATTGTGGCGGCTACATCAAAACTCTACGATGCCGGCATTCTCTCGGCGTGCGAGGATATAATAGAGTATGCGAAATCGGTAGGCAAGCCGGCTGTAATCAATCTCTCAATCGGCAGCTACAACGGCCCTCATGATGGCTCTACACTCTTCAACCGCTATATGAGCCTTCTCGGCGAGGAGGCGATAATCTGCATGGCGGCAGGTAATGAAGGTAACACAAAGGCATTTTACCAGACCACATTCTCAGCGGATAAACCTGATTGGCGGGTGCTCCTGTATTCCTCCAATTGGACGCAGTTCGATATGTACGGTATGACTGATGCCTGGAGCGCGGACTCCCGTCCTGTGGGGGTGCGTCTCTACATATTCGACGAATACGACCGCAAGGTTCTGTGGGAAGGCCCTGAGTTTGATTGCAGCGGTCCGTTCGAGGTATCGGTATCTTCCGACAGCGACGCATCGTTTGCCGGGTTCATGACCGGCGAGATCCGTGCTCGTGGCTATGTGAGCGACCTTAACGGGCGATGGGTTACTGAGGTGGAGTATGATACACATACTGACGAGCCAAATCCGTCGTCAAATGGTGCCTGGGCCCGTTATATCATCGGCCTTGGCTTCTACGGCGAACCGGGAGTACATGCTGATGTAAGCGCTGACTGCCAGTACACATGGACCCGCGTATGGCCCGGCTACGACTGGGCAGGCAGTGACCTGTCGGTCAGTGATATCGCCACAGGCGAGAATATAGTTGTAGTGGGAATGTATAACACACGTTCTTCCTTGCCAAGCGTAATGGGCGGTACCATTGACCGGGGCTCACCCGAAGATGTCGGCAAGGTTAATTCCGGATCCGGCTACGGAACACTGATTGATGGCCGCGTGTTGCCCCATACGGTCGCTCCCGGCTGTTTCATCGTCTCCGCCTGCAACGGACATTATCTGGAAGCCGCCCCCTCGCGAATCAATTATATGAATGCTGTGACGGAACTTGATGGAAAGTCATGGTATTGGGCGTCTGATGGAGGAACTTCCATGGCCACTCCATATGTCGCCGGAAGTATAGCATGCTGGCTTGAGGCCAAGCCGGACATGACAGTCGATGATGTGCTTGAGGTCATCGCGGCGGTAAATTCGCATGATTATCCTGACAGCGGCAATCCGCGTCACGGTCAAGGATGGTTCAACCCATACGAGGGATTGCGCCTTGTACTTGGCGAGACCGGGGTAGAGTATGTTGCGGCAGAGGATAAACCGCGTGTGTGCATATCGGGAAACCAGGCGCAGATTTACAATCCGGGATGCCGTAAACTTACGGTGACAGTCTGCGGAATTGATGGCCGTCAGACAATCTCTTCGCGAGAAATATCAGAAGCAATCTCAACAGTAGATTTGTCAGGCCTCACCAAAGGAATGTACCTCCTGACCATGCAATCCCCGGACGGTACGCAGGTATCCCAAAAATTCATCCTGTAGGGACGCACGGCCAGTGCGTCCGGTTTCACCCATGCGTCCGGTTTAACCTATGCATCCGGTTTAAGCGGGTCAATGCTGACAAATCGCCAATATTGGCAACTCATTGCAGTTCCAGCGAATCCGGATAATGTCTTCGGAAATCCTCGTACAGCTCCATGGTTTTGTTCCGGAATGCCGCCCTCTGTTCCGGTATCTCCATAATCGGGCGGTGGGCGGCACGCCTCGCTATCGCCTCTCCCTCTTTCAGAAACTTCAGACCGGCTTCGTCGAGATATGCCTCGCGGAGCCGTTCCCATATGTATTCAACCCCTTCGTCCGACGGATGAACAAGGTCTGACGCATAGAAACGGTAATCCCTGAGGTCATCATTCACTATCTCATATGCAGGGAAATAGTGGCAGAAATCCATTTTGCTGCACAGCTCGTCAACTGCCAGCAGCAACGTGGCCTTCGACCGGGAATTCTCTGCAAGACCGTCGCGCACATGCCGCACCGGACTGACAGTGAATATTATCTTCAGGTTAGGAAAGCGAGCTTTCAATTTCTCAGCAAGTTTGAGCCATACATCGGTAATCTCCCCGCAGGTCACACGCCGCCTGGTGAACATCGCGGCCGGCTGCTTGTGGCAGTTGGCAACCACCGGCGGCATGGGAGCCTTGTCGGTGTTATAGGGCTCATAGGTCTTATAAGCCCCATAATTCTGATAGCTCTCAGAATCCTCATTTAGAAAGTAGCAGAAGGCGGTGCCGAAGGTCACGAACAGGGTCTCACCCTTTTCGAGCATGGTGCGAAGCCGATCTCTGCGACGGTTGAAGATTGCGGTCGCACCTTCCGCTCCGTCGAGGGTTGATGTATGTGTGTCAAACAACCAGGAGTGGGTGATTCCCTGATGTTCAAAAAGACTGTCGCGGAAGCTGGCTTCCGGTTCCGGATTAAAAAGAGTAAGCTCCAGCGCTGCTGCAATGGAAAGTGGATTGAAAAGGACTCCGAGCGGATTGCACGCGTCCCACAGACAACGGCGCATACGTCCGCTGATATTGTCGGCGAAACAAGATCCCACCATCACCACCGGTTTCTCCGGTCGTAATGTCACTTCCCCATGTCCGATTTCAATCTCAGTCCTGAATTTCATATGTATCTGCTTTATTCTGCGAAGATAAACAAAATATTCGAAATAATCGAATTTTGGATTGCCCTTGCATGGATAAGAAAATAGCATTAACTTTGCAAAGAGGTTTTGCCTCGACTGTGGTGACGTATGGTTTTCCATGCGCCACTGCCATGTGTTAACCTACATAATTTTTATCATCATGAAGAAAATAACCGGTATTGTGATGGGTATTCTCGCCGGCGCGGCTTCGCTGTTTGCAGCCAAGCCTGCAACATCAGTAAACAGTGTCGAACCACCGTTCTGGTGGGTCGGTATGGCTAACGACACTCTTCAGATCATGGTCAATGGTCCTCAGATTGCCGATGCCGATTTCTCTATTGATTATCCTGGCGTGAAGCTTGACAAACAAGTTGCCCTCGATTCAAAAAACTACAAGTTTCTTTACCTTACAATCGCTCCGGACACCCACCCCGGTAGCCTGAAAGTGAATTACACTCTCAATGGCAAGAAGTCATCATTCCCCTATGAACTGAAAGCCCGCGACCGCGCCGCTTCGGAATACAAGGGATTCGATGCCGGCGATGTGCTCTATCTTCTTATGCCTGACCGTTTTGCCAAAGGTCTTGATGACAAGGAAATAAGCATGAAAGGTCTTGATTATCCCATCGGTGCGAACCGCGAGAACCCGAATGCCCGTCACGGCGGAGACATGCGTGGTATCCGCAACCATCTCGATTATATCGATTCGCTCGGTGTGACGGCAATCTGGGTATGCCCCGTGCTTGAGAATGATATGCCCGGGGGCAGCTATCACGGCTACGCCACCACCGACTACTACAACATTGACCCGCGCTTCGGATCAAATAAGGAGTGGAACGCCCTCATAGAGGAAGCCCACGCCAAGGGTCTTAAAGTTGTCATGGATATGATTTTCAACCATTCAGGCTCCAACCATCCCTGGATGAAAGATGCCCCGAGCCGCGACTGGTACAATAATCCTGACGGTGACATGATGACCAATTACCGTCTCACCACCGTTCATGACCCATATGTCTCCGACTATGACCTCGAACATACCGTAGACGCTTGGTTTGTCCCCGGTATGCCTGACCTCAACCAGCGCAATCCTCATCTCATGAAGTATCTTACCCAGAACTCGATATGGTGGATTGAATCGTCAAAAATCGACGGTATCCGCATGGATACTTACCCTTATGCCGACATGAAGGGTATGGCAAGCTGGGCTGAGGATGTGCTCCGTGAATACCCCGGTTTCAATATCGTGGGTGAGTGCTGGTATGCCAACGAGGCCGGATCCGCATTTTGGCAGAGCGGCAACAAGCTCAACCCGGTCGATACCCATCTGCCGAGCGTCATGGACTTCTTCTACATCCTCAACGGCCGCAAGGCTTTCTCCGACGACACTACTCCGTGGGGTGGTCTCAATGCAATCTACGATCATCTGTCGAACGATTTCCTCTTCCCCAATCCGCAGAAAATCCTCACATTCCTCGACAACCACGACACCGACCGTTTCCTTGCTGAGATGCCCGACTCTCTCGGCCGTTGGAAACAGGCTCAGGCATTCCTGCTCACATCGCGTGGAATCCCGCAGATATATTACGGCACTGAGCTGCTGATGAACGGGTCAAAAGAGGGTAGCGACGGTTATATCCGTCTTGACATGCCCGGAGGCTTCCCCGGCGACAAGGTCAACGCGTTCACTCGCGAGGGACGCACTGACATCCAGAACGAGGCCTGGGACTTCCTTTCGAAAGTGCTGAACTGGCGTCGTGGCGAGGCTCGCGAGGTTATGGCCAAGGGTTCGCTCAAGCACTTCATGCCGCAGAACGGTCTCTATGTATACCGTCGCAAACTCGGCGACAAGGAGGTGACCGTCATGATGAACGGTCGCGACGTGCCCTTGACTGTGACAATGGAGCGCACGCTCGAAATTCTTCCTTACGGCACAAAACTTCACAACATACTGACCGATTCGGATGTTACCATTTCAGAGGAGATGACTTTCGCACCCCGCGAGGTAATGATTCTCCAGAACTGGTGACATGACAAGAATATCTGACAGACTCAACATCCATATCGACCGCCTCGGAGCACGCCTGCGCATGTTCCGCACGGCATATCTCCGCTGGCAGGATGCTCACATGCCCGAAAGCGTGGAGCTGATAATCATCGCTCTGCTGTTAGGTATCTTCACCGGCATGGCTGCTGCCGCGCTCAAGGGTCTGATCAGTCTGCTCAACAACTCCATACTGGCGGGCGTCCATATCGGAAAACCGAATATCCGGTTTCTGATATGGCCGCTCGCCGGCATTTTACTTACCAGCATCTATCAGCGTTATGTTATAGGTCATAGCGTGGCGCGCGGCACAAAAATAATATCCGACACTTTGAAGAGCGGCGATTACCGCATGAGTCCGTTCTTTATATTCAATCCGATTGTAGGATGCTCCGTGACCATCGGTACCGGTGCTTCAGGAGGTTCCGAAGGCCCGACGGCTCTGAGCGGGGCGGCGATTGGAAGTGCGATAGGGCGCTGGTTCGGGGTTTCGCGTGATTGGATGCGTATTTTAGTTGGAATCGGAGGCGGTGCGGGTATCGCGGCCATCTTTAAATCTCCGTTCGGGGGAGTGCTTTTCGCACTCGAAGTGTTGCAGCTTGAACTGACCACACTGCCGGTCATAGCCCTTATACTTGCGTGCCTGCTCTCATCGTCGACTGCCTATTTCCTGAGTGACTTCACTTTCGACATCTTCTTTGACCGTGCATTCACAACCGATGCCCATACATTCGGGTGGATAGTTGTGCTGGGTTTCTTCTGTGGACTGTACAGCATATACTATACGTACACCAAGAAGAAGGCCACCGGCTTTTTCGGTCGAATCCGGAATCCCTGGATTGCTGCTGTCACGACAGGTGTCATTCTCTCTGTCGCAGTCTTCATGTTCCCGACTCTCTTCGGCGAAGGCATGAATATCATAACCGATCTGATTAATGGCCGCAATGTATCATTTACCGACAGCGGTATTCTTGCCCGACACACCGCCCCTCTCTGGACGTTTGTCGCGCTCGGGACAATCATACTCATGAAAGGTGTTCTGGTGGCTGCGGCCAACGGTGGAGGTGGTGTCTCGGGCGATTTCGTGCCGACATTCTTTGCAGGGGCTGTTGCCGGATACCTCTTCGCGTCGCTCTGCAATATGCTTATTGGTACAGAGTTGCCTGTTTGGTTCTTCGCTCTCGCCGGAATGGGCTCTGTGATGGCCGGAACCATTCATGCGCCGTTGATGGCTGTGTTCATACTCTGCGAGTCGACCGATACCTTCTGTTTCATAGTGCCCTACCTGATTGCTGTGGGCATATCGTATGCGACGGTAAAGATTCTTACGCCCCGATCGTGGGAAAGCGACACGTCACACGACGACCTTCTCTCCCTCATGTCTGACAAATGGACTCCCGCACTCAGAACCTCAGATAAAAAGCCACAGGATCAAAAATGACATTATAGGCTATTCCGCCACGTTTAGAAGCCGCACTCTTTTCAAAGTGGAAGGACTTCTGCTTGTCCCACGAATCTATATCGGCCCGGCGGGTTTCTCCGGCCGGAATGTTGCAGGATAGACGCACGAAACGTTTATGGAGCTGGCGTCCGGTGCCGTCGAGATACTCTATATAGAGCGTTATCCCGGTCATGGTCCTGTCGGTGTTGTTGGTTATGAAGAAAGTCTCGGTCGAGCTTGTCTGGGCCTTGTCATAGCCTGTGAACGCTATCTGCGACAGCATGTAGCCATTGTTGCAGTCCGTGCATTGCGAGGCTACCATGAAGCTCCCCTTCGACATCTGTTCCTCCTCTTTCGCAGCCTTGCTCTCTTTCTCGACAGTCAATTTATAGCCGGTTTTCCGTGCATTTACTTGCGCTGCGGAGAATAGCATCGCCATAGTGGCTATAATTATGGTCAGCTTTTTCATATCAGTTCACATTGTTTGGGTTACAGACAGGAGCGATTTGGGTTACAGATAGTCGGGGTCTCTCTTCACGCTTTGCGGATATATGCGGGTAAGTCCCTTTGGCAGGTCGCTGAGCGGGTCTTTGACAGTCACCCTTATTGCCCGCCAGAATGAGGGGAGGAACCAGCGCGAGGCGAGCGAGAACTTCATCTTGCGCCCTTTTACAATCATTGCCCCGTTCTTGTCGTCAAATTCAGCCAGACATTTGCCGGGATTGGCGAGTATGCCGCGCTCTTTTGTACGGTAGAGCGACATCTCGAATTTCGAGGGCAACGGAGTGTTGAGAAGACTTCCGATATTGTCGCCGGGATGCAGCCGTGTGTCGGGCGATTCTATGACTATGATGTCATATCTGTTGTCCTCGGCGAGTGCCCTGCGTATCAGCACACGGGTCTGGTCTTCCGGGAATTCCCATATACCCTCCACATTGCGCAGCATGGCGCGGTCGCACCAGTCGCGGGCTGCTCCCATGTCGCAAATCTCCACGGCCAGAGCCGGAAGCAGCGGGAGCAGCATGAGCAGGAGGATAATCGAACGCCGTATCATTTTGTAGAGAATGTATACGATATTCCGACGCTGAGAATTTCCTTGAACATCAGCTTTTTCCATTTGCGGTCTATCTTCTGGTCGGCCGAAGTGTCATAGCGCAGATGGGCGTAAATCTGTGTCGAGAACAGACGCGAGAACTGGAAATTGAGGGTGTTCTCCCAATCGGTCTGGAACATCTTGTAGTCAGAGAAGAGGAACAGACGGGTAGTGTAGGTTGTATTGCCCCATAGCTGGGCGTAGAAATTAAGTTCGGCGTTGCTACCGATTTCGTTCAGCCATTTGCGGTCGGGCTTGATGCCGAACTGCGCATGATCCACAAGGTCGTCTATGCATGTCTTCAGGTTGTACGACAATGGCGAGATTGAGGCCGAGAATTTCAGGGTCTTCTTCTCATTCTCTTTCGAATAAGTCATACCGAGACCGAGGTTCAGCTCACCCGGAGAGAGGAAGGCGGCGGTACGCGTCATGGAATTGGCGGCGTAGCTGTGCAGGAACTGGGTCTTGAACTGCATCAGGAATGAGTAGTACCAGTTGTGTACGGCCTTGTAACCGGTTTTCAGGTTGTACTGGAACTGGTCTTGCGAGACCGAATACTTGTGGCACTCGTCGTCGGGAGTGGAGTTGATGCCCAATTTGTATGATACGGTGCTCTGGAAAATCAGTTTGGGGTGGTACACGTTGTTGAGCTGTACGTCCCAGAGGAAATTGCCTAAGAATGCCAGATAGCTGTTACCGCCCTGGTACCAGTTGTCCGATACGTAGGCCTGCGACAACTGAATGGCAATGTTGAAGGTGTGCAGCCAGTTTATGCGTTCTGTATCGCCGTTGATATTGACCTTGCCTCCTGTAGCGAGAGCCGGCAGTTCCAGTTTCTTGAGGTATCCTCTGAAGCTATGGTCCTCTTCCGGGAGCCTCGGACGCTCCGGGAGGTCCCAGTAGGCATATTCGATGCTCTCCGGGTGCTCGATCATGTAAGTGTACAGAAAGTCCTCCTGGATGCGGTATGCTTCCATCGACTTCCGAAGCCAGTCCGGAGTGACGGAACCGAACGCCACCGGCAGGTCCTCCCGGTCCGGAACCGGTGTTACATGTTCTTCGACTGTTGTATCAAACCATACAATTGAATCGCCGTCCAATATCGGGAATAGGTCATCGGTCTCGATTTCCGGCTCCGGCTCCAGGGTGGTGTGGACGCTGTCGCGCCATACCTGGGAGGCAATCGAAGGGTCGGGAAAGGTGGTGTAACGCCGGCTGCGGCGCATGTCGCGGTAACCCTTGAACACACGCGGCGCAAGCGACTTGTTTACAGGTGTAGTATATATCTCGCCCGTAAGGTCCGGACGTTCCATAAGGTCGGGGCGTTCCTGGGCTGTGAGAGATATTGATGAGAGAAGCAGCAGACACGTGGGGATATAAAATCTCATGGTTGTCAACTTCTTTTTTAGCGTTAGATAAGTTTCTTGTCAGATTAGTTTCTCAGAGTGTCGTACGAATGCACGACACTCTGAGTGGAATTCAGTTTGTTTTTTAGTTCTTCGGCGACAGAATCTTGTCGTATTCGTCGGAATTGATCACGCGCAGAGCCTCCTTGTAAATCGGGTCATAGCTGTTGTAGACCTTGAAGTAGGTGGCTTGATCATACAGGTCGCGGCCTATCAAGGCTTTGAGTATCATCTTGAACAGCGGCTCGCTCTGCTTGGCCTGCTCATCATCAGGCTCCACACCCTCTTTGGCTGCGGTTTCGTAGAGCTCCCGGAGCATGGCCTCGTCAATATGGAAACCATCGACATACTCGGTGTCGGTCTTGAACCGCTTCTTGAGTTCCTTGCGGTGGTTGTCCACGTACTTTATGGCATACTGGTTGAGAGCGCCTTTCGCCACAACGTCGCGGTAATACTTGGTGAAGTCGGTGGTATCGAGGGGCACGAACACGTCGGGTGAGATACCTCCGCCGCCGTAGATTGTGCGTCCTGAGCGGAGTGTGCTGACCTTGAGCGAGTCGATATACTTGATTGAGTCCGCGTGCATCAGCTCGCCGCTGTTGAAGCGGTCAACGATGTCATGACGATATGCGTCGGCCTCACCGTTCTTGTAAGGCTTCTGGATGTCCCGTCCGGTGGGGGTGTAGTAATGCGCCACTGTCAGACGGATCATCGAGCCGTCGGGGAAGGGGAAGGGACGCTGCACGAGTCCTTTGCCGAATGTGCGGCGTCCTACAATCACACCACGGTCCCAGTCCTGTATCGCACCAGATGTGATTTCCGAAGCCGAAGCGCTGTACTGGTTGACCATTACAACAACGCGTCCGTCACCGAGCAGCGGCTTTATGCCGCGCGGGCTGGCCTTGAAATCGTAGCGGGGTGAATTGCGCCCTTCGGTATATACGGTCATCTGACCCGGCTGGAGAAGTTCACCGAGAATCTCGACAGCGGCATTCAGATAACCGCCGCCATTATCCGACAGGTCTATGATAAGCTGTTCCATACCCTCTTTCTTGAGTCTGGTGACAGCCTCCTCGAACTCCTTCCGTGTCTCGGCCGCGAATCTGTTTATTCGGATGTAACCCGTCTTGGGATCAGCCATATATGCCGCGTCAACGCTGTAGATAGGTATGTCGGCCCGTGTGATTCTGAAATCGATGGAATCCGTCTTGCCTGCATTGCGGCGCAGAACCTTGACATCGACCTTTGTACCCTTCGGGCCACGAAGACGCTTCATGATGTCGCTGTTCTTCATCTTGACTCCGGCGATAGCGGTGTCGTTGACGGAGATTATGCGGTCACCGGCAAGTATACCCACACGCTCCGACGGGCCTCCCGCAACCGTCTGGATGACATAGAGCGTATCCTTGTTCATGTTGAACGTTATGCCGATACCACTGAAGTTTCCTGCCAACGGCTCGTTAAGCTCCTTGGTTTCTTCGGCAGTGGTGTACTGTGAGTGCGGGTCAAGTTCCTCAAGCATACTGCGGATTGCCGACTCCACGAGCTTCTCCTCATTGACAGTATCGACATAATAGTCAGAAACCAGAACCTCGGCCATGCGCAGTTTCTGGTCAAGAGGCATTACCATGTTTTTCTGTGCGAAAATGCCGAACGTGGCGGCCGCACCGAAAACGAGATATAGTAGTTTTTTCATATCTATTCCTTATTGGGTAATATTTTATTTATTAAGCAGCTGTTAAAATCAAGTAGCTGTTACAATTGATTCTAACAGATGCTTAATGTAAATTATTGTTTGTCAGAGCCGGGTGCGGGTAGGAAACGGCTCACGTCATAACCGTTGTCGGCAAGCTCGCGCACCATGCTTGAAGAGACGAACGACAGTTCCGGCAACGCCGGCATCAGCAGGGTCTCTATGCCTGATATGCGGAGGTTGACCTCGGCGAGATTACGCTCATATTCAAAGTCATTCACACCGCGCACACCGCGCACCATGAAGTCCGCACCGCACTTGCGGGCGAATTCAACCGTCAGCCCACTGTATAGCACAGCCTCCACACGTGGTTCACCGGCGAAAATACTGCGGATGGTTTCCACCCGTTTCTCCGCATCCTCTGCCGGTTTGGCCGGATTATAACCGACGGCTACAACAACTCGGTCACATATGGCTAAAGTCCGCTCCACAATCGATTTATGACCGATAGTGAAAGGATTGAAAGACCCAGCGAATAGCCCCGTACGCATCTTGCTCATCTAAAATCTAAAGCCTAAAACCTAACGCCTAAAACCTAAATCTCCGAGTCATCCTCTATAACGAGGTTGTTGATGATGAAGTTCTGACGCTCCATCGTGTTCTTGCCCATATAGAACTCCAGTAGACTCTCGGGTGAGTCCTCCTTCTTGAGTCTTACACGGTCAAGACGCATCTCCGGACCGATGAACTCGGCGAACTCAGCGTCGTTGATTTCACCGAGACCTTTGAATCGGGTTATCTCCGCGTTCGAACCGAAGCGGGCTATGGCCGCCTCGCGTTCCTCGTCGGTGTAGCAGTAATAGGTGTCTTTATCGCCCTGTTCCTCCGCATCTTTCTTGCGTCGTTTGCTCTTGGAGCGTCGCACGGCGTTCTTGTCGCGCACGCGGAAGAGAGGGGTCTGGAGAATATGCACATGTCCCTTCTTGATGAGATCGGGGAAAAACATCAGGAAGAAGGTGATGATAAGGAGACGTATGTGCATTCCATCGACATCGGCATCGGTAGCGATGATGACCTTGTTGTAGCGCAGTCCCTCTATGCCCTCTTCGATATTTAACGCAGCTTGGAGGAGGTTGAACTCGTCGTTCTTGTAGACAACCTCCTGCGTCATGCCGTAGGAATTGAGCGGCTTTCCACGCAGGGAGAACACGGCCTGGGTCTCGGCGTTGCGCACCTTGGTGATGGTACCCGATGCCGAGTCACCCTCGGTTATGAATATTGCTGTATCCTCGCGCGGATCTGTCTCGATCTCCCCATCCTTGTTTTTCTTGAGTTTGAGGGAGTCGTTGTAGTGTATGCGGCAGTCGCGCAGCTTGCGGTTGTGCAGGCTGACCTTCTTGGCTTTCTCGCGGGCGAGCTTGGCTATTCCGGCCATCGACTTGCGCTCCTTCTCCGACTGCGAGATCTTGCGGAGCATCGCCTCTGCTATGTCGGGGTTCTTGTGCAGGAAATCGTCAAGCTCCTTCTTGATGAAATCGCCTACGAACTTGTTGACGGTTATCGGGCTGTCGGGGGCAATTTCCTTGCTTCCGAGCTTCGTCTTGGTCTGCGACTCGAACACCGGCTCCTGTATGCGCACGCTGACCGCCGCCACCATACCGTTGCGTATGTCGGAGAACTCGTAGCCTTTGCCCGAGAACTCCTTGATGGTGCGGCTCACATGTTCGCGGAACGCCGTGAGGTGTGTACCGCCCTGTGTGGTGTGCTGCCCGTTGACAAACGAATAATATTCCTCGCCGTTCTGGTCTGTATGGGTGAGGACCACCTCGATGTCGTCACCTTTCAGATGTATGATGGGGTAGAGCGGGGTGGCGGTCAGATTGTCTTTGAGCAGGTCGAGCAGACCGTGGCGCGAGAAGTATTTCTTGCCGTTGAAGAATATCTGCAATCCGGAGTTGAGGTATGTGTAGTGCTCGATCATGGTCTGCACCGTCTCCTCGTTGAACCGGAAGTTCTGGAAGAGCGAGTTGTCGGGCAGGAAGCGCACGTAGGTTCCGTTTGGCTCCTTGGTGTCGGTGGGTTCTGTCTCGGATATGAGCTGTCCTTTCTCGAACTCGACCGTCACCTTCTTGCCGTCACGCACACTGGCCACGGTGCAGTAGTCCGACAATGCGTTGACGGCTTTCAGGCCGACACCGTTCAGACCGACAGACTTCTTGAAGTTCTTGTCGTCGAACTTGCCGCCTGTATTGATTTCCGACGCCACGTTCTTCACCTTGCCCAGAGGTATGCCTCGGCCATAGTCGCGCACGGTCACTTCGCCACGCTCGTCGAGAGTGACGTCTATGCGTGTGCCCATGCCCATGTTGAATTCGTCGATTGAGTTGTCAACCACCTCCTTGACAAGTATATATATACCGTCGTCGGTATGGGAGCCGTCGCCTAACTTGCCGATGTACATACCCGGGCGGCGGCGTATGTGTTCGTTCCAGCTCAGGGTCTGGATCGAGTCGTCGGTATACGAACCGGCTGCCGACTGTTGCTGCGGAACAACCTCAAGCATTTCCGCCTCGGTCTCGTTGTTGTTTTCAAAAAGATTGTCGCTCATATTCCTATGCTTCCGGAAGTGGAAGACCTGCTTTTCAAGTTGTTTTGTTGTCTGAACGCAACAGGATATTCTGTTGTCAATTTGCAAAAATACAAAAAAATGCCGACATTCCCTCGCCGTCGTCAGATAATTTTTATATCTTTGCAATATGAATGACAGCTACGTATTGCCGACAAATAATTCTGTTCCGGGGCTTTTTGGTCAGGATCACAATAATTCAAGCCGAAATTATTCGCAGGAGTATTGCTGGGGTAAGAATCAGTTCAACAGTTCATTCCCCGCGTCTCTTATAGCTTATATGAGCTATAAGGGTATAGAGCCGGTATACCTGTGTACTGATGAGGATAACAATGTGATACATCGTTATATAAGCGGTAGCACACTGTACCGGATTGATCCTTTGTCACAAAATGCTTTTTATAATTTTGAAGCCAGTTTTCCGGCTTATGACAAATTTTATACCGGTGACAGGGAGAAGATTGACCTCGTGATGCTCGATACATCCGAAACGGATACTCCCCTTATAGGTCTGGAAATAAAGCTCACGGCTTTGCCTGACACTACTACAAAAAATTTTCCAGAGGACAGGTATAGCTGCGAGATAGTTGTGCGTCCTCCTACCATCAATTTCATCGCATGCAGCATCTGTAACAGTTTCCGGACCACAGAAGAAAAGGATCAATTACGGGCTATGTTGAATACGGTTCCAAGAATCAACCATTGGGAGGAACCCGACGAGGTATTGCCTCATTATGGTAAAATTCTAGAGTCGGTCTTGAAGGTAAGCAGTTATCTCAATGATAGACAAACACCTTTGATCGTGCAGCCGGTCTGGAAATCGAAAGGGCGGAATTCTGTCCTTGCGGATGATTGTCTCGATGTGTTTGTGTGGTCAAATCTTGCTGTCATACAGATGTGTAACCGAAAAGACTCCGTAAGCAGCAAAAGAATTACCAGGCCGATGAGGACTATAATATGGATATACCTGATGCTTCTGGAATATTCAGGGGTATACGGTCAGTTTGACTATAGGCGCATCGTCCGGCTGCATTCATATAACATTGCTAATGACAAGGCTTATGCCCTCAGCGGGACACAAACCTATCAGTTTTTGAAGTGTAAGGAACTGGAGCATCCGAGAATTTCAAAATACGAGATAAAAAACATTATTTTGGGTGGCGGTCAGAATCTTCTGAGTCCGGAACGGAGATTCGATGCCGTAATTGTTAACAGTCCTGATATCTTTGAATGATGAGAGTAGTCGATTTGTTTTGCGGTTGTGGAGGTCTGAGTTTAGGTTTCCAGAATGCAGGATTGGAGGTTGTGGCAGCTTACGACAACTGGCCGGCAGCTGCATGGGTGTATGGAATCAACTTCGACCATCCGATACATACGTGTGACCTTTCGGATGAGAAAAAGGCAGCTGTCAATATCGGACAATATTCTCCGGACATGATTATCGGCGGCCCACCGTGTCAGGATTTCAGCAGCGCAGGTTTGCGGAACGAGGATAATGGCAGGGGAAATCTGACCGTATCGTATGCGAAAATCATCGGTATACTGAAGCCGGAATGGTTCGTGATGGAGAATGTTTCCACCATAACAAAAACCAAGAAGCTGGTTGAGGCAACGGGTATTTTCAAGGATGCGGGTTATGGTCTGACTCAAGTGGTGCTTAATGCAGCCCTCTGTGGCGTGCCTCAAAAGAGAAAGCGGTTCTTCATGATAGGAAAACTTAAGGAGGAGGACGATTTTCTTAAGGATTCCATCTTGTCTCGTCTTGATACGAAGGAGATGTCTGTCAGGGATTATTTTGGGAAAAAAATTGATGTTGAATATTATTACCGTCATCCCAGGAGTTATGCAAGGCGTGGTATATTCAGTATTGATGAGCCAAGCCCGACAATCCGGGGTGTCAATAGACCCGTGCCGAGTGGGTATCCTATTCATCATAATGATCCGGTGAAAAGTCTGGAAGGCATAAGACCTCTCTCCACAAAGGAGCGTTCCATGATACAGACTTTTCCCGAAACATTCAATTTCGTAGGCTCTAAAAGCGAAGTGGAGCAAATGATAGGTAATGCGGTACCTGTTAATTTAGGTAAATTTGTGGCCGCAGCAATCATGGATTATACTGACAATAACAGCACTGTCTTACACTGATGTTTCATTTTGACAAAGATAGGGAGTGGAAAGTGGGGGAGTTGCTGCGTGCTTTGCAGCGGGAGCTTTTGCCGGAGTATGGCGAGGGTGAGGCGCGGGCCATGTCAAGACTCATCTTTCATCATCTCAAGGGATGGAACGCAACGGAGCTTATAATCAATGAGGACAGGCCGGTGTCGGAATATGTGGTGGAGAAGGTGAACGAAATTCTGAAACGTCTGCTTACCGGTGAACCGCTTCAATATGTTCTCGGCGAGGCCCGCTTTTACGGTATGGACCTGAAGGTGTCACCGGCGGTGCTTATCCCTCGGCCAGAGACGGAAGAACTCGTTGACCTCATAGTCCATGAGAATCCCGGTCAGGATCTGCGTGTGCTTGATGTCGGCACAGGCTCCGGGGCTATAGCTATTGCCCTGTCGCGCAACCTCCCTTTCTCGCAGGTAACGGCCATAGACATCTCTTCAGATGCACTCCGGATAGCCCGTGAGAACGCTTCCGCACTCCATGCAAGAATCAATTTCCTGCACGAGGATGTTTTCCGTTACGAACCTGCCGCCGAATCCTTCGACATAATAGTGAGCAATCCACCATATATCGCCGAGAGCGAGAAGAAAGACATGGAGAGGAACGTGCTGGAGCATGAACCGGCGCAGGCTCTCTTTGTCAGCGACAGCGAACCGTTGATATATTACAGCCGGATTGCCGAGATTGGACGGAATGCACTCCTACCCGGGGGCAGACTCTATTTCGAAATCAACCCCCTCTTTGCCGATGACCTGCGCAAGATGCTTGAATCGGAAGGTTACGTAGATGTCCGCATTATAGATGACATATCTCACCGACCGCGTTTCGCTGCGGCCGTAAGACCTGAAAAATGAAGATGGCGAAACCGATGACACGCGACGAGGCCATGCTGAAGATGGCCGGACTCTGTGCACGCTCCGAGCAGTGCGCTTTCGACATCGCACGCAAACTGCGGGCAAAAGGGTTTTCCTCCGATGTCACCCGCTCGATTATTGAAGAACTTACCGAGCGGCGTTTCATAGACCACCGCCGTTTTGCCGCAGCCTTCGCACGCGACAAGGTCCGTTTCTCGGCCTGGGGAAAGATGAAGATACGCGCCGCGCTGATGGCCCGGCGTATTCCGGAGAACCTCATAACCGAGGCTTTCGGAGAAATCTCGTCCGAGGATTATGAGGCGGCGGCCATGCGCAGCGCACGTTCTGCGGCAGCTTCGCTCGACCTTGCCGAGTATGCCGACCGGGTTAAGCTCTTCCGCAGCATGATGTCGCGGGGTTTTGAACCCGACGCAGTGAACAAGGCAATCCGCAAACTACGTGGCGGATGAATCTTCTTGTCAATCTCGCCGATTATCTCTTTCCGCGTGTGTGTCACATATGCGGCGTTAGGCTCGGACGTTCCGAAAAATATGTCTGCACGCCCTGCATGTCACGTTTGCCGCGCACTCTCTACCACCGTGTGCCCGACAATCCGATGGAGCAGCGTTTCATGGGGCTTTTCCCTTTTGAACGGGCTACGGGGCACTTCTTCTACTCGCGCGATTCCGAACTCTCCGTGCTAATGCACGACCTCAAATATCACCGTTTCCGTGGGTTGGCGCGTCATCTCGGCTCGGTCGTTGCCAATGAACTTATAGCCGCCGGCTTCATGACGGGCATAGACGTTGTGGTTCCCGTTCCTATGCACTTCATAAAGAAGGCGAGACGCGGCTACAACCAGACTGAGGAGATAGCCCGAGGCATAAGTGCGGCGACCGGAATACCTGTGGCTCTCAATCTTGTGGCGGTCCGCAGTCATAGAACCCAGACATCTCTGACTCTCGACCGGCGGGTGCGCAATACAGAGAACCTGTTCCGGTTGAAAAATCCCGGCGAGATAGATGGGCGCGGTGTGCTGTTGGTCGATGATGTATGTACCACAGGCTCCACGCTCACATCTGCGGCACAGAGTATCATCAAGGTTGCCCCGGGAGTCCGCCTGTCACTCCTTACTCTCGGAGTGACATTCTAAAAAATGTAAAAAAATAGTCTGATTTGGCACAAACGGCGTTTTAAATTTGCATTTTAATCGTGATAAATGTAAATTTGCAGTTTGTTACAGAGTGTGAGGAATTATAAAATCCGCAATCTGTAAAACCTACAGTCAAGGTCTAAAAAATCTAAAATATGAAAAAACCTGATCGAATGCTCGCAGAAAAGCTGTTGAACATAAGTGCAATCAAGCTTCAGCCGGAACTCCCGTTTGTGTGGGGAAACGGTTGGAACTCGCCAATTTACAATGACAACCGCAGGATTCTATCATATCCGGACGTGCGCAATTTCATCAAGGTGGAACTGGCCAAGACAATCCTTGAGTCCTATTCCGCAGCCGATGTAGTTGCTGCGGTCTCGACAGCCGCCATACCGTTCGGTATGCTTGTGGCCGATACATTGGGAATGCCTTTTGTCTATGTGCGTTCCACACCCAAAGACCATGGTCTTGAAAATCTTATCGAAGGAGACCTCAAACCGGGCCAGCGTGTGGTGATGGTCGAGGATATAGTCGCCACCGGAGGCGGTTCACTCAAGGCTGCCGAGACAATCCGCATGGCGGGTTGTGAGGTGGAAGGTGGTGTCTGCGTCTTCAACTATGAGTTCCCCTCGGCTGTGAAACGTCTTCGCGACGCTGACATCCACATGGAGTCTCTCTGCCGTTACGACACTTTAGTCGAGACGGCGATTGACATCAAATATATCCAGCCCGGCGACGAGTCCACCCTCAAGGAGTGGCGCAAGGATCCCGCCAACTGGCTCCCCGCAGAATAATCAGTATATTTTCGGCGTACATGGTTATGAGACCGGTGCGTCCCTAATGATATAATAATCCGAAATGGCTACATACAAGAGCGAGGTTGTCAGCCTCGCACACCCCGCTGAAAGAGTATTCAGCAAACTCTCAAATCTCGAAGGTCTTGGCGGTATGCTCAAGAATGTGCCCGCAGACCAGATTCCGGCTGACCAGATGGCTATGCTGGAGCAGGTGCGTGTCACTCCCGATACAATCAGCTTCCCCGGTGGCCCGGCCGGCGACGTGACGCTCCGTCTCGCCGAGACAGAGGCTCCCTCGCTTATCCGGCTGGAAGGTCAGGGCACTCCGGTGCCTCTCTCGATGACCCTCCACATCACTCCGCTCACTCCGGAGTCGTGCGAGACATACGTGCAGATTGACATCCAGATTCCCGCGATGCTCAAACCGATGGTCAACGGTCCTCTTCAGAAGATGGCCGACCAGTTCGCACAGATGCTCCGTCAGGTGCCCATGTCTTGACGATGAGGGCATTTCTGCTGAAAATATTTCTTACGGCGGTATTGGCATCGGCTTTAGTGTCGTGCAACACCGTCGATGATGAGCGCATACCCTCGGTTCCGGTCGGCATCAATCTGTCGACCATGGATTTATGGACCACATATGGAGTTAGCGGATACGGGGAGTACAACATGTTTGTCCGCGAACTGGGACTGCCCCGGAATTTCTCTTATGTGGTCAGCACAGCCACCGGATACGGCGGTGTGCTTCTCATAAGCGGAGTGAACCCGTTCACTCTCGAAGCCGGAGTGCCACTCGCCTATGACCTTTCATGTCCGGTCGAGGTCAAGCCCGACATACGTGTGCGCATGGAGTCGGACGGTATGGTTCCGGTCGCAGTGTGTCCGGACTGTGGCTCCCGTTATGATGTGGTGGAGCGTGGAGGCTCGCCAATTTCAGGCGAGGCGCTCAGCCGTAAGTTGGGGCTTAAACGCTACGAATGCGTGCAATCCCCCTACGGAGGGTACATCATAACAAACCGATACTGATTGGTGCCAAACCGAGATTTGGACAGACCCCGGCCGGCACCCCGTACAGAGAACTGATATAAAACGTAAATGGAATTTCTCGAAGGCATACTATACATGATGTGGCGCGGACTCGCAATCGGAGTCATAATCTCCGCGCCGATGGGGCCTGTGGGAATACTGTGCGTTCAGCGTACTCTGGAGAAGGGGCGCAAGACCGGGTTCTTCACCGGCGTGGGGGCGGCCTTGTCCGATCTTTTCTATTGCCTTCTCACCGGTTTCGGACTATCTTTCATAGAGGATTTCCTGAAAGCGAACCAGAACGCCATCCAGATAATCGGAAGCGTGGTACTGGTGGTTTTCGGTGTATATCTGTTCCGGTCGAATCCGGCACGTACTTTGAAGAAACCTGAGGCAAGCCGGTCGTCGCGGCGGCGTGACGTGTTGCAGGGCTTCCTCTTCACATTCTCGAATCCGCTCATAATCTTCCTGATAATCGGTCTTTTCGCCCGGTTCAACTTCCTGTTGCCGGAGATTTCGCTGCCTCATTATATCATTGGCTTCACTTTCATCTTCCTGGGAGCGTTGCTGTGGTGGTGGGTGGTATCTTTCTTTATCGACAAGGTGCGCAGTCACTTCAATCTACGCTCCATGTGGCTTATAAACAAGATTATAGGCTGTGTCATAATGGTGTTCGCGCTTGTCGGTATCATAACAGCCGTGACTGGAATGGCCTCGGCACATGGCCGCGAGCCGGTCTATATGAACTCCACCCGAGGGTTCGGACTGCTCGGTGACTCAGGCGAGAGGGGAGCGCCTTTGGTCATCGACAATGCCGGTGCTGACACTATCATAAGATTCCTCCCCCTTGACAGGGCGGAGGAATTCTCATTTTCATTCCGTGCGGCCAACCTCCACAACCGTTCCGGGAAAAGTTATCCTCATGTCCTGAGAGATGGCCGGACGGCGAAAGTCTCTCACCCGTCGTGGGGAGTGGCTGTCAAAGGAGCCGGACACATGTTGGAGTTCATTCTCGCCACTGCCGATGACCCGCGTGACGAGCTGCGGCTGACCGCAGTCGATGTCTGTGCTTATATCGATGGAAGGCCGGCGGCGGAATCACGTATCACGGCGGGTATCTCATTTTTCGACGGTGAGAATTCATTCCGTCTGAGGCGCGATGCAGGTAAATACACCTTACTTGGTGGAGACCGTCAGTATCACCCCATTCTTTCGGTTGATGCTCCCGACCTGCAGCCCGACAGTGTGGGGTTTATCGTGGCTCCCGGCGCGGCTCTCAGTCTTGACCATATGACCGTTGCTGTCACCGCGGAACGTATGCCCGATGCTCGCCTCGAAGTGTCGCATTTTGCCAACCCGGATGTCCGTGCCTCTTATTTCAACCGCTCGACCGATCTGATGGAAGGGGAGTGGGAGATATTCGACCGTTCTTTCGAGGACTCCCGTCTCAGGCCCGGTGGAGAGTATCGTCTTGCCGTTGTCAGGTCGCGCGAGGGATACAATCTGATTTATATCTCTGGCGCTGAGAAGAATGGTTCATCATGGATTCCCGGCATGGACAAGGGGTATCTGCATACCACATCTTTCCGCAACGTGTTTGATGTCACCTGGCTTGACCCGGCCGGTCAGCCGCTTGACGGGGAGATAAAGGCGCAGTTCGGCGCTCCCGACATATTGACCCTGCAATTTGTTGACCATGCCTCAACCCTTAGATTGCGTAAAACAAAAAACTATGGAAAGCAGTAATCTGACTACAGGAAAGCCACGTCGCGAGGCGATGGACTGGAACCGGCTCATATGCGACAAGCGTCTGGGCATGGAGGAATACCATGACGACCGTCACCATACGCGCTCGGATTTCCAGCGCGACTATGACCGTCTGATTTTCTCCTCGCCATTCCGCCGTCTTCAGAACAAGACACAGGTGTTCCCCCTGCCGGGAAGTATCTTTGTCCATAACCGTCTGACCCATTCACTTGAGGTCTCGTCGGTGGGGCGTTCGCTTGCCCATGAGATTGCGATACGTCTGCGTGAGAAGTATGACGACCCGGTTCTCCGCGCGAGGTTCGATGACCTGCGCGACATAGTGGCCGCCGCGTGTCTATGCCATGACCTCGGCAATCCTCCTTTCGGCCATTCGGGCGAGAAGACAATTGGCACCTTCTTCAGCGAGGGACCGGGTCTGGAACTGCGCTCCCGTTTCTCCGACCGGGAGTGGGCAGACCTTGTCAATTTCGAAGGAAACGCCAATTCCTTCCGGTTGCTCACGCATCAGTTCAAGGGGCGCCGCAGCGGAGGAATGGCCATGACATATTCCACGCTCGCCTCAATTGTGAAATATCCGTATACTTCCGCTCATGCAGGGAGCAAAGGCAAATTCGGCTTTTTCGTGAGCGAGGAGGATATCTACCGTCGTGTGGCAGCACAGCTCGGCATACCGGAACTGGAACCGGGACGCTTCGCACGTCATCCGCTTGTCTATATACTTGAGGCTGCCGACGACATCTGTTATCAGATAATGGATATAGAGGATGCCCACAAGCTGCGCATACTTTCCACCTCCGAGGTAATTGACCTGTTCATGGGCTTTTTTGCACCGGAACGGCGCGTGAGAATCGAGGAGGTCATGAACGGCCTGTCAGACCCTAACGAGAGAATTGCATACCTCCGTTCCGGAGTTGTCGGCGCTCTTGTCGAGAACTGCGCTGATGCCTTCATGGAACATGAGCCGGAGATTCTGCAAGGCACTTTCGGCGGCTCGCTCGTAGGCAGTCTTCCTGAACTTCTGCGCAACGCCTACTCCCGTTGCTCAGATACGGCGTGGACGCGCATATATTGCGCTCCGATGGTCGTTGACATAGAGCTGGCCGGAAACCGCATCATCTCATTTCTCATGAACACGCTTGTCGATGCTGTCATGCATCCCTCGCGCAACTATTCGCGGCTCCTTTTCAACGTCATGCCGCAGCAGTACGATGTCAATGCCTCGGACGATTACGGACGCATACAGAGCGTGCTCGACCACGTCTCGGGCATGACCGATGTCTATGCCCTCGACCTTTACCGCAAACTTAACGGCCACAGTCTCCCCGCAGTCTGAACGGAGAAGGGCCACTTAGATATTACGAATCATGAAGCAGATACTCTTAGTCATAGCAGCGGCGCTGATGTCGCTTTGCGCGTTGGCGCAGATCTATTCTCCGGCAGAGATGCCCAATGTCCAGATTGCCGACCGTCGCGAGTATGTGTCGGATCCGGCAGGACTTCTCTCCCCCGATGTCAAGGCTCAGGTAAACCGCCGGCTCTACGAGCTGAGGCAGAAGACCTCGGTCGAGGCGGTGGTGGCCATTCCACCCGAAATCGGCGATGTCCCGGCTCAGGAGTGGTGTGAGGAGCTTTTCACGTCGTGGGGTATCGGCAAGTCCGACAAGGATAACGGTGTGCTTGTCATGGTGTCGCCCGAATCACGCACGGCATTCATCATGCCCGGTTACGGAGTGGAGGGTGTCCTTACCGACATAGCCTGCAAGAAGATTTTCGAGCGTGCCATAAAACCGGCCATGATCGAGGGCAATCTTGATGCGGCAGTAAACAATTCCACAGAGCTGATTGCCTCAGCGCTTGAAGACCCCGCTGTCGCCGATGAGTTGCGTTCGGAGGAAAAAGACAACTTCGCCGGAGCTGTATCTACTCTTGATGCAGAAGTCATATGGCGGTTCATAAGGATTGTGGCCGGAATAATGTTCATGGCCGCCCTCGTGATATTCGTTTATGACTGGATAAGCTCCCGGAAACTCAAGTCAAACTATTCCAAGGCGGAGATGTGGCGTTCGCACCTTGCGACCTATTTCTGGATTGGCATCCTGTCATTGGGCGCGGGTCTGATATTTTTCCTGGCGGCCTATCTCAACTACCGCAGCTGGAGAACCCGTAGACTCAAGTGCCCGACATGCGGAGCGAAGATGAAACGTCTGCCCGAGGATAAGGACAACGAATTGCTCAACGATTCACAGGATTTCGAGGAACAGCTCGGTACGGTAGACTACGACGTTTGGGAGTGTCCTGCGTGCGGCACCGTGGAGCGTTTCGCCTACAAGACGAAGCAGACGAAATATACCGAATGTCCTTCATGTCATACTGTGGCCATGTGCCAGGTTGGAGATGTTATTGTCAAACCGTCCACAACCCGCAGCGAGGGACAAGGTGTGAAGATCTACGAGTGCAAGTTCTGTCACCACCGTAAGGATGAGCCATACCGCATTCCGCGTAAGGAGGATCCGGCAGCTGCTGTGGCCGCCGCTGCGGTTATCGGTTCAGCCATGGGACGCGGCCGTGGAGGCGGTGGAGGCGGCGGCTTCGGAGGTGGTTTCGGAGGCGGAGCTACCGGAGGCGGTGGTGCCGGAGGAAGCTGGTAAAGCCGGCGGCATAATCATGCCGTCCGTATGTCTCCGGGCAGGGATGTTCAGGGCGCGGATCATGTGCATGTGTGGCTGCAAAGTGCAAAAAGTTCTTAATCCTCCAATAATACCGCAGGATGTTTCGTTAAGTGAATAATGAACTTCCGAAAAGGTAACAGAGATATTGGATTTGGGAAAATCGCAGTGGTCGCGGCAGTACTTGTCGCGACACTTTGCGGTTTGTTCAATACATCGGCTTACGCACGTCCGAACGAGAAACTTATGAACCGCCCCTATGCAGACCTTAAGCGTTGGCATCTCGGCTTCTCGATTGGCATGTGTCTTCAGGACCTTAAGTTTACCCACAACGGCTATGTCACCCCCGAGGGTGAGCAGTGGTTTGCCGAGACTCCGGCATGGAGTCCGGGCATAAATGTTCAGGTGCTCGCCGACCTCCGGCTCCATCAGTACCTTAACCTCCGCTTCTCGCCGGGCATGTCGTTCAGCTTCAAGGATGTCGAGATGCGCGACTACGTGACAGGAACGACCCACCGCCAGGACCTGAAGAGCGTATATGTGCTTCTTCCGGTTGACCTGAAGATTTCGGGTGACCGTCTGCGCAATTCCCGCCCGTATGTCACTGTAGGTGCCATGGGTGCATTCGATGTCAGCAAAAAGAAGTCAGACTACCTGATGTTCAATACCGCCGACGCATACCTTACCGTCGGACTCGGTTGTGATTTCTATCTTCCTTTCTTCAAGTTCAATCCGGAGATAAAGTTCTGTTTCGGTCTGGCCGACCTGCTCAAGCATGACCGTCCCGACCTCGATGACAATCCGGAGATGTACAAGATTACACAGTCTCTGTCGAAAGTGAAGTCAAATATGTTCATGATAACATTCTATTTCGAATGACGCGGAAAGGCTCTTCATACAACCTGCTTCTTGTCGCGGCTGTCATGCTGGCCTCTCTCGTGGCAGGGTCGTTACGCGCATCAGCGCAGAACGACGCGCAGTTCACGCAATATTGGGCTGTGCCGACATATTACAATCCGGCCGCTACGGGCACGATAGACTTCATCCGTATCCGCGGCGGTGCCAAACTGCAGTGGATAGGCATCGAGAATGCACCCAAGAGCTTTATGGGAGCGGCCGACATGCCGGTCAAGCTCGGCAAGAAACACCGCATCGGTGTCGGCGTCCTTTTCAATCAGGAGTCAATCGGTCTGTATCAGAATCTCGGTGTCAGTGCCCAGGTCAGCTACAAGTTCAAGTTCCTCAAGGGAACTTGGAGTGTCGGCGTGCAGCCCGGTTACTATAACTCGAAATTCAAGGGTTCGGATGTCTACATACCCGAGGGTGATGACTTCCATCAGCCTGATGATCCTGACCTGCCCAAGAGTGACGTTTCGGGCAATGCCTTCGACCTCTCGGCCGGAGTGCTTTACTCGCACAAATACTTCTCGGTCGGGGTGTCGGTGCTCCATATCCTCGAACCGACGCTGACCATGGACGACGAAGGTGGTTCCGACTCCGAGACGGTAGAGTTCCAGGCCGTGGTGCCGCGTCAGGCCTATTTTACCGCCGACGGCAATATTCCGCTCCGCAACTCGTTATTTTCATTGCAGCCTTCCCTGTTGGTACGCACTGATTTCAGCAACTTCTCAGCCGAGGCTACTATGAGGGCAACCTACAATAAATTCATCTCATTCGGAGTGGGTTACAGATACAAGGAGGCAATCAGCGCCATGGTGGCCGTTGAGTTCAAGAATTTCTTCCTCGGCTATGCCTACGATTACCCCCTCTCGACCATCGCCAAGGCCTCTTCGGGCAGCCACGAGATTGTGGCCGGATATATGGTCAAGCTCAATCTGGGAGAGAAAAACAAGAATAAACACCGTTCCATTCGAATAATGTAGCGACAATGATAAAGATGAAAAAATTCAGATCGTCATATTTACACATGAGCGGCGCACTTCGTCCCGCCATGACTTTGTGCACGGCAACCCTGCTGATCGCGCTCCTCTCTTCCTGCGCCGGTGCGCGCCGGAGCAGTGCGGGGGGTGAGGTTACAGGTGTAGGTGGTGCCTCTTTCGCCGAGCCTTCACCGTACGGCATGGTCCTTGTGGACCGTGGCACAATCGAGATGGGTCCGGCTGCCGACGACTCAGTGGCCGGAATACGCAAGAACGCACGCGGAGTCTCTATCGATTCTTTCTGGATGGACGAGACGGAAATCACCAACTCGAAGTACAAGCAGTTTGTCTTCTGGGTCCGCGACTCAATTATCCGCGAGCGTCTGGCAGACCCCGCTTTCGGCGGCAATGAGGCCTTCAAGATCGAGGAGGACAAGGAGGGTAACCCCATCAAGCCTTATCTCAACTGGAACAAGGCCATACCATGGCGTAATCCCAACGAGGATGAGCAGCGTGCCATCGAGAGTGTCTACCGCACAAACCCGATTACCGGCCAGCGTGAGCTCGACCCCACCCAGATGAACTACCGCTATGAGATCTATAACCACTCCGAGGCTGCGAAACGACGCAACCGTCTCGACCCGGAGATGCGTGAATATAACACCGACCTTGAGACACCGACCGATCTTCCGATTATCTCGAAAGACACGGCTTATCTCACCGAGGAGGGTCGTATCGTGCGCGAGACAGTTACGCGTCCGCTTACAGGCGACTTCGATTTCCTCAACACATATATCGTTAACATCTATCCCGATACGACGGCTTGGATCAACGATTTCGAGAATGCCTACATGGAACCTTACACCCGTATGTACTTCTCTCATGCCGGTTACAACGAGTATCCGGTGGTGGGTGTCAGCTGGGAGCAGGCAAATGCCTTCGCCAACTGGCGTACTGACTACCTTCGTCGCTCGCTCGGCAAGGAGGGTGTCTATGTGGAGCCTTACCGGCTGCCGACCGAGGCTGAATGGGAATATGCCGCCCGTGCCGGTAACTCGGAGAGCGCTTACCCCTGGGAGGAGATGCTCCCCATGGATGAACGCGGTTGCTTCTACGCCAACTTCAAGCCCCGTGAGGGTGACTTTGTGAGGGATGGTCACGTCATAACTTCTCAGGTCGGCACATTCAAACCGAATGATTTCGGTCTCTACGATATGGCCGGTAATGTTTCGGAGTGGACTTCGACTGCATATGCGGAAAGTATCGACAAACTGACCTCGGACCTCAATCCGGAGTATCGATACAATGCCGCCAAGGAAGACCCCTACAAGATGAAGCGCAAGATTGTGCGTGGCGGTAGCTGGAAAGACGCGGCCCTCAACATCCGCTCGGACCTCCGCATGTGGGAGTACCAGAATGAGCAGCGTTCATACATCGGCTTCCGTTGCGTCCGCTCTCAGATCGGTTTCGCAAAAGGAACCAAGAAGAAGAAATAGGCTTTAGGCTTTAGGTTTTAGGGCTTGGCCTGGCTTTGTTAAACAATAGGAATAGGATTTAGGATTCAGACAACACAATGGTAAAGATACGTAAATATGCCAACGGCATAGAGCGCTTCCTCCACGGCGAGAAGGGTCAGCGCTTCTTCAACTTCGCCTACTCAATCGGTGCGGCGGTCGTGATCTGGGGTGCTCTCTTCAAGATTCTCCACCTTCCGGGTGGCAGCACCCTCCTCTGTATCGGTATGGGTACCGAGATTGCAATGTTCATTCTCACGGCGTTCGACCGTCCCCCTAAGGAATATGCATGGGAGGATGTTTTCCCCGTGCTCGATTCCAAGAACCCCGAGGATCGTCCCGATTTCACCGGCGGTGGCGGGGGAGTGGTCATCAATGGCTCTTCGGTGCCTGTCGATGGTGCGCCGCTTGAGATCCAGGGCGGTGTTCCTGCCGGAGGTGTGCAGGGTGTCGTTGCTCTCGGTGGAGGCATGGCCGCCCCGGTCGCTGACCCCGAACAGCAGCTCGCCGCAGCGACTGATCTCGCCGATGCCTCGCACGCGTATCTGGAGCAGATGCAGGGCATAGCCGAGCAGATGAGCCGTCTCAACGAGACTACCGAGGCTCTTAATAATGTCACTCAGACTCTCCTCGGCTCATATCAGGCCATAACCGAGAACTCCGAGACTGTCTCGGCCAACTCGCAGGGTTATGTGTCGCAGATGGAGAACCTGAACCGCAATATCGCGGGCCTCAACACCATCTATGAGATTCAGCTCAAGAGCATCAGCTCGCAGCTGGAGTCAATCGACCGTGTGAACCGTGGTCTGAAGGATATACGCGACATGTACGACAAGGCTGCCAACGAGTCTTCACGCTATTGCGAGGAGACCGAGAAGATGGCCCGCTACATGAAGCAGCTCAACTCCGTCTACGAGAAGATGATCACAGCCATGACCATCAACATGGCCAACCCCATGATGGGTGCGGCGGCTGCCGGTGCGGCTCCGGTGGTGAATCCTTTCGAGGAGTCGGTCAACAATCAGAACGCCTGATTCCCGCCCGACGGGAATATCGGCCCGGGATTTGCCTGATGGCGAATCAGGGCTGGCAGAACAATACAACTTTTACACTTCAACATTCAACATTAGCAAATGGCAGGTGCTGGAAATAATGTGGCGCGAATGTCGCCGCGTCAGAGGATGATCAACCTTATGTACATCGTCCTCACCGCGATGCTCGCTCTCAATGTGTCGAGTGACGTCCTCAATGGTTTCAGCCAGGTTCAGGACGGCATCCAGCGCACCAATCTCAATATGTCGGCGCGCAACGAGGTGCAGTTCCGTTATCTTGAGGATATATATAACCGTAACCCGGAGAAAGCCGGTGCTTCATACAATCAGGGTGTCGAGCTGCGCAAGCGTTCCACCTCTCTTTACGATGAGATCGAGACCTTGAAGACGGCGATTGCAAAGGCTGCCGACGGTGAAGATGCAGATTATCACAACATCATCAACAACGATGACCTTGAGGCGGCCTCGGTTACAATGCTCAATCCCGCCACCGCGCGCGGACGCAAGTTGCGCTCGGATGTCGAGGCATACCGCAGCTATGTGACAGGCCTTATCGCAGATTCAGCCAAGAAAGTTTCGGTTACCGAAATGCTTTCCACCAAGGTCCAGAATCGTCCCGGTGAGGTCGGCCCGACCGACTGGGAGCAGAAAATGTTCGAGAATATGCCCGCTGTGGCGGCTGTGACAATGCTCACCAAACTTCAGAACGACATCCGTCAGGCTGAGTCGGAGGCACTGAGCAGCCTCATAACCAACGTGGACATAGGCGATGTGCGTGTCAACGAGCTTAATGCCTACGTCATTCCTAACTCCAACATGATTATCCGTGGCGGAAAATATTCGGCCAACATCGTTCTCGCCGCAATTGACACCACTCAGCGTCCGGTCGTATATGTTAACGGTGCGAAACTGAACAATCCCAACGGACTCTATGAATTCGTGCCCGGAGCAATCGGCACCCATGACTTCTCCGGCTATATTGAGGTTGCACGTGGAGACGGTTCGGTTGACAAACGTCCGTTCAAGTCATCATATACTGTGATTGAGCCTATGGCAACAATCTCACCCACCATGATGAACGTTCTCTATGCCGGTATTTCCAACCCGATCAGCATATCTGTGCCCGGTGTGCCTATGAATGCCGTGTCGGCTACTATGACCAACGGAACCCTCACCCGTAACGGTGACCTCTGGTCGGCACACCCCGGCAAGGTCGGTTCCGAGGCCGTCATTACCGTTACCGCGCAGATGGATGGCCGCACCATGAATGTCGGCTCCATGACGTTCCGTGTACGCAAGCTCCCCGATCCTACGGTCTACCTTCCCATCAAGGATGGCTCAGGCAATACCGTGCATTACAAAGGTACTCCCAAGCGTATCTCGAAGGCTGCCCTCATGAGTGCCGAAGGACTTGGTGCAGCGATTGACGATGATATTCTCAACGTGACCTATTCGGTGGTGTCGTTCTCGACTGTCTTCTACGACCAGATGGGCAACGCCATTCCAGAAGTTTCCGACGGCCCCCGCTTCTCGGCTCGTCAGAAAGAGCAGTTCAAGCGACTCAAGGCCGGAAAGAACTTCTTCATATCGAATGTGAAGGCCAAGGGCCCCGACGGCATCACACGCGACATCTCGCCAATGGAGGTGGCTCTCAATTAATGAGGTGGTTCTCTACTTAATGAGGTTGCATCAATCAAATATTAAACTCACCATTCAGTTAAAGGATGAAAATATATCGTAAATTCCTATTTCTCGCGGCTGTCGCATCAATAGCAGTGGCAGGTGTGGCACAGGTTGAAAACGCCGGCGGGGTTCGTCGTCGCTCCGACAAGGAGAAGAAGAACCAGACTTCCACACCCGGTGTCACCGACCGTATGCAGGACTTCTTTACTTCAAAGGCTCCACATGACGCGGATCTCGCCTACATGCGTGAGATTTACCGTCAGATTGACCTTACAAAGCCTGAGAATACACCGCTATACTATCCCGAAGACGTTGTGGACGGTCAGAAGAATCTTTTCCGTCTCATCCTTGACCTGGTGGTTGACGGCGCGGTTCCCGCTTACGAGTATCTTGACGGACGCGAGGTGTTCACAGATCAGTATAAGGTGAACGTTGCCGACATGCTCGACCGTTTCGGCATCTACTATACTGCCGGAAAGGGCACGGAGCGCAATCCGAAATATGTCATAGAAGAGGCCGACGTGCCGACCGGACAGGTTCTCAACTATTATATACTTGAGAAATGGGAGTTCGACCGCCGCAGCAACCGCATGAAAACCCGTGTCGAGGCCATCTGCCCGGTGCTGAACCGTGCGAGCGACTTCGGGGGCGAGTCACGCTATCCGATGTTCTGGGTTAAATATGACCAGCTCCGTCCGCATCTGGCTTCGCAGTACATCTTCCTCTCCGACGACAACAACCTGCCGACATATTCGATAGATGATTACTTCAACCTCGGCATGTACGACGGCGACATATACAAGACACGCAACCTGCGCAACCTGTCGATGAACCAGATGTACCCTGACCCCGACGACATGGCACGTGCCCAGGACAGCATTGACAACCGTCTCAAGAACTACGGCAAGGACATGTGGGTGCCGACCCGCGAGGAATATCTTGCGCAGAAAGAGCGCGAGGAGGCTATCGCAAAGGCAATCGCCGACGGCGACACCATTCCTGACCGCACCGTCGTTCAGGACAAGAGCGTGACCGAGACCAAGAAGGCAAAATCGCGCAAGACCACCAGAAAACGTTCGACAAAGAAACCCAAGGTGTCGTCAGGAGGATCCGGCAGCAGCAGCCCGAATTCAAGTGCTGCCAAATCAGTCCGCCGCCGAAAAAAATGAAAGGTTCACCTATACTATTTAGGCTCATAAAACCATTTTGCAATAGCAGAATGGTTTTTTTTTTTCTTTTTTTAATCAAATAATGCAAAATTTATTCAGTCCACATCGAATTTCAAACTTTCCAAGTCAAAAATAATTTGTTAAAAAGCACTGAAATATTTGGATATATTGTTATAAAATTTTAAATTTGCGATTACTAAAGGAATTTGTAGACTTTTTAACATTTGGTCGCCCGTGTGCGGAGACCGCTTACGAGTGGCTAAAATGTGGAAATTACACTGATTTCTGAGGTTGAATCAATCGAGAAAAGAACACATTAATAATTTTATCTAACTTATTAAGGTATGAGAAAACTCTTTTTAATCATGATGACGCTCGCAGCGGTCAGCTGGTCCGTAATGGCCCAGAACCGTTCGTATAGCGGCACAGTCGTCGATGCGGCCAACAACGAGCCGCTGATCGGCGCCACAGTCATGCCGATAGGCGGTGGCCAAGGTGCGGCCACCGACATCGACGGTAACTTTACTGTAACAGTTCCATCGAATGTCAAGACTGTCAAGGTCAGCTACATTGGCTATACTGAACAGACTGTTGCCCTCCATGAGAACATGACCGTTCGTCTTGTGGCGTCTGCAACCAACCTCGACGATGTCATTGTGGTTGCTTATGGTACGGCCAAGAAGTCTGCCTACACCGGTTCTGCTTCTGTAGTGAAAGCCGAGACCATCGAGAACTCGCTCGTTTCGTCGGCAACCGACGCTCTCACCGGTAAAATCGCCGGTGTGCAGGTGCAGAGCTCCAATGGTCAGCCCGGTACAGCTCCGACTCTCCGCATCCGCGGTGTCGGCTCAATCAACGCGAGCAACGATCCTCTCTACGTGCTCGATGGTGTTCCCTATGATGGTGACATCTCCGGTATCAATACAATGGATATCGAGTCGATGACTGTCCTCAAGGACGCTGCCGCAGCTGCTCTGTACGGTGCCCGTGGTGCTAACGGTGTCGTGCTTATCACAACCAAGAAGGGTTCTCAGGGTCAGGCCCGTGTATCAATCGACGCCCGCTGGGGTGCCAACACACGTGGCGTGCCCAACTATGACGTGCTCGGCTCGACCACCGAGTTCATGGAGACTGCGTACAAGTCTCTTTACAACGGTAACTATTATACCGGCACAATGTCGGCAGCGGCTGCACACAATGCCGTGAATGCCCAGATTTTCCGTAAACTTGGTTATCAGGTATATACTCTTCCCGAGAACGAGGGAATGTTCACAGCTGACGGTAAAGTGAATCCCAACGCTACTCTCGGTTATTCCGACGGTACATATTACTATACTCCCGATGATTGGTATAAGGAACAGATCCGTACAGGTCTCCGTCAGGAATACAACCTCAATGTGAAGGGTGGTACTGACAAGTTTACATACTATGTGTCAGGATCTTACCTTGGTGACGAGGGTCTTATCGAGGGATCACACTTCGAGCGTTTCGGTACACGTGCCGCTGTCGATTATCAGGTTCAGCCCTGGTTGAAGATCGGTACCAACATGAGCTACACATATATCAATAGCGGTTATCCCGGTGACCAGACAACGAGCAACTCTTCGGGCAACTCATTCCTCATGGCTGACCAGATTGCTCCCTACTATCCTATGTATGTGCGCGATGCCAACGGCAACATCATGTACAACCAGTCAACAGGTAAGAAAATCTATGACTATGGTGACCGTAAGATTGTGCCCCACGCACGTAACTGGATGTCTTCATCCAACCCTGCCGGTAACCTCGCTTACGACACAGAGGATTATCTCTATGACCTCTTCAATGGCAAATGGTATCTGAATATCACTCCGATCGAGGGTCTTTCAATCAACGGATCACTCGGTTACTATCTCGACAACACCCGTTATCATAAACTTGGTAACCCCTACTATGGCCAGAGCGCTGACTACGGTGGCTCAGCATACCAGCTTTTCCAGCGTATGAGCTCGCTCAACTATCAGGCTCTCGCAACCTACAACCGTACATTTGCTGACAAGCACACAATCGACCTTCTCGTCGGTTATGAAGCTTACGACATGGAAATCGAGGATCTTCAGGGCAGTGGCCAGAACCTCTATCTCCCGGACAGCTGGGTTATCAACAATACCATCGACAACAAGAACCCTTACGGTTCACATAACCAGTATGGCACACGCGGTATCTTCGGCCGTGCAAACTACTCGTTCGAGGATCGCTACTTCTTCAGCGTATCTGTTCGTCGTGACGCTTCTTCACGCTTCGATCCCAAGAAACGCTGGGGTACTTTCTGGTCGCTTTCTGCAGCATGGGACATCGCAAAGGAGAAATTCATGGAGCGTGCCACATGGCTCGACCAGCTGAAGTTCAAGGCTTCTTTCGGACAGCAGGGTAATGACAACGTGGGTCTCGGCTACTATCCCTGGCAGGATCTCTACTACATCAGCGGTTCTGACGGCGTATGGTCTGACGGTGTGCTCGCACAGAAAGGTAACAAAGACCTTACATGGGAGACTTCAAACTCGTTCAATATCGGTTTCGACTTCAGCTTCCTGAAGGGTCTCGTTTATGGTACAATCGAGTACTTCAACCGCCAGACTTCAGACATGCTCTATAACAAGCCTGTTTCTCCGTCGCTCGGTTATTCTTCGATACCTATGAACATCGGTTCGATGCGTAACAGTGGTGTCGAACTCGAACTTAATGTTCGTCCCATCTCGAACCAGAATGTTGTGTGGGATATCAACTTCAACATCACCAACGTAAACAACAAGGTGCTTGAGCTCCACCCCGACCTGAAGGGTCAGATGATCAGCGGTAGCCGTATCTTCCGCGAGGGTGAGTCTATGTACGACCTCTATCTCGTGAAGTACGCAGGTGTTGATCCTGCTACAGGTCTCGCGCTTTACTGGGATGCATCTCCCGTTCTTGATGCAGACGGTAACAGAACTTACGACAAGTACGGTAACGTTGTTTACGGTAACGAGTTCCTCACAACCAACTACGACGATGCATATAGCCACAACCGTCAGGCAACCGGCAATATCATGCCCAAGGCTTATGGTGGTTTCGGCACCAACCTGACTTTCTTCGGTGTTGACTTCTCTGCTTCGTTCGCATATCAGTTCGGTGGTAAGATTCTTGACTATACTTATCAGAACCTTATGCACAGCGGTGGTCAGTATCTCGGCCAGAACTGGCATACCGACATCAACAAGGCTTGGACTCCCGAGAACACAAATACAGACGTTCCCCGTCTTAGCAGTGAAGACCAGTACACTAACTCATCTTCTACAAGATGGCTTACTTCAAGCAACTATCTCTCGCTGCAGAACGTGACTATCGGTTACACACTGCCGAAGAACTTCGTAAACAAACTCCGTCTCCAGAATGTGCGTATCTACGCTTCGGGCGAGAACCTCTTCCTCTGGTCGGCACGCAAGGGTATGGACCCCCGTCAGGGCTACGTAGCGTCTGAGGGTGCAACCTACAAGGCTTCGCGTTGTATCTCGGGTGGTATCCATGTGGAATTCTAAACCTTCTTGATTCTCACACTAAACAGATAAACCAATATGAAAAGAAAAATATATTACATTGCAGCCGCGACACTCTTCTCAATGGGTCTGTCGAGCTGTAACAATCTCGACACTATCCCTGAGGATTCGTACGTGACTGCGGATCAGAAGGAGGAGTCGGTTGAGATGAATCCCGAACTCGCTTCGGCCGGCGTGGTAGGTATCTCGGCGGTATATCCACGTGTCATGTCAGTATATGCCGAAGCTCACTTCGACTTCGGATGGCCTTCGTTGGGCCTCATGCTCGACTCCGGTACTGCTGACCTTGTAAGTTCAAACATCGGTTACAACTGGTATTCAACTGATGTTTCCGACTATTCATGGGGTACCAATACAGCCTATGTCGGCAGTATGTCCTGGTATCTCGGCTACAAGGTGATCAAGGCGGCAAACGATGTTATCGCGTCGATTGGTGCTGAACCGGAGAGTGCACAGCTCCAGCTCTTCGCAGCTCAGGGTTATGCAAACCGTGCATACATCTATTTCACCCTCGCGCAGCTCTACCAGTACACTTATGTCGGTCATGAGTCGCTTCCCTGTGTACCCCTCATCACAGACCTTAACTCTGATGAGGCCGCTCTTAACGGTGCACCGCGTGCAACTGTACAGGAGGTATATGACCAGATTCTCAGCGACCTCAACACTGCGATTGATCTGCTGACCAAGAGCGGTCTTCCTGTTACTGAAATCGCATCTACCGGTTCGAAACGTTTCGTTTCGCTCGGAACAGCCTATGGTCTCCGCGCACGTGTGAACCTCGTGATGAACAACTGGCAGGCTGCTGCCGACGACGCAGCCAAGGCTATCCAGACTTCCGGATGTACTCCTCTTTCAATTGAAGAGGCATCTCGCCCCGGTTTCTGGGATTCAAACGACCACGAGTGTATGTGGGCAATCTATATTCAGGAGACTGACCGTGCCGTTACCTCAGGTATTGTGAACTTCCCCTCGATGATGGGCTCGTTCAACAGCAACGGTTACTGGACAGTAGGTGCTACACGTCGTATCAACAAGGCTCTCTATGCCGCAATCGGTACAAATGACGCCCGTAAAGGTTGGTGGCTAAGCTCAAGCGGCTCAAGTAACAACCTGACATCGGCTGAAGCAAAATTCCTCGCAAAATTCAGTCCTGAAGGTTATACACAGGTTAAGTTCGGTGCATATCAAAATGAAATCGGAACTGTAACCAACGCCAACGACTACTTCCTGATGCGTGTCGAGGAGATGTATCTCATCCAGGCTGAGGCTACGGCAATGGCCGGTAATCCCTCTGCAGGTGCGACTATGCTTGAAAACTTCATCAAGACATATCGTAACCCCTCTTATACTGTCACCGCAAGCTCTAAGGAAGAGGTGCAGGAAGAGTGCTGGTTGCAGCGTCGTATCGAGCTGTGGGGCGAGGGTCTGGCCTACTTTGACCTCCTTCGTCTGAACAAGGGTCTTGACCGCCGTGGCGGTGGCTGGGAGTCAGTATGGGTTTACAATGTCCCCGCTCCTCTTAAGCCTATCCTTATCCCCAATGGTGAGATGCAGGCTAACAAGGCTATCGGTGACAACAACGAGGCTTGGGCAAAGCCGAGTCCTGTTGATGACATCTAATTTATCAATGTTCGTGTAATTCTTAATTATCGAAGTAAATATGAAATTCAAAAATATAGCACTTTCCGCGCTTTCCCTCACCATGCTTGCGCTCACTTCGTGCAGCGAAGGCAAATACTGGGATGGCCCGAAATCATACGGCGAAGCCTACGCATTCGCTAAGCCGTCGCTCACCGTGGAAATTCCTGCTGATGACGATATGCCGTCAGTCTACAATGTTACAGTCTCTCGTGCCGACGCCAGTACGGAAGCAACAATCGATGTAACTTTCGAAACAAAGACTGACTGTCTCTCCGGTCCTTCCACAGTAACCTTTGAGAAAGGCAAGCTGACTGCGGAGTACCCCATCTCGATCGATGCAAGTCTCATCGAGCCCGGTTTCGACTATGCAGCTACTATAAAGCTCACCGAACCCGAGGATGGTATCCTGAGCGTCAATAAGGACAACCAGTCTCTCAGCTTCAAGATTCGTCACGAGCTCATTCTTATCTGGGAGGATGCGGGTTATGCGCAGCTCACATCTTCATTCCTCGAAACAGAGGACGCTGTAGATGTGCCAATCCAGGTGGCTACAAACTATCCGGATTCCAAGAAGGCTCTCTACCGTCTGGTTTCTCCCTATTGGTATCTGACCGATGGTGAGGCTCCCGAGGGTGAGAACATCGAGTTCATCTGCTACAAGGGTTCTCTCTATAAGGCCGACACGCTGCCTGATGGATGGCAGTCTACCGGTCTGACCGACATCGATGAAAATGGTATGCCCATTTACCTGTTCCTCGGAATGGCTCCCGACACCGGTTCTTCATTCAAGAACTCGAAGACCCGTTACATCATCAATGTCGCTATCGGTTTCAGCGACTATAATGATCCCGAAGATGATGAAGTGACAGTTTCGGATGTGATGGAGCAGCTCTCGTTCACATGGGTTCATTAATCATCCGATAATCAATCCAACTGTATAAAGGTGCGCCGTGATTCTGATCGCGGCGCACCTTGCGTTTGATATGAGTCCATTTTATTTGTTTGCTAAATCTCTGCGATTTGAAAGATTTATTTGCAAATTCCACTTTTTATTATTTACTTTGCAGATGACTGCAATCAGACATTTCTTGGAGTGTGCGTATGGCTTATCGGGCACAAAATCCTAACCTCGTTGAGAGTTCTTTACATTCTTTGATTTTATGTTTTGCAGCATGTTATAGATTGAATCAAATAATACTTAATTCCTATGAAAAAATTGGTTGTATTACTCGCCGGGTTACTTGCTGCCGGATCAGTTTCGGCTGCGCCGCTCTCTCCGGCCGAGGCTTTGGCACGTGTTGCCGGTGGCGGCCCTAACAAGGTTGCTGCTGTTAACTATGTCAAGAATCCGGTTTATACTGTCAGGACTGATGCAAACCAGGCTGCAGCCTACGTATTCACAACCGGAGACAACAAGGGTTTCGCAATCCTTTCGGCAGATGATGTGGCTTTCCCTGTGCTCGGTTACAGTGATACCGGTACTTTCGATGCCGAGAATATTCCGGACAATATGAAATGGTGGCTTTCCGAACTGTCGCGCCAGATTGAATGGGCTGTTTCGCAGGGCGCAGGCTCAGCATCAGCCCCGCTTGCCCCGGACGGACTGGCTGCAATCACACCGCTCATGAAAACCACCTGGGATCAGGGCACGCCATATAACGATTCCTGTCCTACACCCAAAGATGGCACACAGCATGCCTATACCGGCTGTGTGGCGACCTCGATGGCACAGGTGATGAACTATTTCAAATATCCCGAACATGGCACCGGCACTATCAATTATTATGCGTCCAAGCTGGGTGTAAGTATCTCGCAGGATCTTGCCGAATTGAAATTCGATTGGGATAACATGCTCGACAGTTATCTTCCCGGAACCTACAACAGCGCGCAAGCCAAGGCTGTGGCTGACCTGATGGTTGCCTGTGGATATTCCGTGAGCATGAGCTACGGTCTTGATGCTTCAGGCGCGTCGGGTTTCACAATCGGCCGTGCGCTCCGCACGTATTTCGACTACGATGGTGACTGCCGTTCTGAGTACCGCCTTCTCTATTCGATGAGTGACTGGACTCAGATGATATATGACAACCTTAAAAATGTCGGTCCTGTAATCATAAATGGCCGGGATCCCGGAGACATGGGTCACTCTTTTGTCTGCGACGGTTATGACGGAAAGGGATACTTCCATTTCAACTGGGGATGGAGTGGCGTTTCCGACGGTTACTACTCGCTCGATGCTCTGAACCCCGAGTCAATGGGAATCGGTGGCTATGGTGGTGGATTTAACTTCGGTCAGAACGCCATATTCGGCATTCAGCCAAAAACGGGAAAACCATCTTCATACAAACTTAATCTTACTCAGCTGGGTAATTTGACCGGTGAAATAGTCGGTGGTAATTTCTCCGCGAGCATGGCCGATTATACTCCGCGTGGATATGCAAACTATTGCGACAACATCGTGGAAGGGTCATTTGGAATCTCATTCGCCCGAATTGGTTCCACAGCCTCTCCTGTGATTGTTCCGGCTCTTATCGGCTCAAAAGAAAGCGTCAGTGTGGTTCCCGCGTACAGTACCGGTACCGCTCCCTCTTCAAGAGTTGTGGCAGCGCTGCCTGAGCTGGAGAACGGGGAATACAAGGTCACCATGATGTTCAAGACTACAGATGGTGACTGGGAGGAAATCCTGGTTCCGTGGGGGTATAGCAACTACGTCTATCTGAATCGGTCAAACGACAGCTACACCATTACGCGGCCGGAGCAGAAAAATCTCAAGATTGTTGATGTGGAGGTTGCCTCAAAGTTCTATTATAATACACCTATTCTTCTCAAAATAAAGGTTGAGAACAATTCTGACGTAGAGCTGACCCAGGGTATTGTGCCGCGTCTTCTTGACGGAACCACTGTGGTTATGACAGGGTCGAACTCTCTTCTCACGGTCGGTCCTGACCAGACAGTGGAACATGAACTGATTGTGAAGTTCTCTCCTGCCGACGGATATAAGTTTACTTCACCTTCGGAATTCACACTCAACATATCTGATCCTGAAACAAATACCTCTTTTGGCAACTTCGGTACCTATACAATGGAGAGTGCCCCTTCGACATTCTCGTTGACGTTGAAAAAACTTGATATTGCTGATGCCCAGGTAGAATCAGTAGATTATGCCGGTTCGACCTTCAATGCTTATGTTGTAAACAAACCTTCCGATTTTGATGTTAACTTCAATTTCAGTGTACGTGCAGGATATTTCTCAGGTTATGCCAAGCTGTCAATCCTCCAGGTTGATTCGGAGAAAGCATCGACCTTGATTCCTCTCACATCTGCTGACCAGATATTCCAGGAAGCTCTTTTCATGGAGAGGGGTGACAACAGTGAGAATGTAGTGAATGTCAGCTTCCCTGAGGCAGAGGCAGGAGCACTCTATGCTATCGTGGCAAGATACACGAAGGCTTCATCATGGCTCAACCTCGGATCACCGATATATTTTGTTATCGATTCAAGCGGAGTTGATGGTATCGGCGTTGAGGAGAATGAGGAGAAAACGGAGTATTATAATTTGCAGGGTGTCAAGATCACTGATCCTCAGCCCGGTCAGGTTCTCATCCGCCGCATAGGTGCGAAAACTGATAAAGTGATTGTACGCTAAACCAATACAAGCAGTTAAAATAAGGAGGTGGCTCAATTTCGGCTACCTCCTTATATTTTATCTCATTCAAAGTCTGGTCTTAAAAGAGGAATCGTTCCTACACAGATTATATTTTTAAAATTTTTTTTGGGATAATAGAAAATTTTTTTTAAATTTGTAGCCGAATCTAAAAGAATCCGCATTCAGCATTCTTTCCAAAGAAATTTCAATGTTTAATTTAATAAAAGAAGTATGAAAAAGTTCTACTCAACACTTGCCCTTTCAATGGCAGTGGTTGCTTCTGCATCAGCTTTCGAGACAGTGCAGATGAAAAAAACAGCAACTCTCGTAGGAGAGCCCGTAAAGACAGTACAGGTAAAAGACGCTGCATCTAAGGTTGCAAAAGCAGGTCCGGCCCGTATCGCATCGGCAGAGGAAATCGAAGGTGTGTATGTCGGTGAATACGACCCGGCACTGAATAATTCTCAGACGGGAGAACCTGTCTATGACGCTGTAGACGCGATAATCGAGGCTGCTGACGTGGACCTGGTTCTTATCACCATGAATCCCTGGGCTACAAAATACAGCAACGTGGAAATGGATCCGCTTCTTGCTACTGTGGATCTGAGTGCTTCTAAAATCACCATAGCAGCGGAGGACAATCAGGGAATCGGTAAATATACCCCGAACGGCACCACCGTTGACTATGAAATCTCTCTTGTCCTCATGGAGATGAATCTGGATCAGCAGCAGTGGGTAGATGCAGAATCTGTGACAGGTACAATCAACGCTGACGGAACAATCGAGTTCCCCGAGACTACAACAATTTATATCGGTGTTGATATGGATGGTGAGAGGGGTTGGCTCGGCGGTATGACGGGTCTGAAGCTGGTTTATCCCGACTACTTCACATTCAAAGAATCAGAGTGGAACTATGTCGGTGAATCAACTTTCACTGAGGGTATCGTCAACGGTATTATGGACGAGGGTTACGAGATTGCCCCTGTTAAGGTAGACATGTATCAGAATAAGGCTAATGCCGGTCTCTACGCAGCCAAGAATCCCTATAGCACAGGTGACTGGGCTCTGGTCAATGAGGATCCTACAGTAGGGGGTTACATCGTGTTCAATATCGAGAATCCTGACTTCGTATGTATGCGTCCTCTCACCGGCAGCGGTCTGTGGATGACAGTGACACAAGATGGTTTCCCTCAAGAAATCTACTTCCACAATATCGAAGGTATGTGGGTATTTAACGAGGGTATGACTGTGGCAGAGGCTGCTAAAGAGTTTGCTGAGAGAAAGCTTACTCCTTCAAAGTACAATGCTGCTAACCGCACAGTAAATCTTGAGAATATCTACTTCGGTACCACTGAAAACCCCTTTAACACACTCATGTGGAATGCAGTGGAGAATGCAACCTACAAGTTCACAATTCCTGATGGTACAGGAGTAGATGGTATCTACACCGACTCAGAGAACGTGGCTAAGCGTTACTTCAACCTCCAGGGTGTTGAGATTGCTAACCCCGAGGCTGGCCAGGTTGTAATCGTTAAGGAAGGCAACAAGACTTCTAAGACTATCGTACGCTAATCAGCATATACAATCAGAAATACAAAAGGAACCCTCGGGTTCCTGATACAAAGCGGATGCCATCGGCATCCGCTTTTTTCATTGAATACCCTTTGACTACTTGCTTATAAATAAATTCTTTAAAATGTTTGGGATATTCTATATTTTTTTTGTTTATATTTGCGCATATATTGAGTGTTGACTTGGATTGTGTTATATAAATTGATGTTTTACTTTAAAATTGAAAATATGAAGAAAATTTACTTCTTATTTGCCGGCTTGCTTGCGGTCGTAGCTTCGGCTTCGGCATTCTCATCGGCGCGTGATATTGAAAATACCTACGTAGTCGAGTATGAACCATGTGTCGTCTCCCCGGATGGTACTCCCGTCTACGATGATGTGACAGCGAAAGTCGAAGCAGAAGATGAGACAAAGGTGATGATTTCACTCAGCCCATGGAGTGAAAGCTACAGTAGCATGTCGCTCAGACCTCTCGTTGGAACGGTAGATACCGGTACCCAGACACTCATGCTGAAGGTTGCTGATAATGCTAATCTTGGTGTGGGTAATTTATCACTAAGTCCCGATGTGTATGCAGAAGTTTCATTATTCATAAGCAAACTCGATTCAGAGTCCGCAACGTGGGTAGATGCCGACACCGCAATTGCCAGAGTTACAACTGAAGGAACAATCGAGTTTCCGGAAGATGTGCGGATTCTGTTGGGGTGCCGTATAGATGATAAAACGAGTTATCTTGCTGCAATGGAGAACGTGAAATTTGTGTTCCCTGACTATTTCACATTCAATCCGTCAGAGTGGGACTATGCGGGCAAGTCTTTATTTACGGAGGGTGTTTGCACTCAGCTGATGAAAGAAGACAGTAACAACGATATTGTTGAACTTGACATTTACAGGAATAAATCGAAGAAGGCACTCTATGCTGTGAAAAATCCCTATTCTACAAGCGCGTGGTTGGATTTAAATAAAGAGCCGGAAAGCGAAGGATACATTGTATTCAGTATTGAGAATCCTGACTTCGTATGGATGCGACCTCTAACAGGTAGTGGTCTTTGGTTGCCTATGTCGGAAGGTGGTCTTCCCGAGGAAATTTACTTCCAGAATATCGAAGGAATGCGGGTGTTTAATGACGGTATGTCTGTAGAAGAAGCCGCAGATGAGTTTGCAGATAGAAAACTTACTCCTTCTAAGTACGATGCAGCAAAACACGTTGTGATACTGCAGAACATCAATTTCGCTACAACTGAGAATCCCTTCGGCACTCTAATGTGGAATAATGTTGAGGATGCGACATATAAGTTCACAATTCCTGAGACTGTCGGAGTTGACGGTATCTACAACGATGCTGATAACGTTGCTAAGCGTTACTTCAACCTTCAGGGTGTTGAGGTCGCTAATCCCGAGGCCGGTCAGGTTATAATCGTCAAGGAAGGCAACAAGGTTTCCAAGACTGTCGTACGTAAATAAGCTGAAGCACTCAGAAAGTCAAAAGGAATCCAACTGTTCCTGTAAAAAATCCAACTGTTCCTATTAAAAAGCGGATGCCATGACCATCCGCTTTTTATACTTTTTAACAACTATCTAACGCTTCAGAAATAATGACCAAGACTGCTGAAGACAGAGGCTACACCGGTCCACTCGATGGTACTAAGCCGAGTCAGAACCGTCGGGCTTCCTTCCACGACTATTGCGAGCCGGCAATATACATGTTCACGGTCAAAAAGAATCCTGATATTCCCCCTTTCAGCCGAATAGAGGGAAATCCACGGATGCTGTCCGGTAGAGATGTTCCGCGTGTGGTGCATTCGGAAATAGGTCGGATTCTTGCTGAAGAGATACTTAAGACACCTAAAATGCGGCCAACACAGATCAGAATACGTCAGCTCATGATTATGCCTGATCATGTTCATATTATGCTTGAGGTGTTGACAAGGCTGAACTATCCCGTAACTAAAATCGTGGCTCAGATACTGTCTGCCACCACTTTGAATTGCCGCAGATGTGGATTGATTCAGCCCTCTGCTTCGGCCTTTGATCTGGAGGGTATCAATGACAGGATTCTTTATGGAGCGGGACAATTGGACATTCTTTATAATTATATTGCAGATAATCCACGCCGCTACTTGATAAAGAAACTGCATCCGGATCTTTTCACACGCCGTTCAGGCATCAGGTTCGGAAACAATAATGATGCGTACAAAGACCTGAAGGTTGAAAAGAATCCGATAGTCAGGATGGATTGTGTCGGCAACATATTTTTATTGCGACAGTCGTTGAAACAGGTTCATGTACGTTCTTTCTGGACGGATGACCAGGTTCTCCGATTTGAGGAGGAGTGCCGCCGGCATGTTACAGCCGGGGGAGTATTGATTTCACCCTTTATATCTCCTAAGGAAAGGAAAATCATGCACGAGGCGATAGAAAGAGGTGGGAGAGTGATACGGATAACAGACCGCGGGTTCGGGGAGAGATGGAAACCGTCAGGCCGCGAGTTTGAACTATGTGCCGAAGGCCGGTTATTGGTTATGGCCGAGTCGGGAATTTCAACCCGCCGGGAGGAGATGCACTACCGAAAGGCTTCGCACCTTAATAGGGTGGCGGCCCATATCGTCGAGACGGCCGCTGCGAAGAAGTTTTATCTAACCAAGAGCTGATGAAAGCTCACCCGGTGCCGGTGCGGGTTCGCTCAGTGACTCAGCAGAAGCCCGAGATAAGGGCAGAAGCCCGCAGGCTTCCGCCACTCAACCGCGACGGTCCCCATTCGATTTGCTTGATTTCAGTCAGATTTCAGTCAGGTCTCAGTCAGGTCTCAGTCAGATTTTGGCCAGATTTTGGTCAGATTTTGGTTCGGTTTTGGTTAGGTGCTATTTTAGTTTGAGATTGGTTCGCGCGTCGTTGGTTGTGTGGGTAAAACCTGCGGGTTTTACCTGTTTTGTGGGTCTGAAGATTGTGGGGCAGAGGGTGCCCGGGTCTGTATGACCCGGGGGCATGAGGGCTCGGAGAGGTGTTGTTTTTTAATTTTGTTTTCGTTTTTCGGATTTTTGTGCTTATTTTGTAATCTGTTAAATTTTATAGTTATGAAGAAGTGTTTTTTGTCGTCGGCTTGTTGGGCTGTTGTCGCTGCAGGATTGGTGGCTTCTTGCTCGCCTAAGTCGAATATGGTGACTGTTACTACTACTACCACCACTACCACTACGACCGGTGGCGGTGCCGATGCCGGTGAGGATCCCGACGCTCCGGTCAAGATGGATATGCCTATCGAAAATTCGAAACCGCATATGGCGCGTATGAGAGCCACTCTTTTCAAGATGAGCGGCGATTATGCCAACAATGTGGCTGTAACTCTCGGCCCGGATGGTAGACTGCTCTATTTCCCGGCTCCCACTGACCTGACTGATGAGTCGGCGCCGCAGGAGGTGGGCGACGGATGGTGGCTCAACCGTCAGGGGCTGGGTGCGAGCTCGGTGTTCACCAAGTACACCTTCGATGAGTATCGCGCTCTCAAGACCGTGCCTACTCCCGAGGAAATCAAGGCGGCCATTATTCCCGGTGCTTGCGTAACTGACTTCCGTCAGCTTGTGCTCCCGGCATCGGAGGCGCGCGGTCTCGAACCGAAGGAGCTTCTCAAATATCTCAACGAAGAATGAGCAACATACCGGTTTTTGAACAGACATTCTTCCTTTCGGCCGGAGAAACAAATGCTGAACAGGAGATTGCGTTGCCGTTGCTGACATCGAAGATTATCGACATCGCTACCGCACACGCAAACTCGCTCGGCATAGGCAATCCCTCGATGGAGTCGCTCGGCTGTGGCTGGGTGCTGTCGCGGATTGCAATCGAGATGGAGCGTTATCCGCGTGTCAACGAGACCTACCGTCTGTCAACATGGATTGAGTCCTGGAACCGCCATTTCTCCGTCCGTAATTTCAGGATTGCCGACGCAGAGGGTAATCCGTTGGGTCATGCAACCTCGGTGTGGATGGTACTCAACACCGTGACCCGCGAGAATGCCGGGTTGTCGCACCTCTCGCTCGCTCCCGACATGATAACAGGCGAGGCGTGCCCGATGGCACGCCCCGGCCGGCACGCTGTGATTGTGCCTGAGGATTTCGAGGGGGAGTGCGCGGCATCGACATTGCGTGCCACCACTCCCGCCGTGGAATATACTTTCAAATACGGCGACCTTGACTTCTACCGTCATGTCAACACCGTGCGCTACGTGAATCTCCTTCTCAACAGGTTTACCCTCGAAGAGATGGACTCCACTCAGGTTGCCCGGTTGGAGATGGCCTTCATGCGCGAGGGGCGCTACGGTGAGACCGTTCGTCTGCTGCGCTCGGATGATGGCTTTCACACCTCGTTCGCGCTGTCGGATGCCGCTACCGGCACAGCCTTGTTGTCGGCGGCATTGGTTCGCCGTCCCCGCAACTTCTCCTGAAGCCGCTGCATCACGACCCAGAAGGCCGGCACGCATGTCGTGCCGATGATAGCGTTGACAATCATGCCGAACACCACCGCCGTGCCCAACTCGATACGTGAGTTGGCACCGGCTCCGGTGGAGAAGAGCATGGGCATAACTCCGAATATGAAGGCGAGCGCCGTCATCATGATCGGCCGGAAGCGTATCACACCCGCGTCGTGGGCCGACTTCACAATCGGAAGGCCCGTCTTGCGGAAGTCCATGGCATATTCCACGATAAGGATGGCATTCTTGGCCGACATCCCCAACACAAGAATAAGACCGATCTGAGTGTAGATACTTATGCTCTGGCTCATCAGCATGGTGCCGAGAAGCGTTCCGAGCACGGCGATAGGCATGGCGAGCACCACGGCAATCGGGTCGGTCCAGCTCTCATACTGCGCGGCGAGCACAAGCAGAGTCATTATGATGGCGAATATGAACACAAGCGAGACCGTTGTCCCTGCCTGATTCTCCTGATAGGCCATGCCTGTCCAGGCATAGGAATAATTCTGCCCCAAAGTGTCGCTCACAATCTCCTCCATGGCCTTGATGCCGTCGGAAGAGCTGACACCCTTGGCCGGAGTAGCGGTTACAGAAGCTGTGGTGTACATATTGTAACGGCTAACGGTCTGCTCACCCATGGTCTCCTGCATCGAGGCGAACGAAGAGAAGGGCACCATGTCGCCGTTGGAATTGCGCACACTCAGTTTCAGCACATCGTCGGGATTGGCGCGCGATGCACCGTCGGCCTGCATCGTGACCTGGAAAGTCCGGTCGAAGTCAACGAAATCGTTGACATAATTCGAACCCATATACTGCCCCAACACATCATAGATATCCGAAACGGCCACACCCTGCATCTCCGCACGGTTGCGGTCGATGTTTATCTCGTACTGCGGCACGGTGCCCTGATAGAGCGAAGAGACTGAGGCTATGCGCGGATCCTTCTCGGCTGCATCCTTGATGTCGGCGATAGCCTTCATCATCTGCTGCGCGCCGAGACTGTTGATGTCGAGCAGCTGCATCTGAAGACCGGAGGAGAGACCGAGTCCGGCGATTGCGGGCGGATTGAGGCAGAACGTGACAGCCTCCTGATGACGCGAGGCTATTTCCTGCACATGAGCCATGACATCATCTATTCCTCCGTCGTGACCGCGCTTGTTCCAAGGCACCAGCATCACATTTATCGAAGCCATATTCGAAGCCTCGCCGCCACCCATCATAGAGAAACCCACGATGCTCATCACATCCTTGACCTGGGGAACCTCCTTCTTGATCTCATCGCAGATAGCGTTGACAACCTTCTCCGTGCGCTCGATCGACGCACCCGTAGGCAACTGAACCGAAGCCATGAAATAACCCATGTCCTCCTCGGGCAGATAGCTTGAGGGACGGTTCACGAACCATATGAGAGCTATCACGGCCACGGCAGAATATATGCCGAGTGTCCAGCCCGCATGATTCAGCAGCTTGCCGATAGTCTTGTCATAAAGATTGACAGTCCATTTGAAACCCTTGTTGAAACCTTTGTAGAGAATGTTCCTTGTAGGCTTCAGCGGCTTCAGGAAAAGGGCACACAGAGCCGGAGTCAGGGTCAGGGCGTTGAAGCCCGAGAAGGCCGTTGAAACGGCGATAGTCAGAGCGAACTGTTTGTAGAGCTGTCCCGTGATACCCGATATGAAGGCCGTAGGAATGAACACGGCCATCAGCACGAGCACCTCGCCGACCACCGGTCCGGTCAGCTCATTCATGGCCTTGACCGCAGCCTGACGTGATGTCATGGTACCCTTGTCGACCAGACGGGAGCAGTCCTCGACCACGACGATGGCATCATCGACCACAATCGCGATAGCCAGCACAAGGCCGAACAGGGTGAGCGTATTGAGCGAGAAGCCCATTATTTTCATCACCGCGAAAGTGGCGATAAGCGATACAGGAATCGTAATCATCGGGATAACGACCGCACGCCAGTTCTGGAGGAAGAAAAGAATCACGACCATCACGATGAGAGTGGTGAGCAGGAAGGTGGTGAACACGTCGCTCAGCGACTCACGGACATAGGTGGTGGAATTCTGCACCACGCTGTAATGCACACCCTCGGGGAAATATTGACTCAGACGGTCCAGCTCCTTGATTGCACCGTCGGCCACGTCGAGAGCGTTGGCACCCGGCAGCTGCGAGATGCCGAGCAGGGCTACCTCCTTGCCGTTCACACGCGACACCATGTCGTAGCTCTGGCTACCAAGCTCAACGCGCGCCACGTCCTTGAGCCGGAGTATTCCGGTCTTGTCGGTACGGATTATGATATTGCCGAACTCTTCGGCACTTTTCAGCTGTCCCTGGCTTGTGAGGGTGAACTCGAACTGAGTGTCGGAATCACCAGGCGGATTACCCACCGAACCGGCCGACACCTCCATGTTCTGCGACTGTATGGCAGCCGAAACATCCGAAGGAGAGACTCCGCGTGCACGCATCTTCACAGGGTCAAGCCAGACCCGCATGCTGTATTCACCGGCACCGAACGCACCGACATCACCCACACCATCGACACGCGACAGCGGGTCAACGAGATTCAGCTGTGCGTAGTTGGCAAGATATAGAGCGTCATAACGCTCCGGGTCATCGCTTTCGAGGGTGCAGAACAGAACCTGGTTGGTAGATTGCTTGCGCACGCTCACACCCTGCTGGGTCACAGCCTCGGGAAGGGTGGCGGTAACCATCGACATACGGTTCTGCACATCGATGGCAGCCTGGTCAACATCCGTGCCGTTCTCGAAAGTGATGGTAAGCGAATAGGAACCGTCGGAACTCGAAGAACTCATGTAGAGCATACCCTCCACACCGTTTACCTGAGCCTCGATCGGCACACCTACGGCCTGAGCCACGGTCTTCGCGTTGGCACCGGGATAACTTGCCGACACCGATACCGTAGGAGGCGTGATGTCGGGATACTGAGCGATCGGGAGCGTGAACACGCACAACGCCCCTGCAATCACCATCAGAATGGCAATGACAGTCGCGAAGATCGGTCGCTTTATGAAAAATTGCGAGAACATAGGCTTACTTCTTGAGGTTGGGTTTCACTTTCATTCCGTTGCGCACGGTGAGCAGAGCCTCGGTAACATAGCGGTCTCCCGCCTTGATACCCTTCTCGATCACACGGAGAGAATCCTGATAGAGCGGGCCGACGGTGACAGGTGTATAGACAACCTTGTCGGAGTCGTTGACCACATAGAGATACTTGCCGAGCTGGTCGGTCGAGAGGGCGGCATCCTTGACGATGACCGCCTTCGGGTTGGTGCCGTAAGGGAGCGACACGGTGACGAACATACCATCTTTCAGTTCATTGTCGATATTCCTGACATTGCCGACAAGCTGGAGAGACCCTGTGGAACTGTTCACCGAAGGAGCCACATAATAGAGGTCGGCTGTATAGGAGTGGGGCATGGGTGTGGAGAACTTGAGCGGCATGTTGCGGTAGAGCGCTCCCGAAGCACCTTTGTCGGCACCTAACAGGGTGCGGTACTGGTCATCCTCGATAGAGAAGATGGCATCGAACACCGAGTTGTCATAGATTGTGGCGAGAGTCTGTGGATTTCCCTCGCCATTTATGTAGTTCCCGACAGAGACTTCATTGAGCGTTATGTAACCCGACACGGGAGCTCGTACCGTACACTTCGACAGCATTGTCTGGGCGTTCTCCAGCGCCGCCGAGGCGTTGCGTATAGAGGCTTCAGCCTGACGGAGAGATGACTGCGACTGAAGAAGTTCCATCTTCGATACGGCATCTTTCTCATACGCCTTCTGCATGGCCGATGACTGGTTTGCATAATAATCGCGCTGGCTTGTGGCCGAGGCGAGAGAGGCCTGGGCCTCCTGCACCGCGTCGCGGTACTTGGTAGACTCGATGGTGAACAGCACCTGACCCTTCGTCACGTAACTGCCCGACTCAAAATTTTTGGTGAGCAGACGGCCGCTCACCTCACCGACCACCTCGGCCTTGGTCCGGGCCTCCAGATAGCCGGGATAATCCTTGTGGAGCACGATGGAATCGGTGGTAGCCTCAGCCACATTTATCACGGGAACAGAGTCGGCATCCTTATCCTTGGTCTTGTGGCAGGAACAGAGGGCTGAGAGAGCGACAGCCGCGGCCATATATCCGGGTACAAACCTTTTCATAACCTTTATCTTTTGTGTGTTTTCAAATTCAATAACCTACACCTCAATAACCTCCGCCCAGAGCGGTGTAGAGAGTGACGAGGGCGGCGAGCTGTGCGGCGTGCGACTGGACAACGGCGTTCTCGTACTGCAGCACCGTTGTCTCGGCATCGGCCACGTCGGAGAAATCGAGAAGTCCCTGCTTGTAACGGTCCACCTGAAGCTCAAGCTCGCGACGGGCATCCTTCAGCAGAATCTCCTGATACACTCCCTGGTCGCAGACCGATTGCCATGAGACCATGGCATTGTTGACCTCCTGCACAGCCGTCATGACCGTCAGGTTATATTGCTCGATCTCCTCTTCCATCTCAGCCTTTGCTTCGGCCACCTTGGCGTTGCGCGCCATGCCGTCGAATATGGTCCACGAGAGCGTGGGCATGACCGAATAATACAGCGAGCCGGAGCCGAAGAGATCTTTCAGGGAATGAGCCTGTGTGCCCACACCGGCGCTTACCGACAGCGTCGGCAGGAAATCTTTCTTGGCAATTCCGACCTGAGCGGCGGCAGCCGCAAGCTGTTTTTCCGCAGCGACCACATCAGGGCGGCGGCGCAACAGCGATTCCGGATTGCCGACCATCCCCGGCGGAGGAGTCTGCGGCAACGGGAACACCTCGTCGAGGTTCACCAACTTGTCAGGATACTCCCCGACAAGAAGAGCAATCTCGTTGATTGCCGTCGATATGTCGGCCTTGAGAGCGGGCAGCGTCGATTTGGTCTGGCCGACCACCATCTGTGCCTGAACCACATCCACCGCCGGACTGAGTCCGACCTCGTAGCGTGTCTTAGCCACATCGAGCAGAGCCTCCGAGTTGGCGATGTTTCTCTCCGCTACTTCGACCTCCGCCTGCGCGAGACGGAGCTGGAAATATGCTTTGGCGAGATTGGAGCAGAGCGAAACGAGCGTAGCGTCGTAATCGGCGACAGTGGCGTCATAATTGGCCTTGTCGGCCTTGGATTGAGCGCGTATGCGGCCGAACACATCAATCTCCCAGTTCATTGTCAGCCCGAGCGAGAAATAGCTCATGACATCGGCGTGGGAGGTGACGGCCTGCATGTCGCCCGAGGTCTGTTCTCGGCTCCAACCGGCCGATACGCCGACAGTGGGGTAGTAGCCGGCCTTGGTGGCGCGCGACATCTGGCGTGCGGCCTCGATGCGCTTCTGTGCGGTCAGCACGTTGAAGTTGTTCTCGACAGCACGCTTGATCAGCGCACTCAATATGGGGTCATTGAACGTGTCCCACCAACGGTCGTCGCTGGGAGTGGTCTGGAAATAATTCGTGTCGAGTTCCCACGACTCCGGCATACTGTCGCGGAGTGCGGTGATGGGAGCGGTCTCTCCGCAGAATGCGGGTAACGCTGCCGACGACATCAGAAGCAATGTGGCGAATGTGGTTCTCATAGTGGTCAATATGGATACAACTCTAACCAATTAAGTCTCTTTTCGGTTCAGCAGACAGGAGCAGATAAATTTAAAAATAATTAAAAGGGTGTGCCGACAGACTGTTTTGGGTTGTCAACAACCTTTACGACCTTGGATTTGTTTAAAGTGCGGAAATAAATGTGAAAAACACACATCAGAATTTACAAACCACTTAATTATAGAAATTACTATGAATACAGCACCTCTTCAAGGTATCAAGGTGATAGATTTCACCGAAGTTCAGTCAGGACCCTCATGCACACAGATGCTCGCGTGGCTCGGAGCCGATGTAATCAAGATCGAGCGTCCGGGTGTGGGTGATGCGACACGCAAGGAACTTCAGTTCGACCCCAATGAGCCGAGCTATTACTTCCTTCAGCTCAACTCCGACAAGAAATCACTCGCGCTCGATGCCAAGACTCCCGATGGTGTGAAGATTCTCACCAAGCTGCTTGAGACAGCCGACATCTTCATCGAGAACCTTCACCCCGGCGCCATGGACAAGCTCGGCTTCGGATGGGAGCAGGTACACAAGATCAACCCACGTTGCATTTACGGCACAATCAAGGGCTTCCCTCTTTCTTCGAAATACAAGGATCTGAAGGCATACGAGCCTATCGCCCAGGTTACAGCGGCAGCGGCCTCGACCACCGGCTGGTATGAAGGCCAGTACAATATCCCGACCCAGAGCGGTGCGGCTCTCGGAGACTCCAACACCGGTATGCACCTGCTGATCGGTATCCTCGCAGCTCTCTGCCAGCGGGAGAAGACGGGCGAGGGCTGTTTCGTATACCAGTCGATGCACAATGCCTGCCTTAACCTCTGCCGTATCAAGACCCGAGACCAGCTCACACTCGACAAGATCGGTTATCTTACACAGTTCCCGCAGTATCCCGACGGAAAGTTCGGCGACTGTGTGCCCCGCTCCGGAAACATCGAGGGTGGTGGCGTGCTCGGCTGGACTTACAAATGCAAACCCGCCGGAGGTCTCGATTCTGAAGAAGATGCCAACAACTATGTCTACATCATACTGCAACGCGGCGCGAAAGATTTCGAGTTGGCCTGCAAGGGACTCGGCTTCGAGGACTGGCTGACCAATCCGGATTTCAACACAGCCGATGCCCGCGACAAGCACAAACAGCAAATCTACGAGCGTATCGGCGCATGGACGGCCGACAAGACCAAGTTCGAGGTCGTGGAACAACTCTCGAAGTACGGGGTGCCGGTAGGTCCGGTTCTCTCGACCAAGGAAATAATGACCGACGAGAGCCTTTACGACGGCAACACACTCGTCAAGATCAACCAGGGAGGCAACATCGGTGAGTTCGTGACAGTGGGATGTCCGTTCACCATGTCGAACTACCAGCCGACCTATGGTCCTTGTCCCTCACTCGGCGGCAATACCGACGAGGTGCTCAAGGCATACGGTTTCAGCGACGATGAGATTGCTCAGTTCGCGGCAAACGGAACAACCGCTCCCGTAAAGAAATAATCACATCGTCAGAACAATCAGTAAATTATGGAAAACACTAATGATAACACTACTTGCGGATGCGGGCCGAAGCCCGCTCCCAAGTTTCCGGAGCAGGTAACGGGCATGTATATTCTGGCCCGTGCTCTCAAGAATATCGGCATAAAGAATGTATATGGACTTGTCGGCATTCCTATCACTGAAGCCGCCTATATGGTTCAGGGGCAGGGAATACGCTTTGTCGGTTTCCGCTTCGAGCAGCAGGCCGGCATGGCTGCCGCCACCGAGGGCTATCTGACCAAGGCTCCCGGTGTGCTGATGACCGTCTCTTCGCTCGGATTCCTGAACGGTCTGACCGCCACGGCCAACGCTACCGTAAACTGCTACCCGATGATTCAGATTTCGGGAGCGTCAGACCCGACAATGGTCGATATGAAAATGGGAACCTACGAGGAACTTGACCAGCTCAACACCGCACGGCCGTTGGTCAAGGCCGCATTCCGCTGTTCACATGCCAAGGATATCCCCGAGGCTGTGAACCGTGCCTACCGTGCCGCCGTCAGCGGCCGTCCCGGCGGCGTGTATATCGACATGACCACTCCCGCGCTCGGCGAGGTGATGGATGCTGCCGAGGCCGAGAAACTTTTCTACACTCCGGTAGACATGTATTCTCCTGTAGCTCCGAATAAAGATGCTGTGGCTCGTGCCGTCGAACTTATAGCCAATGCCAAGCGTCCGGCACTCCTCATAGGCAAGGGTGCGGCTTACGCACAGGTCGAGGACAAGCTCAAGGCTCTTGTCGAGAAGTACAATATCCCGTACTTCCCGATGTCGATGGCCAAGGGAGTATTGCCCGACGAGGGACCGTTGAGTGCGTTGTCGTGCCGTTCCACAATCATGGAGCAGGCCGACGTGGTGATTCTCGCCGGCGCCCGTCTGAACTGGTTGCTCAGTTTCGGCAAGGGGAAATGGAATCCAGATACTAAATTCGTTCATCTTGAGATAGATCCTCAGGAGATTGACACCAACCGTCCCTGTGCGGCTCCGGTTGTAGGAGACCTCGGTCTGTCGCTCGACGCGATATTGGCCGGACTCGAAGGCAAGAAGATGTCGGCCGACCCGCAGTGGGTGCCCTCGCTTCGTGCGGAGACACGGAGTAAGAATGCCAAGTTCGCGGAGCGTCTGGCTGAGGCTGCAAAACTCTCGCCCATGAACCATTGGAGCGCACTGAGCGCCATCAAGCCTGTCCTCGCTGAGAATCCCGATGTGATTCTCATAAACGAGGGTGCGAACACGCTCGACGACACACGCGACACAATCTCGATGTCACGCCCCCGTCACCGTGTGGACTGCGCCACATGGGCCATCATGGGTATGGGCATGGGTTCGGCAATCGGTGCCGCTGTCGCCACCGGTAAGAAGGTTGTGGCCATCGAGGGTGATTCAGCATTCGGTTTTTCAGGGATGGAGTTCTCTACGATATGCCGTTTCAAACTTCCGGTAACTGTCGTGATTTTCAACAACGGCGGTATCTACAACGGCATCGGCGAGCCGATGGACAAGACATCCGACCCCGCTCCCACAACACTTGACGTAAATGCACGTTATGACAAATTGGGAGACGCTTTCGGTGCCGACACATATTACGTCACCACTCCCGATGAACTCGGCGAGGCACTGCGCAAGTCGATAGCGTCAGGACGTCCGTCGCTGATTGACGTGCAGCTTGCCGCCGATGCGGGCAAGGAGTCAGGACATATAGGTTATCTGAACCCGACCCCGCTCCAGGAAATCAAAGTCTGACCGTAGGGACGCACGGCCCGTGCGTCCGGTACCGTGATTACGTTTACGGCGGACGCACGGGCCGTGCGTCCCTACAATTCCACTAAATAAGATATTATGGAACATATTATCCTTTACGCCATTGTCCCGATTCTGACAGTCATGCTGCTGGGATATTTCTCGGGAAAGACCGGAGCCTTCTCCGGAGCCGACGCGCGGGTGCTCAACAAGGTGGTGCTGAATTACGCACTTCCGGCCGCACTGTTCATCTCGATTGTGAAGGCTAACCGTGAGATGCTGAGTATCGACCTGAAACTCACCCTGATCTCGTTTGTGGTGCTGATTGCATGTTTCTTTCTGGTCTATTTCGTGTTCCGGTACATGTACAAGGACACCATGGCTGAATCAGCAATCTCGGCATTGATTTCAGGTTCTCCGACAATAGGCTTCCTCGGTTTCGCGGTGCTTCAGCCAATCTTCGGCGATTCTGCCTCGGTAGGTCTTGTCATCGCTATTGTAGCCATCGAGGTCAACGCCATCGGTATTCCTATCGGTCTGGCGTTGCTCAATGCCGGAAACGCCGATCAGACAGCCGCGGAAAACGGCGGTAAGAAGCCGAATCCATGGATGCCGGTGCTCAACGCAATCAAGGAGCCGGTGGCATGGGCACCGATTCTTGCTGTCGTGCTCGTGCTCTGCGGACTGAAATGGCCGGAATATCTTGACCCATCTTTCGATTTGATCAAGGGTGCCAATGCTTCGGTGGCTGTATTCGCGGCAGGTATCACACTGTCGTCGGTAAAAATCAAGATTAACGGTCAGGCTGTGATGGGAGCATTTCTCAAGCTGATTGTCATGCCGCTTGCAATCCTGATTGTGGGTATCATCTTCAAGATGGAGCCTGTTAATCTCAAGATGCTTGTGGTCTGCGCCGCACTTCCTCCGGCCTTTTCAGGTATTATCATCGCGAGCCGTTACAACTGCTATGTGGCTACGGGTACCTCCTCACTGGCTCTCTCGACCATTCTCTTCATGGGCTTCTGCCCGCTCTGGCTCTGGTTGACCGACCTCTGCATCAACTGGTTCCACCTCGCCGCATAAGCAAAATACTCATCGTTATGGAAAATACACAAAACACGCAGCCGTCTGCTGAACAGCAGACGGTCTCGGAGGCGTTGGCCGCCAACGCCATTTTTCTCAGCAAGAGCGGCTGGACATTCAATGTGATCGGCATCATAGCCTTCATAATCGGTCTGCTTGTCGGCATAGACGGCATATGGATAACCGGTTGTGCCGCAATGTTGTCGGGATGCTACCTGCTTGTCAAGTCGCATCAGTATCATGAGAAATCGGTTCAAGACAAGACCGCTCAAGACAAGTAGACCATGGCAGCCGGACGCACATATTGGAACATAGACCGCATAATGCGCCTGATTATCGGGTTGGGCATAACTGCCGCGCTCATATGGCTGATACGCTATCTGAGCGATGTGTTGCTGCCATTCTTTGTGGCCTGTTTCATTGCGTACCTTCTGCAACCGGTGGTAGGCTTCAACCGCCGGATCACACACACCAAGGGGAGGACGATTGCCTCGATTCTGACTGTGGTGGAATGTCTCGCCCTGGTCGGTCTGATGATATATCTGTTCCTCCCCTCGGTTATAAAAGAGGTTGACATGCTCGGTGAGATAATCAAGAATGTCTCTGACGGCAAGCAGCCTGTACCTGATTACTGCAATAAAATCATAGAATTTGTCGAGCGTTACGCGAGTCCCCGTAAGATTCGCGCCACGCTCGACAACATGCACATAGACCAGCTTCTGTCAAAGGGTACGTCCCTGCTGGAGGAGTCGCTCGACGTGATTGTCGGTACCCTCGGATGGATGCTGACCCTTATCTATATACTCTTCATTCTGATAGATTACCCGCAGATAGTGCGCGGGTTCAAGATGATATTCCCCCGCAAGTACCGTGCCCGCGGACTCGCTGTGGTCAATGACGTCAAGAACAGTCTCAACCATTACTTCCGGGGGCAGGGACTTGTCGCGCTGTGCGCCATGGTGCTCTATTGCCTCGGGTTCTGGATTGTCGGTATGCCGCTGGCGATACCGATGGGTCTGCTGGTCGGTCTGCTCTACATGATTCCCTATTTCCAGTACGTCACGCTTATACCGGTGGCAATCATCTGCTTCATCTATTCTCTTGGCGGAGAAGCTGAGTTTCTGCCGCTGTTAGGCAAATGCGGGCTTGTCTACGTGGTGAGCCAGTGCATATGCGACTACATAATCACGCCCCATGTGATGGGGCGCGAGATGGGTCTTAATCCGGCGATAATACTGTTGTCGCTTTCGGTCTGGGGCAGCCTGTTAGGGATAATCGGCATGATAATAGCCCTGCCCGTCACCGCCCTCATCATGACCTACTACGAACGTTACATCTCCGAACCAGACGGCAAGAAAGGGAATCAGGAACCTGACTCTCCTGCTGATTAAGAATCTTAAAATTTTATTGGAAGACTGCCCCTATTAGTACAAGGTAGGAGGGTAGGTAACCATCTTTGCCCCACAGCATTTCAAGACAGAAGAGGTCGGAGAGGGTGGCGGAGAGGTCAAAACCGTATGCTTCGAGCGAGGGGCGGACGAGTTCGGGGTGACGGCATGGTTCTTCGGAGAGCCGGGCGCAAGCCGTTCCAGAGCAGAAGTCACAACCGTCGGTGGCCGTACAGCAGAATGCGCGGCTGCCGGCGGTCTGGCGTTCCATGTCGAGCAGATTCTTTTCAAGCTTCAGCCGTATCGGGTTGAGTATTGAGGATGCCTCCGACACCGGGGTGCGGGGGGGAATTGGAATCTTGGCGACGATGATACGGGCCGTCGTGAAGGGGGAGAAATCTATGTTCCGTTCACCGGTGATTGGAGGACATTTGTAGGTGCGCCCGAACGACGGGCAAACCTTGCAGCATTCCAAAAAACGGACGGGGTCGCGGTAGCGGACAATGTAGTCCGCTGCCGCGACCTCGCGTGTGAGATATGTTACTCCGGAGTCTTGCTCCGTATCGAATTCTGTCATTGAATTTTACGGTATTAATTCCGGAGCGTGGCGATCAGTCTTCGACATTGGCTTCGCAAGCCTTGCGACATGTCACCATTTTCCAGATGATTACAGAAAGGATTGCACCTACGAGCGGGCCGACTACCATAATCCAGAAATCACCCCATGCGTTCGGGCTGTAGATGGCGGGACCGAAGCTGCGGGCGGGGTTAACAGAGCAGTTATCGACAGGTATGCCGACGATGTTTACCAGACCGAGGCCGAGACCGATGGCCAGACCTGCGAACTTGCCGAAGCCTTTCTTCTCATCGGTTGAGCCGAGGACAATCAGCACAAAGAACATGGTGAGCAGAATCTCGCTCAGAAGAGCCATTCCCTGGCTAACACCGGGCTGGCACACATTGGTGGCAAGGAAGTTTCCGCTCTGGGCGGTGATGCCGCCGAACTGGAACTGTTCTCCTCCCATCTGCCAGAACCAGTAGAGGAATCCGGCACCTACGGCTGCCCCCGCGAGCTGGAAGATGACGTAGAAGATGAAGTCCTTGACCGACATCTTTCCATGGAGCAACATAGCGAACGAGACTGCGGGATTGACATGGCATCCGGAGATGTTGCCGATGCAATAGCACAGACAGACGAGCACGAGGCCGAAGCAGAGACCGATTCCGAGGCCTCCGATAGAAGGGCCGGCGAGCACTGCACTTCCGCAGGCGAGAAGCACCAGGAACATGGTGCCGAAAAATTCGGCTAAATACTTTTTCATAGTGGTGTGTGTTTAGTGTGTTTATAAAAGGGTTAAAACTGTTTTGGGTAAATCACCATCAGATTGTGGCGGCTGAAGTAGCGGCTCAGGAAGCCGGGAAGCGACTCCTGCTCACTGTTGTACGATATCGATCCCTTGCGGGCGCCGACCACGACAAGGAGGTCATCGTCGCCGACATCACCCGAAAGGAGTATGAAATCATCGTAGGAATCAAGCAACTCAAAGCGTACTTCCACCTCGATTTTGTCCTCGGCGATGGCTGTGCGTATGAATTCTTCAGTCTCCTTATACGATATAAACGTCAGACGGGCCTCAATGTTGAAGGCCAGCATGGCTAATCTTGTAACCCAGAGATGGAATCCGGTCTCATATTCTGCTTTCCGCGGCACTACTACTATGACTCTAGTCACCGTATCGACCGGTATGAAACAGCGCGACATTATGACCATGCGGTGGGTCGATTCGAGCAGCTGTTCCACGAGCGAGCCGAAGAACGTGTCTACAATATTAGCCTTGCGGTGAAGTCCGATCACTATCTCGGTGGCTTCTTGTTCGACAGCCACATTGCGAAGAGCTGACGTAACACTGATGTCGAAACGCTCCATGGAGCGGACCTCCACGTCCATTTCCTCGGCAGCCTCGATGGCTCCCCGCATGGCGGTGCGTCCCATGGCGCGGGCACGGGTGTCGTCGCCGGTACGAACATAGAGCAGGGTCATCGGTATTTTGTTCAGACGGTTGCGCATGAAGAGAGCCATGCGCATCAGACCCTCGGCCGTTACAGGGTTTGACACCGATACCACCTGACGCGCGAACTCGGTCTGTCCCACATCCTCATGCTCAAGATCCTGTTGCGTGAGGCTGATACGTATTTTCTTTGCAGCGTTCTCCGTAACAACCGATGCCACTATGCAGCAGATAAGAATCATGACCACGGCTCCGTTCATCATGTCTTCGGTGAGCATACCGTATTTATATCCGACCATCACGGCCGCGATTGTCGCCGCTGCCTTTCCGCTTGTCAGACCGAACATAAGTGTCTGTTCGGCACTCGAGAGTCCGAACGCTTTCTGCGTTGCATATGCCGCGAGCCACTTGGTAGAGAGGGCCACAAGCGACATATTTGCCGCAACCCAGATTACTCCCCAGCCTTTCAGTATGACTCCCACGTTGATCAGCATTCCCACTCCGATAAGGAAGTAGGGGATGAAAATGGAGTCGCCGACAAAGCGGATGTTCTTCATGAGCGGAGAACGTCCCGGAATCAGACGGTTGAGTATAAGTCCGGCGTAGAAAGCCCCCAATATGGCCTCCAGTCCGATCAGCTGAGCGAACAGAGAGGCTACAAACACAAGAGCGAGCACGAATATATATTGCGCCACCGGCTCGGAGTTGCTTTTGAAGAAGCGGCGCATGGCAAATGGGAAAGAGTATCCTATCGCCACGCAGTATATTCCCATCTGCAAGAGCAGACGGATTATGCTCATGCCGTGAAATTCACCCTCGATATGGGTCTGTACCACACCGGCCAGGCAGAGCAGGGCCAGCATCACGGCCACAATCGTGCCGCAGACGGCGATGACGGCTCCACGTGTGTTCTGAAGTCCGAACTTGCTGACCACGGGGTAGGAGACAAGTGTGTGCGAGGCATACATAGAGGCGATAAGCAGAGCGGTGTCCCATGTCGCGCCGAATGCGTAGCGGGCGCCGAAAACACCCGCTACCATCGGTAGCAGGAACGATATGAGACCGAATATGATGCCCTTGCGGTATTGTTGCCGCAGGTGAAACATGTCAATCTCGACGGCCGCCTGGAACATGATGTAGAGGATTCCTACCTCGCCGAAGATGCGGAAACTCGCGTCGCGGTCGAGAAGACCGAATCCGTAGGGACCCACAGCCATACCGGCGATGATCATGCCCACGATGGGGGGAATCTTCAGCCTGCGGAACAGTACCGGTCCCAACAGGATGATGACCAGCACGAGAAGGAATATGGCTACGGGTTGTGAAATCATGTCTCCTTACGGATTTGTGTCAAATAAGAGTCTGTTTCAGGGTGTGCGGGTGAAGAATAGCTGCTCGGCAGCTTCGTCGGTAACCCGTTCAACCTCTTCGGGAGTTACCCCGAGCGTGGTGGCCACGCAGTCGCGGATGTAGGGAATGCGGGCGCTTTCATTGGTCTGTCCACGTTTCGGAGCGGGGGAGAGCCATGGAGAGTCGGTCTCAAGGAGGATTCTGTCAAGGCCGATTTCCGGGAGAGCCTCACGGAGCAGCGGTGCGTTCTTGAAAGTCACCACCCCGTTGATTCCGAACCATGGGTCGCAGACCGTGCGGATGCGGCGGACATCGTCGGCTGTGCCTGTGAAACTGTGGAAAACCAGCGGCGGAAGCTTACCCTCAGTCCCGGAAAGAACACGGAGAGTGTCGTCGAGACCTTCGCGGCAATGAATGATTACCGGCAGCCCGAAGCGTTGAGCCCAACCGATCTGACGTGCAAAGGCCACACGTTGCTCCTCGCGCATCGAAGCGTCGTGATAGAGGTCTATGCCGACTTCTCCGATTGCTGCGAAGTCACCGGGCAGCATTGCCTCCATCTTGTCGAGGTCACTCTGCCAATCGGCGGAAAGGTCGGTGGGATGCAGTCCGAGGGCGAGACGGGTATTCTCAGGAAACTCTTCATGAAGTCTCCTCATGTCGGGCAGCGAACCGAGGTTCACACAAGGAAACACCAAGCGTGTCACCCCGGCTTCGATAGCCCGTGTAACTGCGCCGACGCCACCGTCGGGGTAGGCGTCGGGCATATATAGATGTGTATGAGTGTCGGTCACGGTTATTTCTTGCGTCCGGTAAGTTTTTCAACAAGCAGGCGGAACGGCTCACGGGCCTCGTCGCTGAGCGATGTAGCCTTGAGGGCGGCCATTGCCTTGGCGCTGTAATGGTTGATGGCCTCGCGGCAGTGACGGTTCATGTCGAGACGCTCGTAGAGACGGGTGACAATCTTGATTTTTGTGTCGCCGGCGGGAAGCTTCATGGCCTCGCGGAGGGCTTGGGCATCGGGTGTGCCGCTTGATAGGGCTGTGAGCAGCAGGAAAGACTTCTTGTTGTTGTTGATGTCCCCACCGATCGGTTTGCCGAAAGTGGTGGAGTCGCCGAAAACGTCGAGCCAGTCATCCTGAATCTGGAAAGCAAGACCGAGCATGGCTCCGTATTCAGCCATGTGGGCGGCGTCAGATTCAGATGCGCCGCCTATGAGGGCACCGATACGTGCGCATGCTCCAAGCAGAGCGCCCGTCTTGTCGGCGATCATGCGCATGTAGTCATCAATCTCCACATTATCGGAGGTTTCGAAGTCCATGTCGAGGCGTTGTCCCTCGTACACGCGGAGAGCCATGTTGTTGAATGCGTCGAGGACAGGACGCAATATGCTGTCATCCACCTTTGCCACACATTCCGTTGCGAGCGTCAGCATGGTGTCGCCCGAGAGAATGGCAGTGTTGACATCCCACTTGGCGTGAACCGAGGGACGGCCGCGGCGCATGTCGCTCTGGTCCATCACATCGTCGTGGAGAAGCGTGAAATTATGGAACATCTCAAGGCCGACAGCCGCGCTCTCAGCTTTTTCAGCCGCTTCGCCGAATGCGTCGGCGGCCATGAGCACGAGCGACGGGCGGAGACGTTTGCCGCCAGCCGAGAGAGAGTATGTCACAGGTTCATAGAGCCCGGCAAGCGCACCGCCGGGCAAAGTCAGGTCGCGCAGCACTTTCTCGATGTGCGCGCTGTAGTCAGAAAATTTTTTCATGTCAGTTATGGCCGTCGTTGGAGCCTGTATCATAAAATGCCAGTTGCCGGTTTAAATGAAAAGTCTTTTGCCGACGGCTGTTGGGGGTTGATTATTCGTAGTTGATGAATTTGTTGTAGACTGATTCCGGCACGTCTGTACCATGGTCAACCTTTAGTACGGTCTTGAAACCGATCAGGAAGCGGCGGTACATGGCCGTGTCGGTGCCGCAGGCTTTGCGGAATTCCTTAAGCTCGGACTCGATGTCTTGTACCGATTTGTTGTTGTCGCGGATTGATGTCATGTACTCCAGTCCGAGACGGTATCCGAGTCCCTGGGGGTCTTCCGAGCCGGCGAGCATGTAGATTTTCATTTTGTCGCCAAGCGGCAGCGATTCGACAAGCATGTCATACTCGGCAGCGAAACGGTCGAGCGAGTCGCCGGTCAATACTTCATAGGCGTGGTTGGTGGCGATTGCGACAGTGTCGATAGGAGCCTCGGGGTTGCGGCCAAGCGCTCCATAGATAATGAACCTTGCCACCGAGTCAGCCGGAGCGTTGCGGATTATGTAGTCCACGCGGCCGGCATCACCGATAGATTTGAAATTCTCCGGGTACTTGCTGCTTTTCTTCTGGGAACCTCCGCATGAGGCCAGGGCGAGAGTCAGCAGGACGAGAGCTAATGAATGCTTCTTCATAATGTTGGTAATCAGTGTCTTTGTGGCATGGATTGCGGGTGATTGAGTCACTTCGGGTCATGCTTTCAAAAGACTGACGAACAAAAAATATCACAAAATTAATAAAAATATCGGCAAAAATATTGTTAATTGGACGAAAAGCATTAACTTTGCAGAGAAAATAAGAAGAGGAGTGATGCTCGAGTGGCTGAAGAGGCACGCCTGGAAAGCGTGTATACGCCAAAAGCGTATCGCGAGTTCGAATCTCGCTCACTCCGCAGATGGTACCTGTAGCAATCCCGTAGGCTCCAAGCCTATGGGATTGCTTATTATTTAGGAATCTCTCATATAATCAGAATAATAATCAGAATAATATGATGTTTGGGGTGAGAAGATTGCGATGATATTGGGATTGGATTGGTGAAATACGGAAATTTTTTGTAATTTTGTAGCTAATTATCTTTTCATGTGCCGAGGTGATAATCTTTTGAGCTTTCGGCGCAAGGAAAGATGCGGAATTATATGACATCAAGTTCAGACAATATTCCGGATAAGTTGGACAACAGCGTTGCGACGGTGCCTGCGGGCGTTGGCGACGCCGTAGGCGTGCCCGACCGCAAGTGGTTTGTGGCCATAGTCAACCACAATACGGAGAAAGCGTGTGCCGAGCGCATAGCGAAAGCCGGATATGAATGCTATCTCCCGACACAGGAGGAAGTGAGAGTCTGGAAAAACGGCCGACGCGCAAAAGTGGTACGCGTCGTCATACCTACGCTGCTCTTTATAAAATGCACTGAGCGCGAACGCCTGACAATTGTCACGCTGCCCTATATAAAAAGATTCATGACTAACCGTGCCGGTTCTTCAGCTGATTCGACGCGTAAGCCAATGGCCGTTATCCCTGACCGTCAGATTGAGACCCTCCGGTTCATGCTCGGTAACTCCGACACACCCGTGTCGATAATCGGAGAGTATCGCAAAGGTGACAGAGTCAAGGTGATACGAGGTTCGCTCAGAGGCCTTGAAGGGGAAGTGGTCCAGACATCCGATGGCAAAAGCCAACTTACCGTAGGAATAGATTTCCTCGGTTACGCGCGTGTAGACATTGACGCTCTCGACGTGGAGCGTATACAAAATCAACCCTAACTTCGAGTTGTCATATACTTGAAAGTGGTGGCATAACGTTAGAGAAAATAGCGGTTGCCGCAGAATGCTGTCCGCACGTGGCTTCCGTCACCAGAAATAACCGACATAGAAACTGTTCAAACATACATAAAACCTAAGATTTTGAAAAAGAGATTTCACAAAATCATATTGGGCGCTCTGCTGTGCCTCTCTCTTGCTTCGTGCAAGGTTCCTAAAGACATAACATATATGCAGGGATTCGAGAATGGTCAGACAGAGGCTGTGGCTCCGCCGGTACGAATCACCGTGCAGCCCGATGACAAGCTTGCCATTGTCGTGACATCGAAAGATCCGGAGCTGGCCGTGGCGTTCAACCTCGCGATCGCCCAGTATCGAATTGGTTCAGGCACCAACGGCTCAATGACCGAGTCGAAAGCGGCAGCCTATACTATCGACCCTAACGGAGATATAGATTTCCCGTTGATCGGCAAACTACATGTGGCCGGTATGAACCGCTACGGGGTAGCGGAGCTTATAAAGCGTGAAATAATATCGCGCGAGCTGGTAAAGGATCCCGTTGTGACTGTGGAATACCTGAATGCTAAAATTTCGGTTCTCGGAGATGTGAAGAATCCGGGTGAATATCCGATTGAGCGCGACAACATGACGCTGCTTCAGGCCCTCTCAAAAGCCGGAGATCTCAATATTACCGGTGAGAGAAAAAATGTGCTTGTGGTCAGAGAGGATGAAGGTAAGGATATTGCCTATCGCGTTGACCTGACCGACACCAAGTCGCTCATGGACAGTCCGGCATATTATCTTCGTCAGAATGATGTGGTGTACGTTGAACCGAACAATACACGTAAGCGCCAGGCTACAGAAACGGCCAACGTTTTCTACAATCCGTCAATCTGGGTGTCGGTGGCAAGTGTACTGACGTCGATTGCAGTTATTATTTTCAGATAAAACATTGTATTAGAATCTTGTGTGAAGTTTCGCACAAGATACCATCACAGAAATTATGCATAACGAGGAAGAACACCGCGGCGGTCGGAAGACCGTAAAAATCTCGGAAGTAATAAAGACCACGCTGCGCCACTGGCCCTGGATTATCGTGTCGGTGGTGGTGTGTGTAGGGCTTGCGTCGGCCTATGTGCTCACGCGCCAGCCATCATACGAACGATTCTCGCGCATCGTGCTGAAGGATGATACCGGCGGCGGATCAATCGGTTCGCAGCTGAGTGCCTTTGCCGGCATGGGGATGCTGAGCTCAAACACCAACATCCGCGACGAAATCAACAAGTTGCAGAGTCCCGACCTGATGGAAGAGGTTGTGCGTATCCTGAAACTTGATATGAACTACGCGTTACCCGGACGTTTCCATGATAAGATTGTGTATGGAGACTCGCTCCCGGTGACTGTGACTCTTCCGCAGTTTACTGATGCCGATGCCGCCAGCTTTAAACTGGAAATTGCAAAGAACGGCGACATCTCGCTGTCGGACATTTCGCGTGGCACAGACCGCATTCCTGCTACAGAGGTGGAATACACACAGAAAGCACCCATCAGGTTTGGAGAGCCTGCCAAGACTCCCCTGGGTCTGATGGTGGTATCCAAAGGTCCCAACTATAAGCCCGGTGAAGAATATACGGTGATGGTGGGTCGTCAGCCCATAGTGCCCGCGGCCAACAATTATGCCGGTAAATTCGATATCAAACTCCTCGACCAGTGGGGAAATACAATCGAGCTTGCTGTCAACGACAATGACCTGGAACGGGCAAACGATCTTCTCTCCACTCTCGTGCAGGTATATAATGACAGCTGGGTGCAGAACCGCAATGAGACTTCCAAAGCCACAAGCAAGTTTATTGATGAACGTCTCGTATCGCTCGAATCACAGCTGAAGGGGGTTGACAACAACGTCTCCACCTATCAGGCGGAGAACCAGATTCCGGATATCCGTGAGGCTACAGTGGGCTATATGCAGGTGGCGCGTAAGGGTGATGAGCAGTTGTATGAAATCAACAACCGTCTTCAGATAGCCCGCTACATGAGCCAGTATCTCTCGAATCCGAGTCACAAGAGTGAGGTGCTTCCCGCCAATACCGGCATCGGCAGCACGGCTGTTGAAAAGGCTATTTCGGAGTATAACACCAAGCTGCTTGAGCGTAACCGACTTGTGGCAAACTCTTCTGTGAACCACCCCGTATTGACAACCATGGACAAGGAGCTGGATGAGATGTACAAGAGTCTCCAGGCTTCGGTAAACAATGAGATTGTCTCACTTTCCGGTCAACTTCAGAACGCCCAGAGTCTTAAAGGTGAGGCTGAGTCAAAAATAGCACGTAGTCCCGGTCAGGCCAACTACCTGCTCAGCATCGAGCGTCAGCGCAAGGTGATGGAGAGCCTCTACACATTCCTTCTCCAGAAGAAGGAGGAGAACGAGCTCAGCCAGGCTTTCACACCCTACAACACAGAGGTCATAGCAAAGCCTTTCGGTGAGATCAAGCCGGTATCTCCGCGCAAGAAACTTGTGGTTGGCTTCGCGTTCCTGTTCGGACTTTTCCTTCCGTTCTGTGTTACCTTTGTGAGCGAGATGACCAATACGAAAGTTCGTGGCAAGAAAGACCTTGAGCGCTTGTCAATTCCTCTCATCGGAGAGATTCCGCAGGTCAAGGGTAAAGGGAAGAAGGAACGTATCGCCGCCGGCATCAACGAGCGTCTGGTTGTGGAGCCGGGCAGCCGTGATGTGGTCAACGACGCATTCCGTGTGTTGCGTACGAATGTCACATTTCTCAGCCACCGTGGTTCGGTCATGATGATCACCTCGTTTAACGCCGGCAGCGGCAAGTCGTTCGTCACTCTCAACCTTGCGATTTCACTTTCACTGCGCAACAAGAAAGTCATGGTTCTCGACGGTGACCTGCGTCATGGATCTACCTCGGCAGCCATAGGCAACCCGCCCAAGGGTCTGAGCGATTACCTCAGTGGACGTTCAGATGACTGGAAGTCGGTGGTTGTGCATGACGATAATCTGCATGGTGCGGATGTACTCCCTGTAGGACATTTCCCGCCGAACCCGGCGGAGCTTCTTGAAGGAGAACGCTTCAGGAATCTTGTGACTGAGCTCATAGACAATTATGATTATGTCCTGATAGACTGTCCGCCGATCAATGCTATGGCCGATGCCAAGATTATCGAGAAACTTTGTGACCGCTGCATGTTTGTGATCCGTGTGGGACATCTGGAACTCGACGTGCTTCCGGAGATTGAGAAACTTTATCAGGATAAGACTTACCGAAACATGTCGCTGGTGCTCAATGGTGTGGATTCCGCAACATCTATGTACGGATACGCCGACGGCTACCACAGCAAAATGTAGTTATTCGCCCTTATGGGGGAGTCGCTGAAGCATAAGACTGCCAAGGGGACACTCTGGAGCTCGATAGAGCGCTTTTCTGTCCAGTTCATCCAGTTTGCCGTGATGATTGTCATGGCGCGCATACTGACACCGGCCGATTACGGTCTTGTCGGTATGCTCTCCATCTTCATATCGGTATCGCAGTCGCTTGTTGACAGCGGCTTCTCGCAGGCACTCATCCGCAAGCAGGACCGGAGCGAGGTAGACAACTCCACGGTATTTTTCTTCAATATCGGAGTAGGCCTGATCCTGTATCTGTTGCTGTTTGTAAGCGCGCCGTTGATTGCCCGCTTCTACGACGAACCGATATTGTGCCCCATGATGCGGCTCATATCGCTGAGTGTGGTCATCAATTCTCTGGTTGTAGTGCAGCGGGCGCTGCTGACTGTGAGGATTGACTTCAAGACTCAGGCGAAGGCATCGTTTACGGCTGCAATAATATCAGGAGGGGTTGGTATCTATATGGCCTACGCGGGGTTCGGCGTATGGTCGATAGTCTGGTTCCAGATATCCAACCTCGCTGTCAACATGGTCATGCTCTGGGTGCTGTCGCACTGGCGACCCAGCATGACGTATTCATGGGCATCGTTCAGGGAATTGTTCGGGTTCGGGTCGAGGCTTGCGTTGAGTGGTATCATCAACACACTCTACAACAATCTCTACCTGCTGCTTATCGGTAAGGTGTTCAAGGCATCGGATCTCGGATATTATACGAGGGCGCATCAGTTCGCTGAGTTTCCATCGTCCAATCTCACGATCATACTCCAGAGGGTGACCTATCCGGTGCTGTGTACAATTCAGGATGACGATGACCGGCTGAGAGAGGTTTACCGTCGTTTTCTGCGGCTGAGTGCTTTTGTGATATTTCCCCTCATGATGGGGCTGGCGGCACTTGCCAAGCCTTTTGTGCTGATATTCCTCAAGGAGCAATGGCTTTTTGCAGCCACGCTTCTTCAGATAATATGTTTCGCGATGGTGTGGTATCCTATTCACGCCATCAATCTGAATCTTCTGCAGGTCAAGGGAAGAAGTGACCTTTATCTGCGGCTTGAAGTCTGGAAGAAACTTATCGGTGTCGCAATTGTGTGCGCCACGATTCCGTTCGGACTGATAGCCATGTGTTTCGGATCGATTGCCGGGAATATTGTCAGTCTGGTTATAAATACCCATTATACCGGGAAACTGATAGGTGTCGGTTTCCTGAAGCAGATGCGCGATATAACGCCTACCATACTGTATTCTTTCAGCATGGGGGCAGTAGTATGGTGTTCCAGCCAATTCATGCATGCCGAATGGTTGCAGCTGTTGGGCGGGACCGCAATAGGTGTGGCGTATTATTCGATTGTGACCAAGCTGACCGGATCGAAAGATCTGAGGGAGCTGGTCGCATTCGTCAAAACTAAAGAATAGAATTATGGCTACCGAAAACAAATCCAAGATAACCGTCACTTCTCCGTTGCTGCCGAGCCTGGAGGAGTTCAACGGAATGCTGAGCCAAATATGGGACAGCAAGTGGATAACCAATAATGGTTCATTTCACCGACAACTTGAGAAAGAACTTTGTGAATATCTCAAGGTTCCGTACATCAGCTTGTTTACCAACGGTACACTGCCACTCATAACCTCGTTGCAGGCTCTTCGTGTGACAGGTGAGGTTATAACGACCCCATATAGTTTCGTGGCCACTACCCATTCGCTGTGGTGGAACGGTATAAAACCGGTTTTTGTCGATGTCGATGCCAAGACCGGAAATCTTGATCCCGACCGCATCGAGGCAGCCATAACTCCGAAGACAACAGCTATAATGCCGGTGCATGTGTACGGGACACCCTGTGACACAGAGCGAATCCAGGAGATTGCAGACAAATATGGTCTGAAAGTCATTTACGACGCGGCCCATGCTTTCGGTGTTGAGGTCAACGGCAAGTCTGTGTTGAATGCCGGCGATGTCTCGACCCTTTCGTTCCATGCGACAAAGGTCTACAATACTATCGAGGGTGGTGCTCTTGTAATGCACGATGAGGAGACCAAGCGCAGGATAGATTACCTGAAGAATTTCGGATTCGCGAGCGAGACCGAGGTCGTGGCTCCTGGCATTAACTCGAAGATGGACGAGATTCGTTCGGCATACGGGCTATTGAATCTCCGGCAGGTTGATTCAGCAATCGAGGCGCGCCGTAAGGCTGCCAAGACCTACCGGGAAGCTCTACGTGGCACGGAAGGATTGACATTCTTCGACGATATCAACGGAGTGCGCCACAACTACAGTTATTTCCCGATTTTTATAGACGCGGAGAAATATGGCTCAAGCCGTGACGAAGTCTATGAGAAGATGAAGGAGCAGAACGTGATGGGGCGTCGTTACTTCTACCCGTTGATTTCAGAGTTCACGACATATCGCGGACTCTCATCGGCAAGCCGTGAGAACCTTCCGAACGCGCACCGCATAGCGCAGTCGGTGATATGTCTGCCCATGCACCACGCGCTGACCGAAAGTGACCTTGAACGGGTTATAAACATACTTCGTAAATGAGAGAATCTGGCAAAACATTGATGCTGCTGGGGGGGCTGCGTTACCTTCTTCCAGTCATAGAGGCTGCTCACAGCATGGGGCATCGTGTCGTGACGTGCGACTACCTGCCGGGCAATATCGCACACAGGTATTCTGATGAATTCCGTAATGTCAGTGTGATGGACAAAGAGGCGGCACTCGCGACAGCAAAAGAACTCAACGCCGACGGTATAATGTCTTTTGCCGTAGACCCGGGTGTTGAGACAGCTTCGTATGTGGCGGAGCAGCTCGGACTCAATTTTCAGGGGAGCTATGAATCTGTCAGAATACTTCAGAACAAGGATTTGTTCCGTCGATTTCTTGCCGAGCATGGTTTCAATGTTCCCGGAGCATTTTTCTTCAACAATGCTGCCGGGGTAATGAAAAAGGCTGGCGAGCTGCCCTATCCAGTAATTGTCAAACCGGTGGATTCAGCCGGAAGCAAGGGTGTCTCGCGTGTAGACAATGCAGACGAACTTGCTGCGGCTGTCGGATATGCGGCCGAGGAATCGCACAACGGCCGGATAATAGTAGAGGAGTTTCTGGAAGCAGCTGGTCATTCATCCGACTCGGAATGCTTTACTGTAGACGGAAAACTCATGTTCTGCTCATTCTCCGACCAGAGGTTTGACCCCCGGGCGGAGAATCCATTCACGCCGTCAGCATATAGCTGGCCACCTACCATGCCCGATTGGGCACAACAGGAACTGCGCTCTGAATTGCAGAGACTTGTAAATCTTCTCGGGCTGAGAACCGGAATCTATAATGTAGAGACACGCGTTGCCAAGAACGGCAAGGCATACATAATGGAGATGTCTCCCCGTGGAGGAGGCAACAGACTCGCGGAGATGTTGCGCATAGCTTCAGGGACAGATCTGATACGCAATGCAGTGCTCGATGCTCTCGGGGAGGAGACGGGTAAGATTGCCGACCCGCAATACAGAGGATACCTTGCCGAGGTCATACTACATGCTTCGAGCGACGGAGTTTTCAGGTCGCTTGAGGTAGAGGATGGAAAACAGAAGGCGGTTATTGAAACAGATCTCTGGGTAAAACCCGGAGATAAAGTCTGCGGTTTCAAAGGAGCTAACAATGCGGTCGGGACGCTTGTGCTGCGTTTCGATACACGAGAAGAACTTGAAGATGCCATGGCTGATATTCCGTCATGGTGCAAGATTGTAACCGAATGAAAGATATCGGAGGATACCCCTGTCTGGAACTGCCCCGTGGAGAGGAATACCACAGCGGTGCCATGCGTCTGAACAGTGCGCGTGCATGTTTCGGAGAGATACTCACGGCCCGTTCCATCCGTAAAGTGTATCTTCCCTACTACAGCTGTCAGGTAATGATTGATGAGCTTGACCGCCGTGGAGTTGAATATATCTTCTATCACATTGATGAGTCTCTGAATCCGGCGACTTATCCGGAGGTTAAGGAATGTGAGGCAGTTCTTTATACCGATTATTTCGGTATAAAAAGGGAGATGGTCAGGAGACTTGTCTCTACATACGGCAATAAGCTGATTGTTGATAACGCTCAGGCATTCTATGAAAAGCCGGTCGATGGCATTGATACAATCTATTCTCCACGTAAATTTTTCGGTGTCTCCGACGGCGGCTACATGTACAGCGGCGCAATCACAAATCTTCCCGAGGAGCAGGATGTATCATGCATAAGGATCTTGCCGCAGCTCAAACGCATCGACCTTGACGCAGGTGCGGCCTATGCCGACTTTCAGAACTCCGAGGAGGAACTCTGCGGCCAGAATGCAAAACGGATGTCGGAATTGACCCGGCGAATACTGCAAGGTGCCGATTATCCGTTTGTAAAGAGTAAGCGTATTGCTAACTACCAATACCTCCACGAGCGACTGGCAGGCCTGAATGAACTGAGCGATATGGAGCTTCCTGAGAATGCCGTGCCTTTGGCATATCCTTTATACGTCAAGGATGATTGTCTCAGGAAGCGGCTCATCAATAATCATGTCTTTGTTCCGACCTACTGGCCTAATGTGCTTGAAACTTGCGGAGCAGACACATGTGAATATTCGCTTGCAAAGTATCTTCTGCCGTTGCCTATAGACCAGCGTTACGGGGAAGAGGATATGCAGACGATTGTCGGTATCGTAACAGATGCGCTTGAAAAGACTACAAAAAAATGAAACAGGAATACACAATATATTTTCGCGGATTCAAGGAATCTGACACCGAACAGATCAACAGATGGCGCAACGACCGGGATATACAGGCTTTGGTCAGTGCGCCTTTCCGTTATGTTCCCGAGGCCATAGAGCGCGAGTGGGTAAAGCGTAAGATGATGGAGAACCGTCATGATATCTATCTTGCAATCTGTCTGAAAAGCGATGATACCATGATTGGGTATGTATCGGTCAACAACATAGATTACGTGAGCCGGACTGCCGACGGCGGTGGAGTGGTGCTTGACCGCAGGTACCAGGATGGGACAGCCCGCTACGAGCTGGGGATGCTCATCCGCGAACTTGTGTTCGACCAGCTCAATATGAACCGCTACGTAGGTCGTTGTCTGCGCGAGCACACCACATCACGGATTGTTATGGAGGCTACCGGTTACAAGTTCGAAGGTTATGCCCGTCAGGCTGTCTATAAGGATGGCAAATATCATGACCAGTGTGTGTATTCACTGCTTCGCGAGGATTACTACGACATGATGGAGCGTGGGGAATATTCACTCAAAAACTTTGCCCGCAAGGTCAAGACGCTGAAGAAACAATATGAAACTGAGAAATAAGATAACGCTCCTCATGGTGTTGGTGGCTCTCTCTCTCGGGCCGTTTGCCATGCATATATTCGGTCAGGGTGCACCGGCCGGACTGGAGGAAGAGATACAGAAAGTATTCGATGACCGAAAGATGACCGGTCTGGCAGTGGCTGTGGTCAGCGGCGACTCGATTATCTATCAGAAGGCAATGGGCTACCGGGTGCCACCTGAGGAGGGTGTCACACCTGATACACTTCAGGAGGATGATCTTTTTGCCCTCGCTTCTGTGTCGAAAACCTTTATAGCCACTGCAATAATGCGGCTTGTGGATGAAAAGAAACTTAAACTTGATGAGGATGCCCAGAAATATCTCGGCTTCCGACTGCGTAATCCCAACAGCCCTGACAAGAAGATTACCATAAAGCATCTGTTGACCCACACATCAGGTATCACCGATTCGCACGGATGGTGGAATATAGATTATATAAACCCCTCAAAAGATAAGGAATACTCCAAGAGCTATACCGACAACGTGCCCGGACGGCATTATGAGTATTGCAACCTCAACTATACGTTGCTTGCAGGTGTGATCGAGGGTGTGACAGGGAAACGTTTTGACAGTGTGGTCGATGAGTTTATCATGGAACCACTGGGACTCGGTGGCAGTTTCAATTCCAATAAACTTGACAAAACGAAGTTCGTGGACTACTATTATTACGATGAGTCCAAGAAAAAACGGATGATTAACGACTACTTCTACCGGCAGTATCCGCAGCTCGAACCGGCCAAGTATGTGCTTGGTGAGAATCTCAGTCTGGAGTATCCTGCGGCAGGTATGAAGATAACTGCCGCAGACCTTGCCCGGTACATGATGATGCACATGAATTATGGCCAGCTTGGCGGCACGCGTGTCATATCGAAGAAAAGTGAGCAGCAGATGCAGAAGAACTATGTCGGCTCCTCCAACTATGGCCTGTCATACCGGCAGTATGAAGGACTGGTACCGGGGGCGGTGCTTCACGGTCAGACCGGAGGCGGAGGCGGAGTCAAGACGTGCATGATTTTCGATCCGGAGAAGAAGATCGGTTTTGTAGTTCTTTCAGCAGGAGCCACTTCAGCGGAGATTGATGGTTACGGAGACATACACAAACCTCTGATAAAGGCTCTTTACAAATATCTTTTTGCAGATGGCAAGTAAGTCGGCAAAGGCAGAAAACAGCTACAAGGCCACGGGTGACGTGGTGTGTCTGGCAATCGGAATCATACTTATGATGTTCCGGTCGCAGCGCATACTGTATGTCCGCTTCATTTCCGAGGTGATGATATATGGTGTAGCACTCCTGCTGATAGGTTTTTATATTGTCAAGAATTACCGTCAGTTCCGTGAGTTTACCGGCTTCAAGATGTTCTCGTTCTTTATGTGGGTGCTGATACTTATGTACGACCGCATGTGGCTTAATGATCTCTCTGTGCCACTCATGTTCTGTACAGTGGTCAGTCTTCTGGGAGGACTCGTGATTCTGCAGGCTCCGCTGCGACACAAGGAGTATGTGCTCAAAGTTTTTACATGGGCAATAGTCTGCATCCTGACAATAGCTATGGCGGGATGGATTGTCTTCTTGTGCGGGGTAGACCTCCCGAATTATCAGGATACTTCCGACAGGTTCTATATGCACAAAATCTACTATGTGTTCAATACGTTCGCGATGAACAGTCCGCTCGACCTCTATCGGTTTGCCGGGCCGTTCCTCGAACCGGGACACCTCGGTACGATGTGCGCTTTTCTGCTCTATATCGATAATTTCAATCTCAAGAAATTCCGTAACATCATAATGCTTGTTTCACTGCTGATGTCAATATCGTTGGCAGCATACGGCCTTATGGTAGGTGGTGTGATCATCGTTCTGTGGCAGAAACGTAAATACTGGTCACTGGTGGCGATGGTAGCTGTCTTTATCGGTGTGGGTATCGGAGCTACATTTTACAATGGAGGTGAAAACTCGCTCAACCGTGGTATTGTTTCGCGACTGGAGATTACGGAGGATGGTGACATTGCCGGAAATAACCGTACCTCCCGCTTCTTTGACCTGTCATATGCAAAGTTCATCAACACGGATAAGGTATGGATGGGTGTCGGCAAATCAGCATACGGCTCACGGTCCGACAATGCCGACAACGTCACGGTAGGAACAGCAGGGTACAAGCGATATTTCTATTTGCGTGGATATATCGGATGTGCAATGATTCTTCTGTTCATTTTTGTCTATACATATCACTACCGTTCTCCCAGAGCCTGGGGCTTCCTTATAATATATCTTGTTGCAAACATGATTCGTGATTATCCAACCAAGGAGATGTGGATGTATCTGTTCATGCTTGCGATGCCGGTGCTGACGCTGTGGCATAACACACCGCGAAAAAAGAAAATAAGACTTAAGAATGGCGACGCTACACATTTGCAGAGACCATAATTTTGTGACTCAGTCGTCACGCCTCTTCGAGGAGTATTACCCGGGCGAGAATATCTTCGTGATTCATAGCGTGACGGGGAAACTGAAAATTATCCGTGATGCTGCCGGGTTTATGGTGATGAACCTCTATGACCGGTCAAATCATGCAAGACTGTTGGAAATATGCCGGGAGAGAGGTGTGGACAGGATTGTCCTTCATGCGCTCGTTGACTATATGCCGACGTTGCTCGGGTATCTCCGTCAAAATATTGAATTCAAGACATACTGGATTTTTTGGGGATATGAACTGTATGAGACAATAGGGTATGAAAAGGGTTACAAACTTGTGGATGAACCGTTTTCACCCTTTCGCAAGGAATGTTACTTCACTCCCAACCGTGTGAGCAAGTTTATCCGCAAGATTACCCATAATTACCGTCCGGCAGCTTTTGAATCCTTATTTCCCCATATAGACTACTTTTGTTTCTGGAACAAGTCGGATTACGACCTGCTGAGAAAATACTATGACTATCCGATTGAGTTCAGGTACTTTTCTTACGGGTCGAACCGGAAGGGACAGGAGCCGACCAATCTTGCACCTCTTGACCGTGCCGAAAGCGGGGTCATATTGGTAAATCATCAGGCATCTCTCTTCGGAAACCATACCACTGTCCTGAAGAGACTTGATGAGATTGATCCGGATCACAGCCATGATATAATAGCACCTCTGTCATATGGTTCCGCTCCCATAAGAAAGTCAGTGCTCAAAGCCGGGAGGAAAATGTTCGGTGACAGATTCAAACCCATACTCGACTACATGCCGGCAGCCGAATATTTCAAGATTATCAATAATGTTGATGTTGCAATCTTCGGTCAGAGAAGGCAGGAGGCTTCCGGTAATATAATAGAGCTTCTTAAGAATGGAGTGAAAGTTTTTCTGCGTAATGACAACAATCTACTGGGTTATTACAGGGATAAAGGGTACATAATCTATTCGTTCGAAGACGATTTGGCAGATGAATCGGCGTTGCGGCCGTTGAGTCTGGAAGAGAAGCGGCATAACAGAAAATGTTATCTCGAAAACAGAACTTATTATGATGATTTCATGCCCCATCTCTTTGATGATTGTATAAGTCAAAATAAGCATACTTCATGAAAAATCTTGTGATAATTGGTGCCGGAGGAATGGGAAGGACAATGTATAACATTGCTCTTGAATGTCTTGGGTTCAAAACTGAGTTTCAGATCAAAGGATTTTTAGACGATGACCTCAGCGCGCTCGACGGTTTTGACGGTTATCCTCCGGTGCTTGGGAAAGTATCAGATTATGAAATTGATGCAGACGATGTCTTTACCTTCTCCATAGGTGGGGAATCGCGACGCAAGTGCATAGATGCTTTGGCTGCAAAAGGTGCTGAATTTATCAATCTCATACACTCCACAGCAAGAATCGGTACAAATGTGCGGTTGGGGAAAGGAAATATAGTGGCAGCTTTTACCACAATAGGACCCGATTGTGTGCTGGGTGATTACAATATGATTCAATCTTATAGCGTTATAGGACATGACGCACATATCGGATCATACAATCGTCTTGACACACACGTAACGTGTGTGGGGGGTATTACGATAAAGGATGAGACGACAATCCACACATCTGCCGTAATCAATCACAAGGTTACGGTTGGAAACCATGCGAAGGTTGGCGCCTGCAGCTTCGTTATCCGTAGCGTCAAGGAGGGACAGACCGTTTTCGGTGTGCCCGCAAAGAAACTGTAAAATATATAAAAATAACATGGAAGAGTTTATCGTAAAGTTTGCCGAGATTTTCGACGATATTGATGTATCTGCTCTGAGTGCTGATACTGAATTTCGCGGACTTGATGACTGGGATTCAATAGCAGGTCTATCTGTCATTGCCATGGCCGACGAGGAATACGGAGTAACACTCAATGCCGACGACATGCGCGGCAGCCGCACAATAGGAGACATATTCAAAGCCATAGAAAGCAAGAGATGAATCAGGATCCCTATACGCTCAAGGGGAAAACAATCCTGATTACAGGCGCATCTTCCGGTATTGGCCGCGCGACAGCAGTGGCCTGTTCTGCCGGAGGTGCGGCTTGTTGTGTGCTTGTAGGCAGGCGCCGGGATGCTCTTGAGGAAACGGCTTCCATGCTTGCCGATGGTTGCAGACCGGTCATTGCGGTGCAGGATCTGTCGGATACAGAGAATCTTGACAGCATGGTAGCTTCACTTCCCGAAATCGACGGTCTTGTCCTTAACGCCGGAACAAACAAGATGAAGCCGCTTCAGTTCTATTCCGGGGGTGATATCGAAAATATCTTCGGTATAAACTGCTTCTCGCCTGTTCTTCTTCTCAAACAATTGGTGAAGAAGAAAAAACTGGCGCGTGGAGCCTCTGTCGTTTTCATGTCATCGATTTCCGGACATGGCAATGTTTCGGTAGGAAACGGGATTTACGGGGCTTCAAAGAGTGCTCTTACCACTTTTATGGAATATGCCGCCCTTGAGCTTGCGCCAAAGTCTATACGTTGCAATTCGGTTCATCCCGGTCGCGTGGAGACTCCGTTGATAATGAACGGTGTCACTGATGAAGAAGCAGTGAAGGCCGACAAGGAGAAATATCCTCTCAAGAGATATGGCCGTCCCGAGGAGGTGGCTCATGCCGTAGTGTATCTGTTGTCGGATGCCGCCGCATGGGTGACCGGCTCAAGTCTGGTGATTGATGGCGGCCGTAGTCTGGTATGAGATTGCCTTGGAATCTTCCATGATATATAGCCGGTGCATATGCCCGGCTTAAATGAAACTTAACATATGTTGCTCAAAGATAAAGTTTGTGTGGTTACGGGTGCGGCGCAGGGCATCGGACATGCCATAGCGCTGGAACTCCTTAGAGAGGGGGCTGTGGTCTATGGCTGCGACCTTCGTGAAGGCTCCATGGATGAGCTTGCAGCCGGGAACGCCGCATTCCATCCGTTATATTTCGATGTGACTGATGCCGCCGGTGTCAAGACCGCGATGATGCAGGTCAAGAAGGAGCAGGGTCGTATTGATGTGCTTGTGAATAACGCCGGAGTGGTCTTCAACAAAAAAATCGGAATGATTGTCAGGGCCGAGACAGAACTTATGTTCCGCGTCAACGTCATAGCCGTAATTGAGATGACTCAGCTTGTTTCGCGCATCATGGCCCGCAGCGGAGGGGGCTCAATAGTAAATATAGCTTCTGTCACAGCCGTGCTCGGCTCCGCAGGTCAGAGTGCCTACTCTGCAACAAAGGGTGCCGTAATCGCGTTTACTAAATCGGCGGCAAAGGAACTTGCGCCTCAGGGAATCCGCGTCAATGCAGTTGCTCCCGGTATCGTGAAGACCGAACGCTTCGAGGAACTTTACGAGGCATCGGGCGACAAGATTGACGCGCGTATCGGTCGTATCGCGCTCGGACGTCTCGGAACTCCCGAGGATATCGCCCGGGCATGCGCGTTCCTCGCCTCAGACAACTCATCGTACATTTCCGGTCAGATTCTCGGGGTTGACGGTTGCGCCTCGATTTGAAAGTGACTGCTGCGAGCCGGCAGCACTATTTGAAAATACATAGACACTATGTTGCTTGATTTAGACAGACATAATCCGGAGACTGTCGCCGCCAGAGATTCCTCGGGTGGCGTTCTGTCGTATGGAGAGATTATCGCGTTGAGCCGTCGTCTGCGCGAGTCTCTGCCGGAGAGAAGTCTGATGTTCATATTGACGGAGAACAACACCGGAGGCATAGCGTGGGTAATTGCCTCGCTGCTTTCAGGAAATGTCCCCCTCATTCTCAACGCACATACAGAGCAGGCATTGCTCGACATTCTTGTCAGCACCTATTCTCCGCAATACGTATGTCGCCCCGAAAATATGGGGACATCATTCGGTGAGGAAGTTGCCGCAGACCGTGGTTATGTGCTCGAACGTACAGGGGCGACGGCCTGTGAACTCCATCAGGATCTAAGCCATATGCTGCCTACGTCAGGATCGACAGGCAGCCCGAAACTTGTCCGTCATAAATATGACAATATCGAGGCGGCCGCTCTCAATATCTCTACCTTCTTCCGTCTGACAAAGGAGGACCGTCCATTCATGGTGCTCCCGCTCTATTATACAATGGGACTGTCGATGGTTTTCAGCCATCTCAAGGTGGGCGCGACGATACTCATAACCGACCTCAAGATGACAGATCCGGGTTTCTGGAAATTTCTCAAGGAGGAACATGCCACAAGTTTCACAGGCGTCCCCTTCAGTTTCGAGGTGCTCGACAAACTTCGGTTCACACGCATGAAACTCCCGGATCTTACGCTGCTTACGCAGGGTGGAGGAAAGATGCCCACCGAACTCAATCTGAAATTCGCGGAATACTGTCGCGACAACGGCAAGCGCTGGGTTGCGACTTACGGACAGTCTGAAGGCACTGCCCGCATGGCCTGGCTACCCGAAGAATATGCCATCTCAAAAATGGGCAGCATCGGCATAGCCGTTCCAAACGGGGAACTCTCCCTGCGCGATACCGAAGGCAATGAGATAAAGGAGTCTCCCGCTACCGGCGAGATGTGCTACCGGGGCCGCAACGTGACCATGGGCTATGCCCGGTGCCGGGAGGATCTTGCCCTTGGCGACGAAAGGAACGGTTTTCTGCCGACGGGCGATATCGCATATCGCGATGAGGATGGTTTCTACTTCATAAAGGGTCGCATGGGCCGCTTCCTCAAGATATTCGGGAACCGCATCGGACTCGACGAGTGCGAGCACATACTGAAATCGGCCGTGACATGCGAGTGTGCATGTACAGGGTCGGATGACAGACTGATAGTGTATCTTACCGACATCGCGCAGCAGGATAAAGCTCTTGCGGTGCTGCTTAAGTCTTTGAAGTTGCCGGCTAATGTGATTGACATACGTCCGATTGATGTACTTCCCAAGAACGAGGCAGGCAAGATACTCTATGCAAAACTTCCAAACGATTGACTAACATAAACGGTATTAGAACTATGAACAATATAGATAAATTCAACGGGATTTTTACAGAAGTATTCGGTGTCGCAGCCGATGCCCTCGGCGACGGTTTCTCAAAAGATACCGTGGAGCAGTGGGACTCGGTTCACCAGCTCAACCTCGTGTCACTGGCCGAGGAGGCGTTCGACATCATGCTTGATCCCGAGGATATAATGGCATTTACCTCCTATGCCAACGCTAAGGAGATTGTGGCTAACCAGGGAATTGAATTCTGATGGCTAAGTGGAGAATCAATAACGTCCGGATTGCAGGCGTGTCGGCATGTGTCCCGGAGAATGTCGTGGCCACAGAGGACATTGACATCATGACGCCCGAAGAGGCCGAGACTTTCAACAAGACAGTCGGCATAAAGCGGCGTCATATTGCAGATGAATCTGTATGCGCCTCCGACATGTGCCAGAAAGCGGCCGAGAAGCTGCTTGAGGAACTCGGCTGGGAGCGTGACAGCATAGACGTGCTGATATTCGAGTCAGTGACGGGGGATTACAAGACACCTCCTACCTCCTGTCTGTTGCAGGACCGCATGGGACTTCCCGACACTACATTCTGTCTGGACATGCCTATGGGCTGCTGCGGTTGCCTCTATGCCATAACCGTAGGAAGCAATCTTCTTACCACGGGCAATGTGAAGCGTGCGCTGTTGCTCATCGGTGACACAGCCCTGCGCATGGGCTCGATGAAGGATAAGAGCCGCGTGCCACTGTTCGGCGACTGCGGTACGGCTGTGGCTCTCGAATATGACCCCTCGGCCGGAGAGATAGTTGTTGATTTCCACACTATGGGAAGCGGTTACGAAGCACTAATGACCCCTCACGGAGGTTTCCGCCGTCCGGCAACACCCGAGTCGTTTGTAGAGGAGGACTTCGGCAACGGTATTGTCCGTGCGCCTATCCACACCATGATCAACGGCATGAATGTGTTCTCGTTCGCCATTTCCAAACCGCCCAAGTCGGTAGATAAATTCATGGCCGACGAAGGTATAGACCGCAACACAGATGTGGACTATTTCCTGATTCACCAGGCTAACAAAATGATCGTTGACCGGGTGGTAAAGAAACTTAAACTCCCCCTCGACAAGGTTCCGTATAATCTCGAGGAATACGGTAATCTCGGTGGTGCTTCGATACCCTCTCTGATGGTTACACGTCTGCGCGACCGGCTTACAGCAGGCTCTTGCCGTCTGCTCATGTCGTCGTTCGGCCTCGGCCTGTCATGGGGTACGATGAGCGCCACTGTCGGTCCGATGGTTATACCTGAGGTGCAATATATCTGATACGGCATGAGATGAAGACAGTACTGATAGTCGGAGGTGGACTCCAGGCGGTATCGGCGGCGCGTTCCCTGCATGATGCGGGATTCAGAACCGGACTATGGGCACCGCCGGGAGACTACTCCCTCAGCTCGAAAGCACTCGATTTCAGGGGTTATGGCAGATACAACGATGGCATAACCCCATTGTTGTCGTTTATACGCGACAACAAAGTTGATGTCGCCATACCGATGAGCGATGTCTATGCCTCGATGCTCAGCGAGAACAGGGAGAATATCTCTGAAACGACAGGATGTGTGGCGGCTGTTCCTGGATTTCAACAACTTGAACTCGCCGCCGACAAACTTCGCCTTATGGATTTGTGTGCGCGAAAGGGTTTCCCCCATCCGCGTACATTAGAGGGTGATGCTGTGAACGCAGATACTGTCCGTGCGCTCTCTTTTCCTGTGTTGGTAAAGCCGAATCATTCCGTCGGTGCCCGCGGCATCGTCAAAGTTACCGACCCTGCTAAACTTGTGGACAAGGTTGCTGAGGTCACGGCAAAATATGGTTCTTGTCATGTGCAGGAGTTTATCGAAGGTGGACGACCATATTTCAATGTCATGGTCTACCGCGATGTCTCGGGCAAGTGCGTGAACCATGCCGTGCTTGAGATAATCCGTTATTATCCGTTACAGGGCGGTTCTTCATCGATGTGCCGGACAGTTGAAGCTCCTGAATTGGTGGAACTTGCCATGAAAGTTCTCAATGAGATAGGATATGTAGGCTTTGCAGACTTCGACATATTGCAGACCGTAGATGGTGAGCCCCGTATTATTGAGATAAATCCTCGGGTTCCGGCAAGTTTGCGCGGGGCTGCGGTATCGGGTGTCAATTTTCCCGCGCTCATAGCTCGTGATGCTCTCGGATTGCCGCTTGAAAGTTTCACATATTCACCCGGCAAGACGCTCCGGTATCTTGGTCTCGACATGATGTGGTTCATGTCGTCGCCCGACAGATTCAAAAGCCGCCCGAACTGGTTCAGGTTCTGGGGAAAAGATATTTACTATCAGGAAGGGGGATTCAGAGACTGGAAACCGATGGTGCGCTCACTGCTTGCCAATTTCAACAAGATTGAGTTCCGTGGCGGACGGCTGCGCAAAAAGACAGACTAACAATAGATGAAAATACTTAGTTTCGACATAGAGGAGTGGTACATAGAGAAAGTTTTCCGTGGCAATGAGCAATGGAAACTGGATGCATATGATGCGATGCTTGACCGTGTGCTTGAATTGCTTGACCGTCATTCGGTGCGTGCAACCTTTTTCTGCGTCGGCGAGATGGCGCGTAAATTCCCCCAGGTAGTGAAATCAATCGCGGCCGAGGGACATGAGATCGGTTGTCACTCGCTGCGCCACACATGGCTTACCACCATGAATGAGGAGCAACTTGCGCGGGACACCCGCGACGCTGTCTCCGCTCTTCAGGATTGTTCCGGACGCGAGGTGGTGAGCTACCGTGCACCGGCCTTCTCGATAGGAGAGAAGAACAGGACTGCTCTGGAGGTGCTTGCTTCATGCGGCATAAAGAACGATGCCTCGATATTTCCCGGAGTGCGGGATTTCGGCGGTTTCCCGTCGTTCGGGACAGCCTGCGGTCCGGTGGTGCTTGAATGTGGCGGAGCATCAATAAACGAGTTCCCCATCACACTCGAACCGCTGCCACTTATCGGGAAAAAGATCGCTTACTCCGGCGGTGGATACTTCCGGTTGCTGCCGCTGTCGTTTGTAAAATCGCGTATGTCACGGTCTCAATACGTGATGTGCTACTTCCATCTGGCCGACCTTGTCGATTTTAAGTCAAAACTGATGACAGCCGAGCAATACGAGAAGTATTTCAAGCAACCCGGCACATTGAAAAACCGTGTGCTCCGGTACATGAAATCCAATGTCGGGCGCAAACGCAGTTTCGAGGGGTTGTCATCATTGCTCGACAGCTACAGGTTCATAACAGTGGAGGATGCCGCCGAAGCCTCCTCCGGTTTCCCTCACAAGAAAATCTATGGGTAAATTCTACAGCTCTTACATAAAGCGTGCGGCCGATATCGCAGTATCGGGTTGCGCACTGGTAGTTCTCGCCATTCCGTTGGCAGCTGTCACCGCATGGCTTCATGTGGCAAACAAAGGTGCCGGAGCATTTTTCACACAGGATCGCCCCGGAAAGAATGGCAAGATATTCAAGGTTGTCAAATTCAAGACAATGACCGATGAACGGGATGCAGATGGCAAGCTGTTGCCCGATGCGCAAAGGCTTACACGCGTTGGCCGGTTCGTGCGTTCGACTTCAATCGATGAACTTCCACAGCTCTGGAATGTTCTCAAGGGAGATATGTCGTTTATTGGCCCGCGTCCGTTGCTGGTGCGCTATCTCCCTTTATACTCGCCGGAGCAGGCTCGCCGTCATGAGGTGCGTCCGGGGATAACGGGGTGGGCGCAGTGCCACGGAAGAAATGCCATATCATGGCAAAAGAAGTTCGAGTATGATGTGTGGTATGTGGATCACATATCGCTCAAGACAGACCTTCAGGTTATTGCCGAGACATTGAAAAAAGTATTGAAGCGAGACGGAATATCTGCGCAGGGGCAGGCAACTGTCGAACCTTTCAACGGACACAATTGATAGTATTATGGATATAAAAGTCGAGAGATTCATCAACAGTATCTTCAGCTCAAACACCTATGTGGTGCACGATCTGGAGAAGGCTGTTGTCGTGGATCTCGGCGACGTATCACGTGTGGCCGGATATATAAGGGCTAACGGGTTGAAGTTAAAAGCCATGTTGCTGACTCATACGCATTACGATCACATATATGGCATCCGCGGGTTCATGAATGAGTTCCCGGGGGTGCCGGTATATACTTCGGAGTTTGGGCGCGAGGCACTTGCCAATCCGAAATGGAACTTCTCCCGGTATCATAATGATCCGATAGCAGTTGAATCTCCCCTTATACGGGAACTCGCTGACGGAGAGAGGTTGCCGATGTTCGTGGATGCGGGAATTGAAGTGATTGCCACACCGGGGCACGACAAAAGTTGTCTGACCTACAAAATCGGTAATCGCCTTTTTACGGGCGATTCTTTTATTCCCGGGGTGAAAGTGATAGCCACTTTCCCGAAAAGCGACAAGACCGAGGCTCAGAAATGGTATCAGAAATTGCAGCAAATGTCGGTGGGTATAAATACTTTTCCGGGACATGGATGCGTTATATTAGATAATGGAATTGTCATCTGACGAACCGTCGGCCCTATACCGTCTCTTCCGTCGGATTCTTCAATAACACCTACACACATGAGAAACCGGATATATCTCTGCCTTGCGCACATGAGTGGTAAGGAGATGGACTATATACAGGAAGCGTTCGACACCAACTGGGTAGTGCCGATGGGACCGAACGTGAATGGCTTCGAGGAGGATCTCGAGAAATTTGTGAATCACAAGGATAACGGTGCTTCGCTCGACCGGCGTGTAGTCGGATTGAGCGCAGGTACTGCTGCCGTACACCTTGCATTGCTGGCCTGCGGAGTCGGTCCCGGCGATGAGGTGATTGTGCAGTCGTTCACTTTCTGTGCATCAAGTCACCCGATTACGTATCTCGCCGCGGTTCCGGTCTTTGTTGACTCGGAACGCGAATCGTGGAACATGGATCCTGCCCTGCTTGAAGAAGCGATAAAGGACCGTATGGCCAAGACCGGCCGCAAGCCGAAGGCGATAATACCGGTCGCGCTTTACGGTATGCCCTATCAGATAGACCGTATCATGGAGATCGCCGACCGTTACGGTATCCCTGTTATCGAGGATGCCGCCGAGGGTCTCGGCTCAAAATATGATGGCCAGGTGCTCGGCACTTTCGGCCGCTACGGAGTGCTTTCATTCAACGGAAACAAGATGATCACCACCTCAGGGGGCGGTGCTCTGATATGTCCTGACGATTCTGCGAAGAAGGAGATTCTTTTCTATGCTACCCAGGCACGTGAAAGTTATCCCTACTATCAGCATGAGCACATAGGTTACAATTACCGCATGAGCAACATCTGTGCCGGAATAGGACGTGGACAGATGACGGTCATCGATGAGCACATCAATCACCACAAGCATGTGCAGGAGCTTTATTGCGAGCTGCTGTCGGGTGTCGAGGGCATAACCATGCATTGCAATCCGTCAGATTGTTACGATTCGAACTTCTGGCTTTGTGCCGCCACGCTCGACCCTACATTGAGAATACGCGGACAGGAAAATGCCTATGCATCAGTAGTGAGCGGAGCTGTGGGTGGAGCCGCCGGAGTGACACATGCTGCAAGCACCGCGACTACAGATTGCCAGCCCAATGCCAATGTCGAGGCTCTGCGTGTCATACTCGACGCGGCCAATGTCGAGGCCCGTCCTCTCTGGAAACCTATGCACCGCCAGCCGGTTTACCGGACTTCGCCTGCATACTGCAACGGCGTGAGCGAGGAACTTTTCCACACAGGCATATGTCTGCCGGCAGGTCCATACGTGTCGGACGATGACGTAAGATACATTGTGGATACAATCGTAGGCGCGATTGTCAGATGATCTAACAAATAAAATCTGATCAATGAAATCAATTGAAAAGGCATTGGCATGGTATTTCTCGAAGGCGGCGCTTCCGTATTGGAGCATCCTCCTGTTCGACTGTCTGATAATACTCTTCAGCGATTACCTTGTCTTTGCTTTCAGCACGGAGTTTGAACAGACCTACAACCATTTTTTCAGGTTGCTCGGCACGTTCAGCTTCTACCTTATATTTTATCTTGTAGGATTCAAGATGTTTCACACCTATTCGGGTGTGATAAGATTCTCCTCTTTCATAGACCTGCAACGTGTCAGTCTGGCTATGGGTGTGGGGCTCGCCTTGTCGCTCGGCTTTCAGTGGGTCGCTTTTCAGTTTGTACCCGGTTCCATGTCGTGGCTTGTTTATCAAAAGCCGACGTATATGGTTCTTGAGGCCGTTGTAGCCATGATGCTCATATGGTCGCTGCGAATTTGGGTGAAGTCGCTCTATGATGGCCTGAAGCGCGGAGGCAAGACCCAGAAGGTTCTGATTTATGGAGCCAAAGAGGGTGGGGTGGCTCTTGCTAAGAATATCAATAACCAGAAAGACTCCCCTTATGTAGTGGCCGGATTCATTTCGGATGAGAATGATATGGTCGGAAAGCGTCTGATGGGTAAGCGTGTCTATGCCAAAGGCTCCAAGATTCTTGAGGCCTTCAACAATTGCAATGCGAAGAGTCTGCTTGTCTCGCCGCTCAAAAGCAATGACATACGTCGCGACCGCGAGTTTGTGGACATGCTTATCGAGGCCCGCATCAAGATTCTGATGATGAGCTCGGCTCAGGAGTGGGATGGCAAGAGCGACCTTAATTTCAGCCATTTCAAGGATGTAGATGTCGAGGATCTTCTCCCTCGCGACAAGATTGAGGTTGATATGGATGGAATCGGCGACCAGATTCGCGGACGCCGCATATTGATAACCGGGGCTGCCGGAAGCATCGGCTGCGAGATGGTCCGTCAGATTGCGCCCTATGCACCCGGCGAGCTGATTCTTGTGGATCAGGCCGAGACACCGCTTCATGATGTCCGGCTCTGCATGGCCAAGGAGTGGCCATCCATTTCAGCACATACCATAGTGGCTGACATCACTCATGAGAACCGTATGGAGGACATATTCCGCCTTTACAGGCCTGAATATGTATTCCACGCCGCTGCCTACAAGCATGTGCCGATGATGGAGGATAACCCGGCAGAGAGCATAGTCAACAATGTCAAGGGTACATCTATAATAGCGGATCTTGCCGTGAAGTACGGTTCGCGTAAATTTGTGATGGTCTCGACCGACAAGGCCGTGAACCCTACAAACGTCATGGGCTGTTCCAAGCGTATATGTGAGATATATGTACAGTCGCTCGACAAGGCTGTGAGGGATGGTGCCGTCAAGGGTGAGACCCGTTTTGTGACAACCCGTTTCGGAAATGTCCTTGGCTCCAACGGTTCGGTGATACCTCTTTTCAAACGTCAGATAAAGGCAGGCGGACCTCTTACGGTAACTCATCCTGACATAATACGTTTCTTCATGCTTATTTCGGAGGCCTGCAAGCTCGTGCTTGAGGCCGGAACCATGGGCAATGGTGGAGAAATTTATGTCTTCGACATGGGAGAGCCTGTCAAGATTGCAGATCTTGCCAAACGCATGATTAAACTGAGCGGCGCTAAAGACATAGAGATAAAGTATGTAGGTCTGCGCGACGGAGAGAAGCTCTACGAGGAGGTTCTGAACGACAAGGAGACCACGTTGCCCACTTTCCATCCGAAAATAAAGGTCGCCAAGGTTCGCGAATATGACTATGCCGACATAAAGCGTCGCATCGACGCACTTGTGGAGACTGCGACAGAGTCAGATGACATGACTATAGTAGCCGGAATGAAAGACCTTGTTCCCGAGTTTAAAAGCCACCATTCCAAATACGAATCCCTCGATAGGTAATAACTGAAATAATAAGTGAGTGTGCCGGATAAATTACTGCAGTAATTTATCCGGCACACTTACTTAACTAAAATAGGCGCAAAAATAACGGGAGGCACGTCAGATGACGTACCTCCCGACCGTTTTTGCAGAAGCCCGGTCTCTTATTTAACGTAAACTTTAGTAGTTTTGTTACCTGAAACCTTGATAAAAATGCCGTTCGAGGGATTCTCGACACGTACACCCTGGAGGTTGAAGTATACAGGAGCTTCTGTTGCTGTCTCTATGGTCTCGACACCGGTAGTGTCCATGGTGTAGCTTCCATCTACATGGTAGGTGGCTCCGTTGACAAATTCAAGGTCGCCTCCACCAGCTTTCTCACCGCCATTGTTGCTGAAGATAATCATGGTCGGAATCTTGCCTTCAGGAGCGGCCCAGTACAATTTGCCGTTCTTTGTGGTCATGCTGTCGCCTGGCCAATTGGGATTTACTGTGCATGAGGGTTCTGTGTCGTTCCAGGCCCATACTTTCACATTCCAACCTGCAGTGTTGTCGAAATAGCAGTAGTAGGGGTCGGTGATTATCTCATTGTCATCACCGCCGCCTTCACCGCCATCGCCTTCACCGGCTTTGACAACCTTGATCGTCATGGCTGAGAGGTCTGCTGTCACATCATATTTGCCGGGAGCCACAGTCCATGAAAGGCAACCTGAGGCATCGACATTGTTCGCGTACTTGACCATTGTTGAGGTCTGTCCATCTGTAAGGGTAACGCCCTCGGTGGCAGCGCCGTAACGGTTTGCATTCATGTTGGTTTCATCCCAGGTCGCACCCACGTAGTCGGTAAGGTTGAAGTAGCATTTTGACTCACCGGCCGCAGCGACAAACTCGACATCCTTTGCAGTGAATGTGTTTCCGGTCTTGGTCATGGCCTTGCCTGTGCCGGGAGTTGTGGACCAGCCTGCCGCGCCGGGAAGATTGCCGAGAATCCAGAGGCCACCCTCTGTTACCTCGCCGCCACCTTCACCGCCGCCGCCTTCGCCGCCGCCACCGCCTTCTCCATCATAGAGAACTGCGATACCGCTTGCGCCGACATTACCGGAGATGGTAGATGATGTCACAGTGAAAGTGTTTCCCGAAACCTTGTCGGTATATGTTCCTGCGGGGCAATAACCGCCGCCGTTGGCCACGCTGACCTGACCACTGCCTCTGGTCACGATCACTGCACCACCATTCTCGCGGGTCACGCAGAATGTGTTGCCGGCGGCTTCGCAATAGTCTGCTTTGCCCACCATGGCGTTGCGGAACTTGTTGACCTCGCTGATTGCCTTGCTCTTGTAAGCGTCCGTACCTTTGCCGACCTTGATGTTGTTGAATCCTTTTGCATTCGGGCGTGCAAGGTAGAGGGCGGTGGCGCCGTTGCGGCAAGCCACACAGGCATATGCACGGTCGATTACGCTCTGGTCAACGTTCTGGCTCCATTCGTCGTTCGAGTAGGTATCGTGGCTCTCGCCCCAGTACACAACCTTGGTGTCGGCTACCCCACGGTCAACTACCCATGAACCACCGTAACCCTGCTGGATACCGCCGTTGTTCTGGGCGGCTCCGTTTGAATAGCGGTTGTCAGTAACGCTCATGTACTTTGCATATTCGTTGATAGGGGTGCCGTCATCGTTAAGAATTTCACCGTAATGCCACATGCCGGGTACCGATGTCACGGTGCTCCAGAAATTGCATCCTTCCGACGGGGTGGCGATATGCTTGGCTGCATCCCAGCGGATACCCTTCACACCGAGGCTTTTCAGTTTCTCCACATAAGCCTTTCCGCGGGCTATCACTTCCGCGTCTTCGGAGTTCACGTCGCCGTAGTCGCCGAGCTGGCCATGTGTGATGGAATAGCGGTCACCGTAGTTTATACCGCCGTTCCAGCGTACACGACCGTTGGCATCCCACCAGGTGTCGTGGTATCCGGCTGTTCTGTCAACGTGGTTCGCGACAACGTCCACAATCACCTTGATGCCATATGTGGCAGCTTCCTCGCAGAGTGCCTTGAGGTCTGCCTCCGAACAGTAGCTTGAAGATTTGAATGCAAGGTCATAGGGACGGTAAAGATCATGCCACGGAGAACCGGCTTTGACGTCGGGACGCTGAAGCGGGGAGAGCTGTACTGAACCGAAACCGGCTTCGGCGATGTTCTTCAGGTTGGCTTTCACCTCCTGTGCTGTCCAGTTGAAGCAGTGCAGGATGTTACCCTCCTGAATTCCGGACGGCAGACCGTAGTCCGCAGCCCATGCACCCTGTCCGAGACAGAGTGTCAGTGCCAAAGCACCGAAAATCTTTTTCATGAGTTGAAAAGTTTGTAGGTTTAATATTAGGTTAACTTTAAGTCCTTTTATAGAAAGCGGGCCTCGCGGCTCTTGAAGTGGAGAATGTACCACTATAAGGTACAAAAGAGAGGAGTTTGCCATACTATCGTTGGCAAACTCCGCAAATTTAATACTTTTATTCCGGTTATGCAAAAATTACCCTGCTTTCTTGCTGTTTCGGGCTATTCTGCGGCTGTTGAAATCTGTATCCTGAAGTTTAGCATAGGCACGCAGATATTTTCTCAGACCGGAAACAATCTCCTGAGTCTCCTGCAGCATGTTGAGATAGACATAAACCACGGTCATCGATGCCGGGTCTCCTTCGCGGAGATGTGTGAAGAGGCGGTGGTAGGTTTCCGACACCACATCTTTTATGCTGTCGCATTTGCGGCGAAGCATGGTTACGGCCTCGGGTGCCGATGTATCCATCATGTCGAACACATCGTCGAAGAGTCCGAGCACACTTGATTTGATTTCAGCAAGTTCCATGACATGGTTCTTCGGAAGGGGATGGAAGTTGTTGTCAACATGCTCGCGGCATATTTCGTTGATTCGTCTCAGGTTGTATAGAATGCTCATGCAGCATGTATTGCTGAGATGGAACCATGCGCTTTTCTCGATTGCCATCTCGTGGCTTACCCGGCGCAGGCATAGGGTCTCTTTGCGACGGGCGTTTTTCAGCACACTCTTCTCGTTTAGCAGAGCGTTGTCGCTTTTCCGGAGTTGTCCGGCATTATCGTTGACAAATGCCGATGTGATTACGTCGTAGCTCGCTGCCGCGAAGCGGAAGAACTTCAGCTGTTCGCCGGTTATGTATACGCGGAGGAGATCCCAGGTCTTTTCCTTGTCCTCGGTAGCGAGGATGGTCTGGAAAAGAGTGTCGCCGGCCTCCTCTTTCTTCTTGTCCCTGAAACGGCGGTTGCTGCGGATAATCAGGAACAGGGTCACAGCAGCAAGAGCAAGCATCACCCAGATGCCTCCGAGGTGCATGAGAAGCACGATGATTCCGGCTCCGATGAAGGCAGCTCCAGCTGTGATGAACCAGCCTCCGATCACCGAGATTACCCCTGTGATGCGGAACACAGCGCTTTCGCGTCCCCATGCCCGGTCGGCGAGCGAGGTACCCATCGCCACCATGAATGTCACGAAGGTTGTGGAGAGGGGGAGCTTTAAAGAAGTGCCCAAGGCGATGAGTGCGCCTGCGAGTACAAGGTTTACCGAGCCGCGCACGAGGTCGAACGAAGCGCCGTTCTCCATGATGGTCTCATCAGTGTTGAAGCGGCGTCGGAACCATCCGCGCACTCTTGCCGGAGTGTGCGCATGAACCCAGTAGAACACCGCGAGCGACCAACGGACCAGACGGCGCGCTATACGCGACGAACCGAACATCTCCTCACCCTCCTGCTGGCTGCCAAGGCCGATTTCGGTTTCGGTTACTTTGCGGGCCTTGCGCGAGGTGGCAAGCGATACGACCATGATTACGCCGGCTCCTATAAGGAAATAGACGGGAGTATTGGCCGGTCCGTTGAGAGAACCCATCAGAAAACCGGTTGCGTCTCCTCCTCCGTTGGCGATATAGTCCTGATATGATGCCAGACCGCTGAGTGGAACACCGATGAAGTTCACGAGGTCATTACCTGCGAAAGCCACAGCCAATGAGAATGTCCCCGACAGTACAATAACCTTGAGAACGTTGACTTTAAGAAGGTGGAGCAGTTGCATCAGGAGGGTAAAGACCACAAAGCTGCATCCGATTATGAGAAGGGTGTTGCTCTTGATCCATGCTTTCACTTCGGGTGTCATGAACGAGAGGTCTTTGGCTCCCTTGATGAGAAGGAAATACACAATGGCTGTGAGACATATTCCCCCGAACAGTCCGATTTTCCATTTGAGTTTGCTCCGGTAGTTGAAGGAGAATACCGTTCTCGAAATAAACTGCACGATGGTTCCGAATGCGAACGCGATCGCTACCGACAGGAAAATTCCAAGAATTACGGCGAGAGCTTTCTCGGTGTTGAGCAATTCGTTGAGACCGAGGTCTATTCCGCCGGCCATCTTGATGAGTGCAACGACAAAGGTGGCACCCAAAAGCTCGAAAACCATAGAGACCGTTGTCGATGTCGGCATTCCGAGCGTGTTGAATATGTCGAGCAGAATTATGTCGGTCACCATCACCGCCATGAAGATGCAGATCAGATCGTAGAACGAGAAATGTTCCGGTCTGAAAATGCCGTGCCGGGCAATCTCCATCATGCCGTTGCTCATGGCTGCGCCGATGAACACACCGATAGAGGCGACTATCAGCACGCGCTTGAAAGTGGCTGCTCCCGAACCGATTGCGGAGTTCAGGAAGTTGACCGCATCATTGCTGACTCCGACAGAGAGGTCGAATATGGCCAGCAAGAATAGGAAAATTATTATACACAGAAAAAGTATTTCCATAAGTGTGTGGTTGTGTTACTTTTTATTTACAACCGCAAAGTTCGCGACAAGTTGTTTCAAAAACATTTCAAAATGTTTAAACAAACATGAAATGTGACCCTACCGACAACTAACTCCGGTTTGGAGCGTATTATAAATGAGAGAAGATTCCTTCATCTGGAATCATGTATGAGCATCAAGACTATGGAACAGCAAGACAATACGAAAAGGATATTGGTGGTTGACGACGAGGAGACACTGACAGAGGCCCTACGCTTTAATCTCGAAGCCGAGGGATATAAGGTTGATACGGCTTGTAGTGCCGAGGAAGCCCTCGGTATGGATTTGTCGCGTTATGATCTCTTCCTGCTCGACATAATGATGGGTGAGATTTCCGGTATCCAGCTTGCCAGGATTCTGAAAAAGAACCCGGTAACGGCACGCGTGCCGGTCATTTTCTGTTCGGCACGCGATTCTGAGGATGATGTGGTGTCGGGTCTTGACCTCGGTGCGGACGATTATATCACCAAACCTTATTCGTTGCGTACGGTTTCGGCGCGTGTCCGGTCCGTGCTGCGCCGCAGCACCGGCTCACATGCTCCGGATCAGGAGACCGAAGAATTGCGATACAAAGGATTGGTTGTCAATCCGTCGCGTAAACTCTGCACTGTCGATGGAATCGACGTGCGTCTGCCTCGCAAGGAATTCGAGATACTCGTCATGTTGCTCTCGCGGCAGGGGCATGTATTCTCGCGCGAAGAGATTCTTTCGCGTGTATGGCCTGATGAGGTTGTTGTGCTCGACCGGGTGGTGGATGTCAACATTACCCGCATCAGGCAGAAAATAGGTGATTATGGTAAGAATATTGTGACACGTTCCGGTTACGGCTATGGCTTCATGGATTAGGTTGACATATTCGAGACGTTTGTTTCTATGGCTGGTTGTGTATTCCTTGCTCCTGGCAGGGTGCATAGTGGGCTTCCAGTATCACCGTGAGAAGGAATATAAAGCTGAGGCTCTCGATGCCCAGCTGCAGCTTGTCAACCTGCATATTCTCGACGAGTTGGACGAGGGAAGCATGTCGACGGTCAACAATCACCATTTCCAGAATCTAAGAATAAGTGTGATTGACAGTTCGGGTCGAATTATTTCCGACAACACTCCCGGCGTAAAGAGCGGTTCAGACCATCGCGACCGTGCTGAGGTGGAGGCTGCCATGAGGATAGGGACAGGGTTTGCCGTGCGCCGTCATAGCGAGACGACAGGCGAGACTTATTTCTATTCCGCCACACGTGGGAAAAACGGCATTATCGTCCGTACGGCCGTTCCATATTCAGTCTCATTGAGAGGACTGTTGGGAGCTGATTACGGATTTCTCTGGGCAATCGGGGGTATAACCTTGGCAATGTGTGTCTTGGGATATTTTGTCACGCACAGGCTCGGACAGAACATATCGCGTCTTAACCGTTTCTCGGAGCGTGCTGAGCGTGGTGAACGTATCTACGACACCGCTCCTTTCCCGAATGATGAGCTTGGTGCCATATCGAGCCATATCGTGCGGCTTTACGCAAATCTGCAGCAGGCTATTGCCGACCGCGACCGCGAACATCGTGCTGCACTGCGGCAGCAGAAAGAGAGTGAGAAAATCAAGAAGCGTCTCACCAACAATATAAACCATGAACTGAAAACGCCGGTTGCATCCATACATGTCTGCATAGAGACCTTGCTTGCTCACCCGGATATGGATGCGGCCAAGCGTGAGGAATTCCTGCGTCGTTGTCTCGCCAACTCCGAGCGGTTGGAGGGGCTGCTGCGTGATGTCTCATTGATAACCCGCATGGACGATGCCCCCTCTTCAATAGCAAAGGAGAGGGTTGATCTGTCGGCGGTAATTTCGGAGGTTGTCGGAGAACTTACACCTGTAGCCGAAAGCCGGGGAATTGAGATTGTGGACAGAATCGTTGGTAAGCAGGAGGTGGAGGGCAATCCGTCTTTGCTTGCTTCGGTATTCCGGAACCTGATAGACAATGCGATATCTTACAGCGGCGGTACCCGGATTGTGATAGAGACTTCACGGCAGTATTATGACGGAGGAGCCGGATCGCGAATGCTTGAACTGGATATATATGATGATGGTAGCGGCGTTCCCGAGGAAAGCCTTCCACGGTTGTTCGAGCGTTTCTACAGGGTTGACAAGGGACGCTCGCGCAAGGCAGGAGGCACCGGTCTCGGTCTGTCGATAGTGAAGAACGCCATCCTTCTTCACGGCGGCAAGATAACGGTCTCCAACCGCACACCCTCCGGCCTCCGCTTCCAAATCACCCTCCCCCTCGCCCCGGCTACCTGATGATTGTTCAGAATGAGATGGTGAAGGTGGTGAGGTGCGTGGCCGGGTCTGTGGCGAGAGTGTAGCGGGCGGAGTGACGGGAGAGTATTTCGGCGATTAAGGTGAGCCCTATGCCCCGGCCTGTAGGCTTGGTGGTGAAGAATGGGTTGAAGAGTTGAGTTGCTACGTGTTCCGCTATCTGTGCGCCGTCGTTTGTTATTTCGAGGCGTGTTCCACTTCGGTCGGCAAATGTTTTTATCGAGATATTTCCGGATGTTTTTGCTGAGTCTTTGTCCGATCTCTTTTCGGCTATGCCTTCAATGGCATTCTTCACTATGTTGACAATTACCTGCTCAATCAGTGAACGGTCTATGCTGACCCGCGCAGGACTTTCTGCCGGAATGAACTCAATAGAGATAGTGTCGTCGGTGAGCTTGCGAAGGAACGGCAGCATGTCAGTGACAACAGAATTCAGATTCTCGTCACGCATTACGGGATCCGGCAACCGCACAACGTCAGCATAACCTGATATGAAGGAGCACATGCTTGAGCAACGTGCGTCGCAGCTTTCCATCAGGTCCCGCTCATCAGGATCGGTAGCAGTGTCGCACAACATCTGCAACAGAGACCTTACTCCTGCCATGGTATTGTTGACCTCGTGCGATATGGTTCGTATTACCTTGCCGTAGGCATGACGTTCAGCCTTCATGATTTCCTCCGTCAAGCTCTCGATGAGATAGAACCGTCGCGGAAAACCATTCTGGACAACCGACAGGTGCCAACACCGGTACATGTCAACACCTCCGTGCCTGATCACGCGGTTCTCTCCCTGCGGCAATTCAATCAACGCTGCTGTGAGCGGAGTGTCGAGGTTCCGGATTTCTTTACCTTGAGCCATTTCGATTGAAGATAACCCCATTATCTTCAGAAAGGCTCGGTTGGTCATCGTTATCCGGCCGTCGAAGTCGAGCATCGCCACACCCATAGGCGATGCGTCAATCAGGAGGCTGAGGAAGTTGTCCTGCTCCATGTTGCGCAGGCGTTCATCATGCAGGCGTTCAATCATCGAGTTGAAGAGCCGGACCATCCTGTCGGCATTCGGTTCTGAGACAGTCACCAGACGGCTTCCGAAATCCTGCGAAGCGAGGAGGTCCATGCCTATTGCCGTGCGCCGCATAGGTAAAACGATTCCCCTCACCAGAAGCAGAGTCAGAATTAGCCCCAGCCCGCATATCGATGCCGGAATCCAGACAGGAAGTCCCCATAGCGTTGTCGCTATAGAGACGGCGAAGCAGACGGCTATTCCTGCCGATAGAAACTTATAGCCCATATTTCTCCTTTCTGCGATAGAGGCTCTGACGTGTTATGCCGAGTATTCTGGCTGCGTGCGACATATTGCCGCCCGCCTGACGGAGAGCATCGGCAACCGCTTCCCGTTCCATATCTCCTAAATTGCCGGCGGCTGTCACGTCAGCTTCGGAAACATCATTGTCGTCATGACCGAACAGGTCGCGGGTCAGAGTGTCGCCTCCGATTAGAACGGCCCGTTCTACCATATTCTTGAGCTGACGGATATTGCCCGGATAGGGGAGACGGGTAAGAAACTCCATCGCTTCCGCTGAGATTCCGGGAGTGGCCATGCGGGCATTCTTTGCCGCGAGCGACATGAAATGGCGCACAAGTGCCGGTATGTCGTCGCGACGGTCGCGCAGGGCGGGTAACGTCAAGGTTATCAGATTTATGCGGTAGAAAAGATCCTCGCGGAAACTTCGGTCGCGGACTTTAGTCTGAATGTCGGCGTTTGTGGCGCATACCACGCGTATGTCCACCTTGCGCGGACGCGACTCGCCGAGGGGCTCGAACGTGTGCTGTTGGAGCACACGGAGCATCTTCACCTGCGAGGCCATGTCGAGATCTCCAATTTCGTCGAGGAAGATGGTACCCTTGTCGGCCATCTCGAACCGTCCCTTTCGGGCTGTGACAGCTCCGGTGAAGGCACCTTTGGCATGACCGAACATCTCGCTCTCGAAAAGAGAGTGGGGGACGCCCCCGAGATTGACCATCACAAATGGGTTGTGACGACGGCGGCTGTTGGCGTGGATGGCGTTTGCAATCAGCTCCTTGCCCGTGCCATTCTCTCCGAGAATCAGTACAGGTGCGTCGGTCGGAGCTATGCGCTTCACGGTATCCAATAGTTCAGTCAGAGCAGGATTTGATCCGATTATTCCACAGCGGTCAAAGCCCGTATCCTCTTCCGATGCGGAATCTTCATTTCCGTTCCGGTTGAGACTGAGCGCGGTTTCGATACGCTGTAGCAATACCAGGTTGTTCCAGGGCTTGGTGATGAAGTCGAAAGCGCCGAGCCTGATACCCTGCACGGCAAGGTCAATGCTTCCCCACGCCGTTATCAGTATCACCGGTGTCTCGGGCTGGAAGATGCGTACCTTCTGAAGCAGTTCCAATCCCTCCTCGCCAGTGGTGCTCCGGCTGTAGTTCATGTCCATCAGGATGAGTGAGAAGCTGCGAGCCCGGACATGCGTCATGGCCTCGGCGGGAGTAGCAGCCTCCTCGGTGGCATATCCGGCACGCCGCAGCAGCAGTCCGAGCGACTTGCGCACCGTGGCATCATCATCGATAATCAGAATCAAATTCATTTTTCAAAATTACTAAAAAGAATCTTAACAGACAATTAAATTATTCCGTCGGGGAGTGAGATCGGTGCATTGCGTGCATAATCCCACAGGGTCAAGCTACGTATCTGGTAGTAATAGAGCCAGAAGAGGTATAACTCATTTACGTATGCGCGGCGTGCCTCATCTTTCTTGACCTGCGAGTCGTTGAGATCGAGCGTGGAGATTTTGCCGATTATGAAAGTCTCCATGTTGGTCTCGTAACGTTTGCGGGCAATCTCGTCTGCACGCCGGGCGGTGCGGAGCAACTGCAGCTGGTTGCCGTAACGCTCCACAAGTATGAAGAGATTCTGACGGAACTCCATGCGCTGTTTGTTAATCTGGCTCTCAACAAGTTTGCGGTTGCTCTCGGCAACCTTGACCTTCCCTTTGCGACGGCCCCAGTCGAGCAGGGGAATCTCCACACCGAGTTCCACAATCTGGTTTGCCCGCAGATTGCTGTATGATGACGGGAGTGTCGCGCCGGTGCCGGTGTAACCCAATTGCAGATAGAGGTTTATCTCTCGCTGTTCACCCTTGGCCTTGGCCACATCGTAGGCTGCCTCAAGTTTAAGCCGCTCCATGGTCTTGTCAAACTGGTTGTTGGCAAGAGCTTTCTCAAGAGCATCGGCATAGCTTATCTCAGCTTCGGGCACATCTTCAGGTATTTCCGGAAGCAGTTCCATATCCTCGCCATAGTCAAGAAAGGTGCGGAGCTGGAACATATTGCTTTTCAGATTGCTCTCGGTCTGGGTCAGCTCGGTCTGTGCATTCAGAAGATTCAGTTCCATTTGCAGAAGGTCATTCTCACTGATGCGTCCCATAGCTCGTTTCTCGCGTGCCACCTCGTACAGACGTTCGGAATTGTGTGTGTTTTGTGCGGCTATGTCGCGGTTTTCGCGTGCCATCAGCAGGGCGAAATAATACTGCACGGTCTTTGTCGCAACCTCTTCGGCTGTGCTGATATAAGTGGCTTTCGCCTCCTCATAGCGCACCGGTTCGATGCGGCGGTCCCATTTCACGGTGTTGCAGCCGAATATTGGCTGCGTCAAGGTGACTGTAACCGGCAGCGACATGAAGCGGTTGAAGGTCGGGTCGCCAAACTGGCGGTAGAAGTCAAGATATGACCGGACCGACACCTTGCCGCCGGTGAGCCAGATATTCTGTGTGACCGACAGCTGACCGTTGAGTTGCAGGTAGTTGTTGGGGACGAAACTGTAGCTTCCCTCCTCGTTCATATAAGAGGTGAACTGGCGGTAATAAGCGGGTAAGGTAGCGGCGAGCGACACTTCCGGAAGAAGTTCCGCTCGGTATGCGCGATATGTCCAGTATGATGCCCGGAGCTGGTTGAGGGCCATTTCGGCATCGACGCTCTCACTACGCGCACGTTCTATGGCATTGTTCAGAGAGAGGGGGAGGGGCAGCGTGTCCTGTGCCAAGGTGCACGCTGCGCCCCCCGTAGTCAAGAGTATGAGAAAAGTTATGAGAAATTTCATTTGAACAACTACTTATTCATCCTTGATGGCAATGGCCGGTTCGATGCTCATGGCGCGTCGTGCCGGATACCAGATGCTGAGTGTTATGCCGGCGGCAAGTATAATAGCTGTGATTGCCTCAAAAAGGATAAGGAGACTATTCGTAAGGAAACCGTCCATTGCCAGAGGACCTTTCAGCAAAGGCCACCCTATTGCTGCTGCCAACAGAGTTGAGATCAACACAAGAATCAGTCCTTCTCCGATGATACGCCGCGAGATGTCGGATGCCGTCGCACCGCACACCTTGCGTATGGCAATTTCTTTGGTACGCTGATGCACGCGGAACCAGAACGTCCCCAATAGTCCTATTATGACAATCAGAATCACCACGACCATTATAAGGACAGTCGAACGTATTTTTATTGCCGAGGAATTGTTGACAGAAATCCCTGCATATGTGAGTGGTGTGAGTCCTGAGATGTAGAGGTTGACGTGCCTTCTCATTTCAGGAGTAGACAGGAATTCTTCCTTGAATTTGGCACCGCATCCCGGCTTGACACGGATTGCAACCTGCGATAAGCCCAAATGTGTCATTTCATCGGCCGGAATTACAAGAGTCCCGCTCCAGTTGGGTTCATAGTCAGACCTTTTGATTCCATCTATTACCGATCCAAGACGGAAAGTCCTTGTTGAATCTCCATAAAATGCCAACGTATGACCTTTCAGATCTTCAATCTTAAGGCCGGCATCCTCGCTGTAGCTTCCGGCTCCGATAAGCACATTGCCTTTGGCAAGCATTGCAGCCAGCTGTTCCGGCGTTTTGCCTTCATGACTGTTGAGTCTGAGGACGATTGCCATCTGCGGTGTCATTATGCGTAGGTTACCTCCGAAGCCTACTGAATCGTCAGGCACATCCCGGCGTTCGAGTTGCATGCCGTAATAACCGAAATTATAAGGAAGCGCGTTGTTGCCAATTCCTACGGCTTCTACATATTTGCTTTCACGGATGCGCTGCAACAATGCTATCCGGTCACGCAAGAGGAGCGCATTTTCCTCCTCTCCGTAATCCGAGTGTTCAGGACTTTCCGAAGGGATTGTCTTAAATTCCGCAAAGAATACATTTTCAGGATCAAAACCGCGTGGTTCGAGGTATCCTGATATCTGGGTCCACATGTTCAGGCCGAGGAGCCAGACGGCGAGTGTGACGATTGCGAGTCCGAATATGAGCCAGATGTTGTCGCGCCACTCGTTTCCCATCTGCTTTAACAGGTTTCTTTTCATTATGCTTAATTGTTGCGGTTACGTGCGATTGCGGTTGCCGGCTGGATACGAGCTGCTTTCCATGCCGGGACGAACGCACTGATCAGATTGAGTATAAAACAGAAGAGGAGGGCGAGTAGAAATCCTTCCCAAGAGAAGAGCATCCCTAATTCGGGTTTGACTGTACTCTCGATGAGAGAGGATTCGTGATCTATGCCGAATTCCATGAATAAGCCGGACAGCAGGTATGAGAATAGGACACTGCATATCAGTCCGATTGCTCCCCCGGCCAAGGTAATTATCAGGTTTTCGCCGAGAAGCTGCCTGACAATTGAAGCTTTCGATGCTCCGAAAGCCCGTCGCACACCAAGCTCTGATTCGCGGACTTTCAGGCGGCTCCCTGTCATGCTGCTCAGGTTGATTGCCGGCAATATCAAGAGTATGACATAAACTATGAAGTTCAATGTGCGCCCCGGATGCGTGTCGGGGGTGGTGTTGCTGCCGTAATCATGATTCGAGACCACAATGTCGGTGTAGGGCTGACCATGATATGTAGCCTTATATTCACCTTCATGTTGTTTGTTGTATATGGTGTATCTGCGCTCGACCTCCTTCTTCAGGGCCTCAACATCAGTTCCTGGTCGAAGCAGCAGTTTGACCTGTATATTGCCATCACCAACTCCATAGCCGCTTTTTTCCGCACGTTCTTCAGGCCCGAGCGGAAGCCAGATGTCTGAGTAAGCCGTTTCAAGAAGAGGGTTTACATCTTTGACAACTCCTGTTATGCGGTAAGGGATTCCATTAACTTTTATATCTTTTCCCACACTCTTTTCCGTTCCGAAAAGGCGACGGGCAACTTTCCGGGAGATGACAGCCACTTTCTCTCCCGATTCACATTCGGTCGATCCGTAAGGTTTTCCTTCGATAAAAGTGAAATCATACATCTTCCAATAGTTCTCGTCGGTATTCTTCATTGACATGACCACAGCGTCCTCGATACTGTTCCCGACTTCTGTGCTGTTCTCCCACATGCTCATAAATGACATCAATTCGACACCATCGAGATTGTCGTAGAAGAAATGTGTCTGGTCGTAGTCGAGTGAGGTTGACACTTCTTTGCTGTTCATGTCAGGAAATGTGAAAAGCAAATGGATATTCTGTCCCGACACAATACGTGAACGGTTCAGTTCGGGGGCGACGGCAGGTGTCTTCAGCTGCTCGCCCATGAAATACGTCATGACCAGGAAGATTGCCAATGCGGTGCCTCCGATAGAGACCCACATCATCATCTTCTGATGACGCATTTCGAATAATATTTGTTTTAGGTAATTCATCTGTCAGTAGCTCTGATGGTTATGGAATCATTTTACCTGGCGGCCGTCGAAGAAGCGGATTATGCGGTCCGTAGACTGCGCCTGCGACTCGTTGTGCGTCACCATGACTATGGTGCGCCCATCCTCACGGTTGAGGGCGTGGAGAATGTCCATGACCTCCTGTCCCATCTTGGAGTCGAGGTTTCCCGTCGGCTCGTCGGCGAGGATAATCTGCGGGTCGCCCACAATAGCTCTTGCAATAGCCACGCGCTGGCATTGACCGCCCGACAGCTGGCCGGGGAAATGCTTCATGCGGTGGCTAAGGCCGAGTCGTGTCAGCACCTCGCGCACGCGGCGGTCACGCTCCCCGGCGGTCACACCGCTGCGGTAGGCGAGTGGCAGTGATACGTTGTCGATCACATTGAGCGACGGTATAAGATGGAAGCTCTGGAACACGAAACCGAGGTTATGGTTGCGGAATGCCGAGAGACGGCGGTCGTTCATTCCGGCTGTCAGGTCATCCATAATCTTCACGGTGCCGCGTGTCGGAGTGTCGAGCAGACCGATTATGTTCAGCAGGGTTGACTTTCCGCAACCCGACGGTCCCATGATGCTTACAAACTCCCCTTTCTCAATGTCGATATTGACGTTTTCGAGAGCGAGAGTCTCGATTTCTTTCGTGCGGTACACTTTGTCCACATCTTTCAGTTCGATTATTGCCATATTGTTGTGTTTTAATTATTTGCTATTGTTTAAATTCAGCTGTATTTAGGGTTGCTTGATTTTGAGCTGACGTTTATCCTTGTACACGCTCATATCGCTTACCACGACTTCCTCACCGGGATTTATGCCGCTCTTCACCTCCACGAAGTCGAAGTTGCTGTCTCCGAGCACCACGTTGCGGCGTTCAAGGCGGTCGGGTGCAGTCCTGACAAACATCACATATGTTCCTGGTCCCTGGAAATATTGGCCATTGGGTATGCGGACCACATCGTCGAGTATGTCATAGACCACGTTGAGGTCTGTGCGCAAGCCCGGCCGGAGTGATGCGCCAGAGTCATCGTCGAGAATCACCGAGAACTCCACCATGCCGTTCTGGCTCTTCGGCGAGATTGTGCTCACATGACCATGCAGGAGCTGTCGGTTCACACGTATGTTTACATCAGCACCCGAAGTCAGTTTTGAGGAGTTGCTTTCGGCAATCTCGCCCGCCACCTTGAAGTGTGTGAGGTCAGCCACGGTGGCGAGTTTCTCGCCGGCGGCGATGCTGGTGCCGATGTTGCGGTTTATGTACGTGACAGTGCCGCGTCGCGGTGTGCGTATCCGGGCATCGTCGAGGGTATGCTGCATCTCTGTCAGGTTGCGGCGGGTTATATCACCCTCAAGCCGTTTGCTGCGTGCGGCCGCCGCCGATGCTTTCCGCTCGTTGAGCAGTTGGGTGCGCATCTGTTCCAGTTCGAGCCTTCCAGTCTCATACGCCAATTGAGCTTCGCGAATCCGGTCGCCCGTGCCGCTCCCTATACTGTCAAGTCGTTTCTCGTTCTCAACTTCCGCTTTAAGATGGTCTACCGCCATAACCTTGGCACGGATCCGCATCTCAAGGTCGGTTAGCTGAGTGGCTGCACGCAGTGAGGATTCCTCAATCTCGTTCTGCTTCATGCTTACTTCGTCTCCGATACGTCGCAGTTCCGTCTCGGTCGAGGCAAGGTCGAGGCGCAGCATCGATGCCCCTTCTTCAAGCAAATCCCCCTCGTCGCAATATACCTCCAAGATGCGGGTGGATACAGGTGATACGACTGCCTGTTCGTATAGAGGCACAATCTTACCGGTGGCGGTCACACTGCTCTCAATGCGTCCCTGTTCCGCCTTACCCATCTTCAAGTCGGTCTCCTTTACGCCCGGAGGGCCGAAGAGGAGTATTCCTCCGGACACAGCGCATATGGCGGCTGCGGCGATACCGATACGTAGCCATTTGCGCATACGTATATGTTTCTTTTCTTTGTCAGTCAGTTCTCTGTCCATTTGGAAAATCTGTTTGCCAAAAGATATACATTACCAATGCCAAAAATGCAACCGTTTGTCAATCAGATATAAAACAAAACCGCCTGCTGTACGCAGGCGGTCAACTGTCCGTTTCCGTACACCCAACCATGTACGGTATGTCAATTATGGGTGATCAGAAGGGGAGGCCGGTGGCGATGTAGCCGATTTTTACGTCGGGGGTGAAATCGGCGGCGCGGGGCGGTTTCTGGCCGTTGCATAGTGCCTCGCCGAGTTTCTCGCTGATGCCTGACTCGTCAACGCCGAAATAGAGACCGTTCCATTTCCAGTACCAGATGCCCGTGTCGTCGAGCGATTCCCATTCTGATTCCACACCTTTCAGTGCGAGAACCTTCGAGAACTCGTCGCCTACGCGGATCTGACCGTCTGGAGTGCTGACGGCGCGTGCGTTGCCTTCGAGCGCGATGACATCTACCTTACCCTCCATGAAGTCATAGATAGTGAACTGCGGAACATCAGCCAACAGATATGTGTAGGCCATCGCATCGGGTGTCTCCGTGGGGAGAACAACGTCATAGAGATTTGCCACAGCTTCTGGGAGCTGCGCAATTTGTTCGCCGACGTGAACCGGGCCGATTGAATCGTGAGTAAGGAAGAACTCGGTCGGTCCGGCAACCGGCGATTCCATCTGCGCCGTCTGTGCGGAATCTGAAGAATCCGCACCCGCGCTTTTCTTGTTGCTCCCGCACGAAGCGAGAAACAGCAGGCAGATGCCTGCGATGTAGAGGTTTCTCATATCTTGTAAATCTGTTTTATATTTCTGAATGACATTTATTTTAGAGTTCAGATTACGTAATCATAACATTCCGGCAATCATTAAAGTTGCATGGTCATGCACCTTTAAGTGCGGCGAAGTAGTTGGGGTCACCAACCACCCATATCACATCGCCCGGTTGCAGCACGAGGTCGGGTTGCGGCTGGTGGAAATCGTCGCCACGCTTCATCTTGACAATCATCGATGAGAAGTCGTGAAGGATGTCCGTGTCGCGCAACGGCTTGTTCACAACCGGCGACGACTGGTTGAGTTTTATGCTTGTCAGTTCCACATGCTCCTGTGTGCGGGGTGGTTCCGACATGGCTGCCTTGCGCGAGGTCTCGATGTCATGGTTAAGACGGCGCAACTGCTCATCTGATCCGATCACTCCCAACACGTCGCCCGGGAAAATCCGCGCATCTTTCGACGGCAGCGGCATGTAGGTCTCGCCACGTTGTATGCTCGACACGCTCACGCCATAGTCGCGTCGAAGTCCGGAGTCGAGAAGTTTGTCACCGACAAATGGAGTGTCCTGGTCAATCTCGATAAATGCCTGGTGCATGTCATCGACAAGATTGTTGTTGATGCCCAGACGGGTGTTCTCGCGGATATTCAGGTTGTTGAGAAATTTGGTCTCCATGGTGCGGTATCGGCGCACGAGCTTGGTACTTGCAAATATGAGCACCAGCACAAAGCATCCGGCGCCGACAAGCCAGCCGGTAAGCGAGGAGTAAGCCACCGTTGTGAAATAGACTATGAAGAAGAGGGCAACCAGATAGCGGATTATACGCATGGCCAACAGTGGCACATCGTAGAAGGCGGCTGTCTGGTGAAGACGGATTTTCTCGGTAGGCTCGGTACTGCTGAATGTGAGCGCGATAAGGAAGGGCAGCATGGCAATGACTGTCACTACTGTAGCCACGATATGGCCAAAGCCGCCGAAATACTTGTCGGCGAGGGGGAAGAGGAATGCCTGCGAGATAAGGATCTCGGCGAGAAGCACGACAGAATACAGCACTATGCGCCACAGATAACGGCTCAGCACCACGCGCCACAGATGCTTGGTCTCGCTTGAGTCATAGCTCTGACCCGAATAACGGTCTATAAGGAAGCGGAGACCCTCGGGCAGATGACGCTCCACGAAGTTGGCCGCTCCCTCGCTCATCTTTATGAAGTAGGGGGTTGTGAAGATTGTCAGCACGGACACAGCCACGATAATGGGGTAGATGCGCGGCTCGAGAACGCCGAGACTCATGCCGAGCGAGGCTATGATGAACGAGAACTCACCGATCTGTGTCAGAGTGAAGCCGCTCTCGATCGCCACGCGCAGATTCTGGCCCGTAACAAGCATACCGAGCGAGCCGAACAGAATCATGCCGACTATCACCACGCAGGCAAGCAGCAGGATTTCCCACCAGTATTCCACGAGTACGGCGGGGTCAACCATCATACCCACAGAGATGAAGAATACGGCTCCGAAGAGATTCTTCACGGGAGCTATGACCTTCTCCATACGTTCGGCCATCACTGTTCCGGCAAGAATGGAACCCATGACAAACGCTCCCAACTCAAGCGAGAATCCGCACATCACGCTGAACACCGCCATTGCGAAGCAGAGTCCCATGGCAACCACAAGGGTAGTCTCGTCGTTGAGAAACCGCCATGATTTCGTGAGGAATGAGGGGAGAACATAGACACCCACCACAAACCAGATGATAAGGAAGAAGAGCAGCTTGCCGATGCTGAACAGCAGTTCCGAACCCTGCACGTCGCCCATGGCGAGCGAGGAAAGCAGCACCAGCATAAGCACCGCGAACAGGTCTTCTATTATAAGCACCGCCAATACGAGCGAGGCGAACTTGCGTTGCCTCATGCCGAGGTCCGAAAGCGCCTTCATGATTATCGTGGTCGATGACATGGAGATCATGCCGCCGAGGAAGATGCGGTTTATCATGTTGAGCCCGAGAATGTAACCGACACCGAATCCGGCGAACGTCATTCCGGTGATTACAATCAGAGCCGTGACCACAGCCGAACTGCCGGAGTTCAACAGCTTGCGGAAAGAGAACTCAAGTCCGATGGAGAACATTATGACCACGATTCCCAGGTCTGCCCAGAAGGATATATTCTCAGGGTTGGCAATCGAGGGGAGATATACAAACTTGGGACTTGCGAGGAATCCGGCAAGTATGTAACCGAGCACCACGGGTTGCTTCATCCGCTTGAACAGAAGGGTGACGATCGCACCCAACAGAAGAATCCAGGCGAGGTCGGCTATGAGTCCGTTGGTGTGTTCCTCTTCCTTGTTGGTCGATGTTTCCGCTCCGGGGTCGAGTTTTTCCTGTATCTGCTTCATGTCAGAGACGGTGGTCTCTTTCGGCAGTGACGCGTAGACTGAAGCGAGGGGCAGTGATGTGATGTTTACCATTGGCTGTTGCGTTCTATTACGTAGAGGTTATAGTATGAAAGAAGGAGTGTGGTGAGCGGCAGTGCTATGATGAGGCCCATGAAGCCGAGCAGACTGCCCCACACCGAGAGAGCAAGAAGTATTATGGCCGGGTTGAGCCCCATGGCCTTTCCCATGATTTTCGGTGTCAGCACAAGATCCTGTATGCACTGCACCACGACATATACAGCCATCGACTCCCAGAATATTACCCAGAAGTTTCCACCCGTTCCGGCCGTCCATACCAGACAGAGAATGGCGCATATCGGCAGCGATATGAGCTGGAGATAAGGCACGAGGTTAAGCACCCCGATAAAGAGGCCGAGCACCACTCCCATCGGCAATCCTATTATAAGGAAGCCAATCGAGAAGAGTATTCCCACGAGCGAGGCAATCAGGAATTGCCCGCGGAAATAGCGGTTCATGGCGTTCTTGATGTCGGAGACGATGCGGTAGACGCGTGTGCGCTGCGAGTGGGGGACAAGCTGCTTGAAACTTAGCATGAGCCTTTCGTAGTCGAGCATGATGAAGAGCACGTAGATTATCACCACAAGCCAGCTGACTATGCTTGCCACCAGGGCCACACCCGAGGTGAGGAAGTTCCATGAAGAAGTCAGTGCTTTCTTGATAATGTCACGCCATTCCTCGCGCGACAGCAGCCGCGACAACTGATTGAAATCGACGTTCTCGCGTATGAACCGGTGGATGCTTTCGGAGATGTAGGGAATCTGGATCTGTTCCGTGGCGTAAGCCTTGACCATCTCGGTCATCTGCGCACATTCGTTTGCGATATATGGGAAAGCCACGGCGCACAGTCCTCCCGTGACAATACAGGCCTCAAGCAGGGTGAGCATTACCGGTATGAAGCGGGAGTGTAGGTGAGTGAGGCGCATGTTCCACTTTACAATAGGTTCAAGCATGTAAGCTATGAGACATGCAACAAGAAAGGGTAGCAGAACCCCTTTGAGCACGTCGAGCAGGTAGATGACCACCAGGATGCCGCAAATCGAGAAGACGATGCGCACCACTCGGTCGAAGGTATAGGGTCGGCGTTCCATAGTCAGTATTTTTTGTTTTTCTTATAGTGTGTTTAAATTCAAACACACTTTTAACAATCCACAACAAAAGTTGTTTTATATTAAGTGTTCCGGGAAGTCGATCTATGTAGTATGATGTGCGGACGGTCCGATTATTTTGTAATCGTAAGATTTTGAGTAATCGTCAGCTTGACCGCATCGCTTCCGTGGATATACAAAATTAGTTAATTTTTTGCGATAACCGAGGGGATTGGTTAATTTTGTGACATGAATATTGTAAAAAGACATATGCTCCTGTTGTTGCTGACGCTTGCCACGTTTCTGACGGTGCAGGCTGATGCACTTTCTGACTTCACCGGTAGCCGTTCGATCAATGCTCCGAAGACCTCTGTCCTGGTCATTGACCTTAAAACGGGCAAGGAGCTTGTGTCGCATAATGCTGACCTGCCTCTGATTCCGGCCTCAATCATGAAGAGTGTCACTACCGCCACGCTTCTTGACAAGGTGGGGAGCAAGTTCCGCTATGGGACGCCTGTATATACCACCGGGCGCGTCAAGGATGGTGTGCTCGAGGGTGATATTCTTATCGTGGCATCGGGCGACCCGAGCATCAACACGCGTAACGAGCCTCAGTCACCCGACATCGTTTCAGAGATTGTCGAGCGTCTGAAAGATCTGAAAGTAAAGACAGTGAGAGGTGATATAGTGATAGATGAGAGCGATTTTCCGGGGCCGTCGGTAAACCCCACATGGGCTTCCGGAGACCTGCCTCATTCTTATGGCACCGGCTCGCATGGCTTCAATTTCGAGGATAACGCCAGCGGCAAGCGTTCGGTGTCGGATCCTTCGGCGGTTTTCAAGACGCGTCTCCGCGCCGCTCTTACCCGCGAGGGAATAACCCTGCTCGGTGAGGAAACCGACAAGGGCGCCCGTCACAAGATAGGGGAGCACCGCTCGGCTACGGTCGATGAGATTATGCGCTCCTGCATGATGCGCAGTGACAACCAGTTTGCCGAGGCCATGCTGCGGACGGTCGGAATGAAATATGGTGACAACGGTTCTACCGCTACCGGTGCCGAGGAGGAGACAAAATACTGGAAGCACCGCAAGGCTCATATGGAGGGGGTGAAAATTGTGGATGGCTCCGGACTGTCGCGCTCCAACAGGGTGACGGCCCGGTTCATGGCCGATGTGCTTGACCATATGGCCGGTAATCCATATTACGCATCTTTCTTTCCGTTGGCGGGTCAGGAGGGTACGCTCAAGAACTTTCTGGCGGGTACCGGCCTGGAAGGTGAGATAGCTATGAAGACCGGGTCTATGAGCGGAATCCAGTGCTACGCCGGTTATAAGCTCGACGAGGATTATGCCCCTACACACATCGTGGTCGTCATGATGAACGAGATGTCCAACCGTGGAGCCGCCCGTGCGGAGTTGCAGAAACTGTTGTTGAAAACTTTCGGCGTGAACGGAGATGCGGATACGGAGGAATAGGATTCGTCTTATTGATACTGAGGGATAGGATGGGGATTTTGGCAAACGAATAATTGAAAGAAATGAAGAAGACTCTCAACGAAATCAAGGACAGGATATATGAGGCGGAGGGCTTGCTTGAGCTGCTCCAGCTGCGCGGTGACAAACTCGATGATCTGTTGCCGTTGATCACGATGCGTCTTGACGAGGCGCGTACAGCTCTCGCTACTCTCTCCACTAAGAATAAACCGGAACCGGTAAAGGCTGCGGAACGAGTGGTCGAAGTGGTGCCGGAACCAACACGGCTCGCAGCCAAGCAGACTGTGGAGGAGATTGAGGATGAGGAACCGCTGTATGCTGTGGATAATGAGGAAACTGCACCTGTTGACGAACCTGTGACAAAGGCAACTTATGTTCAGGAGACAATGATAAAAGAACCTGCTGCGCCTGTAGCTGAAGAAAAGCCCGGCAAGGTTGTAAAGCCCGCTTTCTGTCTTAATGACCGTTTCCGTTTCCGCCGTTCTATCTTCGGTGGCAGCGACGCTGATTTCAATGCCGCGATGGATCATATCGCCACTCTCGACAGCTACGAGGAGGCCGAGGAGATTTTCTACGGCGAGATGGAGCTGAATCCGGAGGAACCCGACGTGATTGACTTCATGAACATAATCAAAGAGTATTTCGGACGATGAGCGGGCGTTTGCACATAGTTCCCACGCCGGTGGGCAATCTTGAGGATATGACTTTCCGTGCTATCCGCACACTCAAGGAGGCAGACCTTATTCTTGCCGAGGACACCCGCACGAGTGCGGTTCTGATGCGTCATTACGACATCCATACTCCGATGCGGAGTCATCATCGCAACAATGAGCACCGTGCCGTCGATGGCCTGGTAGAGGAGATTCTCGCCGGAAAGGATGTAGCTCTTGTTTCGGACGCGGGTACTCCCGGAATCTCCGATCCCGGGTTCATGCTTGCCCGCGCATGTCGCGATGCCGGAATTGAGGTGGAATGCCTGCCGGGCCCGACGGCTTTTGTCCCGGCCCTTGTTGCCTCGGGGCTTCCATGCGACCGTTTCACGTTCGAGGGCTTTCTGCCGCTGAAGAAAGGACGTGCCACGCGGCTCGCGCAACTCGCTGCCGATCAGCGCACGGTGATAATCTACGAGTCGCCGCTGAGGTTGGCGAGGACATTGCGCCAGCTTGCCGAGGCATTCGGCGGGGAACGTCAGGCGGCGGTGTGCCGCGAGATCTCGAAACTGCATGAGGAAATACGCCGCGACACACTTTCTGAACTTTCTTCGCACTATGAAGCGAACCAAGCCAAGGGAGAAATTGTTATCATCGTAGCTCCGGCAAAACAGGATAAGGATTCCTGTCGACCGGACAAGTGATTTTCCGGCGTGCCGGAGATTAAGATTCCATTAAAAAAACTATAAAATTCAATTGCTATGAAAAAAAGTTTGTTGTTCCTGGGCATCGGTGCCCTTCTGCTCTCTTCTTGCGCAGGCAAGGACCAGAAAAAAATCGACGAGGATTCAGTGAAAATCGCTGACCTTACCGCAGAATATGAGGAAGCCACCAATTTCAACGACTCTCTCATGCTTCTGATGGGTGACATCTACACGGGTCTCGACTCTATCAACACCCAGGAAGGTCTTCTCTATAATATGGGCAACGGTGATGCCGCCGACCGTCGTGCGGAAATCCGTCGCAATCTCTCCACAATCAAGGCCCGTCTCGCAGCCAACAAGGAACTTCTCGCCTCGATGGAGGCCAAGGTGAAGGCTTCGGGCAACGAGAACAGCGTGCAGGCAAAGACCATCGCACAGCTCCGTCAGCACATCGAGCAGCAGGATGCGAAGATCGCACAGCTTGAGAGCGACCTCAGCAAAGCCAAGGAGGAAATCGGAAACCTCAACACCCAGGTGGCCGAGACTCAGGAGCAGGTCAAGGTAGAGACCGCAGCCAAGGAAGAGGCTCAGGCGGCTACTGTAGCAGCCGAGAATGAGGCCAACAAGGTATATTATGCAATCGGTTCTAACAAGGAACTGAAGAACAAGGGTCTCCTTGAGAAGAAATTCCTCGGTACGACCAAGGTGCTCAAGGGTAATTTCGACGCTTCTTACTTCGTGACTGCCGACAAGCGCAATCTGACTTCAATCCCGACCAACGCGAAGAAGGTGAAAATCTGGACTAACATGCCCGAGGGTTCTTACCGTATCGTAGGTGAGAAGGATGGTCCGAAGACTATCGAGATTACCAATCCCGCCAAGTTCTGGTCTCTCTCGAATCACCTCATTATCCAGACGAACTGATAAGTGTCTGCCGGTAAATTCCGGCGGAGAAAGAATAGAAATGAAAATAAAACATATGATTTGCATAAGCGCGGCCATGGTCGCGCTTATGTTTGTAGGTTGCAAACCTACGGAGAACAATTACAAGGCGGCCTATGATGCTGCCGTCTCCAAGCGTCAGGAAGTTGCCAAGGAGCAGATGCGTCCGGCCTCGGGCCTGATGAGTGATGACGGCCCGCAGTTGCGTGTGGTTGACGGCGACTCGGTCTATGTGCTCCGTGAACGTCTCCGCACACTCGACGGTGAGCGTATCTCCGCCCGATGGCTTGTAGCCGTGGGTGTATATAAGATGGACACTAACGCCAAGGCATCGGTGGGAGCATTGCACGCGGGTGGTTTTCCCGAGGCTTTTGCTGCCAGGGCTACGGGAGGACGCCATTTTGCGGTGGCTGCCACAGCGTCATCGCTCGATTCCGCCCGTATTGTCGCCAAAGTTTTCCGCGAGGCTTTCCCGGAATATCCGTATGTCGGGTTGCCTGGAGCTCCGGTTTTGATAAATAACTGAGACGGGGCGGGTAAATGACAAAGTTCCGTTAAATCATTGAAAACAGCCTGTTTCGCGCCAACCACTTGTAACTACAGATTGTTATAGTTAAGTAAACTATGACAAACATATTGCAGTTATGAAACATTTAGGCAAAACAATAGGCGCTCTGGGCGCCGCCGCGCTTATGGCTCTGGCCCCGGCGCAGGGTGACGCATGTTCTCGTGTGCTCTACAAGGGTACTGACAATCTATATGTAGTGGGGCGCTCGCTCGACTGGAAGACCCCGATTCCGACAAATCTTTATGTCTATCCGCGTGGTATGCAGAAGGTAAGTTCCAATCTCGACAATCCCCTCAAATGGACATCGAAATATGGTGCGGTCTACGCTGTCGGTTATGACGGTGGGGTGACCGAGGGAATGAACGAGAAGGGTCTCGTGGTCAGCGGTTTGTTCTGCAAGGGTACGGTCTACAATGACTCGACATCAACGAAGCCTTACACGATGTCGCTCGCGGTGTTTCCCGCATGGTTGCTCGACCAGTGCGCCACGGTGGGGGAGGTGCGCACCATGCTTGAGAACGCTCAGTTCGATATTCAGGGTGCGACGTTCGACGGCGGCACTGTCTCCGCTCTTCACTGGGGCGTGACCGATGCAACGGGCGCGAGCATTATCTTCGAGTTCGACCATGGCAAGATTTCCATTCATGACATGGGTGATTATCAGGCTATGACCAATGATCCGCAATGGCCGGCCATGACAGCCATCATAGACTATTGGGACAAGATCGGTGGCCAGCACATGCTGCCGGGAACGGTTTCGAGTCCAGACCGATGTGTGCGTGCCAATTACTTCGCTCACCATGTCGAGGCTGTCGGTGATGCTGACCTCGGTGTGTCAATCACCCGTAGTATCCTTGTGAACAGTTGTGTGCCTTATACTTACCTGATTCAGGGGGAACCTAATGTGAGCAGTACTCAGTGGCGTACCTATGCCAATGTGCGCGACCGCCGCTATTACTTCGAGCTGGTGACAAATCCCGGTTACTACTATGTGGACCTCAACACTCTCGACCTTAAAAAAGGAGCGGCGGTCCTGAAGCTTGACACTTCGAAGACCGCCGACCTGGTGGGTAACGCTAACTCGCGTCTTGTGAAGAGCGAGCCCTTCACTCCGATGTTCTGACAGTAGCTTTGCCTCCGGCAACACGTATGTACATTCCCTTTGAGGGTCTGTCGATGCGGATTCCCTGAAGGTTGTAATACTCTGCATTTTCTTTTCCGTCGTTCTCATCAATGATTGATGAGACGGCGGAATAGTTTTTGTTTATCACATGTTTGCTGATAGTGCCGTCGGCGTTCTCGGCAATCTCGCTGAGGATAACGCCACAATCTTTGTTGGCCCAGCTGCGGAACTGGTAGGCTGTGACATTTGCAGTGCCGGGGAAGGGATGTCCGGCCGCCGCCCAGATGTTTTGATTGTTGTTTGCCTCGATGAGGTCCACATACTGATGTGAGGGTTGGTTGTTGACGACATTCTGCTCAAATATATTCTCGTCGTAGTCAACATGCCATATCAGCATGCCATGCCCGGGAATGTATTCGTCCCAGCCTGTCTGCTGGCGATTTTCCACGAGGTAATATTCAGTCTCCTTTTCGGTCGGTACAACGAACGCATGGTTTGTATCGGCCAGGTTGCCGAGTGAATAGTTGCCGTCAGCCTTGTATTTTTCGGGTGTGAGCCAACCTAATGCCCAGCGTTCGTAGGCGGAGTAGTTGGGAGGGGTAAGACCATTGTTGTTGTATGGACCGTAGTCGAGCACGGAATACTCACCTGGTGTATATGATCCCTTCAGTGTGTAGTTTGTCTCGTAAAGGTCCGGCAGTCCCAACACATGGCTGAATTCGTGTACGAATGTTCCTATGCCGTCGGGTACACTCTTGACTGCAACCTCAGAAATGGGTATTCTCGATACTTCATTCGAACATGCGTAATGGTCGAATATTACACCGTCAAGTTCAAATGTTGCACCTGCATAACGGAGATCCCATGAGTGTGGCCAGACGGTCATTGTGCCACCTCCGTCGGCTTCGCCGTATCCCGCGTAGAAAATGTATACGTTGTCAACATAGCCGTCACCGTCGCGGTCATATTCGGCGAAATCTATCTCGTCATCGAGTATGGTGCATGCATGCATAACCATTTCGTGAGCATGTTTCTCATCTCCATATAGACCGGAGTTTCTGCCATAATATGACATTGACTGAGGGAGTGTGACCGGACCATATAAGTCAAACTCAGGTGAGAACTGAGGGGTACCGTCGGGGCCGGCGGAATTTAGGTGGAACCAGTCGCGGGCTGATCCGGTTGCTCCGAAAGTGTCGAATCCCTCCTTGTTGAGAAGGTCGTTCCAGTAGTCGTAGACGGGGTCGTCTGAATTGGAATACTTTTCGTATTTATATTCCTCGTCATTTTTGACGTTGAATTTGACATCTGTGTATTCCACGAGTATGGCGAGTCCCTTCTGAACACCCTTCGAGGGAAATGATGAGAAACAGAGGCCGTATCCCTGGTCAACTCCCGGTGTGCGTGCCGGCTGTGCCTTTCTGCGGGTGTTGTTGGCGCGTGCTTTCTCCATTACGGCGGGAAGAGCCGCAAGGTCTATTTTGCTGACCGTCTCGATCTCGGCTGCATTACGGTTTGCAGCGTTGTGTGCGGTCATTCCGGTGGGCACGAGTTCTCCGTTTGCAGTGAAATCGGCGTATACATAGCCAAGTTCATCATCATATGCAAGAGGAATTCCGTCTTCTGTGAAAGTCATATGCGCACGTTCGTCTCCGGTGAGCCGTGTTATGAGTGTTGTCCCGTCGGGCTGGGTGACCGGGATGTTGCCACGGTAGGCCGGCTTGGCCTGTGCGGTAGTTGCCGCTGCCAGAACCAATGCCCCGGCGGCTGTCAGCCGCAGTGTGTTTGTAAGTCTTTTCTTCATGATATGAATTCAAGATTGGTGAATAATGGATTTGATTCTTATGTCGCCGCACCCGGTTACCATTGGATTGTCTTTGTTATAATTATGGCGTTTCGGGTATTGCATCTTTTTCTTTCTTTTTGGCAGGTATCGTCCAGATTGCCGATACTGTCATTGATATGGGGGATGCTCCTCCGTATCCCGGTATGAACCATGGACGGTTGTCGCCGTCGGCTGAGGTGTGCATGTTGAAGTGCCAGCGTGCAGTCCACCCAAGCGAGAAGTTCCCGACAATCTTGACCTGAAGTCCGGCGAGTGCCTCGCCGTAGAAACTTGTCGAACGCAGTCCGCGCAGCGACAGGTTCTGGGTCTCGTTCCAATAGTCGGAGGTTATCCTGATGTCGGTCACGTCGTAGCTGAACGAGGAGAATCCGGCACGTACTCCGAGGAATACCTGATAGTCAGGATTGCTTTTGTACAGGAAGTTGTAGTTCAATCCCAACTTGGCATAGAATGACGGGCTTGTGCGGTAAGTGAAGTTTGATTTCTCAGGCGTGTCGTTGGCATAGCCCAAGCCGCATTCGATAGTGGGGAAGAACCAGTTGTGCAGCGATACGTTGGCCCAGAGGTCAAAGCTTCCGTAGCGTTGTCCGGCCGCGATGAATATAGCGTCGCCGAAGTTAACACCGACATTGAGACCGTTGTAGAGTGGGTATATCGGCTTTGAGCGGACTTTCTGCACGGTGTCGAGCGTGGCGAGAAACAGCACAGGTTCGTCGAGCGGCTCGCCATGTTTGTCATAATAGTGCAGCACTGTGCGCGGCTTTTCATCGTCAACATCGACCGGTGTCACGGTTGGACCCGACGGCGTTTCTGTAACGGTGGGTGTCGCGGTCACGGAGTCCGGTTTGGCCACACCGGTTCCGATTTGGTCAGTCGCGAGGGGGGAACCGGGTACAGAGTCGGTCGCTGTCTGTGCCTGAAGAGCTGCCGACAGCGCGAATGCCAGTAATATGGTGAGCAGATGCTTCATTCTCCTTCTTCGGTTACTGCGAAATATATCTTCAGATTCTCCAGATTCGAGTTGTCGATGAATCCGGTGGGACAAGTCACCGAGTCAATGAGCACTCCCTGGCTCGTGATGCTCCTGATGCCGAATATGTAGCTCACTCCGCACTCCACGTTAACGAACCGGGGCGTGCGCGAGTAGATGAACGTCACTGTGTCGCGTGCTCCGCCGTAGAGGTGTGCGTCGCGGAACACGTAACGGGTCGTGTCCGAATCAATCCTGAACGGCAGATAGAGCTGGTCGATGCGGGTGCCACCTTCGGAGAGAGCCGAGTCGCCGGGCATGCCCACGCCTGTCACCTCAAGCGAGTCGAGGCTGATTTTCTCCGTGCCTCCCGAAGGGTAGAATCCGGCCAACGGCAGGGCGTTCTTGTTCTCGGAGCAAGTGTCGGAACAGGAAGCGCCTATAAGCAGTGGCAGAGCGAGGAGTAAAGCGGTCGGTTTTCTCATTGTGAAAGTTTTGTCGGTCTCTTTTTCAGAATTCTTCGGCAATCAGATAATTGTTACGTTCAGGAGAGTTGCGGGTAATCATCTCGCCGATAAAGCCCGTGCAGAAGAACTGCACACCGAGCACCATGAACGCAAGCGAGAGATAGAAATAGACTGACTTGGTGATGTAGAAGTTGTACGATTCGGAATTCATCGATACAATCTTCATGATAAGCACGGTCACTACGGCGAGGAAACCGATTATGAACATCAGCGACCCGAGCAGACCGAAGATATGCATCGGCTTGATGCCGAACTTTGACTGGAACCAGAGGGTGCCGAGGTCGAGATAACCGTTCACAAAGCGGTCGAGACCGAATTTCGTTGTGCCGTACTTGCGTGCCTGATGCTGTACGACCTTCTCACCGATTTTCTTGTAGCCGGCGTTTTTCGCGAGGTAGGGGATATACCGGTGCATGTCGCCATAGACCTCGATATGTTTCACCACGTCCCGGCGGTAAGCCTTGAGGCCGCAGTTGAAATCATGCAGGTTCTTTATGCCGCTCACCTTGCGTGCAGTGGCGTTGAACAGCTTTGTGGGAATCGTCTTTGAAAGCGGGTCATAGCGCTTCTTCTTCCAACCCGACACGAGGTCATAACCCTCCTGAGTGATCATGCGGTAGAGTTCCGGAATCTCATCGGGTGAGTCCTGGAGGTCTGCGTCCATAGTTATGACCACGTCCCCCTTGGCACGCATGAAACCGGTGTTGAGAGCCGGAGACTTGCCATAATTGCGCGAGAACGACACGGCGTGGATTGCGGCGTTTCTTGAGGCCAGGCTTCTTATAACCTCAAGGCTACGGTCGGTCGAGCCGTCATTGACGAAGATTATCTCATAAGAGAAGCCATGATGACCCATGACGCGCTGTATCCACTCGGTCAGTTCGGGCAGAGACTCCTCCTCATTATACAGGGGTATTACAACTGAAATATCCATAAATGTCAGGTTGCAGCCGCAGGAACGTTCATCTTAACCGAAAATCAACGTGAGCCGACGGCTATAAGTTTTTAACATACAAATATAATGTAAAACTTTGAAACTTGCGTGGAAAAAATAAAAACAATGCGAATAATAAAAATTTTTTAAGAAAAATTTGGTAGATTCAAAATAAAGTTGTAATTTTGCATCGCTTTTCGGGAGACCGAGAGCGCTAAGGATGATTCGCTAGCTCAGCTGGTAGAGCACAACACTTTTAATGTTGGGGTCCTGGGTTCGAGCCCCAGGCGGATCACTAAAGGGTCACTTTTCAGTGGCCCTTTTTTCGTGTCCGTAAGTGACTGATGTGCAAGTGTTAGCAATTTTATAAAATCTTGATTTAGAAAGATTTAGCACAAACCGTATTTCCTGCCGATAGCCAAAGTTAGCATTTGTTAGTTCGGAATTAGCACATTATCTTTGGTACAGATTTCGTGAATGTACCACAAAAAAGTACCACAAATGTACCAGCTTTTCCAACAAATATCAGCCGTTGTCTCCTGCCCCGGTCTTGCCATAGCGACCGGAGCCTGTTTAGAGTGCCAACTCTCTGATATTTGCTATTTTGTGCTAAATGTTTCCAAAAGATTCGGGGCGTGCAACAGCCTCGTTGTTGG
>CAJTQV010000007.1 GCA_910578385.1 uncultured Muribaculaceae bacterium | reverse complement strand
GGGGGGTTGGAGGGTGAGGCGGATGTGGCGGATGCGGGCGACGGCGCGGAAGGCCTCGGTCCAGTCGCTGAGGAGGGTGATGATGGGAGCCTCGGTGAGGTGGAGGGTCGATTTACCGTTTTCGTATTTGCGGAAGTCGAGTATCTGGTTTATGAGGCGGTGCAGGATGCGGAGGTTGCGGTCGGCTATGCTGATGAGGGAGGTTTGCTGTGGCGTAAGGTTGGGGGCACCCATGAGGCGGCGCACCGGCTCGGCGATGAGCGTGAGCGGGGTGCGGAGGTCGTGGGAGACGTTGGTGAAGAACATCAGTTTGGACTGCGTAGTTTCCTGTAACTCCTGATTCAGCTCTACCTGCTTATCTTTTTCTACCTTAAGCTTTTGATTCAGCTCTACCTGCTTGTCTTTTTCTACCTTAAGCTTTTGATTCAGCTCTATCTGCTTGTCTTTTTCGACCTGTAGCTTCTGGTTGAGATCGACTTGCTTATCTTTTTCGACCTTGAGCTTTTGGTTGAGTTCTATCTGTTTGTCTTTTTCGACCTGGAGGGCTTGGTTGAGCTGGACCTCGCGGTCGCGCTGACGCTGGAGTTCGTGGTTCTGCTCGACGAGGAGACGCTGTTGGCGTTGTTTCTGCCAGTAGGCGCGGAGGAAGAGGAACATGAACACGAAGAGGAGGAGGAGGATACCGAGGGTCACATAGAGGAATGTGGTCTGGATGGAGTGTTTCTCCCAGTAGGCATCGACTTTTGATTTCAGGGTCTTTATCTTGGAGGTCTCTGCCTGAAGCGATTTGTTCTGGAGGATGAGGATGTCGGCGTTTGAGCGGTCTACGGCCGAGGCCACGGGCACCCGCTCCACGCGTTCGAAGGGGCGGTGCTCAAGGATGTCAAGAGCGGTGCGGATGAGCGCGTCGCCTTCGGTGGGGTAGATGAATGTGGCATCAATCTTGCCGTCGGCCACGGCCTTCATGCCGATTTCGGGGGCAGCGTCGATTCCTATTATATATGGGTCAACGCCGTGACGGGCGGCTGCGTCGGCGGCTGCTATGGCCATGCGGTCGTTGTGGGCGTAGATTACGTTGACATCAGGATAGATGGAGAGAAGGGAGTCGGCGGTGGCATATGCGTGGTCGTAGTCCCAGAGGCCGGAGGCAGAGGCTACGACCTTCACTCCCGGGGAGCCGGCAATACCCTGCATGAAGCCGTTGCGGCGGTCCTGCGCGGGAGTTGAGCCGAGGTTTCCGGTTATCTCGAGGACCTTGGCATCGGGGCCGACGTGCGAGAGCATGTAGCGGGCCGCATGAAGTCCGGTACCATGATTGTCGGCACCACGGAAAGCGGTGTAATTGTCGCCGGTGACATTACGGTCGAAGACGATGACGGGGATTCCACGCGACATCACCTCGTCGATGACGGGAGTGACGGGTTCGGCCTCGTTGGGCGCGGCTATGATGATGTCGAATCCGTTGTCGGCAAACCACCGGATGTCGGCAATCTGCTTTTCGTTCGAGTCGTCGGCCGAGCGTATGACCACCTCGGCATCATCGTGGAGCATGGCCTCGCGGAGCATCTCCTCGTTCATCTTGGCACGCCAGTCGTCGACGCTGCACTGCGACACGCCTATCCGGTATTTCTTTTCTGAGCCGCAAGACGGAAGAAGCATAGCCATAAACGCTGCGGCGGCAATAATCAAAAAATTTCTGAGTCTCATGGTCGGTTCCATTAAATTATGGCACTACAAAGATAACTAAAATATTGCAAATTAAGGTCATCGGATTGTAAAAACAGGTCAATCGCACAAAAGTGACAGATAATGCGCAATTTTTAATAACGCCACTTCTTTATTTATAAGTAGCTTTGCAACCGAAACGGTCACGGCAGAGATGCTACGGCAGTCCGCGGCCTTTCGAACGACGCGGAAACTTCCCTTCCGACGCGGAACGGGGTAACAGTTCCGACGCGGAACCGGGCAACGGCTCCGGAACAGAACGAGATAAGATTGTTAAGTTAAGAATAGAATCAAACCTTAGAAACTGACATGAGAAAATCAAGCCTCATAATTTCAGCGGCACTTGCGGCAGCGCTTCCGGCACTGGCAGGTCAGGGCGTTGAGGTGAGCCATCTCGGCACCGACAACACACTTGTCCGTGTGGCCGGCGAGGGGAAATACCTGATACTCCCCATTCAGGAGAATATAGACGACGCCAAGATAAATGTGATTGTCGACAATGAGATTGTCAAGACATTCTACGCGCGTCTGGCGAAGTCGAAGACCGACTTTACGGTGCCGTTTGACCTGACACCCTACAAAGGGAAGAGGGTGGAGCTTTTGGTAGAGACTCCCCAGGGACGCGAGAATGTGCGCGAGGCCAAGGGTGACGTGTGCTGGAAAGCGATGGAAATCAGCGACAGCTTCGACACGACCAACCGCGAGAAGTATCGTCCGGCTTATCACCACACTCCGCGGTACGGATGGATGAACGACCCGAACGGCATGTTCCATAAAGATGGCAAATGGCATCTTTATTACCAGCACAACCCCTACGGCTCGAAGTGGCAGAACATGACATGGGGCCACTCGGTGAGCAGCGACCTTGTGAACTGGGAACATCTTCCCATAGCCGTGGAACCCGACGGACTCGGCTCGATATTCAGCGGCAGCTGCGCGATAGACACCGAGGGCACGGCTGGTTATGGTCCGGGGGCTGTAGTGGCAATGTACACGTCGGCTGGAAGAAGCCAGGTGCAGAGTCTGGCCGGGAGCACAGACGGGGGCCTGACCTTCGACAAATATGAGGGAAACCCGGTGCTTCCGCTCGACAGCGAGGCACGCGACCCGAACATGTGGTGGAACCCCGACACGAAAGAGTGGACACTGATTCTCGCGCACGCTCTCGACCATGAGATGCTTATCTTCACCTCGCCCGACCTTAAAGAATGGACACTCCAAAGCTCATTCGGCAAGGGAATCGGCGCACAGGATGGGGTGTGGGAATGTCCCGACCTTTTCGAGCTGCCCGCACCCGGCGGCAAGGGAACCAAGTGGGTGCTTATCTGCAACATCAACCCCGGCGGTCCGTTCGGCGGCAGCGCGGCCCAGTACTTCATAGGAGACTTCGACGGCAAGACCTTCAAGGCCGACACCGACAAGAACGGCAATGTGCCGACCAAATGGATGGACTATGGCAAGGACCACTACGCTACAGTAAGCTGGAGCGACGCTCCGGCCGGACGACGGGTTGCCATCGGCTGGATGAGCAACTGGGAGTATGCGGCCGAGGTGCCGACACAGCAGTTCCGCAGCGCGAACACACTTCCGCGGGAGATGAAGCTCTTCAAGGGTGCGGACGGCGACATATATTTGGCTTCGGTACCGGTGCAGGAACTTGAGGCACTGCGCGGCGAGGTTGTGGCCGAGTCGGGAAAAGCGACGTTGGGCGCGACACCGTTAAAAATCGAGATTCCGGCGAGCACAGAGGGTCTTTACGAGATTACGGCCCAGTTCGATGCCGACAAGAAAGGGAAAGTGGAGCTTACTCTCGGCAATTCAGCGGGAGAAGAGGCGGTGATTGTCTATGATGCCGCGACGCGCACGGCGAGCTTTGACCGCACACGGGCGGGAGTTTCGGACTTCAGCCAGAGCTTCCCGGCAGTCACTGTTGCGCCGACACATGAGAAGACCGGGCGCGTGGAGCTGCGTGTGTTCGTGGACCGTTCGAGCGTGGAGGTATTCGGCAACGGCGGCGAGTTTGTGATGACGAACCTTGTCTTTCCGACGGAGCCTTATCTGAACCTGAGCGTTTCGGCTCCGGAAGGGGGCGCGAAGCTGAGCGGGATTAAGGTTTATGCAGTGGGAGCTGAAGCTCTGCGCTGAAACAAATAAACTCCGGCAGGGGGGCTGTGCTTTCGGGCTTTGCCCTCACACCGGACAAAAAAGAGACTGAAAAGAACAGTTTGAGAGGGGGGGAAGGATTGAGGGGAAGGATCAAGGGGAAGGATCAAGGGGAAGGATTGAGAGGAAAGGATTGAGAGGGGAAACAAATAACATTACAAAATAACTATCATGGAAATAACTCAGACTGCTGCAGCGGGGCGCAAGAGCTCGATGTTGCAGATTATACCGGTGATGTTCTGCTTCTTCGCCATGGGTTTTGTCGACCTTGTCGGCACGGCGTCTAACTATGTGCAGAAAGACCTCGGACTGACGGACTCGCAGGCCAACCTGTTCCCGTCGCTTGTATTCTTCTGGTTCCTGATTTTCTCGGTACCGACCGGGATGCTGATGAACCGTATCGGCCGCAAGAAGACCGTGCTCATAAGCCTCGGTGTGACAGCCGTTTCGCTGGTGCTCCCTATTTTCGGTGAGAATTATTGGCTGATGTTAGCGGCATTCAGTCTTCTTGGAATCGGTAACGCCATAATGCAGACATCGCTCAACCCGCTGGTGAGCAATCTGATCAGCGGCGACAAACTGGCCTCGACACTGACGTTCGGCCAGTTTGTGAAGGCCATAGCCTCGTTCCTGGCTCCGATTATCGCCGCGTGGGGTGCTACAACCGCGTTCGTCACCTTCGGATTGGGCTGGAGAGTTCTTTTCGCAATCTATGCCGTGATCAGCTTCCTGTCGGTTGCGGTGCTCGGCGCGACACCGATCGAGGAGGAGCGTCCGGACCAGGCATCAGGCGTGGGAGAGTGCCTAAAGCTGTTGGGAAGACCTTTCATACTGCTCTGCTTCTTGGGAATCATGTGTCATGTGGGTATCGATGTGGGCACCAACACGACAGCACCGAAGATTATCATGGAAAGACTCGGACTTCCGCTTGAAGACGCGTCGTTCGCCACGGGACTTTACTTCATATTCCGCACGGCCGGCTGCTTCTTAGGTGCGTTCCTTCTGCGCGTGATGTCGCCGAAACTCTTCTTCGGCATAAGTGTTCTAATGATGGCGGCCTCGATGTGTCTGCTCTTCACCTGCCACAGCCTTGAGGGTATATATACAGGTATCGCGCTGGTAGGCTTCGGCAACTCGAATATCTTCTCGGTAGTGTTCTCGCAGGCACTGTTGGCTGCACCGAAAGAGCGCAACGAGGTTTCGGGACTGATGATCATGGGACTCTTCGGAGGCACAATCTTCCCGCTGGCAATGGGTTATGCCGCTGATGCGACAGGTCAGGCCGGAGCTGTGGCAGTGATGGCCGCCGGAGTAGCTTACCTGCTCTTCTATACACTCAAAATCAGGAAAACCGCCTGAGGCAGTAGAGGAAAAACTGCCAGAAAGAGAGCTTGAAACAAAACGCCCTCCGAGAAGAGGGTCTGAAACAAAACAAGAAAACCGCTAAAACACCATAAGATATGAAAAACTTTGTAGTTGGAATGGGAGAGGCACTGTGGGACGTGCTGCCCGAAGGAAAGAAAATCGGTGGGGCACCCGCCAACTTCGCCTATCATGTGTCGCAGTTCGGGCTTCCGGGCATAGCCGTCAGTGCTATCGGCGACGATGCTCTTGGCCGGGAGATTGTGGAGAACTTCGATGACAAGAAGCTTACTTACCACCTCGACACGGTGCCCTATGCAACCGGAACCGTACAGGTGGAACTCGACCCGGCCGGTGTGCCGCAATACGAAATCAAGGAGAATGTGGCATGGGACAACATACCCTGGACCGCCGAGCTTGAGGAGATAGCGCGTAACACACGCGCGGTGTGCTTCGGCTCGCTGGCTCAGCGCAATGTGGTGTCGAGAGAGACAATCGGCAAATTCCTCGACTCGATGCCGGAGGAGAATGACCCGATGGTGGTCTTCGACGTGAACCTTCGTCAAGGTTTCTACACCAAAGAGATACTCTGCGAGTCGATGAAACGCTGCAACGTGCTGAAGATAAACGACGAGGAGCTTGTGACCGTGAGCCGCATGTTCGGTTATCCCGGCATAGACCTCCAGGACAAGTGCTGGATACTCTTGGGCAAGTACAACCTGAAGATGCTTATCCTGACCTGCGGCATAAACGGCAGCTACGTGTTCACACCGGGGAACGTATCATTCCAGCCGACACCCAAGGTAGAGGTTGCCGACACGGTAGGGGCCGGCGACTCGTTCACCGCAGCGTTCGTGTCGAGCATACTGAAAGGGAAAAGTGTGGAAGAAGCGCACCGTCTCGCGGTAGCTACCTCCGCCTATGTCTGCACGCAGAACGGCGCGATGCCGGTGCTGCCCGCGGAGTACACAAAATGAATTTAATTTTTGAGTTAATATTGAATTATTGATGTAGGTTACAGGCAACTCAGGCCACTGCGGCCGGAGATTGCCAGGAAAAAGAGGCGTGTGTCGCGATGACACGCGCTTTTTTGTGTCTGCGGCAAGTGGAGGTATTGCAGAATTGGAATTAAAGCAGTAAATTAGATGCCGATAATAAGAACTTTACAATCTTCATACAAGAATGAGCTTACACAACAAACTCAGTAGATCAGGCATGGTCTTGTCTGCGGCAATCATGGCATGTATGCCGTCGGCAGCATATACGCTTGATTTGACATCAGGCACACTTCCGGCCGATGTCAAGGTAACTAATGAAACAGGGGTGAATCCGTCGACAGCAGGATATCAACGAGGATACACCCGTGACGGCTGGATAGTGGAGGAATACGGGACATATGGACATGTGGCATTGTCGCCGACATATACAGGTAAAGCAAGTGCTTGCCGGAACCGTCTTTTACTTCCTGCCACTGATATTACAGATGGCCACTTTCTTAAATGGAATGCGGCATCAGTGCTTCGTGAACGTCCTGAGAGCTATCTTGTCGAGGCAAAAGCCGAGGATGATGAAACGCCGGTCATATTGTTCTCGACCGACAGCGAGGCCGGAGAATGGACCACCCATATGGTCGACCTGAGTCCATATGCCGGAAAAAAACTGACAATCTCGTTCGTGTGTGTCAGCGAGAACAGATACATGCTTGCCATCGGTGATGTCACTATTGATAAACCGGAAGGAATGTCGTTTGACACAGTTGATTTGACCGAAGTATTCTGTGACGCATCTTCAGCCGATACGAAACATGCACCTGTGACACTTCAGATACTCAATAGCGGAACAACCAGAACAAATGGTGCAATAGAACTCGAAATCGACGGTACCATATCCGCAAGGACAGTCGTGGATACACCATGGATTACAGGCGAGACACGCGTCGTAACACTCAGCGCACCGGTGAAATTCAACGAGGTTACCGTATGCCGCACATACTTTAACGACAGCCCGGAGAAGGTAATGCTTGCAGAGACCACGCTTTACAGCTCTACATTCAAGAAGCACCTTCTTGTAGACAAGGGGACAGGAATGTGGTGTCCGAACTGTACCAAGGGTGTGCTTGAAATACAAGATCTGGAACGTAACTTCGGGAGCAGCGTCATAGCTGTTGAGACACACAACGGAGACAAGCTCAAGAACGATGCATACAATACCCGTCTCAACTTTCCATCATATCCTTATATGATGCTGAACCGCATACGGAGTTCGGCAGGCACGGACATGGATAAGTTCGGCGATTACTTTTATACTCCCACCAAGTTCGGCATAGGCTTCAGTAGCGTCAAGGTCACCGACAAGGAATCCGCAACAGTGAATGTAACAATAGAATGTGCGGAGACCATCGACAATTCAACTGACCGCTATCGTGTGGGCTATGTGCTCACAGGAGATTTCCATAAAGAAGAGGAGAATCCGGCATGGTACCAGAGGAACATCTGCACATTGCCGTCACAGAGAGAGTATTATTATCTTCCGACGACGATGATCAGCCCACTGTCATATTTCAACAATACATCACTGACATCAGACCATGCCTTTGACGGATTTGCAGGGAGTCTGCCGGCGTTGATGACACCGGGAACCAGCTATGCCTACAGTTGGAGTGTGGAACGTCCGCAACTTCTTGACGACATACGTAACGGACGTGTCGTTGCCATGGTGCTCGATACCAGTACCGGAGAAGTGATGAACTGCGCCGCATTCGAGCTTACCGATGCAGAGGTGGCCACCATAGGGAACATAAAGAATGATGACAATGGACGCATTTCACTCAGATATGACAATGATGGAAATGTGACAGTCACACTGGCCGAAGCCGGAGACTTCATTCTGGAAGTATGGAGCGCGGATGGCAGAAAAGAGATGTCGGTCAGCTCCCATGCGGCCAATAGCGCGACAGTCCGACTGCCTGTCTGTGCAGGACTCCATGTAATCAAAGTTACATGCAAAGACAGCACGAAGACAACAAAAGTGATGATGTGACATACATGCAACATACAAAAACGCAGAGGCGACGGTCGCGACCGTCGCCTCTTCGTTTTTGTAATCTTATGTCGGTTTTCAGAGGAGGACTTTGGAAGTGCGGACTGTGCCGTCAGAGAGAGTGACCGTCTTGAGGTAGAGACCCGAGACGGGATTGTCGACACGCACACCCTGAAGGTTGTGGTAGACTGTCGATACAATCCCGGGAGCGTCGTCAGTAAGGTCGGATACGCCGGCAGCGTAGTCGATGTGGGCAGACTTGTTGCAGTTTACGGAAAGACCGGTCTTGCCGTCGAACAGGATTGCCACAGCCTTTAATTTAGCCTCGGGATTGAGGAACTGTTGTCCACGGAGATTGACCATATCGGCGGCATTGACAGGATATTCGTAAGTCATAACCTCACCGGCCTTGATGGTCGTCGGTACAGAGTTGGCGATACCGTCAACTTCGGGCATGTAGGCCACGACATCATTGAAGGTAAGTCCTTTGACGGTCGAGCCGCCATCGAGGAAGACATCCCAGAGAGGAGAATCAACACCCACTCCCTCGGCTTCTCCGGCGTAGTAATTCTTCTGACCCCACGACGCATTGAAAACGTTGTCGGCCACGATTGCGAATCCAAGACGATAATCGGCGTTCTCCACATCCTTGACAAAAGCAACCTTTGAGGTGGCGATCATTCGGCCTGAGACGGTATCATCCCAGCGGAGGTCAACATCGACAGAGGCGGGAACAATCTGTGCCGCGAAGCTGTCCCAACGGAAGGGGAGGTCACCCGGATAGATATAACCGGCGCGATTGATGCCTGACGCAGGATAACCGGTGACGTAAGAGGGGAAATCGTATTCTGAAACAGTCTCCATCTTACCCGATTCGTAACTCTGGCAATGGAATGCAAGACCTACGAACATGTCGCCTAAATTCTCGCTCATATACTCCATGGCCACATATCCTACGGGGCAGTATCCACAGTTAAGTCCGGTGTATTCCTCGACGAGGGGACGTGTGACGGGTATAAGGGGCCATACGTTCATGTTGCCGGTACCGGTACGCATGGGGTCGCCGTTGGCCTCGCCATTGGATGTCTCAAGAGTGACGCTGAGCGCGTACTCGCCACATTCATCAACGGGACCGAGGGGTAAATTCACGGTAGTGGAGTTGCCAAGACCCTTGAGAGGGGTGTCGAGATGCAGTGAACCGGTTGATTTGAAACCTCCTATCGAATATGAGAAAGTAAGGTCTTCGAGAGGTTCCGTACCATGGTTGATGAGGGTGAAGGGCACATTGTAAGTCTCGCCTTTCACCATGTATGACTCTGCGGGAACACCGATTGCCACATCGTGTGGGCCGAAGTCGGTGGCGAGATGTACAATCATTGTGCTGACAGCACCGAGGGAAGTTCCGACATCTGTCCATTTCAGACGCGAGCGGCTGGTGTGTATCCAGAGACCTTTTTCGAGGTTATTCTCGCTCTCCACACATGCCACGGGATTGTCGGGCCAATCATATTCGTAAGTCTTGTCGAGACCGGTGATGTTGAAAGAGTAGCCGACCCATATGCCCGCTGCGGGGATTTCGACAGGAGTTGTAAACGTGGCGGTAAGGAGCTCGTCATCGACCGATGCGGATACAGAGCCGAGGTCGGGGGCATTTTTCCTGCTTTCGAGTTTCAGCTCGGATGCGAGCCACGCTGTAGCGTCGGTGAAGTTGCCGTCACTGACGGGAAAAGCCACAGTAATACCTGTGACTTTTGCTCCGATATAGGCAGGATCGTCAATCTTTATGGCCACATCGTAGGTTTCCTTTTTATCGAAACCATAGACCTTGGCGGGATCATGATTGACGTTGTAGGTAAAATCGATATCGGTAGCCGAGACCGAAGCCACAGCACCGAACAGCAGAGATGTTACAAGCAATTGGTTTTTCATAAGATACAGGATATTAAGAAGGAAGGGACCGTTAAGCCCCTTCCTGTAAATTTACATCAAATCAGCGAACCAGAGCCTTTGAAGTGCGGACGGTGCCGTCGGAAAGGATGGTTTTCTTCACGAACACTCCCGAAGCGGGACGGAGAACGCGGAGACCGTTGAGGTCGTAGTACTGAACCTCCTTGACAGTTGCGTCGGCTGCGATACCGTTGACAGCGAGAGTGCCGGCATAACCGGGAGCCCAGAGAATGTCTGAGTAAACGGGCTCGGCATCGGGTGCCTTGTAGACTACGCGTACACCGAGGCTCTCGAAACCACGCGAATGGAACTCAAAGCCATGCTCGTTACCATATGCGTCGAAGTCATAGGAATCGCTTGAATAGTATCCGTAGGGAATCTCGGTTGTCTCGCTCACACCTTCGGGGAGCTCATACTCGTCGTCGTAGAAAGTGAAGACTTCGTCGTCCATGATAACCTCGTAGAAGAGACGGTCAGTCGGGAGGACATTGTAGTCGGGGTCTACTGTGGCGATGTTGAAATACATTGATGCATCGTAGTCGTACTCTTCATCCGCGTCGTAGAAACCTGCGAGCACGGGAGTGTAGAGAGATGTTACGGTGAAGTCGGTAGCCGGGATGCAGAGGTAGGGCTTGTCGACAATCGCGTAATAGAGAACGGTGGTCGGAGAAGTAGAGATACAGTATGCGGCTTCAGATGTGAGAATTGATTTCTCCTTGTCGTAGCTGAAGACCATGTCGGGCTGAATATCGAAATATGTTCCTTCACCATCCTGAACGTTGACACCTGTGTCGAAGAAAGCGAGAGTGCGGTTGTAGGAGTATTCACCAAGGTACTGGCCATTCTCGAATGTCACCTTGTCGCCGTCGATCTTGCCGACAACAACGGCATTCTTCATAGAGCTGTAAAGACCCTTGATGTACATGTCGTCACCCTTTACGCCGACATAGACAGAGCGGTTTGAGATTCCGCTGATAAGCTGATAAGCTGCCATTCTGCAAACTCCACATCTTCGGGAACTTCGAGGGCCTTTTCGGTCACAACTTTCATGCCGGTGACGATATCACCGTTGGCCTGCCATGAGTAGTAGGGTTCCTCACCCTCGTCGACATCATTCTCGCCATACCAGAGACAGCTGCCGATCATCATCTCGGGTTCGAGCGGAGTGAGCGAACCGTCCTCGCCAAGGGTCATCTTGTATTCCTGATTCTCGCAGGGGTAGTACCAGCCATATTCGGGATCCTCTTCGTCGGGAACGTATTCGAGTTTCATGGCGTAGTAGAAATATTCCTCGTCAACCTCTTCCTCGTCATCGTCGGCGTAATATACGTCATAATCGATGAGCTGGGGGAATGTGAAGGTCACGACATCGCCTTCGAGAGTACCTTCAATCCAGTTTTCGGCTGAATAAGAGTCGAAGAAAATCGGTCCCTCGATATATACACGGGTGCGGTCGTCAGAGATCACCACATTGGAGGTGGCACCGTCAAGATTCTGATAAATCATTCCGGTAAACCAGCTATAGCCGTATGCGACACCTGTCTTCTTGTAAAGGGTTTCGGTTCCTTCGGGTGTCTCGTCGATAATCTTGAGATCTGATGAAGGAGCAGTCACTTTGCGCGGAAGGGGTGCATGTGCCTTTGCTGCTGCGACACGCTGTGAGCGGGCAGCCTTGCGGTCGGGGGCATTCTGACGGAGGTCAACGCTTGCTTCGGTGCGGACAGAGTTACGTAGAGAAACGGGAGCCTTGGCTTTCTGCGCCTGGAGACCGGAGCAGACAAGCAGCGCGGCGGCAAGAGAGGTAACAATTTTCTTCATAAAGGAAGTTTTTAATTAATATTATTACAGTAGAACTGTGTGGTTTCGGACAAAGTTACAAAAAATTATTTTTATAAACAAATGTTAATTTTTGGAATTATAAAGATTAATACTGATATTTTACGCTAACTGCAAGTATTTTAATGTAAAATATAGGTTAAAATAACTTTTAGATAACTTTTTGTCTGTTTTGGAAAACTACAAAAGAAAAAAAGATGGGGAGGTAAAGCCCGCAGGCTTTACCCACTCGACAGCGACACAGGCAGGGGCAAGGGATTCGGGCTGCCGCCCTCACACAGCCGGAAGGAAGGCGGGAGCAGCTGAAGCTGCTGCGCAGGGACAAATAACCGGACGTGGTAGAGAAGGCGAGGTGCGGGTTGCAACAATGGCGGCAGCTGAGGGAGGATGACGGCAAGCGGAGGTAGCGGCGGAGGGGGGATGACGGCAAGCGGCGGTAGCGGTGGAGGGGGGATGACGGCAAGCGGCGGGGGCGGGTGAGGGGGAGAGGACTGCAAGCGGCGGAGGGGAGAGGACGGCGAGCAACAATGGCGTGGAGCGGGGCGTTATTGTTAAAAATAGATAAGGATGGGGGAAATTTAGAATGATGAAGAAATAGATTAGAAATTGATAAAGATGGAGGGAATTGTAATTGCTTTGGCGCTGCCGTTTGTGGGGACTACGCTGGGGGCGGCGTGCGTTTATTTTATGAAGAAGGGGCTGTCGGTGGTGCTGGAGAAGACGCTGATCGGCTTCGCTGCGGGTGTGATGGTTGCGGCCTCGGTGTGGTCGCTGCTTATTCCGGCCATGGAGGGCACCGGAGCGGAGGGATGGATGAGCGTGATGCCGGCAGCCGTTGGCTTTATGGCCGGTATCTTCTTTCTGCTGCTTCTGGACCGTATAACACCTCACCAGCATCTGCTTGATGGTGAATCGGAGGGACCGCGCAGCTCGCTGTCGCGGACTGCCAAGCTCGCTCTGGCTGTGACTCTGCATAATATTCCGGAGGGTATGGCTGTGGGTGTCACGCTGGCCGGTGCTCTGGACGGAAACACTTATATATCTATGGCCGGGGCGATAGCTCTGTCGGTGGGTATCGCCATTCAGAATTTTCCGGAGGGCGCAATCGTGTCGATGCCGCTCCGGACAGCGGGGAATTCGCTCAACCGGTCGTTCGCAATCGGCACGCTGAGCGGGGCGGTGGAGCCGGTGGCTGCTGTGGTAACTCTGCTCTGTGCGACTTATGTTGTGCCGCTGCTGCCTTATCTGCTGTCGTTTGCGGCAGGTGCGATGATGTATGTGGTGGTCGAGGAATTGGTGCCGGAAACGCAGCAGGGGAGCCATTCGAACTTAGGGACAATCGGCTTCGCGGTAGGGTTTGTGCTGATGATGATCCTGGATGTGCTTTTAGGATAAGGAGGGACGGAGATTATCGGGCTGCGCCCTCTCACCGGGACAAAAAAAGAGGCGGGGGAGGGGACAGACGGGAGGGCGCAGCTGAAGCTGCCGCGCAGGAACAAATAAACGGACGGTGGGAGGTGGGGACACCGGGGAGGAGAGGAGAGGACGGGGGGAGGGAGAGGCGGAGCGGCGGGGAGGGTCAGTCGGTGAGGTCGCGGAGGGTGGATTCGAGGGAGTCGTCGGTTTTGAGGCCCATTTTGACGCGGAGACGCCAGCGGGCCTGTTTTACGGACTCGGTGCGGATGTTGAGGTAGGTGGCGATCTGTTTGTTGGTCATGCCGAGGTAGACGTACATGGCGAGCTTCATCTGGCTGTCGGAAAGGTCGGGGTAACGCTCCTTGACGTTGCTGAGGAAGTGGGGATGGGCCTTCTCGAACATCTCGATGAACTGACGTAGTTCCTCGCGGCTGGATATGTGCGATTTTATCACCGTGTCGATCTGGCGCATGTCTTCGGTAGAGACCTTGCCGGCGTTGCGCAGTTCCTTTATCTTGTCGTTGATTTCAGAGAGGTTGCGGTCGGTCTCGTCCATTGAGAGCGAGATGGCGAGAACCTGTTTCTGGTAGCGTTCGATGTCGAGTTCGGTGCGCATTTTCTCCATCTGGAGACGCTGGGCCTCGCGGCGGTGGCGTTCGCGTGTGCGGAAGATTATGAACAGGCCCGCAGCGGCGACCATAATCAGGATGAAAGTAAGGATGAGAATACGGACCACGTAGAAGTGTCGCGTCTCGCGGCGGTCGTATTCGTTGCGGGCTATAATCTCCATGTTGCGAATTTTGGCAATCTCGGCAGGCTGGCGGAGGTCGTCGAGCGTGTCGGTCGCCTCGACATGGCGGGTAAGCATGAGATATGCGCTGTCGGTTTTTCCGGCATGTTCGAGCTGTATGGATTTGACGCGCATTATAGAAGCCCGGTTACCCAGGTCATCAATCTTACCGATACGGGAGAAGGCACGTGAGGCGTAATAGTCAAACCTGGCGGTGTCTTTGCCATGTTCGAGATAATATATGCTGAGGAGATATTCAATCACACCGTTGGCAGAAAGAGTTGAGTCGCGCTGCATGAGCCGGTCATGGGCACGATGCAGGTATGAGACGTCTTTGGTGTATATATATGTGTTGCGGAGGACAGTATTGTAAGCGAAGAAGTCGCTTTTGACCACTGTGTCGTTCAGCAGACTGTCGAGGAGCATCATGCACTCTTCGCCGCGACCCATGCGGCGAAGACAGGATGCCTCGTTTATGCGGTTCTTGGCTATATAATTTGTAAGTCCGAGCTTATTGAAGAGCGAGTCGGCGCGTCTGAAATATTCGAGGGCGGAATCGGGCTGGTATGAGTTGGAGAGGACATGGGCCACAAGAATCGACACAGAACCTTCGGTGGGGGTGTCGCCGATCTCGGAATAATAGTTAAGGTCGTCGAGGAGGCGGCGCAGATGCCATTCGGCCATACCCTTCTCGGCGGAATTGAGCTTGGTGCCGATACGCCGGTATGTGTAGTAGTATTTATTGGAGTCCACGACTTCGGCGGCACGATTGAGGTGGTATCTGGAGGAGTCGTTCATGGCCATCTTACGGAACAGGGCCGACTTCCAATAGTGCCAGCGTGCGAGACGTTCACGTGCGGCCGGGGTCTGGAGGAGACGGTCGTGAGGGTATAACCTGTCGATTGACGCCGCAATCGACTCAGTGGGGGCCACATCGTAGAAAGATTGCTCAAGAAGAGTGGTAATGGAATCAACCACGGGGTCTACAGACTCCCATTTAGTGGCCTCAAATCCGGTCACAGGGGGTCTACCGCACGAGAATGCGAGCAGGAGACAGCAGATAATCCATAAATTCTTCATGACGGTAACTTATAAAATATCAGGTTATTCGGCGCAAAGATAATAAAATATTTCAGTTGTAGACCCATTGTAGACCAAAAAAATTTGACAAGAATAAGGGGAGCCGCTAAATTTGCGACCGGAACCTCACCCAGACAGCGGAAAGTTCCTCCCCTCAGCGAGGGAAAATCGTAATAATAACTTAACAGCAACATTATCATGAAGAAGTTTTTACTCCTTTCAGCCGGTCTGATGTTAGCCGGCGCGGCGATTGCCCAGAACGAAGTAATAAGAGAACAGCCCGAGGGCACACTCCGGACATTCCACGGGTATTCACTTGCCACCGAGGTAAGCTGGGGTTATGCTACAGAGGATCACTATGACGGTCTGGCAAGACAGGTTGTTTTCTCTGACAACGGCGATGTATGGTTCAAGAATCCCATCTCGAAACTGAACACCAACTCCTGGATCAAAGGCACTCTGGAAGACGGTATCATCACCATCGAGTTCCCGCAGCTCATTGACGTGGAAGAAAATGATGGTGTGGTAGAGGAATGGTATATCCAGAGATTCCAGGGAACGGAGGTAGAGGATGACATAGAATGGGCAGTAGACCCGGAGAAGAGCACAATCACCTTCACATATACGGGCGACCAGATCATACAGAACGACAAGGATGAGGACCTGGTGAAGATGGCTCTCATGTCTGACGGCAAGCATATGTACTACGGTGACCGCAACATAGTCTACACCGCCGTGGACGAGCACACTACCAAGATTCCAGAAGGTGTTGAGATGGAAAGATGGTCGCTGAAATACAACAACGACGCATACGCACTGCAGATGAAGGTCGGTTTCGACGGAAATGACGTGTATTTCACAGGATTCTGGCCCGCTTTCCCCGAGGCTGTGTTCAAGGGTGTTGTAGAGGGAGACAAAGTAAACATCCTCTCGCAGCAGTATATGGGCTTTCTCTCAACAACTACAGGCGAAGGTTACTACACCTATCTGATGAACTCGAAGGTTATTCCCTATATGGTGGACTACTATGTGACTTCCGGCGAGCCGATGGTGCTGAACTACGATGCAGAGAAGAAAGTCATGACCCCTACGGTAGAGAAATGTGCTCTTGTGGTGCGCTCGGGTAAGACCTGCGACATCGAGGATTATGAATTCAGCGTGCGTCTCGCACTCAAAAATCCCAATTTTGCAAAGATAGACAAGATCGAGAAGCCTGCGACTCCGACAATCGACCGTGTGAGCTGCAGCTATGAATATGGCTGGGGTTCCATGGAACCGGTCATCAAAGCTGAGGATATAGCCGGCAACGCACTCGATGTCAACCAGCTCACATATTCCATATGGCTCGACAACGAGAAACTTCTGTTCGATCCCGAAGATGAGTTCAACGGCCAGTTGAAATACAAGGATCTTGAAGCTCCGACAACAGACATCCCCTATATGTTTGACAATGATTCAGGTATCAGAACAGCAGGCTCACTCGCTCAGAAGTACATCTTCTTCTTCAATCTCGGTTTTGATGAGATCGGCGTTCAGACCAACTACTATGACGAGATGTCCGAGCAGATGCTCTATTCAGACAGAATATACATCAACCCCGAGACCAAGGAGACACGTATAGTAGAGGCTGAGAGCACAGCCATCGGCAATGCAATGGCCAACGCAGAGGTAGCCGACATCGCACTTTATGACCTCAACGGCACCCGCATCGAGGCTCCCGTGAAGGGCATATATGTGAAAGTTGTGACCTACACCGACGGCACTGTCAAGACATTCAAGAAAATCGGCCGTTGAAAAACCGGTATCGATAAACTTAAAGCATAGCTGCCCCGGAGACGTCTACACGCCGTATCTCCCGGGCAGCTACGGTTATCAAAAGCAGCGAATATGAAAATATATACAACAGCAGCATTGGCTGTGCTCGGTGGCCTGTACGCGGCGACGGGAGCGGCAGCCACCGTGGAATATTCCAACCACCGGGGTACAGACAGCTACACCTGGTGGGGTTCGAACCAGGTTGAGAACTATGATGTGGCGGTGCGGATTGACTCGCCCGAATTCACAGGGCTCAGCATAAACGGAGTGACATTTCATGTGGTCGAGACAGAGGGCGTAGGGGATTTCAAGATATGGGGTTCGAAGGCACTGACACTCGACAACAAGGTTAATGCACCTGATCTGTTCAGCGCGGCAGTATCGGCCGACAATGGCACAATCACCTATACTTTCGACACACCGTGCGAGATAGGCGCGGATGGTCTTTACTTAGGCTATTCGTTCTCGGTGACAAAGAACGAGGAGCAGACCCAGAAGAAGCCCGTGGCCGTAATAAAAGATGAGGCAGGAGAATATGGATACAACTTCTACCTGCATACATCGAAGACCTATGGCAAATGGATTGACAACGGAGAGAAGTCAAAATTTCTCGTGCCGTTCGAGCTGACGCTCAGCGGGATGAAAGGGGAGAATGTGACAGTGGCACTTGCACCTGACTACTATGGCGCGGTAGGGAATGAGACCCCGGTACGGGCAACCCTCACCAATCTCGGTTATGATGAAGTACGCACGGCCACGATACAGTACGAGACTTCCGGCCGCAGCGGAGAGATAGAGGTGGACTGCGCCGGACTTCCGGCCGGCCAGTTCATGACAAGCTCGGAAGTATCTTTCAAACTTCCGGCGACCGATGCGACCTCAGACGGGGGACTGAAGATAAACGTAGCGGCAGTCAACGGCAAGACAAATGAGTCAGCCTCGCAGCAGGCAGAGGCACACCTTGAGATATTCTCGCGGCTTCCGCAACGCACACCTCTGCTTGAAGAGTACACAGGCACAGGCTGCGGATGGTGTCCGCGGGGAGCAGTCGGACTGGAGATGATGGCTGAGCGCTACGGCAACCGTTTTGTAGGAGTGGCATATCATTGCGCGGACCTGATGAGTATATTCGAGGAGGAGGATTATCCCAGTCCGGCACCTGCACAGCCGGTGGCATGGATTGACCGTGTACGCAAGACAGACCCCTACCTGGGGGATATACCACTGGCCACTCCGGCATTCGGCATAGACAAGGTATGGGAGGAGTCTGCACAGCGTTTCACACCGGCCGACCTGTCGCTCACATGCGACTGGACCGACGAGAGCCACACAGCAATCGAGGCGAAGGTAAGAGCCAACTTCGTGAAGAGCTATGACGACGCCGACTTCCGTATGGTCTACATACTCGTGGAGGATGGTCTGACCGGAAACGGCGCGAAATGGGCGCAGGGGAACTACTATTCGGGCGAAACCGACAAATGGCCGGAGGAGCTGCAATTTCTGGTTGATTCACCGAGGTCGATAACCGGCTTTGTATATAATGACGTGGCCATACTCTCGACCGATCCCAAGGGAATCGAAGGGAGTCTGCCGTCGAAAATAGACGCGGATGGCTCTTACGACCACAGCACGACCCTGACTCCGGCCGACGCCGTGAGCCTCACCGGTGAGAAACTCGCACAGGATCCGGAACGCATATCGGTCGTGGCAGCCATCATAGACAGCCGCACCGGCGACATTGTGAACTGCACCAAGGGGAAACCGGGTGTGAGCGGCACAGGCATTGTGACCGGAGATGAGGTAGTAGAGACAGAGTATTATAATCTTCAGGGAATCAGAATCGAGGCTCCGGAGAAGGGACGTGTCGCAATCATGGTGACAACGCACGCCGACGGAAGCCGCAAGGTAAAGAAAGTGATGTAAACACTTTATTTGGCAAAGGTCGGGTGACCGTTACAAATATAATTGTTATATTTGCAATTATATTTGTAACGGTCACACTGCATTGAAAAGAGAAAGGCAACAGGCGACGGATGAAGCGGAGCTTAAGTTCCGCGCGGCATTGGCGGAGGAATCGGATTTTCCGCTGAGCGACGAACTGTATGATTATATCACGGCACACGCTGAAGCGAGAAACTATACCAAGGGGGAGGCTATTGTGGAGGAGGGTGTCGTGGACCCGGATATATATATTGTGAAAGAGGGAGTTATAAGGGGGTATATGACGCATGAGGGCACCGAGACCAACATCTATTTCGGTATGGAGGGAACTGTCCTGGCGTCGATGCAGGGATTCTCGCTTGGCCAGGCGGCGATAATCAGGTTCGAGGCCTGCTGCAAGGTAACGATGCTCAGGATTACCAAGAGCGATTTTGACCGGATGATGGAGGAATCGCATGAGTTCTGCCGCTGGTTTGCGGGGGTGTTCACGCGGCGCAGCTGCTACGATGAGCTGAAAGCCAAGGTGATGAACGGAGATGCCCGCTGGCGGTACGAGTGGCTGGAGAGATGCCGTCCGGAGCTTTTCGACAATGTGCCGCTGAAGGCTATCGCGTCGTATCTGAAAATGACGGAAGTGCATGTGAGCAGGATTCGCAAAAGTATAGTAAAGGGAAAGAAAATTTAACAAAATTGAAGATTTTTCGATTTTAGTGCAACAAAATTAACATAGGTTATTTTTCTGCTTAAAAATTTGCAGTATTTTTGCTTTTGAGAATGGCGACGATACCGGCACCGGAGACGCGGTGCGCGACGGTGGTCGCGCCACAAGGGGTCGTGCCAAGCCCTCCCGGCTACGCAACAAGGGCATTGACCGGCACAAAAGGGAGTGACATACCCTCCCGGCTACGCAGTAATTTAAAATTTTGATATATGAGGCAGAAACAACTTTTGATTGGGGCGGCGGCGGTGCTTATGGCTTCGACGTTGCCGGCTATGGCTTTGTTGAAGACAAACCATAATGCCTTGGGAAACGGACCTGTAGTAAAGGCCGGATTCCAGAAACCGCCTGAAAATGACAAGACAGCAGATGAACTTAAGGCAGAAGAGCTGAGACAGGCTGCGGAGCTGAAGAAAACCGAGGAACTTAAGGATGCGGAGCTTAGAAAAGCCGAAGGGCTGAACGGAACGCCGAGCAGGATGGCTCATGCCAAGGCTGAGGCGGGGATGGAACTTCCCGCTATCGTTGCTTCGGTGTACAATTACGCTACCGGCGAAATCGGCATGTACAGACTGCCCGAGGTTTCGGGAGGCGAGATGGAGAAGCTGAGTGACGTGTCGTCGTATTATGGCGGTACGTTGCACAACAATCTCTATTATGCTTGCGACGACGGCCGGTTTGACGAGTATTGGGACACAGATACCGACCCGCATGGCCACCGGATGCAGACCTACGACATCAACACATGGCAGAAAGTGGGTGATGCGGTCAACCTGGCGACGTATCGCGCGAGTGACCTCGCAATTGACCCGGAGACCGGTTTAGGATACGCATTCTGCGATTATGGCTCCATCATGTATCATCTGTATGAGATAAATCTACAGACCGGCGAGGAGACCGACCTCACCCCGGGCCAGTATTTCTTTTCTGACGAAAGCCGCGCATTAGCGTTCGACAGCGAGGGAACGCTGTGGGGCGTGACACGCAACGGTCTGTTCGGCAAGGTTGACCTGACAACGGGCAAGAACTCGGCCATGACCGATCTTGGCGAGAGCGGTGACCTGCAGCATGGTTACTCGGGTGCGATTGACCCGGATACGGGCAATTTCCTGTTCATGTACAACGGTTCGCCTGATTACAATAACACTCACGAGTCGCGGCTGTATTCAATTGACACACAGACAGGAGAGGCCACACTCTTAGCCGACTTCAATGGAGTCTGCATCACGTCGATGTACGTCATGCCGGAGCAGATTGCCGACAAGGCACCGGGGACACCGTCGGACATCACGGGTACTTTCCCCAACGGAGCACTGACAGGCACGGTCAGCTTCACAATGCCCGCCAAGCTCCATGACGGCAGTGACGCTTCAGGAAACGCCACATGGCGGGTTTACGAAGGAAAGATGAAGATTGCCGAAGGAACAGCAGCCTATGGCACGGAGGTCAAGGCCGATGTCAGCGTAACAGCGGGCGGCAAGCATACTTTCTCCGTATCGGTTTCGAACGATGCAGGAGAGGGCAAGAAAGGACGACTGTCCATGTGGGTCGGTCCTGACTATCCGAAGGCACCCGCCAACATCGCGGTTGACTATATGGAGGATACGAACACCTTCACAGTGACCTGGGATGCAGTGACCGAGGGTGCTAACGGCGGATACGTGAATCCTGACGGGATACTCTACAATGTCACACAGCTTCCGGTCAACGACATCGTGGCCGAGAATACATCAGCCACGTCAGCGACAACAGTATATGTGCCGGATGGGATAGAGTCTGTTTCATTCTCCGTGACGGCCAGACAGGGCGACCTTGTATCGGAAGCAGGTATGAGCGCACCGACAATGACCGGATCGCTCGCACTTCCCTACGACCTTGCCAATGCCGAGCGATACAAGCTCCTTGAAAGCTGGACTGTAATCGATGCCAACGGTGACAACAACACATGGGACGAGGACAGCTATAACGGAATATATTACAATTATTCGTCGTCAAACGCCGCTGACGACTGGGCACTGACCCCGCCGCTCAAGGCGTTGAAAGGCTGCCGTTACAAAGTACACGCCGCGTTCAGCTGCCAGATGTCATCATGTCCGGAGAAGGTCGAGATAAAGATGGGATACGCACCGACGGCCGAAGCCATGGAGACAGTCGTGCTCCCCGCAACCGTGATTGACCAGACGGACCCGATGGCGTTCGACTTCGAAGTCATACCCGACCGTGACGGCAAGATGTTCATCGGCATACATGCCATCAGCGACGCCAACATGTATAAGCTGAAAATAAAGGAACTCACCATAAGCGCGCCGGTCAATGAGAACTCACCTGCGGCTCCTGAAATATCAGGTCTGGAAGCCGACAGAAGCGGCGCGTTGACGCTGACAGGAACTGTAAAGGCTCCGACATTGGCGGAAAACGGTACTACTCTTGCGGCAATAGATAGGATTGAGGTGACACGCAACGGCAAGACAGTGGCGACCATCGAGAATCCGGTCCCCGGCACCGAGGTTGCTTTCAGCGACGCAACCGTTGACAAGGATGATGAATATGAATATATCGCCTATGCCTGGAACGGCGAGATGAAGAGCTCACCTTCGGAGCCGGTCAAGACTTTCGTCGGCATCAACCGTCCCGGCGAGGTGGAAAACATCTCAATAGTCCGTTCAGGCGACAACGCAAAGGCTGTGACAGTGACATGGGAAGCCCCGGCAAAAGACTGGCAGGGCTACGCGCTCAACGGCGATTGGACCTATAATGTGGAGGTATATCCCGACAATGCCTATTATCATGGCAACAAGACCTACGAGGGTCTGACGGAAACAAGCTTCACGTTCGAGCCGGTATTTGACACGGGCCGCGACCATGGTTTCGTTTATGTGAAAGTCAATGCCGTGAACAACGCAGGTGGCGGTTACGCCGAAAAGAGCGCCAACATCTATTGCGGCGAGGCACTGCCTCTGCCGTTCAAGGAATCGTTCCCGAACTACACGCTTGAGCATCCCTGGGGTGACGGCGAGTCGAACGGTCCGCAGATAGCCTCGATCACCGACGACGAGCGTGCGCTTTCTTACCAGCAGTATAACGGCTGGAACCGGTTGATGGACGCGTCGTTCCAGTCGGCCGACGGCTCTCAGGATGGAGACAACGGCTTTGCCGGCATGTTCGGCTGGAGCTATATCACCGATACGGCGGGCACCTACCACAACGAGTGGACCGAGCTGCTCTCACCGGCCATTGACCTCAGCGGCGTGGACAAGCCGATGCTGACATTCTACACCTACAACTGGCTGCAATACAATTTCGCGGATCCGAATACGATTGATGTGGATGTCGTGACCGAGGATGGCACACGCCACAATGCCCTTCATCTTGTGATCAGCGACCTGGGCAACGTGCAGGCATGGGAACATGTGGCCGTTGACCTTTCAGAGTTCGCCAACCGCACGGTCTCTCTCATATTCAAGGGTACCATCCGCGCCAACGGCGAGAACGGTTACAACTGGATTCTGATAGACAATATCCGCATTGACAAACTGGCGGCCACAGACCTTTCAGTAGCCGACATCGAGGCTCCGGTGCAGGCTGTTCCCAACGAGCCGTTCAGCGTGAAGGCCCGTATCAGCAATCTCGGCGGCAGCACGGTTGCGGCCCACAAGGCCACACTCATACACAACGGCAAAGAGGTCGCGACCAAAGACCTCGGGGCACTCGGCTTCAGCAAGAGCGAGATAGTTGAGTTCACCCATTCGCTCGGCGTGAAAGACCCGATCGGCAATGTGCTTGCAATCCGTGTTGAGGCCGAAGGCGACGAGATTACGGAGAACAACCTGACTTCAGAAGTGACCGTGGCCCGCAACCTCAAACTCCTGCCCGAACCGGAGAAGGTATATATCAATCCGGGCGGCGAGCGTCTGGAGTGGGGAGAACCCGACTACAGCAACGCGGCACCCGAGGCTGTAAAGGAGGACTTCGAGTCGTATCCCGTAGTGGAGCAGGAGAGCTTCCTGACCGAGGCAGGCGACTGGATTTTCATTGATGTGGATGGTGCGCCGATTGGCGGCATGGTAAGCTCGTCTACATGGGAGCTTCTTGAATATCCCGGCATACCGACACATTCGGCACAGTCGTGGTGGGTTCAGAGCCGTATGTTCGATGAATTCAGCGACACATATTACGGACATGACAACAGCATGCAGTATCTTGCCAATATGTATGTGGTGAACAACACGTTCACCGCCGGAGTGCAGCAGGATGACTGGGCCATCACACCCGAGCTCTGCGGACGCGAGCAGCTCGTGACACTCTGGGCACGCAGCTACAACCGCGACACCCCCGAGACGGTGGAGTTCCTCTACAGCGAGGGTGGTACGGAACCGGAGTCGTTCAAGCTGATCCGCCGCGTGGAAGAGCTTCCCGCCGACTGGACACAGTTCGCACTTGTAGTGCCGGAGGGTGGCAAACGGTTCGCGATACGCGGTTGCTCATACGCGGCAATGGGTACGGCACAGACATTTATCGATGACGTGACCTACTATCCGGCCACAGGCGATGCCCAGAACCTCAAGCTGAAAGGCTATAACGTATATTGCGACAACAGTCTGCTGACGACCGCGCCGGTAGCGACTCTCGAATGCGTGGAACTTCCGGCCGGAACACATGAGTATGCGGTATCGGCCCTCTATGAAAGCGGAGAATCAAGAGCCGTGGTGGCTGTGGAAGGCAGCGGAATCGACGGTGTTGATGCCAATTCTCCCGTCATAGCTGTACGCGACAACCGTATTGTCCTCACGAATCTCGGTGGCAAGCCATGGAGCGTGACAGCGGCTTCGGGCATAGTCTGCGGTCATGGAACAGGCGTGGACAGTTCAGAAACCGAAGTCAGCCACGGTGTCTATATCGTGACCATCAACGGACGTCCGCACCGACTGATAGTTAAGTAATTGCCCTTTACGATACCCGCAAATGCGGGACTCCTGAACCGGGTCTGTCGATAGATGACATGCCCGGTTCTTCCATTATAGTTGGTGCATTTAACAATCTTTAAGGAGAATTATTTGGAAATTATTGTAATCGTTACTAATTTTGTAATCGTTACAATAAAGTTAAAAACAAAGATGAACCAGATTCATTTAGCAGACAAGGAAATCGTGCACATGCTGCATGGCGCGGGGCTGAGACCGTCGGTACACCGCATAGCGGTTCTGGGTTATATAGCCAACAACCGTACGCACCCGACGGCTGAGGAAATCTATGGCAAGATGACTGAGGATTTTCCTAATGTGTCGAAGACAACGGTCTACAATTCGCTCCATGCACTGACCGAGGCCGGGCTGCTCCGCGAACTTGAGATAGAGAAGAGTTCCGCGAGGTATGACATGGCCCGGCAGAAGCCACATGCACATTTCACCTGCAAGGTGTGCGGACGTATCTACGACATGCCGCTACCCGACACGCTTGACAGTCTGGTGAAAGAGGGGTTCATGGCAGAGACGGCGGAGCTGTCGTTCAAGGGCATCTGTCCGGACTGCATGAATTCCGACATGAACTCAACCGATAGAAATAATCCAAAATAAAATAAGAAAGAATGATGAAAGATTTGAAAGGAACCAAGACAGAGAAGAACCTGATGGAGGCGTTTGCCGGTGAGTCGCAGGCGCGTAACAAATACAGCTTCTACGCATCGAAGGCACGCAAAGAGGGATATGAGCAGATCGCAGCCCTCTTTGAGGAGACAGCGCAGAATGAGAAGGAGCACGCCAAACTCTGGTTCAAGTATCTGCACGAGGGGGAGGTTCCCGATACAATGACCAATCTCCGCGACGCCGCCGAGGGTGAGAACTATGAGTGGACCGACATGTACGACCGCATGGCCGCCGAGGCCGAGGAGGAGGGATTCACCCAGATCGCCCACAAGTTCAGGATGGTAGGCGCGATTGAGCGTCACCACGAGGAGCGTTACCGCCGTCTGCTTGCCAACATCGAGGAGGGCATAGTGTTCTCACGCGAGGGAGACGCCATCTGGATCTGCCGCAACTGCGGCCACGTGGTGATCGGCAAGAAGGCACCGGCACTCTGCCCGGTATGCGCCCACCCGCAGAGCTTCTTCGAGATCGAGGCAAAGAACTATTGAACAATGAGCGCGACAGCTCAAGGTCAGTGAAAAAGAAAGCCGGAAAGAGTTTCCGGCTTTCTTTTTATTATATGTAAAGGTAAGTGGATAAGAATCTTATGATGCTTTAAAACCAACTTGAATCCGTATGGGTTCAGCGGTAAAACTCTTTGGAGGAGTGACCGCCGCGAACCACAATGTAGGTCGCGCCGACAGAGGGGGTGGAGACGCGCATGCCCTGAAGTGTGTAGTAAACCGGGGCGTCCTCCTCTGCACCGGAAATTTCGGAAAGAGAGTTGGTCTGCGGAAGACGGAGACCAAAGCTGCCTGACGAGTTGGTCCACCATATGTTGTTTTCGACATATTCGGGTAATTTAACTCCGACCGCATCCTGAGGGAAAGATATTATGTCCTGCTCCAGATTGCCGAGATATTTGGCATATTCTATGCGCATGGCACCCGCCATCATCTCCTCGTAGGCACGCGATGTAAGATAGATCTCACCCAGTTTATCGTCACGCAATCCGGTTGCAGACTGTGAGAGCATGACCTGAGAAGGTACAGAGGCATCAAAATATATGTAGTGGTTGTGACCGTCGTGATGGGATAAACCGCTGAATTTACGGGAGAATTGCAGATAGGGGTCAACCATGCGGTATAAACCGGGAGTAGTCCTCGATTCCTCGACATCGACCTCAAATGAGGGTATTCCCATATTCGAACCGAGGCCCGACACGGCATCTTCCGTAAACGTTCCTTTACCGATGGATTCCCATTCCCCCTCCTCGTCGGGCATACAGTAAATTTCCAGAATATTGACATAACGCTTTTCCTGACGGTCGTATGATATGGCAACAACCGTGTTGAGACCGGTCTCAAGCTTGAATTCCATAGAAACCGGAGCGTCAAGCGGATTTGCTTTTGCAGCGGCTATCCCGTCGATTTTTTCGTCGGATACCAGGCCATTGACAAGTTCGTAGCATACGCCGTGGGGATGATCGGTGAAATCGAATTTCACGGTGGTCATGTTATTGTTAACGCACCGGTCGGCGATGATATGGACATTGTAGTCAGTGAAGCCGTCGAGCTTGATTTTGTCGACAGACTCGGTATATACATATTTTCCGCGAGTACCGTCATCGAGAAGGATACCGTCCCAATAAACCAGGGTGTGTATCTGCATCTCACCCTCCACCTCATCGAAATATTCGATGTCGCTGGTACGGTCGGGATAGAATGTGGTGTATCCGGTGATGTACCCCGGAATTCCCTTCACACCTTCGGCATCTTCTACCGCAGTACGCATACCGAAATCCTGGGTCGGTATGAACAGCTTCTTTGCTGCCGGGTCATACTGGATTATCAGCTCGTCGATTCCGCCTTCGCGGGGTTCGTTGCGGTGATAATTCGGGATACGCATCTGCCATGCGGAATTACCGGCATCGCGTGAGAAACGGCGGTCCACAGCAATTCCGTGGGAATAACCCATACCTCCGTAGAAACCATCCACGTAGGTGATTGTTCCTGTGGTCCATGACTGCCATTCAGTCCAGTCGGCATCGTTGCATTCATCTTCGTAGACTATGACACGCTGCGGAGATTTCGTACAGGCGGCATCTGTGCCCGCTGCGCTCAGACAGACCGGTGCTGACACTGCGATAAGCAAGGTTGCTAATGTTTTTTTCATAGACATGTGGTTTTATAGTTTATTTTTTAATTTTCTTTCCATCAACGATATAGATGCCGTCGGGCAGAGAATCGAGTATTTCCATCTTGACACCGAGGCGTACTACACGTCCGTCGGCAGAATAGATGTTGACTTTTATATCTGAATCCTGAATATTCACAAGTGCGGTAGATCCGGGAGTCCATCCGGGGGTTCCGATAACGAGATGATATGTTTTGGGTTCCAGATTATCTATAGTTGAGCTGTAGATCCAGGATTCCTCAACAGGAAGAGGTTCTCCATCAAGCTTTGCCTCAACTTCGTCGGCACTGTTTATCTTGTAGACAATCTGAAGATAATCCTCCTTTTCAAGGTTTACCTTGATGACATTCTGTCCGGCTTCAAACTTCGTTGTCACCACGTCAGAAACAATGCGGCTGAGAAGCTCCGGCTTCTCGAGGTCGATGATGAATTCAGCCATAGGAGGATTGTATTCCTCAGTCCCGATAGTGAATTGCATGCCGCTCTCACCACCCTTGAATGTATAGCTGTATGAATCGGTATAGGATGAATATCTCAGCCCTTCGGCACTTATTATTTTCCAACCCTCTTCGGCCTTGACGGTCAGGATGTCGCCCACGGCATATTGAAGCTGATTGTCGCCGGCGGTCAAATCGAGCAAGCGTGAGTCCTGGTCAGGGAAGAAAACCCGGACATGCTGAGGGTCATCTATACAGAGATTGAAAACCGGGGTTTCCATTTGAGCGTCGAGACGGATGACATCGCCGTCGGAGACATTAAAGGTGTACATGATCTCTCCAAAGGCATTCTCATCGGCTTCCTGAGCGACATCATTGAGTGTCAGCGCAGCTTCGGACACACCACGCACAAGCGTGACAGTGAACTTGTTGCCTTTCTCGGGATTGAAAGAGACAGTGTCGTCGCCGGTCTTAGCAGTTACAGAGACATTGCCGACGGTATATGTGCCCTCCTTGACAGCAGTCGCATCGGAGATATATACTTCAACCGAGGATAGGTCCGGGTGATATTCATGAGTTGTAACCTTGTAGGTATAATTGTCATAATTATATGACGTGAACTGTGTGGAATAGGAATCTGATGATGAATCGAACCACCATACTGATGTAGCGGGGTTTCCTTCGGTGTCGAAGGCATTGACGCTATCGATAAGATAACCGTCGGCGGGAGCAAGCAGGAGAGTCTGCCATGTCTTGTACTCAACCGCGTTCTTTCCGTTTTCAAGAGGCACGACGGAATTGTTACATGTGAGCACCACATGAGAAGCGTCATCGACATCCACGTATATCACACCTGATGTCTGGGCGACCATTTGCAGACTGGCCATGATGACGAGAAGAGAAAGTAAAATCCATTTCTTCATAACATAAATTTTTGGTAAACGATAAACTTTCATTTAGCTTTGTTTTCCGCAAATTTACCCGAAAAAGTTTTCAAATTAAAATTTTAGGATTGCAGATATACACAATTTCTTGAATCCGCGTAATTTTCGGATTCAAGAAATTGCAATATGTTTATAATCAGAGATTTATTCAGGTGCGTCGAAACGGGGATTTTTACTCGATTTCGCTTGATTTTCCTAACTGCTGGTATAAGGAAGGGGTCATTCCGGTGAATTTCCTGAAGGCGCTGTTGAATGTTGAGGTAGATGAGAAGCCCACGCTGTTGGCCAGATATTGCATCGTGACATTTCCATAATTCTCCACATCGAGCAACCGGCGGCGGGCCTCCCTTATACGGTACTCATTTATGAATGTTCTAAAGTTTTTACCGGTAAAGTCGTTGATGGATTGTGATACGTATTTCGTGTTTGAGCCGACCGCCTCAGCCAGGCGGATAAGACTGAAATCGGGATCGCAGTACATGGTATCGGTGTTCATAAACGTAAGAATCCGGTTGAACACCTCTCTCATCTTGCTGCTATCCTTTTCCTCTCCGACAGATTGTTCCGGCTGCTCCGAAGACGTTCCGCTCTCGTTCGTGTGATCCGCGAGACGGGAATATTCAATGGCCCGCACCTTGTCTTCTATCTCGGCGATTTCCTTGTTACGTTTGAAGAGCTGTATGTTGACTTTCTTGGTACGGCTACGGTAGACCAACAAGGTCGATACAAACAACACGATGAATACAATCAGTATGATCAGGATCTTCTGGTTCGTGACCGTCTGCTTCAGTTCGTCAACAAATTTGGAGGTCTTCAGCTGGTTCTCCTGTTGAAAGCTATTGCTGAGGTTTATGAAACGGTTCGGATTCATCAGGGAATCAATATGGGTGAAATATTCCTCCTGATATTTCAAAGCTGCCGCGGTGTCGCCCATCTTGGTGTACACTCTCATGAATTTCCGCTTGTTGTCGGCAACCATATCCGGAACATTGAGCTCACTTGCCAGGGACTCGTACGTTTTCAGATAATAGAGTGCAGAATCAAGCCGGTTGTTCTGCTCGAAATATTCCGAAATTTCTGATAACGGAGACAATTTCATAAGCGGATCGAGCTGGTTGGCATCAATGTACCTCATGGCATCCTTCATCATCAGGACCGAACGGGAGGGACTGCCGAAAGTATGTTCTATGTATGCGGATGTGATAAGGTTGAAATATTTCTGCCGGTGAATGTCAACGCCGCGCAACATCATGAGTTCCTCGTTATATTTTATGGCGCCCTCACGGTTTCCGGAATAGCAGGCCATTATGGCCAGATCATTGAGAAATATGAGTTCGTTTTCATTATTCCGGGTCTTTCGCGCCTCATCGAGACCGGATTCATAGTATTCTCCGGCACGTACATAGTCGCCAAAAGCAAAATGTATATTTCCAAGCAGGAGATATGTGTTTTGCAGGTCGATTGAAGGGAATTTATCAGCCGGCATATCACGGACCGAGCCCAGAACTTTCTGCAATGTCGATAAGGCGGAGTTGTAATCACCTTCCATATATTGGACCTTGCCTTGAACCACATACTCACGTAATCTTTCGCTCTCCTCCGCGTCGTGGCCGGGCGCGCATGAACCTGTGAAGAATAAGAAAAGCAATGTCGCTATCGCTTTAAGGAATCGTTTCGTCACCATATGTCAAACTCATTAAATCATATCATTAAGAGAAAGGCCGGCATAGCCTATTGTTTTTAAGGTCAGACGCCATATCCGCTCAACGGGTGTCAAGTAACCGTTGCTGCAAAAGTAATATTAAAATCTCAAATCTCCAAATAGAAGCGCCGGGGCAGGGAGAACAAGAACTATCTGCGGCACAGCTGGCAGATCGGCAACAGGTAGAGGCTGAATCGTGACGTGGAAGCGGAACATGTAAAATACCCGATTGATGGTATTTCAAAGACAATCGGCAATGCTTAACTTTGCAAAAGTAATCATTAACCTTGTAAATATTGAAATATGAAAGAGACAGCAATCTTCTATGGCTCGACTTCGGGAAACTGTGAAGGGATAGCCAATAAAATCGCAAAGGCTCTCGGCGTAAGCAATGTGTTCAGTGCCTCGCAGCTTGACGCAGCAAAAATCGCATCGTATGACAACCTGATTCTCGGGTCATCGACCTGGGGATGCGGTGACCTTCAGGATGAGTGGTATGACGGAGTGGAAGTGCTGAAGTCGGCCGATTTATCGGGAAAGACCGTAGCAGTTTTCGGTTGCGGCGATTCGTGCGGGTTCAGCTCGACATACTGCGATGCAATGGGTCAGCTTTATGAGGCAGCCAAGGGAGCAGGAGCCAATATGGTCGGAGCGGTATCGACTGATGGCTATTCATTCGACGAATCTGCCTCGGTGGTGGATGGTAAATTCGTCGGACTCGCGCTCGATGAAGACAACGAGAGCGACAAGACAGACGGTCGCATCGCAGCCTGGGTCGAGGAAATCAAGCCTCTGCTGTAATCACCACGGGATTTCTGAATATTAATCCCGGGAGACCACACAAGAATTATTACGTAAGCCACTAATATATCAAAGAGAGGCCCGGACAGAGATTGCCCGGCCTCTCTGCTGTTTATAATTTGCATTGCCCCTTTATTGACACGTTTTTTTGCATTGACCCCCTAATACGGCTGAGGGAATCGGGGGGATGGATACAAAGGGGTATAAAAAAAGCCGAAGCGGTTGCTTCGGCTTGGGTGACCCCGGTGGGGCTCGAACCCACGACCCAATGATTAAGAGTCATTTGCTCTACCAACTGAGCCACGGAGTCATGCTCGCAGGAGTTGTTGGTGTATCTCCCGGTTTGCGAGTGCAAAGTTAATGCGTTTTTTCGGGTTTTCCAAATTTTTTTGTGATTTTTTTATTTTGAGGAGGATTTTTTAGTGGGTGTGACGGTTTTTTATTATCTTTGAGGGGCGAAATTGGGGAGGAGGCGGTGCGCGACGGTGGTCGCGCCACAACCGGCGAGCCAAGCTCGCTATCGGACTCGGTGGGGGTAAGGGTGAAGGAGGGGAAGAGGCGGTGCGCGACGGTGGTCGCGCCACAGCCGGCGAGCCAAGCTCGCCCTGAACAGGGATGGGGCTTGACGGGAACGTGGGGATGGAACGCTGGGATGGGGATCGAGGCGGGGATTTGTGTTATGGCGTGGATTTGTGTTATTTTGATTACTAACCTTTTGTTTTATGAATAGAAAATTGTTTTATCTGGCTATGGGTGTGGCTGTGATCGGTCTTACCGGTTGCTCGAAGAAGCTCGGCCAGTTCAAGAGTGATTATTTCGCTACAACCCCGACTCCGCTGGAGACGGTGGGCGAGGTGGTGCCTGGTACCGTGAAGGGTACGCTGCCTCCGAAGTTTATGGTGAAGAATGCCAAGGTTACCGCAACTCCTGTAATCCAGTGGGAGAAGAGCGCAGGTACCTGGGGCGAGGCTTCGGCTACGCCTGTAATCTTCCAGGGAGAGGATGTCCGCGCAAACGGTCAGGTGGTGAATTATTCGAATGGTGGTATGGTGAGCATCCCGTTCTCTATCGAGTATCTGCCTGAGATGGCCAAGAGTAACCTTTATCTTGATTTCTCGGTTGACCAGAACGGCAAGGTTTATTCTCTGCCCCGTGTGAAGGTTGGTGAGGGTGTCATCGCTACCTCGACTCTCGCTTCGGCCAAGACCGTGCATCCGGCTGTTGCCAAGGATAATTTCCAGAAGGTTATCTCTGAGAAGTACACCGCCGATATCCACTTCCTGATCAATCAGGCAAATATCCGCGCAAACCAGACAGACAAGGCTGACTATATCGACCTCAACAAGAAGCTGATGGAGGCCAACAAGGCTCCCAATCAGGAGATTGCCGGTATAACCATCAATTCTTATGCTTCGCCCGAGGGAACACTTGAGTTCAATACCCAGCTTGCCGAGAAGCGCGAGGCTAACACCACCAAGCTGATGGAGACTCAGCTCAAGAAAGACAAAATCACTGAGTTCGGTGAGCTGACAGCATCTTTTACTCCCGAGGACTGGGAGGGCTTCGAGAAGCTCGTGGAGAAGAGCAACATCCAGGACAAAGACCTTATCCTCAGCGTCCTGAAGCTCTATCCGGATCCGGTGGAGCGTGAGCGTGAGATCCGCAATCTCTCGTCGGTGTTCAACGAGCTGGCAGACCAGATTCTTCCGCAGCTCCGTTATTCGCGTGTGATGGCTACCATCAACACTCTCGGCAAGAGCGACCAGGAGCTTGTTGACCTCTTCAACAAGGATCCGCAGAAGCTGACCGAGGAGGAGATGCTCTACATCGCCACCCTGACTGACGACAACATGAAGAAGATGGAGGTCTACAATACTTCGGCAGAGCTTCATTCGAAAGATTACCGCACGTTCAACAACCTCGGTATGACTCAGTATATCGCAGGTGACTATGAAGGAGCACAGGCTAATTTCGAACATGCACACCGTCTGAATCCCTCGGCCAAGGAGCCGGAGATGAACCTCGGTCTTATCTCGATGCTCAACCATGATTATTCGAAGGCCAACGAGCAGTTCGGCGCCGCCGCAGGTGTGCCTGAGGTCGCTGACGCGATGGGCGTTTACTATCTGGCTCACGGTGACCTTCAGAAGGCTATCCGCACTTTCGGTGACCAGAAGACCAACAATGCCGCTCTTGCCCAGATTCTGAACAAGAACTATACGGAGGCACGCGACATCTTGGGAGCCATCAAGACTCCGGATGCGACTACCTACTATCTGTCGGCTGTGCTGGGCGCACGCACCAACAACCAGAACATGGTGATGAACAATCTGCGTCAGGCCGTGAAACTTGACAGCTCGCTCCGTCAGCGCGCACAGAATGACCTTGAGTTCGCAAACTACAACCTGTCGATGCTCTGAGCAGAACGGGAGCTGGAGCTCCACACTTGGACAAATAAAAGTCTACGCAAGGACAAATAAAAGAGGGTAGCTGCTTTCGGGCAGCTACCTTTTTTATGTAGAAAAGAGGGAAACTTTTAAAAGAGTGAAACTTTTAATGTAGAAAAGAGCGGTACCGTTATGTGTTTTGGGAGCCGGGTGCGTTATATAGGTATGAAGAAACTTTTTTTGCTCGATGCGTATGCGCTTATTTTCAGGGCTTATTACGCACTTATAAAGATGCCTCGCATAACCCAGGCCGGGTTCAACACCTCGGCCATTTTCGGGTTTGTCAATACTCTGGAGGAACTTCTTCGCAAGGAGAATCCCACACATATAGCGGTCTGCTTCGACCCGGCGGGACCGACGTTCCGTAATGAAGCCTATGAGGGCTACAAGGCTGAGCGTTCCGCAACCCCGGAGGATATAAAGCTCTCGGTGCCTATCATCAAGGAGATTGTGAAGGCTTACAATATTCCGGTTGTGGAAGTGGAGGGCTATGAGGCCGACGACGTGATCGGCACCCTCGCCAAGATGGCCGAGAAGGAGGATTTCACCACCTATATGATGACTCCGGACAAGGATTTCGGTCAGTTGGTCAGCCCCGGTGTGCTGCAGTATAAGCCTGCCTACCGTGGGCAGGACTTCGAGCTGCGCGGCGAGGAGGAGGTCTGCGAGCGTTACGGCATACAGAACACCGGTCAGGTCATCGACCTGCTCGCGCTGATGGGTGACAAGATTGACAACATACCGGGTTGCCCCGGTGTGGGTGAGAAGACCGCCGTGAAGCTGATAAATGAGTTCGGCTCGGTAGAGAATCTGCTGGAGCATACCTCGGAACTGAAAGGCGCCATAAAGAAAAAGGTGGAGGAGAACGCGGAGCAGATCAAGTTCTCCAAATATCTGGCCACGATACGCACGGATGTTCCGGTGGGCATAGAGCCGGATGACCTTGTGAGACGTCCGGTGGACCGAGACAAGCTGTTCGCCATATTCCGCGAGCTTGAGTTCAAGACATTGATGGACCGTGTGGCCAAGCGTCTCGACAAGGGTATTGGAACTGTCAAGCCGGAGGCCAAGCCGGCTGCTCCGCAGGGCGCACCATCGCTGTTTGATGATGCTGACTTCGGGGGTGAGGAAAGCGCGGTCATGACCGAAAAGGAGGAGGAAACTCCTTCTTATATAAGGAAAGCCGACATGAGCGGCGCGGATTACCGGATGGTGACCGACACCACAGCCCTTGCCGAGATGAAGCGCGGGCTTGAGACTGCGGAGCGTTGCGGCCTGTTCGTGATGGCCGACGGCGAGAATGATGCCATGTCGGCATGGATCGGCACGGCAGTGGCGACATCGGAAGGGAAGGCCTTCTTCGTACCGGCAGATTTTGCGGAGGGCACAGCTGCAGTGCTCGACATTATGGCACGCGGTGACATAGAGAAAGTGAGCTTCAATGCCAAGCGCGATTACGTGGTGGCCGGACGACGACGCACGGACTCGGCACCTGCGCTTGTGAATTTCTATGATGTGGCCCTCGCCCATTATGTACTCCAGCCGGAGATGCGCCATGGTGCTGAATCGCTCGCCCCGATATATCTGCAATATGAGATGAAGCCGTACCCGGGCAAGACAACGACATCAAGGCGCGGAACCAAGAACCGCGACAGCTCAGGCACGGACATAGAGCTGACCGGACTGTGGGCATGCGAGCAGGCCGACGTAGCACTACGTCTGCGGGAGCCTCTGGAAGAGGCGGTACGTGCCGGAGGCATGGAGGCTCTTCTGCGCGACATAGAGATGCCCCTTGTACCGGTATTGGCCGAGATGGAGATGACCGGAGTAAGGATAGACACAGCCGCCCTCAAGGAGGCTGAGAAGGATATGGAGAGCCGCATCTCGGATCTCGAACATGAGATTTATGAAATGGCCGGAGAGGAGTTCAATGTCGGCTCACCTGCGAAAGTGGGGGAGATTCTCTTCGACCGTCTCGGACTGGACCCGAAGGCGAAGAAGACCAAGACCGGACAATACAGCACGAGCGAGGATGTGCTTGAGAAACTGATTCCGAAGCATCCGATCGCTGCGAAGATAATTGAATTCCGTGCGTTGAAGAAACTGCTGAATACTTACATAACGGCTCTTCCGGCAGCTATCAATCCGGAAACGGGACGTGTGCATACGAATTACAACCAGACCGTGACGGCCACGGGGCGTCTGTCGTCGTCGGCTCCTAACCTTCAGAACATTCCGGTGCGCGATGATGAAGGACGCGAGATCCGCCGCGCGTTCATAGCCGAGCCGGGCTGTCTGTTCCTTTCGGCCGACTACTCTCAGATTGAACTGCGTCTGTTGGCGGATTTCAGCGGCGATGAGATCATGCTCGACGCATTCCGCCACGGCAGGGACATACATGCCATAACGGCGGCGAAGATATACCATAAGGAACTCGATGACGTGACAGCCAACGAGCGCCGCCACGCAAAGACGGCGAATTTCGGAATAGTCTACGGCATATCGGCCTTCGGCCTATCTACACGTCTCGGAATTCCGCGAGGCGAGGCGAAGGAGATAATTGACAATTATTTCCTGACATTCCCGACGGTCAAGAAATATATGGCCGACAGTGTGGAACATGCACGAGAGAACGGGTATGTCGAGACGCGCATGGGGCGCAAGCGCATGCTGCCCGACATCAACAGTCGTAATCCGGTGGTGCGCGGATATGCCGAGCGAAATGCCATAAACGCTCCTATACAGGGAACGGCGGCCGACATCATCAAGGTGGCAATGATACGCATATATAAAGAAATGCGTGAACGCGGTCTGCGCTCACGCATGATAATGCAGGTTCATGACGAACTTAATTTCAATGTGCCCGAGGAGGAAATCGGCGTGATGCAGGAACTTGTGGCACGCCAGATGGAGGGGGCATATCAGGGTGCCGTCACCTTGACCGCCTCGTCGGGGGTGGCCACCAACTGGCTCGACGCGCATTGATAGAGGTGGAAGAGGGCTATGGCCGCTGAGGCCGCCACGTTGAGCGAGTGCTTGGTACCCTCCTGAGGAATCTCAAGCACATGGTCGGCCATGCTGACGATTCGCTGGTCAACGCCGTTCACCTCGTTGCCTACGACAAGAAGCAATCTGTTTTCTGCCGCTCCGGGACGGAAGTCCTGGAGCGGTATGCTGTCGTGTGCCTGCTCAAGAGCGCATATAGTCCATCCGTCAGCCTTCAGCCGCTCTACCTCGGCCACGGCGTCGGCTACATGCCGCCATGCCACCGACTCGTCGGCCCCGAGGGCGGTCTTTGAGATTTCCGGATGGGGCGGTCTGCCCGATATACCCCCTAATATGACCTCTTCGATACGGAAAGCATCGGAGGTGCGGAACAGGGAACCGATATTGTGCATGGAGCGCACGTTGTCGGCCAAGACACGCAGCGGCAGCTTGCGCATGGCACGGTAATCGGCCACACTGCACCGCGTGAGCTCCACTATATTCTTCTTCTCACGGCTCATTTGGAGAGTTCCAGCATTCGTTCAATAGGCTTGACGGCACGGGCGGCAACCTCCGGGTCTACGAGAATCTCCGGTTGCTCGTCGCGGAGAGCGGCTGCGACCTTCGCGAGGGTGTTGAGCTTCATGTAGTCGCATTCGTTGCACTGGCATTCGGAATCTTCGGCCGGAGCGGCGAGGAATGTCTTTGAAGGGCATTCACGGCGCATCTCGAAGAGGATACCGCTCTCGGTGACCACTATGTATTCCTGAGCCTCGTCGGTGCGTGCGAAGTCGAGAAGGGCGGCCGTAGAACCAACCTTGTCGGCGATGAGCTGGAGCGGACGGCGGCACTCGGGGTGAACCAGTATCTTTGCTCCGGGATGCTCCTTCTTCATCTGCTGTATCTTCTCCAGAGAGAAGCGGTCGTGAACGTGACACGCGCCGGGCCAGAGAAGCATCTCGCGGTTGGAGACAGAGTTGATGTAGCCACCGAGGTTCTTGTCGGGACCGAATATGATTTTCTCGTCGGCCGGAAGAGACTCCACAATCTTGCGGGCATTGCCGGAAGTGACCACTATATCGGTGAGAGCCTTGACAGCCGCGGAGGTGTTGACGTAGCTGATTACGGTGTAGCCGGGATGCTCCTTGACGAAACGGGCGAACTCCTCCGGGTCGCAGCTGTCGGCCAGAGAACAGCCTGCGGCGAGGTCGGGCACGAGTACCTTTTTGTCGGGGCAGAGAATCTTGGCAGTCTCGCCCATGAAATGCACGCCGCACATCACAATTATATCCGCGTCTGTCTCAGCGGCCTTGCGGGCCAGAGCCAGGGAGTCGCCTATGAAGTCGGCAATTTCCTGTATCTCGTCGCGTTGGTAATAGTGCGCCATGATGAGCGCGTTTTTTTCCTTCTTCAACCGGGCGATTTCTTCGCGGAGCGCTGAATCCTGAGGCTTCATTTTAGTTTTATTATAAGATTAGAATAAATTAAAAATTAAATAAAAAAATAATCAACAACAATAAACGCTGTTGATAACCCACAATAACTTTTAGCCCTAAAATTTGGAAATCTGAGTTATTGAATTCCGGGTCATGGTTATCAACAGGTGTTGACAGGAACTGCTATTGAAAATCAGGTTGATGTGCAGTTTGTCTACATCCTGTAGATAAGTGCAAAGTTAATAAATTCTCGGCAGATGGCTGTAGAAAAGTGTAGAAAAGTGGGGTCCGGGATGTTGAAAAGGGGTTGAAAAGATGGGGCCGGGAAAGCGAAAAATAAATTTGGATAATTGGAAAAGACTTTGTATAAGAGGGTTAGCGAGATATGCAAGTTTTCGGGGTTATAGTTATTTACGAGTTTTGGACAGGGTTTTCTACAGAAAAACGGGGGTTATCTACAAGTTATTTACAGGACTTTTTGGGAGGATTGGCGCAGCTGAAGCTTGCGAGCTGAGACAAAAACCGGACGGATGGGGTGCGCGACGGCGGACACGAGACGGGTGTCTTCCGGAGGCTTGGCGGGGTTATAAAAAGAAAGCCGCCCGGGTGGGGCGGCTTTTGTGTCTTGGCGAAGGGCTCCGGCTTTTGGTCGGCCGGTGGGATCTTCGTCCGTGTGTGATAGCGAAGGGTTACTTCGTCGTGGTGTAAACCTGGGCGCAATTTTCGAAATAGGCCAGAACCACTTTTTTGATAAGATTCTTCATAATTAAAATATGTTTCGTTCAAATTTCCCGGAAATGACCGCTCCTGAGGGTGGTCTTTCATTCAGTGGAATCTTCCGGTCAGCCCAATCGGGCTTGTGTTCTTAGAACTAACTTCACCAATATAAACGCCCGAATCGGGAAAAAGTTGTGAAAAGATGTGAAAAATATGTTTTATAGCATAATTTTACAGCATAAAAAGGTGGTGATAAGGTGGGAGAGGTGATTAAAAAAAGGTGGGGAGGAAGGTGACGGAGCTGAAGCTCCGAGGCTATAACAAATATTATGACGGAGGGGTTGAGGAAATTGTGGTAGGTAGTAAGCGACGGGTACACAAGGCGAGGGTACATAAGGCGAGGGTACACAAGGCGAGGGGGATAAAAAGGGTGAAGGAGGCTAATCTCTTCGATCGGCCTCCTTCCAGAATTAAAATTAGGTTGAATCAAATCGTCATATTCTTACAGAATAAAACAATCTTTTTGAATCCATCATGACTTGTAAGTCATATCCGCATTTTTATCAATCATTCTATTACAAAATTCCTAATCAATCTAATTCACTAAATTTATTTGCAGCCGTCGGTCAGGACGGCTCTCCATTCACAATTTAAAACAACAACATAATTAATTATTATTGACAAAATGTAATTTCTTTGGGCTTTGCAGGGTTTAGTGATACTTTTTCTTGTCGCAAAATGCCAAAAATATGAGAATCTTGGCATATTTGAACGGAAGCTTCTGATAAGCCCTGCAAATGTTTGTCAGATTACAGTTGCAAAAGTAAATAAAATTTTTTAACCAACAAACTTTTTGCTTAAAAAATTTTAAAAATTTTTAAAGAGGGGGAGATGGGATGGAATATTAGGCGGGGGAACACTGGCCGGAGGCCGGGGGAAGAGAGGCGGGGAAGGGCTGTGAATCTGCATGAGATTCGGGCTTCCGCCCTCACACGGCACCACAAAGAGGGGAGGGGAGCTGAAGGAGGGAAGGGGAGGGGAGCTGAAGCTCCTCGCTCAAACAAATAATGGCTGAGCGGAAAGAGGGATGGGGATGAATGGCTGAGCGGAAAAATGGATTGGGATGAATGGATGGGGAAGGAGGGGCCGGGATACTGTGCGCGACGGTGGTCGCGCCACAACCGGCGAGCCAAGCTCGCTCACGCTATGGATGGATATAGAAGGTTATATAGGAGAGGGTGAAAAAATGGTAGGGTAGAGGTTAAAAAAATAAGCGGGAATTAGAACCGGGAATAAGAAAATAAGAAAAATAAGGAAAATAAGGAAAGGGATCAGAGGGTGTCGGTGACGGGGTCGGATTCTATTTCCTCGGGGGTGACGAGGGTGGGGTCGAAGCTCTCGTCGGGGTCGGCGAGGTCGGGCTCGGTCATGTCGCTGAGGGTGTCGACGGGTTCTTCGGTCTGTGCCGGCATTTCGTCCTGGTAGGTGAAGATGGGTTCCTCTTTTATGTATTCTTCCTCGATGCGGGTTGTGTCGGGTTCGTCGGTCATGCCGGCGTTGGGGTTAAGCTGGCCGGAGTTGAGAGTGGTGGTCATCATCAGCAATCCGAGGAGGAAGAAGAGGAGGCAGCTCACACCGAGCAGGGTGTCAACCCCGAGCATACGTGGATGAAGTTCTTTTTCGGGGGCACCGTTGGTGGTGCGTGCCACGAGGGCTATGAGAGGTGTCAGAGAGAATGCTCCCCAGATGATGGACACTATGGTGAGTGCGGTGAAGCCTACTTCGGGGCCGAGCAGGCCGACCTGTCCCATCATGATTCCGGCTATGCCGAGAGTGACCACGAGCCATGCGAGGAGGGAGCGCAGACATGCGCCTCCTGACTCACGGCTGCGGAAATCGGCGTAGTGGTGGAAGAAGGGGCGTATGAAGTATGTCTCGAAGAATCCGTCGTAGACGTGTCGGGGATTGTAAAACTCTTTGAATTTCATAATTGCAAAGTTATGAAAAATTTGTGGAGTATTAAAGTAATTTGCCGCAATTTTGGGCGGAGGGGGAGGTGGCGCAGCTGAAGCTTGCGCGCTGATACAAAAACCGGACGGCGGAGGGAGAGAGGGAGAGAGGAGAGGAGGGTTGGGGAAGGGCGGGAAAACAAATGGGGAGGGTGGCAGGTTATTTAGGTTAAAGGTATTTTACAGATTTTAATGTTAATGTTAAGGTTATGGATTGGAAAGGTTTTGGACATAAGGTGGTGAAGGGGCTGGATTATCTGGTGCCGGTGGCTATTTCGGTCGGACTGGTGGTGTGGCTGTTCGAGAAGGTTAATTTCAGGGATATTGTCAGGGTGGTGCGTGATGAGTGCGATTTTTGGTGGGTGGTGGTCATGATGGCTATCACTACTTTGTCGCATATGGTCAGGGGCGTGAGGTGGGGGATACAGCTGCGGGCAGCCGGGGTGCCGAGGATGACTGTCACTAAGGAGAGTGTCTCTATTTTCGGGGCTTATGCTCTGAATCTGGTTTTCCCGAGATTGGGGGAGGTGTGGCGGTGTGTCTATATCAGTCGGTCGGAGCATGTGCCGCTTTCGACGGTGGTTGGGACGGATATTGGTGACCGTGGCTCGGATGCGGTGGTGGTTGTGTGTCTGACGTTGCTGTGTCTGGTGGTGGCGCATCCGGCGATCGAGTCGTTCCTGTCACATTATCAGGTCGGGAGGGATATCACTCATATTGTGGATGACAAACTGGTGTGGCTCGGAATCGCGGCGGTGATCGGTGGGTTCTGGTGCGTCTGCCGTTACATGCGGGGGTACAGGTGGGTGCAGAAGATGGATGGTAGTCTGGCGAAGGTCTGGCAGGGGTTCAAGGTGCTGTTCACGATGAAGGGCCGTGGTTGGTATGTTGTGCTGACGTTGGGTATATGGCTCTGTTATTATATGGAGACTTATGTGATGTTCCAGGCTTTTCCTTTCACACGGGCGCTGGTTGATGAGGCGGGGTCGGCTTACGGGTTGATTCCGGGACTGGTGGTGTTTGTGTTCGGGTCGTTCTCGATGGCGATACCGAGCAATGGCGGACTCGGGCCGTGGAACCTGGCGGTGATGTTCGCGCTGTCTTTGTATGGTGTGGGTGATACGGAGGGGGCTTCGTTCTCGATGGTTATGTGGGGTTGTCAGGCTGCGTGGCTGGTTGTGCTCGGACTTTTCTCGGCCGGGTATGTGTTCAGGCAGAAGGAGCTGAAGCTCCGGAGCGGAGGCAAATAGGTTGGCGCAGGGGTGGAGGTAAAGCCCGCAGGCTTTACCCACTCGACAGGGACGCTCGACCGGGATGCGGGGATTCGGGCTTCCGCCCTCACACTGCGCTCTGCATGGATGGGGCTGGGTCTTCGCTAAAGCTCAGAGCTTAAACAAAAAATGGGACTTGGGGTGGAGAGAAGTTGGGAGGGTTGGGGAAAGTGGGGACGGGAGAGATGATGGTTCAGCGGAGGAGGAGGGGATGGTTCAGCGGAGGAGGGGAGGGGATGGTTTAGCGCAGGCGGAGGCGGCGAGAGGGAGGTTCAGCGGAGGCGGAGGCGGGTGCCGGGGCGGTCTTTGAGGCCGGGGTTGAGGGCTCGGAGGGAGGCGACGGTCATGCCGAAGCGCTGGGAGAGGGAGTGTAGGGATTCGCCTTCGCCGATGGTGGCGGTGGTGGTGCCTTCGGGGGCGGTGTCGAGTTTGGGTTCGAGGTAGACTTCTTCCCAGGCTTTGATTTCGCCGTCGCGGCGCGCGTCGTTGTAGGTGAGGAGTTTCTTTTTGTCGATGCCGAATTCTCGGGCTATGGCGGCGTAGTTGTCGCCGGGCATGGCTATGACGTAGTGAAGGCCTCGGGAGCGGAGGACTTTGTGGGTGGAGAGAAGGATGGAGCGGATGTAGTCGCTGTTTTCTTCGGAGAGTCGTCCTGTTTCGGTGTCGAAGATGTAGAGGGCGTAGCGTTCGATGATTGTTATGAGGCGAGAGGCGTAGTTGGGGTCGGTGGCGTATCCGCATTCGCGGAGGGTGCGGGCCCATGCGGCGTAGTCGGTTTCGGGGAGTTCGAAGAGGGGGGCGTAGCGTTTGCGGAGGAGGAAGCGGGAGTGGTCGGCGAATGATTCGGCGGCTGTGCGGTATGCGCGGAAGCATTCGTCGGGGGCGTCGTCGGAGCGGAGGAGGGTGTCGCCGGTCCATTCGGAGTGGCATTTGATTCCGAAGTGGTTGTTGCCCCGGGTGGCGAGTGTGGAGCGGCCGGCGGCTGATTCGAGGAGGCCTTGGGCGAGTGTTATCGAGGCGGGGATGCCGTGGGCCTGCTGTTGTTCGATGGCCATGGGCGCGTAGGTGTTGATGTAGTCCTGGTAGGCATCGGCGAGCAGGAGGAGGGGGGAGATGAGGGTGAAAATTATGACGGTGAGTAAACGCATGGGTAATTGGTGGGTCTATTATGGAAAGGGGGATTTTTCTTCGGGCTTCCGCCCTCACACAGCCCTCGGAGGCAGATGTGAGCGCAGCTGAAGCTTGCGTGCCGGAGACAAAAACCGGGCTCGGGGAGGAAAGAGGGGAGAGAAAGGGGGAGCGCAGCTGAAGCTTGCGCGCTGAGGCAAAAACCGGACTCGGGTGGAAGAGAGGGGAGAGAAAGGGGGAGCGCAGCTGAAGCTTGCGCGCTGGAGACAAAAACCGGGCGCGCGGGGGAGAGGCTGGGGAAAGGAGAGCGGTTGGAGAGAGGGGGAGCAAAGTTAGATAAAATTATTTTAATGGCAAAGGTTATGGAGTTAAAAAAGATTGAGACGGAGGTAAGGGTGTTCGGATATGATGAGCTGCCGGCGGAGGACCGGGAGCTGGTGGATGCTGCCAAGGGGATGACGCGTAACAGTTATGCGCCTTATTCGAAGTTTCATGTTGGGGCGGCTATCCGGATGGAGGATGGCAGGATTGTGCTGGGGGCGAATCAGGAGAATGCGGCTTATCCGTCGGGGACGTGCGCGGAGCGTACGGCTTGTTTTCAGGCATCGGCTCTGTATCCGGGTGTGAGGATGCGGAAGATTGCTGTGGCGGCGTGGACGGGTGGTGAGTTCCAGGGGAAGCCGATCAGTCCGTGCGGTGCGTGCCGTCAGGCGCTGGTGGAGTATGAGAAGCTTTATGGACCTATGGAGGTGCTTTTGTATGGGCGTGAGGGGGTGTATGTCTTGCCGTCGGTGAGTTCGCTGCTGCCGTTGACTTTTACTGAGTTTTGATTTTGTGGGGGAGGAGGTCAAGCCTGCAGGCTTGACCCACTCGACAGGGAGGATGGGGAGAAGGTTGAGGTGGTAAACTTATTGGGGCGGGGGGTGTTTTGATTCTAAAGAGGTTTTTTCAGTCGGCGGGATTGGCAGTTGGCTGGAAGAGCTGAGGTTTCATTATAAATGGTTTTGTTATGAAAAGGATTTTACGTACGGTGGCTGGGATTGTGGCTGTGGTGGCTCTGTCGGTGACGGGGCTGACGAGTTGTATCAATGCCGACGGGGACTGGTGGGGCGGCCCTCCGACGGGTTGGGATACTTTCAATGATTCGCGTCTGGGCGGGTATTGGATGCTGGTGCAGTATAATAGTGATCCGGTTTATCAGTCGGATGCGAATTATCTGTATTTCAATGGGAATGGTTACGGTTATTATTATTATCTGGATAATGGTTACCGTGAGCGTGAACAGTTGAGGTATTGGTGCCAGGGCTCGAATACGGGGACTTCGAATTATCAGATCAATATACAGTATGAGTACAGCAGTCCGCTGACCACGAATTATTGGTTCACGCATGGCAACAACACGCTCTGGATGCAGTGGCGGACCAGTGGGGGACGGGTGCAGACTTATGTGTATGACCGGATTAACTATGCGCCTTGGTAAAAGGGGGATGGAGGCTTGACGTGGGATTCGGGCTTCCGCCCTCACACTGCGCCACGGGGACGGGGGACTGCGCCACGGGGGGACGGGGGTCAAAGGGTCATGTGGCGGGCTTTTTTGTCGTCGAAGATTTCGTCGATGACAAGGAAGATGCCTGACTCTTCGACGTCGCCGAATTCGGGGTTGATGGCTGTGCCGAACATGCGCATGGTGGGGGAGAGGGACATGTAGGCGTTGACCAACGGGGGTATCTTGCGGCCGTGGCTGCGGATGTAGTGGTTGAGGATGCGGTAGTCTTCTTTGTAGTCGGCTCCGTTGTAGCGTGCCTGTATCTCGGGTGAGAGGGCCGCGGTGGGGAGCTGTTCTATGGGGGTGACGAGGTTGTCGCGGTCGGGGAAGTGTTTGTGCATGAAGCCGAGGATCATGTCGCGGCATTCGGCTCCGTATTCGGGATACATTGTGACTTTGCCGAAGAGGTATTTGATCTGGGGGTATTTCAGCACGAGCGCTCCGAGGCCATCCCAGAGGTTGTCGAGGGCGTAGATGGAGTTGGGTCGTGTGCCGGTGTTCTGGTAGTTGACGACCACGAATGAGCGTCCGAGCTCGATGGTGTGGGGAAGGTATTCTTTCAGGAAGCGTTCGGAGAAGCGGAACATGTGTGAGGTGGCGATGTGTGGCACGCCGTCGTGGAGCTGTATGTCCTCGCCGAGGATGAATCGGTAGCCGCCGATTATCTCGCGGTCGGCGGGGTTCCAGACTATCATCTGGCGGCATGGCACGGGCTGCATGGTGTCGAATTCGTCGATGTCGCATTCGAGACCTGTTCCGCCACCTGCGTCGCGGAAGGCTATCTCGCGGAGGCGGCCTATCTCGCGCATGGTGTTTGGTGCGTTGAAGGCGTCGACAACGTAGATCTCGTTGTCGCCTTTGTTTGAGCGGCGGAGCAGACGGTCGGGCGTCAGTTCGGCTTCAATAAGACTGCGGTCTATTTTGTCGATTACTTCTTTCATTGTGATTTCAGTCAGGTTATGGGGAGGCCGGAACATGGGTTCCGGTCTCTCTTTGGTATTTATGTGGGGTTTGGTTAGACGTTGAAGCGGAAGTGCATCACGTCGCCGTCCTGAACGACGTATTCCTTGCCTTCGACGCCCATTTTTCCGGCTTCTTTGACGGCGGCTTCGGATCCGAGTGTGACGTAGTCGTCATATTTGATGACTTCGGCGCGGATGAATCCTTTTTCGAAGTCGGTGTGGATTATTCCGGCTGCCTGCGGAGCTTTTGTGCCGCGCATGAATGTCCAGGCGCGGACTTCGTCGGCACCGGCGGTGAAGTATGTCTGGAGGTCGAGCAGTGAGTATGCGGCGCGGATGAGGCGGTTGACACCGCTCTCTTCGAGTCCCATTTCCTCAAGGAACTCGCGGCGTTCGTCGTAGGTCTCGAGTTCGGCAATCTCGCTTTCGGTCTTGGCAGCGACGACGAGGAGCTGTGCTCCTTCGCCTTCGATGGCCTTGCGGACGGCATCGACGTATGCGTTGCCTGACACGGCGCTTGAGTCGTCTACGTTGCAGACGTACATTACGGGTTTGTTGGTGAGGAGGAAGAGCTCGCGGGCGAATTTCTGTTCCTCTTTGCCTTCGATTTCCACGGAGCGGGCGGGGCGGCCTTGTTCGAGGGCTTCCTTGTATGCCTGGAGGACTCCGAGTTGCATCTTGGCGGTCTTGTCGGCACCGGCTTTGGCGGCTTTTTCGGTTTTTGCGAGACGTGCCTCGACGGTCTCAAGGTCTTTTATCTGGAGCTCGTAGTTTATGACCTCCATGTCGCGCACGGGGTCTACGGTTGTGTCGACGTGGGTTATGTTGTCGTCGTCGAAGCAGCGGAGCACGTGGAGGATAGCGTCGGTCTCGCGGATGTTGGCGAGGAACTTGTTGCCGAGGCCCTCACCTTTGGAGGCGCCTTTGACAAGGCCGGCGATGTCGACAATCTCGACGGTTGCAGGCACTACGGAGCGGGGGTTGCAGAGTTCGACGAGGCGTGTGAGGCGGTCGTCGGGCACGGATATGACACCGACGTTAGGTTCGATGGTGCAGAAGGGGAAATTGGCCGACTGTGCCTTGGCGTTGCTAAGGCAGTTGAAAAGAGTCGACTTTCCGACGTTGGGGAGGCCGACAATACCGCATTTTAATGCCATATGTTGTTTTTTAAGAGTTCAAAAAGTTGGGGAGAGGTGTTTGAATTACAAATTTACTAAAAAATTTTTATATATAGGTGGTTTTTATGGGAGATTCGGGCTTCCGCCCTCACACTGGGACAAAAAAGCTGGGGGGAGAGACGGACGGGAGGATTCGGGCTTCCGCCCTCACACTGCGCGGGGGCGGAGGTGCGGGAGGATGGTGCGGGACGGGTGACTGGACATGCTCTCCTAACTGGCGGAGCCGCGGGCGAGGCGGAGGTAGAGGTCGCGGTCGGAGAGGAGGGTGGTGATGGTTTGGGTGAGGCGGCGGGTGTCGCGGCAGTCGATGTGGTAGCCGTCGATGCCGTCGGTTATGAGCTCGGCTATGCCGCCGACGGTGGGGACGATGACGGGCAGCTGGCAGGCGCGTGCCTCAAGGGCTGTCATTCCGAAGGTCTCGATGAACAGGCTGGGGTTGGAGAGGTTTACCACAATCGAGGCTTCGTTGTAGAAGGGTGCGACTTCTGCCTGACAGGGGTGGATGGTGACGTTAGGAGAGGGTGTTATGCCGTTGCGGAGGAGCCAGATGTCGATGGCCCGGCGCGTGTCGTTGATGACGAGTGAGAAGTTGATGTCGGGGAGCAGTGAGGCTATGTGGAGGAATTCGGGGATCCCTTTGTAGATCTTGAGCGAGCAGAGCATCAGTACACGGCGTCGGGTGAATGCTGCTTCGGGGTCGGGCCGGAGCGCGTTGACGAATCGGGGGGAGAGGGTGTTGGGGATGGTGCGGATGTTCAGTTTTGCGGGCAACTGCGGGAGCTGCGAGGTCTGGTAGCGGGAGACGCATATCACGCGGTTGGCGAGCCGGAGCATGATTCGCGACAACAGCGGGTACATTCCTCCGCGTGATATGACGGCTTCGTGGCAGTGGAGGGTCACGCGTTTGCCGGTAAGGCGTGCGGCGAGGGCTGCTCCTACGGGGAGGATTGTGTTGATGTAGAATTCGGTATCGCGGCGGAAAGTGTAGCGCAGGGCTGCGAAGAATGATATGAGCTGAGACCATACGTAGCGTGCGGCGGTCAGCAGTCGCGGGCCGTCGAAGCTGTATGATATGTCGTGACGCGCAAGAGCTGGAGAAGAGATTGCGTCGAGAGGTCCACCTCGTGAGGTGTGGAGGTCAATGGTATTTCCGTCAGCAAGAAGGCGTTCGATAACGCTTCTCAACACTTTCGGACTGCCCGAATAATCATTGAGCAGGTGAAAGACGACTATGTGCATATCTTCAGGGGGCCTTGCGGGAGGTTCGGTGGCTGACGGATCTCCCGGCCCGGATAGGTTGTATTTATTTACAGGGTTGATGAGGAGGCCGATTTTTTACGTCGGTATTCGGAGATGAGGAGCGAGGGGAGGGAGGTTACGATGTGGGTGCAGCGGCGGATCTGTTTCTTGGGTTCCTGCGAGATTCGGTAGAGGAATTCCATGTGGGAGCGCACCATCCAGCGGGGGGCGCGTTTCTCGCCGAGACCGCTGTAGAATTTGAAGGCGGCTCCGACTGCGATCATCACGCCGTGGGAGAGGTGTGGGCGTAACCGGTGCATGAAGTATTCCTGTTTGGGGGCACCGAGGGCAATCCAGATTATGTCTGCGCCGTCTTGCTCGATGAGCGAGGCTATGGCGGGGTAGTCGAACTGCTCGACCGTGCGGAACGGCAGCTCGACGAATTTCATGCCGGCTACGTCGGGGTTCCACGCGGAGATGTTCTCGCGGAGTGAGTCGAGGATATCCTGCTGGGTGCCGAGGAATATCATGCGGTACCGGCGTGCGGACACGATGTCGCGGAAGATCTGGGCTCCGCAGTACTGGCTGTAGTGCTCGCCATATATGAGGCGGATGTACATCGGCACGTAGCTTGAGTCGCAGATTGCGAACATTCCGGAGTTTACTACGTCGAGGTATTCGGGTACTCGGTTTGCAGTTTCGAGTATAACGCCGTCGGCCACTGAGATGTAGTCGGCGCCGGGGCGTGAGAGTCGGCTGTCGATTGCTTTGAGGACAGCCTGTCGGTCGAATTCGTAACGGATGTTGAAATAGGTTTTCAAATCTGGTTGGAATTTTGGTTCTTGTTTCGGGGTGCGCAACGGTGGTCGCGCTTTGGTCAGCGGGTTATGATTTTTGAGGGCTGATTGTTGATTATCTGTATGTGTGGACCGCCGGGACGTGAGGAGAGGCGGCGGCCGGTGAAGTCGTAATATACGGGTGTGCCGTGGGTGACATGGTCGGACAGTTGTAGTGGTGAAGTGGCTGTCTCGATTCCGTCGGCAGTGTATATCTTTGAGATTTCGTCGGAGAAAGAGCCGTCGGATTTCTGCGATTTTGCCCGTATGTGGAGGAGGTGTGAGGAATCTGTGGGGAGGGGGACGTAGAATTCTTCTCCTTCTTCGGCGACTTTGTTGGTCCAGGTGGTGTCATCGAGCGCGACGGTTCGTGCCGGGGCACGGCGGTCTTCTTCTATGATGTCTCTGAAGACGGTGCCGTCGGAGTTGTATTCGGTTGCGATGAGGTGGAGAGGTCCTGATTCGGAGACTATTCTGCATTGGCCGTTCTCCGGTTCTGAATCGAAAACCGGGGTGGTGGAGCGGAGGGAGTAGAAGGTGAGGTTTACGATGCTGAAGATACGGGAGGAATTTGAATATGTAACATCAAATTCCAATCTGTAGTATTTATTGGGTTGAGGTTCCGGGATTACGAAATTAAGCTGGGAATTGTTTTCAATGGGGTCATCGGTCAGGATTTCCTCAGCATTTGAGAAATCTTGATCAGAAGAAACGAGAAGTCTTAGATTTTTGAGTTTAGAAGTGTCAGATTTGGTAGGGACCTCTATGCGCATCATGATTCTGCCTATGGTTGCAGGAAGAGGAGATTCGTTATATAGTGCTGAGGTACCTTGGAATAATTGATCACCGATCTGGATGTAGTTTGAGTTTGTGAATGCCCCGTTTTTAAAGTTCCAGAATACTCCGCCGTATGAACTGTTGGAAGTGGCCAACTCATAAATGGAAGTGTTCGTTGCCGGGCTGCCGGAGGTTGTCCAGTTGGCTTTGGAACAGCTTATTATGAAGTCCTCTTTCTCGTTGGGACTTATGGACTGGGCGTTGCCGTGGAAAGGGGCGAGAATCGTCAGCAGGGTGATGGCGATGATGGCTTGGAAGAGGGTTGGCTTCATATGGTAAGTGTTTTGGTGTCAGGTTGTAAGTGTCGTCGGTTAGAACGGCTGCGTTGGCAAAATTAGTGATTTTTTTTGTAGCTACAAAAAAAAGGCTTGATTTTTGCAAAAATCAAGCCTTTTTGTGGTAAATTGATGTAAAAGTAGGGGGATTTAGGCTTTAGGTTTTAGAGAGGGGGTTGGTTACGAGGCTAACTTCGATTGGGTTCTAATGCCTAATATCTAACACCTAAAATCTAACCTCTGATGGAGGAGAGGAGTTTTTGCCACTTTTGGGCGATGACGGGGGTGGAGTATCGGGTGCGGAGTTTGGTGTGGGCTGCCTCGCCGAGGGCTTTGGCGCGGTCGGGATTGTCCCAGAGGGTGCGGATCTCGCGGCTGAGGGTGTCCGCGTCGCCGGGGGTGAAGAGGGAGCCGATGCTTTCGGTGCCTGTGCCGATTATTTCGGTGAAGCCGCCGTGGTCGGGGCCTATGGTGGCCTTGTGATGACGCGCGGCTTCGAGGATGGCCATCGGGAAGCCTTCGTACCATCGGGAGGCCATTACCATGAACCGTGCGTTGCGGTAGAAGTCGTTGAGGGCTGTGCCTGTGAGGTAGCCGGAGAGGGAGATGTTGGCCGGAATGTCGGCCACGAGGTTGGGGTCTGCTACGGCACCTGCGAGACGGAAAGGGATGTCGGGATTGCGGCGTGCAGCCTCGATGATGAGGTCGATGCCTTTCTCGCGGGAGATACGGCCGCAGAAGGCTACGTAAGGCTCCGGTGACTCCGCGACGGTGGTCGCCGCACAACCTGCGTGCCAAGCCCGCTCAGTCGCATCGGTAACTTCATCGGTAATTTCTTCGGTAACTTCATCGGGGAGGTCGACGGAGTTGGGGATGAGGTGCAGTCGGTCGGCGGGGAAGCCGGCTTCGGTGAGCTTGCGGCGTTGGAAGTCGGTTATGCAGGCGTAGAGGTCAACGCAGTCCATGTAATGACGGCGGAGACGTGCCACGGCGTTGCGCGCGGCGTAGCCTGCTGATTTGAGGAGTGAGTGCTCGCAGTTATATTTGACACAACCCCATTCGTTGCCGCGATTCAGGCAAAGCTCGCAGGGGGCACCGTCGCGCATGAAGAGCCCTGTAGGGCAAATCAGGCGGAAATTATGAATGGTCATTATTACCGGTACACCGGCCTTGCGGCATTCGCGTAGGGCTGCAGGGGAGATGAAGGGGTATAGATTGTGGACGTTGACCACGTCGGGCTTCTCTCGGCGGAGGGCTTCGCGCATGGCGCGTACACCCGAGGGACACCATATGCCTGATATGAAGCCGCGCATCTTGCCTGTGAGTGACTCGCGTGCACCGGCGGTAGACATGCGCAGCTGCGCCACCTCATGACCGAGCCCGGAGAAGATGCCGACCATCTTGTCGACCACGGCTTCCTCGCCGCTGTACTTCCCGTACTCGTTGTGAACGATCAGGATTTTCATTTGAGAGTCGTTTAAAACAATGTTCTTTTGAATATGGGGAACATGGGACTTCAAAAGCGACATATGTTTGAATAATTTTACACCTTCCAGGAGGAGATTTTTTTGAGGGGACGGGCGGGGGTGCCGGCTATTATTTGGTTGGGGATGGTGATGGGGCGGTTTACGAGTGAGTTTCCGGCTATGACACAGTTGTCGGGGATTGAGGATTTCTTGAGAATGGTGTTGTTGGCCGCTATCCATACTTTATTGCCGATTGAGATTGGCGCGGCAGGGTTGATAAGCTCTCCATTTTCATCATAGATTGAGTGCGCGTCGCTGTCCATGACAAGGGTGTTCCAGCTGAATTGCACGTCATTGCCGATTGTGATGTTGTCAGAGCAGATTATGCTGGTGGTGCCGGAGATGGCGAAATTATTGCCTACGGAGAGTGTACCGGATGGTTTGACATGTATTATCGCGCCGCGACCGATGTGGAGATCGCTGTCTACAATCCATTTACCACCTTTTTCAACGCAGATAATGGTATGCGTGCCATAACAGTCAATTGCATCAGCAATGTGGAAGCCGATATGGCAGCCGTTGAAACGGGGATTTCTTAGAGAGATACCACCTCGGTACATCTTTTTAACGCGGGCGTTAGGCGCAAGCCATACAGGCATTTTCACCGCCTGTGAAAACGGCAGATATTGTAGGTTGAACCAAAGCGAACGCGGAAAAGCGAGCAGAATGGTCAGGAGTTTTGGGAGCATTATTGATGAAGATGGTTATTGTTATTTCTTGTGTCTCCGATTATTTTACATGGATTTCCGATAACTATGGAAAAATCGGGAATAGTGCCTTTTACAACTGCACCCGCACCAATTATGCAGTGGTGACCTATTGTTGTCCCCGGAAGAAGAATAGAACCTGCGCCTAAGAATGAATTTGCTCCTAAATTTACTGATTTAAAGGCCTTCTGAGTGTAATTGTCTGGAGCGTGGTTTGTTATCCGTTTTAAAAATGACCAGTCATGAGTCAGGATGATGACTTTTGTGGATATTACAGAATTTTCTCCAATGTTGAGGCCGCCAGATGGGTCAAGATAACAGTCGGGTTCAATATATTCCGGCATTCCGGAAAACTTGACACCAACCACCTTGTGTGCCGCAACTGTTAATGTCATATACCATTTCATACTTACACTTCGTGTGATAAAGGCAAGAAATTTTAGGAAATAAAATAAAAGTCTCTTCATATTTAAAAGTGATTTCTTAAGGATATAAATTTATTTCTCATAGACTTTGGTATGAAGCAAAGAAGTATGAAAGCCCAAACTTTATAATTCTTTTTATTATATTTCAGGGCTTGAAAACTTTCATACATAGTTTCCTTTTTGTATCCGTATCTGATTGCTACGGATGCTCTCATTTTATGCCAGAGAGAAATATATTCTTTTAATCCTGATGGATTATACGTGTTAAGCAACTCTATTAAACCGGCTCCCACAGGATCATTTTTATCTTGGTTTCTTGGAGGTTTTTTCGAGAAATCGTAACCTTCACCCATATTGTATAGAGCCAGAGATTTTTTTGTATATGCAATTTTGAAGCGGCAGGCAATACGTGCCCAAGTAAGCAGATCCTCGCCAGATTTTATTCCTTCCGGAAATCCACCTACTGCGTCAAAGATATCTTTAGTTGTCATCACGCAGCTTGACCATATGGGTGGATTTGATATAGCTGCAATTTGAAAATAATTAGAAAGAATTCCATCTTCACCATCGAAATCTAAATTGTTGATTATTGTTGGAGATTTCTTTCCCGTAATGTCTACATGAGTATAATTTCCTGCGCATATTTGACAGGTAGGATACTTCTTCTTAAGATTTAACAGAGTTTCCAGAAGATTAGGTTTCCATTCATCGTCAGCATCGAGGAGGGCTATGTATTGGCCTCGGGCTTCGGCTATGCCACGGTTGCGGGCGGCTGATACACCGGCGTTCTGCTGGTGGATGAGGCGGATGCGTGGGTCGCCGATGGCTTCGACAGCAGCTGCGGAGCCGTCTGTAGAGCCGTCGTTTACGATGACTATCTCGTAGTCGGTGCAAGTCTGGGCAAACACCGAGCGGAGAGTGTTGGCTATCTGCCCCTCCTTGTTGTAGAGGGGGATTACTATTGAAAAAAGCATTTATCTTTAGGCTTTAGGTGTCAGGCTTTAGATTTTAGGGATAGAGTTGTAGGATTCCTTTATATGGAAATCAAGATGTAAGTTGTATCATCTTCCGGTTCTGTATGGGTGAATGTGGCATTGTAAAGCTGAACCTTAGTCAGAGACAGTCTGACTGTATGTTAATTTCATTTTGTTCAAAAAAATTGAACACTGCAAAAATACTGAACAAAGTTTAGATATCCTAATCTTGAAGTGACATGTATTGGAATTATATATTACAAATATTTCATTTTATATTAGATAGTTAGATTGTAGATGGGAATTTGCTAATAGGCATGCAGAAATCACAGAGGGTAAATATTGTGGTTAAATAAAATTAAATATAGTTAAAAAATTAACAATTAATCATTGTTTTGTTCGGAGTGGCGGAGGCCGAGCATCATTCCGTAGAATCCGAATGGCATGGACAGGGTAGCCATGGAGTAGTTGACGACGTTGTCGGAATATAGGGTGGCGTATACTCCGACTATTGAGGCACCGGCAACGATGGCGCAAAGTTGGAGTGGTGCAGAACGCGCACGCCAGTAAGTGCGGAACGCGTCGAGGAATATGAAGAATGCAACGGCACCATAGAGGATTAGGCCGATGAGACCGTTGTCGCACTTCTGTTGTACGAAGTCGGAGTGGGGAACAGTTAAATTGCTAAATTCTTTCGAATGAGTGTACATGTAAGCTTGTACGGTTCCAGTTCCGCTACCTGTCAGTTTATTGTCCTCATAGAATTTATTTTGGAGAGTTTCCCACATCCAAGATCTTGCGTTCGTATTTATATCTTGATCATTAACCTTTCCTTCACGAAAATCAGTAAGAGTTATACTATCATCGAAGAACATTTTTTCTTTAATTGCTGGAACGGTGAAGATTGCTATTATTCCCAATAAAAATACACCTAAAATCAAGGGCAAAGATTTCAGCTTATATTTGATAAAGAAGAAAGCCATTACAGCAACAAGAGAACCCATTATAGACGTTCGGAATACCCAGATACAACAGGGAGCTAAAAATAGTAAAACATAAAAAAAATTTTGTTTCTTCTTGTTGGTAAAATAGTACATTCCCAAAGAGAAAATCATAATGGAAATATAATTTATGGCTCGTGCCGTATAATACCAAATAACTCCAGGAAAAAGAATCCATTCAATCAGAGGTATAAAAGAAATGGCTATTGATATAATACCAACTAATCTTGCAAAAAGACAAGATTTTATGAAAACCTGGTTGTCTCGAACAATCGAACAGGCAAATAGGCACAACAATAAAGGGTATAGATACTTTAGGATTGTACGGATCCCAAAAAAAGGTGCTGGAGCATAAAATAGGCCGACTATAATCCATATCATAAATATAATATAGATTTTTAAAGCACCGGATATAATAACTTTATTTTTTGAGATAGACAAGCCCGTAATGCAGAAAATCTCCAGAACCAGCAAACGTATTGCCATCAGGTCAAGTCCGACATCCAGAGAAAATGCAAGAAGTCCGGTGGCAAAAGTGAGACACCAGAATAATTCTGTTCCTGAGTAATGGTAGGTTTCTGTGTTGTCGAAAGCTCCCTTGATAATCTTACCATCGGAACGAAGGAATCTGTAACCGATGATTGAAATTATAAGGAAGTACAGTATGTTGAGGTATTGCATTGTTGTTGGTTTTATATTTTAGCGTGCGACAGAGGTGGCTGCATCAGGAGTGCATAGCGCGCCAATGCGTGTAAGGAGATATGAGGGTTTTAATTTGAGAGAGTTGAATATAGGGTTGCAATCTGACAGTTGTATCCCTCGGTGGAGAAAAGCTGCGCCCGCAGCCGTGAGTTGTCAGATAGTTGTTGAAGTTTATCGGGGTTGCTAAGGAGTTCCAGAAGTTTATCTACAATAGATACTAAAGATTCAGGTTTGTGAAGCAGGCCATCTATGCCGTCGCGAATGACCTCGGGTAGGCCGCCGGTATCAGCGGCTACAAGTACGCAACCACGAGCCATGCCTTCGACTGCCGTCAGTCCGAAACCTTCGGAGCGGGAAGGCATAAGCAGGATATCAATATTGTCGTAGTATGATTGGAGTTTCTCTTGCGGCTGACGCCCAGCAAAAGTTACTGAGTCCTGTATATTGGATTCCTGCGTTTGCTTCTCCATTGATTGGCGCAGAGAGCCATCACCGACAACGAGCAAACGGATATTCGCGAAATTCTTTTTGACTTCCGCAAAAGCGGGAATTACCAAGTCCATACCCTTGATTGGTTCGAGACGGCTGACAACACCTATTGTCAAACTGCCGTTTGCATCAAAAGAGCGTGGAGTTTCACGGAGGGAGATGTATGAGGGGAGATTATTGTAGATTGTGAAATGGTTTCCGTGCTTTTTGAGTTTGAGATTTGGAGAGTATAATTGAGAAGAGCCGAAAAAAGACTTTTCTGCACGTTCTGTTATACACTGGAAAGCAGTTAGAAACCGGTTGTTGAGAAGAGAAATAAGTTTCAATCCTTTGGGAGAGTAGATATCACCTGAGGTATGGGCTGTTGCTATTATTTTCTTAACGCCAAGTAGCCGCAATATTATAACAGGTATTGCGCCCGGTGCCATATATTGTATATGTGCAACATCAGGACGAACATCCCTAACAATTCCTTTGAGGCCTTTCCAAAGATGAGCTATAGTTTCCTTGATACCGGAAGGTCTGTTACCATCTTGTGACAATAAGCGTACCTGTGCCCCAGCCTCCTGATAAAGGGCTACCATGGAATCGGAATGCTCGAAGTAGCATGCGACGGTAACATTGTGCCGGGCTGCAATCAGAGCTTTGACCAGACTCAGTGTCTGGATTTCAGTGCCTCCGGTAAGAAGACAAGGTATGCACACGAGAACGCGTTTCATAAAGGTTATACTATACTTAATACTATGCGGGACTAATCTTCAATCTCCCTTTTTCAATATTTTTTCTTTTCCCGACGAAAACAGGTATTTTTTTATTAAGGAACTTTATTACAGGGTAAAGAATGACAGCAGTTAGTGCAGCCATGAAAAATCCGATTATAGGATTGTGTATTTGAATAAACTTAAATACTACTCTTCTTATAGGAATAAGAAACCACTGGTGTGTACCCAATACAATTAAAGATTCTTTTCCATAGAACCGTAGGAAACCAAGCCATTTTACTCCGTCGAAAAACGAAAAAAATGTCATGAATGATAGCGTGAAAGCGATTTGTTTTATACGTTCAATCATAAAGTGATAGTCCGGTAAACCATTGTCCAAATACAGTATGCTTATAAATAATACTGCAAGAGTCGCAATAAATACCATAGTCTTTCGCTTCAGATTGCACATCAGTTTTATCATAGGTTTACCTATCAGGTATCCTAAACCAAAATATCCGAAATATGCTAATCCTTTTTTTATCATAAAATGACATGGTAACCCTAATAATTCCTCATGAAAAAATAATGATGCAATACATAATATCCATATGATTGATTTATTCAATCGGAATACCACATAGGATAGCGATTGTATGAAGAATAGTACCAGTAGGAACCATAGCGGTGGATTTATTAACAAGCCATCGTTGGAAAATAAACTCATTATTCTGTTCCAATCGAAAGCATCTAATGTCCTGTAATCCCAAAGGTCAATCATCCATTCAAATGGAATAGATGCAATATAGAAGAATAGAAATGGGATTATGAATGAATACCATCTTTTTGTAAAGAATGACTTTGGGTCTGATAACTTAAAGAAAATTCCACTGGCAAAAAAGAATACCGGCATTCTGAAATTGCCAAAGTCAGGGTGATCTGAGTGAATCCAAATCACCCATAGAATTGTAATACCTTTCAAGAGGTCAACATAGTCAACGCGACTTTTACCGGTTGTTTTCGGGGGGGGGTAGTATATTGCCCATTGTTTTGTGAAATTGGTTTTTGTGTCATGTTGGCGGAGGAGATTGAAATTTTATTGAAAAAATAATCTTCTGACTTTGTCTGTAGTTCTGTTAAGGAACATAGATATGAGCACGCGCCGCAGGTTTTTGTCTGACTTGCGGTAGTAGCGGTAGGTCCCGGCTTTGCGGAATGATTTTAACCAAGATGAGAGAGAGAGTTCATGTCCGATTACCCGACGCAAATCTGCTACTTCGTCTATCATTTCATATTCGACGGAAGGGAATCCCGATTTGAACGACAGATTGCGCAAAGCTTGGTACCATATCATAGGAATGTTTACTCCGGCGTTGAGGGGATAGTGTGAGGTGCCGTCGTTGCGTAGATTTATCTCAAAGAAGTAGTTTTTCTCCTTTTCGAGTCCAAATTCTATGCTGAACGGACCGCAGTATCCAATATTTTTTACGAAATTTTCAACTTGTTTTCGTTCCGGTAGATGTGTATCGACATCTGTTGTTATTATGGCGTGGGTATATTCTCCCGTAGGTGATACTCCCGGCTTTTTTACCAATGCCGGTATGATGACATCACCATTTGGCAGGGCCACACCTAAAAACAGGAGGTCTGCCTCGTTGCGAATGTACTGTTGAACAATAAATTCTTTTGTATTGCGGCCATGTGTCAACGCATCATCAAGTTCCTGCTCGGTTTCGCATACACGCATGTCTCCCTTGGAACCCGAAGTGCTGTTGAGAGGTTTAACCATGCATGGATACTCAACTTCACCGTATGTAAAATCCGGAGCATTGCTGAACCGGCTTTTCAAAATGCGTATGCCTGACTGTTCGGCAAGCGCAGTCTGTAGTTGTTTATCCATCAGTTCCGATACGCGGCCTTGGATGCCGGCATTCGGGAAAATGTATCTTGCAGATAATCGTTTGAGGTTTTGGTCAAGTGCTTTCTCTTCAATGTCTCCGGTTGGATAAATTACAGTTCCTTTTAGGAAGTTGTTTTGTGACGTTAGAAGCCATTCAACGCCTTCATCGGCCGAAGATACATGATGGATATGCTTTGCAAAGCGGCTATATCCTATAATGTTACCTTGTTTCTTGTCTTTTGAGTCACCTATAATCAGAAGGAAACATTCTCTACCCGCTTCAGCCATAGCATGAAGCACTCCGAGCGAGTTGTAATTTCCGGCTCCAAAAATAATGAAATCAATTTCTGCGGGTTCAGGCAGCGTTTCTGTTGTCATATCGCAAAATACGCAATTATATTGATGCGGGTGTTTGCTCAAAATAAAGGAACTGGAACCTAAGTTTTACCAGTCCAGCGGAAAGCGTTCTATATCCTCTTCCACAAGATTGCTTCCGCTTTGCACCTCTATAAAGGTCAGGCTTGTATATGCCTTAAGGGCATGTTTGCAGCCTTTGGGAATGGTTACGGTCTCTCCACGTTGAATGCTACGTCGCTGGTCATCTATTATTATCTCTCCTTCGCCATCGATAAAAGTCCATACTTCGTCACGATATTCATGGCGTTGGTAGCTGATTGAACATCCGGGGTTGAGAGTCAGTTGTTTGGTGAGCGCACAGAATCCGTCAGGGAAAGTAATTGAATCAATTACCTTATATGTTCCCCATCGGCGTTCTTCATACATGGGACGGTTCTTCAGCTGCTGTGCATAGGTTTTTACATTCTCACTTTTGCTTTTTTCAGAAACGATGATTCCGTCAGGCGACGCTGCGATAACAAGGTCTTTGGTTCCGAGGCAGAGCAATGGAATGCCAAGCTCATTGAAGACATGCGTATTCTCACCGGAACCGTCAGTGATGACATTGCCAAATTCAGTTGTAGGTAACTCGTCAGTCAGAGTGTTCCATGTGCCGAGGTCCTTCCATTTGCCATGGTATCTGACCATCCCGGCATTCTTTTCTTTTTCAGCTACTTCGTAGTCGAAACTGATTTTTGGGAACTCCTTGTATCGGTTCCTGATTTCATCGAAAGTTGGGGCGTCAACATATTTTGCGGCGATTTCAGTGAGGTATCCAAGACTGAATGCAAAGACACCACCGTTCCAGAGAGCGCCTTCGGAAATGAGGTGTCCGGCAGTCTGCACATCCGGTTTCTCAGTAAAATTGTGTACCGGAATTATTCCATCAACGCAGTTCCCATTTTCAGGGACAACATATCCGTACTTCGCTGACGGATAAGTCGGTTCGATTCCCATTACGATGAGATCAGCTGCATTTTCGGAAATGCCGTCCGCCATACGTTTGATGACGTGAAAATATTCTGTTTCAGTATAAGGATCGCAAGGCATTACAACCACAATTTCATCGGGCTTGCAGTTGCGTTGCTTTGAGAGATATTCACATGCCAGGCATATTGCCGGGAAAGTATCCCTTCGTGAAGGTTCGGTAACTATGTCAACAGAATCGCCAAGCTGGGCAATGACCGAATCCTTTTGTGAATCACTGGTTGCGACGGTAATATCAGCTTCAATCCCGGAAGAGCGTAATTGACGCATTACTCGCTGCACCATCGATTCGCGTCCGGTTGCCTCCTTGTTATCCAGGATACGAAGGAACTGCTTTGACCGTGCATCATTTGACAGAGGCCAAAGACGTGTGCCCGAACCGCCGGAAAGTAATATGATTTGCATGATAATAAGTAGGTACTAAGTCCGAGTTATGAGTTATGAAGTATCAAATGAGTAGATTCACATCAATGCGTTTATTCATTCAAATCATAGACTCATTACTTAGCAGTCGTTGTTTAAATGAAAATAGAGTTCGGTGCGGGTGGTGTTGGCGCGTATGAATGGGGCGGGTAACACTCCGCTCCATGGTGCTCCGCACGGTGCTTTGGGGGTGACGTATGCATGAACGGCACGAAGTTTGGCTTTGTGTTCTGCTGGAGAGAGGTGAAGTTTGCGGGCGTTGTGCCAATCGAGGTTCCAGACGTTGTAATACCACATCCAGACGCAATATTCCCAGACATTTGTGTTAGCCGAGGCGAGAGAGATTCCGATTTCTCGGGCGGCGAGATGGTCTGGCCATCCCTCGCCGCTGTGCGGAACGAGGATGTTTGCCGGTTTCAGTTCAGCAATAAGACTACGCAGCCGTTCCATCTCTGTCTTGGGACGCGCAGAGATACTTCCATCCTTGAAATCGAGGAAATGGATATTTGCTGCCGGAAGACCAAGTTCGCAGGCTGAGTCAAGAGTCAGTTTGCGGCGTGCTTCGATTACTGTTTCTTCTGTAATGTCACTGTGGTTGTGGAGAGAGCCTCCCCCTCCGGTAAGTATTGCGACATAGGGAGGGTTGCCGCTGGTTATAAGATGAGTTATCAAGCCACCGCAGCCGATGGTTTCGTCATCGGGGTGCGGAGCGATGATGAGGGTTGAGTCGGTAATGTCTAATGTACCCTGATTACGAGCTTTTTGTCTTAGAATCCAGCAGCGGAAATCACGAATAGTATTTTTTATATGCCCAAGCATCTGCGATAAACGTCTAAAGTGAGGCGTGAGCATCTTTCCCATGTGAAATTCATGCTCTGTTGAAGATTTAATTCAGATAAATCAGTCTTTTGGAGCTCTCCAGATTCGAATTTTAGCATTATTTCTGACATGGCCGATATGTCATCAGGTTCTACATATAGAGCTACGTCGCCACCAACTTCTTCAAGGGAACTGTTACGACATGTCACAACCGGAGTGCCACAAGCCATGGATTCAGCAATAGGAAGTCCAAAACCCTCATATTTACTTGGGAAAAATGAACATGTGGCACCGGCATAGAGATCAGCTAATTCCTCATTTGATATATTTGATACGAAATGAATCTTATCTGCAACATGAGAATTCTTATTAATCAATTCTCGGACTTCGTCAGTCGGTTTTCTCCAAACAAGAATAAGGTGGTGAGTAGGAGTGTTTTTGTAGAAATCGATAAATGCCTCAACGACCGCAATCGTATTTTTTCTTCCCCTATCGCACGAGACGGAAATGAAATATGGATATCCATCTGTATATCTACAGGGAGGTACTTCGTGAGGGAAGAGAAGGTTATGGTCTACACCCCAAGGAGTGACAAAAATCTTATCGGGGTTGACATCCATGTATTCGGCAATCTCTCTCTTTGAGTTCTCGCTGCATGTTATCACAGCTTTTGCTTTACGTGCGAATGGGGGATAAGTACTCTTTGCGAAGTCATGATTCAGAAAAGACTCAGGATATGAAAACATCATAGCATCATGAATAGTAACTATGCAATTTTCAGGATGAGCTACGTATTCAAAGTTATGTGTTATATGTAACAGGTCATATCTGCCAATCAGTTCCCGTAGTCTTAATGATGCGGCAGATTTATTCCACCTGGGGTTATTACGCCAATATGCGTGTATTGACTTGAAGCGCGTGTTCAGTGCTTTGGCACTGACACCCTTTAAATTTTGAGTATATAGTGAGATTTCAAATGGTATTTCCTCTTGAGGAATGTTATGGAGAGCTTTTATAAGTTCCATATTTGTTCTTCCTATTCCGCTGTTTTTGCCTGCAACAAGATAGGGAACTACTGGATTGGCGTCGATAAGAATCCTTTTCATTAGTTTATAAGTGAGTAATATAATTTAATAAGAACGTCGCAATGGTCTTTTAGAGAGATAGCCCTACAATTTGAGGAATACTTTTTTATTATGTCCGGAGACTGTATAATTTCTGTGAGTTTTTTTGCAAGAGCGTCTGCATCGTTTGGTTTAACAAGCCAACCATTCACTCCGTCTTTAATTTGCATTTCCGCTCCTCCACATCGAGAAGCAAGAACCGGTTTACCGAGAGCAAGAGATTCTGCTATGTTGAGACCAAAGGCTTCAAGAAATATAGAAGCTGTAACAGAGACATGGAAATTAGATGTCTCCTTATAGACTTGACTTGGAGATAGCTTGCCATGCCAGATAATACGTTTATCCTTTTGATATTTATTTTTTAGGCCTGACATATATTTCTCTTCATTCTTATTCCCCGCTCCCCCTATCAGATGAAGTTCTATGGCTGAGTTTATAACTTTGGAGAAAGCTTCAAGCAATATGTGTATACCTTTGACATGGCATATACGACCTACATAATAGAACTTTATCTTGCCATCAATGATTGGAGGAAAAGCTGGTTTCTTGTCAGGCAACGGTACTCCATGAGGAATAACCCGTACTTTTGTTTTGTCTAATCCATTTTCAATCATTGCTGTTGCAATTTCATTGCAAGGGGCAATCATGATATTGGCCTTTTTGCATATTTCGTGCCAATGGTTGATATGATTCTCGATATGCGTTGCCGCTGAACCAATCGGGCTGATGAAAGGTATGAATGGAAGATGAGAAAGTTTGTTTCCTAAAGAGATATATGTCTTTTGAGGAATATGTTTCATGAACGGGTACCATATTTTCAAACCGGTACGGATGGTTCTAAGATAGCATGGCAGACAGTTCGTGTGACTAATTTGTCTATGGCATATATTGTCTTTGCAATCCAGTCTTGCACCTGCGGGACACAGTATTCCGCCATGATGAGAGGTCACTACCACTGGAATATTAAGTTTAGTGCCAAGACGACATATAATATGTTTATAGCTGTGGGCGTGTATGACCTTAGGTTCTATTTCTGTAACAATTTTTTCTAAGTCCTTTTCTGCAATTGAGATAGGAACCTCATAAATGGAATGATTCTTATATTTTTTCTTTTGGGTATCGCCATTATGAATAAAAGAAATTATTGATACGTCAATTCCGGCATCGATCATAGTGTCTACTATGTTTTTAACGTAGACCTGCCCTCCACCGTAGGAAGAGAAGAAATCACCGGATGCAATCTGTAAAATACGCATTTAAATAAAATGGGTTAGTGATTGTGATTGCTTTTCAATAATAATTTTGATATTTCTATAATTCTTTTCAACTTTGCAGAAATATAGAGTTCTTTATCTTCTACAGCAGTGTGTCTATAGGCTTTTTTTGTTATAAAACGAGAAATTTCCTTGAATTTTGGAATGTATCGTAAATGGGATATGTAAATATGAAGAACACAAAACAAGCCTCTTTTATTAATTTTTATATCTTGTGTAATTCCTTCTTTAGTGTAGTTGAGATTCTTAATGGCTTCACAATAGGTTTTAACTGCAGTATCATATTGTAAAACATCCATTTTATATACTCTATGAATAGGGAGAATATAATAATAATGAGATTGGGGAATAATCTTTACGGAGTTGCAAAAATTCAAAAATTCAAGAGTGAAAAAATAATCTTCCGCAAAATGTATATTTGTATTATAAGTTAAGTCGTTTTTCCTAATGATTGAAGATTTATATATTTTACACCAAGGAGAACGAATGTATGTTTTATTATTGTGGTCAATTATAATGTCTCCAAAATTAGATTTATTATAATAGTAAACCGTATCCGATTGACAAATATATTCTTGATTATTTTCAAGACAGATAACTCCTCCGATTACAAGATCTGCATTTTCGTCATTAAATGATGATAAGTAATCTGGTGAAACGAAATCATCGGAATCAATGAAGGTGACGTATTTACCCCGTATTATACTTAATCCGAGGTTTCTTGCAGATGAAACACCTCCGTTAACTTTGTGTAAAACTTTGATTCGTTTATCAAGCGATGCATATTCATCAATGATTGAGGCAGATGAATCCTTACTCCCATCGTTAACCAATATGAGCTCAAAATTCGGTTCCGTCTGAGCTAAAATAGAATCGATACATCGATGAAGTGTTGTCTCGGCATTATACACCGGCACAATTATCGAGTATAAAATTTCGGGGATGTGCCTTCTTATTTTTTCGTTAGAGTTCATGTGAATTGCAGTGAAAAAATATTAACGTTTAATTGAATGTGGAGTATATTGAAGATTTAATGAATCCAGTTTTGGAGTCTATATCCCAGTTTACCAAGTTTGGGTGAAATGAGATTAATCGTCTCAATAAAAGCATATTGGTGCGTATACTTACATATTAATATGTAAGTGGTTGGACAGATAATGATTGAGACTATTAAGGAGATGAGGGAATTTGGAATTGCATAGCTTATAATAAGAGCTTCTCCCATTATAAGGAATCCGTATAGCAAATATGGAGCTATCTGGCGCATCTGTTTGACAAAGCCAAAGTTAAGTATTTTCCTTGTATAATAGGTGTTGACATATAGTGCCATACATGAGTAAACCGTCATGCCGACACAAAATATGGTCAGATTGCCAATGAATACCGAAATCAATAAGATTATGACGGCTATTGTTTTCTTGATTATTTCAAGGCGTAGGAACAGGTCACTCCGGCCTTTTACGTATAGCAGGTTAAGGTTAATTCGGATGATTCCATCCCATATATAGGAGATACTTAATATCTGGAGAAGTGGAATACAGGGTGCCCATTTGTCTGTGAGCAGAAAGAGGACAAGGGGTTTTGCAATGCCGCATAGAAACAGAATGATAGGGCAGATTGCAAATGCGGACATCTTGATGTATTTCTCGTAAAGTGCAAGCAGGCGTTCGTCGTCATCTTGAACTTTACTCAATACGGGGAAAGCAACGCTCGACAGCACACTATTGATGGTTCCGGCAGCCATTTCGTTGAAACCCTGGCCACGGGATACATAACCCAGGTCGGCTGCGCTGAATTGTTTACCAATAATTAGTGGATACATGTTCGAATAGGCCGTATGCAGAAGGCCGGAGGCGAGAAGTTTTGAACCGTATCCAAATAGTCTTTTGAAAGAGGAGACCGAAAAAATCAGAGATGGAATCCATCTTACGTAATAGAAAAGAAGAAGAACACGGATTACAGCTGCGGCAATCTGCTGGAAAACGAGAGCCCATACACCGAATCCTAAAAATGCAAACAATAGTCCTACACATCCGGAAATAAGGGCCGAAGCGGTACTTACTAATGTGCTTAATTTAAATTTAAGTTCTATAGTCAGTTGAACGCTATTGATTGCAGCCAATGCTCCAATTACAAGCGTGAGACTATATATGCGTATGATTGGTGTCAGCTGTGGCTGGTTATAGAAATCGGCAATCCATGGAGCTGAGATTGCAAGGATGCCGTACATCAATAGACTGAGTCCAAAGTTTATGTAAAATACAGTACAGAAATCTTTGTTTGACCGGTCTTTGTGTTGGATGAGGGCATTGGAGAATCCGCTGTCAATAATGGTACTTGCCAATCCCATGAAGAATCCGAGCATTCCGATAAGACCGTAGTCTGACGGTGTCAAGAGCCGAGCAAGTATGAGAGAAATTACAAACTGGATGAATTTATTGGCATATGAGCCGACAAAACTCCATGCAACACCTTTGACAGCCTTTGATTTGAGTGATTCTTCTGCCTCCATTTTTTAATTAGAAAATTTCTTGTAACGCATTTTATGTGCGGCTTTTTTGTCAAGAATACATTCTATTATGTTTTCGGCAGCAGTTTTGCCGTATGGCGATGTTAGGTTATTGCGGAAGAATGCAATCCGTTTATCTTTTGATTCATCTTTACCTTCAATAACATTGATGATGAATCTTTCAATATCTTCTTTTGTTTTACCGAATTGATGCAGACGGTAAGCTTCATCAACAGTTTCATTCCAATCATGTGTCCCTTCTTCTTTTCTGATAAGATACATGACCGGATTTCCTGTAACATGATATTCTTCAATAAAAGAGCCGCAATCGTGAATCATAGCATCGGAATACTTAAACAATCCGAGATATTTCCCACTTTCGTATTGGCTCCATTCCGAGTTTTCCCACTTATTGTAATATGCGTCAGTGCGTTCCTTTCCCCATATCTTTTCGAGTTTTCCTCTCAGGAGTGGATGGGGTTTGAAGGCCCATTGAATTTTGTCAGAGTATTTTTCTGCAAGTTCAAGCATGATTTCCCCAGTTTCAAGAAAAGTGGATGATTGCCACCAGTTTTCTGGATTTATAGAGTGATGAGGAGCAAATATAATCCGCTTCTTCGTAGAATCACCTTTCCATGGGTTCTCAAGCAATTCCTTGGGAGTCAGTAGTTCATCCATCGGAGGTATTCCGGTAGCGTAACCATTTTTCGAACCTTTGCCTAATTGTGTTGTATAGTAATCACATAGGGTCGGGTTCTCATAATATACCTGCCAGGAGTTGTATATGAATGATGTCTTAAATGCCCAATCCTGAATACTATTGTGAAATGAATATGGACAATAACAGAACAGGGCTTTTAAATTATTCAGGAAAATACCACCGTAAGGTTTCTGATAAAATATAATATCCGGTTTGTAGTCCTTCCATAGAGAATCACCTATATAACCAACTTCTTTAAAAATGTATTTCTTAGTTTCCAAATAACTTCTTAAGTTATTACAATCATCTTCCTCATCACTTCTCCCAATGACTATTAATGGATTAAAACGAGTGTCTTTAAGCATTTGAAGATATAGAGATTCTGATTTCCATGCCCCAAGATTTTCAAGTACAAAAATAATCTTGATGTTTCTTTTATGTCTTATTTGCTCAGCTTTTAATGGTATGAAAATTTTTCTATACAGAAATAACTTAAGAGCTAAACATTTTAATTTTAATAGATGTATCGCAGAGGACATATTTTTAACGGAATTATAAAATAGTATTGAAAATAGTGTATCGAGGTCTTATTTTCATTGCATATGGTATGAGATCATTAAATTCCTTTTCTGACCAGGGAATATGTTTGTTAATAGTCTGAGATAAGCCAATTGTTTCATAAAAATTATTGAGTTTGTTAAAGAAGGCTGTATTATTTCTTATTTTTTTTTCAATTAAATGAAATGCCCACGCCGCTTGCAAACCATGTATTGATGATTTTTCCGGAAAGTACTCATCTATTGCGTGACTTATCATGTGTTCTGAGCCACTTGTACCGCGTGTATTTCCGGATATAATCATAGAAAGACCGGATGATATTAATCCATTTGTGAGATCCATAAGAAAGTCGTCGGAGTAAATATCACCATAGGTGTAGTTATATACTCCCAAAGCGGCCTCTTTCGCAAGCATAAACGCGAGTTCATTAATAGGCTCGTTGATATTCTTATAGGCGAGTTTCCAATCCTGAATGGCTGACAGGTTTGTGATAAGATCTCCAACTCCAGCGAGAATGAGTTCTTCAGGAGATTTTCGAATCACGTCAAGATCCACGATTATTCCGGTGGGAGGTTGAACGCCGAGACTTTTTTTTCTGCCGTTCTGAGTAAGCCGCGCCACACAGGAATATATAGCATCGTTAGAGAGGGTTGAGGGAACTGTGATATAGGGTAAATCAGATTTGCTTGCACTGTATTTGACTAAGTCAAGGATACTGCCCCCTCCAAATGCCACGATAAGTGCATCAGTCTCTCTGATTTCTTTAATGAGGGATGTTGTTTCAGCTATATCTCCACCTTTGCAGAATATAACTCTCTCGAAAGAATTTGCAGTCAACTCATCCCTGTATATTTCATACAGGTTAGATTGTGTCACAAGAATCTTAGCTGGATAATAGAGATGAGCTTGTCTAAGAAGGTCATCTATATTCCTCAGAACTTGATTGCCGGTTTTTATGATTGCCGGAGTCTTAATTAAATTGTAATACACGGTCAGAGTATTTCTGCAATTTCCTTTATGCTTGAGAAAATATAGGTTGGTTTAAACGGAGAGGTCAGAACATCAGTCTCGGTGGCTTCTCCTGTTAAAACAAGTGCTGATTTTGCACCGGCATTAATACCTACGGCAATATCTGTGTATAGACGATCCCCGACACACATTATCTTTGATACAGGGACGTTGAATATTTCGGAAGCCGTATATACTATATCCGGTTCCGGTTTACCTAAAAACTTAGGAGTCCGTTCAGTAGCAAGTTCAACCATTTTTGCCATTGCTCCGCAGTCCGGGATAAAACGGTTTCCTTTTACCGGACATCTCAAATCGCAGTTGGTGGCGATGTAATCTTTACCGAGGCTAACATGGTAACATAGACCCTGCAGTTTGTCGTATGTTAGTTCTGTATCAAAGCCCAAAATGCAAATATCAATGTCTTCGCCTCTATATTCAGTCGGCACGATATTGTAGCCTGCATTTTGCAATTCTGATTTAAGAGACTTAGTTCCGACCAAGTATATTTTTGCATTATCAGGGTAATGTTGTTTAAGGTAGTTCAGAGTAACAGTAACGGAAGAGATAATCTGGTTACTTTCTGCCTCAACTTTCAATTGATTGAGTTTGCTGATGTAATCAGATTTACTTTTCGATGAATTGTTAGACATGAAGGCGTATTTCTTTCCTCGTGCATTGGCTTTAGAAAAGAATTCAGATGCACCAGGAATCAATGTGTTTTCATGGTACACTGTGCCATCCATGTCTAAAAGGAACAGGTCTATGTCTTTTAGCATCCTTAAAAATTTTTATGCGAAAAGTTTTTCAGCAGTTGTAAGATCTTCAAGAGTGTCAATCTCGAACCATCGGCCTGAAATAATGTAAGGGGTGAATTCTGTTGTCGGGAAGATTGCATCGAGAGCAAGTTCTGTCCAAGAATTTTCATCATTCTTTTCGCATATTGTATATTCAATCTCGTCGAAAAGTATTTTTGATGCCGTCGGCGAGATGCGATATACATCAATGGAGACTGCAAAATGGTCGGATTCTGTAATCTTCTTACTGATATGGTTGATTTTTTTGTCTGAATCGATGGTGATTTTCATTGATTCTTCCAGATAGCAGCTTTTGTCACATGCAATTTTGCTACCTTTCCCTTCTTGTATTCCCTTGATGATTGAACTGTCGAAGAAGACATCTGCATTCATCAGCAAGAATTCCTCTCCCTTAACATATTCTTTAGCGAGGAAAAGGGAGTACATGTTATTGGTCTCATCATACCTCGGATTTGAGATAAAGTTGATACCTTGGTAGGTGTTAAGTAAATGATTCTTCAGAACATTTTCCTTATATCCTCCGATGACGAAAATGTCTTTTTCTAAAAGACCGTTTTCCTTCAGATTGTCAATCTGTTGATCGATTATGCATTTCCCGTTAACGGGAACCATACATTTGGGTACGCTGTCAGTTATCGGTCTCAGACGCGTCCCAAGTCCGGCAGCGAGAATTACAGCTTTCATATGTTTACATTGTTTATTTCCAGTCGATTTTGAGGAGATTCACCTAATAACCCAAGTTTTTTTAATGTGTGGGGAGGTATTGCGGAAAGATCTGCTAATGAAGAAAGGTCTTTTCTGCCTCATTAACAAACATCCATGTCGATGCCATTCGGATATCAGGGCAGCAGGGTGTGGAGCTGGTTGTAGATGTAATCTTTCAGGAGTTTGAAAGATTGGAAGGAGAGGAGGGCGAGGAGTATGCGGAGCAATCCGAGAACGAGGCTGAGCCATGCCAGTCGCAGACTGAGGCGTGTGGCACGGTTGGCTGCATGCAGGTTCTCGTCGTCGTGGTGATGACGGACTTTGTTGCGTAGGGCCTCGGTGCCATCCTTTATGTTGGCGAGGTTACGGGCGATGACGCTGTAGTCTTTGACTCCCGGATTGGATGGTGCGTCCGCTCGGCAAAGGCTGTTCTGGGGAGAGGTTAGAAGCGTCTGTAAAAATACCCATTGGCCTATCAGATCATGACATTTGTCGTAGAATCTGAGCTTGTTTTCTCTGACGTTCTTGCGTTGTCTACGGTTTTGTAGCGACGGTTTGGTGTCTATTCCTTTATAATCCAGGTACAGGCTGTTAAGAATGTGTTTGAAAAGGTAGCTGAGAAGCGAGGACTTCCTTGTTTTCAGGCGCGATTCGGGTGTGGAGGGGAGGGGGAGGTCTTTGTCAGGCTTGATGGAGAGCATCCGCGAACGGTCATAGCCCTCGGAGGTGGCTACCCATTCGCGTACCTGTGTCCGCTTGCTTTTTACAGTACAATCCGAAGGTGGGGATTGGGGTGCGTTTTTAGTCCTGCTTGGCGCGGTATTTTGGTGGGCGTCAGGCAGTTATGATGCAGAGAGTGAAAGTTGCCGAAACTTGGTCTGTTTCATGTATGATGTCAAGTCGGTCTTATTTTGGGTGCAAAGTTAGTGATTTTGCGCGACATATGCAAATCGGGGGAAGTGGGGTGCGTGAGGGTGCGGGCACGTGTGGTGAGTCCAAGTAGAGTTCTCACTCTACCATGTAGTGTTTTTGCTCTATCATGTAGAGTGATTGATCTATCCGGACTCACCATGTGAAGTCTTGTCTCTTTTCTGCGCTATTTTATAGTCGTTACTAAACCGAGGAGGAAATTGATTTCCCCTTCTGATAGTTTTCTTTTCTGGCCGGAGAATGTTTCTGTTGTATGAAGGAAATTGCTGATTTCATCGGTATAGGTTTTATCGGGTACAATGATACTGTCGATATCCCCAATATCGAATTTCAACGCATGGTTTATCAGTTCCTCGGTTGGTGCCGGTCTTTTTTCATTCGGGTCTTTACGCCATTTGTCGTAGGCTTCTTGTGTAAGAATCCATTTGACTTCTGTTATCGGCACTGTGTAGCGCCACTCTCTTTCCGCGTAGTTGTGAAAGTCTTCGTCTATCCATGGCGATTTGTATTTCTTCATGAACCCGGAGATTCCGGTTTCCATTACTGCCTTCCAGTTCCGGTGGAGGTGCATGAGTGTGGCCTCGTCGGTGACATACCATACCGGATTGAGCCATTTCTGTCGTAAGGCCCATTCCTTTTTCATCGATATGGCATATGATCCATAATCTTTTCCTACACGGTTGATGTGGTCGAGTATGGTCTGAGCTTCGATATCTGCAAAAGATACCATGGGTATGCCCATATACATCACATCCTTGGGATTTGTGTCGAGGCGGAGGTCTTCGCCATGATAATTGGGGACGAAGCCCTCGGAAAGGACCTCGGTTATACGCGTGAATTCCTCGAACAGATGTGTTATAAATTCATGTTTGCTACTCATTGTGTTCTCCTGTTAAATGACGCCTCACATCGTCGAAGAGTGAGGGCTTGAGGTTAATGTCGGGATAATCCTTGAAGAGGATATCCACTTCAATCTCGGTTCTGAACGGTTCGTAGTTTACGGTGTTCAGATATTTCTGCAGTCTTTCAAGTTCGGGAAGCATCCAGTTGAGTTTCTCATTCATCCATCGGCACACCATCGGACACTCCTTCTCTTCGCAAAGTTTCCGGTCGAAGCGGATCTTGATGCCCTCGAAACCATTATATCTAACGGGGGTTTCGCTACATTTATATGTTTCTTTATGCCACTTACGGCAACTGCCCTCTTTTCTCTTTATCGGTTCCAGGCTCTTCATGTTAAGAATGATGTAGAACCGCAGGGTCTCGCGGATGTAATATTCGTTTTTGGCAACACCATCCATGTCATGTAGAGTGTCATATCCTATTTCGTAATGGGGTATCAACTGAATCTCGTCGGTTACAAGATGTGAAATCCAGTGGAATCTGGATCTCTCTGACATATGGCTTACGTTCTCGTTGAGAAGGTGGTAGTTTATTCGGTCGTTTGAGATATCCATCAAGTCGGCAAGACGCAGCAGGATGGTTATATATTTCGCGCTGGTCGTATCATTCTTTGCAGAAGACCGGAGGTCATAGACATGGTGTATCTCCTTGCCATGGTCTTCTCCTGCCCTGGCCACGGCCTCGACAATGGTTTCTTCAAGATACTTGAAGAGGTCATGGCGTTTGTTTTTAATGAAAAGAGCACTGTCTTTAGCGTGGTTGTTCCGGCTTCGGGATTCGTGGAATTCGTATACTTCATTGAATATCTCCACCATTTTGCCTCCTAATGATTTCCAGAAATTGGCAAAACCTTCGGAATTCCCTAAATCGGAACAGGTTGATTCCCATTGTTTCAGAATATTCTTCATTGAGGTGAGATAAGGAGCCATCAATGCTATGTTTTCCTCTTCCGCATGGCAGAAACGCTGCAGGTCAGGATGGATGACCATGCTGATATCGTGGAGGTAGCAGGCGAGAAACAGTATATAGTAATCAAGTTGTTTCAGCTGGAAATAATCAATTCGCCTGATAATATTCATGGCAAGTGTTATCAACTTGACAGCATGTTCCTCATTGTGGAGGGTATATGAATTCAGGAATTTCGATCCATTCTGCCAGAGTCCCTTGACGATGCGGTGTGTCTTTATAAGGTCGTCAACCTTGCCCGGGTCAACGACTTTCGTCATAAATATTTTCACGACCTCCGGAAGCCCGTTATCGACCATCATTCTTTCCGGCAACGCATGAGGCTCAATCTTGGAAAGAAAATGCCAGAAATCATGGATGTCGAAATTGGGGTTTCTCAGCCAGACTAAAATCCTGAATGACGCATAGTCGATATTTCCTCCTTTTGTCTTTACAAACGGAACTTCTTCTGAAGGATTGACGCCGATCATTACTGAGAAAAAAGCATTCAGAATCCTGCGCTTGAATTCGTCAGACACGACTTTCATGAATTGCATCCCCTCAATCTCATTCTCTATCTCTTTCTCAATCTCATTCTCTTTCCCAATCTCATTTTCTTTCTCAATCTCTTTCTCTTTGTTGTCTTTCTTATCTTTTTTCTTGAATAGAAAGGGATATTTTTTGCGAGTGTCTGCCAGCTCTTGCTCACTTTTTGCGTCGGATGAAAAGATGAAATGGAACTCATCAAAGATGAATTTGCGCAAGCGCCCGATGGCGTGCGCAGTGTCGATGTTAGAGGCGGCGGGAATCTCAGAGCGGAGTGCCATATGAAGACTTGCATAGCGATTACGGGTCATATTACGCTCCGCAATCACTCCATCTAAATATTTATGAAAATATAGATGGTTATAAGAGTCAGTACTTACTCCTGAAAAAATTTCCTCGAAACTATTTATTTTCTCTTTAAGGTTCTCAGCCTCTTTCAGTGAACTGCATTTTAACAGTTGAGCGGCCTCTGCCCTGAAAGATTCCTTATCGGTGAGTTCAAACCATCTCTTTTTGTCATCATTGGTAAACTCTTCAGCAGATTTTCCTGAATCTGGGAGGCGGTTGGTTTTATCTTCGGAAGCCGTATTATTGTCTTCATCGGTGTTGTTGTCTGACTTTTGATTCTCCTTCTCTTCAAGAGATTGAGATACAGGTGAACGCATCTTTTTCCTTACGGACAGTCTCTCGGCAGATAATAACATATCGAACCATTCCTCAAGATATTCCTTTATCTCCCCGGCATCCATGGTATCCAACCACATATTCCGTGATAAAAAGATCTTGCGGAATCTTTTAAAGACCTTCAGCTGAAGCTGGTTTGAGTCGGTATCTAAGGGCTTATTTTTGTCTTCATCATCAGTTTCGGATTTCTTACTTTTTTCCTCTTCCTCGATCTGGTTTATGATTTCCCAGGCATAGTCATTCAGGGCGTTCATTTTCTTTTTGGAGATACGGCGGTCGTCATACTCCATAAAGAATGAGTCGGCACACGATGCATTCCTGCCTAATCCACCCAGAGATTTTATGTTTCTGTTGGCGGCATCGATAGTCTGAATCGTACTCTTCGAACTGTCGTGAAATTCAATATTATACTCAATTTTTTTATGGAATTCCGCTGCCGTGCCGCCACATTCCCTGAGGTCATCGAGCAAGGAGGGTTTCTCAGAAGTTTTGATATTGGAAGTTTTGCTTTCATGGGGATAGGCGTTTGCGTTTTCCCAGATTTCCTCTATCTTGGCATCTGATGTCAGCTGCTGCAAATTGTTATTCAATGAAGTTATCTTCTTATTGAATGCTTTGACTTCCAGAATCTTTTCATTGAAACCTTTTACATATATGACCGAATCATCTACGTAAAAATAATCCTTGCCCTTGAACATGTCGGCGGCAACAATCTCCTTGCGTATATAGGCCATACATAAGTTCCCGAAGAAATATGACTGCGGCAGACCCTGGGCCACTCCTTTAGCGAACAATCTGTCTTTAGCTAAAAATTCTTCGTTGGCCTCCCTTTGTTGTTCCTGATTCATGTTTGACTTCGGGAAATAGTATTCGAGCTCCTTATCGCGAATATAGTCCGGGTCTTTAATTTCAAGAAACAGGAGTTTTGCTGTGATTCTTTTCAGAACCTCGAAATTCTTCCGGTAAATATTCTTCTCTTCATTTTCTGATATCCGGGAGGCGGTTTGTTTGTGTCGTAATCTCTCTTTCAGAACATTGCAGATATTTACAAACAGGAAAAAGGGTGAGATTGAAGGAAAGAACTCCTTGATATCCAGGGAAACCTCGTATTCATATTTGTGGCTTTTACTATACTCGCCGCACGACTCAATAATCTTCTGATTATATGCCTGATAGTTGGGTGCCCATCTTTGATAGATACTCTCCAGCCGGATAGAGGCGCGATTGCCATAAAAATTATCTGGAATAGACTTCAGCAGGTCTGAGGGTGCGCGTCCAGCCTCCGCCTTATTGCCATCCTCTTCATTGCGATTCTTTTTATTGCGATTTTCTTTATTATCATCATCTTCATCGCTGTCTACAAACATCAGGACCTGCAACATGGCCACCATGCATATCTGTTCTTTGAGGTCGGCGGTATGCAGGGGGCGGAATTTAACTTTGTTGTCATCATCATCAAATTTCTTAAGCGCAAAGTAAACTGAAGTCATGAAGTATTTATCGGGATTGTCTATTATCTCAGTTATTCTACGCTGACAATATTTGATAATCAGATTAATAACGTCCCAGTTATATTTGTCGTGCAGGGCATAGTATAACTTCAGATCATCCTCATTCAGCAGCTGCAATTCTTCGATGTAGGATTCAAGGGCGTAGATGGCCCGGTATATGTTCCGGTATGATGTCACAAACTTATAAAGCGGTGCATCCTTGAAATTTATTTCCATCGTTTTACTCGTCTTATGATTTATGGAATCTGATTTGGTTTTTCAGCTGATTGCCGGCAATAGACCTAATGTCTTCAGCCAGTTATCAATTTCTTCGTATATGTCATTTTCTTTTTGGGTGGCGGTACCGGTAGCCGGTTCAGGAGGCAGGATAAGTTTACTCCAGTTACCTTCACCAATATCTCCATTGTAAATAGACTCCCGATCATCTTCCTTGAAACGTGGTACAGAAACTTTATCGCAGAATAACAAATCATTTTCTGCGTATAGACCTAAATTGATTTTTCCTGTCCGATATGATTTGAAACTTCTGAATCCATCTTCCGTGACGGTCAATTGTATTTTCCCGTCTTCGTATCCGACGAAGATGAGATTGTTAAAACTTATTTTAAGCGGTGTCTTTCCTGTCTTGGATTTGTAGTCCAGTTTCTTAAAATCGAATATATTGTCGAGAACTTTGCAGAGGATATACACATCTAAAAAGAAGATGTTCAGTTCCACAATTTCCCGTATCATTCGGCTGATGCTTTCCCTGAAATAACCTATGTTATACTTATGGTCCGAATCCTTAAGCAGGATATATTGGTAAAACATCAGTTGTGGATTGCTCCATAAGAAACTACTTTCCGTTGCATATTCCTCTATGTTCCTGTCAGTACACACGCCTTTTCTGATTGGGCCGGTGATGTCTAAACCATGCAAATCCTGCAAATATGTAACGAAGTGATACATATCCTCTTTGTTAAACAGGCGATGCTGATCGGGCCGCTTGAATGGCCGTTTAGTTACAGCCGCAGTCGGCTCGTCGGAAGCACTGTTTAATATATTTATAATTTCTTCTTTAAATCGGGAGAAATTACGGAATATATCATTGGGGTCAGTTCTCATAATTCAGTTACTTATCTATCGATATTCAGTTATTTATGGCCGGATGCATACCATTCCGAGTAATCTTTAAATTGGACAGGTATATCCTCTCTGAAGATTTTGAGTCCTTTTTTTGCCAAAGAGAGGCGTAGTTTTACGAAACCGTCCCATCCTGCATCATCATTGTCGGGCATCATCCTCAGTTCGTATCCGGCCAATAGTGGCAGGTCGCTCTCCGGTATAAGTGTTGCACTCGGAATTGCTACAGCCGATTTTCCGTGTGACAGCATTGCCAGGCAATCGGTCACACCTTCTGTTATGTATAGCTCGCGGATATCGGTGTCTCCATTCAGTATCGGCAGATTAAACAGATGGGTCTTTTGGCCGGATAAGAATTGAAACCGGCTTGCTCTTTTATTCTCTCCGAGATAGCGTGATTGCAAGCCTAACAGTGTTCCCGCTTTATCTCTATAAGGAAAAATCAGGCATGGGGTCCAGAAAGAAAGATAGCCTTTTTCGCCAAATAATCCGCTCTGGCGGCATCTCTCTTCTCCAAACTTCGCTCTCGCCCTATCGCTGATGTCGCGACTGTCATCCAATGATTTGATACCGATTCCGGTTATGATTTTCTCACTGAGTTTTCTTTCTTTGAATAGAAAATTCCTGGCATTGGCCGTCAATGTCATATTATCAAGCAGCCATTCCGCTATTTCGGTATCAAATTTTCTGTCATTGTCGGTTTGCTTTAATGATACCGCCTTATGGGAAATTCTTTTTTTAGGTATATAAGTTCTTGTTCCATTGGGAATGGCGATTCCATATATGGAACATAATTTTTCACAGGCTTCTGAAAATCCACACTTTTCATACTCCATGACAAGACTTATGGCATTTCCTCCTTTGCCGCATGAGAAGCAATGCCATAGATTCTTTCTGGCCGGATGGAAGGAAAGACTCGGAACAGACTCTGAATGCAGGAAACAACGGGTCTTGTGTCTGCGGACTTCCATTCCTAAGCGGCCGGCAAGTTCCTCGCAATTTATCTGTTGAAGTTCTTCAACAATATTCGCAGGTATGTACATGAGTTTTTCAGTTATTAAGCCGGACACATATCATGGTAATATGTGAAGGTGGTCAAAGCCTGCAGGCTTTGACCACTCGACTATGACGGGTTGGCAGGGACAGACCGCAGACGGCTCGATTGCTTGGCGATGCCTTTATTACTTGGCGGTGGCTTTATGGTTAAGTTATCTGTCCCGACCTCAGGGGGTTATTTTACTATGCCTTTTTCGAGGTATTCGGCGAGGTTGGTGCGGATGTGCTCGCCGGCGCGTTCGACGGCCACTTTCTCCATGTCGTGGTCTACCATGAGGTTGACCAGCTCTTCGAAGGTGGTCTTCTTGGCGGGATCCCAGCCGAGTTTGCCTTTGGCTTTGGTGGGGTCGCCCCAGAGGTTGACCACGTCGGTCGGGCGGTAGAAGTCGGGGCTGACCTCGACGAGCACGCGGCCGGTGGCCTCGTCGATGCCTTTCTCGTTCTCGTTCTCGCCTTCCCAGCGGAGGTTGATGCCGGCGCGGCGGAATGCGAGCTCGCAGAATTCGCGGACCGTGTGCTGCTCTCCGGTGGCGATCACGAAGTCTTCGGGCTGTTGCTGCTGGAGGATGAGCCACATGCACTCCACGTAGTCTTTGGCGTAGCCCCAGTCGCGGAGTGAGCTGAGGTTGCCGAGGTAGAGCTTATCCTGTTTGCCCTGGGCGATTCGTGCGGCGGCGAGGGTAATCTTGCGGGTGACGAATGTCTCTCCGCGGCGTTCGCTCTCGTGGTTGAAGAGGATGCCGGAGCATGCGTACATGTTGTACGCCTCGCGGTATTCCTTGACTATCCAGAAACCGTAGAGCTTGGCCACGGCGTAGGGTGAGTAGGGATGGAACGGGGTGTTCTCGTTCTGGGGCACTTCCTCGACCTTGCCGTAAAGTTCGGATGTTGATGCCTGGTAGAAGCGGCAAGTCTCAGCAAGGCCGCAGAGGCGGATTGCCTCAAGGCAGCGGAGCACGCCGGTCGCGTCGATGTCGGCGGTGAATTCGGGTGAGTCGAACGACACCTGCACGTGGCTCTGCGCGGCGAGGTTGTAGAACTCGTCGGGGCGTATCTTGCTTACGACCTGGAGGATTGACATGGAGTCTCCGAGGTCGGCATAGTGGAGGTGGAAGTTGGGGTGCCCTTCGAGGTGGGCTATGCGTTCGCGGTAGTCTACTGACGAGCGGCGGATCACGCCGTGCACGTCATATCCTTTGTCGAGGAGGAATTCGGCGAGGTAGCTGCCGTCCTGTCCGGTTATACCGGTTATAAGGGCTGTCTTCATAATTCTTTCAGCAATTTGGGCTTTCTGTTAGCTTTTCAGACTGCAAAGTTAATAATTTTTCGGGAGATTGGAAAGTTCTGGAGGAGCGTCCGCCGGTCAGGATTGATAAGAGGCGGGGTGTATAGCGGCGCATGGCGAAGAAGAGGAGGGGAATGAGCGTCAGTTTGAGAATTGCGACAGAGACAAAAGCAGCAGTTTCCTTGTAATCAGGATTGGAGATGAGGTAGTCGGTCAATCTTATATGTCGGTCAATCCATGGGAGTGGATGGATGACATACATGAAGAAGCTCACAGGTGCCAGCCGGAGCAGTATTTTGTTGAGGTTGTTCGCACGGTATATTGCGTTATCTTCTGACAAGCTTATTGTCGCCCTACCCTCTTTCTTCAGATGATAGAGACATCTTGACGCTATGGCGAAATATGCGAAAACGCCGATATATGCATCAAGGGTTGAGACCATTATTGATTTGGGCCCGTATGTAACGTGGTGCCAGCCATATTCTATAACCATATATGCGAAAACGGCGCCGAGGAGGAGCCATGGGATTATCACACAGGCACCGAGCCGGTATGAGAATCTTACGAAATCAATGCGGTGTATTCCGAATATGGCGCCCATTGTAAACCAGACGACAGATGTGCTGCCAATGCCCGGTATGCCGGCGTTGGTGAGTGCGGCGAGTGATACGATAGGTATGGTTATCTTCGGATTCAGTCGGGCGAAGAACCATATGGCCGGAGTGAGGAGCATCATGACTATCAGGTCTCTGAGAAACCACAGATGTCCTCCGCCATCAGGATACGCGATGTCTGTTATCTTGTATCCGAAGGGTGTGACGGTATACATGCTGCTTTCTCCGGCCCAAAACAGTCGGATTAAGGAGCCAGGCTCCGGACCGGGGTCAATATCCCCATATACGATAAGGGATATGCTGAATATCGCGCACCATATGATATATGGCAGCAGCAAAGTTCTGGATTTTCTGGCCATTTTCCCAAGGTAATCCTTGGGGTGGAAGTTCTGTAATGTGCCGAAGAACAGATAGCCGGATATAAGAAAAAAGGCCGGCATGAGGGGTCTGGTAAGTCCGCAGCATATAAATTCCTCGATAAACCTGACCGGTGCAACCGGAGAGGGGGAGGTGGGGGAATGCATGAGAGTCACGAGTGCTGCCATAGGAAATTGCAGCCACGCGATTGTCCTGCTTACGTAAGAATCAAGTGCCATTCAAGCCGATATGTGCGGACGTGACGATACACACAATATCCGGAGGTTATTGTGTGACAACTACCGTCATGGGTGTGACACTGAATGTACCTGTCGCGTCGGTCACGGTATATTTGCCTGTCGGGACACGGTTTCCGGCGTTGTCAAGCAGATTCCAATATGTCACGCCATGTTCCGGGGTGGGAAGAGTTGTGACAGTTAATCCATTTTTGTCAGTGACCTTCAGTGATACGCCTGCAGGAAGCGAGTGTATGGCAATTGTGCCGGAATAGTCGGGAGCTACCTGTGTGGGTGTCAGGAAGGGACTCTGCGGGCCGGCTGACACGTTATACAGCTTGTTGTCGACAAGAACTTCGGCTATTCCCATATCTGTAGATATGAACAGTGACTTGGTCTCGGGATTCCAGCCTATGCCATATATGTAATTTGATGGCAGGGGAGAGTTTGCAGTAGTGAAGTGAGCGATGACTTCCTTGCGGTCGCGGCTCATGCCGATTACGCCACCTGCGTTTCCGGCAATCCACAGACGTCCATATTCATCGAAGCAGGCGGTGCTCGCTGCGAAGGGTGAGAGGAAGTCGTACCCGGATCCAAAATCAGATTCGACTGAAATCATTTCGGCAGGCATGTATCCGTTGACCAACGGTGTGTTGGGATTGAATATGAATGTGCCTCCGTATGTGCATGCCACGATGTCACCTGTGTTTGGATCCTCGATCAAATCATTCATGTAGCCCATTCCACATATTTCGCCGTCAGGCATGATATATTTGGAGAACCTTACGAGTTTATCGTCTGAGGTGTCATCAAGGGTCCCGTTATGGTCAAATATAAATACGGGACGTCCGGATCCGTCAGACAGACTTCCATGAACGGCGAACGCCAGCTTGTTTCGGTTTGAGGGGTGGACAAGGGCTTGGGACCATATCCAGAATTCACCGCATAGATTGCTTTTTAATTCAATTGTCTTCCATTTGTCACCTAAAGCGGGATCGCTGTTCAAGAGCGTCTCCCGACGGGCTTCGGGAGTCCAATAGAAAAGGGTATAGTTTGTTTTCTGGGCATAGTCAGGGCTGACGGCGTTACTCCTGATCATCCAGAGTATGTTGTCAGCGTCAAATCCTGCACAAGAAAGACTTGTGTTTGTGCCCCATGTCGATTTCGGTATTTCTGTACGAGCCGGGAGCTTGGCGAGATTGTCACCGGGCGTAACATTCATTATGGGGTATTTCTTGGGGTCAAGGAGATTTATGGCAGTCAGTCCATACCATGTCGAACCCATATGGGCAATTTCCGGGAACAGCGGGTCAATGCAGAATCCTCGCGGGTCACGCTGGGGAAATCTGTTAAGGAGACTCTTGTATGTGGCCGCGTATTCGGGGTGTTCCTCTATGAGATATGGGGTGTTGTAGACGGGAGACAGATTGACCCATTTGCCATTTCGGTATGCTGCGGGCAGAGTCGGGAATTTTTCTGAACCATCTCCTGATCGCTGGTCGGTGTCGTTGTTGACGGCAATGAAACCTGCGACGGGGGAATAGACGAAGGTCATGTCCTTGCAGCTGAGGGGAGCCGCGGTCTGATATATGGCCGTGGGGGCGGACCACGTTGAAGCAGTAGCGGCACGGAGGTTTACAAACTGGCCGCGGTCGCGGTAGTACCAGTAGTCTGTGGTGTTGTACGATGCCGAATAAAGGGTGGCGTCTGTGGGAAGCGTGACCTTGGTGTAGACTGGTGCAGCGGAGTCATCTGCGGGTCTGGAAATCAGATAGGCGGTGCGCAGGCCGGAGATATAATAGCCGTTGGCTGTTCGTCCGACAGCATGCTCAAGACGGTCTGCCACAGAGCTGTTGGCGGCCTGAAGCATGGTTGATGTGGCTGCTAACAGCTGTTTGCGTGTCCATTTGCCGTTGGCCAATGTGGCGAGCTGAATTGAGCCGTTGGTTGTAAGATATGCGAAATGATTGGCCGACAGCGGCATGAGACGTGACGGCACGGCTGTGGTCACGCCTGCAATCGGCGTGTATGATTCGCGGCGTGCGATGTTGGTTCCGGCGGGAGCCTCGCAGATGGTGTTTCCGATAATTGCTATGACTTTCTGACCCACCGGGCAAATGTCTGAGACTGCCTCGTCCCATTCGGGAGACTGCACAGGAGCGAGAGTAGACGAGGATATGTGTATGAAGCCGGCACCCGTGCCAATCCATACATTATGAGAGGTCGGATCGAAGGATATGGAGTTGATTACCCATGACCCGGGGAATGTCCGGTTCTTGATATCAGATATATAGGTAACCTTTCCGTCGCGGGTTATGAGGTCAATGCCTCCGTCGGTGTATGCTATTACCATCAAGCCGGTTTCGGGGTCAACGTCGAAAAAACGCATGTCCGTACCTGAGAACGGAATGGTCTTGTGCAGATCCTGCAGCCCGGCGCCTGTGTTGTTCTTGTCAAGTTTGAATATGGCGCCGGTGGGTACGCTGAAGTAAGCGTTGTACATTGTGGTATTGTAATACCGTTGGTGCACGAAGAAGTAGACAGCGTCGGGCGTGTCTATGATCTTGCGTGGCATGTTGTCGAACGAGGAGTGGAAAATCCAGTTGGGGTCGGCGGCCACGGGGCGCGATGCCTGCGCAACGGGTGCTATGGCGAGCAGGCAGATTGTTGCTATGATTTTTGTCAGGGAAATGATTCTTGACATGTCGGGCTTGAATTGGTTAGTTATACAGCTGAATATTATGCTAAAGTTTATAACGTCCGGACAGTTGAAAAATTGTAAGTAAAGTAGTGTATTGGAATCCTGTCCGTAAAAATCAGCTTTGGAGGTCGGCCTCCTGTTCCGCACAGAGGGTCAGGATGGTACCCTCGGGGGCGACGGTCAGGCGTGCTCCGGCACCGAGCGGCAGCGGGAGGTTGTCATCGGTGTGCCCGGCCTTGAATCCGAAGGCTATGGGGCAGGGGGCGGGCGTGCCGAACAGTCGCGCTATCATTGTCTCCATGTCGGGATGGTTGCGGTCGGGATTGTATTGGGTGAAGGATCCCACTAAGATTCCCGCCACATCTTTCAGCAAACCTGAGAGCCGCAGACGGATGAGCATCCTTTCCACCTCGTAGATCTGCTCGCCGATGTCCTCGATGAAGAGAATCTTGCGGCCGGGTAGCGCAAGTGGATCGTAGGGGGTGGCGGCGAGTCCGTTTATAACGGCGAGGTTGCCGCCTATGAGCATTCCCTCGGCGTCGCCGCAGGTGTTGCGAGGGTCGTGGGGTGTCATGTATTCCACGGGCAATCCGTCGGTGAGGATGCGGAGCAGTGTCTCTGTGCAGTAATGCCCCGCGCCTTTCTCGGTAAGGTGCTTGGCCATCGGCGCGTGGAGCGACACGATTCCGGCGTGCTGGCATAGGGCATGGAGCGCGGAGATATCGGAGAAGCCTATGAGCCATTTCGGGTCGGCGAGCAGCATATCCACGGGCAGCTTGTCGATCAGATGGTTGCAGCCGTAACCGCCGCGGGCGCAGAGGATGGCGCGTACCGACGGGTCACGCCATGCTGCGGTCATGTCGGCCACACGGTCGGCATCGCCGGCTGCGAATGAGCCGCTTGCCGGGCCTTTGGCATGTGGCATGACGACAGGCTCGAAACCCTCGGCGGCAAGCAGCCGGGCGGCACCGTCTATGTAGTCAGGGTTCACTACTGAGGCGGGGGAGAGTATGGCAATCCGGTCGCCCGGACGGATACACTGGGGTATGATCATAGTTGTTCGGGTGTGTTCAGAATGGTTGCACGGGTATTCCGGCTGCGGCTATCTGCGCGGCTATCTGCTCCAGTTCCTCGCGAGCTACTTTCTGCAGCTTCTCTTCGGGGGTGGAGCGGTCTATGCTGTAAATCATCACCTCGCGCGGGCGGATGTCGCGGTATGCGCTTATAAGGGCCTCAATCTCGCGGGGAGTGGTGTTGTCGATGGTCACGCCGTTGTGCTCGCCGCGCAGGAGCATGGTCTGGATTATGGCCTGACCCTCGAACTGACGAAGCGACTCGACCACCCGTTCCACGGTGAATTCCGGTGAGTTTGGCCGGTCTATGACGCGCATTGTTTCCTCAATGGCCGAGTCGAGCTTCAGTATGTTGTTGTCAACGCGACGCAGGGCATCGGCCACGGCCGGGTCGAATATGCGGGTCGAGTTTGAGAGCACTGAAATCTTGGCTTCAGGGTAATACTTGTCGCGCAGACGGATAACGTCGTCAACGATAGCCGGAAACTCCGGGTGCAGTGTCGGTTCGCCGTTGCCCGAGAATGTGATGACATCGAGCGGGTCGCCGGCCTGGCGCATTGCCGAGAGTTTGGCGTCGAGGTCTCCGGCGACTTTCCCGCGGGAGGGGAGTCCTGCCTTTCCGGCCCCCTGTGCGTTGAATCCGGCCTCGCAATAGAGGCAGTCGAACGAGCATATCTTGCCGTCGGAGGGCATGAGGTTCACGCCGAGCGACACGCCGAGACGGCGCGAATGGATCGGGCCGAAGATTGTGGAATGAAAAAGTATGGTCTGGTCTTTCATGATTTCTGTTGTTGGTCCGGAGCAGATGCCCAGGAGGTTATTGTTTGCCGGTCAGCAGTGCCTGGAGGTCGTGGAGCACGGTCAGCGACTGCAGAGGGGTGAGATTGTCAATGTTGAGGTCGAGCAGACGGTCGCGTATCTGTGAGAGCAGTGGGTCGTCAAGCTGGAATAGCGACAGCTGGTAACCTTCGCGTGCCTGTCCGAGCGTGGAGAGATCCGGTTTCTTCTTCTCCGCCTCGGGTGAGGCGGAAGTTGATTCCAGATGCGAGAGCACCTGGTCGGCACGGCGTACAATCGAGGGGGGCATACCGGCGAGCTTGGCCACATGGATACCGAAACTGTGGGCCGAGCCTCCAGGTTCGAGCTTGCGCATGAAGACCACCTTGCCGTTGATCTCGCGCACCGAGACGTTGAAGTTCTCGATTCGCTTGAAACTCGAAGCCATCTCGTTGAGCTCATGGTAGTGGGTGGCGAACAGCGTCTTGGGGCTTGCCACGGGGTCCTCGTGTATATGCTCCACGATGGCCCATGCTATCGATATGCCGTCGTAGGTAGAGGTGCCACGGCCCAGCTCATCGAAGAGAATCAGCGAGCGCGGACTCATGTTGTTGAGAATTGCGGCAGCCTCGTTCATCTCTATCATGAACGTGGATTCTCCCGACGATATGTTGTCGGAGGCTCCGACACGCGTGAAAATCTTGTCAACATACCCGATTTCCGCGCTCTCGGCCGGAACGAACGAGCCAATCTGGGCCATGAGAGTTATAAGGGCTGTCTGGCGCAGCAGAGCCGACTTACCCGACATGTTCGGACCTGTGATCATCATGATCTGTGTGCCGTCGGAGTCGAGGGTAAGGGAGTTTGAAATGTATGGTTCACCGGCCGGCAGACGGCGTTCGATAACCGGGTGCCGTCCCTCGCGGATGGAGATGCGCATCGAGTCGTTCATGACGGGGCGCACATAGCCGTAAGAGTCGGCGGCAGCGGCGAGAGCGAGCAGGCAGTCGGCATATTCGGCGGCAGCCGCGTGCGACTGCATGTCGGGTATCAGCCGGGCGAGACCCTCGACGAGCTGACCGAATATGCGGGCCTCGATGGCGGCTATTTTCTCTTCCGCACCCATGATTTTCTCCTCATATTCCTTGAGCTCTGGAGTGATGTAGCGTTCCGCGCTGACGAGAGTCTGCTTGCGTATCCAGTCTTCGGGCACCTTCTCCTTATGGGTGTTGCGCACCTCGATATAATAGCCGAACACGTTGTTGAATCCGATTTTGAGCGACGGTATTCCTGTCTTTTCCGACTCGCGAGCCTGAATATCGACAAGCGCCTGCTTGCCGCCCGAGTGCAGGCGGCGCAGTTCGTCGAGTTCGGTGTCAACACCCTCGGCGATTGTCACGCCGCGTCCGAGCTGAGCCGGGGCATCGGGGTTCATGGTGGCTTCGAGAGTGTCGATTATGGGGGCGCAGTCAGTCATCTTGGCCGCAAGGGCGCGCAGAGCCTCAGAGTCGCACTCCGACAATGTGCGGCGTAGCACAGAAGAGGCAGCCAGCGAGTTGCGCAGTCCCACGCACTCGCGGGGGGATATGCGGCGTGCGCCAACTTTGGTCACCAGGCGTTGCAGGTCGCCTACGCGCTGCAATGCTTCGGTGGCCTGACAGCGTGTGTCGGGGTCGCGGAAGAAATACTCCACCACATCATGACGGCGGGATATTTCCTCAAGGTCGAGCAGCGGGAAGAGAATCCAGTGGCGCAGACGGCGCGAACCCATCGGGGTGGAGGGGAGATTGAGCACGTCATAGAGCGACATTCCGTCGGGCGAGAGGGGTTCTATAAGCTCAAGGTTGCGGACAGTGAAGCGGTCGAGGGCGACATAACGGTCCGAGTCTATGCGTCCGAGAGTGGTGATATGGCCTAACTCATTGTGATGGGTGAGGTCGAGATAGTGCAGGATGGCTCCGGCTGCAATCACCGCGTCGGGCATACGGTCCACGCCGAAGCCCTTCAGTCCCTTCGTGCCGAACTGCGACGAGAGTCGAGACTCGGCCGCGTCGGTGGTGAACACCCAGTCGTCGAGGTCGAAGATGGCGCACCGGTGCGAGATATTGTCGTCGGTCCACTGGCGCAGTCCCGACATGCGCAGCAGTTCCTTGGGGCGGATGTTGCCTATGAGCTTGTCGATGTCGCGCGGAGAGCCTTGTGCGCAGAGGAACTCACCGGTGGAGATGTCGAGGAAGGCCACGCCTACCGAAGCCTTGTTGACGTGGATGGCGGCGAGGAAGTTGTTCTCGCGGGCGGAGAGCGAGTTGTCGTTGAGGTTTACACCCGGTGTCACAAGCTCTGTTATACCCCTCTTCACGAGCTTCTTGGTCAGCTTCGGGTCTTCGAGCTGTTCGCAGATGGCCACTCGTTTACCGGCGCGGACCAGGCGGGGAAGATATGTGTCGAGAGCATGATGCGGGAATCCGGCCAGCTCGACGTATGCCGCCTTGCCGTTGGCGCGGCGGGTGAGGGTTATGCCGAGAATTTCCGACGCGGTTATGGCGTCGTCGGAAAAAGTCTCGTAGAAGTCGCCCACCCGGAAGAGCAGAATCGCGTCGGGATGTTTCTTCTTCATCTCGACATATTGGGTCATGAGCGGGGTTTCGGCTATTTTTGCCATTTTTTTCGGGGTAAGGTGAATAAGGTTCTTAAAGTTCTTAAAGTTCTTAAGGGGGTTAAGGTGTTTAAGGGGATTCGGGCTTCCGCCCTCACACTGCTACACCGGGGGACAGCGGGGGATTCGGGCTTCCACCCTCACACGGCTACACCGGGGGACAGCGGGGGAGTTCGGGCTTCCGGCCTCACACGGCTACGCCGGGGTCAGTGGGGGAAGATGGAGAGCATCCAGATTGACATGCCGACATAGATGAGCAGGCCGACCACGTCGTTGGTAATCTGTATGAAGGGGCCCGTGGCGAGGGCAGGGTTCACATGCAGTTTCTCCAGGGTGAGCGGCACGAGCGTGCCGAAGACCGTGGCGAATATCACCACCGCGAACAGCGATACCGAAACGGCCATCACCAGGGCGTAGTCGCCCGGTTCGGTGAGGGCTATGTATGCGAACACGACTCCCGATATGACTATCGCGTTGAGCAACGCGATGCGCACGCCGCGCCATATCTGGTGCCAGAAATCCGACAGTTCCAGACGTCCGTTGGCGAGACCCTGCACCACGATGGCCGAGGCCTGCACGCCGACGTTACCGCCGGTGCCTCCGATCAGAGGTATAAAGAACGCCAGGGCTGTAACGGTAGCCAACTGAGCCTCGAAGCCGCCGAGGATAAGCGAGTTGACAATACCTCCGATTATACCTATTAGAAGCCATGGTAACCGGGCTTTGGTCTGGGCGAAGATGGAGTCGTCGGCATCGATGTCGGACGAGATACCCGAGGCCAGCTGGTAGTCGCGTTCCGACTGTTCGCGCACCTGATCCATCACGTCATCGACCGTGATCTGGCCGACGAGGCGTCCGATTGAATCGACAACCGGCATGGCCACAAGGTCATACTTCTCGAAGTCGATGGCGACCTCCTCAATCGGCATGTCGGCCTTGACCGACACCGGGTCGGTCTCCATGACATGCTTTATCTTCGACACCGAGGGGTGCGTGATCATCTTCTTCAGCGGCAGCACACCCTTCAGGCGGTTGTCATCGTCTACCACATACACGTAATAGATATCGTCGAGGTCCTCGGCCTGATGACGCATCTCGCGCAGACAGTCGGGCATCGACAGGTTCTCGTTGACAGATATGAACTCCGTACCCATCAGACCGCCGGCGGTGTCCTCGTCATATTGCAGCAGGTCAACGATGTCACCGGCCTGTTCCACGTCCTCGATGTTCTGGATGACCTCCTCGCGGTCCTCCTCGTCGAGTTCCTGGATAAGGTCTACGGCATCGTCGGTGTCGAGCAGGTCGATGAAATGACCGATCTGGTCATTGTCCATGCCTTCGAGGAGCTTCTTGCGGTCTTCCTCGTCGAGCTCCATTAGCACGTCGGCCTTTTTCTCCTGTTCCGGAATCAGGTCGAAAAACCACTCCGCCTGACGCAGGTTGAGGTCCTGGAACAGTTCCGCGATGTCGGCGGGGTGCATGTCGTCTATTTCGGCGATGATATGCTCCCGGTCCTGATTCTCGATGCGGTCTATGATGCGTTCAATATCTTCGTGGGTGAATTCTTTCATTCTTCAATCAATAGTGGAAAGATGAGCCGCCGAGGAACTCGCGGAGCAGGGAGGTGGAAGGAACCTGCGTCTCCGGAATCGGGCGGAAATACTGGAGGAAGCGCAGCAGACGGTAGGCCGTGGTGTATTCAGGCACGTTGTGCGGCACGGTCTCAAGCAGCGGTGCGGCGTAGGGCTTCATCACGCCGATCTCGAAGAGGAGCGACGAGTTGAAGGTGGCATCGGCGTTTTCCTGGAACGGGAAAATCCATTTCTCCTCGCCACGGCGCACGCTCGGCCAGCGTCGGATGGTGTCCTCGGGCGAAGTGTGGCGGTACTTGTTGTCGCGCACTATGCGGCGCAGCAGACGGGTGTCGGAGGTCGAGATCCAGTTGTGGTTGTCGATGCGCAGGGTGGTCAGCGCCGATACATACATCTTGAAAATCTGCTCCTGCGGAATGGCCGATGTCAGTTCCGGGTTAAGGCCATGTATGCCCTCCACAATCAGCACCTCGTTGAGACCGAGGCGCAGCGGACGCGGTTTCTCCACGCGTCGGCCGAGCTCGAAGCTGTATGTGGGTAGGTTTATCTCCTCGCCGCGCAGCAGGGCGCGTATATCGTCGTTGAAGCGTTCAAGGTCGAGGGCATGGAGCGATTCGTAGTCATAATCGCCGGTCTCGTCGCGCGGAGTGTCCTCGCGGTTCACGAAATAATCGTCGAGCGAGATGAGCTTCGGGGTCATGAGGTTGGTCATGAGCTGTATGGCGAGACGCTTAGAGGTCGTGGTCTTGCCCGACGAGGAAGGCCCGGCGATAAGTATGATCGATGCTCCGCCCTGCTCTTTGCGCTCCCGTATCTCGTCGGATATGCGTCCGATAAGGCGGTCGTGCATTGCCTCGGCCACATGAATGAGGCGCGATGTCTCGCCGCGTTCCACCACGCGGTTAAGCTCTCCTACTGAGGCCACGCGGATCACCTTGTTGAATTTCAGATGCTCCGTGAATGCGCGGAACATCTTCTCCTGGGTGACAGGAGCCGACGGCATATCCGGGTCGGCAAGGTCAGGCCCGAGCATGAGTATGCCGTCCTGCCACGGCACGATGTCGAACACCCGTATCATGCCGGTCGAGGGTGCGAGCGGGCCGTAGAAAGAATCGGCCAGGCCGTCGAGCATATAGTAGGAAGTATAGATTTCCTGCACCGTCTCAAGCAGGCGCACCTTGTCGGTGAGACCTTGGCGGCGGAAAATCTCGATAACGTCGGCGGTACGCTTCTCATGACGCACGAAGGGGAGGTCGCGGTCGGCGAGCCCGCGCATTGCGGCGAGAAGGGAGTCAACGAAAGCGCGTGTCACCGCAAACTCCCGCATATCCGCGTCGAAAATGCGGCAGAACAGTCCGCGTGCTATCGAGTGCTCTATGCGGATGGTGAGCGACGGGTCAATCTCATGAAGGGCGCGGTAGACCATCATGCAGAGCGAGCGCACATAGACCTCGCGGCCGGTGGCTGAACGGGCATCGAGAAACTCAATCTCCTTGGGCATGAATACCTGGAAGCCGAGATGCTCGGTCTTGTTGTTGGCCAGGGCGCAGATCGGGCTGAAGCCGAGGTTTATTTCGGGCATTGAGGCAATCTCGGCGAGAGTCGTTCCACCCTCCACATCCACATACCGGCCGATATTGCGGCAATATATCTGTATTTTCTTGTTCATAACAAATGCGGTCCCGCCGCTGATGCGGGACATGCGGAGCCGCCTGAACCCCGATGCGGGTTTGAAAAACGGTGCTGACTCCACTGCAAAAATAACGATTTTTTTGCGGAATGGGAAATTTTTATTATGTTTGGGAATAATTTCAGAAAAAACATCATTACAACCATCAATAAAACCATCAAGACACAGGTATGGACAGCATATCAACAGTGGCCAACGAGGTGTTCGACCTCAGTGTGGCAGACTATCACAAGACCGACAATGTTGACGCTCCGATGAGCAATCCTTATCAGACAGGCTCGTTCGAGGCTATACTATATTCAAAGAACTGGGTTGATGCCGTGCAGTGGCACCTTGAGGACATCATCCGCGACCCGGCTATTGACCCGGTTGAGGCTCTTGAGCTGAAACGCCGCATAGACCGTTCGAATCAGGTGCGCACCGACATGGTTGAGGATATCGACACATGGATGCGCGACCGCTACAAGGATGTCGAGGTGAGCGCCGACGCCACAATCAACACCGAGTCGCCCGCGTGGGCGCTCGACCGTCTGTCGATTCTCGCATTGAAAATCTGGCACATGCGCGAGCAGGTGGAGCGCACCGACGCGGATGCCGACCACAAGGCACGCTGCGAGGCCAAGCTCGACGTGCTTCTCGAACAGCGTCAGGATCTCTCGCTGGCCATCGACCAGCTTCTCGCCGACATCGAGGCAGGCCGCAAGTACATGAAGGTCTACCGCCAGATGAAGATGTACAACGATCCTTCGACCAACCCGGTGCTCTATGCCAAGAAATAAGGAGCGTCGCGCGGTGCTCGTGTCGCGCTTCTCGGCCTTGGGCGACGTGGCGATGACACTCCCCTCCGTCTACGACGCTTGCACGGCCAACCCGGATGTCGAGTTCTATTACCTCACGCGGCATCACCCGGCGCAGGTGTTCATAAACCGTCCGGCCAACCTTACCATGGCCGCCGTCAACCTTGACAACTACAAGGGTGTCGGCGGCATGTGGCGTCTGGCAAAGGCTCTGCGAAAACGTTACGGCATAACCGATTACGTTGACCTGCACGACGTGCTGCGCACCAAGCTGCTGCGGCTCTTCATGCGCATGGCCGGAGTGAAGGTTAGCCGCCTCGACAAGGGTCGCAAGGCCAAGAAGGAGCTTACGCGCCCGAACAACAAGGTTCTCGTTCAGCTCAAGCCTATGCCCGAGCGTTACCGCGACGTGTTCTACCGCGCCGGAATCTCTCTTGCAAATGACTTCGATACTCTTTGGGGTAAGGAGAAGGGTAATCCGGCCGACTTCGCGGCAGTTACCGGACCGAAGCAACCGGGGGAGTATTGGATGGCGGTCGCACCCTTTGCCAAGCATCAGGGCAAGATTTATCCAATCGACAATCTTGACCGTGTTGTCGCCCACTTCGACAAGAAGCCGGGGTGCAAGATATTTGTGTTCGGTTTCGGCGAGAAGGAGAGTGGAGTGATTGAGAAGTTGCGGAGCCGTTACGGGAACGTTGTCAACATGGCCTCGGCCAACCTCGGCATAGCCGCCGAGCTGTCGCTGCTGAGTCATTGCGACGTCATGCTCTCGATGGACTCGGCCAACATGCACCTTGCCTCGCTGGTAGGGCTGCGCACGGTGAGCGTGTGGGGAGCGACGCATCCCTACACCGGATTTCTTGGATGGCGTCAGCGCACGCGCGACGTGGTGCAGCTCGACATGACCTGCCGCCCATGCTCGGTGTTCGGTGACCGCCCATGTCTGCGCGGCGACTACCACTGTCTTGCCGGCATAACCCCCAAGATGGTCATCGACAAGATAGAAGCCGATACCACCGCCCGCTGAAAAATTATCAAGCAGACACTTAACCGACATAAGTAGAAAGGGAACCTGATTCAGGTTCCCTTTCTACTTATGTCGGTTAAGGAGTTACTTTTCTTCGGCGGCGAATTCCATGAGGTAGGATTTGATGAACTCGTCGATCTCGCCGTCCATCACGCCGTTCACGTCGGAGGTCTGGTAGTTGGTGCGGTGGTCCTTCACGCGGCGGTCATCGAACACGTAGCTGCGGATCTGGCTGCCCCATTCGATTTTCTTCTTGCCGGCCTCGACCTTCGCCTGCTCCTCCATGCGGTGACGCAGCTCCTTCTCGTAGAGGATTGATTTGAGCTGGCGCATTGCGTTCTCTTTGTTCTTGGGCTGGTCGCGGGTCTCGGTGTTCTCGATGAGGATTTCCTCCTCCTCGCCGGTATAGGGGTCCTTGAACTGATAGCGGAGACGTACTCCCGACTCCACCTTGTTGACGTTCTGACCGCCGGCACCACCTGAACGGAAAGTATCCCACGACACGCGTGCAGTCTCGACCTGGATGTCGATGGTGTCATCGACAAGCGGGGTGACGAACACTGAGGCGAACGAGGTCATGCGCTTGCCCTGCGCGTTGTAGGGGCTGACGCGGACCAGACGGTGTACGCCGTTCTCCGACTTCAGGAAGCCGTAGGCATAGTCGCCCTCGATGTTGATTGTCACAGACTTTATGCCGGCCTCGTCGCCGTCGAGAATCTGGGCGATAGAGGTCTTGTAGCCATGGCGTTCGGCATAGCGGAGATAGAGACGCATGAGCATCTGGGCCCAGTCCTGCGACTCGGTGCCGCCGGCACCTGAGTTGATTTTGAGCACCACGCCGAGCTTGTCCTCCTCGCGGCGGAGCATGTTGCGGAGCTCCAGGTCCTCGACCTCCTTCTCAAGCTGTGCATACTGAGCGTCGATTTCCTCCTCGGTCACAAGTTCATCCTTGAGGAAATCGAGGGCGAGATGGAGCTCCTCAAGCTGTTTCTCGACAGCTGTGTAGCTGTCAATCCAGAAATGGATACCCTTGATTTTGCGCATCTGAGCTTCGGCCTTCTCGCGGTCGTCCCAGAAGTCGGCTACGTGAGTGCGGAGTTCCTCCTCCTCGACCTCGATTTTCTTCGAATCGATGTCAAGATAACGTTTGAGATCCGCCACGCGGCTCTCTATATGTTTAACCTGGTCTGAAGTAATCATCCTTGCAAATGAAGTTGTTTAAACTAATTTACGAAAGTTAAAATGAAGCTGAATTCCTTTCTTTTATTAACCTTTGCGGATCTTTTTTGCCGCTTTTGCCCCTCTCATCGTCACCAACCATTAGGTTGCTGACTCTTCGAGTGACAAAATCGTCTAAAAAATCTCTCGCAAATGTTAATAAAAAATTAGTTTAAACAACTTCAATTTTATCAGATTACAAAATTAGCAAAAATTTTTCATAAACAGACTATTTCGGGTCAGTTTGCGAGGGGGTAGGCGTCGGAGTACATGCGGTCGATGAGGTCGGCGTAGTTGCGGGCCACAATCGGACGGCGGACTTTCATGGTGTTGGTCACCTCGCCGTTCATGATCGAGAAGTGGTGCGCGAGCAGCGTGATGCGCTTTATTTTCTCGAAGTCGGCGATGTCTTTCTGATATGCCTCTATCTCCGACATGATGAACCGTATCACCTTCGGGTCTCTCATCATCGCCTCGGAATCCTCATCCTCCAGTCCGTTGGCGCGTGCCCATACACGCAGTTGCGACAGGTTCGGCACCACAAGTGCGGTGACAAACTTGCGCTGGTCGCCGATCACGGCCACTTCGTCGATGTACTTGTTCTCAGCCAGACGGCTCTCCATCATCTGCGGAGCTATGTACTTGCCGTTGGAGGTCTTGAATAGGTCCTTAACACGCTCGGTAAGCACAAGCGCACCGTCGGCGGTGAAATGTCCCGCGTCGCCGGTGCGGAAATAACCGTCGTCGGTAAACGCGGCCGCGTTGGCATCGGGATTGTTGTAGTAGCCCGGTGTCACAGTCGGTCCTTTGACAAGAATCTCCCCGTTGGAGTCTATGCGTACCTTGATTCCGGGGAGAGGCACACCCACCGTGCCTATCTCATAGCCGATGGGAGGGAAGAAAGATACGGTAGCCGTGGTCTCCGACAGGCCGTAGCCGATTATGATGTCTATGCCGATCGAGCGGAAGAACTCGCAGATGGTGTCGGAAAGGGGTGCGCCGGCCGTCGGGAAGAAGTTCGGGTCGGGTATGCCGACGGCATGTTTCAGCTTGGAGAACACACGGCGGTCCCAGAAACGGTATTCCCTCTCCAGCAGCCACGGCACATTGCGCCCGGTGCGCAGATACTTCAGGTTCCGGGCTTTACCGACACGCAGCGAGCGGCGTATCATCATCTTCTGCAAGCGCGGCATGGCCTCGATTTTCTCGCGTACACCGGCGTAGACCTTCTCCCAGAAACGTGGCACGCAGCACATCAGGTTCGGATGGACCGTGTGGATGGTGTCGGCTATGATGCGCGGGTCGTAGTTGACGGCGATGGTCAATCCCCGGTTTATGCAGAAATAGCACCATGCCTTCTCAAGTATGTGAGACATGGGGAGGAAAGCCATTGACACGTCATTGTCCTTGATAGCGTGCAGAATCTGGATATGCTTCTCGATGGCCGCGTCGTAGTTGGAGTGGGAAATCACTACACCTTTCGGTTCGCCGGTGGTGCCCGAGGTGTAGATGAGAGTGGCCATGTCTTCGGGAAGACCGCGCGAGGAGCGGGCCTCGACCTCGGCCGCGATGGCCGGCGACGCGTTCATGCCGAGACGCACGAAGTCATCCCAGAAAATTGTCACCGTATCGTCGTCGAAAAGCTGCAGACCGTCGTTTTTGAAGACCACTATTTTCTTTATGCCCGGGTTCTGTTTCCAATGGCGGTAGGCCATCGGATACTGGTGCTTGTCGCCCACGAACAGGACTTTGGCTCCGCCGTCGCGCACTATGAAGTCGAACTGCGACTGCACGCTGCTCGAATAGATGGGAATACAGGCTATCCGGTTGCGGAAAGCGCCGAACTCGGTGATGAGAATCTGGGGGGTGTTTGGCGAGCAGATCGCCACGGTGTCTTTTTCAAGCAGCCCGAGAGCGGCGAGAGCTTTTGATGCGACTTCGACCTGGACGGCAAACTCCGACCAAGACGTCGAGAGCCATTCCCCGTCCTTGCGCCAACAGAAACGGTAAGCCTCGCGGTCGCCGAGACGGCGTGCCTGAACAGGGATAATTTCGACTAAACGGTTCATAAATGTTGTGTATTGATGTGTGCAGCATATCAGTCCGGACAGCTGCGTGCCGGGACAAGACGATATGCCCCGGTACAATATTAACGGCTTAAGGGCGCGTGATGTTTTTGTCGAGCATGCGGTGCTTGATCATCATGCGCACCCAAGTCGGTGTGCTTGCGACGAAAACGATGGAGATGCGGTTGAGCCAGCCGTTGATATACTGCTTTTTGCCCTTGAGCATCCGGCTGACGGCGTTGCGGGTGAATTTCTCCGGTGTCTGTATGGCATGCAGCCGCAGAGCGAGCTTCTGGAGATTCTTCGGGAGTCCGAACAGGTCGGTCGCTATGCCTCCGGGGCAGGCCACGGTCACGGCCACTCCCGAGTCGCGCATCTCATAGTGAAGAGCGCGTGAGAAGACGCGGATGTATGCCTTTGTTGCCGAATACATCGCAATGCCGGGCATCGGCATCCAGCATGACATCGACGACATGTTGAGTATGTTGCCCCCGCCACGGGCGGCGAACCGCATGGCGAAAGCACGGCTCAGGCGTGTCACCGCTCCCACATGCAGGTCGATGAAGCATTCAATCTTACGGGCCGGCGTCTCCGTGACGGGCAGGAAAGAGAATATCCCGGCATTGTTTATCAGAATGTCGGGATCGAGACCGCGGGCATCGAGCCATGCGGTAATCTTGTCGGTTGCATCGGGGGCTGTCAGGTCGCAGAAGAAGGGGAGTGCTTTCACGCCATATTCCCGCTCCATGTCGGCGGCGCACTGTTCCAGGATGCCCTCCTGATTGGAGATCATGACCAGGTTGCAGCCCATCGAGGCCAAAGTGCGGCAGAAACAGAGACCGATTCCGCTGCTTGCACCCGTCACCACGGCCATGCGCCCCGCTGCCTTATGCTTTTGTGCCATTCCTTCGCTTTATCTTGTCGATTTCCTTCAGAATACCTTTCGGCAGGTCGGAGCAATGCTTATGGCAGGCCATCTCGCGTGAGTACATGCGTGCTATGCAATAGTTCACATGGTCGCAGCCGCAGCGGTGGTTGCTCTCACCGGCCTCGCGCATACGGTTCACGAAGTCCGGCTCATTGAGCAGGGCGCGTCCCATCTGCACGAAATCGAAGTTCTCCTCATCGAGCACCTTGTCGGCACCCTCGCGGTCAATCACCCCCCCCACGTAAATGAGAGGAAGTTTCAGCTCGCGGCGGAACACCCGGGCGTCGTCGAGGAAATAGAGTGGCTTGAAAGGTTCGGTTGGAATCATGTACTTCCCGGCCATGCGCACTCCATATTTCAGCCAGAGCTGCTTCATGTAATATGTCATGGAGTAGATGGGCATCTCGCCGCGCATCACGTACATCGGAGCCTTGCTCACGAAGCCTCCAGAGAGAACAATGCCATGCACTCCGGCCTTCTCTATCTCCCTGGCCACGGTGAGGCAGTCGTCAATGTCGAGACCACCCTTGAAGCCGTCGCGCATGTTAGTCTTGACAATCACACCCATGTCCGATCCGGCGGCTTTGAGAGCCTCCTCCAGACACATGTTCATGAACGACATGCGGTTGGCGAGCGGACCGCCGAACTCGTCGCGGCGGCGGTTGGTATAGGGCGAGAGAAACTGGGAGATGAGGTATCCGTGACCGGCATGAACCTCCACGCAGTCAAAGCCGGCATCGCGGGCGGTGCGGACGGCATCGCCGAAGCAGCGGGCTATCTCATGGATCTCGTCGCGGCGCAGACCACGGCAGAAGGTCGGGGAGTAGAGGTTAAACCCCGTACAGGCACCGACCGGCGTGCCTCCGGCAGTGGAGCGGTGGGTCATGTTGCCGCAGTGGCCTATCTGTATCGAAGCCTTGGCACCCGCTTCATGTATTCCGTCGGTAATCTCGCGGAGCTGCGGCACAATCTCCGGACGCAGCCAGAGCTGAGTATCGAACGACAGGGCCGAGCGGCATATGCCCGCATAGGCGAGAGTTGTCATGCCGACCCCGCCGCGTGCCACCGACAGGTGATAATCGCGGAGCATGTCGGTCGGGCCGTTGTCGCGGCCCATTCCCTCGAACGCCGCCGACCGGATGGTGCGGTTGCGGAGTTCCACGGGACCTAATTTAGCAGGAGTGAAAAGTTTCATGTTCTCCTCAATATTTCATGTTCTCTTTCAATATATGAAAGGTAAGATATAGTTTCGTTTCAGATCGGCATACTCGCTGCCGAATTCAGAGATATAGCGTTCGTGGATTCTGCGTGCTCTCGGAGCGAGATTCGCGAAAGTCCAGATGGCGAAAGCGAGTCCGCCGAGACTCCATGTGAGGATTGCGAACCCGAGCCATTCGGTGAACTCACCGAGATAATTGGCCGAGGTGACATAGCGGTACATGCCGCCGCGCGGTATGTAGTGGCGGGTGTCGCCTGGCTTACGCAGGTTACGTATTATACGGTCGGAACCGATATTTATTATCATTCCGGCAATGAATATCAGAGTGCCGAGTATGAACAGCGGGCTGTACAGCCACGCTACCGGATAGGCATCCGCCGGACTGACATAGAACAGCCAGCCGCCAATCATATAGGCGTTTATCACATTGAACAATACCCCCATCAATATTATGACCAGCGGCATCCGGCCTTTCCCCCTGATGAGCAGCGGGAATATGAATGAACGCTGGAAATAATGAATCTCGAACAGCGAAGCCATCACGACCAAGGCCGGTTCCGCGGCTCTCGGGCTGAATATCCATAGCAACAGCATGGCGATGAAAGAGGGGGCTTCCATGAGCACCCATCCGAGGCGGTTGTTGACAGCCGGACCCCACTTGCTGGTGTACATCATGCCGTATCCGGCTGTTATGCGCTGCAAGCCGAGAAACACGACCGCCGCGAGGGCGATCATGACTCCGACCACAGAATAGTAAAAAGAGGGTTCAAACATCTTTATGATCTGATATGGCGGGTGGACGGTTATCAGAACCGAGGGGGAGAGGAAACCCGCTGAAACGACATGCAAATATAACTAAACCGATTGGGATGTCCAAATCTTTTTGTCAAAAAGGCCGTTTTTTTGGTATAAATGGGATAGAACAGGCCCGGGTGAAATTGAAACCGAGGGTGTTTAGCAGATTTTGCAACACCCTCCGGATGTGTAAAAAATCAAAAAAATGGTGATTTATAAGGAACAGAATCGATTTTATGACGAAAAAAACATTAATTTTGTGAATAAGTGAGATTGATATATAAATAAGGTGATTTACGAGAATATGGATAGACTGACAGAGGCAGAGATTGCGGAGGCCAAGAGGCGGCTGGCCGAGACGGAGAGCCTGTATCATCCGGATCCGTCGTTGTTCGACCCGCTGTTTGAGACCGGGGAACTCAGGCGGTTCTCGCGTCAGGAGGTGATAATGACTCCCGGCACGATGCTTCGTGACGTGTATATCATAATAGACGGCCTTGTAGGAGCGACCTATATCAGCGGGTCAAAGATCAGGATGCATGGTTTCGCCATGCCCGGCACGATGCTTATTCACGGCGGGTCATTCTTCCGGACGAGCGAGCCGATGATGCAATGGGAGGCTCTTGTGCCGACGCGTGCGGTACGTGTGCCCGACTCGTTTATACGTTCATATATGGAGAGCAGCCATGAGTTCGCCATCTGGATGTTCGGCATGTCGGAGAACAATATGATGCTTGCCGAAGAGCGGGCCATGATACTTGCCGACTCAGCAGAGAAACAATATCTCAAGCTGGCGCGGATAGTGCCGCGGGAGATATTCATGCAGCTGTCATCACGTCTGATAGCCCGCTATCTGGGCATAACCGAACAATCACTGTCGCGTATCCGCCGCACCCTTCTCGAAACCGGCCAGCTGTAACACATCTCACCCTGTAGGCCGCGGCATGCCGCGACCCTACTTCGGTCGCGGGATGGCGCGGCCGTACATAAAATTTGAAATCGAAGCAAAATTTATCATAGGGTAAACTTTTTACAGCGGACGTTCCATAACTTTGCCGTTGTGACACATCTGTGTGCTGCCGACATGCAAAAAGATGTGACAATCCAAATATCACTAACCAAAAAAACATTCAGGCATGAAACAAAAGAGACACTTCTCATTTTCAAGGTTGTTTCCTGCGGTGTTCGCCTTTCTGCTGTTTCTGAATGGCATACCAGCCTTTGCGGCCGACGGCCCGGGCGGTGTGGCATACGGAATACTGGCTTATTCGGACGACCAACCGGGCTACGCCAACCATCTCGTGAGTTTCCCGTTGCAGGGAGAGGGAAAACCGGTCTACACCTCATATGTGGGTTTTGACCGGACATCGACCGCCGGTGCATATGCCGACGGGCTGTATTATGTAGCCGCGACCACCATGCAGGGCACCAAGGAGATTCCGGATGCCCTGTATGCTATGGATATCAGTACCGGAGAATATGTGAAGAAAGGCGCCCTGACAGGCTATGCCTCGCTGATCAATGATATGTCATATGATATATCGACATCCACGCTGTATGCCGTGGCGCGAATCGATGACACCGTATCGGCTCTTTACACCATAGACCGTAATAATGGGAATTCGGTGAAAGTCGCCACGCTCGACCGCCGGTTCTTCACCTTGGCTTGCAGCCTGGAAGGTCAACTCTACGGTGTGAGCTTCGCGGGTGATTTCTGCCGTATCGACAAGCGCACAGGTGCAGTCGAGGTGGTGGGACATACCGGTCTTTATCCGGAGAAATTCCAGTCGATGGAATTCGACCATGAGAACAAGGTGCTCTACTGGGCCTGCACTTCAAGGCGGCTCAGCGAAACCGGCATGGTCGAGCTTCAGGAGACATATATGACAACCATCGACCCCGCGACCGGTGCCACCACCCGGGGACGCTCACTCGGCGATGACCAGATCGCCGGTCTTTACGTACCGTACCGGCTTGTCGATAACGGTGCGCCTCTGGGAGTGGAGTCACTTGAGGTCATGCCTGCGGCCAATGGTGGAGCTTCCGCACGTATCAGCTGGACGAATCCGCAGAGAACATTCGGTGGAGACCCGATAAAGGCGCTGACCAAAGTCGAGGTGATGCGCGACGGCGCGATTGTAGCGACCAAAACTGACGCCCGTCCGGGAGCGAAGTCGGAAATCACCGACGTGCTTCCGTCGTCGGCCGGAGCGTTCCATACATACAAGGTGACAGCCTACACGGCATCGGGTGCCGGCCTTCCCGTCGAGACCACTGTCTTTGTCGGAGCGGATATCCCGGCCAAGGTGGAAGGCGTCACGGTAGAGCGTCTCGGCGCCAATGCGGCGGTAGTAAGCTGGAATCCTGTCACCACGGGAGCCAACGGCGGTTGGACCGATGTGGCTACAATGAAATACAATGTCACCCGTATGCCCGGCAACGTTTCCGTGGCCTCAGGTATAAGCACCACAAGCTACACGGAGACGGGAGTCGAGGTCTCGGGCAATTACTACTATCTGATAGAGGCAGTCAATTCCATTGGTGCTTCCGGCACAGTGGAGTCGGAACCGATTGTGCTCGGTCCGAAGATCGAGTGCCCCATAACCGAGGAATTCTCGGAAGAGTCATTTGCAAACTGGACCGTGGTTGACTCCAACAGCGATGACAACAAGTGGAGCTGGTTCAACCTTGCATGGGCCAAGGCGGCCGGAGCCTATTTCATGGCCTCATCGAATGAAGGCGACGACTGGCTCATAAGCCGTCCCATATCGTTTGACGGCGCATCGAGCTACAAAGTCACATTCACATACATAGCGGCGGGCAACCATACGGTAGATGTTGCATTGCTTGACGAATATGTGCTTGACACACCGGTGGCCGAAGCCGGAAGCGTGGAATTCGGTTCAGGCTATGCCCTGGCAACCAAGGAATTCACATTCAATGTGGCTGAAAGCGGTGAGTACAATCTCGCTTTCCATGAAGTGTCGCCTTCAGGACGCAGTTATCTGCTGATTGACCGCATTACAATAGAGAAACTTGCTGACAAAAACCTTGCCGCTACCGGAATAAGCGGAAGCAAAACTCCCAACGAGGGAAACAATTATATTTATTCGGTGCGCGTTGAGAACCGTGGCAGCGAACCGGCCGAGGACTTCAAGGTCGAGCTGGTTGACCAGACAGACCGCGTGGTAGGCAGCCGCCAGGTAACTGAACAACTTGAGGCCGGCGACGCGAGAATTGTCACCGTGCAGTTTGTGGCCGATGCACAGGTTACGGAACTGCGTGGACGCGTGGTCTATGCCGCCGACCAGATTGAGGCGGACAACTGCACGGAGCCGATGGGCATAACCGTCATGCCTGCCGGCACCCCCGAGGATGTCGAGATTGGAGAGAGCGCGGGCACCACACGCGAGCATCCCTTCAACCTCTATAATAAATATGGAGCCGCGCTTGAGGTCTATACCGCCGACGAGATCGGTCTGGAACGTGGCCGCATCTTCGAGGTGAGGTATCCGTATTCGTCGAGCACATATCTCGCCGCTCCCGAGAAAGTAGGTCTGAAACTCTATCTCGCCAACACAGACCTTGCCACGGCATCTGGCTGGATACCATTGGAGGAGATGACTCTCGTCTATGACGGCACCGTCGATTTCGAGCCGGGAGAGGGAGTGCTGTCGCTGCCGCTGGCACACGCTTTTGACTACGAGGGTGGAAATCTCGCCGTTGTGGGTATGCACACTCTCGAGAACTCACCCCTGACAGATTACTCGGGACTTTACTGGAACTATTACCGTTGTCCGGATGCCGGAAACTCGGCCTATTGCTATACATCGGACAAGGCGTTCGAATATGGTTCGGCACAGGGCCGGAAGTCATCTTACGGCAACAGTGTGGTGACATTCATGATACAGACCGGCGGCGCGAGCGTGGCGGGTAAAGTGACCGATACCGAAGGCAATGCACTTGAGGGTGCGTTGGTGAAGGTTGAGCCTCTGCATGCTACAACCCTTTCAGGTGCCGACGGTACCTACCGTATGGATTTCATCCCTAACGGAGACTACACGCTCGGCGTACAGAAGAAATACTACGGCGATTCCGAGGAGAAACCGTTCACCATGGGCGACGAGGAACTGACAGTAGACATCGTGCTGGAAAAACTGCCGACCGCCCCGGTGGCAGGACACGTAGTGGATTATGCCGGTGCAGCGCTCGGTGATGTCACCGTCCGTATCAACGGATATGAGGAGCTGGAGACAGTCTCGGCTGCAGACGGAACGTTCAGTTTCGCAAGTGTGGTGTGCGAGCCTTCTGTGGTTACACTGACAAAAGACTGGTATGCGCCTGTAACCGTCGGGACAGATGTGAAGGATGCAGCCGACATGGGCAGTCTTGCGATGGGATTCGCACACTATACGCCGGCTGAAGTCACAGTGAAGCCGGAAGATAACGCCGTGAGAGTTGAATGGACCGCTCCTGACATGCCGGGAGAGGTTGTATACGACAGCGGAGTGGCGGCAAGCCAGTTCGGCCTGACCGACAACATCGGTACCGGAGTGATGGGAACAGCCTTCCGCCGTCCGATGCTTCTGGAGAACATACGCTGGCAGACCACAGAAGAGGGAGGCCCCCACGACCGCGTGAACATCTATGTGTATGACCTTGATGCCGACGGTAATCCGACAGGCACCCTCCTTTTCAGCGAAAGGAATGTGGAGAACAAAGATGGTGAATGGACTGAGTACACACTCGCCCAGCCGGTGTCCGCGCCCAACGGATGTCTGGTCATGCTGAACTATCCCGGATTCCTCGGTCTCGGCATAGATGCCGACCTGCGTGCGAATCCGTGCCGCGAGAATACATACTACTATTCTGTGGACTACGCGTCGGGCGAGTTCGCCCTGTGCGAGAAGTTAGGTCTTGACGGCAATCTTCTCATACGCGCCGGAGGCCGTTTCTATCCCGAGGAGAACACGCCTGTGGCCACGGTCGATGACAACCGTTCGCCGCTGCCCGCATGGCAGAAATATAATGTGTACCGTTCGGCCGGATATGAGAGCGCTGAAACCGAATGGACTCTCCTGACGGCAGAACCCGTGTCAGTAGCCACATACAGCGACAGCAGCTTTGCGTCGCTCGCTCCCGGTGTGTACCGCTACGCAGTGGCTTCGGTTTATCCCGACGGCACCCTCTCCGCACTCTTGCCGAGCGGTTATCTGCTCAACAACGCATATGCGGACCTGACCGTGCCGGTAGCGACCAATTCGCATTCGGGCGATGCTGCAGGTGCCACGGTATCCGTATACGACAAGGATGGAGTTCTTGCAGACAGCGGTGTCGCAGGCAGCGATGGCCGTGTGACATTTACAGACATTTGGAAAGGTATGTACGATGTCAAGGTGACGCTGCCCGGTTATCATGAGAGCCGCCAGCAGGTTGACCTGACACTGGAAGATGCAGTCACCACAGATGTCATGACCCTGGAGGAGATAATCGCCACTCCGGTGAATCTGAAACTGTTTGCTCAGGAAGATGGCTCGCTGAGATTCACATGGAACGAATCGGGCGAGATTTCGGATGGCTTCGAGGATTATGATGTCTTCGGCGCGCCCTCGAACGACGAGATGCAATGGAAGTGCATCGATGCCGACGGTGGACGCACATTCGCAGAGGCGGACTTTGTGTTCCCCGGCATGACCACCCCGATGTCGTTCATCGTGTTCGACCCGAAGCAGACCTCACCCTCTATGTTTGACCAGCGCAGTATATCACACCCCCGTTCCGGCAACTCGCAGTTAGCATGTTTCGCCGCAGTATTCGGCAACGATGACTGGTTGATCTCACCCCGTCTGACCTATCATACAGACTACCGTTTCAGCTTCTATGCGCGTGGATATTCCGCGACATATGGCGAGACAATCAAGGTCGGATACTCTACCGGCGGAGACAGTCCCGAGGAATTCGAATGGATCGGTTCGGAGATTGATGTCGCCAAGCAGCAGTGGCAGAAGTATGAGTTTGACATACCGGCGGCGGCCCGTTATGTGGCGGTGCGCGTGGTGTCGGAAGATGGATTCACACTCTTCATCGACGATGTTGAGATCGGTTCCGGACTCGGAATGGAGGCCAATACCGCTCCGACAGGACCTGAAGTGGAATATGAAGTTACGCTCGACGGCGATGTGTTGGGAGTAACAGCCGATGCCCACAGACTTATAGAGAAAGTCGGCGGTGAAGGACTTCACACCTTAGGAGTGCGTGCCATCTACGCGTCGGGTCGTTCCGACGAGGCTACCATTGAATTTGGTGGAAACGGCATAGAGGCTCCGTCGGTAAGCCTGTTCCACGTCTCGCCCAATCCGGCCAACGGACATACATATCTGAGCGGAGAGTTCCGCACGGCCTATCTCTACGACCTGTCGGGCCGTAACCTGCGCAGCTACACCTGCGACGGCGACCGCACGCTCCTCGACCTTGCGGGGGTAGATGTCGGCATGTACCTGCTCCTGATCGACAACGGCAGCAGAACCGAGACAGTCAAACTGACCGTGAGATGAAATAGAGAATAGACAGGCGGAAACGCCAAGGTATCCAATAGCAACGCATCGGCTCAGGCCGATGCGTTTTTTTATGTCCGTTTACGGATGATGCAGGGAATTTAAGGGTAGAGATGTTATCTGCAAGCCATACACTTAAGGATTTAAACCCATACATGTAAGGACGTAAACCATACACTTAAGGATTTAAGATGGTCTGCGAATCCGGTCAGCCTATATTTTTAACGCCATGGATGTATTTATTGTCATTGCGTTGCAAGTCAGCCATTTCGGATTAACGATGCAAAGTTATATAATATTTCCTGAACCTCCAAAATAAAATTGCAAATTTTTAGATTAAAAATGTTAAAATCATCTTTCGGCTGAAATTTCTTCCATAATTGCTAAATGATTGAACTTTTTCGGTGTATAAGGAGATTCATTAGGTAAAAAGAATCCTTAAGTGTATGGATTTAGGATAATTTGCTTAGAAAGTAATTTTCTACAATAGGACAAGAAAATATCAAATATTAAAACAACAACTAACTAAAAGAACTACATGAAGAAATTTTTACTTACGCTCATGGCTTGCTTAGCCATCTCATTCGCGCTTCCTCCGGCGGCGCGGGCTCTGACCGCCGCTGACCTCGACGGCCTGTACTATGGCGCGTACATGGTGGGTATGGCGGATGCAAACTGCGAACTTCCCAGAGATCAGTTTGCCGGAAAATTTGAACTTAGGGGAAGTCAATTATATATGACCAATTTTTGGAGAGGCTTCGATATGCCGGTGACTATACAGGATGATGCCATTGTTCTGACAACACACAAAGCTATTCCGGATAACGGTAACGGACTTTATAGTGGAGGAACAATTAAATGTGAACCTGCTACGGTCTACAAACTGACTAATCCATATGCGGCTGCATCGGGTTCGGGTTGTTACCAAGGTGTTTTCTATGGCTATTCAGCTCTTGATTCAAGATATGCTGTTACATTAAAAAATAAGGCTCCCGGAAGCTCTACTGAAGGTAATTCCGACAGGCAGACTGAAGACAACATATATGCTGACTGCAAATATAGGTTTGTCACGGACTCCTATTTGGTAATGACAATGAATTACGGCGGAGATAAATATTTCTGCGGTGATGGACTAAGAGTTTATGTATTTGACACAAACTCGAAGGCAACGGAGTATGTTGATAACGAAATATCAGATACATACATGGTCGATGTGGAAATTGACCCATTATATCCGAATTCTGCAGTCATTAAGAATGTTGCAGCCTATGGAATCAACTTCAAGAACAACATTGTCAATGGTAAAGTCTCAACAACATTGGTTTGGGTAGATGCAGATTTGGACTATGAAGAAGAAACCGTAATCATGCCGGCTCAATACCTTGGTGGAGATACACTGAATGGTGTGGATTATTATGGCGATCCTGTATATTCTGGTAAGGGCAACCTGTATTCGGGCAGTTATTATAATCGCACACGTTATAATGCGGTGTGGTATGCGGAAGCATACTATTATCCTGTCCTGGAAGATATTTCCATTGGTAATCCAAATGACTCTGATATTATAGGTCGTATCACTTCACGTGAATCAGAACATCGAAATGTAGAGGAAAATCATTGGCATAAGGCTCATGGTGGAAAATTGGAAACCTGGCATAAAATGAATTTCGAGTTCGATAACATGACTCTGTGGAGTCAGTTCACAGGCCAGAATGCGACCATTATAGGTTCGGTTGACAAGACTGTCTACGAGACACCGTATGATTACGAGTACACCCACGATGCAAAACTGAGTCTGTCGTGGTTCGCGCAGAATGACACGCAGTTTGGATTCGGAGGTGCGGTTTCAGGCCGTGTGAAGAGCCGTTATATCGACAGCTATGATCTGTATGTGATGCCAGGTACGTACACATCAATCGACGAACTCACCACTCACCATGATACCGGAATCGAGGGTGCCGAGCTGTTGTATTCCGGCATAAAGAATGTATCGCGTTCTGCCGATGAAGAGAATGCAGCCTTTACAATACCTGACATGCTTGTTAAACGTCCTGCTTCAATCAGTTTCGAACCAAATAGAAACTACACCCTTTTCCTCAAGGCCAACTACAACAACGGTCTGCATCCCACATATCACGCCATGACAATAGCCGGTGACATTCCGACCGGTGTGGGAACAATCATGGAGGATGGCCCGATGATGATTGTCCGTCCTGTGGGCGGCGGTGTCGAGGTCAGCGGATATGAGGGAATGGTAGAAGTTTACAGCGTAGCCGGAACATGCGTGTTCTCGGGTGTGGCTGACGGACTGATCGAGCTGCCGCAGGGTACATACATTGTGCGTGCCGCTCAGCGCAGCTGGAAAGTCAACGTGAACTGAAAATAGTCCGGCAACCGGTTACGGCGGCATGGGGCCTTACTAATAACGTGGCTGTTTTAAGACCCCGGACATGCCGCCGTCCGGCCCGGAAAAAAGATACATACTATACCGCAGAGAGTAAGTTTCATAAATTAAATCCAACAAAAAGCACAATCTGATATAAATAGAAAATCGTTTCACAATCCTATCTGACGGCCGGCAGGATAATCCGGTCCTATCGCAACAGTAGTAAATTTGATTATTTGATTAATTGATTAAAAGTTAGTAGGTTTGAAAGGGCGCGGTCGGAAGCGAAGTGATTCGGCCATGACTAAGACCCTTTTTATATTAACCTTACTAACACCCTTCAGCCTCTCTCCACGATATTAACCTCTCTCCACGATACCACGGGTTGTGTACGTGCTCTGACCGATCCTCATATGAAGAAGACTTTAGCAATCATACTCGCGTTTCTGTCGCTTCAGGTATCAGTTGTCAAGGCTGATACTGAAGTGACAAGAGACTCTGTGAGGATATATTTCCGGCAGAGCAAGATTGACCTCGACCCGCAACTTCACTCGAACCGCGCCGCCCTCGACAGGATAACCGGAAAACTGAGGGATGAATACTCCGATTCCGTCTTCCGTCTGCGACGCGTGGAGGTTGTCGGCGGCGCATCTCCGGAAGGCAGCATAAGCTTCAACCGCTGGCTGTCTGAGCAACGTGCTGCAACACTCTTCAGGTTCGTATCGCAATATGCCGCCCTGCCGGACTCGCTGATGACAACAACATTCCTCGGCCGGGACTGGAAAGGTCTTCTCTACCTTGCGTCGGATGATCCGGATCTGCCGTACCGCGAGGCGACGCTCGACTTGCTGCGCCGCATCGCTTCCAATGCCGGCACAAACCGCATAGATGGCAAGGACGCGCTCACGGTGCTCAAACGCTTCCGTGACGGAGTGCCGTACCGTTACATGTACCGCAAGTTCTTCCCTGAGCTGCGTTCGTCGCGCATGAACCTCTGGTATGACAAGGTACGCAATCCGCTCCTCCCCACTCCTCCGCCCGCTCCCGCGCTGCCGCCGGTGCATGACACTGTGGTGGTGCATGACACCGTATATATCTACACCTGTCCTTCCTGCCGCCCGTTCTACATGGATATCAGCACCAACATGCTCTACGACGCTGCGGCCATTCCGAACATCGGTGTGGAATTCTACCTGGGACGCAGCTGGTCGATCGGCGCGAACTGGATGTATGCCTGGTGGAAGACCGACCGCAGCCATTGGTACTGGCGCACATACGGCGGTGATATCTACGTGCGCCGCTGGTTCGGCAAGGCATCGAAAGAGAAACCCCTCACCGGACATCATGCCGGAATATATGCCCAGACACTGACATTCGACTTCGAGACCGGCGGACGCGGCTATATCGGAGGTGAGCCGGGAGGCTCGCTGTGGGACCGTGCCATGTGGGGCGGTGGTGTGGAATATGGTTATTCTCTCCCGATAGCCCGACGGCTGAATCTTGACTTCACAATCGGAATCGGCTACCTCGGAGGCAGATACTACGAGTACAAGCCGATCGATAACTGCTACGTGTGGCAGGCGACCAAGAGACTGCACTGGTTCGGACCGACCAAGGCCGAGGTATCGCTCGTGTGGCTGATCGGTTGCGACAACTGGAACCGCCCGCGCACTAAAAACAGCTCTGACATCAAATAAAGACAAGGAAGATCATGAAGACAAGGACAATATTACATATGATTGTTGCCGCCATGCTCTGCCTTCTTACGTCGTGCGAGCACAAGGAGCTATGCTTTGATCATACTCACCGCGAGAAGCTGCGTCTCGTTTTCGACTGGCGCGACGCTCCCGAGGCTGATCCTGTCGGCATGGTGGTGTTCTTCTACCCGGAGGATCCGGACGGTGAGACACTGCGTGTGGACTTCGACAATATAAAAGGTGGCGATATAGAGCTTCCCGCCGGGAAATACAAGGTGCTGACCTACAACAATGACACTTCGGGCGTGCTGTTCCGCGACACGGATCTCTTTCACGGCCACACCGGATTCACGCGTCAGAGCGGTCTGCTGGAACCGATGGGAATAACGGGCAACACCTCCGCCATGAGGGCACGCGGGTCGGAAGATGAGCCGGTGCGCCTCTGTCCCGACATGATGTGGGGATGCGCTGACGTGGAGGTGAATGTACCACCCGAGACGGATAATGTGATCTATCTCTATCCACATGAGCTGACCTGTATCTACACCTACGAGATAAGGAATGTCAAAAATCTCGACCTTGTGACCGACATGTCGGCCACGATATGCGGCATGAGTCCCGAGCTGCGGTTCCATGACGAGGAACTCGGTATGGTGTCGGTCACGCATCCCATCGAGGCGTATGCCGCTGCCGACGGGAAAACCATCGTGGGACGGTTCATCACGTTCGGTCATCATGAGGATAATCCTGATCCGCACAAGATGATGCTGTATGTCCGCACCTCCGAGGGTAAGAACTACTCGTTCGGCACGGACAATCCGGCATTTGATGTCACCGGTCAGGTGCATTCGGCACCCGACCGGCGCCGTGTGCATCTCATAATCGACGGTCTTGAGATTCCGGCTGACGGCGGCGACCCGATGGGCGGAGGTTTCACGCCGGGCACCGACGACTGGCAGAGTGTTGACATCGATGTCGAGATGTAGAACGAAACAAGAATATAACCCTAAGATTATCACTAATATCTAACAATAACACAATTTAAAACTAAACAATTACTTATGAAAAGATTTCTTTTCCCCGCAGCCGCTGCGCTCATGCTGACCGGCTGTGCGCAGGAAGATGTCCTGCTCTCCAACTCGGAGACCAACGTGATTGATTTCGCTGTCACTTCAGGAGGTATCACACGTGCGGCCGATCCGTATTGTAACACCAACCTTCCCAAGAAATTCACAGTGGCTGCTGCCAAGACCGGCACAAGCGACCTCTATTTCGCAGGCGATGTAGTAACCAAAGATGGCAACGAATACAAGAACGGCGAGACACGCTTCTGGCCTGAGTACGCCCTCGACTTCCACGCATGGGTAGATGAGGACGGTACTTACGCTTATGACGCAGACAAGAAAGTCGGTACCTTCGAGAACTACACAGTAAAGGATGACTACCGTCAGCAGCTCGACCTGATGTACGCAGTGATGAACGGCGTGGACCGTGAGAAAGTTAAGCTCAACTTCCGTCACGCACTCTCGCAGGTTGTGTTCAAGGCTGTGAACGAGTCTAAGCTCAACATCACCGTTAAGAGCGTTACTGTAGGACACCTTGCCAACAAGGGTAACTACGAGATGCCCTCGACAAGCACAGTTGAGAACTATGAGAACCATGGCGACGAGCTTATCGGCAACGAGGAGAACCTGAACCGTGGCCACTGGACTCTGGTGGAGAATGGTCTGCATGAATACACAGTGGCTCTCGACGAGGCTCTGGCCCTTACAAACGGCGTTCAGGACATCACCACTCCGAGCCACACCGGCGGTGTTGACACATCGCTCATCCTCATGCCCCAGACACAGGCCAAGTGGGATCCCACAAAGAAAGATGCCGAGTGGAATGGTGCATACTTCAAGCTCGACGTTGTCATGATGGATGGCGACAAGGAAGTTTACAGCGGCGAGACCTGCATCCCCGCGAATGTTGAGTGGAAGCAGGGTGTACGCTACACTTACACCTTCAAGTTCACCGACAACGGTCACGGCGGTTACACTCCCAACCCCGACGATCCCCAGCCGGTACTCGGTGGCATATCTTATGACGTGACTGCCGACGACTTCGTTCCCGGCGACAAGTCTGAGAACGAGATGGGTCCCGCCGAGGGCGACGAACCTCAGCCCGAGATGACTACAGTCACTCTCTCAATCCCCGCGATTGACTGGACAGATTCTGCCGAGGTGGCTGACAATGATACGCACTCTTTCACTATCCCCACCACAATCCCCACCAAGGAGGACTATGACTTCAAGGGTTGGTCAACAACCGCCAATGCCACAGCAGCCGAGTATCAGCCCGGCGGCAGCATCGTGCTCGGTGCCACCAACGCCAACGTGACCCTCTATCCTGTATGGGAGTATGGCTACGAGGAGATCACCATCTCTTTCGATATGCGCGACAAAGCCGAGGCCATCGCCCCGATTAAAGTCAAGGTCCGCAAGGGTGAAGAGGCTACTGTCAATCTCCCCGGTGCTGGATCTGTAAAGACTGAAGATGAATCTTACGGCCTTGACGGCTGGAGCACAACTGAGCCGAAAGAGTTAATCTACAGTTCTGATGACAAGGCTGTTCCGGAGTACAATGCCGGTCATAAAAATGTCAAATTCTCGGAGAGCACCAAACTCTTTGCCTTCTATCGTCAGACATCTCCCGCAGTCGGCGGTGGTGGTTCCAATCCGGGCAATCAGTAATTATTTTGTGTTCCGGGCATTTTGATTCTAAGATAACCGGAGGGTGTTGCAAAACAGGGCGTATCAAGGAATTTGTAGGGACGCACGGCTCGTGCGTCCTCCCGTAGGGCTCTGATAATCAAGCGTGCAAATTCGGACGCACGAGCCGTGCGTCCCTACAATTCGCATGTTAAGGAGGTTTTGCAACACCCTCTTTCGAAACATAAATAAACAACATCATCAATTTCATGAAAAGTAAATTTTTAGCATTCTCATGGTTGGCGGCCGCAGCCATGACATTTGGTTTCGCTTCCTGTTCAAACGAGGACACGGTGGTTTCTGCCGGAGACGAATATATAGTTCTTGAGGCCGAGGCTATCGCGAAAGTCGATGCCGGTACCCGTACAGATTTTCCTGTCAATGAGGATGGATTGAATTTCAAATGGAGTGCAGGTGACCAGATTGTGGTCATGAGTGAGGATGGTACCCGTAATTTCGGTGTGCTGACTCTTTCAGAAGGTGCAGGTGAAAGTACAGGTACTTTCAACGGTACAATCATGACCCGCGCTACTGACACAAGGGCCAATATATTCTATCTCGGTAAAAAGCTGAACACTGGACTCAGCGATATGAACACTGAGCAGGATTTCAACATCAGCTCACAGCTGACAGCCAATGAAAATATCACTGACTACGGCGTGATGTTTGCTTCGACGCAGATAGAACGCGTGAACGGCAAGGTAACCTTCAACTTCACAGTGAAGAGTGTTCTCAGCTATGCACGTTTCAGATTCCACCTTCCCGAGGGAGTCGTAGCAAATGACGAGGCAATCACAATAAACGGTGCAAACATATTCAACGCATTCACTCTCAGTCTTGCCGACGCATCTCTCAACAATAAGATTGAAGGTGACATCGTGATTACACCTAACTGGGCAACAAACGACGCTTTCATGATTTTTGTTCCCGGTACCGATGCAGTGACAAAATTTGCAGTGAATATAGATGGCAAGACCTACAAGGCTGAACTTGACGCACGTGAGTACATGGCTGATATGTTCTTCTGCGGTGGTCAGCCCCTGCACGGTAAGGACATCTACTTCTCCGAGAACGGTGAGTGGACAATTACCTATATGAACGGCGGTAAGGTATTCATAACCGATACTGACCACAACAAGTTCGTCCCCTCATTTACCAAATACATCACTGACGATGTTCCCGAGGCTGAAGCCAACATGGAGTTCCTCGGCTGGTCTGACACCGAGGGCGGTGCAGTTAAATATCATGCAGGCGATGCCGTGACCATGACACGCCCCGTGACCGAGATGACAGTATATGCCGTCTGGAAGAAGACCACTTCCGAGGCAGGTGTGACAGCCCCCGGCAGCACAGGTACCGGCTATTGATTCTCTAACCTGTTAAATCAGCCTGATCATGAAAAAAAGTTTGATATATATGGCCGCAGCCATGACCGCGTTCTCCATCCCGATGACATCTTGTCAGAACGAGGATGAGCCGGGTATGGGCAGAGGCCGCGAGGTGCATCTGACAGTGACCGCAGCACGCGATGCCATGACACGCACCTCCATGGAAGTTGACGACGAGGCCAACCTCGTCTGCAAATGGAGCGCGGGCGACCAGCTCGTTGTCTTCGCCAACACAAAGAACGCCGGTGTGCTCACCATCCGCCAGGGTGAGGAGGGCAAGGTGACAAGCGTGTTCGAGGGTATGGTGACCATTCCCGAGGGTACCGAGGAAATCAACCTCATCTATCTCGGCAGCGGTTATGAAGGCAATCTCGCCGAGGTCGGCAACCGTGTCAACATCGACGTGTCGGCTCAGGACGGTACGTTCGAGTCGCTGACAGAGAAGGATGTGCTGGGTGCAAACGCCCTTATCGAAATATTCGATGGCACAGCCAACGCGACAGCCGAGATGGGACGTTTTCTCGCATCCGGCTATTTCAACCTCGCTCTCCCCGACGGCATTGAACTTGCCGAGGGAGATGTGGTGACAATAAGCTCGGACGAGAACACAATCTACAACCAGTTCGATTACAAACTGGCTCCAATAGGTACTGCCCTCAAAGAAGATTTCAAAGGCCCGATCAACATCACCAAAGCTGAGCGTGGCAATGACATCTACCTTACGATGTTCAATTGTACCACTTCGCTGACCTTCACCGTCAGCAAGGGTGGTTACATCTACACCGCGCACCTCGGCAGCCACGTGTGGAAACCCGCGACCTACGTGCGCAATGCCGACGGCAGCGCAATCAAGGTGACTGACTGGACAAAGACCGAGAAACCCATCGATCCTTCCGATTTCAACAATTGGGGTGGACCGACTGCGAAGCCACAATATACCGACAGTGGAGACATAAACAGGAAATACACTGATGGGGGATATATATGCAATGATTATTCGATATATATCACCGGAGGATGGTGTACACCCGTTACATTCCATTCAAGCGGTGTTGTCGATGGTTATCTCTATTCTACAACAGAAGTACGTCCCAGCTACTATCAATGGGGACGTTGGCTTGGTTTCCCCGATGTGATAGGAAAGCAGACTCTTCTCACAGCATATGGACAACCGTCAGATGACGATTATTATTGGGATACACTCCTGAGTGTGCCGTTTGAAACTGCCATAAAGGATGCCACACTCGGTTGGACATATGTCAACACCCAATATAATTCGATTGGTGCAGGCCAGTTCTACCGCATACAGCCGACAACCTGGACAGGAGGTTGGGACAAAACCATGTCAATCAAAGCCTCACATTTGTTTGCAGTGGTAGGAGCCACAAGTGGAAAACGCCTTGATTATCTCAAGACCAATGAAAATTGTAATTGGGAGGACAGAACAGGCAATCCTTGTCCGGCAGGTTGGCGTATTCCGACCATAGAGGAGCTTAAGGTCTTCATGCCTTCGCAGGCTGTTAACAAGGTCTATGCGGAAGTAAAGACAGTCAATGGATCAAAGGTTGCCATGAAATGGGAGAAGACTACTGTAAAAGATGGTGACAATACTATCGCGGCAGTGAAGATTACTTCTGTCCCCACTACAGCCAACAGTGTTACGGCTACAGATGCAATATTCTCTTCCGATAACGCATCTTCGGTAACAATCGGAGCATATGGATACCTGAATAACCTTGGAGCACAGAAAGACTACGGTACAAGAGCGGCTTTATGGTCTTGCGAATCAGGATCAGATTCAAATATGACGGGCTATGCCGGTCAGTCACTTATCATTGTATTTGACGGAGACAAGATGACTTTCAGCGTCATGAACAATCATCGAGTATTTGGTCTCAATGTAATGCCGATACGCGACACGAAGGCTAAATCTACTGACCTGACTCCTTGGTTCCCCGCCAAATGGAGTGTCTGATCAACTGTGCTTAAGTCAAAATTTTAATTGATGAAACTGAACAAAATATCTTATCTGAGCATCGCCGCAGTTGCGGCGATGTTCGTTTCCTGCGCAGGAAATGAGCCGCCTTTTGACGCTCCGGGCCGCGCGGTGCAGATGTCGGTAGACATCAGTCGCAATCAGGCAGGAACCCGCGCGACACTGACAGAGACCGACGGTGACCTCAGCATTGCATGGGAGCAGGATGACAATATCCTTGTGACCGACGTTGCGGGCGCGAAACTCGGTGTGCTGTCGCTCACCTCGGGCGCAGGAACAGAGACCGCCCGGTTCGAGGGTGTGATCAAGACTGAGCTGAGCGGCGATGCCAATCTCAACCTGCTCTATCTCGGACGTAAGTCGGCCGCCGAGCTGGCAACTCTCCCTTCGCCCGTATCGGTCGATTTCTCCTCACAGGAGGGTACGCTCGAGTCGCTTTCATACAACGACTTCTTCTCGACCACGGTCAATGCCACCATCGACGGTAGTGTGACCGTTGCAGAGAGTATCATGATGGAGCGCAAGACCGCCTTCGCTCACTTCACGCTCAAATTCCCCGACGGAGTGGTGATGGACGAGAATACGACCGTATCAATATCGGGTGAGGGCGTGTACAACACCGCATCGGTGAGCATGTCGAACGGTGTGCGGTTCTCGGCCGAGGGTGACGGTACACTGACCGTCGGCAACGGCGCGGATTTCTATGTGACCATTCTTCCGGGCGAGGAGTCAATCACCCCGACATTCCGCGCCACTGCCGGAGGAAAGGAGTATACAGGCACTCTGGCTGAACGACTCTGGAGAGCCGGTGAGTTCGTGCGCGAATCGCATGGGAACGGTGTGGCAGTGCTGATGGAAACCGAAGATGATCCTGTCGTAGACCCGACCGACGAGGATGTGGCGGGCCCGGTGTTTGAGATAGATGGTGAGAAGTTCCGCTTTACGAAGGGTAATCTCGCGTTTCGTCTCACGGACCGCACGTGGTATATCCAGGAGAACTCCCTGACCTATCTCTGCAAGCGTGGCTGGACGGATTTCAACGGCAACTGGAAATCGGGACAGACCGCGCCCGAGGCAATTGACCTCTTCGGCTGGGGCTGCACCGGTGAGCATTTCACCGGTCAGGGCTATGCGGGCGGCAAGCTCGTAGACTTCGACCTGGATCTCAACCGTCCCGAATATTGGGCCCGTACCCCGAACGGCACAGTCAACAACACTCAAGAGACCAAGTATTACCCCAGCCAGAACGAAGACCTGAACTCCGCGAACACAGGCGCGCTGCTTGCCGGTGGATTCAAGCATATGCCCATGGACTGGGGATATGCCTATGGCAAACAGAAGTATGGCGACACGGAGAGTTTCTACACTCTGAGCAGCGAAGACTGGACAAAACTTCTCAACAATTACGTGATGGTTGCTGCAACTGTCACAGATGCGAAGAACCTTCAGGGTAAGACCCCGGTATACGGCTGTCTGATTCTCAACGTCAGAAAGAACGACTACGCGACACCTGCCTTGTGGGCGGCCGCGGCGAAGGAATTCCTGAACAGCAAGGTGACAACAGTGTCGAGTGTGAGCACAAACCTCGGTTTCACGGGAACATCCTATACGGCATTCGATGCCTCGAAGGTGAAGATGACAGTCGAGCAGCTGGAGAAGATGATCGCTGACGGCGACGCCGCCTTCCTCGCTCAGGCGGGAAGATCCACCCCAGTAAGTGTAGGCTATACCTACAACGAAGGTGACTACTGGACATCGACACCGAGCGGAACGAACGGTGTCCCATTTACTTTCGACGGCTCTACGACACCGAAGAAATTCAATCTGACGGGCATAAACCGCATGTTCGGATACTCGGTGCGCCTTGTGAAGAAGGTTGATTGAGAAAGCCACAAAGCAAGAACATAACTCTTAAAATCAAGTGATGAAACTGAACAGACTATCTTATATAGGCATGGCCGCTTCGGCGGCTATGCTCGTTTCCTGCGCAGGAAACGAGCCGGCGTTTGACGCTCCGGGCCGTGCGGTGCATATGTCGGTTGACATCAGCCGCGACCAGGCGGGAACACGTGCGACGCTGACCGAGACCGACGGCGACCTCAGCATTGCATGGGAGCAGAATGACAATATCCTCGTGACCGATGCGACGGGCGCGAAACTCGGTGTATTGACGCTCACCACAGGCGCAGGAACAGAGACGGCCCGCTTCGAGGGTACAATCAAGACTCAGCTCTCAGGTGCGGCAGACCTGAATCTGCTTTATCTCGGACGGAAGACGGTTGATGAACTCGCCGCACTTCCCTCGCCGGTGGCGGTGGACTTCTCGAACCAGCAGGGCACACTCGCCTCGCTGTCGGACAACGACTTCTTCTCCTCGACCGTCAATGCACGTATCGAGGGGAGCGTGGCCACGACAGGCGACGTGACTATGGAGCGCAAGACCGCCTTCGCTCACTTCACGCTCAAATTCCCCGACGGAGTGACGATGGACGAGAACTCGACCGTATCAATATCGGGTGAGGGCGTGTACAACACCGCATCGGTGAGCATGTCGAACGGTGTGCGGTTCTCGGCCGAGGGTGACGGTACGCTGACCGTCGGCAACGGCGCGGACTTCTACGTGACCATTCTTCCGGGTGAGGAGTCAATCACCCCGACATTCCGCGCTACCGCCGGAGGAAAGGCGTACAAGGCCACACTCGCTTCGCGTGTGTGGACAGCCGGAGAGTTCGTGCGCGAGTCGCACGAGACCGGTATTCCGGTACTTATGGAAGTGGACAACGACGCGTTTACAGATCCTTATCCCGACGAGGATCCCCGTAACCCGCTCCACAAGTTCGCCAAATACAACCTGACCCGCGTGGACGGCCTGACCAACGGTTTTGCCGCCGAGGGCGACAACGGCGCCCTCTACCAGTGGGGCCGCAACTACGGCTTTGTCGACAACAAGGGAATATACACCAATACCCAGCAGCTTTATATTCCCAACGATGATTTCATCAACTATGCCGATGCGCAGGGTTACATGACCTATGACCTTGACAAAGGCATCTCGATGGCAGACTTTTACGCATACAGGGAATCCGGAACTTATCCGGACTACAGTCTGTCGAGTGCCACCGGAATGCACTACCGTCAATCAATCGGCTTGTTCTTCGACAGACCATATTCCTACAATTCTGCAGAGGAGATTGCGGCTCATCCCGACAAGTATTTCATGGATGCCACACCCAACGGGCGCATCGAGGGATATGGCTCTCTCGCCGAGGGAATGGAATGGAACAGAAACCGTCCCGATTATTGGATTTCTACATTCGGCGATGGTGGAAACAGATGGGCTGAACGTGCTTCAAAGTGTGGATATGACAATACCAACCCTTGTCCCGACGGCTGGAGACTGCCGACACTCGAGGAGTTCCGGGCAATCGCTCCGGAGGGTGATGGTTTCAACGGCACATCCTCGCTCCAGACATTGCTCAACAACAATGGACAGGTCCGCGAGCATGCCGGCGTGCGCTACGCAATCCGCTGGATATACAACACCGACTATATTCAGATTGAGGCTGTGGTGATTGACAACACCTACACCGAATCGTCTCAGTTGACAAGCCTTTTCTGGGATCAGCACAAGACCGACAAGGTTGTGAGGACATTCCCTTATACGGGTATAATCACTCCTCTCATCATGCTCGGTGACGGAGCCATGCACACAAAGTATGAGCTTGTGGTCAGACCGTTCCATCGTGGCGAGCCGATGCGTGACATAGGTTTGCTGACAGTGGGATACTATAACGAGCGTTATTTCGTGGTTGACCCCGAGGATTACAAACGTGCAAACGCGGCTCTCGGCGGTTACTGGATTGATGAGAAAGGCTGGGCATTCAAGTTTGTAGCTAAAGAGAAATCAGTTGATACCCAGTCATGTCTGTTGGTGGAGGAGGCCGAGCCCGTAAGTGCCTATGCCATCCGCCCCGTGATGGACAAGAAATAACCTCCGCCACGACAGTTTAGTGGCAACTGACTCCAAACCTCAGTTGCAAAGGATTGAACACCAAATAAAACCCGCCGGATCCGGATGACGGAATCGGCGGGTTTTTATTTGGAGATGTAATAAGTAATGGGCTGTTTTATCAATAGCCGGGCTTCTTGAGGAGGGTGAACATGTTCTTCTTGTATGCCTCGACACCGGGCTGGTTGAAGGGGTTCACGCCGAGCATGTAGCCGCTGATGCCGCAGGCTTTCTCGAAGAAGTAGATCAGACCGCCGAGTGTGTGCTCGTCGAGCGACTTGATGACGATACGCATGTTGGGCACGCCACCGTCAACGTGGGCCATCTGTGTGCCGAGCTCGGCCATCTTGTTGACCTCGTCGATGCGCTTGCCGGCGAGATAGTTCAGACCGTCAAGGTTTGCCTCGTCGGAGGGTACACGACGCTCCACGGCAGGCTCCGCAACTGAAATCACTGTCTCGAAGATGGTGCGCTCGCCTTCCTGGATCCACTGGCCCATTGAGTGAAGGTCGGTGGTGAAGTCGACGGCTGCGGGGAAGATACCCTTGCCATCCTTACCCTCAGACTCACCGTAGAGCTGCTTCCACCACTCGGCGAAGTAGTGGAGCTTCGGGTCGAAGTTGGCGAGAATCTCAATTTTCTTACCGCTCTGATAGAGGGCGTTACGCATACGTGCGTAAGTCTCGGCGATATTGTCCTCGTTGGGACGGAGTGTTGATTTCTCCATCTCGACTGCACCTGCCATGAGCTTGTTGATGTCGTGACCTGCCACTGCGATAGGAAGCAGACCAACCGGAGTGAGGACGGAGAAACGACCGCCCACGTTGTCAGGAATTACGTAAGTCTCGTAGCCCTCCTGAGTGGCGAGAGTGCGGAGAGCGCCCTTCTTCTCGTCGGTAATTGCCACGATGAGATCTTTTGCGGCAGTCTTACCGGCCTGCTTCTCAAGAAGTTCCTTGAGGATACGGAATGCGATTGCCGGTTCGGTTGTGGTACCCGACTTGGAAATCACGATGATACCGAAACGCTTGCCGGTGAGAAGTTTCTCAAGTTCTGCGGTGTATTCCTCACCGATGTTCTGGCCGGCGTATAGCACCTTCGGCTCCTTGGGGTTTGGAGCGTAATAATATTCGAAATTGTCGGCGAGGGCAGTGTTGACAGCCTTTGCGCCAAGGTATGAACCGCCGATACCCACGCATACCACATAGTCGCAGTTCTCCTGCAGACGCTTTGCGGTGGCGTTGATACGGTCGAGAAGTTCCTGAGAAGTCTCAGAGGGGAGTTTCACCCAACCGAGGAAGTCGTTGCCGGCACCGGTACCTTCCTCAAGAGTGGTGATGGCCTGACGGGCAGCGTCTTTGTTGCCATTGAATTCTTTCTCTGCGAAATAGAGAGCCTTTTCAATGTTAAGTTCGATAGCTTTCATTTTATAAATGTTTGGGTTTATATAATTGTCTAATACCTGATATCTAATATCTAAAGCCTAAAGCCTAAAGCCTAAAGCCTGAGACCTAAAGCCTGTTTGCGGCGGACGCACGGCCCGTGCGTCCCTACATGCGGGTTCAGAGTTTGAACGACGGGGAGCGAGGGAAGGTTGATAAAATTTAGCTTTTTTAGTATCTGAAGCCTGAGGTTATAGCCTCGACGGCACGGCGCGGAGAGACGTTGCGGTAGAGGATGTCGTACACGCATTCGAGAATCGGCATCTCAACGCGTGGGCCGGTTCCGTTGATGCGGTGAATGCACTTTGTGCCGAAGTATCCTTCGGCTACCATCTCCATCTCCATCATGGCAGCCTTGACGCTGTAGCCTTTGCCAATCATAGAGCCGAAGTTGTGGTTGCGCGAGAAGCGGCTGTAGGCAGTTACGAGCAAATCGCCGAGGTATGCCGAGCGGCAGATGTCTCGGTTCTCCAACGGGGAGATCGCATCGACGAAGCGAGCCATCTCGCGGATAGCGTTGCAGACCATCATCGCCAGGAAGTTGTCGCCGGCCTTCATGCCGTGGAGTATTCCGGCGGCTATGGCGTAGACATTCTTGAGCACGGCGGCATATTCGATGCCGTTGACATCGGCCGATATGATCGTCTTCATCTTCTTGCCGTCGATGACAGAGGCGAAAGCCTCGGCCTTGGAGGTGTCGCGACAGCCGATCGTGAGGTAGCTCAGGCGTTCGAGCGCGACCTCCTCGGCATGACAGGGACCCCCGACAACCAGCATGTTCTCCTCGCGGCATCCGAAGCGGCTGCACATGTAGTCGGAGATAATCATGTCGGAGTCGGGCACTATGCCCTTGACGGCCGACACGATATTCTTGCCCGATATGTCAACGGTAATCTTGTCGACCGTATCCTTGAAATAAGGGGAGGGGACGACGAGCACGAGCGTGTCAGCAGCCTCGCAGGCGCGGTTGATGTCGTCGGTGAAATCTATGCGGCGGGTGTCGAAAGCCACGTCCGACAGATATACCGGGTTATGGCCGAAGCGCATGAACTCCTCGATGCGGTCCTGACGGTGAACGTACCATCCGATGCGGTCGCGGTTTCCGAGCAGAAGCTTGGCGAGCGCAGTCGCCCAGCTTCCGCTTCCGATCACCGCTATGTTGCCCATGGCATCCATAGGATTATTCTTCAGTCTTTTCGGTTTCTTCAGATTCCTCTTTCTGCTGCTGTTTCTTTTCGGGGCGCATCTGGGGGAAGAGAAGCACCTCCTGGATGGTAGACTGGCCTGTGAGCAGCATTGCCAGACGGTCCATGCCGATACCCATTCCCGAAGTCGGCGGCATACCGTATTTGAGGGCGCGGATGAAGTCGGCATCGATAATCATTGCCTCGTCATCACCCTTGTCGGCAAGACGCATCTGCTCCACGAAGCGGCCGTACTGGTCGATCGGGTCGTTCAGCTCGCTGTATGCGTTGGCAAGCTCCTTGCCGTTGACCATCAGCTCGAAACGCTCGGTAAGCTCAGGATTCTCGCGGTGACGCTTGGTGAGCGGAGACATCTCAATGGGGTAGTCGATTATGAATGTAGGCTGGATGTATGTACCCTCGCACTTCTCGCCGAAAATCTCGTCGATAAGTTTGCCTTTGCCCATAGAGGGATCGGTCTCTATGCCTGCCTCGCGGCAGAAGGCACGCAGTTCATCTTCCGATTTGCCGTTGATGTCGAATCCGGTCTTGTCGAGGATGGCGTCGCGCATGGTGATGCGGGGATAGGGAGCCTTGAAATCAATCTCGTTGTCGCCGACCTTTACCTTTGTGGTACCGTTGACATCCATGCTGATTTTCTCAAGCATCTTCTCGGTGAAGTCCATCATCCAGTTGTAGTCCTTGTACGACACGTATATCTCCATACATGTGAACTCGGGGTTGTGGGTGCGGTCCATACCCTCGTTGCGGAAGTTCTTGGAGAACTCGTACACGCCCTCGAAGCCGCCCACGATGAGGCGCTTGAGGTAGAGCTCATCGGCGATACGGAGATAGAGAGGAATGTCGAGAGCGTTGTGGTGAGTTATGAAAGGGCGTGCAGCCGCTCCGCCGGGGATAGCCTGGAGAATGGGGGTCTCGACCTCAAGATAACCATGCGAGTTGAAGTATTCGCGCATGGAGTTGAACATCTTGGTACGCTTGATGAAGATGTCGCGCACGCCGGGGTTGACCACAAGGTCTACGTAACGCTGGCGATAACGCAGTTCGGGGTCGGTGAACGCGTCGTAAGCCTTGCCATCCTTCATCTTGACGATGGGGAGGGGACGGAGGCTCTTGGAGAGCACGGTGAGTTCCTTGGCGTGGACGGTAATCTCGCCCATCTGTGTGCGGAACACGAAACCCTTGATTCCGATAAAGTCACCGATGTCGAGAAGTTTCTTGAAGACAACGTTATAGAGATCCTTGTCCTCGCCGGGGCAGAGGTCGTCGCGTGAGATGTAGACCTGGATTCGGCCGTCGGCATCCTGAAGCTCCATGAACGAAGCCTTGCCCATGATGCGGCGGCTCATGATTCGGCCGGCGATGCTGACTTCGCGCAGAGGTTCCTCGTCATCGCGGAAATTTTCCTTGATTTCAACAGTGTGTCCGGTCACGGGGTATTCCGCGGCGGGATAAGGCTCGATGCCGCGCTCGCGGAGCGCGTCCATGCTTTTGCGGCGAACAACTTCCTGTTCGCTAAGTTCGTGATTTGCCATATATGGTGCGATTTGTTTTCTATTAGAATGGGCGTGCCATGTCGGTCTTTGTGAGACCAAAACGGCACAGAAGTACTTCAACTTGCAAAATTAATAAATATCGGCAAGTTACGCAAATCCGACTTTTCAGGGTCTGTCCTGTGTCTGCGTCTCAGGGCATAAGGTTGTAGGGAAACAGGATGTGATCGGACTGATTAGTCTGCAAGCAGGATTTGGCGGATGATGTCAACCGGTGTGTTTGTGACACCGGCTATTGTCTCGTCGTCAAGACCCTTCTCGTGCATTGAGCGGATAAGCTTCTTGCGCTCTTCAGCACGTCCTTCTTCCAATCCTTCTGCTCGACCTTCGGCACGACCCTCGGCAAGTCCTTCTGCGCGGCCTTCGTCCCGGGCGGTGTCAAGCACATCGTTCTGGACCATGATGTTGTCCATGTGCTCGTCGTATGCCCTTCTCTCTTCCGCCGTCATGGACAGCAGACGCAGTTTCTCCCTTACCTGTCCGAGACCGGGCGCATGAGTGTCCTCCTTGATCGTGCCTTTCTTGAGATACTGCATCCATTCGTCAAGATACGTCTCGGGACTCTTGTCGAAGGTGTTGACGCGGAGAAGGTAATATTCGGGGAAAACCTCCCTCGGAAGATGCTGGATAATCACACCGTTCTCTTTCATGTTGACATGAAGATTGTTGCCGGTGTGTATGCCCTTGAACACAGTCTCTCCATGGTATACGTAGTCATCCCCCTGGCCGTAATCGCAGTAGAGGATGCTTATGGAGTACACCTTCTTGACCTGGTCATACTTGTCGCCGATGTTTATATGCTCGGTTATGGCCTTGCAAGTGCCGTAAAGGATACGCTGCAGGTAGTACAGCTGGCGTGTGAGCTGCACCTCGACGATGATCAGATGTCCCTTACTGTTCTTGGCCTTGATGTCAACACGGTTGAACTTGTCGTTGTCGCTGTCCTGGTTCGATTCGCTCTCCAGTATCTCCACAATTTTCACATCGTCATTGAGCAGCACTGAGATTAGTCCTTCCAGAATGCCGAAATTGGCTTTGTCGCGGAGCATGTGCTTCATGGCCCAGTCAAATCGTATGTAATTTCCGGTCTTCTCCATGTCTTCTAATCTTTTTGCAAAAATAATAATTAATTCCCAATTATCAAATCTTTATCCTGCGTTGGATGAGGCACAATGCCAACGACAATAAATTATATTTGGAGGGAAAGATGTTTGTTGATATCTTTGCGCTTATGAAGTTGTCTAAAACTTTTATGAAACAGACTCGAAGGGTGTGTTTGAGTTTAAATGGTTTTAGCACACAATCTATTAACAACCTCAATTGTAAAAATGTCCAATAGTATGACTGGAAAAAGAACCGGGTTGAGGGGATGGGCCGGTGGCAAGGCGGAGGGGTTTCTGTTGGCAGCGGTGGCTGCGGCTACATATGGTACGAATCCGGCGCTGGCGATTCCGCTGTATGATGACGGCATGAATCCGATGAGTGTGCTGCTGTTCCGCTACGGGCTTTGTCTGCCGATTCTTGCGCTGATGGCATTGTGGCGTCGGCGCAGTCTGCGTCTTTACAAATCGGAGATTGCTCCCGTCTGCACTTTAGGCGTGCTTATGGGAATATCTTCTCTGACGTTGTTTCAGTCGTATGAGTACATGAACGCCGGGGTTGCATCGACGCTCCTGTTCATATATCCGGTGCTTGTCGCGGTGCTGATGAGCTGCTTCTTTCACGAGCGGTTCCGGGCAACGACCGGTTTATGTCTTGTACTTATGGGTGTTGGCCTCTATACACTTCTGAAGCCGGGTGAGGGGATGTCACTGGGCCTTACGGGATGTCTGTTGGTGTTTATCTCCGCGCTGACATATGCCATATACATCATATTCACCAATGTGAGCAAGCGGGTGTCGCGGATACCCACTCTTAAATTGCTCTTTTATCAGTTTATGTCGGGAGGCATGGTGTTTGTTGCCGGGTTCGTCTGCGGGACACCTTTCACGTTGCCAGCGGCGGGGTGGTCATGGCTGAATATAGTGGCGTTGGCTGTGTTGCCGTCGGTAGTTTCGCTATGGTGTACCACCCGTGCCATACATCTTGTCGGGGCTACGCCGACTGCAATTTTCGGTGCCCTGGAGCCGGTGACGGCTGTGGTGCTGAGTGTCTTCTTACTTGGACAGCCATTGTCGGCACATGAGATAGCAGGGGGGCTGCTGATAGTAGTCGCGACTACATTGGTAGTGGTTGCAGAGCCGGTAGACACACTGCTGCTCCGTATCCGTCGACTTTTCCCCTCACTCCGTCACCGCAATTGAAGTTTAAGAGTCCGTTTGAATTCAGATACGCTTTAAGAATTATAGGCCGGTAATTCATGCTTCCTCGATGATCCAGGAGTCGAGGGAGCGGGTTTTGGATGAGAAGTTGGCACCGATCTTAATCAGTCTGCGTCCGTCGGCCTTGAATGGCAGCAGGTAGCTCTTCTCGTCAATCTGACGGAGGGCGGTTTCGGGTGATGAATCCATCTTGAACTCGAACACGAAGATGTATCCGGCGGTTCTGACCAGCATGTCGATGCGTCCCGAAGCCGTCTTGTATTCCACATCTGTCAGGAACCCGAGGAGCTTGAACACAAGGAAGGTTATGTCCTGATAATGCTGCTCAAGATTGAGCAAGTTGAATCCATCCTGATTGAAGTCTGCGAACAGGCTTTGCATCCTGGTCATGAACTCCCCGGGACGGCCGTCTCGCACATCCTCGTAGAATTTTGCGATGCTGAATGCCGAGTCGTTGTCGGTCGGGAGGTACAGGTTCATAAGACTCAGCAGGAAGCCACGTTCCACCTCGCGGTTCGGGAACCCTAGGGTAAGGAGGTCGGTCTCCGGGTCGTAGTCCTTGATTGTCAGGTATCCTGATTGGTATAGTACGGGAACAAGCGAGGACCTGAGGTCGAACGACACGTTCTCGACCGCTTGCAGGGGAATCTGGGTGTGTCCGAGCCTCTGCAGCTCGATTTGCCGGGACTTTATGAGTTTTACGAGGAATGTCGGTGTTCCTGTCTGGAACCAGAAATCACGTATCCATCCAGCCTGAAGAGAGTTCAGGACGCTGAAGGGGTTGTAGATGTCTGGTCCGCCGAGCGGAGAGAAGCTGTATCCGTCGTAATTCAGGCGCAATTTATCGTATGCTTCCTCGGTGGAATAACCTCTTTTCTCTCCGAGTAGAGCCACACCCGGTTCGAAATACCGGTGCAGCTCCTCGTCGGTTATGCCGCAAATGCCGGCGAACTCCTCGACCATCGAGATGTCCTGCAGATTGTTGAGATCGCTGAAAATGCTCAGGTGTCCGAACTTGGTGACACCGGTAAGCATTGCAAACCGGATATATCTGTCCTGACTCTTGAGGTTTCCGTAGAAAGCCCTCAGCTGGTTGCGGAATTTCTCCTGGAGCTCCGGATGGTCAACCGTCTCAAGCAGCGGCTTGTCATACTCGTCGATGAGAATCACGACTTGAAGCCCCGTTTTTTCATTGGCAGCTTTTATGACTTTGCGGAACCGTTCTCCGATTGAATTTTCAATATTGCGTACTTCATATCTCTGTTCCCATATTCTCAAATTTTCATTGAGCACAGCCTCGACGCTACCCGGAATCATATAATCATTACCTGTGAAATCGAGATGCAGCACCGGATAGGTCTGCCAGTCGTAATCCTTGTGTGATATGTCGAGCCCCTCAAACAAATCCCGGTGTCCGAGAAACAGTTCCTCGATTGTGGATAGCAGCAGCGACTTGCCGAACCGACGCGGACGGCTCAGAAAGAAGAATTGGCCGGAAGTCGTGAGTTTCCAGATGTAATCTGTCTTGTCAACATATACGTATCCTCTTTCCCGTATGGTTGAGAAAGACTGAATTCCTATGGGGTATAGCATCCGGTTCATAGACTGCAAAGACTGTTTGAATCACAAATATAACCTTTTAAATTGGAAACTCCATAAAATGTTGCTTAAAACCATCTTAAAAAACGCCTTAAACCATTATGGATTTCTTGAACTGTCTGCAATCCGTGCGATATTCCTGGATGTGTCCGGTTTTATGCCGGGGTCAGAAGATGGAGCGGCGTATGTCGGTGGTGAAGCGTTCGAGCATCTCGATTCCGGCCAGGGAGTTGCCGTAGCTGTTGAGTCCGGGGCTCCAGACAGCCACCGAGAGTTTGCCCGGTATATAGGCTGCTATGCCGCCACCGACACCGCTCTTACCCGGCAATCCGACCCGATATGCGAAGTCGCCGCTCTCGTCGTAGAAACCGCATGTTGACATCACGGCACCTAACCGTTTCGACTGGCTTTCAGTCAGCACGCGCCGACCGTCGGCAGGATTCACGCCACGGTTGGCGAATAGCCTGAAGCTGCGTGCCACGTCCGCACATGACATAGCTATGGAACACTGATGGCAATATACATCTATCAGCCGCTCTACATCGTTGTGGATGTTGCCGAAACTTTTCATGAAATAAGCCAATGACATGTTGCGGTCGGCGTGCTCGCGTTCGCTGGTTGCCACACGGCTGTCAAAATAGATATCATCGTTGCCGGCAAGGCTGCGGACGAAGTCGAGCATAGCCTCTTTCGGGCGCGGGTACATGCTTATGAGCCGGTCGGTCACGACGAGTGCTCCGGCGTTGATGAACGGGTTGCGGGGTATGCCATGCTCGTTCTCCAGCTGTACGAGGGAGTTGAAAGGATTGCCAGAGGGCTCGCGGCCTACGGATTTCCATAGTTCCTCGCCGATTTCCGGAAAAACCATGGCGAGAGTGAAGACTTTCGAAATACTCTGTATTGAGAACGGTACGTCAGCGTCGCCGGCACGGAAGCTGCGGCCGTCGAGCATATCGACAGCTATGGCCGAGTGGTTTGGGTCAACTTCTGCCAGAGCCGGGATATAGTCTGCCACCCTTCCCCGGCAATCAAGATTCCTTACTTCGGCGAGAATCCTGTCAATCACAGCTTGATAATCAATCATGGGTAATATGTGTATGTTACGACATTACAACGTCCTGCAATCCTGATTTATTTATGAGGCAGACTCTAAAAACAGAGGGCGTTTGATTTTTTTTCGTGGTCGGTTGTCACAGACCGGAAGTTGGGGGCGTTCCGTTTTTGTAAGCAAAACTCAAAAATGGATTCGCTATGAACTGGAAATTTACCCGGAACTGTCTCCTCGCTACTGCGGTTCTTATCTCATACCTATATACTTTTGCTGCGGAACCGGCGGCTGTCGCCGTCGGAACCACAGCCTCTCTTGCAGAGTCTGTTCAGGACAGCCAGACTGCTGTCAATGATTCTGTGGCTGATGAGGATTTTACCGAGCTTGACGATTTTGTCATCGTGCAGCGCAAGAAACTCGTGCAGAGCGACGGTGCCAAACTTACCTATAACGTTACTGAAGACCCCGAGGCCGGCAGCTCCAACATCCTTGACATTCTGCGCAAGGTGCCCGGCGTGAGCGTCGATGCCGAGGATAATGTTCGTGTAAACGGCCAGTCCAGTTTCAAGATACTCATGAACGGCCATGAGGATCCCATGCTCAAGGGTGACATCAAGACCGTTCTCAAATCGCTTCCTGCCGCCTCGATCAAGAAAATTGAGGTGATTTCAGAACCGGGTGCTAAATATGAGGCCGAAGGAGTGGGTGGCATTCTCAATATCATCACTGACAAGACAACAGACCTGTCCGGTTTCATGACACAGCTCTCCGCATGGGTTAACGCATATCAGGCAGGAGGGTATCTGAATGCGCGTACCAAACTGAACAAAGTAATGCTTGACGCTACCGTAAGCTATAACGACGGAAAGTTATGGCCGCGCACACAGAAGTCGCACCGCGAGACCGAGGACCTGACCGGAGGCCCGAACCATCTGCTTGTCTCCGACCAGCGTGCCAAGAGCGGCTGGGACTATACAGGTGTCAATCTAAACATGTCGTGGGAGCCTGATACGCTCAACCTCTTCACTCTCGCAGGCTCTTTCGGCCACAACACATGGTTCAACCGTGGAACCGAGACCCGATCGATGTTCCGTCCCGACATGTCAACCATGTGGAGTCTGCAACGCTTATTCCGCACGACAGGCCAGTGGAACGGCGGGGGAGTGCAGGCATCGTATCAGCATACGTTCGGCCGCGAAGGACATAATCTTATCGTCTCATATGGATATGATTACGGCCGTAACCCGAACAGAGAAGACTACTTCATCGAGAACCTTGTCGGCAATTCGGGCGAAACTCCCTACAACGGCAGCCGCAGCAGCGGAGACAACAGTTCGCATATCGTGCAGATTGATTACGTCAATCAGTTCAACAAGAAGCATCTGCTTGAGGTCGGTGGCAAGGCCAATATCAATGACAGCTCCAGCGACAACGACCCATATTTCGGTTCGTCGAAAGAGGATGCAGTGCTTGCAGATGAGCTGCGCATGAGCGTCAATCAGTTCAAGGACATTTACGCCGCCTACGGGTCATATACCGGTTCATTCGCGTCGTGGAATGTCAAGGCAGGACTCCGTTACGAGCATACGCGCATGGGGCTTAAATATCATGTGGGCGACTATACCGACTTCACCACCCGTCTCAACGACATCGTGCCAAACGCTGCCGTAAGCTACAACCTATCGTCGGCATCGAGTCTCCGCGCCGCTTACCAACTGCGTATATCGCGCCCGAACATATATTATCTTAATCCGTACGTCAACGTGTTGACACCCGGACAGATACAATATGGTAATCCCGACCTGAAGAGCGAGAAGGGTCATGAGGTGTCGCTTTCATACTCCAACTACGAGGGTGCTTTCTCCGGAAGCGCGAAGATAAGCTACCGCTACGTGGCCAACGGCATAAACGACATACTTTTCATGAAAGATGGAGTTATCAACGGCACATACGCCAATGTCGGCACAGACCAATCGGCATTCCTTGAGCTCAACGGAGACTGGAGCATAACCAACGACCTGCGCTGGTCGCTCTACGGATGGGTGAAATACACTCAGCTGAAAGCTGATTCCGAGATGCTTAAAGCCGAGAACCACGGATGGTCAACCTATGCCTATACCAACCTGTCATACACAACTCGCGGCAACGTGCGTCTAAGTGCCTACGGTGGCTTCGGCACACCCTGGATTGACCTTCAGAGCCGGGGAAATACCAACACATATTTCTATGGTCTCGGGGCGAGCCGGTCGTTCCTCAAGGATGATGCGCTGACCGTGCAGCTCAGTCTGGGAAATCTTTTCCCGACACGACGGTCGCAAGGTTACGATCAGGGTGATGAAACCGTACGTCTCCGCTACAAAGGCAATTACAGCCAGTGGAATGTCGGTCTCAATATCAGCTTCAGATTCGGCGGACTGAAAGCATCGGTCAAGAGAACTGCGGCCAACATCGAGAAAGAATCTTCAGGTAGCAATGGAGGTAACGGCGGAGGAAAATAAGACCTGTCGTAAAAATCCGTTAGATAGATATGACAGAACAGGAATTCCGGCAGAAAGTACTCCCGTTGCAGCGGCAGATGTATGGCATCGCCCTGCGGATGGGCATACCGCCCGACGACGCGGCCGATGCGGTGCAGGAGACACAGATCAGACTGTGGCGCCGGCGCGATGGAATTCCTGAAGATGAAAAGGAACTGCGGTTATATTGCCTCACGGCATTCCGCAACGAGTGCATATCGATGCTGCGCCGTTCCAAACCTACGGTAGGACTCGACGAGGCCGCCGAGCTGAGAGGCGACGAGGCCGAGACCACGGAATACCGCGACACCCGCCACCGGATAGAGGTGCTGATCGACACACTTCCCGCCGGTCAGAGCAGGGTAATCAGGTTGAGCGGTTTCGGCGGACTCGACAACAGCGAGATAGCCGAGGCCACAGGCCAGACCGAAAACAATGTGAGACAATTGCTCTCGCGCGGCCGGAGACGACTCCGGGAGCTGATTGCAAATAATCTTTAAACTCTTTCCTCATGATAATGAATAGTAATAAAATCAACGAAATAAGAGGTACACTCGACCGGTGGTATGCCGGAGAGACATCTCCCGACGAGGAGCGCGGACTCATGGAGTTCTTTGCTACGGCCACGGAACTGCCCGAAGACCTTGAAGCGGAACGCCGCCTGTTCACAGGTATGGGTGATGTGATGTCAGAAGTAATGGATTCTCCGGTTGATATGCCGGTGGAATACTCTGACCGTATTGCCGCAGCTCTCGATGCCGAGATTGCACGTGAGGCGCACACGAACCGGAACAGAGCCTCGACATGGCGCAGACGGATTCTCGCCGCCGGAGGTGTTGCTGCATGTCTGTTGGCTGGATGGCTCGGCTTCAGGACCGTGACAGTGCCCGAGTTGCCGGGGGACACAGTTCCGGGTCAGTATGCGGCTGTACCTAAACCGACGGTGACACCGGCTCCTTCGGTAATCTCCGCTGCTTCCGCTGAAGAGTCAGTGGCAATTGCATCGGCATCTGTCCCGGCATCCGCCGGCAAAAGCAAACCCCGCATGGCGAGACGTTCCGCAGCTCCGGTCAAAGAAACCGCCGCTGATTTAAGCAGCGGGCGCGAGGAAGACTCCTATTGGGATGAGGACGATATGTATCTGTCGGCCGAAGAGGAGGCCCGGTTGCTTGCAGACAACTACCATGTGATTGATAATGAGTGCGAGGCGAATGCTTTTGTAAGTTCTGTTTTCGCCCGTCTCGAAGGCAATGTGGTGCAGGAGTCGTATAAAATGCAGGATATATCGGCGCAGTACGATGTAGAAATGACTAAACTAATGAATTAAAACCATGTCAAACTTTCAAGCTATGTATAAGGATATGATAAAAATGGAATACAAGAAGATGCTTCGTGCCATGATGATGATCGTGGCGTTTACAGCCGCAGCGCTCTGTCCATCTGCGGCCAATGCAGAGGAGCTTTTCGCGGACCTCGCAGGGATGCCGCAGGTAGAGAGTACCTATGTGTCAGGACGTTTCGCCCACAACCAGAAATACTGGTACAGCCGCGACGGTCAGCACAGCATGAATCTCAGCCGGGGCTTCTCGGCACTGTATTCATATGCTTGTTATTCTGAAGAATCAGTGAGCAAAGCGCGGAAAATTCTGAAGGATTATCTCAAGAAGAATCCTGATGTGGAGGTGGTGATGAAAACCACACAGGGAGCGCAGGAATATTTCGTATATGAGAAATTTCTCGGAGACAACAAGGTCACGCAGATGATTATCTGGAGTTCGGATGCGCCGAATACTTGCGAGATAGTAGTCATTGATTGGAAAAATGGCCTCGAACGGTCTAATGATAAAAGTTACTCCGATGCCGGGTGGGGTGGGAATATCTTTCCGTTGAGGCGTGATGCGCTGGGTTCCGGACTTGCAGACCTTTCGCGCCTTGCGGACCTCGGGCTGACGCTCGACTTCAGCAGCCTTGAGAATCTGAAGAATCTTGAGGGACTCGAATGTCTGGAGAATCTCGAAAGTCTTGAGGATCTCGCCAAGATTGACTGGAACGGGATATTCAGCGGCATAGACTGGCAGAATATGATACGTCTTAACGAAAACATTAAATAAGCTGTTCGATAAAGTGATACGCAGAGAGACAAGACCGACCGGGCGCGGCATGGATATAGTAAAGGAGGCGTGCCGCGTGGCACGCGAGGAGGGTCGCGCACCAAGAATACTGTTCGTATGTCTTGGCAACATATGCCGCAGTCCGGCAGCACAGGGCATAACCGAGTGCATCGCAGCCGACAGGGGAGTGGCAGTGGAATGTGACTCGGCAGGATTCTATGGCGGACATGCCGGAGACCTTCCGGATCCCCGAATGAGACGTGCGGCCTATGAACGCGGCTATCGGCTGGAACACCGTTCACGCGTGATCCGTGCCACAGACCTTGACTATTTCGACATAGTTGTCGGCATGGACGACCGCAACATCGATGACCTTCATGGGTTGGCCGATACTGAGGAACGCGACAGCAAGATTGTGCGCATGACCGATTTCGCGGCTTCGCATCCGACTTACGACTCAGTGCCAGACCCATATTACGAGGGAGCGGCAGGTTTCCAGTTGGTACTGAATCTGCTTGAGGATGCCTGTGGGGAACTTGTCGGACTTATTGAGAAGAATTGATCAAATATGTTGATGACCAAAGGATAAGGATATGGAAAAGAGGATTATTTGGATTCTGGCGTTGCTCATTGCGGCAGGTTCATCGCTGGCAGATGCACGTAAAAGAAGTGACCGGAGCACCGGGCACCAGACTTATACAGTGTCAAGCTCAGAAAAAAGTGAGAAACGCCAGGCAAAGAATGAGAAGCGCAAGGAAAAGAGCAAGAAAACTACTGTCAGGAAGTCAACCTCCGGTTCGGAGCTTATGCGAATAACCGGCGATATAAAGGGTATAACCAATCACACGGCTCTTGATGTCACCCTTGTTTATGGCAAAACGGACATCGTTGTGGAGGGCTCGCAGAAATATCTCGACGATTATTTCATCAACGTCTCAAACGGTGTGTTGACAATCAGCTATGCCGGTAACAGGCAGTCCGGGACCAAGGGGAATCTGGTGATACGCGGCTCGGTGCGTGATCTGGGTTCTGTGACATCGTTCGGTTCAGGCAACATCAAGGTAGGAGCCATGGATTGCACATCGGCAAAGCTCCAGTCGTTCGGTTCCGGCTCGATATCGGTCACCAAAATTGACTGTACCGGTATGCAGATAAGCAGCTCAGGTTCGGGAGATATTACAATCGGAAATCTTGACGGTACCACACTTAAGGTTACAAGCCAGGGTTCGGGTCACATACGCGTAGGCGATGCCGACACCACATCGGTTGACATCGTGTCGCAGGGTTCAGGCAATATTCAGGTTAAGAATATAGACTCCACCAGTATGCGCGTGCTGAACCAGGGTTCGGGAGATGTGCAGATAAGCGGTGATGCCACGACCGTGACTCTGACCAATCAGGGTACGGGTGACATACGTGCCACCGGACTCAAAGCCACCCGTATCACGAAATTAAATCAGGGCACCGGAAGGATATACGATTAATCCATCGGCCCGAAAACTGGTCTAAGCTAAAAATGTAAAGTTATGAAGAAATTCCTTATGACAATGGCAGCCGCATTGGGACTGTCGATAGGCGCGATGGCGGCGACCCCCGCAGCATTCCCCGGTGGAGCTGATGCGGAGAAGGAGTATATCACCACAAATCTGAAATACCCTCAGATGGCCAAGGACAATGGCATAGAGGGTGTGGTATCGGTGATATTCACCGTCAAGGCCGACGGCACAATCGGCAATATCAAGATCAAGCGCATGGTTGACCCTGACCTTGAGGCCGAGGCAATCCGTCTGGTCAAGCAGATGCCCAAATGGACTCCTGCCAACGACAACGGCACCCCGGTTGAAAGCACCGCCGAAGTCGATGTAGCTTTCACCCTCGAATAAAACATATCTGAAAAGACGTTGCGTCTTTAGCAAAATAAATTGCCGGCGGGGTCGATGTGACCCCGCCGGCTTTGGGTATTGGGAGCGGACGGCCGCCCTCTTCGCCTTGAAGGCTATTTCAGGGTGAAGGGCTGCGTGAGCAGGCGGCGGCTGTCCGGTCCCGCCATGATCTGGAATTCGCCTGGTTCTGCCACGAATTCAAGATCATAGTTGTAGAATTTCAGGTCTTCGGGTGTGATGCGGAACTCGACCGTGCGGCTCTCGCCCGGTGCGAGGGTGATGCGCTCGAAGTGCTTCAGCTCCTTGACAGGTCGAGCCACGCTGCCCTGCAGGTCGCGGATGTAGAACTGTACCACCTCGTCGCCGGCACGCTTTCCGGTGTTGGTCACTACAACCGATGCCGTTATGGCACCGTCGGCTGCCAGCTCGCTGCTGTCAAGGCGAAGGTCACTGTAACCGAAATCGGTATAGCTCAGACCGTAGCCGAAAGGATACAGAGGCTCATTGGGCGAGTCGATGTAGTTCGAACGGTATTTCTGGAAAGAGGGATCGTTCGGGTCTTTCGGACGTCCGGTGTTGAAATGGTTGTAGTAGACCGGCACCTGACCGACATTGTAAGGCATAGAGGCCGTCAGCTTGCCCGAAGGGTTGACATCGCCGAAAACGACATCGGCAATGGCATCGGCTGCCTCGGAGCCGCCGAACCATACGTTAAGGATGGCGGGTACATTCTCTGATTCCCATGTCATCACGGTGGGACGACCCGAGAAATTCACCATCACTACGGGCTTGCCGGTAGCGAGAAGAGCCTCCAACAGTCTGCGCTGCGTGTCTGGAAGTGTGAGATCGGTCTTCGATGAAGACTCGCCGCTCGACTCGGAAGCCTCGCCCATGGCAGCCACAATCACATCCGCGTCGGCAGCCACACGCAATGCCTCGTCAAGAAGCTCCTGCTCGCTGCGCGGGTCGCGCATGTCATGGCCGAACACCTCGCAGGCCGCCTCAAGCGCGGCATCCTCGTAGAGATTGCTGCCCTTGGCATAAAGCACCTCTGCCTTTCCTTTCAGAGCATCCTCGAAGCCCTGGCGGAGAGACTTGTATTTCTTGGCATCGGCAGCCACGCTCCATGTGCCGGGCATGTTGACGGCACTGTTGGCCATCGGACCGATGAGCGCTATCTTGCCTTTCTTGGCAAGCGGAAGCACTTCGTCCTCGTTCTTCAGGAGCACGAACGACTTGGCGGCTATGGCACGTGCGGCGGCACGGTTCTCAGCTGTGTAGATGTCGCGTTTCTCGCGGGCGACATCGTTGTATTTGTACGGGTTATCGAAGAGTCCGAGACGATACTTGGCCTCAAGCACACGGCGCACAGCCTTGTCGATGTCAGCCATCGAGACCTTGCCCTCGTCGAGGCTCTGCTTGAGAGTACCTATGAAACCGAAAGAACACATGTCCATGTCGGTACCGGCCTTCAGGGAGCGCACCGAAGCATCGGGAAGGTTTTCAAGACCATGTACGGCAACCTCGCCGATTGAACCGTAGTCGGTCACAACGAAACCGTCGAAGTTCCACTGACGGCGGAGCACGTCGTCGAGCAGCCATTTGTTCTCGGTAGCCGGGATGCCGTCCACAAGATTGAACGAAGACATCACCGAACCCGCACCGGCATCGACAGCGGCCTTGTAGGGAGCGAAATATTCGTTATACATGCGGCCGCGGCTCATATCGACCGTGTTGTAGTCGCGGCCCGATTCAGAGGCGCCGTAGAGCGCGAAATGCTTCACGCAGGCCATCACCTCGTCGTTGTTTTTCAGGTTGTCACCCTGATAGCCGCGTACCATCGCACGCGCCACCTCCGAACCGAGATAGGGGTCCTCGCCCGAGCCTTCCGACATGCGTCCCCAGCGCGGGTCACGGCTTATATCGACCATCGGGCTGAATGTCCAGCAGACTCCGGCCGCCGACATCTCCTTCGCGGCGATACGTGCCGACTGTTCCACGGCAGCCATATCCCACGTGCAGGAGAGTCCCAACGGAATCGGGAAGATGGTCTCGTACCCATGAATCACGTCCATGCCGAATAGCAGGGGTATTCCGAGCCGGGTGTTCTCTACGGCGATTTTCTGGAGGTCACGTATTTTTGCGGCACCCTTGATGTTGAATGTACCGCCCACCTGTCCGGCTGCGACAGCCGCACCGATATTGCTGTTGATGGTCTGGCCGGTCACGATGTCGTCGGAGGGGGGCAGGTTGAGCTGTCCCAGTTTCTCGTCGAGAGTCATTCGCGACATAAGCTCGCTTATGAACTTGTCCATCTTCTCCTTCTCGGCAGGAGTCGAGGGTATTGCGGCCGACGCCACCGACGCCGACAGAAGCAATGATGAAGTTATGGCTACAATGTTTTTCATTTCAGTTTGAATTTGACGGTTGTCTTGATATTGTCTGAGGCGGGACCGGCCGAGGCAGTGAACTGTCCGGGTTCGGCCACCCATTCATGTCTGTCGGCGTCGAAGAACGCCAGAGCGTCGCGGTCTATCGTTATCTTGACATCGCGGGTCTCGCCGGGCTGGAGGAACACTTTGGCAAAGCCCTTGAGTTCCTTGGCCGGACGGCTCACGCTGCATTTGTTGTCGGTTATATAGAGCTGCACCACCTCGGCACCGGCCACGTTTCCGCTGTTGGTGACAGGCACGGTGAAGGTCACGGTGCCATCTTCTGTCTCCGCGCGGTCGGCTGTCATCTTGCCGAATGTGAAGTCGGTATAGCTCAGCCCATGCCCGAAGGCGAAGAGGGGCTTGATTTTCTTGGTGTCATGCCAGCGGTATCCAACGAGTATGCCCTCCTTGTATTCGAGGTCCCACACGTCGCTGTCAGCACGTTTCACACCCGGATATGCACCCAGCGCATGTGCCGGACTGTCAGAGAGCCTGACGGGGAATGTGAAGGGAAGCTTGCCCGATGGATTGACCTCGCCGAAGAGTACGTCGGCTATCGAGTTTCCGGATTCCGAGCCGAGGAACCATGCCTGAACGATTGCGGGAACATCCTTTACCCACGGCATGGCCACGGCGTTGCCGCTTACGTTGACCACCACGAAATTGGGGTTGGCTGCCGCGAGGGCGCGTATAACGTCGTCCTGAGCATAGGGCAGTTCAAGTCCGGCACGGTCGCTGTCCTCGCAGTCCTGTCCGGCACTCTTGTTGAGACCACCCACGAAAATCACATAGTCTGCCTCGCGGGCTTTGCCCACGGCCTCGGCGATAAGCTCGGCCGCACTGCGTGAATCGTTGAGGTTCTGACCGGTAACCACACCGTTGTATTCACCGGTCACATCGCCCACATATCCGCGTGCGTAGTCCACGGTCATACCGCAGCTGGAGGCGGCGGCACGGATACCGTCGAGAGGAGAAATCTCATGCTGCACCTTTAGGGAGCTGCTGCCTCCGCCCACGGTCATCATCTTGATGGCGTTCTCGCCTACTACAAGAATCTTCTTTCCCTGAGCCTTGGCTATGGGGAGTACCCGGTTCTCGTTGCGGAGAAGCACAATGCCTTCGTCGCCGATGCGGCGTGCGGCATCATAGTGAGCCTCGCTGCACATCTCGCCGTCACCCTTCGTATAGTCCATGGCCGTGCGTATCATAAGGCGGAGCACGCGGCGGGCCTTGTCGTCAAGCTCCTCGGTGCCGACCTCTCCCTTGCGGATAAGTTCCAGATAAGGACGGGCCATGTAATAGTTGTCATATGCGTTGCTCGCACCGTTGGCGAGTCCGTCGGTCCAGCTTCCGAACTCAAGGTCAAGACCATTGGTGATAGCCTGACGGGTGTCGTGTGTGCCACCCCAGTCGCTGACAACCGCTCCGTCGAACCCCCATTCTTTCTTGAGGATGTCGTTGAGCATACGCTGATTGTGACAGAGATGCTCATCTTTGTAGTAGTTGTATGCACCCATTATCGACCATGCTTTGCCTTTCTGTACGGCAGCCTTGAAGGCGGGGAGATAAATCTCGTAGAGAGTGCGGTCATCCACAATAACGTTTGTGGTGTGGCGGTTCAGCTCGTTGTTGTTGAGAGCGAAGTGCTTCACACATGCCGCCACGCCGCAATCCTGAAGACCCTGCACGTAGGGCACTACCATAACCGAGGCGAGATATGGATCCTCGCCCATATACTCGAAGTTTCGGCCGTTCACAGGTGTGCGGTAGATGTTTACACCGGGGCCGAGCAGCACATCTTTTCCACGGTATCGTGCTTCCTCGCCGACAGACTTGCCATATAGATAAGAAACCTCCGGGTTCCACGATGCGGCGAGACATGTAAGAGCGGGGAAAGCCACGCATGAGTCGTTGGTCCATCCGGCTTGGTCCCATTCGTCCCAAAGCACCTCGGGACGTACTCCGTGGGGGCCGTCGTCGGTCCATAGGTCGGGGAGACCGAGCCGGGGCACGCCGCGCGAGCTGAATTTGGACTGCGCGTGGATTATATCTATCTTCTCCTGAGTGGTCATGCGCGACAGGGCATCCTCAACCCGCTCATCGAGCGGGCGCGACGGGTCGCGGTAGACAGGCAGGGACTTTGCTGACGTCTGTAAGACGCCGGCTGACATCACGACTGTCAGCGCCATTGCACAGAGTCTTTTCATATTCGGTATTATCTGAAGTTGTTGTTACTGTTGTTGTCTGGGTTATCCGTTCTAAGGGGATTATTTGTCTCCGTTGAGACGGATGGAGCGGATATACGATTCCTGCGGATGGCAGTTCTCGAAACGGCTGTTGCGGATGAACTCCTTCATTGCCATGCGTACTGAATCTGCGTCGGGTCGGTTGTCGCGGATCTCGGCATAACTTGTGCGGGGAGTCTCGGAGAAAGTGACAACCTTGTCCCATCCCTCCGGCCTGTCTATGCCCATCATGCAGGAATCGCCGAGTTTCTTGTAAGGCCAGAAGGTATAGCCTATGTTGTTGGCTTCGAGAGTGCGGCTGAACGACTCCTGCCATTCGTCGGTGTTATGGCCGAGCTCACCCATGTACATCGGCAGGCCGGTCCGGTCGCGGAAGTCGATTATGGCGCGTATCGCGTCGGCTGTCGGGTCGCCTCCGTAACGGTGGCAGGTGTACATCAGCTTGTCGTCGAATGTCCAGTCGGCGAAAGGCTCGAAGTTTCCGTTCCACTGCGCACCGCCGAGCAATATGATATGGTTGCGGTCATGCCGGCGTATCGCTTCCGTGCCACGTTTGTAGAGGGCTTCGAGTTTGCCGTTCAGCTCCTCCTTGTTCTCGAAATAGTGGGCGATAGGCTCGTTCATCAGCTCGTAGCCGAGAATAACCGGTTCGTCGGCGTAGCGGGCTGCGATTCGCTCCCAGATGTCGCAGAATTTCTGTTGCGCCCTCCCGCTCTCGAAAAGCCAGGGATAACCGTAGCTGTCGTCGATATTGTCGCCGGTCTGTCCGCCGGGGGCATCGTGCATGTCGAGAATGAGATAGAGCTTGTTGTCGCGGCACCAGTTGACCACGCTGTCTATGCGCTCGAAGCCGTCGTGACCCGATGCCCGTCCCATATAATCCTCGTCGGTGAAGAGTTTATAATGGAACGGCAGACGGATGGTGTTCGCTCCGGTCGAGGCGATATACTCCACATCGCCACGGGTTATATAGTTGTTTTTGAACTCCTCCCAGAAGTCGGCGGTGTCATCCTCGCCCACCATCTGGCAGAAAAGCTCGTTGATGAATCTTGGTGAGTTTGTCTTCGAGAAACCGAACATGTAGCCTTCAGGGTTGAGCCAGTTGCCGAGGTTGGTTCCACGGATGAAAAGTTTAGTTCCGTCGGGCTGCACGAGGTCAGTACCGTTGATTGTCACGAATCCGTTTCCGTCGGTCGCAGACGCGCCGTGCGCGCCTGCGATACCGCCGAAAAGGAGTGTCATACAAATGATGAACTTGTTTTTCATAATTTCAAAAAGACGGGTGTTAAACCTACTAAATAATTAACCTACAAATATTAACCTAATCTTATCTTGCTTTTCTGATTTTGTCACTTCGTTTTCTGGAATACACGCACGTAGTCCACTTCCATTGTGGCGGGCAGACAAGTCTCGTCCACTCCATTCATACCGCCCCAGTCTCCTCCCCACGCCAGGTTGAGAATCACATAGAAGGCGCGTTTGAAGGGCCATGTCGAGATGTTTCCCTTGCCGTCGTTGGCGAAGTTGAGGAGCATCTTGCCGTCAACGTATGTGCGGATGTAGTCTTGGGTCCATTCCAGGCGGTAGAGGTGGAAGTCATCCTGGGCACCCTGGGTGAGCCGCTCGGCTGTCTTCTGTGTATTCTTGGTATGGTTGTATGCGTCACAGTGTATCGACGAGGAAGTATAGTTGGGATTGCAGCCGACTTCCTCCATGATATCGATTTCTCCGCAGAGAGGCCACGGCGTTACGCTCCAGTCGTTGTTGACAGGCATCATCCAGAATGCAGGCCACGTGCCCTTTCCGGTGGGAAGTTTGATGCGGGCCTCGAAGATTCCGTAGCACCAGCCCTCGGTCTCACGGGCGTAGATACGACCGGAGCAGACCTTGCCGTCGGCAGTCTTGAAGCAGTTTATCTTGAGGGTTCCGTCGGCGACCTCGGTCACGAATTTGCCGTCGTAGGCGGTGTTGACATAGGTCTGGAGCTCGTTGTTGACCCAACCCGGTCCCTGCACCTCGTGGCGCCAGTCGCGGTTGTTGAGTTCGTTGCCATCGAATTCGTCGTGCCATACGAGTTCATAGCCATCAGGCACTTCGATTGTTGGATCCACAGGCTCCGGCTCGCGGCCGGTCTGTGTTATGGTGAGCTGCGCCGACGCACCCTTGCTGTATACCTTGACGGTTCCGGTGCGCCCGTTGCGCGTGCTGTTTTCTTCTATGGTTATGTCGATGCGGCCCGATGTTTCGAGAGTGCCGCTCTTCTTGATTTTAATCCAGGAGTCGGATGCCGAGGCATCCCATTCGCCCGGAGCGGTCACTGAGACCTGTTTCTCACCACCGGTTTCGGTGAAGGTGAGTGATGTTTCGGAGAGGGTTACAGATCCGGCGGGAGCTGAGGAGCTGTTGTCGCCGTCGTCGCCGCAGGCCATTACCAGCAGCGGCAGGAACATTGCCGTTAGAAATATTGAGAGATATTTCATCGTAGAGATGTTAGGTTGCGGATGGTTGGATAAGGTCGGTGATGACCATTGATAAGGGGGTATGGTGTGCCCCTGTCTGTTTGGGAAAACGATGAGGCGGACACCGGAAGCCGTGTCCCGGCGCCCGCCCATCGGATTCTATTGAGATTAACCTGTACTTCTTTCTCAGGTATGAGTTGCCTGACGTGCGGATCCGGTCAAGACCCGCACGGAGGTCTTAATCGTGGTGCTTCTGAAGGATAATCTTGCTGATTGTCACCTCAGTTCCGGCCGGACATGTGCCGAAGTCGAAGAAGAGAGACACAGCCTGCATGGCTCCACCCTCGCTCGGGGTCACTTTGGCGCGCCAGAACTTGTTCGTGCCGTTGACAATCGCCTGTTCGTCGGCGAAATAGAAGTTGCTGTCGTGCTTGGTCTCACCCTCGTCGGTCTGCACCAGCTTGAACATGACAGCCGGTATGTCAACGTTCGATTCAACCATACACATGAAGTCATACTCAACTGTCGGGTCATCGATCACGATGTCGGTATTGAGCGACACCTGTGCCTGCCAGCGTTCGGGAGCGGCCTCGGGGAGCGTGATGGTGTAAGATCCGTCACCGTTGTCGGTGAAACCGGGGTCGGCGATCTGTGCCCAGTTGGGAGCGTAGTAGAAGCCGGGGGTATAGTTGATGTTGTAGAAGAGGTTGTCGGCGCTCGCCCAGTCAACCCATACCGGTTCCTGCTCGGTGGGGATTTCGGGAAGAACTGTGCCGTCGTCGTCGGAGTGCTTCTTGAGCACGATGTTCTCGATATTGATCTCAACGCCTGCGGGGTTTCCGCCGAAGTCGAAGGTGTAGACGAGGTTGTTCATGTCAACGGCAGCCTCAAGGTCGCTGAAGTAGAATGCGGCCGGCTCACCGGCGGTGAGGTTCACCTTCTGCTGGGGGAAGAACGAGTGGCTGTCGTCATCGTCACCGTCGGGGTGGATCTTGACGGTGATGTTGTTCATGTCCATCGAAGCGGTGAAGATGAGAGAGCCGTCGTAATGTTCACCCTGGGTCAGACTGATGTCGGTGCCGACATGCATCTGTGCCTGCCACTGGTCGGTGGTCGCCTCGGGGAGTGTGAGGGTGAACGTGTCGCCGTCGAACGAACATGCCGGGTCAGCTATCTGCACCCATCCGGGGGCGTACCAGAAGCTGTTGATCTGACGGTTGGCCTTGGTCCAGAGGTTGAAACCGCTGTCGTAGACGAAGCCGGGGAATCCGTTCATCTGGGTCTTGTCGATTGTGAACGTCTTGGTGATTGTGCCGTTGCTGATGCCGTTGCCGTTACCGATCTTGACCTCGACCTGATAGTCACCGGCCTTGCGGTAGTAGCGCGAGAACGACATTGTCGACTGGTATGACTTGCCGTCGATGATCCATACGGGATAGACACCGGTTCCGGTGAACTCGAAATAGGCGGTGTTGGTCTCCTGGTCTACGGTTATGTTGATGTCGTCAACATATGCCGAAGCCTCGGGAACACCGTTGATGTCAACGTTATAGTAGTCATCTTCCGTACACGATGTCATCATCACCGGAGCGGTGGCTGCGAGCATCGCGAGGATGAGTGTCTTTATATTATTTTTCATGATGTTCGTGTATTAGTACGGGTTTTGGGTGAGTGTGCCCTGGGCGCGGTCGATTTCAGACTGCGGAATGGGGAGATACTTCTTGTTGGGAGTCCAGCTGTTGGTACGGTAACCGTACTGGTCGGGAACGAGCACTGAAGCTGCCTTGTCGGTACGGATGAGGTCCCAGTAGCGTTTGCCCTCGCCGACGAACTCAAGGTGACGCTCCTCGATGATGTTGTCGATGGTCGGGTCAAGTTCTGTGACAAGACCGGCGCGACGGCGCACATCGTTGAGATAGCGGCGTGCATCGGCTGTGTTGCCGCCTGTGTTGACGATAAGCTCGGCTGCGTTGAGAAGAGCCTCAGAGTAGCGGTACACACGCCAGTTGTTGTTGTAGTTCAGCTCACCCGAGGCAACCTGTCCGGCGTTGCCGTCGGCACGTGCGGAATACTTCTGGAGGAAGAAACCGAAGTCCTGGTAACGCTTGTTGTAGGTGCCGTCGAATGCGCGGACATCCCAGCAGGTGGCGTCGCGGCGGGTGTCGTCGGCCGAGTAACGCTCGTAAGTCTCAAGACGGAGCGGGCAGAATCCCCAGCCTGTGTTGTGGTCATCCTGACCTGAAGGCCATCCGTTCGGGCTGAGCAGGGTGGGAAGCACTGTTCCGCCGGCGGTGAGGGGTGCGCCCCAGTCGCGGGCAGCGTTTTCGGAGATATAGTTGATCTCGTAGATTGACTCGCTGCACCATTCACCCTCCTCTTCGAATATGCGTGCATAGTCGGGTTCGAGGCTGTATTCGGGAGAGTCGATGATCTCCTTCATGTATGCGAGAGCCTTCGGATAGCGGTCGGTGTCGCGCTGATACATCACGATCTCGGCATAGAGCATATATGCCATCGCTGTAGTCACACGTCCGTAAGTGGCTGCATTACCCTTCCAGGGGAGAGCCTTGAGTTCGATAGCGGCCTCAAGGTCGCTGACCATCTCGGCATAAAGCTCGTCGGCTGTGAGCTGCTCGCTGATGTAAGGCTCGGTGAGGTTTGTCTTGTAGTAGGGAACGTTTCCGTAGAATTTCCAGAGCCAGTTGGCGTAGAATGCGCGGAGCACATAGACCTGTGCCTTCCATGAGGCGATGTCGGTATCGGAAGCTCCCTCAACACCGGCTTCGATATAGCTGAACACGTCATTGCAACGTTTCACGCCGCTGAAGCCGTCAATCCAGAGTGCGGTGATTACCTTCAGAGGGGTTGCCTCGTAGTTGGCCATGAGGTGCCAGTTCTGGTTGTCGTTCTTGTCAGAACCTCCCACCCAGAAGTCATCGGCCATGATGTCCGACATGATCTGGTAAGGCTCGTAAGCATCCATGCTCCAGTCTGTCCAGTGCATGGGGTCGTAGGCCGCAACTACGGCCTCCTCCACGTGGTCTTTGGTCGAGAAATACTCGTCGGCCGGCACCTGTGTCGGAGAGGTGACTGTCAGGAAGTCGTCGCCGCATGATGTGGTCATCAGACCGAGCAGCGCGATGCCGAGCATTTTATATATTGATTTCATATTGGTTTTTCTGTTTTAAGGTTTGAATTAGAACTCGATGTTGAAACCTACGGTCCATGTGCGGGCCTGGGGATAGACACCGAAGTCAACACCGCTCGATGTGGTTGAGCCTGATGAGATTTCGGGATCGTAACCGTGATATTTGGTCCAGGTTGCGAGGTTCTCAACTGCCACGAACACGCGGAACTTCTGAACGGCGATCTTGCGTGTCCACACCTGAGGCAGCGTGTAGCCGAGCTGCATGTTCTTGAGGCGGAAGTATGAACCGTCGTAAACGTAGAGGTCGGAGCTCTGCCAGTTGTAGCCGTCGCCGATCACGTAGCGGGGGATACGGTCTGATGTCCCCTCGCCGGTCCAGCGGTCGAGCATCCATGAGGGGAGGTTGACCGAGCGGGCGTCGATACGGCGTGTAGCGTCGTAGATGTCATTGCCGGCAACACCCTGGAAGAAGATGTTGAAGTCTATGCCCTTCCATGCGAGCGAGATGTTGGCACCGTAGGTCCAGTCGGGAGTTCCGCAACCGATCTTTGTACGGTCGTCCTCGGTGATCTGGCCGTTGCCGTCAACATCGACGAAGCGTACATCACCCGGCACGAGCGATGTGCCGTACTTGCTGTTGTATTCGTTGGCCTCGGCGAGGTTCTGGATGATACCGTCGGTCTTGTAACCGTAGAAGTAGGGGAAAGGCTGGCCGTTCTCGGCGCGGAGAATGGTACCTACACCCTGGAAAGAGTCGAGGTTGGCCCAACCCTGCTCGTTACCGTATGCCACGAGCTTGTTGCGGAGGTAAGAGGCGTTGAGACCGATGTTCACCTGAAGCTCGTTGAAGAAAGTCTGGCGGTAGCCGAGGTCGAACTCAAGACCCCAGTTGCGCATCTTGCCGACGTTACCGAAGGGGATGGACTCACCGACATACTGCGGGAGCGACATTGTCATAAGCATGCCGTCGGTGTCCTTGAGGAACCAGTCTACGGTAAAGGTCAGCTTGTTCTGGAGGAAACCGAAGTCGAGACCTACGTCAGTCTGCTGTGACTCCTCCCAGCGGAGGTCGGGGTTGGCGAGCTGTGCGGGTTTGGTACCGATTGCTATTGAACCCGGGTTTCCGAAGATGGCGTTGTTGTTAGTGGCTGTAAGAGCTATGTACTGGAAGTTACCGATGTTCTCGTTACCGTTCTTACCCCACGATGCACGGAGCTTGAAGTTGTTGAGCCAGTCGAGCGAGCTTTCCATGAATTTCTCGTTCATGATGTTCCAACCGACAGATACAGAGGGGAAAGTTGCCCAGTGGTTGTTGGCACCGAAGCGGCTCGAACCGTCTCGGCGTACAGTGGCCTGGATCATATAGCGTGCGTCGTAGTCGTAGCTTACACGTGCGAAGTAAGAGGCGAGTTTCGACTTGGCGTAGGGTGCGCCCCATACGGTCATGTCACCGTCGGCTGCGAGACCTGTCGAAGCGTCGATATAGGGACGGTCGTAGCTTACCACATTGTTGCGCGAGCCACCGAGGTAACGGCCGCTGCTCTCCTTGGCCGACTGACCGAGGATTACGCTGAACGAGTGGTCGCCGATTGTCTTGTCGTATGAGAGAAGGTTCTCAATCTGCCATACGAGTGAGCGGTCGCTCTCGGAGAAAGCCGAAGAGTGGTCAACCGATCCACCGTCGCGGAGGTAGTAGATGGGAGTGTAGCCGTCGTAGCCGGAGAATGCCATGTCGGCACCGTAGCTGATGCGGTAGTGCAGGTTGTCCCAGATCTGGAGGTCGCCGATGAAGTTGCCGACGAACTTGTGGCTCCAGTTGCTGTTGCCGGGGAGCATGAGGTTTGCAATCGGGTTGCTCATCTCCTGGAAGTTACCGAACACGCTGGGCACCATTACCAGGCGGCCGTCCGGGCCGTACATAGGCACATAGCCGGACTGCTTGGAGAGGATGTCGAGCTGGGTAGCCTCGTCGGCACTCCCCTTCTCAAGATAGGGAGAGAGGATAGGTGACATTGCGAGTGCCGATCCGAGGGGTGAACCCCATGTAGAGTTGGCCTCGATGTCGTGGCTTTTCACGCGGGTATACGCAAGATTGGTCTGGATTGTGGCCTTGTTGAGCCAGGTACGGTTGGCCGACTGGTCAAAGAGTGTGGCGCCGAGGTTCGAGCGCAGAGTGAAACGCTGGTAGTCCGAACGGTCGAAGTTTCCGCCCACGATACCCTCCTGGTCATAATAACCCAGAGAAAGGAGGTAGTTGATACGGCTTGATCCGCCGCTCACCGATACCTGATGGTTCATGACGGGTGCGTTGTTGTTGAATACCTCGTCCTGCCAGTCTGTACCCTTGCCGTAAGAAGCGGGGTCGGCATAGAGGGGAGCGACACCTGAGTTGATGGAACCCTCGTTCATCATCATGGCATACTCGCTTGCGTTGAGCACCTTGCGCTTCTTGGCTACGCTCTGCCAGCCGTAGCTGAAGTCGTATGTCACCTTGGTCTTGCCCTCTTTACCCTGCTTGGTGGTTACGAGAACAACACCGTTGGCGGCGCGAGCACCGTAGACAGCACCCGAAGCGGCATCCTTGAGCACCTCGATCGATGCGATGTCGGCGGGGTTGAGGTAGTCAAGACCACCCTCGATAGGCATACCGTCCACAATGTAGAGGGGGTCGGAGTTGTTGATGGTTCCGACACCGCGGATACGCACGCGGGCTGCGGCACCCGGCTGACCCGACGATGAGGTTACTGTCACACCCGAGGCGAGACCCTTCAGGGCGTTGTCCATGCGGACAGGAGAAGTGAGAGCAAGCTCATCACCATCCACTTTAGAGATAGAGGCTGTCACAACGCTCTTCTTCTGTGTGCCGTAACCGATGGCCACGACCTCGTCGAGCATGTTGGCGTTCTCTTTCATCACGATGTTCATGACCGGAGCCGCCTTGGCCTCCTGCTGGTCATAACCCACATAGCTGAAACGCATGACAGCATTGTCGGCCACGGTGATCTGGAAGTTACCGTCGATGTCGGTCGACGTTCCTTTGGAAGTTCCCTTTTCAAGGACAGTGACTCCAATCAGGGGCTCGCCTGTGGAGTCGGTCACTGTACCTTTCACATTGATGTCGGCCCAGGCGCCGAGGCTGCCCGAGAGCATCATTGTAAGAAAGGCCGCGAGACACTTTACTTTAATTTTTTCCATTGAACATGATGTTAGATTGTTAAGATAATTTCTGCTGCAAAATTAGGCTATTCCTATTAATAATTTTTAAGCGAGTAAGATAATCGGTAAGTGTGCGTTTTGTGCTCACTTCTGATAATCAACAATATAGCTTTGTTAATTTTTGTAAATCGGTAAGTCGGTATATTAGCCTGAAATTGACTTTTCCAGGCCATTTTGATGGTATTTTTAAGGTGAGTCGGACCTGTCAGACCCGTCGGACAGGTCTGACTTGTCTGACCTGTCTGACCTGTCTGACCGCTGACTTCTGACTTTTGACTTTTGACTTTTGACTTAGCTCAGAGTGTAGGTTTGCCGAGCGAACGGACACGCTCTGCAAACTCATCGCGGGGAATCGCCGACTTGTTACGGGTGCGCTGACGGGTGTTGTAGACCGTCTGCGGAGAGCAGTGCAGGAACTCGGCTATCTTCACACTGTCATTAAGACCGAGGCGCACGAGCGCGTAGATGCGCAACTCGGTTGTCAGCTTACCCGGTTTGCGCAGCTCGATTCTCTCTTCGGGGCGTAGCAGTGAGTTGAAGTCATCCAGGAAATCGGGGTAAAGCTCAAGGAAAATCTTGTCGAAGTTGGCGTAGAGTTCCTTCACCTCGTCGTATGAAAGCTCGGGTGATTTCGCCATCCTTGCCGCCTCCTCGAATTTACGCGCCGTGAGCAGCTTGTGGAGATTGGCGCGGAACTCGTCATATTTGTTGATATAGTTGCTACAGATCACAAACACACTGGCTATGTATTCCTCGTTTGTGTCATTGACCTTGGCAAGATCGCGCAGGTTCTGACGCGCGGTCTCATACATGTCGGAGAGCTTGGAGTTGGTGGTCTTGAGTTCCTCGCGTGTGGACTGCAGTTCCTCCACACGGTTGCTCAGCTCGACATTGGCATCGTTGAGTGTGGCGCGTGAATTGCGGAGCAGCTTGTTCTGCCTCATTATATAGAATATCGCGAGAATCAGTATGAGAAGGAAGATGGCCAGTCCGATGAGCGAGAGCCGGATGGTGCGAGCCTGTTGCTCTATGCGCTCATGAATCGCGCCGAGGGTCTGCTCCTGGATCTTGGCAAGCGCCCCGAGCCGTATGCGGCTCTTATAGTCGTTGGCGTATGATATGCAGTAGTTGATATAGTTGTTGGCACGTTCAAGATCGCCCATGGCGAACAGCGTGCTGGTAAGTTCTTCGAGCGACGCGATTTCCTTGTTGCTGGCGCGGACATCGGCCTGTGCCGAGAGAATAAGGTATTTCAGACGGTTGGTGTCGTCGCCGACACGTTCGTATAGTTTGGCAAGCACCCAGGCATCCATGGCGTTGGAGCGGGTGGCATAGTCGGTGGCGTCAACAATCTTCGCGACTGTGGGTATGGCCTTGCGTGCGTTCTCTATGGTGTTGAGATTGCTCCAGCCTGTGAGCCAGCAGTAGTTGGGATTGTCGGGCTTGATGAAGGGTACCGTGGCCTGAAGCAGGCTGTCGATCATCATGGAGTACATCTCGGTCTCACGCTCGACACCCATATATTGGTCGCGGTGGGTGGAGAGGAAGAGCATCCGGTCGCAATATTTCAGGGCAAGAGTAGGGGGAAGTGAGTCAGGATTTATCTTGCGCAGACTTTCGGAGGCTTCATCGAGAAGTCCGGTGGCTGAATACAGATATGAGCGGTTCAGCTCCATCTCGTTCACAAGGTCGCGTCGTCCCAGCTCCCGTGCGTAACACTGTGCCCGGTCCACGTAGCACATGGCCGAGTCGGAGTCGTAGGCGCAATACTCGTCATAAAGTGCCGAGGCGAGCCAGTAACGGCGTTCGGTGTCTCCGGCACCCTTGTAATCGGAACGTAGACGTGCAAGCCGTTCCTCCTTCTCCCGGATGAATTCCGGGGTACGTGCAAGCAGGGAATCGAGAGTGGATAGCATCCGCTCAAGCTCCGGTGTCATCTTGACATCGGCATGTGCATTCTGGCCGCGCATCGCTCCGGCGCAGATGATGACAGCGGAAAGTGTCAGAAGAATTATTTTGACGAGTTTTGTCATGAAGTCAAGTAGTCAGACAGTTAACGGACGAAGCCTTTTCATCCCATTTTACAGGGGGCTCTCCGCACATCTACCACAAAATTACTAAAAATAACCAAACTTTCAAATTTTTTAACATTCTGATTCCTTCGTCAACCTCATTTTTATTAACTTTGCACCCGTTTTTATCAATCATACCACTTATGAATTCTGTCGCCGCCCGGTGTATATATTCTTTTCTGTTGTCTGTGATTATGTGTTGGCCCGCCCGCATGTCGGCCGAGGTGCATGTGTGGCAGCCTGATTCGGTTGCCGAACCCGATACGTGCATTCATCTTCCGGAAACAGTCGTGACGAATATCACCGGCCGAGCCAATGCCCGGCATACCCCTGTACCGGTCAGCCTGATGACTACGGCTCAGCTCCGCCGCACCCCCTCGGTAAACATTATCGACGCAATCTCCCGCATTCCGGGAGTGAGTCAGCTGTCGTCGGGCAACGGTGTCTCGAAGCCCGTGATCCGAGGTCTCGGTCATAATCGTGTGGTTGTAATCGACAATGGCGTGCGTCAGGAGGGACAGCAGTGGGGAGATGACCATGGAGTGGAGATTGACGGAGCTTCGGTCAGCTCGGTCGAGGTGCTCAAGGGGCCTTCGTCGCTGATGTACGGGTCTGATGCGCTCGCGGGTACGATAATCATGCACGATGCTCCCGACATGTCGGAAGGCTCGCATTATGCCGAGGCGGGAGCAGCCTATCATACCAACGATGGTCTGATACGCTATTCGCTCGATACCCGCGGCAACGAGTCGGGCATTCTCTGGGATGTGCGGTGGAGCCAGAAGTGGGCGCACGACTATAAGTCGCCTCGCGACGGCTACGTGAACGGCACAGCATTTGCCGAGTGGGCGCTCAACGCAATGACCGGCATAAAGAAGGATTGGGGTTCCTCGCGTCTTTATCTCTCGGCCTACCATATGAAGCCCGGTCTGACTGAGGATGGAGCCGAGTACCGGCCCGGTTCAACGTCATACAGCATAGCTGTCCCCTATCAGCATATCATGCACTGGAAAGCGGTGTGGGACAATTATATCAATATCGGCTCCGACATGCTTACCCTCCGGCTCGGTTACCAGAACAATCACCGCCGCGAATATGAACATGCCCATGGCGACCATGACCATTCGCATCATCATGGCGACGGGGGGCATGACCACGACCACGATTCGGAGGCAGAGGTGCATGAAGGGCTTGCCCTCCGGTTGCACACCCTTACCTACGATACGCACTACATCATGCATGACCTTGAGGAATGGACACTCAATTTCGGTGTGGGAGGCATGTACCAGAAATCTGTAAATCTTGGCGAGGAGTTCCTGATACCTGATTACAGTCTGTTTGACTTCGGTGTGTTTGCCACGGCAGCCCGCAGCTGGCACGATCGCTGGCATCTCAGCGCGGGACTCCGCTATGACTTCCGGAATCTTGACAGCCGGGAACTTATGGAGAACGGCGCGGTGCGGTTCGAACCGTTCTCGCGGCGGTTCAACGCCGTGTCGGGAAGTGTGGGCGCGGTCTGGAACGCGACTCCGGGTCTCGATGTCCGTCTGAATGTTTCGAGGGGTTTCCGTGCTCCCGGCATCAACGAACTTGCGAGCAACGGATCGCACGAGGGTACTTTCCGCTATGAACTCGGCGACCGCACCCTCCTTCCCGAGGAAAGCTGGCAGGCCGACGCCGGACTTGACTACATCACGGGCATATTCAAATGTGGGTTCTCACTGTTTGCCAACCGGATATCAAATTACATTTTCTTGCAGCGCACTGACAGCTATTCGGGCACAACGCCTATATATGAATACACTGCCGGCGATGCCCGTATTTTAGGTGGCGAGGTCTATGCAGATGTCAACATAGTGCGTGGATTGTCGCTGTCGAGCAATTTCTCCTATGTTGATTCGCGCCTTATCCACGAACTGAACTCCAACCGTTACCTTCCATTCACTCCGGCTCCGCGCTGGCTCTCCACGCTCCATTATGATTTCGGGATTGGCGGCACCGAGGGTGGATTCCGGGCGGCCTGTTACGCCGAGGTCGAGGCCGACCTCAATTTCCGTCAGAATCATGTGAACCGGGTGAATGCCACCGAGACACCGACACCATTCTATGCTCTCTTCAACGTATCGGCCGGAGCGGATCTGTACCTGCCGAACCGTCGCAAGCTCTGCACGGTCTGTCTCACACTCGCCAACGCTCTGAACCGCTCGTACGTGTCCCATCTGTCGCGTCTGAAATATGCCGACACGGCCTCGGTGACTGGCCACAACGGCCTCTGCAACCCGGGGCGCAGCCTCTCAGCAAGCGTACTCTTCCCCCTCTACTTCTGATTGGTACCGGCAACGTAGCGGGCGAGGCGGCCGAGTCCGTCGAGCCTCCGCTACGCGGCTTTGACGTGCCTGATACCGCCCCGGGCTTCTAAAGCCTAATATCTAAAGCCTAATATCTAAAGCCTAAAACCTAAAACCTAAAGCCTTATATGCGAATTGCGGGGGAGGGTACGTTCTATTGAAAAAGTTATGATGGTGGAAAAGATGATGAATATAGCGGTGTTCGCTTCGGGCAACGGCTCGAACGCCGAGAACCTTATAAAGTATTTCAACACAAACCCGGAGAGCCGGATCCGCGTGGCGCTTGTGGTGACAAACCGTGCCTCGGCCGGAGTCGTGGAACGCGCCTCGCGCCTCGGCGTGCCCGTGGCCCATATCGCGCGCGATAGATTCGCCGATGCCGACCATGTGCTTGATCAGCTCGACCGCTATGACATAGAGGCCATTGTCCTTGCCGGTTTCCTGCTGATGATACCTGACTACCTGTTGCACCGTTATCCTGACCGCATCATCAACATTCACCCCTCGCTCTTGCCCCGTCACGGCGGCAAAGGCATGTACGGAGCGAACGTCCACCGCGCCGTGGTCGAGTCGGGCGACACCGAGACCGGCATAACCATCCACCTTGTCAACGAGGTCTACGACAGCGGCCGCATCCTGTTCCAGACCTCCGTACCGGTTCTGCCCATCGACACCCCCGCCGACGTGGAGAGCAAGATCCACGCTCTCGAAAGCCTCCACTTCCCCCGCGTAGTCGCCGAAACCCTCCTCTGACCTCCGATTGCACATGAACAATCAAGAGAGCATAAATAGATATTCCATGCCGGAAGATAATCTTTCCGACAGCAATGAAATCATCCTTTATCAACCGGATTCCACTTTATCCTTAGATGTAAGAGTGGAGGCTGAGACCGTATGGCTTAATCGCAATCAATGGCAGTACTTTTTGACCGCGATACCAAGACCATCGGCAAACACATCAACAATGCCTTAAAGGAAGAATTGGAGGAGCTGTCAGTTGTCGCAAAATTTGCGGCAACTGCATCTGATGACAAAACCTATCAGATGCAATATTATGATATAGAGGTAATTACATCTGTTGGATATAGGGGCAAATAAAGAATTGAACGCGATGATTTCAAGGATGGCTCCAATTCAGTATCACACCATTTGATGATAGCCATTCTGCCACTGACATGTGAGGAATATTCAGAAAGTCACATATCGCCGGTATCTTCCTGAACAGTTTGCCATCGTTGCTTTGAGGAGTTTCTTCTGTGATTACGATGGGATCCTTGGCGATATTATTAAGAGCATAGACTACAATCTTGCCATCACCGGATTGGAGATATTGTTCTTTCAGGATTGCATACGTCTCATCATCCAGCATCTTTCTCTTCAGTGGAACGCAGAAATTGTTATCCATCTGATTGCTGAATTTTCTTGGAGCTGACGGCACCAATTCAGAGTCTTTTACTCGTAGATCGTCATCATTAAGGAAACTCATACGAGAGGTCGCCAATCCTTTCTGCGTCCTGCTTGCCTCGCTATGTATGGTATCCAGTAACACTAATTCACCGGAACGAAATTTATTCTCCAAAAAGCGCAGCAAAATTGCCTCATCCTTGATGGAGAGGTAGTATCGGGCAATAGCCACTAATGAACTGGTGTCGATAATCCCTAACATAGATATTTGTCTATTTGATTTTTGGGAATACCGAGTTTTTTAGCGAAAACCGCCTCCGATACCAAGCCATTGAAGAATGCGTGCTGCATCGTCTCCATGTAGAGAGGCGAGATAATGGGTTTCGGGGAACGGGCTACTCCCGGCTCTTTTTTCTTCTCTTCTTTCTCTTTAAGTTTACGTTCCTCCGTCTCCTCCTCTATCTGACGTATAATGGCGTGGTAATATTTGACCGGTACTTTTCTTTCGTATGCAAGACGTGTGTACCAAGCCATTCTGCTGATACGAGTTGTGGATGACAGATGGTCAATCATCATATTCACATCCTCAGAGTAGCTGTCAAATTTATCAAGTTCGCTGACTGCATCGCCTGCAATCAGGAAGAAAGCGAAATCGTTGCACCACCGTTCCTCCAGATTGTGCATACGTCGTTCCTCCACCTTTGCCATGTCAAGAGAATCAATTTCTTCTTTGCCGAGAAGATAATGACCAATCTCATGTGCAAGGGTAAAAATCTCCCGTTTGTAGGATTGCTGGCGCTTCAACACTATTACATTGGGTGAGATATAGAAACCGTCAATCGAAGCCCTCTCTTTCTTATTCCATGTCTCTACAAATTCAAATACATACACATTCAGTCGTGCAAGTTTCTTGATAATTCCTTTAAGGAATTCTTTATGGTCTTTTATCTGCTTTTCCGGAAGTAGACAAGAGCGCACTTTGTCTGCTACATTTTGAGGTGACTGGGTTATGGTAGCACTTCCTTTCAATGGTTGTTCATATGATGCGGTATCAGTAAGCACCCTGTATCCATCCAACAATACTTTAAGTGATTCAAACGAATCCACAATACGTTTGTCTTCGATGGAAAGATCTGCCTGGAAGTGTTTTTTTCTGAAGAGGACTTTGGATGAATGAGAAATTGCAATAGGAGAAAAGTCCATATAGAAAGATAGCCCTTTCTTGAAAATCTCATCTATCTTTTTAAGAAGCGACATCTGTATGGTATCGCCATTCAACTCATCAAGAGTAAACAGTTTCTTACGACCTTCATTCAGCATAGACAACAATTCATCCTTGCTCATGCCAAAAAGCGCGAGCAGGTAATCCAGTCTGTCTTTGTTGAATTCTGTCGTCGTCATAGAGATATGGTTTGGGTTGACTATATCAATCCGCAAATTTACGAATTATGGGGGTACTATCTTTTAGAAAAAAGAAAACCCACTGAAATTCAGTGGGCTATTCTTGATTTTTTGGCGGAGAGGACGAGATTCGAACTCGTGGTAGGATTGCTCCTACGTCAGTTTAGCAAACTGGTGGTTTCAGCCACTCACCCACCTCTCCTGAGAAATGCCTATGCTCACGCACAGGCTATTTTTACTTGCGTATGCGTGGCGGTCTCCCGCCTTGCAAATGCAAAGTTAGTCACTTTTTTTGATTCCACCAAATTTTATCCGTATTTTTTGTGCGTTTTTTGAAAAAAACTATGGTGTCTTAGATAGAAACGGGCTGTTCCCGGTGAGGAAACAGCCCGTTCTCAATATGTAAGGTCTTTTATAGAACCCTTTTCATAAACATTTACCCATGGGGCGGATTCTTATTTCACGACTTTCTCTACGTTGGTGCTGCCGTCGGCCTTGATGGTCTTGACGATGTACACACCGTCGGCAGGCTCGGCTGCGAGACGGCGACCCGACAGGTCGAACATCTGACGCTCAACAACAACCGCAGCGTCGGTGATATCGTTTACACCTACTGTGCCACGCTTGATGACAAGCTCCTTGCTTACGCCGGGAGCTGATACAGTGAGGTTGGCTTCTTCGTCGCTGCCGCCGCTCTTCACTGTGAATGTGAGCTTCGTGTTGCCGTAACGGCCGCTCTTCTCAACCTCAATCCACTCGGGAAGTTTGCCTGAAGCATCCTTCACCTCAAGTTCCTCGGCGGGATAAGAGCTTTCGAAGTTGAATGTCTTTGAAGTCTGATCAGCAGTGGCGGCAAACTCAGATTCCTCGCAATTGAGGTAGGGGTAGTTAGCATCGAGCATCATCAGATATGACACCAGTCCGTCGTTCTCGCCTGTAGCGGGAATCATGCTGCGGCCGTCCTGCTGCTCAGAGGGTGACACTATGTGCAGCTCTGCGAACGCGTAGCAGAGTTCTCTGGGCTCGAAGCTCTGGATGGGAGCGTAGTAAGTCACCTTGTCTGAGTTGAAGCCTGATACCTTCGCGATGAAGTTCTTGCCATCTACAACCAGAGGCTCATCAAATCTGAAGGAAAGGATGTGCGTGTTGGGATAAGGTGAGAACGATGCATCGACCGCGATAAGATCCGATCCCTTGAGGGAAGCTGAGGCAAGAAGTTCAGACGGAACAAACTCGTCGTTGAGACCGATGATTTCGAGCAGGAACTCCGCGTCGGGATCGCAAACCACCGACGAGACCACGCGAACACCCTCTATAACGATCGGAGAGCCGGTTGCGTAGAAGAAGTTCATGTTGGCTGTAATCTCGGCATAATCACCCTCCTTGGGTGTTCCCTCGAAGTAGTGGTTGGTCCACCAGTCGCGGCTCATCTCGCAGTGTCCGTATGCGGGGAGATCGAAGTCGGCGTTGTAGACCTGCATGTCGTCGGCCGGGTCGAAGGTTGTCATACCGAACTTCATCACGCTGCCGTCGCGGGCCTCAAGATTGGGGTGCGAACCTGCGAAGATGAACGCCTCGCCGTCACCATATGTATAGGTGCCGGTGGTGCCGGCCTCGTTGGTCGCGCTGACGGTCGGGAAGGAGTAGATGGTATAGGGTGCATCAGGGTTCTCGGAGAAATCGGGAGCATAGCTTGACACAAGGTCCATCTCCTCAGATGTAAACACGCCTTCGTTGGTCGGGCAGCTGTATTCCCACTTGTAGCTCAGGTCCTCGCCCGAGGTCATGTTAGGCCATGTGAGGGGAGTGTTGTAGGGTACTATGGCTGAATGGTACATGGGCATCATTTCGTCGGTGATACCGTAGAACATAAGGCCCATCGGAAGCATGTAGGATGTCTCGACCGGAGGAAGCGACACGCGCACGGCATCGAGGAACATTCCGTATCCGAAATTTTCGTTGAGATACTGGTGGCAGAAACCGAGTTTGACATTCTTGCCGGCATACTCGCTGAGGTCGATTGTGAAGTGACGGAACTCAGGATACTCATAATCGTAGATGATATCCCAGTATCCCAATTTGCTGAAATCTTCCCAAAGATTCTTGAGCTCGACCCATTCGCCGCCGTCCACTGAGATGCAGACTTTCATGTTTTCGGCGTTCTCGCGTTTGAGGATAAGGCCATCCTCCACGTCGATGTTCTTGTCATCCCCTTCGGTGGTCCATACAAAGAGTGAGCGTGCGTCGAAATAGAGGTCGAACATGAGCTGCTCACCCTCCTTGGGAGTGAATTCCGGTGAATAGAGCCACGATGCGTCGTGCGGCTTGAAGCATGTGGCGAACGCGGTGTAAACACCGTCAGGGGGTGTGACGCCCGACAGGATAGGGGTGCCTACATACCAGTCGTTCTCGTTTGTGAGTTGGGTTGTCCAGCCATTGATGAAATCATGGAGGCTGTCTAACAAGTTTAGGCAGCCTCTCTTTTGTGTGGTTCATCAACAAAAAAATAAGGCTTTCATGCTGAATTTCAGCGCGAAAGCCTTTGT
>CAJTQV010000006.1 GCA_910578385.1 uncultured Muribaculaceae bacterium | reverse complement strand
GGCCCGCCGGGTGTGGCGCGACCACCGTCGCGCTCCCCCGTCCCCGCGCCGCCGCTGCCCCGCGCCGCCGTGTGAGGGCGGAAGCCCGAAAAAAAATAACCATCATGAAAACCCAGCGTCCCCTCGTAGCCCTGACCCTCCTCCTCGCCGCCATCCTCCACATCGCGGCCGCCGGCTTTATCCCCGTCCGCAACTTCGACCGCCACGTCTACCGTGGCGGCCCCCAGAACTGGGGTGCCGTCCAGGACTCCCTCGGCCGCGTCTTCATCGGAAACCGCGACGGCATGCTCATGTTCGACGGCATCCGCTGGCGCACCCACTACATCAGCAATTACACCGCCGTCCGCTCGCTTTCATATATCCCCTCCTCGCGCCGCATCTACGCGGGCGGCTCCCAGGAGTTCGGCTATTTCGAACCCGACCCGCGCACGGGCGAGCTCACCTACACCTCGCTGATTCCCCTCCTCGGTCAGCAGGCCCCCTCTTTCTCGGAAATATGGCATATCCTCGACCTCGACAAGGCCATCTGGTTCCAGTCCGACTACCACCTGTTCCGCTACGACGGCAAGCGCATCACAACCCACCCCGCCGGTGGCCGCATAGCCACCTCGGCGGTCATCGGCCACTCGCTCCTGCTCGGCATGGACGATGGCCGTATCCTCCGCCTCGAAGGCAACAAGTTCATCCCCCTGCCGGGTACCGCCGCAAACACGGGCCGTAAACCGGCCGCAATCCTTCCATGGGGCAACGCCGACGGCTTCCTCCTGGCCACAGCTTTCGACGGCCTCTTCATATATAAGGAGGGTGAGCTTCTCCCGCTCGAATCCGATATCAACCCCTTCCTGATCGAAAACCAGATATTCAGCGCGGCTCACCGCAACGGAAACTACGTGTTCGGCACGGTCAATTGCGGGGCAGTCGCCAAGAATTTCTCAACGGGCGAGACCCGGTTCATGAACAAGGATGGCGGCATGCAGAACAATACCGTCCTCGCCGTGGCCTTCGACCGCGACTCAAACCTCTGGCTCTGCCTCGACAACGGGCTCGACTATGCACTTTTCAACTCCCCGGTCTGCACGCTCGCCGGCAATTCCAACTCCATCGGCGCGGGCTACGCCTCGCTGCTCGACGGCAACCGCATCTTCTTCGGCACCAACCAGGGGCTCTACTCCGCCTCTTACCCCTTCTCGGCCTCGCCACAGCCTCTCCCCCTCTCCCGGCTGCTGCAAGGACAGATATGGTCTGTGACGCGCAGCGGCCACGGCATCTTCGCCTCGGGCGACGCAGGTCTCTTTCACGACTCGGGCTCGGGCTTCCGCCAGGTCGCCGGGGTGCGTGGCGCATACACGGCGATTCCGGTGCCCGGTTCTCCCGACCTCGCTCTCGCATCGACTTACGACCGCTTCCGGCTCCTCCGGTTCGACGGCTCGCAGTGGACCGACCTCGGACCCGTCTCGGGCTATGATGACATCGGCGGTTTCTTCCAGTTTGACGACGACGGCGACATCTGGCTCTCCCATTTCCGCAAGGGTGTGTACCGCCTCCGCCTCAATGCCGCGGAACGCCGCTTCGACGAGGTCCGCCTTTTCTCCGACAACGACGGAATACCCTATACCCACAATAATTCGGTGTCGATCATGGGTGGCCACGCGGTCATCTCGGCCGAGGGTGGTTTCTACCGTGTCAACCCGAAGACCGACCGCCTTGTCCACGACTTCTCCCTCTCCGACATGCTGAAGGCCCGAGGCCAGTCCCGTCTTCTCCCCCTCTCGGCCAACAACATGCTGATTATCCACCGTCACGGTGTGGAACTGGCACGCACGCAGCCCGACGGCTTCCCCGTGGCAGGAACCGCCACGGCAATCTGCGCCTCCGATTTCCTGATTCCGGGCTATGAGAACGCCACGGTCCTCTCGCCGCGGCAGATTGTAGTTGCCAATCAGGAGGGCTTCTGGTGTATCGATCCTCACGACGCAGCACGCGGCACACGCCCGCACCTCCCATTCGTGAGCGCGGTCACGGCCAATTCCGATTCTCTTGTCTACATCGCCACCCAAGCCGGTCAGAGGAACCGCCTGCACCTTCCGCACGACCTCAACACTATCCGCATCGATTTCGGATACCCCGACTTCCGCAGCAACGAGGCTGCCGAGTTCAGCTCCTGGCTGGAGGGCTACGATTCCGACTGGAGTCCCTACTCGCCCGACGCCACCCGCGAGTACACCCGCCTCGCCGAGGGGGAATACACTTTCCACCTCCGCGCCCGCGACAATGTGACCGGCACCGTCTCGGAATCTGAGTTCCGCATACGGGTCACTCCACCGTGGTGGCGTTCGACCGCGGCGAAGATTATCTACGCGCTCCTGCTGATCGCCGCCTGTTACGCGCTCTTCCTGCTCGGCCGACGCTGGTTCCACCGCTCCCAGCGTAGCCTCGAACAGCGCAAGGAGCAGGAGATGGCCGAGCTTCGCCGCCGCGCCGAACAGGAAGCCCTGATGAAAGACTATGAGATTGCCTCGCTCAAGTCGCAGCAACTGGAGCACGACGTGCGCCACAAGAGCAGCGAGCTGAGCAACACCACCATGAACCTCATCCGCAAGAACGAGATTCTAAACGAGATCTCCGACCGTCTCTCGAAGATTCAGGAGCAGATGAAGGTGGAGGACTCCTCGCCGGTGCTGCGCAAGCAGGTCACGCGCATACAGTCTTCCATCCGCGAGAACATAAGCCATGATGACGACTGGTCGCGCTTTACCCGCAATTTCGACGTGGTCTACGAGAACTTCACCCGCACCCTCATGGAGCGGCACCCCAACCTGACGGCGGCCGACCAGCGGTTATGCTGCTACATACGCATGCACCTGTCGAGCAAGGAGATCGCGCCGCTTATCAACATCAGCTACAAATCGGTGGAGATGGCCCGCTACCGCCTCCGCAAGAAGATGAACCTGCCGCCCGAGACCAACCTCTCCGACTACCTCACCACCCTCTGACCACCCTCCCCCGGGCTTCATCGGGTTAATCCGGGCTTCCACGAGATAACTCATGATTAATCAAAAAAGGGGCGCGCCTCGCGGCGCGCCCCCGTACTTGTACCGGTTCTACTGATTTATTTGACAAGCACTTTCTTACCGTTGTGGATATACACTCCAGGTGCCGAAGGCTCTGCCACACGGATACCCTGGATTGTGTACCATACATCGTCACCCTCAGCAGCGTCAATCACGTCGCTGACAGCGGTCTCGATGTTGTCCGCACCTGTCGGCTGGCCATGCTGCTCAACCTCTCTCGGTGCGCTCGCAATCTCAACCTCAAGCGGGTTGACGATTGTTGCTCCGGCCTTCTCTTTCATACCGAGATCACCCTGGTCATCGAGCATCACACGGAATGTCGAGATACCTTCGGTGGCAGTCCAATGTACACCGTTAGTACCGTCGTTGCAGGTCAGAGTAGCTGTCTCGCCCGGCTGGAGCCCGGTCTTGTGCTGGTCGCACCAGAACTTGGGATCATAGCCGCCATTGCCTGTGTACTCGAACAGAAGACCATGCTTGATGTCGGGGGTTGCCTCTGTACCGTTGTTCACGATTACTGCCGAGAACACTACCTGGTCGCCGGGATGGATGCCCTCGCCATCGCGGCCGGGCTTGCTCCAGCTGATGCTGCGGATCACGAGCGAACGGCCCTGTACGGGCGCCTCGCTGAAGCCTGTCAGATATGTGGTGGCAGGCTCGTCGAAGTTGTTGCCGCCGATTGCGTTGAATGTGCGCTCGCGGCTGTTGTTGTCGTATGTGAGCTCGCCGCTGATGTTGCTGACAACAGCCTTCACGGTGTGACCGCCTGCGGTTGCAACATAGCTCCCGGGAACATCCATCACCACGAAGCCCTGCGGTGCGATACCGTCGGTATAGGTGGCTGTACCCTTGGTCTCGCCATCCACGTAGAAGTTCACGCGTACTGTCTTGCCTGCGGGCAGAGCCACGTTGCTCTTGTTGTCAACGCGTACCTGGAAGCTCTTGATTTCGTCGCCGGTGTTGATTTCCTTGTCACCGGGTGTCCAGCTCACCGACACTACTGCGAGGTCGTAACCTGTCACCTCAACGTCGCCGCTGCCTTCGCCATCCTCATAGTCCCAGTAACCTCCGGTCAGAAGGTTGTCGGCACGGTCGGGATTGTCATTGTAGACCGGCTTCTGGGTCGGATATGTGAATGTATTGTAGAGCGAGTTGTTGTCGGCATTGTTGTCGTTGTAGTTCGAGGGGCTGTCCATGCGGCACCAGAGGTCAACGCTCTCAGCCTTCACGGTGTAGGTCCAGTCGCTGTTAAAACCACATACAGACTCGTTGCCGCCACCGTTGGGTGTGACATCGATCCACTCGCCGGGCTTGATGGTGTGGGTAGCGTCATCCCAGAGCATACCGGTGTTGTATTCGGGTGAGCCGCCGAGTGCCCAGAGCACGCCCTGGCCTGAGCCGAGTGTGATTGTCTCCGAACCGTAGTTGGCCACAATCGCGTGGGGCATCAGCTTGTCGCCTACCTTGAACTCTTCCTGGTCGCCGGTAAGGTTCTCGAAGTAAACCTTCACGACACCCATATCCTTGCCTGAATGTGTCGGAATCTCGATCTCTGGTTCCTCACCCTCGGGAATCTCCTTCACGTTGACATCTTTCGAACGGCTGTTGTCTGCCTTGTTTGTCTCGTAGAGCATCTTGCCGGCAGGGTCGAGAATCGCGGTGAAGGTGTGCTCGCCGAGAGTAGCTACCCAAGGTGTGGGAAGCTCCACAATCTTGTATGAATTGGGCTGCCACTCATCCTTGATGGTGTAGCTGAAGCTGTTCTTGCCATCCACATCGACGGTAAGGGCAACTTTTGTTCCCTCCTCGATCACCTCTTTTCCTTTGTAATCTATGCGCACCTTGAATGTCACCTGGTCATCCTGGTACATGGAGTGCTTATCCTGATTTGTAATCCAGTCAAGACCTGTCATGACAAAGTTGTAGTCGGTCATTGTCTCGAATACATTTACAGGAGGCTCCACACCCTGCGCGAGGGGATATTCCGGAGCATCAAGCCAACCCTCGGCATCGGCCTGGGCAGCCGAAATCCAGTTCCAGCTTGTTCCCTGACCCGGATCGGTATCCCACCAGGGCCATGTGCTGTACTGATTGAGGTCAGCTCCGACAGTGGGCTTGGGAACAGAACCTTCCACAACCCACATATTCTTGATTGTCACAGAATTTGGCTGTACATTTCCAAGTCCTGCCGAGTGGGGGCTTGCGCTGTAGCTCTGCGGCTCGCCGCTGATGCCGGCTCCGTTCACATAAAGACCGTCGATAAGAGCGGACGATTCTCTGGCACGGATAGCCTCTGCCGGGCAATCCCAGAGGTGGTTGTTGCGGAACACAACTCCTTTGTCCGAACCCTCAAGGTCAATCGCGGCGTAATCGCGGCCCCAGCACTCCCAGAGAGTACCTGCGCGGACAAGCCAGTTGTTCTCGAAAACGACATCATCTATCGTGCCGCGCGAGAAGACACTGTTCACGTGCATACCCGACGCCATGAAGGTATCGACGATATAGTTGTTGTAGGCACGCTGGTTTGTGCCACCATAGATTGCGATAGCACCCGCACGCCAGATAAAGTCGATTGTATTATATGCGAATGTATTGCCGGTCTGGCTTCCGAGAGCGGGGTCATCCCAGCAGGCCAGTCCGTCGTCACCGTTATTACGGATCGAGCAGTTGAACACCGCTGAGTTCGAAGTGCCGCGGCAGAAGTTCACACCGTCGGCGTAGTTGTCGCGGATTCGGTTGTTGAACAGCACTACCTGACTCTTCTTGTTCGCGTTGTTGTAGTCACCGAACCAGAATCCGCACTCGAAGTGCTGCTCCCAGATGTCGTGCATCGCCGAACCTGCGCACCAGATGTCCATGAAGCACTTGTAGACGGCATTCTCGCCATGACGGTCGGAGAGGTTCGAGTTGATGTACATGTGACACCACTCGATGTTGTCCATGTCGCTCTTGCCGCCGGTGTTGCTCGGATTACCGCCGGAGATACCGCCGCCGAACTGGTCCCAGCCCGTGAACTGGATATTGGTGTACCATATACCGGCACCCATCACCTTGACATTCTTGCCCGAGAGCGAGAGGATACCGTGGCCACCCTGGCCGTTGTGACCCATGTACCATGTTCCCTCGGGAATGTACATGATGCCGCCCGCTGCACTCGCAGCGTTGAAAGCCTTCTCGAAGGCCGAGCGGTTGTCGAATGAAGGAACATCGGCTTTGGCACCGTAGGCAGTCACATCAAACACCTGACGGCCGTTGGCGTCGTCGTTCGGGTCAAGCGCATCGGGAACAACCTCAAGCTCCACGAAGTCAACGCCGACTTCCTCACCGCCTGTACATTTCACCATAAGCTCGTCGCCGGGATTGAGCATCCTGTTCAGACGCACATGCTTCTCGTCGAAACAGAAACAGGGAGCGGTGCCACCGTTCTGGTTGGGACTTCCGGAACCACTTGAGAAATACTGATACATATAGTACGAGGTAAGGTCAACCTCGCCGGCTTTCTGTCCGTTGACGTAGAATTCGAGACCTCCCTCTTTCGATGCGTAGCCGTTGGCCTTGCCTTCGCCGCCGACATTCTTGTCGGCAATCGTGTAACGCACGGTGACTCCGTCACCGGGTGTCTTGACTTTCCATGTGAGAGTTGATCCGACAGGCATGTCAACATATGCCTGATGGCTGGCCTGGGTGGCCTTGTTCGATGCGTCCCAGTTGGGCGACGTCTTCAATGTCGCGCCGCCGCTGAGCGTGGCGTCGCCCGCCTCGTTGCAGTCATAGCGCGTGTAGGGCATTGTCGCGCCGCGGATGCCTTGCGCATCCGACGCCGGCACAGGGTAACTGTCCGCGACTCCTGCCGTGGCCACCGTCGAAACCCCGGCTATCGCAAGGGCCGCCAACGGCAGCGTTCTGAATAATTTAAACATTACTAATAAAATTTTAAGGTTATAAAAATAACTGTTGGTCTTATCAAAGGTCATTATAGTGGTTTGTCTCAACCTGTTGTCATAGCTCTGTTTGTATATGCCCGGAATCCCGGCGTCCAAGCCGCCCGGATTCCGGAATTAGTTCTCTTAAAATTGGTTTAGAACATCACCTTCTCGCTCGTGCTGCCTGTAACCTTGATATACAGGCCGTGCGCCGGATTCTCCACACGCACACCCTGAAGGTTGTAGTACACAGGCTCGCCCTCCTCTACGGAGCTGTCGCCACCGACAAAGTCGTCGTAGATGCCCTCGATGCCGGTATAGACAGGATCGTCCGCAAGGTTGATGTAGTAGTCATGACCTCCGAGGTTATATGCCTGGTTCTCGGCAACCGCACGCGGAGCCTCGGGCACGTAAATCTCGTAAGGATCGAACTTCAGCGCGCCCGGCTCATCTTTCGGTGAGTAACGGAAACGGAACTGAACATACTTGTAGCTGTAGCGCGATGCAACCGCACGGCGTGCGTCATCATCCGCAAGGGCGTTGACCGCCGAGGGAGTGCCGTCGGCATCGGCTGTCTTGTCGCTGTAACGCCACTGAGCAACATCGGAACCTGCATGGTAAAGATGGTTGCATGCCCAGCTGTCGCATGAATCATATTTGCTCGCGAGCTTGACCCAGCCAGCTTCTTTCTTCGCACCGGTCTCGTTGGCGGTTGCCTGCGGCACCTCGCGGCGGGTATAGATTACCTCAACATCTTCCGACTCGTGGTCTGTGCCGATCACTACGGTGTTCCAGTAAGCATCCTGGCCATATATGCGGTACGACACCTCGACATTGGCTATCGCCTCGACTGCCTCGGCGTTGACATGGATGTGCGCCGGATCCATCGAGAAGAAGTACATATGGTTGGCCGTGATGGTGTAGACCGGACGGCGGTCAGCTGCATTGAGTGACTCCACAAACGACATGGTGAACTTACGTCCCGCGGGGTTACAGAAACCGTTGGGAATCTTCTGTACCCAGATCTCTTTGTAGCCTTCGAGCGACATATTGTTGGGCAGCAGCTGCTGGGTGACCATGTTCTTCAGAAGTGTTTCGGTGGTCTGGTAGCTGTGGAACAACAGATTGCCATCTTCATCCCTTACGTTCAGAAGACCGTCTACAGTAGCTCCCTCAAGTGAGATCTTAACCAGATTCTCGCCGTTGAGGTTCATGTGTTCCTGATCCTCGGGAACATTCGGGAGAGGCGACTTGTTGTTGTCATTGTACTGACCGTACCAGATACCGGGCAGGAAGTAGTTGTTGGTATTGGGCTTACCCTGGTTGATGATGGCACGCACACGGTCGTTGGGGCTTTCATCGGGCTGCATGCCATAGAAGATATAGAAGTCAACAGGGTCTCCCTGGATTATCATCTTCGGGTCATCTCCAGGCTGGAAATAGATATGGGCGTCATAAACGGCGTTACACTCCATATGGAAGTTCTGGCCGTTGTGATGCTGTATCATGCCGTCCTCATCACCGTTTACCAATATACGGTCCTCATTGTTGAGGTCGGTCACATTGCCCTCGTACACACCTTTCAAAAGCTCTGTACCTGATGCAATCTGATCACGGGTGATTGCCGTTGCGGCATATATCTGGTACTGATTCCAGTGGGGGTTTGTTCCACCGTCATTCTTGATGGGCTGCGCATGAGAATAAACATCACCACCCCAGTTTGTACCGTCGAAAATCTGGAACTGTCCCGTCAGTGCACCGGCGGGGAAGTCGGAGAACTCATACCAGTTATCGCCGTCATGGCCTTCGAGAGTACCGATAAACTTGAACTCCCACGCCGCCTTGTCGCGGTCAAGATATTTGAAGTCTGCCTGGTTATCGATTCTGTAATAGTTTTGATCCCAGCCTTCAGGCTCATGACCACGCTGACAGATCTGATAAGTATAGTCAGTCACACCTGTCTCCTCAACAGTATAGGGCACTTTGACATAGATACCATCTGTATTGTCCACCACATATTTTGTCTCGGTGAACTCGCTCGAATACCAGTCATTCATGTCGCCGATGAAGTAATACTTCTTCGCAATCTCACCCGCGCGGGTAATCGTGAAGTAAGGACGCGCGTCCTCGGGGAAGTAGACGGTGATGTTATACACACCGGCATCTACAGTATAACCGTATGTTGACTCAGTGTAAAGCACATTGTGTGTTCCGTTCTGCTGAGCGGCTGTATCTCCTCCCTGCGGACCCATAAACCAGTCATGACCCTTGCAGTCATCAGCAGTGATGTCACTGCCAACCAGATCGCAGAACGCGAACGCGCCCGTAATCTCGGCATTTGTGAACGTGATTGTGCCGGCCTCTTTGTCAACCGCAGTACAGCTCACATAGTTGCCCGGTGTCTGCCAGTCGCCGCTGCCAACAAGTCCGACCAGGTTCAACGTCTCCGGCATCTCCCCCGGAACAATCGGATCGGGCTCCTTCCATTCCTCGATTTCCGGATATTTCTCATGACCGGGAGTGACTCTTACCCTCGGGCTGTCACCATTATAGTCTACCGTGATTGAAAAAGCTCCATCTTCACGGTTGTAATTCAATATGTACGCAGCTCCTCCAGAAGCCATTGTATAAGTGTTGTCACAGAAAATTTCCTTGTCATCCTGGCCACCTGCACTTCCTCCGGGACCAATTTCTGTGGTGCCGTCAAAAAACTTGAAAGTCTTTCCGTCTTTCAGTGTCGCTTTAAAGTAGAAAGTCTTGCCATCTTCGCTTTTGGCTGTCTGAGCAATGTTTTCCCAGCTTGTACCATTTACCGTCCAACCCTTGATGTAAAGGTTTTCCGGTGCATCCGCAGCATACGCCGACATCGGAACAAGGACCGCCGCGGCTGCGAGCATGTGTAGAAGTTTTTTCTTCATTTTGTTAGTTAGTTTGGTTGAATTGTTTGTGTTGTAAGTTATCTGTTGTAGGGACGCACGGCCCGTGCGTCCGCCCTCGGCTCGGCCTTCAAGACCTGCCTCGCGACCCGGCACTTCCGCGCGTCCCTTCTGTTATCAATAGTTGTAGCTCTGCTGCAGGTTTCCGTTGTATCGCTCGATCTCGGTCTTCGGAATCGGGCAGGTATAGCAACGCTCCATGTAGGTCGGTGAACCGTTGCGCGTCGTGTTGAACACTTTCATCTCGTTCTCAAGTATGCCGTAACGGCGCACATCAAACCACCACTGGCCTTCGCCCCAAAGCTCGGCCCAACGCTCATATTTGATCACGTCGTGTGCGAGAAGGTCGTTCGGCAGGTTGGCCGCTGCGGGTGTGGCCGCCGTGAGCGACGCGTAGTCGTAGGGCGATGTCGAGTTGGGCGAGTAGCCGTAGGCGCGGCGGTGAACCTTGTTGACATACTCCAGTGCCTTGCCCGGATCGGTCGTGGCGATTGCCTCGGCATAGAGCAGGTAGATGTCGGCCAAGCGCACTATGGGTATGTTCGACGGGTTCGACTGGTTGGTGTCGCTCTCGCTGCCTTCGAGGTTCATGAATTTCTTGATCATGAAGTAGTAGTGGGAGGTCAGTCCGAGGTCGTTGGCCTCTGTCGAGGGGGCAACCCAGGTGGTACGGCCGCGCGGGTCTTTCATCGGGTCGAAGAATGACTGCTGGGCACCGATGAACAGACGCGGGTCGCAGGTCTTGTCGTCGCGCACTGCCTGACATGCGGCGGTGTAGGCCGGATCCATGATGATGCCGAAGTTGGCCTGGCTCTTCACACGGGCATTAGCGTCGTAGTCCGGGTTCTTCACACGGTGGGGAGGAAGTCCGAGGGGGAAACCGAAGCGGAGCACGTTGCTGTCGTGAACGTAGTTGTTACCCCACTGGTCGGAGTTGGTGAACATCGAAACGGTCTCGATGCCCTTCTCAAGGTTGTCGAAGTCGGTCTGGGTCAGACGGGTGTCGAGGTTCACGAACCAGGGACCCATCACGAGCTGCATGCCCGAGCCGGAGGTGAAGCCGCCCCAGGGGCCTTTCTGCTTGTCGTTGCTTGAGAAGTCGAGCTCGAAGAGGTTCTCTTTGTTCCACTCATGTTTCTCGTCGGCATAGAACGCCTCTTTGTACACGTCGTAGTCCAGGAGCTGCGCGCCCGAGTTGTTGATGATGTCCTCCATCACGGGGATGGCCTCCGACACACGGCCGGCCTGCATCAGACATTTGGCGAGGAGTCCCTTGGCTGCCCATTCGGTCACGCGCACTTTGTCGCTGTTGTAACCTTTGAGCAAGGTGGCGGCATCCTGAAGTGTCTGGATGGTGAAGTCCCAGCATTCCTTGGCGGTGTTGCGCTGGGGCATCATCTCCGACATGGAGGTCGGCACGCCGTCGATCACGGGGAAACCGAGCGCGTCGGGCTTAGACTCCAGTTCGTAGAAGAGCTGCGCATGCCAGTAGGCGAGGCCGCGGAAGAAGAGTGCCTGGCCCTTCATGTAGGCGAGCTGGGCAAGTTCGCTCTCGGCCGCGTTGGGCTCATATTTGTCGCACGCGTCGATCGCCGTGTTGGCAAACTGTATCCACTGCATGATGTTGCCGTAGATGCGGGCGTTGTACATGTTGTCGGTCGAGATGTTGTTGACCAGGAAGTCCGAACGGTCGTCATAGTTGCCGAAGCAGTCCAGGTTGTGGTCCATCAGGTACATGAACTCGGGGAAGTAGTTGTAACCGTAGAGTCCGAGCTGGTGGCTGCCGGCATAGGCCGAGTTGAGCAGCAGGTCCACATGCTGGAGGTTGGTCGGGAAGTTGTCGGGCGACACCGAGCTCTCGTCGGTCACTTCCAGATAGTCCGAGCAGCTGGCGAGCACAGGCGTGAGTGCGGCGGCCGCGAGCAGGTATCCGAATATCTTTTTCATTTCTGTTGTGGCTTTAGATTATTTGAATTCGAGGTCGAGACCGAACGAGAAGAGACGCGAGGGGATGTAGCGGTTGTACGTGTCCACGCCGCGGGCGGTCATCGATGTGCCGCTGCCTGCGGAGGTCGATGTGCCGGCGATCTCGGGGTCGATGCCTGAATATTTGGTGATGGTGAAGAGGTTCGAGGCCGAGAAGTAGAAGCGCACACGCTCCATGGCGGCCTTGCGGGTGATGTGCTGCGGCAGTGTGTAGCCGAACACGAGGTTCTTCAGCTTGAGGTAGTCACCCTTCTCTACCCAGAATGACGAGGTTGTGGTGAAGTTCTCGGAAACGTCTCCCATGTTGGTGCCGTTCTCGAACGATGTCACGCGGGGCTGGTCGGTCAGACCGTTCTCTCCGAAGAAGGAGTTCTTGTAGATGTCCATCGTGGTGTTGCCGTCGTCGCCGAAGCGCTGGGTGTACATCTTGACCTGGTTGTAGATCTCGAAACCTGCGGCTCCCTGGAACTGGAGGGCGAGGTCGAAGCCTTTCCATGCGGCTGTGATGTTGAGACCGTAGGTCATCTTGGGCCACGGGTTACCGATGAAGTCCTGGCAGTCGGCGTTGACATATCCCTGGTGTTCGCCGGTCTCGCGGTTCACGTCGCTGAAGATGAGGTCACCCACGCCGGTCTTCTCTTTCCAGTACCAGGGCATTCCTGCTGCCTGGGCCTTGGCGTTGTATTCATCCACCTGCTCCTGTGTCTGGAAGATACCCACTGCCTTGTAACCCCAGAGCTGCGCTATGGAGTGTCCCTCTTCGGTGCGGTTGATACCGTCGGCCGAGGTGATGGGTGCGTTGTTGTCGCCGAGCGACTGGATCTCGTTGTGGTTCCACGATGCGTTGAAGCCTACGCCGTAGGTGAAGTCGGCCACGGTCTGACGCCAGTTGATGGCGATTTCATGTCCGGTGTTGAGCACCTTGCCGATGTTGATGGGCATGTAGACCACGGCACCCTCCCAGTATTCGTTGATACCCGAGCCGAGGGGAACGACCTGGTTGTAGAGCATGTCGCGGGTCTGACGGTTGTAGTAGTCGTACGAGAAGGTCAGCTGGTTGTTGAAGAAGCCGAGGTCGATTCCGAAGTCTCCCTGATGCACTTCCTCCCACTTGATGTCGGGGTTGGGCACGTTGAACACTCCCCAGCCTGACACCTCGTTGGTGCCGCCGAAGTTGTAGAGTATGCGGTCGCCCACGAATGAACGGGCGTAGAGGAACTGCGAGATACCGTCGTTACCGAGGATACCGTAGCTTCCGCGCACTTTCAGGTCGGAGAGCCAGTGCAGGTTCTCTTTGATGAATTTCTCTTCCGACGCACGCCACATCACGTTTACCGACGGGAAGTTACCCCAGCGGTTCTTCTTGCCGAAGCGGTCGGAACCGTCGCGGCGGAAGTTGGCGGTCAGGAAGTAGCGGCCGTCGTAGTTGAAGTTAACACGGCCGAAGAATGACAGGGCGCGGCCCACTCCGGGGTAGTCGCGTGCCTCTTTCGAGGTGTTCGACGAGAGGTTGAGCGACCATGCCATGTCCACCGGGAAGTCGATGGCGCGGATGTAGTTGCCGTAGGCGTCATATTTGTTGGCCTCCGTACCGACCATGACGCGCAGGTTCCACACATCTTTCCAGGTCTTGTCGAAGGTAAGGGTGGCGTTGCCGGTCAGCTCGGTCGATGTGCCGGCTGTCGATTCCATGAATGCGGGATCTGATACCGAACGGAAGTCGTAGGCCTCGCTGAAGATGCGGCTGTCGTAGGCCGCTCCTTTGTATGCGCCGTTCAGACGGAGAACGAGCATGTCGGGTATGATGTTGACGTTGACGTAACCGAGGAAGTTCGCGCCGTAGTCTTTTCCTTTCTTATGATATGTAAGCTCGCTGCCCACAAGGTTCGGGCCGTTGATGTAGCTCGGTGCCTGCGAGAAGTTGCCGTCGGCATCGTAGGGATTCCATGTCGGGACGGTGCGGAAGGGAACGGCGTTGGTGTAGATTGTGCCCGAACGTGTGGGGTTGCTCTTCTGCACGCTGCCGTATGATGATGTTCCGACCGAGAGGTAGCGGTTTATGTTGTAGTCTACGTTGACACGCATCGACCAGCGGTCGGCGCTTGAGTCGATGTAGGTTCCCTTTTCTGAATAGTAACCTCCCGACACATAGTATTTGATCTTGTCGCTGCCGCCTGAGAGTGCGAGCATGTACTCCTGCTCATGGCCGGTGTCGTACATCTCTTTCATCCAGTCGATGTCGGGCAGCTCGTCGGCGCTTGTCACTCCCTCGTAGGCGAGGATGTCAACGCCGCTGTATGCCTTGGCCTGGATGAACTGGTCGCGGTTCATCAGCTTGATGTCGGTGTTGACCTTGCGGAAACCGTAGCGGGCGGTCAGGGTCAGCGACGGCTTGCCTGCTGTTCCGCGCTTGGTGGTAACGAGAATCACACCGCCGGCTGCCTCGGCTCCGTAGATGGCGCATGATCCTGCATCCTTGAGCACCTCGATGCTCTCCACGTCGCGCATGTTGAAGTTGAAGCCTGCGGCCTGTTTCACTCCGTCCACGATATACAACGGCGGCATGCCGTTCACCGAACCGGCTCCGCGGATCAGGATGTCGGGCGCCTCGCCCGGAGAACCGGTCGATTTGGTAACCGACACACCTGCCGACATGCCCGATAGGGCGTCGGCGACGGAGTTGACGGAGAAGTCGCGGATCTGGTCTCCCTTCACGGTCGAGATCGATCCTGTCACCTCGCTGCGTTTCTGAACGCCGTAGCCCACAACCACAACGTCGTCGAGCGAGGTAGCGTCGGGCGAGAGCACGAAGTCATACACATCTTTGCCCTCGGTCACTTTATCCTGTGCCGGCTTGTAGCCGATATAGCTCACTTTGATGGTCTTGCCGACCGGTACGGTCAGCGTGTAGTTTCCCTCGATGTCGGTCGAGATACCGGTCGATGTGCCCGCTACCTGGACGGTCGCCCCTATCAGCGGCTCACCCTCGTTGTCGGTCACGGTGCCGGTAACCTTCTTGTCTGCGGCCTGAGCCGTCAGTGTACAGACGGCCATCGCTGACAGGAAGAAAATTTTTAGAATCCGGTGTTTCATTTCGTTTCAATCAGTTTGGTCAGTGGTCGCGGTCGATGTGCTTGTCTGCCGCCGGCCATTGCTCGTTTGGATGGAAGTGGGTTGTTTGAAAAATCCGACAGCGTATCCCCGCGCCGGTGGCGGGGAATGCGCTGTCGGTAATCAGAGTAGGTGGGGCATTATTTAACCACCTTTACGGTCTTTGTTGTGCCGTCGGCCTTTACGTCCTGACGGATGTAGAGTCCCTGTGCGGGCTCTGTGATCTTGCGGCCCTGGAGGTCATAGTACACGCTGCTTACTGTCTGGGCCTCGCCTGCCACGTTGCTCACGCCTGAACCTTCAAGTGCCTTGACTGCCGCCCACTGCGCGGGTGCTGCGTAACCGCCCCATGCGTCGCACATTGAGTGGAATGCGCCTGCGTCAAGTCCTTCGAGCGGACAGAAGTCTGCGGGAGTCACATCGCCGTAGAAGTAGTCAGGTGATTTCTTTGTGCCGGTGTAGGGAGCGCAACGGAATGCAAACTCACCCTGGCTCGGAGTCGCGATGCCGTCCCACCATTCAGCACCTGCGTTGTCGGCTGACCAGCCGAAGGGGAACACGTTGCCGTCCCAGGTTGTAACCGCACCTTCGGTGGTTGCACCATACTCGGTGTAGTCCTCGTTGGGAACGAGACCCTGGTCTTTGTAGCGGGTGGTGTGCTGCTGGTAGAAGTTTACCACCATACCATATACATTGTCCTTGATGTGGAAGAGACGGCCGTCAATGCTGGCGGTACCTACCTCTTCGGGTGAGCTTGTGGGGTAAAGGTCATACGCAAGACCGCGGCCTAAGACTGACGGGTTACGTGAGGGCTGGCCGATGGCGTCGGCAAACTGAGTGCCGGTAAGGTCGATTGCGAAGACGAATGTCTCGTCTACCTCCCAGTCGTTCGACTCGGCAAATGCGCCTTTCTCCATATCCCACTTCACGATGTAGAAACCATCCTCATCTTTAGGATTAGCGTACGTAGTCTGTGCCTGAACGTTGATAGCGGTTGCTGCGAGGGCTGCAAGCGCGAAATAGTTGAGTTTTCTCATGTCTGTAATTTTTGAGAGTTAATATGAAGTTGTTTGTTGTTGTCGTTCGCTTTCGTGTCGGGTCGCGCCCGGCTGCGATTTCGATGGCAAAATTAGGTGTACTTTCTCCCAAAAACTCACAGTATCATGAGAATATAGGTTTATCAAATACCCCCCCGATTTATAATATTGATTTTCAATACTTTATAGACTGAGAATTTTTCATCGGTATAAACTTCGTAATTTGCTTATATTTACCTTCATCTCTTGTTGCCAATCTCCACTTGATTTATATTTTTTACAATTCCATAAATATACAACTTGTTGAAAACCCACATTTTACCTCTCTTTCATGTTTTAAATTTTCTATATTTGATTTCCAGACCCCTCCGGCCGGCCTTTTTATTGGCTATATTTGCGCATAAAAATCTCTGACATGAAAACCCGAACAAGCCTTCTCTTCGCAGTTGCGGCACTCGCTGCCGCCCCCGCAATTGCCCAGCATATCTCCTTCCCCACCGACGGTATGCAGCGCGGTTATTTCGACCGCCCATATCTCCGCTACGAGGCGGAACCGGACTTCTGCCGTAACAACGGCGGCACATTCCTGATGCCGCTCGATTCATATTCGCAGACTCCTCTCCAGGCGGAGGCCTCGCGCCAGTGCGCCCTACAGCTCCTCGCCGACGGCGATTTCGTGGAATGGACCGCCTCGGCCGAGGCCGACGGTCTCACGCTCCGTTTCTCGCTCCCCGACTCGGCCGACGGAAAGGGCACGAAATGTACGCTCGCTCTCTATGCCGGCTCGGAAAAACTCACCGACATTCAGCTCGACTCGTTCTGGGCATGGCAGTATTCGCAGATTGCATATTCACAGGATAAGTATCCCGACAACACTCCCTCTGACTCGAAGTTCGCCCGTATGCGCTTCGACGAGGTGAACGTCCTCCTCCCCCGCGCCATCAAGGCCGGAGAGGCGTTCCGTCTGGTCCGCGAGGATGGCTCCGCTCTTCCCTGCACTGTCGATTTCGTGGAACTGGAGAAAGTCCCGGCTCCCGTAGAGTTCAGCCAGATCGAAGGCGAGAAGGTGATGTACGACCCTGCCAACGGTGCGCTCCAGACTGTCATCAACGCCAACCCGGGCAAGACAATCTACATCCCGGCCGGAACTTACACAGTCCCCCGCCGTCTGACAATCTCGGCTGCCAACACTCGCCTCGTCGGTGCCGGAATGTGGCACACCACCCTTTATTTCAGTGCCGATTCCGACAACCGCACCACCTACAGCCAGCGTGGAATCGAGACCTCGGCAAGCGGCCTCGTTTTCGAGGGTTTCTCGATGACAACTCTCAATAACAAACGCTATTACGACAACAAATCCTCCTATCAGGTCGGCAAGGGCTTCCAGGGTTCGCTCGGCACAGGCTCTGTAATCCGCGATGTCCGCGTTGACCATTTCGAGTGCGGAGCATGGATTGCCGACTATGCCGGTCAGGCTTCGAACGGTCTGCTCGTGGAGCATTGCCGCTTCCGCAACAATTACGCCGACGGTATAAACCTCTGCTCCGGAACAACCGGCGCGACCGTCCGCCACTGCAGTTTCCGCAACAACGGCGACGACGACATGGCTATCTGGAGCAATACCCACACGGTTTCGGGAAATCTCTACGAGTACAACACTGCCGAAAACAACTGGCGTGCCTCAAGTCTCGGGGTCTTCGGCGGCAAGGACAACCGCGCCCACCATATATATATAGCTGATGCTCTTGAGGAAGGCGCACGCATAAACGGAGAGTTCGAGAATACCGGATTCGAGGGAACGCTCGAATACTCCGACATCACCATCGAACGCTGCGGCGACCGCAGCGGTACCGCCGGCGAGCATGGCGGCTTCTGGGGAGCGGCCTGTCCGGCGTTGCATATCCGTGGCGGATACTATAACGAGGTCAGGAACGTTAATATATCGAACATAGAGATAATCAATTCAAGATGGAGGGGCATAGGCATCTCCTCCAACAGCGGCAAAGCTGTCAGGAACCTGCAGCTCGACAACATACACATCGACGGCGTAGGCGAATACGAATACGCCCTCTACGTTGACCCCTCTGCCATTGGCGACGCGACCTACCGCGACGTCACCGCCGAGAATTGCGTGGAACCGGCCATCGGCAACGGCTCCCCGCGCTTCACCCTGACCGAGCTCCCCGGCACCGGCATCGACCTGCTCCCCGCCGACCCCTATGGCCCCAACCAGACCGACCCCAATGACCCCTATGGCCCCAATCAACCCGGATCAGCCAGGACCGACACCTACCTCCTCCACATCGGCTCCCGCCCCCTCTACCTCAGAGCCACCCCCGCCGGCCCCCGCAAAATCCTGAAATAACCCACCCCACTCCCCTCCCTTAAGAACCTTAAGAACCTTAAGAACCTTAACCCCCTTAAAAACCTTATTCCCTCAAACCCTCCTCACCCTCCTCAACCCCCGCTCCCCGCGTCTCTTTTATTTGTCAAAGCGCAGAGCTTCAGCTCCCCCCCTTTCACAAACCCACACAAATGAACAACAGCCACAATCTGACCGTAAGGTTACTCCTGTCCCTGCTGACCATAGTTGCCATCACCCTCGGTGCCGACGCCAAGACGTCGCACCTCGACTCGATGCTCAACCGCCTCGACGACGTCCTCGACCGCCGCGACACCTACTATGTCCTCCACGAGTACAAGATCGACAGCCTCCTCAACATCGCCAACCGGATTCCGCGCGAAGACCACTCCGCGCTCGCCAACGCATACCACCAGGTCTTCCGCGCATACAGCAGTTTCCAAGGCGACTCGGCCCTCAATTTCGCCAACCGCGAATACGACGCCGCCCTCAAAAGTGGAAAACCCGACGACATAGTCCGCGCAAAGACCGACCTCGTCTTCACCCACCTCTCTTCGGGCAATTTCACCGACGGAGTGGAGATTGCCAACCACATGGACCTCTCACAGGCCTCCCCCGAAAGGAAAACTGAATGGTACTACCTCTGCATCCGTCTCTTCTCCGACCTCTCCAACTACCTTGTGGCTGACTTCAACGACAAGAACGCCCTCCTCTCCGGAGCATATTGCGACTCGGTGATGCAGATTGCCCCGCGCGACTCCTACGCCTACCAGTACGCCCTGGCTTTCAACCAGAAAAACAAGCTCCCCAACGAGCAGAAAACCGCAATATTCCACAAGCTCCTCGAACGCAACGACATAGACCTCGGCACAAAGGCCATGATTGCCTCTATCCTCGGCGACTTCTACGGCACTGCCGGCAATCAGGACAAATACATCGACTACAAGATTGAGTCGGCTATCCTCGATGTCGAGTCGGCCAAACGCGAGACAGTCTCCAAACTCGACCTCGGCAAGTGGCTCTTCGACAACGGCGACGTGGACCGCGCCCACCGCTACATCGACCTCGCCAAGGAGGATGCCGAATTCTACAACGCCCGCAACCGCAAGTTCCAGATCATGAGCATCCTGCCTCTGGTCGAGAAGGCCCGCTACACAAACGTCGATACCAAACGCAGCCACCTCCAGATCACAGTCATAATAATCGGTCTGCTCGCACTCGCCCTGATTGCGGCTATTTTCTACATCTTCCGTCAGCTCAAGGAGGTACGCGCCGCCCGCCGCGAGACCGAAGAACGCAACAGCGAGCTCAAGAAGCTCAACGGCGAGATTGAGGAGCGCAACCGTGAGATCCAGGAAAAGAACACCGAGCTCCACAACATGCTCGGCAAACTCCGCGAGAGCAACAAGATCAAGGACGAATACATCGGCTATGGCTTCTACGTCCACGCCGAGTACATCCGCAAGCTCGAATCGCTCTACAACATGGTGGACCGCAAGCTGATGACCCGCCAATACGACGAACTGCAGAAATCGCTCAAACGCGGCGACATACGCAAAGAGAAAGAGAACATGCACGAATCTTTCGACCGAATCTTCCTCCGCCTCTTCCCCGACTTCATCGCCGAATACAAGAAGCTCTTCCCCAAAGACGACCCCAAAAACGCCGAATCCAACGGTCACACCCTCACCTCCGAGATGCGCATCTTCGCCCTGATCCGCCTCGGCATCACCGACATCGGCAACATCGCCCTCTTCCTCAACTACTCCGTCAACACCGTCAACACCTACAAGACCAAAGCCAAAAACCGCTCCCTCCTCGCCAACGAAGACTTCGAGCCCGCCATCATGCAAATCAAATCCACCTGACCCACCACCACCCACGCCCCCTCCTCCCGCCCCGTCCTCCCGCCCACCTCCGCGCCTCGTCCTCCAGCCCATCTCCGCGCCTCTCCGCCCCCGCCCGCGTGGAGCAGTGTGAGGGCGGAAGCCCGAATCCCCCCTCTCTCCTCCCCCGCCCTATTATTTGTCCTTGCGCGGAGCTTCAGCTCCTCCACCTCTCTCGCCTCCCGCCGTCCGGTTTTTGTTCCCGCGCTGAGCTTCAGCGAAGCCACCTCTCTCGCCCCCTGCCGTCCGGTTTTTGTCCCTGCGCTGAGCTTCAGCGAAGCCCCATCCTCTCCCTGCCGTCCGGTTTTTGTCCCTGCGCTGAGCTTCAGCGAAGCCAACCCTCCCCGCCCTAAGAACCTTAAAATCCTTAAAAACCTTAAGCACTTTAGCCAATTCACCCCCTTACCCCCGTTATATTTCCGCCACCGCCGCAAAACCCTTACCCCCTATCCCTCACCAACTTACCGGCCGCCATCCCATTTTATCCCCTATATCTTGATTGTACCTTTAGGCTTTCCCGCCGCCGCGCACTAATTTTGCAACCGAATTAAAACAGCAGACTTCTTTATCATGAAAAAATTGACTACTACATTATCAATCTGCCTGACTGCAGCCCTCGCAGCCACGACCCCGCTGCTCCAAAGCTGCTTCAAGTCGTCGGCAGCCAATCGAGAGGTTTCTCCCGACGGCGCCCTCAGCGTCGACGTCGGTGTCAAAGATGGCAGACTGTTCTATACCGTAGCCCGCAAGGGCGAGGCGGTGGTCGATACATCATATCTCGCTATCGATGCAAAGGAGGCAAAATTCGGTGCCAATACCCGTATCAAGGATATTGCCCACTCCTCGTTCGACGAGACATGGACCCAGCCATGGGGCGAGGAGAAGGATGTCCGCAACAACTATAACGAGATGCGCCTCACTCTCGCCGAGGAATCGGAGACACCCGCTGAGTTCGCGGTCGTGTTCCGCATATTCGACGACGGCATCGGATTCCGCTACGAGATTCCCGAGCAGGCGAACCTCGGCCACCTCACCATCATGGATGAGAACACCGAGTTCGCGATTGCCGACGACGGCGTGGCATGGTCCATTCCATGGAACCACGAATACTACGAGCACCTCTACGGCACCTCTCCCATAAGCCGCCTCGACACCGTGTGCTCACCCCTCACAATGAAGATAAAGGATAACCTCTATCTCGCCATACACGAGGCCAACCTCACCGACTACGCGTCGATGAACCTCACCCCCCAGCCGGGCTCCACCCGCCTCCGCACCATGCTCACCCCCCTCTCCACGGGCGAGAAGGTCATCACAACCGCCCCCATGCAATCCCCCTGGCGCACGGTTATCATCGCCGACAACCCCGGCGACCTCATGCTCTCGCGCCTCATGCTCAACCTCAACGAGCCTTGCAAGATTGCCGACACCTCTTTCTGCAAGCCGGGCCGATACATCGGCATCTGGTGGGGAATGCACATGAAAGACTGGACATGGGAGCAGGGTCCCAAGCATGGAGCCACCACCGAGAACACCAAGCGCTACATCGACTTCGCTGCCGAGAACGGCTACGACGGAGTCCTCGTCGAAGGCTGGAACCTCGGTTGGGACGGCGACTGGAGCGCCAACGGCGACAAGTTCTCCTTCACCGAGGCTTATCCCGACTTCGACCTCAAGGAAATTACCGACTACGCACGCCGCAAGGGCGTTAAGCTCATAGGACATCACGAAACCGGAGGTGCCGCCAAAAATTATGAAAAACAAATGGAAGATGCTTTCGCTCTCTATGAAAATCTGGGAGTAAACTGTGTGAAAACCGGTTACGTGAATCTTCTCCTCGACGGCAAGGAACTCCATGGCAGCCAGTACGGCGTGCGGCACTACCGCAAGGTGATCGAGGACGCAGCCCGACATCACATTGCTATCGTAAACCACGAACCGGTCATGCCGACCGGACTCCAGAGGACATACCCCAACCTCATGTCGCAGGAGGGTATGCGCGGACAGGAGTATGACGCCTGGTCGCCCGACGGCGGCAATCCGCCCGAGCACACCTGCATCCTCCCCTTCACCCGTGGTCTCGCCGGCCCGATGGACTTCACCCCCGGCACGTTCAACTTCACCAACAAGGCCGTTCCCGGCACCCGCCCCAACACCACCGTCGCAAAGCAGCTCGCTCTCGCGGTCGTGATATACAGCCCGGTGGTGATGTCGAGCGACCAGATCCAGAACTACAACGGACGCCCCGAATTCGAGTTCCTCAAGACCTGCCCCACCAACTGGGACAAGACCGTGATTCCCGAGGCAAAGATTGGTGAATACGTCACCATCGCCCGCAAGGAGCGCGACGCCGACAACTGGTACGTGGGAGCGATCACCAACGCCTCGGCCCACAACAGCGAACTCGACTGCTCCTTCCTGCCCGAGGGACAGAAATTCAAGGCCAAGGTCTTCGCCGACGGCGAGGGAGCCGACTACCGCACCAACCCCTACCCGGTAGCCATCTACGAACAGGTCATCGACTCCAGCTCACGCATCCCCCTCCACCTCGCCCCCGGCGGCGGCGCAGCCCTCATCATCAAGAAAATCTGACCAGCCCCGCCCGGCTCTTGTCCCGGCGCCAAGCTCCACCGAAGCCCGAGTCCCGGCCTCGTCCGGTTTTTGTCCCGGCGCTGAGCTTCAGCGAAGCCCGAGTCCCGGCCCCGCCCGGTTTTTGTCCCGGCGCCAAGCTTCAGCGAAGCCCGAGTCCCGGCCGCGCCCGGTTTTTGTTCCAGCGCTGAGCTTCAGCGAAGCCCGAGTCCCGGCCCCGTCCGGTTCTTGTCCCGGCGCCAAGCTTCAGCGAAGCCCGAGTCCCTCCCCCTCTCCCCATTGCGCAGCCGGAGGGCTTGGCCCGACCCTTGTGGCGCGACCACCGTCGCGCTCCCTAAAGCCTAAAGCCTAAGGCCTAAAACCTAAAACCCAAAGCCTAAGGCGCCCCCTGTCTGGTTTCAAAAAGATATTACTTGAAAGTTTTCATGAGTTTATTTAGATTTAGATTAATATTTGATTAAAAGTTAGTAGGTTTGAAAGGGCATTCTCGGCAGCGAAGTGATTTCGACGAAGAGCATCGCCCTTTTTTTATTTTTCCCCACCCTCCTCTCCCCCCTCCCCTTTATAGGCCCTATTAGACCTATAAGACCCATAAGCCCTAAAATCTAAAGCCTAAAACCTAACACCTAAAACCTAAATTCTTTAAAATAAATTTTCAAATTACAAAAATATTTTGTAACTTTGCAGTCGCAAAGAAAATCGGGGTGTAGCACAGTTGGTTAGCGCGCTACGTTCGGGACGTAGAGGTCGGGCGTTCGAGTCGCCTCACCCCGACAGGAAGCCGGAGAGACCGAAAGGTTCCCCGGCTCCTTTCTTTTTTGCCGGTCCCCTCCCCCTCAAGGTCCTTAAAAACCTTAAGAACCTTAACCACCTTAAAAACTTTAAGGTCCTTAACCACCATCCAGTGTTCTCCACAGCCCCGCCAAGGGGCAAAACAGCATAGAAATTATGAAAGATTTCAAACGTACTCTCATCACCACCGCTCTCCCCTACGCCAACGGCCCGGTCCACATCGGCCACCTCGCCGGTGTATATGTGCCGGCCGACATCTACGCCCGCTATCTCCGCCTGCGCGGTCAGGACGTGCTCATGATCGGCGGCAGCGACGAGCATGGCGTACCCATCACCATAAAGGCCCGCAAGGAGGGTGTCACCCCCCAGGACATCGTGGACCGCTATCACAACATCATCAAGGACTCTTTCGCTGAGTTCGGCATCTCGTTCGATGTCTACGGACGCACCACCTCCGACACTCACCGCCGCGTGGCCTCCGACTTCTTCCGCCGCCTCTACGACAAGGGAGAATTCGTAGAGAAAACATCCATGCAGCTCTACGACGAGGAGGCCGGACAGTTCCTCGCCGACCGCTACGTGACCGGAACCTGCCCCCACTGCGGCGCAGAAGGAGCGTACGGCGACCAGTGCGAGGCTTGCGGCACATCGCTCAACGCCACCGACCTCGTCAACCCGAAGTCGGCCATCACCGGCAGCGTGCCCGTAATGCGCGAGACAAAGCATTACTACCTCCCCCTCGACAAGTGGCAGGGTGCGCTTGAGAAGTGGATTCTCGAAGGACACAAGGAATGGAAGACCAACGTCTACGGCCAGTGCAAGTCTTGGCTCGACATGGGTCTCCAGCCCCGCGCCGTGAGCCGCGACCTCGACTGGGGTATCCCCGTACCCGTGGAGGGTGCCGAGGGCAAGGTGCTCTACGTATGGTTCGACGCTCCGATCGGTTACATCTCCAACACCATCGACCTTGTGGGCGACGATTACACAAAGTGGTGGAAAGACCCCGAAACCCGTATGCTCCACTTCATCGGCAAGGACAACATCGTGTTCCACTGCATCGTGTTCCCCTCGATGCTCATGGCCGACGGTTCATACAATCTTCCCGACAACGTACCCGCCAACGAGTTCCTCAACCTCGAAGGCGACAAGATCTCGACCTCGCGCAACTGGGCCGTCTGGCTCCACGAGTACCTGCGCGACTTCGAGGGCAAGCAGGATGTGCTCCGCTACGTGCTCACCGCCAACGCCCCCGAGACCAAGGACAACGACTTCACATGGGCTGACTTCCAGCAGCGCAACAACAGCGAGCTGGTGGCGATCCTCGGCAACTTCGTGAACCGCGCCGTGGTGCTCACCCACAAATATTTCGACGGCACTGTACCCGCCGCCAACCCGACAGAGAAGGAAACTGAGCTGCAGGCCGAGATCAACGACCTGAAGGCCAAGGTGACCGAGGCGCTCGACAACTTCCACTTCCGCGAGGCGCTTAAGCTCGCCATGGACATGGCGCGTGCCGGCAACCGCTATCTTCAGGAAACCGAGCCATGGAAGCTCGCCAAGACCGACATGGAGCGCACGGGCACAATCCTCAACACCGCGCTCCAAATCTGCGCCAACCTCGCCATCGTGTTCGAGCCTTTCCTCCCCTTCATGAGCGACAAGCTGCTCAAGATGCTGGGTGGCGACAAGATTTCATGGGATATGCTCGGATGCATGGACCTGGTTCCGGCCGGCGCGAAAATCGGCGAGCCGGTGCTCCTCTTCGAGAAAATCGAGGATGACGCCATCCAGGCCCAGGTACAGAAGCTCCTCGACACCAAGAAGGCCAACGAGCTCCAGGCATGGAAACCGGCTCCGGTCAAGGCAGACTGCACATACGAGGACTTCGAGAAGGTTGACATACGCGTCGGCAAGGTGCTCGAATGCTCCAAGGTGAAGAAGTCTAAGAAACTGCTCCAGTTCCTCATCGACGACGGCATGGAGAAGCGCACCATCCTGAGCGGCATAGCCCTCAGCTACGAGGATCCCTCGGTGCTCGTCGGCAAGGAGGTCTGCTTCATAGCCAACTTCCCGCCCCGCAAGATGATGGGCATCGAGTCGCAGGGCATGATTCTCTCGGCTGTCAATCCCGACGGCACGCTGACGGTCATCTCCCCCTCCGCCCCGGTAGCCCCCGGCGCCTCCGTCGGCTAAAAACTTGTAAAAGCTTTTAAACAAGGCTCCGTTTTTCGAAACGGAGCCTTGTTTTCATTCACCGGTATAGCTTGCCGCCGTGTGTACGAACTCGCCCATATACCGCCGCGTCTCGCGCATGATATTCATCCGGTCATAATCCATCACCCCGGCCGTCACCTCGGCGCCGTTGTCATCATGCCAGTCCTTGCCGCCGAAGCGCAGAACCGGATGGTGGTAATGCCCTTTTATATTGATGCCGAAAGGCAGCTTCAGCGGCCAGTCCTCCACGCCGATATGGTAATACATCTCGCCGTTGAAGTTGTTCAATCCCTGACCGGTCAGCTTGTACTTGCTCATCTCGAAGGTGAACGGGAACACCTCTAACAGGTTGCTGTGTACTCCGGCATGTATGTCGATGTCGGCTATCTGCAGAGGGGTGTCGCCAGGTATCATCAGCATCCGCACCACATGATGTATGAACTGGTTCTGCTTAAGCTGGAGGTCGCGGCCGCGCACATGCGCGTCGGCCCATACCGAGGGAACGTTGAGATACATATTCGGGAACATCAGCATATGCGCCTGCAGGGTCGCGCTCAGGTCGCCCGACAGGTTCTTCATCTCGGGCATCATCAGCAGCAGTTTCTGGAAGTTCTGGAAGAAACGCACCACATTGATGTTCTCGATATTTACGGCGGCTGTCATCCCCATGCGCTGCATGTCGCGTGTGTCGTAGCTGTATTTGAGCGAGGCCGCGCCGAAGTCTGACGATATATGGAGAGTATCGACATCGGCACGTCCGTCGGCTATGCGGACGTTGGTCATCAGGTCATACAGATGCAGATTGATGTAGCGCGTCTGCATGGCCGTGGCGTGTATCCTCGCCCGCAGATTGCGCGGGAGAAGCATCGCCACGGTGTCGATTCCCTCGGCCATGGCCACCTTGTCGCCACGCGCTATTGCCGATGTCGGGTGCCCGGCGGTGTAGAACCGCGCAAGCTGGTTGATCTGTACCGTATCGAGATTCAAATCCAGGTCAAGGTCGAGAGGTGCCGGTGTGGGCGATGTCAGGAACTGCCGCAGGTTATCCACCCGCAGGGCGATGTCTCCTCGTGTATCGCCTGAAGAAAGTGCAACATGTCGCACAACTACCGAATCAAACGAGGCACTGACATCAAGGTCCCTCAGTCGGTTCTCGGCCGGATATTCCGGAATGCGCACCTCCGCGCTTGCCAACTTCACGTCAAGCCGGGTGCGGTATTGTCTCATAAGTTCGCCGAGGGCATCGGGCAGCGTGACCTTCAGGAATTCGGGAGTATGGGCCGCGAATCCGAGAGTACGGGCGTCGGCGGTCCATGAGGCCGGCATCTCGAAGGCCGGTGAAATCTGCGGCTCGTTCATTCTTGAAGCCGTGAACCGCACGTCGAGTCCTTCGAGTCCACCTTTCACACCATGCGAGGTTGTCAGATTGGCCGCACGGCTTTTCAGGGAGACATCCATGCGTCGCATCACCGCACCGTTCCCTTCGCGGCTAAGCCCCCCTTTGAAGTCTACATCGGCCAATGTCACCGAAAGCGAGTCGCGCGAGTCATCGAGCGTTACGGCATCGGCTCCGGCCTCCAGTTCAAAGGGTACGTTATGCAGCAGGGCGTTCCCGGTCAACGCCCGGGCATAGCTCTCATCCGTGCCGGCATGGAATCCGCGCACATTCACTGTATAAGGGCCATAGGTGAACCCCATGTCGTCCGACTGCGCCCGAAGGTCAAGGATGGCCCCCGAAAGTGTCTCTTCCGACAGCTTGAAGCAGACATCGGCATCGACTCCGAGGCTGCCTTTGAGCGCATATGGTTTCAATGCCGGAATCTGACGGGCGGCATCGGCAAGATTGCCCCGCCCGCTGAATGTGGCACGCACCGTCGGTTCTCCGGTCAGGTCGGTTATGCGCCCTTTCAGCCGCACCTCCGCGCCAAGTCCCGAAGCATAGAACTCCGGTATATCCACATACGACTTGGCAGGATAACGGCCGTCGAAGAGCAGATGTCCCTCCAACCCGACCTGATTGACTGTGTATCGTTCGCCGTCGGAGAGGGTATAGGAAACCTCGCCGTCGGGAACATCGAAGTCAACCTCGACCGAAGGCAGATAGACCGAAGCGAAAGTATAAGGGGTGGTGAGACGTGCGCTCGCATCCAGCTCGACATCGGCATTGAGGCGTTTGAGCACCGGATAATTATCCTCCGGCAACCATTCCATCAGGTCGCTCAGAGTAAACCCGTTCAGGGCGCACGCGAACCGGTTGAGCCGCGATTGGCCGGCAATATCCATATCCATCGACATCCGGCCCTTCACGGCACCAAGGTTCACCTTATAATCCGTGGTGGCAATTCCGAAAGGCTTGAAGCGGAGACTCACGTCACCGTCAAGCTCCACCGGGAAGTTTCGCAGCAGGTTCAGACCACCGCTGGCCACCGTCACCTTGCCGCCGAGACGCAGAGCATACTCATCGCGCCGACCGCGCGGTTCGAGCGAGGCCCCTGAGAGAGCCACCCGTGCATCGGAACGCGACGGAAGACTATGATAAGCCACTTCACCGGCACCGCTGATCTTCATGCCGTCAATCACGAAATAAGGAACCTTCGACTTCCCGGTCGATGGCACGATAGAATAGTTATTGATCGAATCAGTGACATCCACAAGATTCACGCGCAGCGAGTCCACCACGACATCGCGCAACCAAATCTGACCCGAAATCAATTTAAGCAGATTCACGCCGCCCGCCATATGCGCCGTCGAGAGCAGAAAATCAGCAGAAGTTCCCGCTCCGTTTCCACTGACATTTGCTCCGGTGCCCGCACCAGCATTTGCCTCGGTATCCACACCAATGGACTTATGCATCATATTTCCCTTCGGCTGCCCCAGGAACCTGTCAAGATCCTCGCGGAGTCCGGTCGGAATCGAGTCGAGCGTTCGGCTGCGCACATAAAGAGAGTCCATCTCAAGACGCAGATGCGGGAAAGTGCTCCAGAGAGTGAACCGGACATTCGAGGCACGCACATCGGCATCAAGCCGTTCCGAAGCCTCACGGTTCACGATTGCCGTCAACCGTTCCGGCGACAGCCACCATGTGCCGACACAAAGCAGCCCAACGACCAACAGAACCAGAGCCACCATCGTGATTCCAATCCACTTCAACACCCGCAAGCCCACCGGGCTGCACCGTGTCTCCTCAACCTTCCTAATATCATCATGTGCGTCCATAGTCTCAGTGAAATCAAATCCCCAACCAATCCTTTAATCTATAACAACTAAGCCCCCCATTCCGCCCACGCCCCACCCCAAAAAGATTTAAACCTTTCCTCACCCCCGGTCAAAACCCCACCAAAGCACCACCCAGCCTCCACCCCTCCGTCCAAACCCTACCGTCCAAGCCCCACCGTCCCAAGGCGAGCTTGGCTCGCAGGTTGTGCCGCGACCACCGTCGCGCCCCTCCCTCCCTCGCGCCCCCTACCCCCCTCCCGCGCCGCAACCTTGCCATGACCACTAAACCTTTCCTCTCCCCCCGCCGTTTTCCTCTCAGAAGAAAAACCACACAATTATGAGACTTACAGAAAACATTCCCGCCGAAATTGCCGAAAACCCTGCATATACCGGCATTTTATCAAGAACAAGCGTGCGCCGCTACACCGACGCCCCCGTAACCGACGAACAACTCACAGCCATTCTCCGCGCCGCCATGGCCGCCCCGTCGGGCGTGAACAAGCAGCCCTGGGAATTCATCGTGGTCGATGACCGCGACACTCTCGCCCGACTCGCCGACGTGCTCCCCTACGCCAAGATGGCGGCACAGGCTCCCCTCGCGATCATAGTTTGCGGCAACAAGCAACGGTTCCTCCCCGGCGTTGACGACAACCTCTGGGAGCAGGACTGCTCTGCCGCCTCGGAAAACATTCTCCTCGCCGCCCATGCCCTCGGCCTCGGCGGCGTATGGACATGCCTCTATCCCCATCCGGAAAGAATGGAACCGGTAACACGCCTGCTGGACCTCTCCTCCGACCTCATCCCCTTCAACCTCATTCCAATCGGCCACCCCGCCACCAACCACCCACCAATGGACAAATGGCACCCCGACCGCATCCACTTCCCCAAAACAAAATAACCCTCGCGCCCAGTCTGCCACAAGACTCAGGCTTGCAAAAATAACCCTCCGGCTTGTTGATATCCCCATGCACACAGCTTGCGGATATCAACAAGCCGGAGTCATATCTGCCACAATCCTCCGGCTATTATTCTACCTGTCCAACTTTTTCTCCACAACAGGAACTATTTTTCAAAAATTGCAACTAACTTTGCAGAAACAACCATAAAGTACCCGCCATCATCATGCTCATCTCCATCTGACCATCCCCTCAGCCTGAATGAAACCCACAATCGCCTACATAGAGAAAAAATTTGAAGAGTTCAACCGCCGCATGTTCGGAGGCCGTCTGCCGAAACTCCCCGTGCAGCTCTCCGACGCCGGCAGTTTCCTCGGCCAATGCGTGTACCGACAGCGCACCCGCCCCGACGGACTCAAGGAATACAGCGACTTCTCGCTACGCATAAACACACGCTTCGACCTGCCCGAGAACGTCATCGAAGACACCATAATCCACGAGATGATCCACTACTTCATCCTCTGGAACGGCCTTCACGACACCTCCGCCCACGGCAACATCTTCAAGGCCATCATGGCGAGCATAAACGCGGCTCACGGGCGCAACATAACCATCCGCCACAAAGCCACCAAAGAAGAGGCCGAGCAGGCCGTGAGCACGCGGCGCACATGGCACGTCATAGCCGCCATCTACTTCAAGACCGGCAAGACCGGAGTCAAGGTACTCCCCCGCACCGTCCCCAAGATACTCGAATACCACAGGGTCGTCTCAGCACATCCCGAGACACAGGAAATCAGGCTCTACCTGCACGACAACCCCTTCTTCAACCGCTACCCCACCTCATCCGCCTTCCGCTACCACGACATCGACCGTACCCTCCTCGAAACCAACCTCACCAAAGCCCACCGCCTCCGCATCGACGGCACCCGCCTCCTCCAATCCTGAATTGCCATTCACACCCTCCCGGCAGTTGAGACAACCCTCAATGAGCACTCACCTGTCACACCTGCCTATCAAAGTATTTTCAATGCTATGGCAGCGCAGGCCTCCGCATCGGCAAGCGCATCATGGTGATTTTCAAGGTTGAATCCGCACGCCTCCGATACAATGTGGAGCTGATGACTGGGAAGTTTGAGCCTCCTGCGCGACGCAGCCAGCGTACAGTAGAACTCATAGCCAGGGTATTCCATGCCATACTCCGCGAAGACCGCCTTCAGACAACTCTCGTCAAAGGGGCGGTTGTGAGCCACCAGTGGCAACCCCTCCAACAACGGCGCGACCTGTCGCCACACCTCAGGAAATTCCGGGGCCTTGTCGGTATCCACTCTCGTCAAGCCATGTATCTTGGTTGTCCAATAAGAATAATAATTGGGCGTAGGTTTAATCAGGCTGTAAAACCGGTTGACCACCTCGCCATCCCTCACAACCACAATCCCCACACTGCAAACACTGCACCGCCGCCCATTTGCCGTCTCAAAATCAATAGCAACAAAATCCTTCATAATCAAATCCAATTAAAATAATCTATATTGAAACTATAACATATTTATGTGGTCTGCATCTACTACCCTACCGATTAATTAATAACCCGAACGTCTTATTTAACAAAACGGATTGCAACCGGCCAGCACAGCAGACACACAACAAGTCCCACCATAATAACTATCAATAGGCCCTTTAACAGAATTTTCACAGCGGCATTCCACTTTCTATCATCTATCCACAACGCAACAGCTAACAGATAATTCCCATTAGCTCTTTCCAGAAAGGACCGGTCAGCATCCCGATTTGATATTATACCGGATTTATTCTCCGCCCCTGTTTGTAAAATTCTCTTTCCTTTAGACATACATCAATAATAAAAGCGACTTAACTTTTGAACAATCAAATAGTTAAGTCGCTTACAGTGCCCAGAACAGGACTCGAACCTGCACGCCTCGCAGCACTCGCACCTGAAACGAGCGCGTCTACCATTCCGCCACCTGGGCAAGGTGTACCGGCTTCGGACTCTATTGCCCGATTATCCGGAGGTCTCCCGGGTAATACGCCCGGAATATCGTCGGGGTGAAAGGATTCGAACCTTCGACCCCCTGCTCCCAAAGCAGGTGCGCTAACCGGACTGCGCTACGCCCCGAAAGTTGTGCAAAGGTAGTGCTTTTTTCTTAATCATGCAAATTTTTCGGGATATTTTCGTGGTTTTAGATTATTTTATGGTATTTTTGCACTGTCTCGGCCATATTCCGCTCTGGTGCCGGCGCGCAGCCGCGAAGCAATGCCGCCGCGCAGCAACGCCCCAGCCGCCTCGCCCTATGACGTGCGCACGGCACCCCGCAACCGGCGGCAAGCGACCAAAACCGTACACATATTCTTAAATTTACAATAATGGTAGACTATATTTCAGATTTTCTCAATAACATAAATTCGCTGGAGGTCAACATGACCAACAGCCTCTTCCGGTTGGTGCTCAGCATGTTGCTCGGCGGAGCAGTCGGCGCGGAGCGTAAGCGCAAAGGGCAGATAGCCGGCATACGCACCTTCACGCTCATATCCATGGGGGCCTGCCTGGCAATGCTCCTCTCCATATATGTTCCGCAGGTCTACCTCGGCCTCAAGAACGGCGACCCTGGACGTATCGCGGCACAGGTCATAACAGGCATCGGCTTCATCGGCGGCGGTGCCATGATTCATATGAAAGGCGCGGTACGCGGCCTGACAACAGCCGCCGGCATATGGATGACCGCCATCATCGGCATGGCCGTCGGCATCGGCATGTATCTCATATCAATCGGGGCGACGGCTCTGATTCTGCTCACGCTCGTCGCCTTCGAGCATTACGAGAAGAAACGGCGTCTGGGCCAGGAGTCAAAGGTGATAGGCATGACCGTGTCGGGAATTCTTGAAGACATGGAAGCCTACCGGAAGGTCTTCCGCGAGAACGGCGTGCACCTTTCTACATTCTACATCGAATATGACTACGAGCGTAACCTGACCGAAGTAAATTTTGTGGTGCTCGCACACGCATACACCGACCTTCTCCCCTTGCTCAGAAGCATCGGCCATGTAGGCGAGACCCGCAAACTCACGCTCTCGTCCCAGATTGACATTTGATATGCCCCACGATGTTTTATGATTTTTGACGCGTTGTTAATTATTTTTATTAATTTTGCGGAAATTTTTGTTATAATAGGTGGAGAGTGCGCCTTAGAGTGTGTTTAGATTCAAAACCGCTCTTATGCCTTATTCCATTCGAACAATATGAAGAACTTAGTTATAGTCGAGTCGCCTGCAAAGGCCAAGACAATCGAGAAATTTTTAGGACCGGATTACAAGGTCATGTCGAGCTTCGGACACATCCGCGACCTTCAGAAGAAGGGCATGAGCGTGGATGTGGACGGTGACTTCACGCCCAAATACGAGATTCCGGCCGATAAGAAGGAACTCGTCAAGAAGCTCAAGAGCGCCGCAAAGGAGGCCGAGACCGTCTGGCTCGCATCCGATGAGGACCGCGAGGGTGAGGCTATCGCATGGCACCTTTACGAGGTTCTCGGGCTCAAGCCGGAGCAGACGCACCGCATCGTATTTCACGAAATCACAAAACCTGCCATCCTCAACGCCATCGCCAACCCGCGCAAAATCGACATCGACCGCGTGAACGCCCAGCAGGCTCGCCGCGTGCTCGACCGCATTGTAGGCTTCGAGCTCAGCCCCGTGCTCTGGAAGAAAATCAAGCCCGCCCTCTCAGCCGGCCGCGTGCAGAGCGTGGCTCTACGCCTGGTCTGCGAACGCGAGAAGGAGGTCGACGCCTTCACCCCCGAGTCGTTCTACCGCATCAACGCACAGTTCGCCACCGCCGCCGGTGCCGCGCTCAAGGCTGAGGCTCCGCGCCGATATGCCGGCGATGCCGAGGCACGCGCATTCCTCGACCTCTGCCGCGATGCCGAATACCGCGTTAGCGACGTGGTCAAGAAACCCACCACCCGCAAGCCCGCCCCACCGTTCACCACCTCCACCCTACAGCAGGAGGCCGGACGCAAGCTCGGTTTCTCGGTCAACACCACCATGCGCGTAGCCCAGAAATTATACGAGGAGGGACACATCACCTACATGCGTACCGACTCGACCAATCTCTCCGAACTCGCCCTGCGCGACATCGCCTCGGAAATCAGCGGCAAGTATGGCGAGGAATACCTCTCCATGCGCCGCTACCATACCCACTCCAAGGGCGCCCAGGAGGCTCACGAGGCCATAAGACCCACCTACGTAAACAAACACTCCATCGACGGCACAGCACAGGAACAGAAGCTCTACTCGCTCATCTGGAAACGTGCCGTGGCCTCGCAGATGTCGGAGGCACGTCTGGAGAAAACCAACATCGACATCGCACTCAGCAACAGCAGCGAGATTTTCCGCGCCACGGGCGAGACCCTCGTCTTCGAAGGCTTCATGAAAGTCTACGGAGCCAATGTCGACAACGACGGTGCCCCCGAGTCCGAAGGCGACACTCTCCTTCCCCCTCTTCAGACCGGCGACATACTCCGTATGCAGGAAGTCACCGCCACCGAGCGCTTCACGCAGGCACCCGCCCGCTATTCCGAAGCCACTCTTGTCAAGAAGATGGAGGAGCTCGGAATCGGCCGCCCTTCGACCTACGCCCCCACCATCTCGACCCTCCAGAGCCGCGACTACATCATTCACGGCGAGGGTGAGGGAACACCGCGCGAATACCACGTGTTCACACTCCGGGCGGGCAAGGTAACCGACAAGCTCCACACCGAGCGTTACGGCTCCAACCGCGGCAAGCTCGTGCCCACAGATGTCGGCATGGTTGTCAACGAGTTCCTCACCGAATACTTCCCCGACATCCTCGATTACGGCTTCACCGCACGCGTCGAGGAAAAATTCGACGAGATTGCCGAGGGCAAGCTCCCCTGGCAGACCGAGCTCAAGGATTTCTACGGCGGTTTCCACCCCTTTATCGAGAAGGTCGATACCATGCGCATGGAGCACAAGGTCGGCGAGCGCGTGCTCGGCACAGACCCCGCCACAGGCCGCCGCGTATCGGTCAAGATCGGTCGCTTCGGACCGGTCGTGCAGATTGGCGAGGTCAACGAAGAGGAGAAGCCCCAGTTCGCCAGTCTGACTGAAGGTCAGAGCCTCCAGACCATCACTCTCGAAGAGGCCCTGAAACTCTTCGAACTGCCCCGCAAGGTAGGCGAGTTCGAGGGCGCGGAAGTCACGGCCGCCATAGGCCGTTTCGGCCCTTACATACGCCACAACGGAGCTTTCGTGTCAATCCCCAAGGATCTCGCCCCGCAGACCATCACTCTCGAAGAGGCCGTGGCTCTCATCATGAATAAGCGCGAGGAAGAGGCCAACCGTCTCATCAAGAGCTTCGACGAGCTCCCCGGTGTCGAGGTGCTCCGCGGCCGCTTCGGTCCTTACATCGCTTTCAAGAAGGAGGGCGCGAAAAAGGCGGTCAACTACAAGATACCTAAGGGCACCGACCCCGAAAGCCTTACCGCCGACGATGTCAAGGCTCTCATGGAAGCCCAGGACGCCGCTCCCAAAAAGAAAACCCGCTCCAAGAAATAACCGGTCATGGCCAAACAGGAATACATCGAGAAGAACCGCGCATGGCTCGCGGCCAAGGCACAGGAACCGGGAGTGAACGCCCTCGACGGAGGCATCTTCTACAAGGTGCTCAAATCGGGCAACAAGTCCGGCCGCACGCCCAACCGGGGCAGCGTCGTGACCGTCCACTACACCGGAAAGACCATCAACGGCAAGACATTCGACAGCAGCCGTGGCGGCGTAGCACCCGCATTCCGTCTGCGCGACCTCATTGTCGGCTGGATAATCGCCCTCCAGCAGATGCACGTCGGCGACAAATGGGAAATCTACATCCCCGCCGAGAAAGCCTACGGCAAGCTCAACCAGCCCGGCATCCCCGGCGGCTCGACCCTCATCTTCGAGATCGAGCTTCTCAACGTCATGTAACCTCCCCGCCCCCGGCAGCAGTGTGAGGGCGGAAGCCCGAAGCCCCGCTTTAAAGCAAAAAACAAGGAGCCGCAGCAAGCGGCCCCTTGTTTTTATCCCACAGTCCGATATTAGCCCTATTAGCCCTATCCGGCCTATCAGCCTTATCACCTCACCGGTCCGATATCAGCCCCACCCGGCCCCGGTCAGCCCTATCACACCCCGGCCTCGCGCAGACGTATCGCGCGCCAGCCCCAGCTCTCCTTCTTGATGTTATAATAAAGCACGGCAGTAATCACCACACGGTCGCCCCCCTGATGACCGCGAAGCAGCGTACCATCCACATAAATATCATCCACAAAGAGGAAAGCCATGCCGGGACGCAGGTTAAGCTCCGCCTCAACCTGACGGAAGAAGATACCGTCATACTGGGCGACATCCATCACACGGCGGCACGAAAGCACATTCGAGGCCTTGTCACCACCCGGCTCGCCATCAAAGCGCACCATGTACACCTGATTGTCGGCAAACCGCTCGTTCATCCTCTTCGTCGAGAAGAAACCGCGCTTGCGGTCAGCGGTCGCATAGCTGCACGTCTGCTTCTGCGGATTGAACTTCGTGACAAGCACTGCCGTCTCGGGCATGTCACCGCTCAGGAACGCCTCTGCCTTGGCTGCATGGGTCATATAGAAACCACGGTTCGACATCGCCGGCTCGGTCATCTCGTACCACTGCTGCGCGGCGACACCCGCCACATCAGCCGGAAGTTCCCAACCCTTCGCGTCATATATGTTGATGATTTTCTCAAACTCACGGCGTGCGTTGGCATAGAAACCGGCCCTGTACATCATTACGGCAAGTTTGCGACGCACTTTCACCAGGAAACCCGGATCCGTACGGCAGGTCAACGCCCGGCAGTAACAAGCGATTTTGTCGGCATCGTTCTCGGCAATGTCACCGAGCAGCGACCACGACCAGAAATCATGACGGCGACGGCGCACCGCGGCGCGTGCAGCTGCCAGAGCGGCATCCTGATGGCCGAGCGCCTGAAGAATCCGCGTCTTCTGATACTGAATATACTGGAACTCCGGATGAGTCTCCTCCAGAACCTCCAGGTCACCGATAAACGACTCTGCCTCGTCACGCATCTCACCCGCCTCGATTCCGGCGAGCAGACACTTGTAACATGCCGTGTAGGCACGCTCCGCGAGCGACGGCATCATCTGACCGTTCGTCAGACGAACGCGCTCGAAATCCTCCGGCAACAGATTCTCAAGACCCCACCACGTAACCATCTCAGGCATGTCTGCCCAAGGGTTTCCTTGCGCGTCACGCACCTTGAGGAAAGCGTCGAGCAGCACCGAATAATAACGGTGAGGCTTCTCGAAACTGATCTGCGACACAGCGTCGAAGAGAGCGCGCACCTTGTCCATGTCGAAGGCCTCATCCTTCCAGCCATAGATTACGGCACGCACATCCCATGCGGCCTTGTTGTTGATGGCCGCGTCGCCCGTCTCCTCAAGATGAAGAGAGGCGAGTTCCCCGAGAAATTTCACAAGCGAATCCGCGTCGCCCGACTTGGCGGCACGTTCCATAAGAGACTTTACACACAGCGCGGTCATCACACGCGCATCATGGTCATCATGGTTGGCGGAAAGCATTCTCACGCTCTCCTCATAAGCCTTCTCAATATCTCCGTTCCTGCGGAGCTCAGTAATTTCGTTTATCGTCATAATATGGCATACATAAAAGTGGCCGTCGTTTGAAAACCGCCTTTTAAAACAGTTTCTTAAACCTCCCGTCAGCGTTTAATATCATTCTTAAACCCCAATCAGAGCCTAATCGCATTCTTAAACCCGACATCAGAGGCAAACCCGGAAAAATTCTCCAATAATGCGCAAATATACAAATAATTCCGTCATTTTCCAACACCCGCCCCCTTTTTTAATCATTTTTATCCTCCCCGTCCCCGCCTCTTCTCCCCCTTGTCTCTTTTATTCTCCCGGATGCAGCTTTTTTGTTTGGTGAGAGGGCACAGCCCGACTCTCACTACCATTCACCACGACCGTATCCCCGCGCCCTCCTTTTATTTATCCCCTTTTATTTGTCCCCCGCGCAGACCTTCAGCTCCCTACCCTGACCTCCACCGGTCTTCCAGTCGAAGCCCCCAGAAGCCGCTCCACACTCTGCCGCGCCCGATTCTCAGCCTCGTCCACATACCCTTTCCTGTACACCCCGCGCCGCGCCGCCTCCATAAACCGCCGCTTCAGCGCGTTCTCCTCGGCGGCCGTAAAGTTGGCCGACCCCAGGAAGCTCTCGTTCCAAGTGTCAATCACACGGTAAGAATCAGGCCTCGTCGACTCCCGCAGCGTCACCGTTGCCGGGGGCAAAGTCACCACAACCGTATCCCCCCGCTCCTCAAGTCCGATCTTCTCAAGATCAAAACTCACGCTCCCCTCCAGGGCCACACGCGCTACAATATGCCGTTTCCCGATCCGGCCCTTCAGCGGCATCTCCTCATAGATGTCCACCGTCGACAGAGCCACCATAGGCCGCACCTCGCTTATCCGCGCCGGCGTAAGCGTGACGCGCTCCGCCTCAGGCGAATCATTCCACCACCTTACCCCGACAAAACAAACAGCGGCCACCACCGCCAACAGCACCAATACCAATATCGTGTATATTCTTCTCATCTCAAATTTTCCTATTGAAGTTGTTCCTTGCTAAAGAAGCCCGAGCCCGCATCATAAGATAGCGTGACCTTTACGGGCATGTCCACTCATCTCCAGCTTACTGTAACGTCACCATATCCCATTCCACCGAGAAGCTCCCTGAAATAGCTCTCCCCACGCTCCCTGGCCTCGCGGAGCAGAGTCGCCTCAAACTCTCCGTTATCCCTAACCTCAGCCTTGAGCTGCGAATTCATCTTCTCTTTGAGGGCAGCCCGTTCTTCAGGTCCAATCTGGCTGCGCAGTCCGGTCACGCGGTAATGATCCTCACGTATTCCAGCGTCACGCCCCGCGAACTCCACCTGCGGCTGCGGCAACCGAAGCGCCACGCGCCCGGTCTCCTCATCCACATCAATATCATCAACCCCGACCTGAGCGAGATCCACATAAGCCTGCATATACGTGTCGTAAGAATACGCCGCCTTACGGTCACCGATTTTCACAGCATCCACAATAGCCGCGACCATCTGCTTCGCTCCACGAGCCGAATCCGGTTTCACGTCATCAATCACAGCCATCTTCGACACCCGCATCTGGGCCAGGGTCAGTTTGTCGACCGCCCGCACCCTCTCGATCATCACTTCACGACCATCATCCCCGGCTTCCTTGGCAGCCCGCGAACACCCGCCCCCCGACAGAAGCCCAACCCCCAGAACCACCACCAAAGCCCAAAACCGTCGCTTAGCCAAAGTCCCAACCTCAGCGCAAAGTAAAGTATATCCTCCTATTTTCTGCTTCATAACTAAAATCTCCTGTTAAATATTCCAACATTAATTAGATTTCCACCTACCCACCAGGTTTATTACCGGCTCTATTATTAATTGTTAAAACACCGCTCCTCTCTCTTCCCCTCCATTATCCGTGGCGCAGTGTGAGGGCGGAAGCCCGAATCCCCCCGTCTCCTTTGGCGCGCTTGGCACGCCGGGTGTGGCGCGACCACCGTCGCGCTCCGCGTCCGCGCCCCGTCTGTCCCCTCAAAAAGCAGGCGGCACCCGAACTTCGGGCGCCGCCTGCAGCATATCTCTCTTCCGGAGGTTATCACCCCTCCTTCTTCTCTTCACCATGGTCCTCTCTCCAAGCCACATCCGGCCGGCACCCCGTGCCGTCGAAACAGTGCGTGCAGACCTTGCACTTAGGCATCCCGATGCTCTCCACCAGATCCTCGATTGTACTGAACTTCAGCGAAGTCAACCCAAGACGGCGTGCAATCTCCCCGACCATGCGCTCATATTCAGGAGTACCCGTAGTGGCATATTTGTCGAGCTTCGCCTTGTCATCCCCCTCGAAGTCACGGATAATCCGGCGCGATATAAGCTCCAGGTCGCTCTTCGACGAAGTGAAACCAATGAACGGACAGCCATACACCAGCGGCGGGCACGATATACGCGCATGTACCGCTTTCGCCCCACCCTCGAAGAAGGTGCACACATTGTCGCGCAACTGCGTGCCGCGCACAATCGAGTCATCACAGAATACCACGCTCCTCCCCTCAAGCATCGCACGGTTCGGAATCAGCTTCATCTTGGCCACAAACTCGCGGCGGTCCTGACTGCTCGGTGTGAAACTGCGGGGCCACGTCGGCGTGTATTTCAGTACCGCGCGACGATAGGGTATACCGTTCCCCTCCGCATAACCGAGTGCGAAGCCCACACCCGAATCTGGCACACCGCACACCCAGTCGGCGTCGGTCTTGTCCTCGCGACCCATGGCACGGCCGCAAGCCTCGCGCACAGCCTCGGCATTGATGCCCTCATAGCTCGAAGCCGGGAAGCCGTAATAAACCCAGAGGAACGAGCAAATCTGCTCCCTGCGGGCAGGCTCCTGAAGCACCTCCACACCCTCGGCAGTAATCTTCACAATCTCGCCGGGGCCTACATCGCGAAGCCGCTCATAACCCAAGTTCGGGAAAGCGGAAGTCTCGCTGCTCACCGCATAGCCGTTCGGTCCCCGACCGATCACAATCGGCGTCCGGCCCAGATAATCGCGGGCCGCGATTATCCCCTCCTCGGTCATGACAAGCATCGAGCAGGAACCGTCAACCTTGCTGTACACCAGATTGATACCCTCGCGGAAATCCTTACCCATGTTGATCAGCAGAGCCACCAGCTCGGTCTGGTTGATCTTGTTGGCCGAAAGCTCACTGAAGTGCATGCGCTCCTTCAGAAGCTCATCAGCTATTTCCCTGTCATTGTTGACTTTTGCCACAGTGACCACAGCATAACGGCCTAGGTGTGAATTGACAATAATCGGCTGAGGATCCGTGTCGCTTATCACACCGATTCCGATATTGCCTTTGAATCCGTCAAGCTCATCCTCGAACTTCGAGCGGAAATAGCTGCGTTCAAGACTGTGGATCGACCGGTTGAAACCATGTTCCCTGTCGAACGTCACCATGCCGGCACGCTTCGTGCCCAGGTGAGAGTTGTAGTCCGTGCCATAAAAAAGGTCATTCACGACCGGCACCTTCGAGGCTACGCCAAAAAAGCCACCCATAAAGATTGTTTTAGGTTATTTGCCTCTCCGCCCGGCCGACTTACGCCTCCGGCCAAAGAGTCTTGTAAGAACGAAAGTGCAAAATTAACAAAAAAACTCCTAATATTTGCATATCCCCCCGTTTTTTACTAATATTGCACCCGCATCTCTCCCCCCCGCCACCCTCTCCCCGCCTGCCGCCTCGCCCAGGCGTCGTCTCGCCCAGCTGTCGTCACCGCCCCGCTGTCGTGCAGCAGTGTGAGGGCGGAAGCCCGAAAACCAAAGTCCAATACCTGAAAATCTAAACCTAACAACACCAAAGAAATGAAGAAACTGACAACCCTCGCCCTCGGCGCAGCCATCTCGGCCTCAGCTTTCGCCACCTACTACCAGGCACCGGCTGCCGAGCCCCAGATCGAGAATCCTGATTCGACCGGATTCAAGTTCACCGATGTGAAAATCAACAAGACCGGCTCGGTCAAGGACCAGAACAAGTCCGGAACATGCTGGGCCTTCTCCGGCCTCTCAACCCTTGAGGACAACGTCATGCGCAAGGGCGGCCCCGAACTCGACATCTCCGAGATGTACATTGTCCGCAACGCATACATCGACAAGGCCAAGAAGTTCATGCGCATGAACGGCACCGTAAACTTCTCCCAAGGCGGATCATGGGGCGATGTCCTCAACATGACAGCCCTCTACGGCGCAATGCCCGAAGAGGCGTACACCGGCCTCAACTACGGAGAGGAGAAACACTCTCACTACGAGATGGCCGAAGCCCTTGAGGCATACCTACGCGCCGTTCTCAGCCGCGGGCAGAAGAACAAGCAGCTCACCACTGCATGGCTCCCCGGTTTCGTCGGCATCCTCGACGCATACCTCGGCAAGGTGCCCGAGACATTCACCTACAACGGCAAGACCTACACCCCCCAGCAGTGGGCCAAGGAAATGGGACTCGAACCCGAGAACTTCGTCAACATCACCAGCTACACCCACCATCCCTTCTACGAGAACATCATCCTCGAGATTCCCGACAACTGGGCATGGACCGAGAGCCGCAACGTCCCCATGGAGGAAATGCAGCGCATCGTCGACAATGCCCTCGACAAAGGCTGGACAGTAATGTGGGCTGCCGACGTATCTGAAGGCGGTTTCAAATGGAACAAAGGCTTCGCCCTCCTGCCCGACGACAAGGACCAGAAAGACATGACCGACACCGAGCTCAGCCGCTGGGTAAAACTCTCCGACAAAGACCGCGAGAATTCCAAGTTCGACATCAAGGGTCCCGTCAAGGAAAAGACCGTCACTCAGGAATCACGCCAGAAGACATTCGACAACTACGAGACCACCGACGACCACGGCATGGTCATCGTCGGCACAGCCACCGACCAGGAAGGCAACAAATACTACAAGGTAAAGAACTCCTGGGACACCAACCAGCTCTACGACGGCTACCTCTACGTCTCGATGCCCTTCTTCCTTGAGAAGACCCTCGGCGTAGGCGTTCACAACGACGCCATCCCCGCCGACATCAAAAAGAAGTTCAAATAACCAAAGAACTTCTAATCACCCAAAGTGAAATTTGAACAATCAAAGGTAAATTTGAATAGCCAAAGGTAATTTGAATAACCAAAAGAAGTTCAAATAACCAAATTTTTGTTCAAGCGCTGAGCTTCAGCGAAGCCACCACCTCTCACAGCGGCCCCACCCCAAGTGGGGCCGCTCCCTGATTAAAACAACTGCCCAAACTCAGCTCAACTGCCAGCGCCCCTCTCCTCCGGCGGCCTTTGCACGCCGCCTGTGGCGCGACCACCCTCGCGCCCCGCCTCCCCACCCCGCAGTGGTGTAGCTGTGTGAGGGCGGAAGCCCGAAAATCCCCGTCCTCCCCCGCAGCTGTGTGAGGGCGGAAGCCCGAATTATCATGACCATCTCAGTAATAGTAGTCACCTACAACCAGCAGTCCACCATCGCCCGGACCCTCGACTCCATCCTCGCCCAGCAGACCGAGGCCGAAGTCGAGATAGTCATCGGCGACGACTGCTCCTCCGACGGCACCGAAGCCATCTGCCGCGACTACGCCGCCCGCTTCCCCGACCGCATCACCTACCTCCGCCGCGACAAAAACCTCGGAGTGGTCCGTAACTACTTCGACTGCATCGACCACGCCCGCGGCAACCTCCTCGCCGACTGCGCCGGCGACGACTTTTGGGTAGACCCGCACAAACTCCAGGCTCAGCTTGAAGTCATCAAAAATGACCCCGACGTCTCGCTCGTAGCGACCGACTGGCTCTGCTGCGACGAACAGGGTCTCAACCCTCACCGCCATCCCGACAATCCGGCCCCCGACGGCATCGAGACCTACGCGCCCGGTCAACTCTGCGCCCCCCTGCTCTCACAAAAAAAGATGATCCACCTCTGCACCGCCCTCTACCGCAAGGACATGCTCATGGCTCAGGTCAACGCCCACCGCGACATCTTCATCAACCCCGCCTATACCTGCGAGGACCAGCAGATTATCCTCGCCATGGCCCATGCCGGCAAAATTGTAATCCTGCCCCGCGTCACCCTCCACTACACCGTTGGTCACGACTCCATCTCCCACCGCACCGACTACAACCGCAAGTTCGACTACTCCCTCGGAGCCACCCGGCAGACCATCATCATGCAGCGCCACTTCGGCGTTCCGGCATCCGCCATGCAGGGTTTCTACACCCGCCAGTCCGCCCACATCTGCGCAATGGCTTTCCGGTCAGGCAGCAAGGAACGCATGACCCGCTACCGCCGCTTCCGCAAGGAAAACAACCTCCCCCTCTCCCCAAAATCAAGGTTATATATGTTTTTGGCAGCAAATCCGTTATTATGGAAGATGGCAAGAGCAGCACTGTCACACAAAAATAACTTCTGACCAAAGTACCACCCCCTGAAGTGTCTCCTCCAAAGCGGTGTCATTCCCACCAAGATGAAAAAAAACAAAAGAAGTCTCATATATTGCACCAACGAATATCCGGGCGACCTTTACTCGGAAAAGGTTTTTGTAGACTCGGAACTCTCTGCCCTGCGACGCCATTTCGACCGCGTGATTCTCGTTCCCTGCGAGAACGTTCCGCGCACCATGGGCTACGAATCCCGGCTCCCCGACGGCGTTGTGGCAGACTGGTCCCTTGCAGACAATCCGGTGGTGCACTCGCGAGTGCGCAAGCTCCTCTACATCTTTCATCCTTTCGTGCTCCGCTCCCTCTGCATGATGGTCGGCGAGGCCCGCACACCTGCCCAATGGGCAAAAGGGCTGTTTCAGGCTCTCAACACTGTCACGATAAAGCGCGTCATCAAGAAGATTACCCGCCGTCGTAGTCTCACGCCCTCCGACACAGTGCTCTACAGCCTATGGTTCCACAACTCAGCCGCAGCCCTCGCCCTCCTCGCCCGTGAAGAAGGCTGGCACATGTCAACACGCGCCCACACCTCCGACATCTACGACCACCAGATGCTCTTCCGCTCGCGCCGTGTCCGCTCCAGGCTTCTCCATTCAATCGACCACGTTTTCCCAATCTCGGCAGCCGGCCTCAACTACTTCCGCCACCGCTTCCCCGAGCACGCCTCCCGCTTCCATCTCGCACCACTCGGCTCCACCCGCCTGTATGCCCCCGCATCCGGACAGCCACCCTGCGACGGTCCGCTCGAACTCCTCACCGTAGCACGCCTCGACCCCATCAAACGTCTTGACATGATAATGGACGTGCTTACGGAAGTCGCCCGCACTAATCCCGCCAAGCCTCTACGCTGGACAATAATAGGCGACGGCGAATGCATGGAGGCTCTCGAAACCAAAGCCGCAGCAATCACCGTTCCCAATTTCAAAGTAAAATTCGAAGGAGCTTTACCCAATGCGGAAATCCAAAGACGCTTATCCACCCGTTCCCCGCACTGGTTCATAATGATGAGTTATTCCGAAGGAATTCCAATAAGCATGGGCGAGGCCATGTCCTACGCCATACCGGTCATCTCGACCGACGTCGGCTCAATCTCCGAACTCGCCACCCCCGACTGCGCCATCCTCTTCGACCGCGACATCACCATCGCAGACTGCGCCCGTCTCCTCTCCCCGCGCATATTCGACCCCGGCCTGCGCGCCACCATGTCGGCCCGCGCCCTCGCCAACTGGCAATCCCGCTTCAACAGCGCGGAAATTTCACAACAGACAGCCACAGCAATAGCAGCCCCATAACGACCTACCGCAGCTGAACCTTATCTCCGATTTCGCAAAGCATTGACTGCGTAAAAACCTCCGCTCGACCGGCAAAAGAAGTAAATGTCATCTCGCCGAAAAACACCTTCCCCTCTTCCTCATAAAAATCAACTCTCACAAGAGGAAAGTCCCCCGCAAGACGCACGGCATAATCAATCATGGCCTCAAGATGCACAGGGCGTCTCACCATCTTATCCGTTTTCCAATTCTCTGCTATGCCGTTGATATTCCTCCATTCCGGAAGTTTAAAAAGCGCAAAATTACCCCTGAATGTCCTCATGTCCCGGTTCACACATGCCAGACAGTACTCCGCACGGCCACCTATGCAATATATCTTATAGTCAGTCGGAGCCAGCCCATCATCCGTTGCAAGCAGATGCTCTGCAATGATTCTTCGTTTGATTCCTTGATAATGAGGCTCATCATTAATCCTCTTCTCATCCATCCACCTCCGGAGCTGCTTTCTGACCGCTTCCGGATTTAACGAAGACTTATCCTTTACAATTATATTCCTTGCGGTGCCATCCGTAGTCTTCAGCACAAAACTGTCCGGAAGACTATCGAAATCAATATCCTCCACCGTGTCCCATACGCCATACATCGGCACCAGGATGTCGCCGAGCCCCTTCTCCTCCACATATGCCCTCACGGCATACTTGTCGGCAAGCTCGCTCCAGCCCGAGGTATCTCCGCGGAAAGCCTGGGCAAGAATCTTCTCATTAAGGTCCTTCGGATTATCAATATCCGGAAATCTCCCGAACACATTAAAATACAGAAGCCGCGAAGTAAGCTCAGGCGAAATCAGCCTCCACTTATTCAACTGCCTCACACCTCTCCTGAAAAGACTCTTTACAATTCTCATCTTGCCGCCATTACAAACCAAACATCCCCGGAAAGTCCCCACCCCGTCTCTGTTATTTGTCCCTGCGCAGAGCTTCAGCTCCCGCCTAAATGCGTGGAAGGCCGATACCAGCATGCTGACACCGACCTCCGGGATAGGATGGATTTGGGGAGTAGCCCATAGCAGAGTCGAACTGCTCTTTAGAGAATGAAAATCTCTCGTCCTAACCGATAGACGAATGGGCCTACGCTATCGCTCGGCCGGGAATCTGCCTTATACGGTTTTTTCATTCCGTATCCCCGAGCCGGCGATTATGTCTTTAACCAAGCTTGTTGATATGCTTCGCCAAACCGCTGCAAAGGTTCGCAGCCTTGTTCTTCGAGATAACGTTCTTGCGACCAAGACGCTGAAGGAGGCTGCTGATCTTGTTGTAGGCTGCCTCTGCCTCTGCCTTGTCGGTCATCTTGCGCACGCGGCGCACTGCGTTTCTCGCTGTCTTTGCCCAGTAACGGTTCTCAAGTCTTCTCTTCTCCGCCTGGCGAATTCTTTTTAATGACGATTTATGATTTGCCATTTCTAAAAATTTCTTTTGTGTCGATATTTGTTTATTGGTAGCCCATAGCAGAGTCGAACTGCTCTTTAGAGAATGAAAATCTCTCGTCCTAACCGATAGACGAATGGGCCACTTGACTGCAACTGCACACCTCGGCGCATTTTGCGACTGCAAAAGTAGTGATTTTTTTCTTTTTCACCAAATCATTTTGAAAAAATATTGTTTTCTGCGTGTTTTATTGGGTTTTATTTGTAATTTTGCACTCACGATTTAAGTTTTTTAACGATTTTTAGACTTTATGAGGCTCAAATATATTCTTGCCGCTCTCCTTTCTGGTGCCGCGGCTCTCGCCCCCGCTTCGGCTTCGGCTGAATGGAACGACTCCATACGTTACCGTGCCGAATTCGCGGTCTCGCTCTCCGACGGTGCCCACAACCCGTTCTGGCTTCAGGCAAACCGCTACGGCTTCTCTTCGCTCGAACGCAACAACCTCTGGCTGCGCCTTTCCGCATTCAAGGACATGGACCGCGAATCGCGCTTCTCGTGGGGAGCGGGCATCGACATGGGTGTCGGCCACCGCACCCAGTCCACCTTCATGCCACAGCAGCTATATGCCGAGGTCCGCTACCGCTGCCTCGACGCGATGATCGGCGCCAAGGAGATCTCCGACGGCTTCCTCGACCGGGACCTGTCATCCGGATCACTGACTCAGGGCTGGAACGCGCACCCGATTCCGCAGGTACGCATCGGCATCTTCGACTATGCCAACGTCTGGGGCTGCAAGGAAATGTTCGCCATCAAGGGACACGTGGCCTACGGAATGTTCACCGACGACTGGTGGCTCAAACGTTGGGCAAGCAAGGACTATGACTACACGCTCGGCACAATGTATTGCTCGCGCGCGATATACTTCCGAGGCGGTAACGCCGAGAAGTTCCCTCTCGAAGGTGAGCTCGGCCTCGTCATGGACTCTGAATTCGCCGGAAAGACCTGGTTCCCCGGCACAAACGGCAAGGATGGCCGCTGGGACAAACACCCCGCTTACCTCAAGGCATGGCTCAAGGCACTGATTCCGATGAGCGGTGGAGCCGATACAGGCGGCGGCGAGCAGATGAACGTCGAGGGTAATTTCCTCGGCAACTGGAGCATGTCGCTAAAATGGCAGGATCCCTCCGGCTGGATGGCACGCATATATTACCAGCATTTCTTCGAAGACCACTCAATGCTCTTCTTCGACTACCCCTGGAAGGATGGCCTGTATGGAGTACAGGGCCGGCTGCCTGAAAACCCCTTCGTGTCAGATATCCTGTATGAGTTCCTTTATATGAAAGACCAGGCCGGTTCGGTCTACTGGGACCATACTCCCGCCATCAACTACCAGATCTCCGGCCGCGACAACTACTACAACAACTATATATACAACGGATGGCAGCACTGGGGCCAGGGAATCGGCAACCCGCTCCTTACATCGCCCGTCTACAACTCCGACCACTACGTCACATTCCGTTCAACACGAATCATCTCCCACCACATCGGCTTCAAGGGCAACCCCTCGTCGGCTGTCGGCTACCGTGTGCTGCTGTCGCATACACGCAGCTGGGGAACTTATAACAAACCGTTCCAGCACCCTGAGAACAACTTCAGCTGGCTCGCCGAAGTGAAGTACCACCCGCGCAAGCTCCGTGGCTGGGAAGCCTCCCTCTCGCTCGCCGGCGACCACGGCTCCCTGCTCGGCAACTCCTTCGGCGCCATGCTCTCAATCTCCAAATCCGGCTGGTTCAAATAACCCCTTAAAGACCTTAAGAACCTTAAAAACTTTAAGAACCTTAAACCCCTTAACCACCCTTAACCACCATTTCACCTCATGCGAAAGCTAATCCCCATCATAATCCTCTCCCTCATCACCCTCGTCTCACCCTCCTGCCGCCGCGCATCCCACAACGGCAAAATCGACGGCTTCTGGAAAATCACCGAAATCGCCTACACCCCCCAAGAAGACCGGGGCGAGAACATCGTCTACCCCGAAGATCTCTTCATCTGTGTCAACCTTGAGCTCCTGCAGCTCGCCAACCCCGACACCGACATCACCGGCATACTCTCGTGCCACCTCGACGAAGACCGCATCAGCGTAGAGTTCCCTACCAACCCGACAGAACAGAAGCTCTACGGCTACGGTTTCGCCGGAAACCCCGCCAACCTCGACATCCTGACCCTCGACAGCAAGCACCTCGTGCTCCGCTCCTCCGCCGCCACCATCACCTGCCGCCGCTTCTGACCCCGAAGCGCAGGCCGCAGCAATGGCCACCCCTTCTAATCACAATACCCTGCTGAAACTTTTCCGTCGCCCATCTGTTAAGAAGAGTGACACACATTTTAACTATTCCCGATGACTACAAGACTTAAAGGCCTCGTTTGGGTCACGCTGCTCTTAATCTCGTGCATCGCTCCTGCACATGCCCAGAACAAGAACCGTTACGTACCGCTCCCTCCGGTGCTCGACGGGTCCATGATGCCATACGACTTCTCAGCATGCACACAGATACCATATCTCCCCGACTCGCTGACCCCCGTCTATGCCTCATACGTGGCGCGGCACGGTGCCCGCTACCTCTCCGGCCCGAAAAAGATGGAGAAGGTACTCAAGGCCCTTGAACATGGACGCAACACCGGAACCCTCTCCGACACCGGCGAGGCATTCCTCTCGCTCATGAATCTTGTAGAATCGGCCAACGAGGACAACTGGGGCGACCTTTCCCAGACAGGCATCCGCGAGGAACGCCTGCTCGGCAAGCGCATGTTCGAGACCCTGCCGCGACTCGCCGACAAGAATGTACGCATCAACGCAATCGCATCGCACGTGCCACGCGTCGTAATGACCATGTACCAGTTCACAAACCAACTGATCCGTCTCAACGACAAGATGGAGGTACGCACAAACGAAGGCCCGCAGTTCGACTCGCTCGTCTGCTGCTTCACCTACGACCGCGAATATGCCGAATACCGCAAGGACGGCGACTGGAAACCGGTCTACGATGACTTCGTGCGCCGCCATGTCTCCGGAGCCCCCGCACGCCGTCTGTTCACAAAGACCTCCCTCTCCGACCGGCAGCTCCGCGACCTCACCATGGACATGTACGAGGTGCTCAAAGGCAACCGCGCCGCCGGGCTCCCCGCTCCCACCACACAATGGATGACCGTAGCCGAATACCAGGCTTGCTGGCGTGCCTCCAACCTACAGCACTACCTCCGCAACTCGGTCACACCCCTCTCCTCGGTAGCCGCCCGCGCCACCTCCCCCCTCCTCCGCCGCGTAATCGCCGACACCGACTCCGCCCTCTGCAACACAGCCATCCAACCCGTAATCAACGCCTACTTCGGCCACGCAGAGACTCTCCTTCCCCTCCTCTCGCTGATAAAGATTCCGGGCTGCTTCGACCTTCCACTCGACTACGACGACCTCGACGACTGCTGGAAGATCCAGAACATCACGCCCCTCGGAGCCAACCTGCTGCTTCTGATCTCGCGCGGTCCCAGCGGCACCTGCTACGCCACCATCCAGCTCAACGGCCGCACCGTAGCCCCCATGAAAGGCCAGCCCGACATAGTCCCCTGGTCCACCCTCCGCGCCTACTGGCAAACCCTCATGGCCTCCTACGCCCGATAGCCCCTCCCCCTGGTGCTGTGTGAGGGCGGAAGCCCGAATCCCCCTCCTCCCCGCTGCTGTGTGAGGGCGGAAGCCCGAATCCCAGTCCGGTCCTCCCTCTTCTCTTGGCGGGCTTGGCCCGCAGGGTGTGGCGCGACAACCGTCGCGCTCCCTAAAACCTAACCCCACCCAAAGTTGTTACACTAATAAACACACCGCGGAGCCCAAGCCCCGCGCAGAAAAACACACCGCTATGTCAAACACATCACCCCACCTGCTCGAAAAGGCCAAAACACAGATGGCCGAAGATATGAAAGCCCGCGAAATAGGAGCCATAATCTGGAGCGTCCCCGACGCCGGCTTCCACTACATCCCCGAAGTAACCGTCACCGACCCGCGCGACGGCTCCACCCGCGTGGCCCGCGTAACCGGACTCTACCGCTTCAACGACCAGCTCTACGCCATCGAGGAAGACGCAGCCGGAGTCAGCATCGACCACTTCTACCGCCCGGGCATCGACGTGCCCCCGGTAGTAGTCACCCTCTCCGAACTGAAGGCCTCCGAACAGCTCGGCACCCCCTCCGACGCCAAGGGCTACACCACCCAGGGCACCCTCGAAGAATGGGTAGCCATCGCCGACTGCTACTTCGAAGCCCTCAACGAAGGCTAACCCCCGCCAGCCCGAGTGCCGTGTGAGGGCGGAAGCCCGAAAAAATACCCACAAAAAGGAAACATCACCTTTTCGTAACCTTGATGTTGCGGGAGGCGTGGCGCCGTCAGGCACCCGCCTCCCGTTTTTTTGCATATGTCTCAATTCTTTGCTAACTTTGCATCATGACAGAAGATTTCGACATCCGGCTCAACCAGGACCGCCCCGACGGGCCGGAAAAAGATATAGAAAAAGCCCTCCGCCCGCTCAGTTTCAGCGACTTCTCCGGGCAGGAGAAAATAATCGACAACCTCTCGGTCTTTGTCAAGGCCGCCCGCATGCGCGGCGAGGCTCTCGATCACACACTCCTCCACGGCCCTCCGGGTCTGGGCAAGACCACTCTCTCCAACATCATCGCCAACGAACTCGGCGTAGGCTTCAAGACCACTTCCGGCCCCGTGCTCGACAAACCGGGCGACCTGGCCGGCATACTCATGTCGCTCGAACCTCACGATGTCCTCTTCATCGACGAGATTCACCGTCTGCACCCCGTGGTCGAGGAGTATCTCTACTCGGCCATGGAGGACTTCCGCATCGACATCCTCCTCGACAAAGGACCCGGCGCGAAGTCTGTACAGCTCACAATCTCCCCCTTCACCCTCGTCGGAGCGACCACCCGCTCGGGAAGCCTCACCGCTCCCCTCCGGGCCCGCTTCGGCATACAGTGCCACCTCGAATACTACGACCACAAACTGCTCTGCACCATCGTCAAGCGCTCCGCCGGACTGCTCCGCATCGGCATCGACGAACAGGCGGCGCAGGAGATCGCTCTCCGCAGCCGGGGCACGCCGCGTGTAGCCAACTCGCTGCTCCGCCGAGTGCGCGACTTCGCCATGGTGCGTGGCTCCGGCCGCATCGACCTCGCCATAGCACGCCACGCCCTTGAGGCCCTCAACATCGACCGCTACGGCCTCGACCAGATCGACAACCGCATACTGCTCACCATCATCGACAAGTTCAAGGGTGGTCCCGTCGGTCTCAGCACCATCGGCACAGCGATAGGAGAGGATCCCGGCACAATCGAGGAAGTCTACGAACCCTTCCTCATCAAGGAGGGCTTCCTGAAGCGCACCCCCCGTGGCCGCGAGGTGACCGAGCTCGCCTACCGCCACCTCGGCCGTCTCGGCGACCTCCCCACCCCCTCCCAGCCCTCTCTTTTCGACCAATAACCAACTCTTAAAGTCCTTAAGAACCTTAAGAACCTTAACCACCTTCTCACCCTTTTCACCACAGTGGCCGGAATAAAATCATTAGCAAAAGAAACAGCCGTCTACGGCCTGTCAAGCATCGTGGGGCGCTTCCTCAACTGGTGCCTCGTCCCCCTCTACGTCTACCTCTTCCCCACCGAGGAGTACGGCATAGTCAGTTATCTATACAGCTTCACGGCTGTCGCGCTCGTAATCCTCAACTACGGCATGGAGACCGGATTCTTCCGCTTCGCCAACAAGGAAGCCGACCCCGAGCGTGTCTACACCACATCGCTCATATCGGTCGGAACGACCTCCGTGCTCTTCATCGCGCTGCTGTCGATTTTCCTCCGTCCCGTATCAGGAATGATGCTGCTGCCTCACCACAGCCTCTACGTCTGGCTCCTCGGAGTGACGGTCGCCATCGATGCCTTCTCCAACCTCCCGTTCGCCTACCTCCGATACAAGAAGAAAGCCTTCCGGTTCGCCGGAATAAAGCTCCTCAACGTAGGTCTCAACATCGGCCTGAACCTCTTCTTCCTGCTCATGTGCCCCTGGCTCCAACGCGTGGCACCAGCCGTCATAGCATGGTTCTACGAGCCGTTGGGAGGCCTCTCATTCGGCATAGGCTGGATTTTTCTCGCCAACATCATCTCCTCGGTCGTGGTGCTCCTCTGCCTTCTTCCAGAGCTTACGGGGCGCCGATACGCCTTCAACGGGCAGCTCCTGCGTCGTATGCTCTCCTACAGCTGGCCGCTCCTCATTCTCGGCGTTGCCGGAATCCTGAGCCAGAACATGGGACAGATTATCATCCCCTACCTTTTCAAGGGCCAGGAAGAGGCCGCACGCTCCATGGTGGGCATCTACGGAGCCAATATCAAGATAGCGATTGTAATGGTGATGTTCACCCAGGCGTTCCGCTACGCCTACGAACCCTTCATCTTCGCCCAGGCCAAGGGTGACGGAGAGAACAAGAAACAGGCCTACTGCGATGCCATGAAGTTCTTCGTCGTCTTCGGGCTCTTCATCTTCCTCGGGGTGATGTTCTTCCTCCCCGTTCTCAAGCATTTCGTATCGCCCGGCTACTGGTCCGGACTCCGGGTGGTACCGATCATGATGGCCGCCGAACTCTGCTTCGGCGTGTTCTTCAACCTCTCGCTCTGGTACAAGCTCACCGACCGCACCCAGTGGGGCATGTACATGTCGCTAATCTGCTTCGCGCTAATGCTCGGACTGAACATCTGGCTCGTATCTGCAATCGGCATACCCGACGGCTACCTCGGCTCGGCATGGGCAGCTCTCGGCAGCTACTTCGCGGTCATGGTCATTTCATACTTCGTGGGGCGCCACTACTACCCGCTTCCTTACCAGCTCGGCCGCATGGGAGCCTACACGCTGCTTGCAGCCATCCTCTACGCCGCCGGCATCTGGATCGAGGGCATGTTCCCCACCTGGCTCATGTACACCACGCGCACCATCATGCTCATCATCTACCTCGGAGTCATCTGCACCTTCGAGGAAGTCCCCCGCATCTCCCCCCTCCTCCGCCGCCTGCGCAAGGTTTTAGGCTTTAGGTTTTAGATTTTAGGCTTTAGGCTTTAGATTTTAGGTTTTAGGGCTTAGCCTTTAGGGTTTAAGTTCGGGGCCTCAAGTTTCAGACCGCACGTCCGGCAGCGAGCTTGGCTCGCAGGTTGTGGCGCGACCACCGTCGCGCACCGCGTCCCCGCCCCTTCAGCACTCCCCCTTCTGCAGCTTGAAGCTCTTCCGGTGCAGAGGTGTCACACCGAGCCGCCCTATCCCCTCGTAGTGCGCCTTCGTCGGGTAGCCCATGTTCTTCTCCCAGCCGTAGCCCGGATACTGCTCAGCATACCGAGTCATCAGCTCATCCCTGTGAGTCTTGGCAAGTATCGAAGCGGCGGCTATTGACATGTAAGTGGCGTCCCCCTTCACCACCGTGTGGTGCGGAATATCCATCATCTTCTCAGGGTCAAGATAAGGTCTGAACCGGTTGCCGTCAACCAGTATATGCTGAGGCCGCAGCGTGAGCGCATCGAGCGCACGCTGCATCCCGGTGATTGAAGCGTTCAGTATGTTTATCCGGTCTATCTCCTCGGCTTCGACCATCACCACGGCCCAGGCCAATGCCTCGCGCTCTATCTGCTCACGCAGACGCTCACGCGCCGCAGCACTCAGCTGCTTGGAGTCGTTAAGCTCCGGAGCCTCGAAATCAGGCGGCAATATCACGGCCGCACAGCTCACAGGCCCACACAGGCATCCGCGCCCGGCCTCGTCACATCCGGCCTCGGCGACACCCTCTATCATGCAGCGTTTCAACATACGCTTTTCTCTGTTAAGTAGCGGTAATAACTTCCTCTGTAATGACTTCGATGTTTTTGACTGCGCCCTTTCTCAACAGCCGCAATCAGAACTTGCGCTCTATGATGTAATCGAATATCTCTGTAAAAGCCCGCTTCGACTCCGTATCGGGCAGCGGTGCTATGAGCGCTTCGGCCTCCTGCTGCATCTCGCGCATACGGCCATAGGCATATTCTATGCCCCCATGACGACGGGCAAACTCTATGAGCCGTTCAATATCGGCAGTAGTCAGGTCTCCGCCAAGAAGCAGGTCGCGCATCGGGCGCGCCTCCTCTTCCGGAGCCGTGCGCAGCGCATAGAGCAGCGGCAGTGTCACCTTCCCCTCGCGCAGGTCATTGCCTGTCGGTTTGCCAATCTGGGCATCCTCGAAATAGTCGAATATGTCATCACGTATCTGGAAGCAGAGACCCAACAGCTCGGCATAACGCACAAGCAGGTTCAGGTCAGCGTCCGAAGCTCCACCAAGCTCCGCACCCATGCGCACACAGTTCATGAAGAGCGAGGCCGTCTTCTGGCGTATCATGCCGAAGTAGCTGCTCTCGTCGAGAGCATGGTCGCGGGCGTTGCAGATCTGGTCGATTTCACCGAGGCTAAGTTCCTTGCCGAGGGCCGACAGGGCCGAGATTACCCTTATGTCGCCGGTCCTGATGCCGGCCGACAGGGCGTTCGATACGAAGAAATCCCCGACCAGCACGGCGATATGGTTCCCCATAGTGGCATTGATGGTGGCCACACCCCGGCGCAACTCGGTCTCGTCCACTATGTCATCATGAATCAGCGAAGCGTTATGAAGCATCTCAAGAGCGGCGCCGGCCAGCAACACCTCCTGCGTCACCTCGCCGAACATCCGTGCGCTCAGTATCACCAATATAGGGCGTATCTGCTTACCCTTTATCTTTAGATAACGGGTCACGATGTCATTCATCATCTCATTGGACGTGTGCAACGTCCCGGCGATGATTTCATTCATCTCGCCGAGTTCGGGACCCAGACACTCCTGTATTTTTTTCATCTGCTCCATAACTAAACAACAAAATTAACAAATTTTCCGCAATTTCAATTCACCTCCGCCCTGATTTTGCAAAAACCTCCCCGATTTTACAAAAAACCGCTATCTCTCCCCACCCGAAATTACAAAAACCTTTACCCCTCCCCCCGCGTTTACCTTACAAAGCCCCATCCGCGTCCCCCGCCTCCGCGCCCCGTCCCGGTGCCTTGTGAGGGCGGAAGCCGGAATCCCCCACCCTCCTCTGGCGGGCTTGGCACGCCGGGTGTGGCGCGACCACCGTCGCGCACCGCGTCTCCGCCATCCCGGCGCCGTGTGAGGACGGAAGCCCGAAAATCACCCCTAATCCCAACAGCTATGAAAAAGAAACTGCAATCCGCTCTCGAAGCCGCCGACATACCCGCCGTCCGCACCATCCTCATCGAGATGATCGACACCGGCTACAACCGCACGAACACTCTCCAGGACATCACCTCCACCCTCTCCGCCACCCCGGGTCTCTTCGAGCCCGACGACGGCAAGACCTACGCCCCGACAGCGGCTCAGATGACCGAAACCTTAATCGAATCTCTGCGCGAGGACTTGTCGCGCAATTTCTCCCTCCACAAATTCCGCCTCTTCACCGAGGCCCGGCTCCTCACCCACGGTGACCCGCACTATTTCGCCAACCGCGAACGCGAGGTCACGGAGCTGATTGAAGACCCCGCCGGTGAAATGGAAATCCGCGAGGAAATAATCGACAACCGCATCACATCGGCCAATGTCACCACTCCCGGTCAGGACTGCGGGGATGTCTGGCAAACCGAAGGATGTTGCGATGTCGCTGACACAGCCTCACCAAGCGATTCTCAGCCCCACAGAGCCGGCAACAAGGCTCTGCGTGTAGTCGGGCTCATCCTGATGCTCGCAGGCGCGGCAGCGGCCATAACAGCCCTCTGCGTCCCCGTCACCTTCCTGCTCGGTGTGGGCATAGGCATAATCCTGCTCGGCATAGCTCTCACCTACGCCGCCCTGCCAAGATAAGAATCCGTTTTTTTGAAACGGCATCCCTCATACATGGCCACAGCCATACACAACAACGCCCCGGACCGCAGCGGTCCGGGGCGTTCTGTTGTCAGCACCACGCCCACACCGGGCGTGTGTCGTATGTCAAGGTTCTATCAACGCTTGCGTGCTACTGGCGCGCGACGGATATTACGTGCCGCATTCTTGCGTATTTTCGCTGATGTCGCTGCAATCTCATCTGCATCAATCATCACTCCGGTGTACTCCCCGGTAATCTTGTTACCTTTTTGTTCAGGCTCTGAGCTTTAGGGAAGAAGAACAATTCCGATGAAATCATAATGACTGTGCATGAGACTCTCTGCCACTTCTCACAAAAAAACGGACAGACCTCCAATCGGCCTACCCGTTGCGTTTTAAGTTCATCCATATCTCTAAATAAGAGATACCTATCCGTTTGCAAATTTAAGAATTATTTTCTTTAAATCAAGACTTTCTGGTTACATTTTTCGCCGTCAAAACATCCCGGTGATTGGCTATGATATTGAAATGTTTTACCATCATGATTTATTGCGCTGATTAAATATCTTATTTTCAAATAGTTGCAATTCATCCATATCTCTTATTTAGAGATATGGTCTATCATGCGGCTTAACAGGAATCTTATTCACTCAGTATCAAGAATATGACACAGACCATATATTATGCGGAGATGGATCGCGAACGTTACGGTCCGTTCTCGCTTGAGACTCTCAGAAATATACATCTCACTCCCGACATTCCGGTAGCATCGGGTCCTCTCGGATCTGATTGTGATTCTCTTGTCTGGATGCCGGCTGTGGAATATGACGAACTTATCGGCAGCCTGTCGGCTGACAATTCCGGCTCTGTAGATACTGAAGTCTCTGAAAGTCCCAATGTGCCGACAAATGCCCCCTTATCTTCTGCCTGCATCGATTCCATCTCGCAAATACTCGATTCAATCAACACGCTGACATCTAAGGATGACCACCCTTATAAACTGGTCTTCGAATCGAGGCATGAAAGAATGAAGTATTACATCGGTGAATATAACCGCATATTCCGTGAACTGCTCGATAAAATAAGCCGCCTTATTCAAATCAACAATATTGAGGAAATACCACAGAATATACTGGACATAATAGTCCCCTCGGTCAACAATGCCATTATTGCCTTTGACACAAGGTTTGACCATGAATTTTCTGTTAATGGTTCCACGCAACCGCGCACTTTTGCCTCTATCGTGCAGTACGGTCGGTCTACCCTGTCTTTCGGCCATCCGTTCGGAGATATAAAACTGCACCGACGCGAGTTCGTCGATGCCATGGGCTCCGGACCGCTCTTGCTTACCTACGATGAAAAATCTAAAGAAATTGCCGAAACTTTCGCTGACACTCTGACCGGTGTACTTTTCCGTGACAACGCGCCCCGCTCACTGAGGGTTGTGGTTTTTGACATGGAAGACATGTCCGGCCTTGACACTGCCTTCAACACACTCGACAGGGAACTGTATGACGTGATTTCCGACACGGAGGCTGTCCGCGATAAGATTCGCGACTTGCACCGCCACATAAGCGACATAATCCGCAATCTGCTCATAAAACCGGATATGACTTTGCGGGAGTATAACGCCGGACGAAGCTCTGCGGAACCATTCATACTGGTTGTAGTCAAGTCCTTTCCTTCAGGCCTGCAACAAGATGCTCTGAACATGCTCCGGCTCATTGCAAAGAATGGTCCCCGCGCAGGTGTCGGCATGCTGGTGCTGACCTCTGACAATGGACGCAACCGGCACATATCTCCGGAGGAATTCTTCAATATACCGGCCATCTTTAATTTTGAAAATGCCGGGAAGTCGCTCTTCGGATCCATATGTGAGGGCCATCATAGTGAAGACCATTTCCGGATAGCAGAATCCTTGCACCCCACTCTGCACCACAATGAACTGATTGAGATTGTAAAATCCGTTTCCAACAGCCGGTCGGACGAGAACGACCGCATTATGATGTCGGACTATCTGCCCGACCGAAATAACTGGTGGAAAGGGGAAAGCTGTTACGGCATCGACATTCCTTTCGGGCTATCGCCCGAGCGCAACAGTGTCGCACTCCATATAACTCAGGAGAGCGGCCAGAATACTGCCGTGGTAATCGGAATTCCCGGTTCGGGAAAGAGCGTATTCCTCCATTCCCTGATTCTAAATGCCGCATTCAAATACTCTCCCGATGAACTGAGAATGTATCTCATCGACTTTTCAGGAGTCGAGTTCAACGCATACGCTATCGCCAATCTTCCTCATGCTCGCGTCATAGCTCCGGAAGCCGAGCGGGAATTCGGTCTTAGCATTCTCCGCGAGCTTGAGGAAGAGGGAGCGCGACGCATGGAATTGTGCCGACAATATAATGCGAACAGCATCGTGGAGCTGAGACGAATTGATCCGACTCTCAATGTGCCCAGGCTTCTTGTAGTTATTGATGAGTTCCAGAAATTGTTTGACGAGACTAATGACAAGAGCTCACAGGAGGCCAATGCCAAGATTCACACCATAATTCAGGAGTTCCGTAAGTTCGGGATCAACCTTATACTGGCCACCCAGAAACTTCCGCCCTCCTCTATGCTTCCGCGCGACCTGATTGCCAACAGAGTGGTGTTCAAATGCACTCCCAACGACTTCCAGTCTCTTATCACCATGGAAAATCCACGCGAGACTCCTCGACTGCGCACCGGTGAATGTATCTACAATTCTGAATCCGGTGCATCTTACGACAACAGACTTGCCAAAGGTTTCTTCGCCACTAAGGATGACATTGACGGGATGCTCGATTCTCTGTCCCGGTTTGCCGAAAACAATACATACCGCCATGAGCCTGTCATCGTGTTCCGCTCTGACGAACTTCCTGAATTCGAAACCCGGCGCACTCTTCCGGAACACATCTTGCCGGCATCCGCACCTCAGGTAGTTCCAATCTATCTCGGCGAGTCAATCGCAGTGAATCAGGTTGATGTGTGCATATCGCTTGTAAAGGAGAATGGAAACAACATACTTGTGGCCGGTGGAGAGACCCTGGTTGCCGGGCGCATAGCGCTCCATGCGATACTGTCTGCTGTCAACGCTCACGAACCGGACTCCGCGACTGTCGTCGCACTCAACGGCATGAGAATCGACAATCCGCTATGGCCCGAGGCTGACAGACATCTTTCCGCTTCGCGTATCAACTATTCCGCCCCCCGGACCCAGACCGAGGCAGCGAGTATTCTCGCCGACATAAAAGAGGAGGTTGATTTGCGCCGGAATAATCCGGAAGCTGTCCAGCCACATATCTACATTGCAGGCTTCGATGTGCAAGGAATAAGAGCTTTCGACCCTGATTCGTCCGGCATCGTACCCAAACCATCCGCCGCAGCAAGACACATGGCTTATATTCTTGCGAACGGACCGGCTGTCGGGGTCTTTACAATATTGCAGGCTGACACGCTTGCAGCGGCCGTACGGATTGACCCGAAAGTACTCGACATGTGCAATTATCGTATTGCACTCCAGATGCCGGAAGGCGCTTCCATGAAGATTATGGACTCTTATGCAGCAAACCGTCTGTTTGTTCTCAACCGTCCCTCCTCCCGATTCAGAGCTTATATGAGGGATAACCGCAGAAATATCTCTATAAAATTCAAACCATATAAATAACATGCCATCATGGCTATGACAATAGACCCGGATGAACTGATGGCGTTCCGACAAAAACTGATGGAACTTGCCGATAATCTTGACGTGCAGTTGCGACGCACTGACTCGGCCATTGAATCGGTAGCCCGGGAATGGAAGGATGACCAGTTCATGCAGGACCGCGACTTGCTTCTGCCGCTCCGGGATGAAATCAATGACTTCCAGGAGGGTCCCCTCCTGTATTTTCAACAGAACGCTTTGGAATATGAAAATTTATGAGCACAGGAACTTATGTATCGTCTGCCGCGTTGATTGACCTCCAGCAGGAACTCAAGGCACTCTCGGCCGCACTTATGGATCTCTACACGACCTTGAACGGAGACATGGGTCGCCTGGCGCAGTCATGGTGCGACACCAAGTTCGAGGAGTTTCAGGAAGCATTCCGGAGCAGGCAGGAATTGATTGCGGCACTCGCCGGGAAATACGCCGGATGGGCGGATTCTTATCTTCCTCCTCGTATTGAATATGCGTTGAACCACGAAGGGGCCCAAGCCGACATCTGAAATCTATGGCTGAAATAGATGTTGATATCGTTTATCTGACCGATCTCGATACAGCCTTTATGCGTGCAGGAATCTCTCTTACGGAGATTCGTGGCGAGGTGCGCGCCTTCCTTGACAATGCGCTTATGCAGGCCCGCAACAAGGTTGACATGCTGACAGCTGATGAAATTTCCGCAAGACATCGGTATGATGTGGCAAGTTCTGTTTATTACGCATGCGCTGACCGCCAACGGTATGATGAGGAAACCGGCACCTATGTCCCCTCTTGCCGTTGCGAGGAACGCGACATGAGACGTGCCGGGGAAGAACTCAGCAAAGCCACGGCCCGCCGGGAGAAAGGGGAACGATTCCTGGCTTCAATGATGTCGGAACGTGACAGGTACTTATCATCCCAATCGGGAGATATGCTGATCGGGAGAATAACGGAGATTATGATTCCTGACGCTTCAAGGAGGCTTCTTTCCATCCGCGACAAGGTCGAGAATCATGAAACAATGTTGGCGGAACTTACCTCTCCGTCGTTATCCGCCAGGCATGAACCGGACTACGGGACAACCGCCGGCAAGTTCTGCGAAGCTCGCGACAGGATTCTTGACAGTAAGGTTGTCGCCTTCCGTGAAGGCATGCGCCGCATCAAGGAAAAACAGGAGGAGCAGCAGAGACTCGCCATTCTGCGCCATCTGGCAGCGGGAGACCCGAATGAACATACGCGTTAGATTGACCGGAAAGGATATTACCATGAACACTTTGGATTTCGCACAGGACATAGAGCATGTCGGCCGCGGTCTGCAACAGGTTGTCGATTCGACTTGCACGGCATGGCACGACATGCAGGGCAGGGATTTCCGTATCAGGTTCGCCGAACCGGTCCTGCAGTCGATACGCGACCTTGAAATACCTGTTCAGTCGGCTGTCGACATGACAAACCGTCTTCTTGGGGAGATTGAGGGAATATAGCTTCAACAGAAATATAACAACTTAACATTCTATACTTTAATATATTTTAGCTTATGGACATCAATATAACGCTTCCGGCCGGCAGATTCGCCGGTGAAGATGCTGCGGCACGCCAGCGAGCCGAATTAAGGGAACGGCTCATGCACGGGGAAACTGTGAAGGTAGCTCCCGGCGGAAAGGCGATGGGAACGACCGACGAGGTTACGGTTGAAGTCGCAGGCGGCAAGTTGGCTGCCCAATGGTATGAGACCGATCCAACTCGTCTTACGATGGAAAAAATGGCGATGGCCAATAGTTTCCCTCAGTTTGAACTTAATACTCTTGATGACGGACGACTATGCTGGACAGGCATGCTGGAGCCGGGAGTCTATGAATCAAAGTTCAACAAAAAAATGCAGTATTATGTCATGGCTGTATATGATAACAACCATCCCCATCGCAAGATGGGTTCCTCGGTCAAGGTCTATCCGGTACTCCCGGACATAGACGAGCTTATCGAGATAGCCGGATTCCAACCTTCCCATCTTCTGATTGACGAAGTGCAGAACAGGTATCTGTGCACCAACGAGGCAGATGACCAGAAAATCGGCCACACCACATCTTCCGCCGCTTCCGTGCTCGGATGGGCCGTTAAGTGGCTCACGGCTTTTGAGCTGGTGCTCACAGGAGATATGCCGGCAGCTGAATTCAACCGTCATGGCGGAATATAAGTCCGGCCGCACTATGCAAATGAATCTTCCGTGTGAGGTGGTGGTTTTCAGCGACAGGGCTTATAACGCCATAGTCCGGGAAAGTTTCGCCATGCACCCTTTGGAAACAGGAGGCATTCTGCTCGGCCATATTCTGGACAATGGAGTGTGGATTGTAATGGAGGTGATACCACCCGGTCTTGAATGCGTCCATGAGAAGGCCCTGTTTGAATATGACCCGCATTTCGTAAGCTATCTCAGCACTTCCGTGGCGAATCTATATCATCACCGGTTGCAGGTACTGGGCTTGTGGCATCGCCATCCCGGCTCGATGGATTATTTCTCACCCACAGATGATGTGACCAATTCCGATTTTGCATCACGGAATCCATACGGTGTGATTTCCGGACTGGTTAATATCGATCCGGCTTTCCGTCTGACTCTATACCATCTCCCCGCCGGGACTGATGCCTCGGCGGCTCACGGCAAATATTCGATGACAGCTGTCGAAGTAGGCGATGATATTATTCCCGAAAAGTATTTCAAGCTGCGGTATATTGACAGAAACCACAGGAACCTGACACCACGCATATCGGGCATCTCTGACCTTAATGCGGATGACAGCGTTTCTGTCGACCAGCCGGCGGATGCGCATGGGACTGACGGGATTCTTGAGGTTCCACCTAAAGGATGTGACAAAACTGTCGCCGAGCGGAGTCCCCGTAAGAAATCAAGAGCCCTCATGCTTGCAGTGTCAACGGGATGTCTTCTGCTCGGACTCGGAGGTGGATATTGCATTGCATCCATGAAAGTCCATCCCGCACCCGAACAGGAAATAACCCCTTTGAAAAAACGCGTTGGGAAGAACGATCACTCTGACTCATCCCGCTCAACCCGACCCATAACAGTTATGAAAAATGAAAAGCCTGCCCGACATCAATAAGTACATGCTTGGCAAGCCAAGACGTCCCACGGTATGCTACCCGATGCACATAGAGGGTCCATGCGAACTATGGGGTTATCATTTCCCGGACACAAACTATTATAATATAGTTGCCCTCTCGCGGCCGGAAACAGCTCCGGGAGCTCCTGTTCCCTCTTTGCTCGGGAATTTCCTCACAGACGTATCCCAAAGCCCCGGGAACGGGATTTACGGGTATCGTGACAGTGACGGGAAGGTTATATTCCATGACCATCTCGGCCGGAAGTGCGATCTGGAACCTGTCTGCCTTAAAATGGATATATTCTCGCGCAATACCGGGATTCTTGAATCTGACACCATGCTCCGCAAAGGTGCGGTGATAATAGGGTGCGGCTCGGTGGGATCACTCGTCGCCCTTGAACTTGCACGTGCAGGCGTGGGCCGTTTTTTCCTGATTGACATGGATGTAATGCGCTATCATAACATCTGCCGCCACCAATGCGGCATCCACGATGTAGGTAAGTTCAAGACAACCGCTCTGCGGGAGCGTATCCTTCAGATAAATCCCTCTGCTCTGGTCAAGACTTCCAACCGGCCGATTCAATCAGTTCCTCTTGCTGAGATTGAACCGTTTTGCGACAAGGACACGGTAATGGTCGGTTGCGCCGATAACCGTGAGGGCGATTTCTACGCAGCTCAGCTGCTTGCCAAACCCAACGGAATGGCTTTCATATCTATTGGCTGCTGGGAAAGGGCTTTTGCGGGAGAGATTTTCTATTGCCTTCCTGACGGGATGCCTGACTACAGTGATTTCATGGCCTCAATCACGCCGGCTTCACGGCGCGTCGAGGCCAATACACACCTGTACATGGGCGAGGTCGGATCATTTGAACCCGGCATATCCGCCGACATCAATTTTGTGACGACAATAGGTGTGAAAATGATTCTCGACCTGTTGAACAGAGATAACCCTGCCTATACGTGCCGGCTGCTCGATTCTCTCACGCAGTACACTCTGATCTGCAATACCGACAAGACTGCCATCGGAGGCGATATGGCTGAGATTTTCTCATATCCCCTGCAGGTGACACGTAGCATTGAGGTCGATTACGCGCCTCAGGATTCAACCTCATCCGACAATCAAGAGAACGTTAATTTTTAGCACCCACTTAATTAAAATCTGTATTTTCAATGGGAGAATTAAATAATAAGAAGTACCATATCACTGACGAAGGAAAAGTGTTCCGCGTCAACAACGACGGCACCTACACAGAATTGGGAAATGCCGAGGACATTCAGCCCCTGCCTGACGAAGAGAGCTATGGCACGGAACCGCCGTATCCGGAATACGAGCATACAGCTTCGCATCGGGAATTCGAGTGGAAATGGCTCATAGGCATTGCTGCGGTTTTAATCATATTTGCCGCATGTATCTGGGGGCTGGGCTTAGGTTCCTCTAAATCTGTAGCCTTCGATGAGATGGATTCCGCAGCCTATATGGAGACTGACCCGGAAACACAGGCCGCGATGGATGAGGGAGATTATATCGCCTCATTACCCGGGAATGGAGAGAACACTCCGCTCAATCCGGACGACGAAGAGTCCTATGCCACGGAAACTATGTCTGAACCGACTGATGACGCATCGCCCTCTTCTGAGAACCTCAGCGGTCCGGCTACTTTTGAGATTGCAGGCGTCCATAATTTCGGACTTCTGTTTACGAGTGGAGTCACTGCTTTAAGCTCCGCACATCGCTATCGTATGGATCGTCTTGTATCCAATCTCGTCAGTGACCCGACCTCTCCGATAGAAATCATCGGATACGCCGATTCGTACGACGGAAATGCGGAGGAGAACATGACTCGCACTGAAATACGCGTGGATAATATTGTAAATTATCTTGTAAGTCGCGGCATATCGATGGATCGTCTTGACCGCAGGATACTGACTTACCCCAGCGACGTATACGACGATTACGGCGTGGTCGAGATTTTAGTTGAGTAATGGATGCAGGGCGGCGTGCAGGAGGGTGGCTTTGGCCGGGCCTATGAGGGCGGAGATTTCGGCTATATCTGCTTCTTTCAGGCGTTTGAGGCTCTTGAAGTGCTTCATCAGTTTGGCGGCAGTTGCCGGCCCTATCCCTTTTATTCCATCTAATTCACTGACGGTCTGAGATTTGCTTCGGCGGTCGCGGTGATGCGTTATGCCGAACCGGTGAGCCTCGTCGCGCAGAGCCTGTATCACGCGCAGGCTCGGCGATTTCTTGTCGAGATAGAGCGGCAGAGTGTCGCCGGGGAAATATATTTCCTCAAGCCGTTTGGCGATGCCCACGAGCGCGACATCGCCGCGTATGCCCATCTCGTCAAACGCCTCGACTGCCGCGCTCAGCTGCCCTTTTCCGCCATCCACGACTACCATCTGCGGCAACGGCTGACCCTCGGCCATCATACGTGTGTAACGCCGGTGCAGGACCTCTTTCATCGACGCGAAGTCGTTGGCTCCGACTACGGTCTGTATGCAGAAATGCCGGTAGTCCCGTTTGGCCGGACGACCGTTGCGGAACACCACACAGCTCGCCACAGGATTCGTGCCTTGTATGTTCGAGTTATCGAAACACTCTATGTGGCGCGGCTCAGCGTTGAGACGGAAATCGCTTTTCATTCGCTCCATGAGCTTGTCGGTGGCGCGGTCAGGATTGAGCAGGGCGACCTCCTTCTCGCGGTCTTTCATGTATTGCGTGGCGTTCTTGACTCCGACATCAAGCGCACGCTTCTTGTCTCCACGCTGCGGAACCACAAAGCTGAGTTTCTCAAATTCCACATCGGGCTTGAACGGCACAAGGACCTCGCCGAAGGAACGGTCAAACCGGTGCATGACCTCCGCGATGGCCATCGAGAGAATCTCCTCGCGTGTCATCTCGTTGCTGCGTCGCACATATTCCAGGTTCAGACTCTGGGTGACAGCTCCCCGGTGAAGATGCATGAAATTGATATAGGCACGGTCGTCACTCTCGACATATGCAAACAGGTCTGCGTCGGGTGCCGAGGACTCCCCTACAAGAGCCTTCGCGTTATATTTTCTGACAATCTCATATTTTTCTTTGACGGCCTGCGCCTCCTCAAATTTCCAATTCTCGCTGAGCTGTGTCATCTCGTCGAGAAGCATCTTTTCCAGCTCCACGGTCTCTCCGTTGAGTATCTGGCGCACCCGTTTTATGTAGGCGTCATAGTCTTCGGGGCTCATCATGCCACGGCACGGACCGCCGCATTTGCCGATATGGTAATCGAGACATAGGGAATATTTGTTTCTGGCAATGCTTTTCTCGTCGAGCGCGTGGCGGCAGGAACGCAGCGGATATGTGTCGCGGATAAGGTCGAGCACAACCTTCGCGGCCTGGAGGTTGCTGTACGGTCCGTAATATTTACCCTCTATACCCTTCTCGCGTGTCATGAAAACACGCGGATAAAGTTCTTTGGTAACGACTATCCAGGGATATGATTTGTCATCTTTGAGCAGCACGTTGTAATGCGGCTGGTAACGCTTGATCATCGCGTTCTCCAGATGCAGCGCGTCCTCCTCCGAACCGACCACGATAAAGCGCATGTCTACGATATTGCGGACAAGAAGGTTCGTTCGCGTGGAGTCATGACGGCGGTTGAAATAACTCGACACACGACGCTTGAGACGTTTGGCCTTTCCGACATAGATTACCTTGCCGCGACGGTCAAGATACATGTACACTCCTGGAGACTCCGGCAGATTCAGAATCTTCTTCCGTAGCTGTTCGCCGGGACGGTTGTTGAGCAAGTCATCACGAGTCCGGTCCGGCGTGATCTCAAGGTCAAACCCTCCGGTCTCGTCTATCTTTCGCCCGGCCGAAGCCAATAGACCGTCCGAGGCCAATAGTTCTTCTGAAGTCGAGACACTGCCAGAAGCCGAAGTCAAGACACTGTCAGAAGCCACGACATCGTCCTGCTGCATTTCCTTCAAATCTGTATCCATATCTATAAAACGATTCCATCGTGGTTTTAGTAAATAAACGTTACACACAAAAGTGAGAAAAAGTGAGAAAACGGGTTATGCTGATTTCTCACTTTTTTCTCACTATTTTCTCACTTTTACGACAGCAAAAAGGGTGCGGACCGTTGTCGGACCGCACCCATAACCGCGCTCCCCGATTTCATCGTGAAGAGCAGTTTGAACCGAACCCGAATCTTACGAATTAATCGTAATTTTCTCTGATTTGCAAGAGCAATGCGCACGGCGATAAAACGCGGATAATGCATGCCCGGAGAGGCTAAGAAAAACTTGCACACACCTCTCCGGAACAAGCCATGCCTTTCGGGTCCGGTCGGGATTCCCGTATTAACCTTTAAAAACTATCAGAAAGATCCGGCTCCCCGAATCTTTCTGATTAATCTGGAATCCATATATAAACAACAAACCATGGGGCAATATTGTTCCCCATGGTTTGAACTTTTTTTAAACTTTTTTGTTGACCCTTAATATTAGAGCCGGCAACCCGAGGATTTCTCTTCCCTGATTCAGCGAAATTCCTCTGTATTTAATTTCTCTCAGTATTTAAGGAGCGATGTCACCTCGCAGTCCTCAGGAAGAACCGAGCGGCCATTGAGTGCTGTCAGCTCGACCACGAAGTTCACGTAGATTTTCTTCGGGTTCATCGATTTCACGAGGTCGTAGCAAGCACGCATCGTACCGCCCGTCGCGAGCAGGTCATCATGAAGCACCACAACATCATCTTCGTTGATTGCATCGCTGTGAAGCTCGATGGTATCGACACCATACTCCTTGGCATACGCCTTCTTGATTGTCACCGACGGGAGCTTGCCAGGCTTGCGTGCAGGGACAAATCCGCAACCAAGCTCGTAAGCCATGATGGAGCCGCCGATGAAACCGCGCGATTCGATGCCCACAATTTTTGTCACACCTTTGTCACGGTACAGGTCTACGAGAGCCTTGCTCATCACATGAAGAGCCTCGCCATCCTTCAGGAGAGTGGTGAGGTCGCGGAAAATTATTCCCTTCGACGGAAAGTCGGGAATGTCGCGAATTTTCAATCTCAGATCATCAATTTCCATGTCTGTAATCTTAATTTGAGTTTATTGTTGTTTTGTTTGATTTGTTATTGTTGAACAGTCCTCCAATTTTTCCGAATCCATCGTATTCACCCTTTAGAATTCGTAGGAATTTTCACCACGACACCATCGGGATTGATTTCACAGCTCCTCCCACACCCCGTCCACAGTCGGGAAACATTTTTCGGAACACCACCCTTATCCATTCATTTTCCACCAGATAAGCATCTGATTGTTCCACGTGGAACATATGTGAATCATTTGTTCATCAGCAGCAGAAGGACATTTATATCTGCAGGTGACACCCCGGGTATGCGGGAGGCCTGCCCTATTGTCGCGGGACGTATGCGGTCGAGTTTCTGTCGAGCTTCAGTCGAGAGGGCGGTCACCGAAAGGAAGTCGAAACGGTCCGGTATATGCAGATGCTCCAGCCGCGACTGCTTGTCGGCGAGTTCACGTTCACGACGTATATAGCCGTCATATTTTATGAGAATCTCGGCAGCCTGGACAATCTCATAACGGCGTTCAGGTTCGATAGCCTCTACCCTCTTCTTTAACGCAGGAACTGCCTCGGCAAGTATCCCGAAGTTCAACTGCGGACGGCGCACGAGTTCCACGAGGCGTGCGGAAGCCGTCAGCGGAGTTGTACCTTTCGATTCGAGAAAGGAGTTGAACTCCGGTGTCATCTTCACGAGGTATTTCTCAGCCCACTGCATCAGGTCATCCCTCTGCTCGCATTTGCGCACCATATAATGGTAACGTTCCGGCGATGCGAGACCAATCTCATGACCGAGCGGTGTGAGGCGCATATCGGCATCATCCTGACGCAGCAGAATGCGGTATTCTGCCCTCGAGGTAAACATGCGGTAGGGCTCATCGACACCCTTAGTTACGAGGTCATCTATAAGAACTCCGATGTATGCCTGGTCACGTCCGAGCACTACCGGAGCCTTTCCTTGCGACCTCCGGGCAGCATTGATACCGGCCATCAGACCCTGCGCGGCGGCCTCTTCATAGCCGGTCGTACCATTGACCTGACCCGCAAAATAGAGTCCCGGAACGAGCTTTGTCTGGAGATCATGGGTTAGCTGTGTGGGGTCGAAAAAGTCATATTCTATCGCATAGCCGGGACGGTAGAACTGCACGTCGCGGAGTGCCGGAACGCATTGCAGAGCCTCCACCTGAACACGCCACGGCATGGAGCTGGAGAAGCCGTTTATGTAATATTCCTCTGTTGTCTCGCCCTCGGGTTCGAGAAAAAGCTGATGGCTTTCCTTGTCGGAGAAGGTCACCAGTTTGGTCTCGATACTGGGGCAATAGCGCGGGCCGATGCTCTGTATGTCGCCGTTGTAAAGAGGGGATTCGTCGAGATGTGAAACCATCTTTTCGTGCGCTTCCGGATTAGTGTGGACTATCCAACAGGGGCGTGGCGCGAGCGTTCTTTTCACCTCCGGAAGGAAGGAAAACTTCTCAAATTCGTTGGTGTCACCCTCCTGTTTTTCGGCCAGAGAGAAGTCGATTGTGCGGCCGTCGATACGTGCCGGAGTACCGGTTTTCATACGGTCAGCCTTGAATCCGAGAGCGACCAATTGCTCTGTCAGACCCTTGCTCGCATCCTCAGAAATACGGCCACCCTCGACCTTGGTAGGGCCGAAGTGCATGAGTCCGTTCAGGAATGTACCGGCGGTCAAAACGACCTGTAGGGCATGAAACTCGAAGCCAAGATCCGTCCTCACACCCTTCAGGACAGGGGAGGAAGAGCCTGATTCATGCTCTTCAGTAGCCTCGTCGATAATGAGGGAGGAGACGGTATCCTGAAATATATAGAGGCCTTCGGTTTCGTCGAGAATCTGGCGCCAACGGTCTATATATTTGGTGCGGTCGCTCTGGACACGCGGCGACCATACGGCGGGGCCTTTCGAGCGGTTGAGCATGCGGAACTGGATGGCAGTCTCGTCGGCCACGATACCCATCTGACCGCCAAGGGCATCTATCTCCCTGACAATCTGTCCCTTGGCAATGCCACCGACAGCAGGGTTGCATGACATTTGCGCCACACGGTTCATATCCTTGGTAATCAGCAAGGTAGATGCACCGAGTTTGGCTGCGGCGACAGCGGCCTCGCATCCCGCGTGGCCGGCACCGATCACTATTACATCGAAATCAAACTTCATCGCTAAGCGAAATAAATTTCTTCACAAAAAACAAATATTACAAATCGAGGAGGGCGAGGGCGGCGTTTTCGTTTGCCTCCATTATCTCGCGCTCGCCGGGTCCTTTGTCGTTGATGCCGCACAGGTGAAGAACCCCGTGGATTATCACACGGAGGAGTTCACGGTGATAGGTGTCGCCAACCTCCTCGGCATTTGAAGCGACGGTATCGAGAGAGATCACCATGTCACCGCCTATGCGGTCACGACGTGTATAGTCGAACGTGATGATGTCGGTGAAATAATCATGGTTGAGGAATTTCCGGTTCGTCTCCAGAATATACGGATCATCGCAGAAGAGGTAGTTCAGACGCCCCACCCCGAAGCCGTGGGAGGTGGCGACATCCTGTATCCAACTTCTTAATCGGTCGAAGTCGAGTTCCGGCATCGGAACATTTTCGGTATTGAAACTGATCATAAAATATGATAAATGTATGTTGCTTACCCTCAATCTCCCAAACTTACAAAGGTAATAAATTTTTCCGAAAAGCTAAACCGTCGATTCAAATCCGCGCGAAAAAAATGGGAGAGGGAGCGACAAGGCAGCGGTACTTAACGCGGAGGCCATACGCGACAGCGGTGTGGTGCTACTATCGGATATATAAATCTTATTGTGACCATTGGGCTTATTTGGCTTATTTGGCTTATTGGGCTTATTGGGCTTATAGGAACCTACTGCGGTGCACGCGGGGGCCGATTGCAGGATTGGGAACATGGAGGCGATGCGCGACGGTGGTCGCGCCACACCCGGCGGGCCACGCCCGCCAATATTAAGGTTGGAGCGATTTTAACTCGCAAGTTCTATTTAACATAATGTAAAATCATAAGATTGGGATGTGAAGCTGGAGCGGGATGGCTTTAAGATTTTCTAAATTAGGGTTTGACGGCTGGGTGTCGAAAAAGTTTATATCTAACTAATGTTTAGGATTTTGAATTTGTTTTTACACTGATTTAAGGCTCTGAGGTTTGAATATTGGATTATTCCCGAGTAGCAAGACGGTAAAAATGGAATGTCAATACGGGATTTTTTCTTATCTTTGCAGCTGTAAGACTAAAACACCCAATTGGTGGTTGGAAACTTTAAACTTTGGCATATGGGAAAGGTTGGAAATTTGATTGGGAAGAAGCGGGGATGGCTTTGGCTGATTCTTGCTGTCGGGATGCTTGGGGCTCCCTGCTTGAGTTCATGCGGACATGAGGATTCAGATGACCTTGAAAAGGTAGCACACCGTCCCGGTAATGATAGTGCCGGAGGAAACGGTGGAGGCCAGACCGGCGGGGATAATGCAGGAGGGGGTAGCCAAACCGGAGGAGACAACGGCGGAAGCCAGACCGGTGGAGATAATGCCGATGAGGGTAGCCAAACCGGAGGAGACCACGGCGGGAGCCAGACCGGCGGGAATGACGGGGGAGGCCAGACCGGTGGGGATGTGAACGGGGAGAATGGCGGCGGGGAAGTTGTGGACGTCTCCCCTATTGTGGGCAGATGGATGGTTGTAGGGACGGAGGAGATTCATGTGTTTGAAGCTGACGGGCAATATACCTCTCCCCTCTTGCTGGTTGGCTCTTATACTTATGATGATTTGCACCGGTGGCTGTATCTGAGCATTGATGACGGTGTGGAGGTTTATGTCAAGGAGTACAAGTGCATTCTTGACGGGGAAAAGATGACTTGGTATGACCTCGCAGGGAGAAAGACTGAGCTTCGGAAAGAGGGGTGACTGAGAGGGGTGACTGAGACGCGATGCGCGACGGTGGTCGCGCCACACCCGGCGGGCCAAGCCCGCCTCGCCAGACACGGAGAGGGATTTTGATTTGAATTGTGATGAGATATATAGTAAAGGTTAACCCGAAGTATGCGGGTATCAGGGAGTGGGTTGAGAAGGTGGTGCGCGAAGGGATGCCGGCCGATGGCGAGGTCATCTATCGCGGACGGAATGTGCTGTATCGGGCTGATGCAGGGCAGCGGCTCGAAGTGCATTGTGAGGCCAACCGGAAAGGGTACAGGAAGGTCGGAGAGACCGGAGATGGGATGACGGTCGGGGAAACCGGTGAAGGAAGGACTGACAGGAAGGCCGGAGAGACCGGAGATGGGATGACGGTCGGGGAGAACGGTGAAGGAAGGACTGACAGGAAGGCCGGAGAGACCGGAGATGGGATGACGGTCGGGGAGAACGTTGAAGGAAGGACTGACGGGGACATGACGGCCGGGGAGGATGCGAGGCGGTTGATGGTGGTTGTGAAGGAGTTCAAGAAGCCGAATCTGGTGAATGCTTATGTCTATACGACCGTAAGGACAAGCAAGGCTGAACGGAGCTATCGGAACGCGATGAGGATGTCTGAGTTGGGGTTTCTTACGCCGGAGCCGGTAGCTTACGGGGAGGTTCGCAACGGCATCAAGTTGGTGTCGAGCTGCTATATCTGCCGGGAGTTGACGGGTGCTTCGGAGATGCGCAATTGGGAGGATTTCCCGAATGCCGGCACGCTCATTCCGGCCTTTGCCCGCGAGATCTACCGCCTGCATCAGGCGGGGGTATGGCATAAGGACTTCTCGCCCGGAAACATACTTTACAAAGAGACTGCTGCAGAGAAAAAAGAGACTGCGACAGGGAAATATGACTTCTATTATGTGGACCTGAACCGGATGAAGTTTGGGGTTCATGACCGCAAGAGACAGATGTCGATGTTCCGTTCCATCAACCTTAATCCGGCGGAGACCCGAAAGTTAGCCGGGTATTATGCTGCGGTAGCCGGACTGGACAAGGCCACCACCGAAAAGGAGGCTTTGGAACAGCTCGCCGGATACTTTGCCGAGCGTAAAAGGAAAAGCAAGCTGAAATCTCTATTCAAGAGAGGCTGATGGTCTGACTCGATAAGAGAGCATGTAGACATTAAGGAGCGGTATCACAGAGTATATGGCAACATGGTGTACAGACGACAGGTAAGGGTGTTCCGACGAAAGGAGGACTACCGACGACAGGTGTGGAACCAGAGAAGCAATCGATTATTTGGATGATATGTCCTCAATGCCGTGGGGCGTACGCACAATTCTGTGGACGCGGGTGTTCTTACGTATCGCACGATTTTTATCTATTGACTCACGTGTGCGATATGGACGTTTGTGGTCAAGATGAAGTACAATGGCTGAATATCGTTTCTGAATCGGCCTGATGCCGAGATTTACAAGACGCTCCCCAAACTCCCGATCCTGACCTCCATACTGCATATCCTCATTATATCCGTTTATGCGGATCATATCCTCACGCCAGCCGGAGGCATTGCAGCCATTCCATGAGGCACGGGCAGGTGTAATCAGGTTCATTAGCGACGAAAACCAACCACATCGCAACAACTTTGTACACTTCCAATTGAGTTTCACCCCATGTTTACGCAACCAGGAGAGAGAGAAAGCCACACCTGATTCCACGTCATAATATCCGAGAGACCGGCTTGTATCCATAGGAAGTTTGAAATACCCGCCCGATACAAAATATCCGCGACGCGCCGAGCAAGCGTGTACCTGCACAAAATCCGGGCGTGCCACGCAGTCCTGATCAGTAAAAATCAGATAGTCTGACTCGGCCGCGACAAGGGCCTTATTAAGAATCCGCGACTTTTGGAATCCGTTATCCTCATGCCATACATGCTTGATTGGCAATTTGTTCCTGAACGAATCAATGAGGTCTCGTGTACGGACATCGGAGCCGTCGTCTGCAATGATTATTTCATCAGGAAAATGCAGCTGGCCAATATAGCTCCATAGAGTTTTCTCGAGCCACTCAGGATTATTGTACGTTGAAATCACAACTCCAATCGTAAAATTGTCATTATCCATGTCAGAATTCATGTCAGATATTTTTGGTCTGGAAATATGAGTGCTTTTCCACAAGCCTACAAAAATACTAATTTTTTTTGAGATGTAGGCAATAAAGATTATTTTTGCATACGTTTAATTCATGGCAGAGCAAACCAAGGTTTTCTGTCCTTCAAAAGACCAATAGTTCTATGAAAATACGAGAGACTATACCGTTCAACATACCGTATCATACCGGGAAAGAGACAATCTACATAGCAGACTGCATAAAAAGAGGGAAAACATGCGGAAACGGGGAATATACCAATCGTTGCCAGAATTACTTCGCACGCACTCTTGGCAGCTTGAAATGTATGATGACCACTTCATGTACAGACTCGCTTGAGATGGCAGCGATGCTTGCCGGTATAAGCTCCGGGGACGAGGTTATAGTTCCCTCCTATACGTTTGTATCGACAGCCTTAGCTTTCGCACGCCAGGGAGCTACCATAGTATTCGCTGACAGTCGCACCGACAACCCGGACATTGACGCGGAAAAAATCGAGAGCCTGATCACACCCCGCACACGCGCCATAGTCCCGGTACACTATGCCGGTATAGCGTGCGATATGGACCGCATCATGGAGATAGCGGAGCGTCATGGGCTGCTTGTCATCGAAGACGCAGCACAAGGGATAGACAGCAGCTATAAAGGCCGTCCGTTGGGAAGCATAGGACACATGGCATGCTTCTCATTTCATGAGACAAAGAATATACAGTGCGGCGAGGGAGGACTCCTTGCTATCAACCATCCGGACTATGTGAAACGTGCGGAGATCCTTTGGGAAAAAGGAACCAACCGACAGGAATTCTTCAGGGGAGAGGTGAACAAATATGGATGGGTTGACCTCGGAAGTTCCTTTCTGCCGGCCGACTACGTGTGCGCCTTTCTGTGGGCACAGCTTGAGGAACTTGAAAGCATACAAGGCAAACGGAAAAAGCTGTGGGAGCACTACGACAGTCGTCTGCGAGGCATAAAAGGGCTACAGTGTCCGGAGATTCCCGGCTATGCCACCAACAATGCCCACGCCTATTTCGTGATATGCGACACTCCGGATAGGCGCACAAGACTCATCGAAAGGCTGAAAAGAGATGGCATTCACGCAGTCTTCCACTATCTGAGCCTCCACAAAAGCGAGTTTGCCAGAAAGTCAGGATGGGACACAGCCGTGCTGCCCGAAGCCGACAAATACACAGACTGTCTGCTGAGACTTCCGATGTTCCACGACCTCACACATGAGGATGTTGACAGAGTGTGCGACACAATCATCAACTTCTACAACGCTTGCCAATCATAATGAAACTTCACCTTGTCAACGACGAGAAAATCATAAACCGGACCATAGATGAATTCGAGGAAGTCTTTCCGGGTGAGAACTTGTGGGTAGTGACAAACCGGAGGAAAGATTTCAAGCTTGTCAAGGCCCGTACGAACGTAATAGGACGCGACGCATTCTGCAAAAGACATGCAACTGCTCATTACGACGAAATCTACATACACCTTCTGAATCCACGTAAAATCAAGATTCTTTCAGAGATTGACACTGCCGGCTCCCGCATCTACTGGATAATATGGGGACTTGACTTATACAACAAGCTTCTGGTGCCCAAAGGTTTCAGACTATACAGACCCGGAAACAGCGGTAGAAGAAGGAGAATCGCCAACCTATTCAAAAACCTTGGACAGAAGTTTGAGGCACGCCAGACCGCACGTTTCATATCAAGATATGTAGACTTCATAGTGACCGATACCACAGAAAACGATTACAACTATCTGGTGCAATACTATCCGGAATTCAGCGGCAAGCAATGGAAAGACTTCTTCTATTATCCCATTGACTCAATACTGAACCGAGAACTGATCTCATCGGCAGTGTGTGGCACAGACATAATGATTGGCAATTCCGCATCGGCTACCAATAACCATGAGTATGTTCTTGATATTCTCTCGCGTCTCGACACCCGTGGACGCCATATAGTAGTACCTCTAAGCTACTCAGGGAAGAAAGAATATGTAAAGGCCATTGTCACCAAGGGTGAAAAACTATTCGGACGCAATTTCATTCCTTTGCTCGACTTTCTCCCACTTGAGAAATACAACAGACAACAACGGTGCGCCTCAGTTGCCCTTTTCGGCAATCTTCGTCAAGAGGCTATAGGCAACATCATCATCGCGCTCTATCTCGGAGCCAAGGTATTCTTGATAAAGAGCAATCCCGTATATGAATGGGCCATCAGTCATGGACTGAGTGTCGGCAACCTTGAAAGCATGACACAGGAAGAACTTGATACCCCGCTGGGAGAATATGAGAAAAGACATAACCGCGAAATATTGACATCACTGTACACACGTGACCGGATGCACAGGTTGATTGCAGAGTTATCCGAACAAAAAAATCAAAAAAAAACAGATAATAATCTCCAGGTGTAAATAGTTTGCGAAAAAATCACTAACTTTACGTTCAATTTGCGGAAGTAGTGCCTTGTCACAAAAAAGTGAGCAGGATGCGAGAGCCGCGAAGAGATAGAAAAGGAGAGATAATGGAGTCAGAGACTTATCATATACCGGCCCTGTTGGGCGCGTCGATTGCCGGGTTAAACATCAAGCCCGGCGGCATTTATGTTGATGCCACCTTCGGTGGTGGCGGTCATTCGCGTGCCATACTCGACGCACTCGGACCGGAGGGAAGGCTCTTCGGATTCGACCGCGACACGGACGCGCTGGCAAACGCACCGGCCGACCCACGGTTCACGTTCGTTCATTCCGACTTCCGTTACATCCCGAATTTTCTGCGCTACCATGGAGTAGATAAGATTGACGGCATACTTGCCGACCTCGGCGTGTCGTTCCACCACTTCGACGCAGCCGACCGGGGCTTTTCCTTCAGGACCGATGCCCCGCTCGACATGCGCATGAACCGGAACGGCGACCGGAGCGCGGCTGAGCTCGTGGCCGACTACGACAAGGAAGACCTTGAGCGTCTGATCCGTGCATACACCGACCTGAAACGTCCGGGTGCAATCGCTTCGGCCATAATACGGGCACGCGAGAAAGCACCGATCGAGACCACAGGACAGCTTGTAGAGGCCGTGAGAGGCACGCTCAACCCACGGGCCGAGAAGAAAGACCTCGCGCAGGTCTTCCAGGCGTTGCGGATCGAGGTCAACGGCGAGATGGACGCGCTTCGCGGACTGCTGGAGCAGTCGCTCAAAGTGCTCCGTCCCGGCGGACGGTTGGCCGTCATCACCTACCACTCCATCGAAGACCGTATGGTCAAGAACTTCATACGCAGCGGCAACGTGGCCGGAGAGATTGACAAAGATATCTTCGGCAACGTATCGACACCTTGGAAAGCCGTGACACGGAGTCCCATCGTGCCCGATGCCGCCGAAGTCGAGGCCAACCCACGGTCAAGGAGCGCGAAACTGCGTGTAGCCGAGCTATTGTGAGGCAACCCCGCAGTACCAGAGAGAGACAACTTACACCTACAAACAGAATATACACCTGCATCAAGACTTAAAGCAACGACAGGCGACAATAAAAAAATGGGAAAGAAAAAAGGGGGATACTCGTGGGTACAGGAATTCCGGTACGGACGCTCGATATCCGTGGAATTCTTCAAGAGCAACGCGTGGCTGCTGCTCATAATCGTGGTGGCCGTGATCGCTCTTATCGGCCTACGCTACAAGACCAAGACCAAGATGGCAGAGATCAAGCGGCTTCACACGGAACTCGCGCGCGCCGAGAGCAACAAGCTACAGGAGAAGGCGGCCTACATGTCGCTGATCCGGGAGACGGAGATGCGCAAGATGGTGCGCGAGAAAGGGTTGCCGCTGGAGTTTCAGGAACAGCCGCCATATGAACTGATCGATGACGGAACAACGGACTGAATCTGACTGAATCGGGCTTCGCCCTCACACCTGACAAAAAACACTTCACGGCAACTCCGAAGGGAGCCTGACCGCAAGCCCGAAAGAGACTTGGAAGACAATCCGGAAGAAGACCGGAAAAGATTTGAGGAGAGCCAGAAGTGAAAACTTGGAGGATAAGGGATGATTTGAGGTAACTTTATTTGACATGACCGCTAAAAAGAATAATAAGGCACATATACTTTTCCGATACGGAATCATAACGATAGCTTTCGTACTGTTTGGGGTGATAATTCTCGTCAAACTGTTCAGCACGACCGTTATAGAGGCGCACGAATGGAACGCGCGCGCCAAGGCCGAGCTGTCGCGCATAGACACCATCGCGCCCGAACGGGGCAACATATTGGCCGACAACGGCAACATACTGGCCTGCAACCTGAAAGTCTACGATATAAAGCTCGACCTGCGTCACGACAAGATTAAACGGATGAAGGTTGTGCCATGGAGCTCAATCGACTCGCTGGCCGACTCGCTCGACGTGTATTACCCACGCATAGCCAACCTGCTTTCGCAGCCGGCCGACACAATCAAGAAATATTCGTGGCACACGCGCCTGAAGAAAGAGTTCGAGAAACCGGACTCGATCCGTCCCCGCGCGCTGCGCCTCGCACAGAAAAAGACACTTGAGGACTATGAGCGCATCAAGGGCTTTCCGTTCCTTAAAACCATAAAAGGGCGGCATCCGCTCTACAAGGAAAGCCGCAACACGCGTATCTACCCCTATGGCAAGATGGCTTACCGCAGCATCGGCCGCGTGAACGAGAACCGCGAGACCCGACAGATACATGGTTATTCCGGACTGGAAAAGGACCTCGACACGCTGCTCTACGGCAAGCCCGGACTCGCAAAGAAGGTAGCTCTCACCAACGGCATAAGCAATTGGGTGACAACCCCTCCGCGCCGTGGCTACGACATACATACCACAATCGACATCGACCTTCAGGACATGCTGGAGGAGGAGCTTCACAAAATCTGCGCCGAAGCCAAGGCCGAATGGGGCACAGCCATACTCATGGAGGTAAAGACGGGAGAAATCAAGGCCATATCGAACATAGAGCTGCTTGAAAACGGCACTTATGGCGAGGCACTGAACCGTGCGGTACTCCCCTACGAACCCGGCTCGGTCATGAAGCCGATCTCGCTGATGGTCGCGTTTGAGGATGGACTTGTGAAGTCGGTCAACGACGTGGTTGACTGCTCCCCCTTCATGAAGACCAGCGACCCCCACGGCAGCGGCATGAAGAACATGAAGCAGGTCATAGAGCAATCGTCGAACCCGGGCATAGCGCGTGTAATCTTCCGGGGTTACGCACAGAATCCGGAGAAATGGTATGACCGTCTGGCCGGACTCGGCTTCTTCGAGCCGATACGCTCGGGTATAGCAGGAGAGTGTACACCGCGCATACGCCGCCTGACAGACAAAGACTCACGCGGCAACAACATAACCATGACAGCCCGTCACCTCGACCTTGCGCGCCAGGCATACGGCTACAACACCGAACTGCCACCGCTCTTCACACTTTCGGTCTACAACGCAATAGCCAACGACGGCAAATATGTGCGTCCTCACCTGGTGAAGAGCCTCATAGACGAGGATGGCCGCGACTCAGTGCTCAAGATAGACTACATACGCGACAGCATCTGCTCCGCAGCCACCGCCCGCAAGGTGCGCGAGTGCATACGCGAGGTGGTATGGGGCGACCATGGCACGGCACGTCTCGTAAGAGATGACCGCGTGTGCGTGGTGGGCAAGACCGGCACGGCATATCCTGTTGAGCACGGGGTCTACAACAAGGCCAAACGACGCTATGCGTTCGCGGGCTTCTTCCCCTACGAGCGCCCGCAATACAGCTGCATGGTACTCGTGATGTCGGGTGCCGGCAACTCAGCCAACCGCACCTCGGGCCAGGTGGTTAAGAACATGGCCATCAAGATGTATTCACGCGGTATGCTCAACAACGCTTCCACCTACACCTCGGAGCGTAACGGCAGTTCGCCGGTGATGTCGGCATCCACCCGTGGCAACATGGGTAAAGTGGCGGGAGCACTCGGCATAAAGGGTATCAAGAAAGTCAAGGCCGCCGGCGGGGCAGCTCCCGGTACAGTACCCGACGTGCGCGGATATGACCTTCCCTCGGCGGTAAAGATACTTGAAGAGGCCGGGCTGAATGTGCGCACACGTGGCACAGGACATGTGGCGGCGCAGTCTCGACCCGGAGGGAGCGCCTACCGGCGCGGCGATGATATTGTGCTGTCGCTGCGGAACTGACGCAGGGGTGACAGCTGATGAAGGGGTAAGGTGGACAAGGGGGATAAGGTGGTTAAGGTTCTTAAGGGGATTAAGGTTCTTAACGCGCAGGATTGGGGGAAGAGTAGGAGAATGGGATTGAGGGGGGGAGTTGAAATTGTAAACTGATAAAACTGTATAAAGAGATGACGATCAAATTATCAAGGCTTCTGGAGGATATCAAGCCTCTGGAGGTGATCGGAGAGACCGAGAAGAACATAATCGGCGTACACAGCGATTCGCGCAAGGCGGAGAAAGACTCGCTTTTTGTGGCGGTGCGCGGTGTGACAACCGACGGACATAAATATATTCCCGTTGTGGCAAGCACTCATGTGGGTGCGATTGTCTGCGAGGAGCTTCCCACCTCGCTTGAAAAGGGGATAACATACATAAAGGTAGCTGATTCGGCCGATGCTTTGGGACGTCTGGCCTCGGCATGGTATGGACACCCATCGACGAAGCTGAAACTCGTGGGCGTGACCGGAACCAACGGCAAGACCACAACCGCCACCCTCCTCTACGAGATGGCCAAGCTCGAAGGCTACAAGGCCGGTCTGCTCTCGACCGTATGCAACTACATACAGGACCGCGCCATCCCCACTACCCACACCACTCCCGACCCGCTGACACTCAACGAGCTGTTGGCCGAGATGGTCGAGGCCGGATGCGACTACGCATTCATGGAGGTATCGAGCCATGCCGCCCAGCAGCACCGCATAGCAGGACTTAACTTCAAGGGGGCGGTGTTCTCCAACCTGACCCGCGACCACCTCGACTACCACGGCACCGTGGAGAACTACATGAACGCCAAGAAGATGTTCTTCGACATGCTTCCCGCCGACGCGTTCGCGCTTGTCAACGCCGACGACAAGGCCGGGGCATACATGGTGCAGAACACCAAAGCCAAGGTTTACACATACTCACTCCGCTCGGATGCCGACTTCCGCTGCAAAGTGCTTGAGACACGCCTTGACGGCACACTCCTTCAACTCAACGGCAACGACATCGAGGTGGGATTCACAGGCAAATTCAATGCCTACAACCTGACGGCCGTCTATGGGGCATCGATACTGACAGGTTTCCCGCAGGAAGAGGTGGCGGTCAACATGAGCCGCTTAGTGCCCGTGGCAGGCCGTTTCCAGACCTTCCGCTCGGCTGATGGCGTAACCGCTATCGTAGACTACGCGCATACGCCCGACGCGCTCGTGAACGTGCTCGACACAATACGCGAGGTAATCGGCGTGGATGGCCGCATTACGACAGTGGTAGGTGCCGGTGGAAACCGCGACCATGGCAAACGTCCCATCATGGCGAGTGAGGCGGCGTGCCGCAGCGACCTGCTGATACTTACCAGCGACAACCCGCGCGATGAGGAGCCCGATGCAATCATCGCCGACATGCGTGCCGGGCTCAACGAGGTTGAGATGCGCCGCACACTCTGCATCACCGACCGCCGCGAGGCAATCCGCACAGCAATCCGCATGGCCAAACCTGGAGAGGTGGTGCTTGTTGCCGGAAAAGGGCACGAGCCGTATCAGGAAGTGAAAGGTGTAAGACACCACTTCGACGACCGCGAAGAGGTACAGGAGGAACTGAAGGCCAGAGTGTAAGAACAGGACTTCGAAACTTCGGGCTGTGCCCTCACACCGAACAAAAAAGACTTTGAAACAGACAAAAAAGACATCGAAACAGATTGGAGAACGCACAGACAGTGCGTTCCAACCTGCTTGAAAATTACAGAAACAGGAAATACTGAGCAATAATGATATATTGGCTTTTGGAGGCGCTGGACGGGTGGGATTTCCCGGGGCACAACCTGATGGGATACATCACGTTCAGGGCCGGAATATCATTTGCACTGGCACTGGTGATAGCATTGGTGTTCGGCCACCGCATCATAGCCCGGCTGCAGAAGATGCAGATCGGGGAAGTGGTGCGCAACCTCGGACTGGAGGGACAGATGGCCAAGAAAGGCACTCCTACAATGGGAGGTGTGATCATAATCATGGCCACACTCATACCCTGTCTGCTGATGGGCAACCTTCAGAATATCTACATGATACTGATGATTGTAGCCACACTGTGGATGGGCGCGATCGGCTTTCTCGACGACTACCGCAAACTGAAATATCACAACAAGGATGGTCTGAAAGGTAAGTACAAGGTGACCGGTCAGGTCGGACTCGGACTTCTTATCGGCCTGACCATGTGGCTGTCGCCACGCATAGTGATGAGCGAGAACTTCGAGCGCGAGATTGTGGCCGAGAAGGCAGCCGTCACAGCAGCTGTCCCCGGTACGGAACCGTCAGGGAACAGCATCGCGGCAAATGTGCGGGATGCAGAAACCGGGGCAGTAGAGGAAGAGGCCGTGACCGAGGTCGTTGTCTCGAAAGAGGAAATAAAGTCGCCGCAGACCACAATTCCCTTCGTGAAGAACAACAACTTCAACTACCAGTGGCTCACCTCATGGATAGGAGATGAGCACACCGCACAGACCCTTGGCTGGCTGGTGTTCGTGCTCGTTGTCGTGATAGTTGTAACAGCCGTGAGCAACGGCGCGAACCTGACCGACGGCCTCGACGGCCTCTGCGCCGGGACATCGGCCATAATCGGAATCGCGCTACTGATAATGGCTTACCTCGGAGGCAACGTGATATACTCCAGCTATCTGAACATCATGTACATACCCGGCTCGGCGGAGCTTGTTGTCTTTGCAGGGGCGTTCATCGGGGCACTTGTCGGTTTCCTATGGTACAACGCCTTCCCGGCGCAGGTATTCATGGGCGACACCGGCTCGCTGACCATAGGAGGTATCATAGCCGTCTTCGCCATCCTGATACGCAAAGAGCTGCTAATTCCGTTGCTCTGCCTCATCTACTTCCTTGAGGATGTTTCGGTAATGATGCAGGTAGCCTACTTCAAATACACCAAACGGCGCTACGGCAGCGGGCGGCGCATCTTCAAGATGACACCGCTCCACCACCACTTCCAGAAAGCCGCCGAACCCGGCGCGGCCGTCAAATGGAACTTCCCGGCTAATCCGATACCCGAGAACAAGATTGTGACACGCTTCTGGATTGTAGGCATACTGTTGGCAGCGCTGACATTCGTAACATTGAAAATCAGATAATTAAATAAATGGAGAAACTTGTTGTGCTCGGCGGAGGAGAGAGCGGCGTGGGAGCCGCCATCCTCGGCAAGACAAAAGGAATGGAGGTATTCCTGAGCGACATGGGCGAGATCAAGCCCGAATACCGCAAGATGCTCGAAGAGGAGGAGATACCTTACGAGCAGGGACATCACACCGAGGAGCTGCTTCTCGACGCCGACCTCGTGGTGAAAAGTCCCGGCATACCGCCCTACGCACCATTGGTAAAGAAATTCACAGAGAAAGGGACACCCGTAATCTCGGAGATAGAGTTTGCGGGACGCTATACAGACGCCAAGATGGTCTGCATAACCGGCAGCAACGGCAAGACGACCACCACACTCCTCACCTACCACATACTCAAACAGGCGGGTCTGAACGTGGGGCTTGCCGGAAACGTCGGCAAGAGCATGGCACTTCAGGTGGCACGCGAGCACCACGACGTGTACGTGATAGAGCTTTCGAGCTTCCAGCTTGAAAACATGTACGACTTCAAGGCAGGAATCGCCGTGATAACCAACATCACGCCCGACCACCTTGACCGTTACGACCACAAGATGGAGAACTACGTGGCCGCCAAATTCCGCATACTCCAGAACCAGGGACCCGACGATTACTTCATCTACTGGCAGGATGACCCGATAGTGAAAGAGCAGATCAAGCACCTGCAGATCGAGGCGATACAGATGCCATTTAGCGAATTTGAGGAAGAGGGCTCGAAAGCCTATGTCAAAGATGGCATAATCAAATTCGAGACACCGACCGAGGTCTGGGACATACCCCGCGACAAGCTATCCCTCACCGGATTGCACAACCTGTACAACTCGATGGCAGCCGGACTCTCGGCAAGTCTACTTAACATAAAGAAGGACACGATACGCCACGCGCTCGAAGATTTCGAGGCAGTCGAGCACAGGTTGGAGTATGTGGCCACAGTGAACGGCGTGCGCTACATCAACGACTCCAAGGCCACCAACGTCAACTCGACCTGGTATGCACTTGAGAGCATGACCACTCCCACGGTGCTGATCCTCGGCGGCAAAGACAAAGGCAACGACTACACCGAGATAGAGGAGCTTGTGAGCGAGAAAGTCAAGGCGATAGTCTGCATGGGCAAAGACAACAGCAAGCTGCTCGACTTCTTCGGCGGGAAAGTCGCCGAGATACGCGACACCCACTCGATCGAGGAGGCAGTGGCCGCCTGTGCCGAGATAGCCGGGGATGGCGACACAGTGCTTCTTTCGCCCTGCTGCGCGAGCTTCGACCTCTTCTCCAGCTACGAGGACAGAGGCGAGAAGTTCAAGCGCGAGGTAAAAGGATTATGTTAAATTAAATTCGGGCTTCCGCCCTCACACAGCACCAAAAACAGGACAGGAAAATCGGGCTACGCCCTCTCACCGAACAAAAAAGATGGGGAAACAGATGGATATGGAGAAGAATGATGAACTGATAGAGGAGCTGGAAATCCGCGAGACAGTGGATGGACGGCTTGTGGACGAAGATGGAGAGTACTCTCCTACCGGACGCGGAGGCGGCAGCGGCTCCCGTTCGGGCAGCTATGGCAGCGATGCCCCGGGCGGCAACGGAGGCCGTTCCGGCGGTGTTGCCGGCAATGGCGGCAGTAACGGCGGGGATAAGGCCGGAGCGCTGAACCGTATCAAGAACGAGACGGCAAAGACTGCGGCACTCGCCAAGAAAAAGGGACGCCCCGACCCATACATATGGGGTATATACATCATGCTGCTGGTTATCTCGGTCATCGAGCTGTTCAGCGCTTCGAGCACCGAGGTTTCAGGATCGAACGTGTACGGACCTCTGATCAGGCACGGCATGTTCCTGCTTATGGGCTTCGGCATAGTGCTATGGCTCCAGAAGACCCCCTACACGCTTATCAACAAATTCGCGTGGGCCTTCGCCATACTTTCGCTCGGACTGCTGCTCGTATCGACGTTCATGGGTGTGGAATACAACGGCGCACAGCGGGCCATACGCTTTGCGGGAGTCACCATACAGCCGGCAGAGATAGTCAAACTGTCGGTGGTGTGTCTGTTGGCGTCGATACTCGGCAAGAACCAGACACCCGGCGGCGTGACCAACACCGGAGTGATAACGGCCGCTGTGGTCGTAGTAATCTACGGTGCGTGCCTCATCAAGAACGGTATGACCAACACGCTGCTGCTGATGACTGTGAGCGTCTGCATGATGCTTATCGGCGGCATACAGTGGAAGAAATTCGGCATAGTGATGCTGGTTTACGGAGTAGCTGCCGGCGCACTCTACGGTATCAAGTCGATGACGCCGGCAAGCACCGAATTTGACGAGGTGAACCAGCGTCAGGAGCTGTTGGCCAAGAGCGGCGGCGGGGCTGTTGTAGGTCAGGATGAGAAAGGAGTGAAGCTCCAGCGCGAAGGCACATGGAAGAACCGTGTGAAACGCTTTGTGGCCGGAGTGAACCCCGATGATCCCATCGACGACATTAACCGTCAGGTAATCTTCGCCAAGTTCTCACAGGCCAACGGAGGTATGTTCGGTCAGGGACCGGGCAACTCGCGCGAGAGCGCGCGACTGCCACTCGCCTTCTCTGACTACATCTACTCCATTATCGTGGAGGATACCGGATTTGTGGGAGGGGCGGCGATACTGCTGCTGTTCCTGCTGCTGTTGGCGCGGGCCGGGCGAATAGCCTACAAATGCTCGCGGGCGTTCCCGGCGTTTCTCATAATGGGATGCGCGGTGATGATAGTCTTCCAGGCACTTGTGCATATGGCTATCGTGACGGGGGTGTTCCCGGTATCGGGACAGCCGCTGCCCTTCATATCGAAAGGTGGAACGTCTGTTCTGGTGATGTCGGCTGCCTTGGGCATCATGATGTCGGTGGCACGCTTTGCGGCGCACTCAGGAGATACGAAGAAGATCCGGGCCGAGAAGGAGGCACTGCCGGCAGACATGCAGGCGGCCAACTTCAGCTCGCAGAAGTAGTTGCAACCTGGCGGAGCTGAAGCTCCGGCACGGGGACAAATAACGAGGACTGTGAGGGAGCTGAAGCTCCGGCGCAGGAACAAATAAAAGGGACGGCGGGGAGCTGAAGCTCTGCGCTGAAAACAAATAAAAGAGGGACGAGACAAATAACAGGGACGGCGGGGAGAATTAGAATTGAAACCGAGATGAGCAAGAGAAAATACAGGATACTGATAAGCGGCGGCGGCACGGGAGGACATATCTTCCCGGCCCTGTCGATTGCCAACGCGCTGAAACGGCGTCTGGATGCCGACATACTTTTTGTCGGCGCGGAAAACCGCATGGAAATGGAGAAAGTGCCGGCAGCCGGCTACCCTATCAAGGGACTGCCCGTGGCCGGATTCGACCGCAAGCGTCTGTGGCGCAATGTCGGGGTGCTGCTGAAGCTGCGCAAGAGCATCGGCATGGCCAAGAAGATTGTGCGCGATTTCCAGCCTGACATCGCAATCGGCGTAGGTGGCTATTGCTCAGGCCCGACGCTAAAGGCCGCCCAGAAGGCCGGCGTCCCTACCCTGCTCCAGGAACAGAATTCTTATGCCGGAGTTACCAACAAACTGTTGGCTAAGAAGGCCGCGAAGATATGTGTGGCCTATGACGGGATGGAACGGTTCTTCCCTGCCGACAGGATAATCAAGACAGGTAACCCGGTGCGAAAAGATCTGACAGAGCGGGCACGCGACCGCAAAGCGGCACGCGAGAGCTTCGGTCTCGACCCGGAGCGCCCTACCCTGCTCATTGTCGGCGGCTCGTTGGGCGCGCTTACCCTCAACGAGAGTCTGGAGGCCGGGCTTAAGGAACTCTCCTCGCATGGCATACAGGTAATCTGGCAGACCGGAAAGAACTTCGGCGACCGCGGACTCAAGGCAGCCAAAGGGCTGAAGGGGGTTGTCGTGACCAATTTCATAACCGATATGGCCTCGGCCTATGCGGCGGCGGACCTTGTGGTCTCGCGCGCCGGAGCCGGTTCGATAAGTGAGCTGGAGCTGTTGGGCAAGCCGTGCGTGCTGGTGCCTTCGCCGAATGTGGCCGAAGACCATCAGACGAAGAACGCACTCGCGCTGTCGGAGCGCGACGCGGCGGTACTCGTGACCGATGCCGAGGCACGGGAGCAGCTGGTGCCGACCGTGCTGAAGCTGATGGGAGAACCGGAGAAACTCAAGAAGATGAGCGGGAATATCTCGGCGATGGCCCTGCGCGACAGCGACGAGCGGATTGCTGACGAGGTGGAGAGGATTTTAGGCTTTAGGTCTTAGGTTTTAGGCTTTAGATTTTAGAGGGGACGCAGCTTAAGCTGCTTGGCTGGAAACAAAAATTGGACTTGGGGAAGGCCGGTTTTTGGGGGCGCAGCTGAAGCTGCTGGTTGGAAACAAAAATTGGACTTGGGGAGGCTGGACTTGGGGAGGTCGGAGTTGGGGAGGCAGGAATTGGGGAGGGATTGACTTGGGGGCGATTTGACTGAAGAAAATGGAAAAGATTTATTTTGTTGGGGCGGGGGGTATTGGCATGGCCAATCTTGTGAGGTATTATCTGCGTCATGGGGCGCGGGTGGCGGGTTATGACCGCTCCCCTTCCGCTCTTACGGAGCATCTGGAACAGGAGGGCGCGCTGCTGACTTTCACCGACTCGGAAGATGAGATTCCGGCGGGCTTCCGCAACCCTGCGGAAACTTTGGTTGTGTATACTCCGGCAGTGCCCGAGAGCAACCGGGTACTCTCCTATTTCCGCCGCAACGGTTTCGAGGTCATAAAACGTGCCGCGCTTCTCGGCAAGATTACCGAGAAGACCGACGCGATATGCGTGGCCGGAAGCCATGGCAAGACCACCACCTCTTCGATGGTGGCCAATATACTCCGCGATGCCAATCCGGGCTGCACGGCCTTTCTGGGCGGCGTGCTGCGCAATATCGACAGCAACCTCGTGCTCGATGAGAAGTCACACATCAGCGTGGTCGAGGCTGATGAGTATGACCGTTCATTCCACAGACTGACCCCGTGGATAGCCGTCATCACTTCGACAGACCCCGACCATCTTGACATCTACGGCGACGAGAAACACTATTTAGAGGCTTTCAGCATCTTCACCTCACTGATCCGTCAGGGAGGTGCTTTGCTGCTCCATACGGGGCTTAAAATGCGTCCTGACGTGAAACCGGGAGTGCGTGTCATGACCTACAGCGGCGGCAGCGAGGGAGACTGGCACGCCGAAGACATCAGATATGGCGAGGGACGCATCAGCTTCACACTCGTCGGCCCCGACGGACTGCGCATCGAGGAGATGAGTCCCGGGGTGCCGGTTGAAATCAACATAGACAACGCCGTGGCGGCTGCAGCCGCAGCACTGACAGCCGGGGCAACCCCTGAGGAAGTGAAGCGCGGACTGGCCACATTCAAGGGAGCCAAGCGGAGATTCGAGGTATGGCTCGACGGCACAGAGAGCGAGAACGGTCCTGTGCTGATAGATGACTATGCCCACTCACCCAACGAGGTACGCGCCTCGATAGCCTCGGTGCGCAAACTCTATCCCGGCAAGAAACTGAGCGTGATCTTCCAGCCGCACCTCTACACGCGCACCCGCGACTTCGCACCGGAATTTGCCGAGGCACTGTCGCAGGCAGATGAAGTAATCATGCCCGAAATCTATCCAGCCAGGGAGCTTCCGATAGAGGGAATCAGCACTCACACGATACTTGATGCCGTAAAAAGCAGAGAAAAAACATACTGTGAGCGAAAAGATTTGCTGAATCTGATAAAAAATAGTAATTTTGAGGTCTTGATGACTTTAGGGGCCGCCGACATAGACCGGATGCTCCCCGACATCAAGAAAGAATTGACCGGAGGCGAGTAACGCCGACCGGTTAAAACCGTATAGAAACCAACCGAAAAAACGAGGTAGGAACCTGAAAACAAAACGGGAGGATACTCCCGACAAAAAAGAGGACGAAATTGGCCGGAAAGGGACGCAAGATATTGAAATGGGTAATCTTCGCCATGTTGCTCTGCTACGCGGCGGGAATGACCGTATGGGCACATCGTGAGGCGAGCCTGCACGTATGCACCGGCATAGAGGTGCATGTGGACGGCTCGGCGGCGATGGACTCCGTGATACGTCACGGAGTGACCGAAGAACTCCGCGACTACCCTCAGCGGATAGTCGGCACGCCCCTGCACCAGCTGAGCACCGTCGATGTGGAGCGGTATCTGGCACGATACAGCAATTTCGAGAGCGTGCACTGCATGATCTCTTCGCACGGCAAGCTGATAATCAAGATAGTACCGTTGGTGCCGGTGATGCGCGTGTTCTTCGCCGACAATTCCTACTACATCAACAAAGCCGGTAAGCATATAGCCTCGAACGCCGAGTTCTACAGCGACGTGCCGGTGGTGAGCGGCAATTTCAGCCGCAAATTCCCGCCTTCGTCAGTGCTTCCCCTCGTGAACTACATAAACTCCGACCCGATGCTCAGCGAATTGGTGAGCATGGTGGTCGCAGAGAACAGAGACAACCTGATTCTTGTTCCGAGAATAAGGGGACATGTCATCAACTTCGGCGACACTACCCGTCTCGACGAGAAGAAGCGTGCCCTGACGCTGTTCTACCGTCAGGTCATGCCCTACAAGGGATGGAATGAATATGACACCATCTCGGTGAAATTCAGGGGTCAGGTGGTGGCTACGCGCCGCGACAAGACACGGCTGAACCATGCCGAGGAATATGTGGAGGATATAGACCTTGAGGAGGCTACACTGCCCGACGTCGGCGACAGCCATGCGTCAGCGGCAGGCGCCACCACTCAGAAGCCGGAGGAGACGACAGGGGAGAAGAAGGAGAAAAAGACCGGTGACACGCCGACGGCGGAGACACCAGTAAAAACCGAGAAAAAACCTTTAGGGTGAATATGAACGACGACAGATATGTTGCTGCGATAGAGATAAGCAGCTCAAAGATAGTGGCGGCCGTAGGCAGGATGTATGCTGACGGGCGGCTCGACATAATAGCGACCAAGCAGGAGAAAGGGGTGGAGAGCGTGCGATACGGCGTAATCCAGAACCTTGAGGAGACCTCGATGAGGATAAACAGGGTGATAGACAGGCTGCAACGTGAGCCGGCAGTCGCTCCGCGCGAGATAACGGGAGTCTATGTCGGTCTGTCGGGGCGTTCATTGCGCAGCATCACCACAGAGGTTGAGATCAACCTGCCCGACGACACTGAAATCAACGACGACATACTTCGCCGTCTGCGCGAGCAGGCATTGGCGACGGCAATCGACTCGTCGCTTGAGGTGGTTGACGCTATTCCCCGCAGCTACCTTGTAGGGAAGCAGGAGACACGCTCACCCAAGGGCGCGATAGGTAACAAGATACGCGCCACCTACGACCTGATAGTCTGCCGTCCGGAGCTTCGCCGCAACCTTCAGCGCACAATCGCCGACAAGATAGGGATACGCATAAACGGCTTTGTAGTCACCGCGTTATCGACCGCGCAGGTAATACTCAGCTCGGAAGAGAAACGTTTGGGCTGCATGTTGGTGGACATGGGAGCGGAGACAACGACAGTATCAATCTACAAGGGAGGCGCGCTGAAATATTTCGCGACGCTGCCGCTTGGAGGCCGCAACATAACCCGCGACATCACAACACTCAACGTGCTTGAGGAACGTGCGGAAGACATAAAGATAACATCGGGCAACGCCATGCCACGCGAGACACCCTCGGCGCTCAATATGAACGGCATCAAGATGTCGGAAGTGAGCAACCTGATAGTGGCACGCTCGGAAGAGATAGTGGCCAATGTGGTGGAGCAAATCAAATATGCCGGGCTGAAAGACAACGACATGCCGGGCGGACTAATCTGCATAGGAGGTGGCATGAACCTGAACGGCATGATAGACCTGTTGGGACGCCAGACAGACCTTCCCGTTCGCCGGGGACAGTTGCCGAACTATATCAGGCTGGAGGATATGAAGACTCCTGCATCGGATATACTTCAGGTCTCGAGCGTGCTCTACAGCGGAGCGAGCGACTCGGACGATGAATGTCTTGAAATTCCGAAAGCCGAGGAACTGCCCGTGACAGGCGAGGGTTACGAAGATACTGAGGAGCGGGAAGAGGAGCGCAGGAAAGAGAGACAGCACAAAGAAAAAGGCTCCAAACTGTGGGGCAAGTTCTCGAAAAGAATCTCCGATATGTTCAAATCGGATGAAGATGACTCCGACCTGCTCGAATAAGAGATTCCAACCCGCACACACAGAACAATCCCAAAACTGAAGAAGCAATGAATCAAGATATATACCGCGACATAACAGACGCATCGAACTTCGGAGAAGAGGAGACCGACGGCGCCATCATCAAGGTGATCGGAGTCGGAGGCGGTGGCGGTAACGCCGTGAACTACATGTATCAGCAGAATATTCCGCTGATCAAGTTTGTGGTATGCAATACCGACAAGCAGGCCCTTAAGATGTCACCCGTTCCCAACCAGCTGCTGTTAGGCTGGGAGATTACCAAAGGAGGCGGTGCGGGAAATGTTCCGGAGGTCGGCCGTCAGTGTGCCGAGGCAAGCGTGGAAGACATACGTTCCCTTTTCACCGACGAGACTGAGATGGTGTTCATCACCGCCGGCATGGGTGGAGGTACCGGTACCGGCGCAGCTCCGGTAGTGGCACGCGAAGCCAAAGAGGCGGGGATGCTGACCATAGGTATCGTGACTGTTCCCTTTATGTTCGAGGGCAAGAAGAAGATACTCAAGGCACTCGCCGGAGCCGAGGAGATGCGTAAATACACAGACGCTCTGCTGATAATCAACAACGAGAACATCATAGAGCTGTACAAGGACTTCAACTTCTTCAACGCATTCAGCAAAGCCGACGACACACTTGCCAACGCGGCACGCAGTATCTCGGAGATAATCTCCGAGCAATGCTATGTGAACGTCGACTTCCAGGATGTCAAGACCACGCTCAAGGACAGCGGCGCGGCCATCATCTCGACAGCCGTCGGAGAAGGGGAGCACCGCATAACCGACGCTCTCAACAAGGCATTGCACTCGCCACTGCTGAAACGTCACGACATCAATACCTCTAAAAGGCTGCTGTTCAAATTCATGTGTGCCAAAGACTCCGAGAACCCGATCCGTTCAGAGGAGATTGCCGAAATCACGAGCTTCACATCAAAACTCCCTTCAAGCATAGATGTGAAATGGGGTATAGGCGACGATCCGACCATGGGCGACAAGGTGAAAATCACCGTGCTCGCCTCAGGCTTCAACGTGACAATCAAAGAGGGGGATGACGAGACAATCGTCATCAAGAACCCAGAACCAGTCGAGCCGACAAAGAAAGAGCGCGAGGAGGAGAAACAGATAGCCGACATCTACGGCAAGGACAAGCTGAAGGAGCAGGAGCGCGAGACAGCCCGGCTCAAATACGCAGTGCTCAAGCCCACGCAATTTGACGACCACGAGGTTATAGCACTCTTGGAGCGCACCCCGACCTACAACCGTCCGCAGCAGGTGCGCGAGGAGCTTCGCCGTCTGTCGGAGATGCCCGACTTCAGCGTAGGGGAGAAACCTGCGCCGCGTCCCCGGCCGCAGCAGGATGAGGAGCACCGTGGTGGTAACCAGATAACCTTCGGCGGCTTCTGAGAGCGGGATGACAGCCGGTGACAACGGCTTACGAAACGAAACAAACATAAACAAAATAAAACAGATAGAAGAGAATTTCCAAGATATGGAAAACAGATTTTCAATGGTGGCGAAGACCTTTCAGGGTCTTGAAGACGTGCTCCGCGACGAGCTCATCTCGTTAGGGGCAGAGAACGTGGAGATGGGTCGCCGCATGGTGAGTTTCGAGGGAGACCTTGAACTGATGTACAAAGCGAACCTCTGCTGCCGCACAGCCCTGAGGATCCTCAAACCGATTGAAAAATTCACCGCCTACAATCCTGATGAGCTTTACGACATGGTGCGTGACATCGACTGGAGCAAGTATATGACTCCGGAGAGCACATTCGCCATAGACTCGACGGTGAACAGCGAGGACTTCCCTCACTCCAAATTCGTGACCTACAGGGTCAAGGACGGTATCGTGGACCACTTCCGTGATCTCGGCGGTGAACGTCCGTCGGTACGCGTGACGGGTGCTGACCTGCTGCTCAACGTACACATCGACAGCAACCGCGTGACCATCTCGCTCGACTCAAGCGGCGAACCGCTCTCCAAGCGCGGCTACCGCGACGAACAGACCGAGGCCCCGATCAACGAGGTGCTTGCCGCCGGTATCATCATGAAGACCGGATGGCGCGGAGACAGCAACTTCGCCGACCCGATGTGCGGTTCAGGAACATTCCTGATCGAAGCCGCCCTGATCGCTGCCAACATCAACCCGGGTATATACCGCCAAGGCTTCGCATTCGAGAAATGGCCCGATTTCGACAACGAGCTGTTCGAGACACTCTATAACGACGACAGCGCGGAACGCGAGTTCGGATATAAAATATATGGCGGCGACATCGACCCCGAAGCGGTTATGATTGCCCGCAAGAACATCAAGTCGGCGCAGGTTGACGACATGATTGAGCTGAGCTGCCGACCGATGAGCGACTGGATAGACAATCCGGAACCGGGAATCATGGTTATGAACCCGCCCTACGGCCGCCGTCTGAAACCGGAAGACATGGAGGAACTGTACCGTGGAATCGGCACGAACCTGAAACGCAACTTCCCCGGATGGCACGCCTGGATTATCGGCCTTAACGACGAGGATTTCGACAATATCGGACTCAAGCCGTCGATGAAGATCCCGATGCTCAACGGCAGTCTGGAATGCACGCTGCGCGAATATGTGCTCTTCGACGGACGCTATTCCGACTTCCGCAGCGAGGGTGGACGCGTGAAAGGCTTTGATGACGAAGACACTTCCACACGTGGGCCGCGCAAGATGAAGCGCATGAGCGACGACGAGTGGAAGAGCGAGACCCGCAAATACGGGCAGCATGACCGCAAGCCGAAGCCTTACCACCGCGACGAACGCCGCGACAACAAGAAGAATTTCAGCCGCGACGACCGCAAACCTTATGACCGCGAGGAGGGGCACTCATACGACCGCGAGGAGCGTAAACCCTTCAAGCGCGACGACCGCCGTGATGACCGCAAGCCGTTCAACCGCGACGACCGCAGGGATGACCGTAAACCGTTCAAGCGTGACGACCGCCGTGACGACCGCAAGCCGTTCAAGCGCGATGACCGCCGTGATGACCGCAAGCCCTACGGACGCGACGACCGCAAGCCGTTCAAGCGTGATGACCGCCGCAGCAAGGGCGTGACCGTAAACTCCAAAGGCCCGAGCATCAGCGCGGAGAAGAGCCAGGTGATCAACCCCGTGTACTTCCGTAAACGCAAAGGTAAAGAGAGCGAGGACGAATAGCGTATGGTGCACCGGCATGTGATGGGGAAAGAAGGAATGACACTCGCGGCCATAGCCTCGCTGGCTATGGCTGCGGTGGCGTTTTTCATAGATGCCCCGAATACACTTACAGGCAGTATGGGAATCTGTCTGCCGTCGCCCAACGGATGGGGGATGACCCCGCTGTGGGGATGGATACTTAATCTCGGACTGCTTGTGGCTACGGCCAGCACACTCTACTTCGTGAACAAGGAGTTCACGTTCGTGCAGGGATCGGACACGGTGCTGACCGGTATGTTCGTGATAATGGCGGCCTCGAACACATGGGTTTCGGGAATGCTGTCGTCATCGACCCTTATGGCACTTGCGAACCTGATATGTCTTGTGGTGCTGTTCGGATGCTACAGGAAGCGGAACTCTTCGCAGGAGCTGTTCGCGATAGCCACGATATTGGCACTCGGCTCGATGATACAATATGCGTTCATCTTCATGATGCCTGTGTATCTGGTCGGGGCAATACTGCTGAAATGCTTCAACTTCAAGGGGCTGGTGGCCTTTCTGATGGGTGTAGCCGCGCCGTACTGGATTGCGGTTGGACTCGGGATTGTGCCGTTGTCGCAGTTCACGATGCCGACATTCACGAATCTGTTTGACGGTTATGACACCAAGAGCGGACTCTTCTTCGGGTTGCTCAATGTGGCCGTTACCGTTGTGGTGGGACTGATATTGGCACTCAACAACGGGGTTAAGCTATATGCAGGAAACACGCAGAGACGGCTGTACAATATGGTTATAAATGTGTTAGGGCTGGTTTCGGCTGTCTGTATGCTGATTGACTTCAACAATATGGTGGCGTATATGACCACTATATATATGATCACTGCGGTACAGTTGGGGAATCTGTTCGCGCTGTGGAATATCCACAAGGGGTGGATTTGGGTGCTGGGACTGTCGGGGCTGTATGTGGCCGGGTTCGTGATGATGGTGATCTGAGGGAGGGGGACGAGAAAGCCCGCAGGCTTTCTCCACTCGACAGAGAGGCAGGGGGCGACGGGGACTGGAGACAGGGCGCCACACGGGGGAGACGGGGACTCGGTGCGCGACGGTGGTCGCGCCACACCCGGCGGGCCAAGCCCGCCACAGGGACTGAGGAAAAACTCAGGAAAATTTCAGTAAAAGCTGAGGAAAGATTCAGTAAAAGCTGAGGAGAAACTCAGGAAAAATTGAGGAAAGTAACGGGGAAGGGGTTGATAAAGATTGAGATATGAAAATCATTGCTGACGATAATATACCTTTTCTGAGGGGGCGGCTGGAGGAGGTCGCCGAGGTGGTTTATGTGGATCAGTTCGGGTTTACGCCGGAGGTGGTCAGGGATGCTGACGCGGTTGTGATACGGACGCGGACGCGGTGTGACGAGGCTCTGTTGGGCGGCTCCAAGGTGCGGCTTGTGGCTACTGCCACAATCGGCATGGACCAGATTGACCTGCCATGGTGCGCGGCCGCCGGCATAAAGGTGAGTAACGCTCCGGGGTGCAATGCTCCGGGTGTGGCACAGTATGTATGGTCCGCACTACTGCGGATGGGGTTTGACCCGAAACGGGACACTCTCGGAATAGTGGGGTGCGGCAATGTCGGCTCGGTGGTATTTGACTGGGGACGGCAATTGGGCGTCAAGATGCTCGTAAGCGACCCGCCGAAAGAGGAGGCGATGACAGCGAAAGAAACCGGAACCACTCAGAAGGGGGGAGATATAAGCAACAGCAACCATGGGGAGGTAAATAGTAAAGGGGGGAATATAGACAGCTGGCAGGGTGTGGTGGAGTATGTGCCGCTCGATGAGTTGCTGCGGAGGAGTGACGCGGTGACGTTGCATACGCCTCTGACTCGTGACGGTAAATATCCGTCTTATCATCTTATCGGGGAGAAGGAGCTGGAGCTTATAGGCGACGGCAAGATTCTTGTGAATGCGGCCCGGGGGCCTGTGGTGGATTTCGCCGCCCTTAGGCCTCATGTGCTTTCGGGGCGCATCCGCACCGTGATTGACACGTGGGAGGGTGAGCCGAAGGTTGACGAGGAAATTTTGGCCGCTGTGGACTTCGGAACGTTCCACATAGCCGGATACTCACGGCAGGGCAAGGAACGCGCCACACGCATGGCTATTGAAGCCGTGGAGCGTGAATTCGGGGTGACAGTTGACAAAAACGGGCTGGAACCGGTCTATACGGGCACTCCGGGGATAACGGCTGAGATGATTATCGGCTCTTATGACCCGACTGTTGACAGCGAGGCATTGAAGAAGGCTCCGGCGGAGTTTGACAGGCTGCGACGCGACTATTGTTACCGCGACGAACCCCGCTGAGAGAACGGAGGTGAGGGAGCTGAAGCTCTGCACCGGGACAAATAGGACTTGGGGAATGGGAACCGGGGGGAGGAGCAGGGGATTTGGACTAAGATAATCAGGGAGGTATGAAGAAGTATTATGTGGTTTGGACGGGGCGGGTGCCGGGGGTTTATGATGACCTTCAGGATGCGCTGGAGCAGGTTGATGACTTTCCGGGGGCTTCGTTCAAGAGCTATACGAGTGCGGCGGCGGCAGCCGAGGCGTTCAGGCAGGGTACGGCACGCGCCGAGGGGCGTGAGCTGGGTGGTCTGCTGCTCGACGCGCAGCGTCAGAATATGCCCGCAGATGGCAAGCCTGACTATATGAGCAATCCGGAGATTGACCTGAACGGTTGGGCAGTGGATGCCGCCTGCGCCGGAAATCCAGGCAAGATGGAGTACCGTGGCGTCGAGCTGATGTCGGGGCGCGAAATCTTTCATGTGGGGCCGTTCGAGCAGTCTACCAATAACATCGGGGAGTTCTTAGCGATTGTCCATGCGCTGTCGCTGATGTACAGCCGTGGGGAGAAGCATACGATATACAGCGACTCCGTGACCGGCATGGCCTGGGTGCGCAACCGTAAGGTGAAGACTCAGTTGGCGCGTAATCCGAAGACGGAGAAGAGCTTCCAGCTGATGGAGCGTGCTCTGTCGTGGCTGAACTCGCATTCTTATGATGTGAAAATACGTAAATGGGACACTGACAGATGGGGAGAGATTCCGGCCGACTTCGGGAGGAAATAAAGTCTGCACTCAGAGAGGCCGGGGCTGTTGCTGTGGGGGTTGCCCGCGCCGAAGAGGTCGAGGAGAGGGCTGTGGAGACCTATGCCGCGTGGCTCAGCTCGGGAGGAGCGGCCGGAATGGCATACATGCACAATCACTTGGAAATAAGACGAGACCCGCGCCTTCTGCTTGAGGGGGCGCGGAGCGTGGTGTGCATGGCGTTCAGCTACCGCACCGGGAGGGTGCGCGACCCGGAGTTGCCACGTATCTCCGCCTATGCACTGCTGCCCGACTATCATGACTGGATAAAGCGGAATATCAGGATGTCTGGCGTAGGAGAGTTGTTGGGGGAAGAGGGTCGCGACTGGCGTATATGCGTGGATTCAGCACCGATTATGGAGCGGTACTGGGCGGTGATGGCCAGGGTCGGGATACTCGGGGAGAACGGGGCTGTGATAGTGCCCGGTGTGGGGAGTGAGGTGTTCCTGGCGGAGATTGTGACGACATTGGACTTGGAGGCGGACGAGCCGCTTGGCGGAGACTGCGGTAAGTGCGGGCGATGCCGCGCGGCCTGTCCGACCGGGGCTTTGAAGGAGAATAGCACCCTTGACTGCGGGATATGCCTGAGTTATCTGACTATTGAGCACAGAGGAGACTGGACGGAGGAGCGCCAGAAAGCGGCAATGGGGACAGCAGCAGGGAGGAGCACCCTGTTCGGGTGTGACAGGTGCATCGCGGCGTGCCCGCATAACAGAAAGCCGGGCACCGTGGCAAGAAACTTGCCGGCGGTGTCCGACGGGGTAATCGGCCTGACGGCCGGGGATATCATTCACAGCGAAGCGGCCGCGCTGTCGGCGCGGCTGAAAGGGAGCTGCCTGAAACGCGCCAAGCGCGAGGGGCTGCTCCGGAACGCACTCAACCTACATCTTGGCGGTAGCTGAGCTCCAGGGGGCATTGTCGTTAAGCTCGCGTACAGACTGCGAGCCTTCGACCTCGCGGCTGAGGACTGCCTTGATCTCGTCGATGGAATTGCTGTCGAACTCCTTGTAGCCACGGTATTTGTCCTCATTTTCGGGAGTGACGGGGATTACGGTCATCTTGTCGTAGAAATTCAGGGAGTTGAGATCCGGGAATTTCTTGGCGAGATAGGATTTGACTTCCTCCTTCAGGTCTGCGACCTGAGAGGCGCCTTCGGTAAGGGTAAGACGGTATTCGGTGGAGTTACCGAAACTTACGATACATTCTTTTTTCATAATATTCTTGTTTTTAAGACTTTGGTTTGACTTTTTTGAGGGAGCCGCCCGGGGGCGGCTGTTGGACCGGGACGCGGTGCGCGACGGTGGTCGCGCCACACCCGGCGGGCCAAGCCCGCCAACGGGGACGGCTGGCGAAGCTACGGCGGAGGCGGAGCTAAAGCTTCCGCGCTGGAACAAAAACCGGACAGCAGAGGAGAGAGGCGGGGCCGGAGCTGCCACGGGGAGCCGCCACAGGCGGAGGAGAGAGGGAGGTGCCGGAGTAGCCACAGGCGGAGGGGAGAGAGGGAGGAGCCGGAGCAGCCACGGGCGGAGTGGAGAGGGGGAGCTGGGAGAGAGGAGGGTACATAATTCTAACACGGAAGGTGGGGGTTGGTTCCGTTATTTTTGTTAATTTTGCATTATGGATGTTATGAATGTGATAGAAAAGATGGGGGAGGCTACGGAACCACGGGCTACCGGCGAGGCCAAGGCTACGGAGGCCGGAGCTGAGGTGAGGCCCCAGGAGGCTACGGGGCAACCGGCAACCGGTGAGGCCAAGGCTACGGAGGCCGGAACGGAGGTGAAGCCGGGGGAGGCAGGAGCGCCGCGAGACGGGGAGCAGAAGGAGCGATTGGGGATGGGGAAGGAGGAGAAGCTGCGGTTGAAGACTCTGGTGGGAGGGTTGTTTGAGAAGGGGACTTCTCTATATGATTTTCCGCTGAGACTTACTTACCGGGCGATGGGTGAGGAGGAACTGGAGAATTCTTTCAAGTGCGGTGCGCCCGCCGGAATCGGGGAGGTCCAGATGCTTATAACTGTGCCGAAGAAGAAGCGGCGCAGGGCTGTTGACCGCGTACTTATGCGGCGCAGGATACGGGAGGCGTACCGGTTGAACCGCAACAGTCTGAAAAGGGCGGTGGCTGCATCGGAAAGCGTAAGGACCTTAGGGATGGCATTCATATACATTCATGGGGAGAACACGGATTTCGCACTGATTGAAAAGAAGATGCGGCGGCTGTTGTCGAAAGTTGAGGCAGCCGTAAAGGGGAAAGATAAAAACGCTGTGAAGGTCGATGACAGAGAAGAGAAAGAGGATGTAAAGGGCAAGGACAGAGGAGCCGGAGAAGGTGTCAACAAGGGGAGTGGAGAGGGGAAAGATACGCAGGATGGGCAATAGGATTAGTCATATCGCACGGCGGGTGCTCAGGATGCCTATCCGCTTCTATCAGCTGAGTATATCGCCTATGCTGCCGGCTTCGTGCCGGTATGTGCCCTCTTGCAGCCAGTATGCCATAGAGGCCATAGAGACGCATGGTGCGATAAAGGGGAGCATTCTGGCAGCCAAGAGAATAGCACGGTGTCATCCGTGGGGTGGGTCAGGGTATGACCCTGTTCCGCCGGTTGAAAGCAAGCATGAGGACCGGGATGAAGATAGAGATGCGGGCTGAAGATAGGGCAGTGCGTGCAGCTGAGAACAAACCCAAGCCTGCGGGCTGAAGATAAAAATGAACAAAAGGGGGTTAAAAAGGGTTAAAATATAGACTCCGGTTTTCGCAAGCAGTAAGATACAACTTGTGGCTTAGCTTAAGGCAAGGTTTCATTTGCCGGAATTCAGGGCGTGAAGGCCGTTGGAGTCCGTGAAAGCCATTGGAGTCAAAGCAGAAGATTACGCTTAAAACAGGAAAACAGGTATGGAATTGTTGGACATTCACACTCATCACGCAGCACCGCAGCCCCGTGGGGTTGTGGCCATAAGAGTGACCGGAGAAGATATGCCGACAATATCGGCAACGCAGCGATATAGCGCGGGAGTGCATCCGTGGGACACGGTGCGCGACGTGACAGACGCCGAATGGGGAGAGCTTGAGGAACTGGTGCGACGGCCCGAGATTGTGGCCGTCGGGGAAACGGGAATTGACCTGACGCCACGCGGAGGGCCGATGTTCCGTCAGTTGCTTGTCTTCAAGCGGCATGTGGAGATTTCGGAGAGCGTACGCAAGCCGATAGTGATACATGACGTGAAAGGGCATGATGTGATTGTGGGTGCAAGGCGCGACCTCGCGCCAACACAGAACTGGGCGATACATGGCTTCCGCCGCAAACGGGAGGTCGCAGCGATGCTGCTGAGAGCGGGCTGCTGGCTGTCATTTGGCGCGGAGTTCAATCCGGATGCGCTGCGGGCCACTCCCGAAGACCGGATACTGGCCGAGACGGATGAGACGCCCGTCACAATCGAGGAGGTGATAACCCGGCTTTCGGCCGCCTATGGCAAAGATCTGACAGAGACAATCGCAGCCAATACCCGGAACTTCCTCGGCATGTAGGAGAGTGATTTAATTTAAACACACCCTAAGAGTTTGTTTGAATTAAACACACTCAAAAAAACAGAACCAAAATTAATAAGATAAAATAGAACAGTTATGAGAATGAAATACTTGTTGGCTGCCGCACTTGTGGCCGCCATGGGAGCCGCCAATGCGTCGGCCCAGACCGAGAGCACCACAACCGGCGAAGGCCCCTATCTGGAGGAGGACCAGAAGCCGCTGACACAGGAGGAAATCAAGCAGCAGGCCGCAGGCAATGTAGGGAAAGATGGTCAGGCCCAATGGTTCATCAACATGGACTATGCCGGTTTTGACTTCGAGCTTCCCGCCGGAACGGTTGTACAGAAAGGGTCGAGCCTGTTGGCGACATATCCTGATTCGAGCTTCGGAGTGTCGATGAAGAATGAGGAGATGAAAGGGAGCAACCAGAAGTTGGCGTATGAGGTATGCAAGCGGCTCGCGCTCCAGATGCACCTTCCGAACCCTAAGGTAGAGAAAGCGAGCTTCGGCAAATGCGGTGGAGCCAAGGCAACCGGTATGCTCGACGGGCAGCTTGTGACGGTGGTTGTGCTTCCGTACAGCGACCAGCAGACTACGGCTGTAATTCTCGCCAACCCCGAGCGCGAAGAGTGGGCGAACCACTTCCTGCGCACGCTGAAGCGCTGAGCGGTAACGGAGGCGTAAAAGCCGCGTGGCCGCAGGGGCTTGAATGCTGACCGGACGACGGGGCGTAAAATAGGATTCAAAGACCCCTGAAATTCAGATTTTTTTTGTAAATTTGCGTCATTATGCGAAAGTTAACAGTTTTAGCTGCCGCGTTGATGACGCTTTTTTCGTGCGTGGATGCGTCGGCGCTCACACTTGAGAAGATCAAGTTCGGAGATTTCTCGCAATGGGTGACCCGCGAGATCACCGAGTCGAAAGTGATCGGAGGAAAGAAGAAGACCGTCTATGCCATCGGTCCGACCCAGAGCATAAAGGGAAATGTGGCCTATACTCCCAAAGGTGGCTCACCGTGGGCCACGAGCAACGTCTACGCAAAGGTTTCGGGCGTTGTGAAGGCATCGAACACCGTTGAGCCGGCTGTGGTGAACGGCAACAAGATGGCCAAACTCTACACCAAGATCGAACAGGTGAAGGTGCTTGGATTGCTCAATATGGATGTGATGGTGCCCGGCACGATCTATCTGGGCAAAGTGAGGGAGCCGATTTCTTCGACCAAGAGCCCGTATTCGAAGATGGAGATGGGTATGCCCTATACGAAGCGGCCAAAGGCACTGGTGTATGACTTCAGGGTTGACATGCCGAATGTGAACATCCGTGTGAAAGCGACCGGCTTCGGAAGCAAGAAGACACTTCAGGGGCGCGACAATGCCGAGGTTTATGTGCTTCTCCAGAAACGGTGGGAAGATGCCCAGGGTAATATACACGCTCTCCGTGTGGGCACGGGACGGGAACGCTATAACAAGAGTGTGGCTCTGACCAAAGGACACCAGCTGCCGATACATTACGGTGACATCACCAAGCAACCGTTCTACCGCTCCTATATGGGGCTGCTGAACGGAGCGAAGGCCTATTACGCCTACAACAGCAAGGGGAAGCTCGTGCCGGTGCAGGAGGAGGGCTGGGCCCCGGCTGACGCGGTGCCGACCCATGTGCTCGTGATGGCCTCGTCGACCTGCGGGGAGGCCTTTATCGGCACGGAGGGACTGACAATGTATATTGACAATATCTGCTTCGGGTTCTGACCGGAGGGGGCCGGGACGGGGATGGGAAAACCCGCAGGGTTTCCCCACTCGACAGAGAGGGAGACACCGGACACGGGAAGACGGGGGGATTCGGGCTGCCGCCCTCACACCGCACCACGCAGAGGAGGGCAAAGCTCAGATAAGGGCAGAGCAAAGAGAAGGGGAAAGTAAAGAGGAGAGGGAGGTGCGCGACGGTGGTCGCGCCACAACCGGCGTGCCAAGCCCGCCAACGCACTGAGGGAAGACTTGGGGAGGGGGATTCGGGCTGGCGCCCTCACATGGGAACTAAAATTATTGATGTGAAGATTGCTATTATTTTGATATGAAGATTGCTATTATCGGATATGGGAAGATGGGGCATATGATAGAGGGGATTGCTCTTGAGAGAGGGCATGAGATCTGTTGCCGGATTGACAAGGATAATCTTGAGGAGTTTGATTCGGAGGCTTTCAGAGGCGCTGATGTGGCTATCGAGTTTACGACTCCGGCTACGGCGGCAGGGAATGTGAGCCGCTGCTTTGAGGCCCAGGTTCCGGTGGTCTGCGGTTCGACGGGATGGGTCAATGTGGTTGACCCGGAGAGCGGCAAGACACTTCTGGAGGTGATGAAGGAGCGGTGTGAAAACGGGGAAGGGACGCTGATGTGGGCCTCGAACTTCTCAATCGGGGTTAATGTATTTATGGCTGTGAACCGCTATCTGGCACGGATCATGGACTCTTTTCCGCAGTACACGCCCTGTATGGTGGAGACCCATCATGTGCATAAGCTTGACCACCCGTCGGGGACGGCTATCACTCTCGCGGAGCAGATTGTGGCAAACACCGGAAGGGTGAGCGGCTGGAAAGAGACCGGGGATGAGGGTCGGGCTTTGCCCTCTCACGCAACAAAAAAGAGCGCGGGAGCAGGAGCTTCAGAGATTAAAGAGACTACCGCGGGAGCAGAAGCTTCGGAGATTAAAGAGACTACCGCCGGAGCCGGAGCTTCAGAGATTAAAGAGACTACCGCCGGAGCTAAGGCTTCGGAGATTAGCGAGGCAGAGGCTACCACCGGAGCCGGGGCATCGGAGATTAGAGAGGCCGGGGATGGGGTTTTGATGGAGATCGGGCATGTGCGCGAGGGGGAAGTGCCGGGGATACATACAATCGTGTGGGATTCTTCCGTTGATGATATAACGATCACGCATTCGGCCAAGTCGCGCGGCGGGTTTGCCTTGGGGGCTGTCATGGCCGCTGAGTGGCTTGCCGGGAAGCAGGGATTCCATACAATCGGCGAGATGCTGACCGAAATGACAAAACAAGACATTTTCAAATGAATCAGGAGAATAAGCACCCCAACGAGCAGGAGGGTGCAGATAATACAATAGACAACAGCTTGATGGGGAGGCTGCGACGGGTGAAGAAGACGCGGTGGATACGGTTCGGTATCGTGTCGGCGATATTCTTCCTGTGGGTTGTGCTTATGGGCAATCCGTGGCTCGCCCTGCTGTGGCTGCTGTTGGTGGATATTTATCTGACCGGGTATATTCCCTTCAACTGGTGGAAGAAGAAGAAAGGTGCCACACGGACGGTGATGGCATGGGTTGACGCTATTGTGTATGCCCTGATTCTGATATATTTCATTTTCGCTTTCGTCGGACAGCAGTATGAGATTCCTTCATCGAGCCTGGAGAAGTCTCTGCTTGTGGGTGACCGTCTGTGGGTTGACAAGACCATCTATGGCGCACGCGTGCCGCAGACACCGCTTCACTTCCCACTGGCGCAACATACTTTGCCTATCGTCAACACGAAGAGCTATATCGAGCAGCCTCAGCTTGAATATCACCGTATGCCGGGCATACGCGAGATAGAGCGCGGTGACATTGTGGTGTTCAACTTCCCGCAGGGTGACACGGTGGCACTTAACATGCAGAACCGTGATTATTATCAGATTGTCTATGATCTGAAACAGCAGGGAATCGCTGATCCTAAGGCTTATATCGCGCAGAACCCGCAGAGATTCGGCGAGGTGATATGGCGTCCGGTTGACCGCCGCGAGAATTACGTAAAGCGCACCATCGGACTGCCGGGTGAGCGGATACGCATATCGAACGACACCATCTACATCAACGGCAAGGCAATAGCCGAGCCGGAGCATGTGCAGTACAACTATATAGTACCGGTCAACGGCGAGGTAAGCGCGGAGAAATGGCATGACCTCGGTGTGCGCATCGAGGACCATGGCTACAAGCCGATGCGCAACGAGTATGCCGGTTTCTGGTTCTACGATGTGCCTCTGACAGCCGAGATGAAGAGCGAGATAGAGAAATGGCCCGAGGTAATCGGCCCGCTGCAGCGCGAGTCGGAGAGCGGCATGCTTGACCTCGGCGGAGTGTTCCCGCTCGGCAACAGCTACGGCTGGACACGCCCGACGATGGGTGAGTTCTGGATTCCGAAGCGGGGCGTGACCCTGCATCTTACGGAGGAGAATCTGCCGATTTATGAGAGAGCCATCCGCGTGTACGAGGGTAACGACCTTCAGACGCGCGACGGGAAGATTTATATAAACGGCGAACAGACTGACTATTATACCTTCAAGATGGACTACTACTGGATGATGGGTGACAACCGTGACCGTAGTCTTGACTCGCGTTACTGGGGATTTGTACCCGAGGACCATGTGGTCGGCTCGCCGATGTTCATCATAGTCTCGCTTGATCAGGAGCGTGGTCTGTTTGACGGCAAGATCCGCTGGAACCGGGTGTTCAGGAACCCTAATCCGGACAAAAGCGAAGGTAAATGGTAACTCCATTCGGAGTGACGGCGGAGTGGGTCGGGGTCTATCTCCACTCGCTCCGCGACGGTCTCGGTGATGAAGAGGCCCGGGGGGGCGCCAACCGCCGTTGCGGTGTCAGCGGCAAGCAATTCGCCCGATGCCCGATTGCGACAGGAGTACTTACGCTGCCTGCCGAGGGTGGCGGTAGCGCGCTTAAGCGACATGGAGCCGACCCGGTGCTGTCGGAGCATGGGAAATGGCGACGGGAGCATTTGGGAGCCTGGAATGCGGCTTACGGGCGCACGCCTTTCTATGCGCACCTGATGCCGGAGATTGAGGCTGTCTATGCCGATTCGGAGGGACTGCGGATGGAGGAATTCAACTCACGGCTGCTGCGGGTCGCGCTCGGATGGCTTGATATGGATGCTGTCGGGGCGGGGGTGCCGACGGGGGTGCGGGAGGAGACGCGGGGGCTCATTAATGAGGGGCTTTCAATTTTTGACGCGCTTTTCCGTTTAGGAAAAGGGGCGGTGCTCGGGATGTAAGGGCCGGAGGAAGGGATGCCGGAGCTGAAGCTCCTTCGCTTGAACAAATAATAATTCTAATGGGGACAGGTATGGAAGATATGGGTAATTGGGCTGATAGGGCTGATAAGTCTTATAGGGCTTATAGGGCTAATGGGACTTATAGGGGCTGGGGAAGAGTGGGGGCTTTGGTTGTTTTGGTGATGGCTTTGGTGGCGGGGCCGGTGGTGGCTTTCGCTCAAGAGAGCGAGGGGGAAGTGCGGCTGAAGGTCAAGGCTTATGAGGGATACACGCGGTTTGTGGACGCTTATGGCGACACTTGCCGGATGACTTATATCAAGAATATCACTGTTTATCCTCCGATGAAATTCAAGAACAAGAAGGAGGAGGAGTTCTATTGGCGCACGGTGCGCGATGTGAAGAAGACGCTGCCGTATGCGAAACTTGCGTTTGCGACGCTCTGCGAGACGTATGAGTATATCCAGACCATTCCCGACAAGAAAATGCGCGAGAAGCACCTTAAAACGCTTGAGAAGGATATTTTCGAGCAGTACAAGCCTGTGGTCAAGAAGATGACCAAGGGGCAGGGGAAGGTTATGCTGAAGCTGATCAACCGGGAGACAGACCAGACTTCCTTCAATATCGTGAAGGCTTTCTTGGGGAGCTTCAGGGCCGGATTCTGGCAGACTTTCGGGCGGTTTTTCGGCATGAACATGAAGGCCGGCTTCCACCCGGAGAAGAACCGGGAGGATGCGATAATCGACCGGGTGGCGACTCTCGTGGAACAGGGGGCGCTCTGATTTCTTCGGGATTCGGGATTCGGGCTTCCGCCCTCACACAGCTCCACCCGGACGGGCTGGGAGAAGACTGGAATCGGGCTGAAGCCCTCACACCGAACAAAAAAGAGGATTGCTTGTATTACTCTTAAAAGGCTTTCGGCTCTTAAGGCGAAGACTTTCGGTTCTTAAGGCGAGGACTTTCGGTTCTTAAGGCGAGGACTTGGACTTTTGAAAGACTTCGGGCTTTTAAAAGGCTGTGGCCTTTTAATTGGGTTTGATTTTACTGTAATTTCTTTAAAGATTGTGATTATGAAGGTATTGAAGATTTTTGGGATTGGGCTGGTTTGTGCCACTATGGTGTTGGGGAGCGCTTGCTCAAGCATAACCAATACGGGTAAGGGTGCTTTGATTGGCGGTGGCAGCGGTACGGCTGTCGGCGCAGGTTTGGGTGCTCTGATTGGCGGCGGCAAGGGCGCGGGTATCGGTGCCGGTGTCGGCGCGGCTGTCGGCGCAGGCGTAGGCGCTCTTATCGGTAATAATATGGACCGCCAGAAGAAGCAGCTTGAGGAGCAGCTGGCCGAACAGGCTAAGGTCGAGGAGACAACTGACCCGCAGACCGGTCTGAAGGCTATCCGCGTGACTTTTGACGGGGGTATACTTTTCCAGACAAACAAGTACAATCTGAGCGAGCAGGCCAAGGCTGACCTGAGCCGGTTTGCGACCAATCTGAAGGAGAACCCGAACACGGACGTGCAGATTCTCGGTTTTACGGACAATACGGGGTCGTTTGCGGTGAATGAGAAGCTGTCGAACGAGCGTGCGGAGTCGGTGCTGAGTTATCTTGCCAATCAGGGTGTATCGGCCACTCGTATGACCGCCAAGGGCGTTCCGATGGCCGACTATGTGGCCTCGAACGATACTCCGGAAGGACGTGCGCAGAACCGCCGTGTGGAGATTTATATTACGGCTAACGCAGAGATGATCCGGCAGGCTGAGGCCGGGACTCTGAAATAGGGAACAAACACCCTGTAAAAATAAACCCGGATATGAGCCGGAGTGCAAAAAAACGGGGATAAGAAACCGACTCATCAAGGCACGTAACCGGGGTAAGAGACCGGCTCATCAAGGCACGTAACCGGGGTAAGAGACCGGCTCATCAAGGCACGTAACCGGGGTAAGAGACCGGCTCATCGGAGTAAGGAACCAGGATAAGAAATCGGCTCCGGTATGGGGCCGGGGATAAAATTGACAAGGGGCACGCCGAATGGCGCGCCCCTTGTGGTGTTGGGATTTATTTGGTTTTACCTTTGACCCATCAGATGAGAGAGGCTCCTTTCTCGATGGCCTTCTCGTTGAGGGGGATGAGCTTGTGGTGACGTTCGGGAAGGGACTTCTTGAGACCTTTGATGACGTTCTCCATGGGGAGCTTGTAGTCCATGGCCTGCATGAGGGCACCCATAACGACCATGTTGTAAGCCTTGGAGTTACCGATTTCAAGAGTAGCCTCCATCGCGTCGATGGGGTAAATCTTGATGTCGTCGCGTGTGGGACGGTTATGGATACCGTTGGTGTCGTAGATGAGAGTTCCGCCGGGTTTCACCTTGGGGGCGAATTTGTCGAGACTCTGCTGGTTGAGGGCAACAACGATGTCGTATTTGTCGAGCACCGGTGACGAGATCTTGGAGTCGGAAAGGATAACAGTCACATTGGCTGTACCGCCGCGCTGTTCGGGACCGTAAGAGGGCATCCAAGTCACTTCCTTGTCGTCCATGAGTCCGGAGTAGGCGAGAATCTTACCCATGGAGAGCACACCCTGGCCACCGAAACCTGCTATGATAATTTCTTCTTTCATGATAGTTGATTCAACTGGTTACTGATTCTTGAGGTCGCCGAGGGGGTATTTGGGGAACATGTTCTCCTCCATCCATTTGTTGGACTGTTCGGGAGAGAGTTTCCAGCCGCTGTTGCAGGTTGCCACAACCTCAACGACAGATGTTCCTTTCTTGGCGATTGCGTTCTCGAATGCTTTCTTGAGGGCAGCTTTAGTCTTGCGCACAGCCGCAGGGGTGTGGACTGCCTGACGGGTAACGTAGCATGTACCGTCGAGGATTGCCATGAGGTTTGTGATCTCAAGGGGGTGTCCGTTGAGGTCCACGCGGCGTCCGTAGGGGGTTGTGGCTGTCTTCTGGCCGACGAGAGTGGTGGGGGCCATCTGACCGCCGGTCATACCGTAGATGGCGTTGTTGACGAAGATCATGACGATGTTCTCGCCACGGTTTGCGGCGTGGATTGACTCTGCTGTACCGATGGCGGACATGTCGCCGTCGCCCTGATATGTGAAGACCACGTTCTCGGGCCAGAGGCGCGATGCTGCGGTTGCGACTGCCGGTGCGCGGCCGTGTGCGGCCTCGATCCAGTCAACATCGATATAGTTGTATGCGAATACTGCGCAGCCGACGGGAGAGACACCGATAGTCTTGTCGGTGAGGCCCATCTCGGCGATGATTTCTGCGACGAGCTTGTGAATCACGCCGTGTGAGCAGCCAGGGCAGTAGTGCATGTGGACTTCCTCCAGAAGCTCAGGTTTGCAGTAAACCTTGTTTTCCTCTCTGATTATTTCTTCGATATTCATAATGTGGAAGCGTGATTATTTGTTGATAATTTTCTCCTTGAGAGCGTCAACTACCTCTTCGGGACTGGGGATGATACCACCGAGACGGCCGAAGTGCTCTACAGGGAGGTTGTCATGAACTGCGAGGCGAACGTCCTCGATCATCTGGCCGGCGTTGAGCTCGACCACGAGGATACCTTTCTTGCCCTCGGCTGCCTTGCGGACTGCCTCGGTGGGGAATGGCCAGAGGGTGATGGGGCGGATGATGCCTACCTTGATGCCCTCTTCGGCTGCGAGTTCGCGTGCTTTGTCGGAGATACGTGCGATTGTACCGAATGCGACGATGAGGTAATCTGCGTCTTCGACCGCTATTTCCTCCCAGCGGGTCTCGTTCTTCTCGATCTCACGGTAGCGTGCCTGAAGCTGGTGGTTGATGACCTCCATCTTAGCTGATTCGAGTTCAAGCGAAGTGATGACGTTGCGCTTGCGGCCATCCTTGCGGCCGTCGGCCGCCCAGGGGCACTGCTGACGGATTTCCTCTTCGGTGCGGCGCGGACGCTGCTCGGGGAGGACAACCTTCTCCATCATCTGGCCTACGATACCGTCGGCGAGAATCATGCAGGGGTTTGTGTATTTGAAGGCGAGGTCGAAGCCGAGTCCTACGAAATCGACCATCTCCTGTACGGTAGAGGGAGCGAGAACGATGAGGTGGTAGTCACCGTGACCGCCGCCCTTTGTGGCCTGGAAGTAGTCAGCCTGCGAGGGCTGGATTGTGCCGAGACCCGGACCGCCGCGCATAACGTTGAGGATGAGCGCGGGGAGTGATGCTGCGGCGATGTATGAGATACCCTCCTGCTTGAGGCTGATACCAGGTGATGATGATGATGTCATGACAGCTTTGCCGGTAGCGGCGCCGCCATAGACCATATTGATTGCTGCGACTTCCGATTCAGCCTGGAGCACGACCATGCCTGTGGTTTCCCAGGGCATGAGTTCCTCGAGGGTTTCGAGCACCTCGGACTGCGGTGTGATGGGATAACCGAAGTAGCCGTCGCAGCCGTAGCGGATGGCTGCATGGGCGATGGCTTCGTTACCCTTCATGAGTCTTATCTCTTCTTTCATACGGATTGTGTTTTCTTGATCTGATTAGACTGGTTAGAGATTAGTTTACTTTTCGACCTTGCGGTAAACCTCGATGCAAGCGTCGGGACATACCCATGCGCATGAGCTGCAGCCGGTGCAAGATTCGGGATTGGCCATGTAGGCGTAGTGATAGCCGCGGTCGTTCACCTCGTTGGGTTGCAAAGCCAGAGTGTTTGTGGGACACGCTACAACACAGAGATTGCATCCTTTGCATCTCTCAATGTTGACAATGATTGCTCCTCTTACTTTTGCCATTATTGTGTTTTTATTGGTTATTAAAATATTACTCTCGAAAGGGGATGCGGAGCCCGTGGAGAGAGGTTAGAGACTTCGGGTACAAAAGTAGGTATTTTTTTTATAAAACGTAAATAAAAAAGAATGTTTTTTAGCAGGTATTTGAAAAAAGGAGGGGTGGATATAGTTTCGGCTTCCGGCAATGACAGCCGGAAGCCGATGGTTGTTCTTGATGTGCGCGACGGCGGTCGCGGCGCAGCCGGCATGCGAAAGGGGGCCGACGGGGAAAGAGGGGTGGAATCGGGCTGCCGCCCTCACACTGCACCACGGGGACGGGGGAGGGAGGGGGGACATTCGGGCTGCCGCCCTCTCACCGCGACAAAAAGTGGGATGGGTGGGTGGGGGCGGGGGTCAGACGGTGAGGATTTCTTTTTCTTTGTCGGCGAAGATGGTGTCGATCTTCTTCATGAATTTGTCGTGGATCTTCTGGACGTTGGCCTCGGCGTCTTTCTCGATGTCCTCGCTAAGTCCGTTCTTGATCTCTTTCTTGAGGCCTTCGATGGCTTCGCGACGGGCGTTACGGACTGATACTTTGGCTGTCTCGGCCTCGGCTTTGCTCTGCTTGACGAGCTGCTTGCGGCGGTCTTCGGTCAGCGGGGGGATGCTGAGACGGATCACCTCTCCGTTGTTCTCGGGTGTGATGCCAAGTTCGGAGTTGATGATGGCTTTCTCAATCTCTTTGAACATGGATTTTTCCCAGGGGGTGATGGCGATTGTGCGCGCGTCGGGGACGGAGATGTTGGCTACGTTTGAGATGGGAGCCTGTGAGCCGTAGTAGTCAACGCGGATGCCGTCGAGGAGGCGTGCAGATGCCTTGCCGGCACGGATGTGCGACAGGGTGTCGTCGAGGTACTCTACCGCGAGCTGCATGGAGTCTTCGGCGTTCTGGAGATATTCTTTTACTTCCATATGGTTGGGGTTTTAGTTATTATTCTGATTTTGTAGGGGAGCTGAAGCTCTGCGCAGGAACAAATAAGCTTGATGGTAAAGCCCGCAGGCTTTACCCACTCGACCGGGGACGCGGAGGGGGACGACCGTCACCCCGGGAAGACCCGGTGCGCGACGGTGGTCGCGCCACGAAAGGTCGAGCCAAGCTCTCCGGCTGCGCTTTGGAGGGAAAGAGGGGACGTCAGCACTGAGAGGAGGGAGGAGGGGAGAGGGAACCTGGGGTCAGCGGGCGGTGACGAGGGTGCCGACGGGATCGCCGGTGAGGGCCTTGCGGAGGTTGCCGGGGATGTCCATGTTGAAGACGTAGATGGGCATGTTGTTCTCTTTGCAGAGGGCGGTGGCGGTGAGGTCCATGACCTTCAGGCCGCGGGCAAGAACCTCGTCGTAGCTGATCTGGTCGAAGCGGGTGGCGGTGGGGTCTTTCTCCGGGTCGGCGGTGTAGACTCCGTCGACGCGGGTGCCCTTGAGCATGACTTCGGCCTCAATCTCGATGGCGCGGAGGGCGGAGCCGGTGTCGGTGGTGAAGTATGGGTTGCCGGTGCCGCAGGAGATGATGGCTACTGAGCCTTCTTCGAGGGCCTTGATGGCTTTCCATTTGGAATAGTGCTCGCCGATGGGGAACATGCCGATGGCCGTGAGGACTTTTGACGGTTGACCGATAGCCTCGAGAGCGGAGCTGAGGGCAAGGGAGTTGATGACGGTCGCGAGCATTCCCATTTGGTCGCCTTTGACGCGGTCGAAGCCTGCGGAGGCGCCGGAGAGGCCGCGGAAGATGTTGCCGCCACCGATTACGATGCCTATCTCTACACCTGCGTCGACCATTTCCTTGATCTGGGCAGCGTATTGGTTAAGACGGTCGGTGTCGATGCCGTGGCCTTGTGAGCCGGCGAGGGACTCGCCGGAGAGTTTGAGCAATATTCTTTTGAATTTCATTTTTTCTGCTTTGGTTTTTCCAAAGTTAAGAATAATTTTTGAGACTTGAAAATTTTTTTGCTGTCGAGGGGTGGAGGGAGGGGCGGTAAAGCCCGCAGGCTTTACCCACTCGACCGGGACGCGGTGGGCGGCCATGAGCCGGGGGGGGGGGAGAGCCGGTGCGCGACGGTGGTCGCGCCACAACCGGCGGCCCAAGCCCGCCAGACAGAGGGGAGCGGCGGTTATTTGGGGGCGGTGAGGAGGGTGGCGAGGGTGCGCATGCCTTCGGTGGCTTTGGCTCGGATGACGTGGACGCCGGTGATGGCGGAGGTGTCGGCGGGGTTGGGGTCGATGTAGTAGATGGGGACTCCGGCGCGTACGCATTGGATGAGGCCGGCGGCGGGGTAGACCACGAGAGAGGTGCCTATGACGACGAAAACATCGGCTTTGTGAACGAGTTCGACGGCTTTCTCGATGTTGGGTACGGGTTCCTGGAAGAAGACGATGTGGGGACGCATGGGGTCGCCGTTCTTGCCGCGTGTGGCCGGCGTGGTCTCCAGGTGGTCGATGTCGAGGGTCTCGATATAGTCGGGGTTGGTGACGGAGCGTATTTTCATCAGCTCGCCGTGGAGGTGGAGGACGTGGGAGGAACCAGCGCGTTCGTGGAGGTCGTCGACGTTCTGGGTGATGATGTAGACGTCGTAGTCTTTTTCGAGCTCGACGAGGGCGCGGTGGGCGTCGTTGGGGAGGGCTTTGATTAGGTCGCGGCGACGGGCGTTGTAGAACTGGTGGACGAGTTCGGGGTCGCGGCGGAAGCCGTCGGCCGAGGCGACTTGCATGACGGGGTAGTTTTCCCAGAGGCCGTCGGCGTCGCGGAAGGTTTTGATTCCTGATTCGGCGCTTATTCCGGCACCGGTTGAGACTACTAATATCGGTTTTTTCATGTTTGTAGGGGTGTTTTTGCAAATTTACATAAAAATAACGGTTTTTAGGGGATGGGGGTTGGAAAGTTTTGGGGAGGCGGGGAGCGGGGGGCGACGGTGGTCGCGCCACAACCTGCGGGCCAAGCCCGCCAGACGGCAGGGAAGTAGGAGGGGGAAAAGAGAAAGGACGCGGGAGGAAAGAGGGGGGATAGGGAGGGAGAGAAATCGGGCTGCGCCCTCACACCGGACAAAAAAGCCGATGGGAGGGCGCAGGGAAAGACGCGGTGAGAGCTGAAGCTCTACGCTTGGACAAATAACTGGGACTCAGAGGAGAGGGAGCTGAAGCTCTACGCTTGAACAGATAACTGGGACGCGGAGGAGGGGGAGCTGAAGCTCTGCGCTGGGACAGATAACTGGGACGCGGAGGAGAGAGGGCGGGGAGGAGAGGGAGCGAGGAGGGAGACGAGGGCGGTTAGAGAAGGATTTTTTCGGCGCGGTAGCCGGTGCGGCGGATGTAGATGCCCCGGGTGGGGTTCTGGACGCGGCGGCCGGTGAGGTCGTAGTATTCGGGCGACGCGGGCGCCGGGGTCTCGGTGATGCCGCCGACTCCGGTGGGGAGGTCATCGCCTGCGGCATTGAAGAGGACTGCCGTCTCGGGGTAGTGGGTATCTCCTTTGACGGACTTGGCACGGATGTAGATCATGTGGTCGTCTTTGGGGAGTGTCACTTCGTAACCTACGTCTGCGGTGGCGACAGGGTTCGTCCAATCGGTTGTCTCGAAGGGGACTGTGCGGAGCGGACCGGGATATTCGGGGGAGCAGAGCACATCCTGGACCCATTGCCAGTTGCCGTCGTATTCGGTAACGAGAAGGTGAAGGTCGCCGATTTCGGATGTGATGGTGGCTTTGGTCTTCTTATCGTTGAGCTTGATGACAGGGGTCTGGGATGGGCGGCTGTCGGGGTCGGTGGAGTCGCAGACTTCAAGCCAGAGGCCTGAGCTTGTTACGAAGATGTGGCTCCGGTTGTTGATTGCCGCGCCGTAGAGGTTGTCGTGGGGGTAGCGGCGGTAGATGTTGCCGTTGTCGTGGATGAAGACTTCGTGGGAGGCCCAGTCGCCGGCGGGTACTTTTATCGTGTAAAAGCCCTGTAAGTCGCCGTAGCGCAGATTCGGGTCGTAGTCGGTGCAATTGGTGCCGTTCCAGCCGTTGGTGTAGAAGTCGTCGGGGTCGTAGTGGCGAATGAACGTAACGTTGAGGCTGCCCCAGTTGGCATCGTTGTGGATGTAGATGTAGACATCGCCTTCGGTGCCGGGTTCGAGGTTATTGTCTTCTTCTGACAGCTTGAGGGGTGTGTCCCAGCCGTTGGCGTGGTGGGCCGGGGTGAGGTCGCGGGTTGGCTCAGGGTGATTGCCTGAGTAGTCGCCCCATTGGCCGCGGAGCCAGTTTATCTTGGCTGTGAGGTGGTTGACGGCGGCATTGCGTCGGTCGTCGAGGTTGCGGTTGTCGCGTATTTGTTCGGGTTCGTAGCCATTACCGGAGCAATTGATTCCTTCCCAGCGGGCGTAGTCGGTGCCGACAGCTGCGCGGATATGGGAGATATAGGAATCGATTTCGGGGATCAGGCCGTCGTAGCAGTTGGCCATGAACCATTTCCAGGTTTCGTTGACGCGGTTGTTGAACTTATCGTTGAGGCGGATTGAGGGAATCCAGGTGTTACCGTAGAGGTCGCAATCGTAGAAGTACGAGTTGGTTTGGCCATCGAAGGCATGGCCGAGGTCCCAGAGGGGTGAGAAGTGCCATTTACGGTCGGCACCACGGTCACGGAAGAGGTAGGTGGAGCCGTGGTATGCCTCGTAGTGGGAAATCATTTCCATGACGATGTAGTAGCGCACGGCATCGTCGAGGTCGAGGTATGACCAGAGTTCGTCGCTGCGGCTGTTGATGAGTTCGTTCATGCGGGCGAACTCCATGCCGATGAGACCTTTCTGGGCGTCGGAGAGTTCATTGTATTCGGGGGTGTCGAAATTGAGGTAGAACGGGATATCATCTTTATGATTGGCGGGGTTGGCGGGGTCCATTTTGATCTGCTCGCCTTTGGCACCCGGATAGTTATCGAACTCGACGATGAAGCCGCCGGAGGCGAGGTTGGGGGTTGTCTCGGGAGCTTCGAGTTCGTTTATGTTCACTCGGTCTTCGTCAATGCGGATTGACTCGGTGAGGAAGTATAGACCGCGGTAGTCGCCGTTGATGACGAGTTCGACGGGCTGCTGTGCCGGAGTCCAGGGGAGACCGATGCGCTTGCCGAGATTGAAACCGATGAAGTTGCGGAGGTATCCGAAGCTGTCGTCGGCGTGCGCGAGGAGCGCGAAGTGCTTGCTTTTGGTGAGGCCGAGCAGTTTTTGCTTGTCGCCGAGTTTGAGTTTGAATGGTTTCTTGGCGAATGCACAACGGGTGTAGTTACCACGTGCTTTGATTTCGAGGGGTAGGGGTTCGGACTCGGAGGCGATGCTTTTGGCACCTTCGTCGGCGAGCCATTGGCAACCGTTGAGGTCGAGCCAATAGGTGCCGTTGCGGTAGTCTTTATCTCTGAGGTCATAGTCGAGGATGTCGTCGCTGCCGTTCTCCATGTTGATGTAGAGAATGGGAAGGGAGCCGGACGGGGAAGTGCCCGGTTTTTTCTGGGCGGCGGCGGGGAGAAGGGAGAGTAAGGTTAACAACAGTAGGGTCAGTTTTTTCATTGGTTGATAGGGGTTTTGTTTTCGGTGGCAAAGTTATCGGGATTTCGGGGGATTGGTGCAGGATATAGGACGAATATAGGGTAATTTTAGAGTAGAGTGGTGATTGGCAATGGGTTGGGACGGCGGAAATATAGGGGGCGGATGGAGGTAAAACCTGCAGGTTTTACCCACTCGACAGAGACGCGGAGGGGAGCTGAAGCTCTGCGCCGGGACAAATAATGGCTACGCGAGGGGGAAGGAGACGGGAGGAGCTGAAGCTCTGCACTAAGACAAATAATCGCTACGCGAGGGGAAGGGCCGTGGAGAGGGGAAAGGAGGGGAAAGAGAAGACGGAGAGGAAGAGGGAAGGTGGGAGGGGAAAAAGGCACGCCCCGGCGCGGGGGGCGTCGGGGCGTGGTGGTTGGTTGGTAAGGGATGATTAGCCGTTTACTTTCTTCATGTGAGCGATGAGGTCGAGAACCTTGTTTGAGTAACCGATCTCGTTGTCGTACCAGCTGATAACCTTGACGAACTTGTCAGTCAGGTATACGCCGGCGTTGGCGTCGAAGATTGAAGTGAGGGGGCAGCCGAGGAAGTCAGAAGAAACGACAGCATCCTCAGTGTAGCCGAGCACACCCTTGAGCTCACCTTCAGCAGCCTCTTTCATGGCAGCGCAGATGTCCTCTTTTGTGGCGGGCTTAGCGAGGTTGACAGTGAGGTCAACTACAGATACGTCGAGGGTGGGGACACGCATCGAGATACCTGTGAGCTTGCCGTTGAGCTCGGGGATAACCTTGCCTACAGCCTTTGCAGCACCTGTAGAAGAGGGGATGATGTTGCCAGAAGCAGCGCGGCCACCACGCCAGTCCTTCATAGAGGGACCGTCAACAGTCTTCTGAGTAGCAGTTGTAGAGTGAACTGTAGTCATGAGACCTTCAACGATGCCGAACTTGTCGTTGAGCACCTTTGCGATGGGAGCGAGACAGTTTGTTGTGCAAGAAGCGTTTGAAACGAACTTCTGACCAGCGTATGTGTTCTCGTTAACACCTACAACGAACATGGGAGTAGCGTCCTTTGAGGGAGCTGACATAACGACATACTTCGCACCAGCCTCGATGTGAGCCTGAGCTTTCTCCTCTGTGAGGAAGAGACCGGTTGACTCGACAACGTACTCAGCGTTTACGTCGCCCCAGCCGATTTCCTTGGGGTCGCGGCATGCGGTAACACGGATTTCCTTGCCGTTTACGATGAGAAGGCTCTTCTCGAGATCGTAGTCAACTGTGCCGTCGAAACGACCGTGCATTGTGTCGTACTTGAGCATGTATGCCATGTAGTCAACGGGAAGAAGGTCGTTGATAGCTACAACCTCGATGTCATCTCTCTTGGTAGACGCGCGAAAAACGAAGCGACCGATACGGCCAAATCCGTTAATACCAATCTTTGTCATTACTTTAAAATTTTTAATATTAGGGTTAAACTTTATTGTAGTCAGTAATTGTTCTATCTATCGAACCGGCCGTTTGAACGGGGAAGGTCCGTCCATGGCCATATGGTAAACATTAGAAGCAACCTATTAGGTTGCAAAATTAAGAAAAAATTCGCATATTTGCACAGCGATTAACAAAATTTAGACAAATAAAGTAAGTATGGGAAAATTTATCGAAGACTTCAAAGCGTTCGCGTTAAAGGGAAATGTGGTTGACATGGCTGTCGGTGTTATCGTCGGCGGGGCGTTCGGAAAGATTGTAACCTCGCTGGTGAATGACATCATCATGCCTGTGGTCTCTATCGTTACGGGGGGTGACGGTTACAAGAATCTGAAGTATGTGATCACTCCGGGCAAGCCGGCTGTGGGGGATGTGGCGGCTGTGGAGGAGGTTGCGATTAATTATGGTCTGTTCATCCAGAACATAGTGGATTTCTTTATCATCGCGCTGTGTATCTTCATCGCGCTGAGGTATACGATGAAGTTCATGAAGAAGGAGGCCAAGGCCGAGGAGGCTGCTCCTGCTCCGGAACCGACTGCCGAGGAGAAGCTGCTGACTGAGATCCGGGATATTCTGAAGAAGAAGGAGAAGTGAGGCTTTAGATTTTAGGCTTTAGAGGTTGGGGCTGCCGCCCTCACACAGGATCTCACAGAGAGAGGGGTGCGCGACGGTTGTCGCGCCACACCCGGCGTGCCAAGCCCGCCATGGGGACGGGTGAAAGCCGGCGTGGAGACATCGGTAAAGCTGACGTGGGGACTGGTGAAGGCCGTTCCTTTCCTTCGGGAAAGGGGCGGCTTTGCTTTTGGGGAGCTGAAGCTCTGCACTTGAACAAATAAAAAGCCGGGGAAATGGTAAATGGGAGTTGGAGTCGGGCTGCGCCCTCTCACCGGACAAAAAGGCGGGAAGGGGTGAGAGATAGGTGGGAGACGGGGGGAGGAAGATAGGGAGGGGATGTTGGCTTCGCTGAAGCTCAGCGCTTAAACAAAAAAAGGGGAGGGGGGCAGAGATTCTGGAGCGGGGTGGGGTCAGAGGGGGCAGAGATTCTGGAGCGGGGCGCGGTCAGAGGGGGGTGGAGATTCTGGAGCGGGGCCGGGTCAGAGGAGGGTGGATAGGGGCGGGGTCAGAGGGGGGTGGAGGATTCGGTGGCGGTGAGGATGGCGAGGGCGGCGGTCACGGTGGGGACGTCGGAGACTATCATGGCGTGGCGGAGGGGCGCGGTTGCGGTGGCCGGGATGTCTTTGAGGCTGCAACGGCGGGGGTTGGCCTGGAGATAGGCCAGGACGCGGCCGAAGGCGGGGGACTGGTAGTAGGCGCGGTTGTCGTCGCTGACGAAGTAGAGGCGCATAAGGCCCCCTTTGAGCACGATGCGCTCTATGCCGAGGCGTTTGGCGGCCATGCGGAGGGGCACGACGTTTATCAGCTCGTCGGTGACAGCCGGTATGGCTCCGAAGCGGTCTATGAGGTGGGCGCGGAATTCCTCGATCTGCGCGGGGCGTTCCATGTTGTCGAGGCGGCGGTATAGGGTGATGCGCTCGTTTTCCTGCGGTACGTATTCGGGGGGCAGACGGAGTTCGAGGTCGGACTCGATGGTGACGTCGGATACAAACTCCTCTTGCGCTCCAGCGCTGATGTCGGTGAAGGTGTCGGCGAATTCCTCTGTCTTAAGCTCGGTGATTGACTCTCGGAGAATCTGCTGGTATGCCTCGTAGCCGAGGTCGGCGATGAAGCCTGACTGTTCGGATCCGAGGAGGTTTCCGGCACCGCGTATGTCGAGGTCCTGCATGGCGATGTGTATGCCGGAGCCGAGGTCGGAGAAATTCTCGATGGCCTGGAGACGGCGGCGTGCCACGGGGGTGAGCGGTTTGCCGGGGGGTACGAGGAGGTAGCAGAACGCCTTGCGGTTGGAGCGGCCGACACGGCCTCGGAGCTGATGCAATTCGCTGAGACCGAAGCGGTCGGCATTGTTGACTATGATGGTGTTGACATTGGGCATGTCTATGCCGTTCTCGACTATGGTGGTGGAGAGGAGGACATCGTAATCGTGGTTGGAGAAGTCGATTATGGCCTTCTCAAGCTGTTCGGGAGGCATCTGGCCGTGGGCGACAACAATCTTCACTCCCGGCACGAGGCGGCGGAGCTTGGTCTCAAGCTCGGTGAGATTCTCTATGCGGTTTGAGACGAAGAACACCTGGCCGTTGCGCGACAGCTCGAACTCGACCGCCTCGCGGATGACCTCGTCGTCGAACGTTGAGACATTGGTCAGGATGGGCTGACGGTTGGCCGGCGGAGTGTTGAGGGAGCTGAGGTCGCGGGCACCCATGAGAGAGAACTGGAGGGTACGCGGTATGGGGGTGGCGCTCATGGTGAGCGTATCGACGTTGGTCTTGAGCTGCTTGAGGCGTTCCTTGACAGCGACACCGAATTTCTGTTCCTCGTCGATGATGAGGAGACCGAGGTCCTTGAATTTGACGGATTTGCCGATAATCTTGTGGGTGCCGACAAGGATATCAATCTTGCCAGCTTCAAGGTCGGCGAGAATCTGCTTGAGTTCCTTCGGCTTTTTGGCGCGTGATATGAACTCCACGCGGACCGGCAGGTCTTTCAGGCGGGAGGAGAAGGTGTTGTAATGCTGAAGGGCAAGAACCGTGGTCGGCACGAGAACAGCGACCTGCTTGCCGTCGGCGGCGGCCTTGAAAGCGGCGCGGACAGCGATTTCAGTCTTACCGAAGCCGACATCGCCGCAGATGAGTCGGTCCATGGGGCGGTCGCTCTCCATGTCAGCCTTGACCGCCTGTGTGGCCTTGAGCTGGTCGGGGGTATCCTCGTAGATGAAGCTGGCCTCCAGCTCGTGCTGCATGTAGGAATCGGGGGCGAAGGCGTGACCCTTCTCCGTGCGGCGACGCGCATAGAGGCTTATCAGCTCGCGCGCCATGTCCTTCATCTTCGCCTTGGTGCGTTCCTTCATACGCACCCATGCGCCACCGCCGAGCTTGCTTATCTTCGGCGGGATACCCTCCTTGCCGCGATATTTCGAGAGCTTGTGGAGAGCATGGATGGAGACAAGAACGAGAGCGTTGTTCTGGAAAAAGACCTTAATCATCTCCTGCGGGCGGCCGTTGATGTCGGTCTTGACGAGACCTCCGAAGCGGCCTATGCCGTGGTCGATGTGGACGATGTAGTCGTCTACCTCAATCTGGTTCAGTTCCTTGATTGAGAGGGCGAGCTTACCGGCACGCGCCTTGTCGGAACGGAGACTGTACTTGTGGAAACGGTCGAAAATCTGATGGTCGGTGAAAAAACAGGTCTTCGAGTCATGGTCAACGAACCCCTCGTGGAGGGTGGAGCTGACAGGGGTAAAGGTTATGTCATCGCCACGGTCGGCGAAGATGGAGCGGAGACGATCGGCTTGATAATCGGAATCGGAGAGAATGAGAATGCGGTAGCCGTCGGCGAGAAATTTCCGGAAAGAATCGGCTATGAGGTCGAAATTCTTGTGGTATAGAGTCTGGAGAGAACAGTTGAAGCGGACAGAAGCCTCGGCACCGAACGACACCGGAGCCTCCTGTACGCCGTAATGGACCTGACGCATGGCCTCGAAACGGGTGGCGAAATCTTCGGCATCGACAACCTTGTGCATGGCATCGCGGTCGCCTTCGTCGGCAATCAGCGCTGACTCCGAGAACTCTTCGGCCGCGATGGCACGGACACGCTGAAGCACGTAATCGGGCTGCATGGAGGCGAGGATGGTCTTGTCGCCCATGAATTCGAGGAGCGATATGCCACTGCCAGTGTCGGAGGCCGAAGGGGGCACAAGCGACACGGATTCAACCTTGCTCTCGGAAAGCTGCGTCTCGACATTGAAGAGACGGATGGAGTCAATCTCCGTGTCGAAGAAGTCGATACGGTAGGGGAGTTCTCCGGCGAAGGAATATACATCGAGAATCGAACCACGGCGTGCGAATTGCCCCGGTTCGTATACATATTCAACGGAATTGAAACCGAGCTCGACGAGGCGTTTCACCACGTCGGACATGGGGATGTGCTGCCCGACGCGAAGCGAGACTGTCTTGGCCGACAGGTCGTCGCGGTCGGCAACCTTCTCGGCAAGAGCCTCGGGGCATGTCACCACACAGCGCAGCGACTTTGACGAGGCAAGACGGTCGAGAACATCGGTGCGGAGAATCTGCGAGGGGGGATCGACCTGACCATACTTGATGTCGCGCTTGTAGCCGGAGGGGAAAATGGCCACGGCGTCCTCACCGGCGATGGCGCGGATGTCGTTATAGACATATCCGGCATCGGTGATGTCGTTGGCTACCAGAAGGAGCGGCGACTTGAGGTCAAGGGCCGCGAAGAGCATGGCAGGGGCACTCCCCGCGAGACCGGAAAGAGATATGCGGCGCACCTTCCGGTCGGCAAACAGGGCCGTGACGGCCTTAAGCCGCGACGGCGACGCAAATATTTCATCAGCCTCGCGCAGGGTCATTGCTTACGGAGAATCTTGTCGTAAAGGTCAGAATCCATTATTTCCTGAGCCGCCTTGAGAGCCTTGTCGGTGCGGAGGGCGTAGGCCGTCTTACCCTTATCATAGTAATAACGGCTTACAATCTCGGAGCCGAGATAATCGGTAATCTCATCGCGATGGGTGTTGAGGTCGCGGTCAAGGTCGTGAATGAGCAGCTTCTGGAGCGAGTCGAATGCGGCGGTAGTCTCTTCACCCATATAGCCCTCGTCGGTAGCAATCTCGCGGAGCTGCTTCATGGCCTCTTCCATGACGCGGTCGTACTTGAAGCGCTTCGGGTCGATGCTCTTCTTGAAGTCATCGTAGATTTCGTCGGTCACAACAAACTCGGTGGCCGGAGCGATAGTGGGGTGTTCGGCAGCGAAACGGGTAGCGTAATCGAAGCTCCAGTTGTCGCGCACAACGTTGTAGACCAAGCGGTTCACCTTGCCCCAGTCGATGGTGGAGTCGGGCACGAGGCCACCGCCGTCGCGGATGGTACGGCCGTGGAGGGTCTTGTACTCGTGGGTCAGGCTGTCGGGGATACGCGACACGGAACCGTCCTCGTTACGGTGGGCGTAGTCGAGAGCCTGTATAAGACGGCCGGAGGGGGTGTAGTATTTCGCCACAGTCACCTTGAGCACACCCGAGAAGGGGAGCGGGCGGGTGGTCTGCACCAGTCCCTTGCCGAAACTGCGGGAGCCGACGAGGACACCTCGGTCGAGGTCCTGGACAGCACCGGCGAGAATTTCGGAAGCCGAGGCGGTGGCACCGTCAATCAGGATAGCGAGAGGGATGTCGGGGAACAGAGGGGAGCGGGTGGTCTTGTAGACACGTTCGTCAGATGGGTTGCGGCCACGCATACGGACAACTTCCGTGCCTTTCGGCACGAAATAGCTGAGGATATCGACAGCACTCTCAACGAGGCCGCCGCCGTTGCCACGCACGTCGATGACGATGTTCTTCACACGCGGGTCGGCCTTGAATTCCTCAAGAGCCGTCTTGACCTCGGCCGGAGACTTGTTGATGAATGATGTGAGCTGGATGTAGCCGGTGTTGCCAATCACCGCATAATATGGCACAGAGGGCTGCTGGAGCAACTCGCGGGTGAGGGTGACGGTTACGATAGAATCCTGCACGTATGGACGCTGGAGGGTGATTGTGACCGGAGTGTTGGGACGGCCACGGAGCACCTTGGTGACATCGGCGCTGAGCTTGTGCGAGACATCGAGCGAGTCGACGCGCAGGATACGGTCGCCGGCGCGGATACCGGCGCGTGCGGAGGGAGAGCCCTCCATCGGCGCGGAGATATAAGTCGTGCTGTCACGGTCGAGGAGGTATGAACCGATTCCACCGTACTCGCCCGTGGTCATCTTCTGGAGCATCTCCTGGTCTTCGACGGGGTAATATTCCGTGTAGGGATCGACGGTTTCGAGCAGGGCACCGATGGCCTCCTTGAAAGCCCGGTCGGGGGCGATGGAGTCAACGTAGTTGTCCTGAAGCTCCTTGACGATGGCGTTGAAGGTGGTCAGGTTGCGGGCAAGAGCCGCGTCGCCGCTCTTCTTCTGGGCGAGAGCGCCGAGCGAGATGAGAGCCGCAAGGCAAGCGGGGAGTATCAGTGAGGATTTTTTCATTCTATTGTAACGTTGGAGAGGGGGTTAATGTTGGAGCTGAAGCTCCGCGCAAAAACAAATATTCGGGCTTCCGCCCTCACACTGCTCAGAAACTGCGGCAGAGGGGGGGGAAGACGCGGGGCGCAGCTGAAGCTTGCGCGCCGGGACAAAAACCGGACGGCGGAGAGAGAAGGGGGACGGACGGCGAAGGAGAGAAGGGGGGAGGGCCGGCGAAGGGGGAGAGGAAGGGTGATTGGCCGCCGAGGGGGAGAGGACTGACCCGGCGCCGCGATTACTCGGCGGGGGTAGGGGCCGGTGGGTGGGGGTAGTCTACGGTGTAGTGGAGGCCGCGCGATTCCTTGCGTTCGAGGGCCTGGCGCATGACAAGGTAGGCCACGTTGATGATGTTGCGGAGCTCGCAGAGCTGGCGGGTCGGTTTGGAACGGCGGAAGAGGTCCTCGGTCTCGCGGTAGAGGATGTCGAGGCGGTTCCAAGCTCGTTTCAGACGGAGGTCACTGCGGACTATGCCGACATATGTGCCCATGATAGCGTTTACCTCGCGCTCGCTCTGGGTGATGAGAACCATCTCGTCGGGGTGGTCGGTGCCTTCGTCGTTCCAGTCGGGAACATCGGTGCGGAGGTCATAGCCTCCGATCATGCTCTCGGCGTGGCGTTCGGCTGCGTCGGCGTAGACCACGGCTTCAATCAGTGAGTTGGAAGCGAGACGGTTGCCTCCGTGGAGACCGGTGCAGCTACACTCGCCCACGGCGTAGAGACGCTTGATGGAGCTTTCACCGTCGAGGTTGACCTTGATGCCGCCGCAGAGGTAGTGGGCAGCGGGTGCAACCGGAATCATGTCGCGGGTTATGTCGATGCCAAGCGAGAGGCATTTCTCGTAGATGTTGGGGAAATGACGGCGCGTCTGCTCCGGGTCCTTGTGGGTGACATCGAGGTAGACGTGGTCGGAACCAGCGAGCTTCATCTCGGAGTCGATGGCACGGGCCACGATGTCGCGGGGTGCAAGCGAGAGACGCGGGTCATATTTCTGCATGAATTCCTCGCCGTTGATGTCCTTGAGTACGGCACCGTAGCCACGCATGGCCTCGGTGATGAGGAACGAGGGACGGTCGCCGGGATGGTATAGAGCCGTGGGATGGAACTGTATGAACTCCATGTCCTTGACGGTGCCCTTGGCACGGTAGACCATGGCTATGCCGTCGCCGGTAGAGACGAGCGGGTTGGTCGTTGTGCCGTAGACGGCACCTATGCCGCCGGTGGCCATGACTGTGACGCGGGCGAGGAAGGTATCGACCTTTCCGGTCTCTTCGTCGAGGATGTAGGCACCGTAGCAGGTGATGTCGGGAGTGCGGCGTGTGACAATCACGCCGAGGTGGTGCTGAGTGATAATCTCGACTGCGAAGCGGTGGTCGTAGACATCGATATTCTTGTCGGCGCGGATGCGGGCCACGAGGCTCTGCTGTATCTCAGCACCGGTGTTGTCGGCGTGGTGAAGGATGCGGAATTCGGAGTGGCCGCCCTCGCGGTGGAGGTCGAAGGAGCCGTCCTCCTTCTTGTCGAAATCGACACCCCAGTCAATCAGCTCACGGATCTGCTGAGGAGCGTTGCGGACAACCTGCTCGACGGCGGCGGGATCAGAGAGCCAGTCGCCGGCAACCATGGTGTCGTGAATATGCTTGTCGAAGTCGTCGACTTCGAGGTTTGTAACCGATGCCACTCCACCCTGAGCGAAGTTTGTATTAGCCTCTTCGAGAGTTGATTTGCATATTATTGCCACCCGATGGCCGCGGCGTGCGGCCTTGAGCGCGAACGACATTCCGGCGATGCCGGAACCAATGACCAGATAGTCGTATTTTAGCGTCATTTTCTTTGAGTTATAATCAACTTGCAAAGGTAATAAAAAATTCGGGAAAACGAAAAGAGAATTTTGGGGAGGGGAGGGTGGATGGAGGTAAAGCCCGCAGGCTTTACCCACTCGACAGGGACGCTCGGGCAAGAAGGACGGGGAGAGGGACCCGGATTCGGGCTTCCGCCCTCACACAGCACCGAGGGGACGAGGGAGGCGCTACGGATGCAGACGGAGATAAGGGGAAGGAGAGGGACGGGATTCGGGCTTCCGCCCTCACACTGCTCCGAGGGGACGAGGGAGGATTAGGGGGTGGTTAGGGCTGGGGCGGTGATGGCGGCGGTGGCGGCTTCGGCTGTGGTTATGCCGGCGAGGACGGCTTTGGCGCGGAGGTGGTCGGGAGTAAGGGTCTCGGTCTGCTGCGGTGTCAGGTCGGGCAGGAGGGTGGTGAGGGCATCGGGGAAGATTTCGAGGGTCTCGGCGAGGATAAACCGGGCGGAGGGGTTGCCGAGGAGGGCGGCGCGGGCGAAGTATTCGTTGGCCTTGTGGTGGTCGTAGGGGACACCTCGGCCGCGTGAGTAGGCATGACCGAGAAGGGCGTAGATGCGGGCGAGGGTGGGGGTTTCTGTGGTGGTGAACGATGTGGAGGCTTCGGTCAAGGGGAGGAGGATTGTTGTGGCTATGGCCGGGGCACCCATGTTCCAGTAGCGGAGGGCTTCGGAGAGTGCTTCTTCCGGTGGGAAGTGGGTGATCCGGGGGCCGATGGTGTTGAGGAGTCGGAGCTCGGCATCGGGGAAGCCTGCGGCGATGGCGCTCTCATAGAGGTGGATGGCGCGGATGGTGTCGGGGGCAACGCCACGACCTTGCACGCAGAGATCGGCGAGGAGGGTCTGCGATTGGGGAAGGCCGGCTTCGGCGGCTTGAGTGAGGTAGATGACTGCGAGGGAGTCGGGCTTCGCCCTCTCACCGGACGAAAAAGCGGGGGGATTTAGGAGGAGGTAGGCGAGGTTGTGGGCGGCTTTGGGGTCGCCGGCGGTGGCGGCGCGGTGGAGCCAGTATTGAGCCGAGTCGGGGTTCTGGGGAATCAGGAGGGACTTCGGGCTTCCGCCCTCACACGGCTCCACGACCGAAGGAGACTGACCTGGGGAACACGGGCTTTCGCCCTCAGACTGCTCCACGGCTGAGGGAGACTGACCGGGGGAAAGCGGGCTTTCGCCTTCAGACAGCTTGGGGAGGGGGAAGCCGGTTTGGTAGAGGTAGCCGAGGTAGTTCATGGCGGGGGCGTAGCCGGCGTTGGCGGCGCGGCGGAGGAGGGAAAGGGAGCGGAGGGTGTCGGCGGGGATGGTGTCGAAGCCTTTTTCGAGAATGGCGGAGAGGCGGTACTGGGCTTCGGGGTCGCCGTTTTCGGCGCGCTGTTCGAAGGCGAGGAAAGAGCGGCGCGCCTCCGGAGACATTGCCGCGGAAGTGAGGGCCATGAGGAGCAGGAGGGTGTAAAGAAGAGATTTCATAGGGGCGGAGATTAGGAGGACACGAGGCGCAGCTGAAGCTTGCGCGCCGGAACAAAAACCGGACGCTGGGAGAGAGGGAGGAGAGAGCGGGAGGGAGCTGAAGCTCTGCACCGGGACAAATAACCGGACGGTGGGCGCACCGAGGAGGGGAAGGAGGAAGAGGAGAGAAGGTGGAGGCTCCGAGGAAGAGGAGAGAAGGTGGAGGCTCCGAGGAAGAGGAGAGAAGGTGGAGGCTCCGAGGAGGAGGAGGAAGGGGAGAGATGGTAGAGCCACGGAGAGAAGGTGGAGGCACTGAGGAGGTGAGAGCAGGAGGGGAGAGGGACCGGGTTATTTGGGGGTGAGGGTGACGAGGGGGACGAGCATTTCCTGGATGGAGATGCCGCCGTGCTGGAAGGTGCCGGTGTAGTATTGGACGTAGTAGTTGTAGTTGTTGGGGTAGGAGAAGAAGTCTTCGTTGAGGGCGAAGATGAAGGTGCTCGACAGGTTGGGGGCGGGGAGGCCGAACTTGCGGGGGTTGTGCATCTCGTAGACCTGACGGGGGTTGTAGTTGAGGTTTTTGCCGCATTTGTAGCGGAGGTTGGTGTTGGTGTTGCGGTCGCCGACCACTTTGATGGGGTTGTCGACGCGGATTGTGCCGTGGTCGGTGGTGACGATGACCTTGTAGCCAAGTTCGGAGAGGCGACGGAAGATGTCGATTGCCGAGGAGTGACGGAACCATGACTCGGTGATGGAGCGGTAGGCCGCGTCGTTGTTCGCAAGCTCGCGGATCATCTTTGACTCGGTACGGGCGTGGGAGAGCATGTCGATGAAGTTGAGGACAACGACATGCAGGGGCAGGTCTTTGGTGGAGTTGAGTTTCTGCATGAACTTCTCTCCGGCTGAGGAGTCGTTGAGCTTGGCGTAGGAGAATTTCTCCTTGCGGCGGAAGCGGTCGAGCTGTGTCTGTATCAGCTCTTCCTCGTGGATGTTGAGGCCTTCGTCTTCGTCTTCATCGACCCAGAGGTTAGGGTACATGTGGTGGATGTCGTAGGGCATGAGACCTGCGAAGATGGAGTTGCGGGCGTATTGGGTGGAGGTGGGAAGGATAGTCGTGTAGAGTTCTTCGGAGACGTTGAAGAACTCGGAGAGAAGCGGCTGGAGCACCCGCCATTGGTCGAGACGGAAGTTGTCTATGAGGAAGAAGCAGACTTTCTCGCCGTTGTCGAGGAGGGGGAAGACACGGCGGCGGAATATCTCGTTGCTCATGAGGGGATGGTCGTCGGTTGTGACCCACGACTCGTAGTTGCGCTTGACGAACTTGCAGAAGTTGGAGTTGGCGTCACGTTTCTGCATGAGAAGCATCTCCTCCATGGGGTTGTCAGTTTCGGAGAGCTTGATCTCCCAGCGCACGAGCTGGCGGTAGACATCCATCCAGTCTTCGATGGTGGAGGCCATGTTGATGAGCTGGGATATTTTGGAAAATTCCTGCTGGTAGTCGGACGAAGCCTGCTCGTTGACAATCTCGCGACTGTGGAGATTCTTCTTGATTGAAAGGAGAATCTGGTTGGGATTCACGGGCTTTATGAGGTAGTCGGCAATGCGGTTGCCGATGGCCTGGTCCATGATGTTTTCCTCTTCGGACTTTGTGACCATGACCACGGGGACCTCGGGGTGCCGCTCGTTGATGATGTCGAGGGTTTCGAGGCCGGATATGCCGGGCATGTTCTCGTCGAGGAGGACGAGAGAGAAGGAGTCGCGGTCGAGGGCATCGAGAGCGTCGCGGCCGTTGGAGACGGTGGTGAGGTCGTAGCCTTTTGTCTTGAGGAAGAGGATATGGGGCTTGAGGAGATCTATCTCGTCGTCGGCCCAGAGGATTTTATCCATGGTTCTTTGGGTTTAGGTGGTTATTGGGACTCGGTGCGCGACGGTTGTCGCGCCACACCCTGCGGGCCAAGCCCGCCAGACGCAGGGGAGCTTTCGGGCTTTGCCCTCTCACCGGACAAAAAAGAGCTGGTATTGCTACTCTTCGGTCGGCTCGGGTTCAGACTCGGGTTCGAACTGAGGGTCGGTCGGCTCAGGTTGCCCGGACTCGGGTTCGAACTGAGGGTCGGTCGGCTCAGGTTGCCCGGACTCGGGTTCGGGCTGAGGCTCGGTCGGCTCGGGCTGGGACTCAGTCGGTTCGGGCTGAGGCTCGGACTCGGGAGCGGGCGGGTCAGACAAGTCGGACGGGTCAGACTCTTCTGACGGGTCGGACGGGTCGGGGGCGGCTTCTGCTTCGAGAATCTGCTGCTCGGTTTGGTCGATGGCGGAGTCTTCTTCGAAGCGGAAGTATTCTTCAAATGAACGTCCCTCGCGGAGGAGAAGTTCAAAGTTGGCTTTGCTTATCATGATGGGCCGTACTCCCTCGGGGAGCTCGAAGCCTTTCTCGGCCATGACGGTGCGGTAGTGCTCAAGTTGCTTGAGGTTGCCGAAGCCTTTGACTATCAACAGGCCAACGTTGCCGAAGCTCATCGGTTCGAGGTCGAAGTCGCGTACCACGAACGAGGAGAAGTTAAAGCGTGCCACGTCGTAGAGCAACTGGTTGGCGCTCACGGAGTCGCGGGGGAACGCGAGCACAAGATATTGCGGGGCGTTGGGGTCGCGCTCGAAGTTCGCCGGCTGGCCATCCTCGCCGAGGGGTACGGAGTCGTTCGAAAGACGCATGTTCCAGATCATGCCGCGTGAATTGGAGAGTCCGGCCTTGGGCGTGCGTCCGGCACGTAGACCCTTCATGATTCCGCCGGCCATGTCGGTCATGTCGGTATCGGGGTAGCGTTCGAGGAGTGCGGTAAGTTGTTCCTTGAACTTGTCGGTGTTGTCTTCGGTGAGATATGAGAGAGCGTCGATGAAGATGAACTTGGGAAGAATCTTCGAGAGGGGGTAGTCTTTCTCCATCTCGGCAGTGAGGTTGTGTACGGTCGAGTTGTTGTCGGCCAGATATGCGTCGTAGGCACGCTGGTACATCTCCTCCTGCACCTCGTTCATGCGGCGCAGGTTGTCGAAGTAGTTGGGGTCGAGCATGGCCTTGCCGTAAGGGGACTCGGGGAATTCTTTCAAGATAAGCTGCCGCCAGCGTTCAGCCTCGGCCTTCTCGCCGCGACGGACTGCCATGAGGTACATGTTGTAATAGACATCGAGGCGGTAGATGTTGTCGGGATAGCGTTCCAACAGTTCATTGAACTCGCGGCGCGAAGCGGGATAATCCTCCAGCTTGTCCTTGAGTATGACACCCATGTTGTATAGACCTTCCTGAATTACATCGTTGGCCGTCTGGATTTCCTCCTCGGTCTTTGGAATCTGTTTCAGGTAATATTCAGGCTGATGCGGATCGTTCTCAGCGTCGAGCTTACGGCGGTTCTCCTCCTGCTGCTCGGGGGTGAGAGTGGAGTCGTTGGGAAGACCTTCGGCAGATTCGGAGTCTTCATCCTCGTCGTCGGGGTCGGAGAGCGAGAATGTCGACTTGTTGCGGCGGCGCCAGTCATCTTCGAGCTTACGGGCACCCCAGCGACGCTGGAACTCGTTCTTGCCTTGGTTCTTGGTCATGGCGTTGTAGAAGTACCATGACTTGTCGGAGTTCATCATGAAGGTATTGTTTGTACCCTCATTCTTGTTGATACCCTCCTGACCCTTGGCTTCCTGCTCGGCGAGATATTCGGCACGCTTGGCCTCTTCCTCCTCCTTTTTCTCCTTCTCGATCAGTTCCTTGGCGAGACGCTCCGCGACTTTCATCTGCTCCTCGGGCGAGAGTTTGGAGAGAGCGAGAAGAGAGTCCTGAAGCTCGACATTACCGGCATAGAGGGCAAGCTCGTCGAGGACGTCGCTGCGACGTTTGAGGAGCTTGTAATCGGGATAGGTCTCCGGTAGCTGCGGGACAGCCTCGGCGTAACATGGCTGAGCCTTGACATATTCACCCTGAGTGAAATAGAGATTACCGAGAGCGAGCTGCGCGAGAGCCTTGTCGATGCCGTTGCGGGTCGATTTCTCGACAGCGAGCCTGTAGTTCTCAAGAGCCTGGGCGGTGTCGCCGCGCGAGAGATAGAGATTACCGATGGCGTAATAAATCTGGTCGAGGAACTCGGCGTTTCGGGCATAGCGGGTCATGGCACGCAGCGAGCGCACCTCACCCTTGATGTTCGAGCCTTCGAAGACCTCGGAGCGCTTGATACGGGCGTTGAACTTGGCGCGGTAATCTGTCGAAGCTCCCGACCCGGCCTTCTTGAACGCCTGATAAGCCTGTTTCTTCTTGCCGAGGTTTGAATATAACTGGCCAAGAAGGAACCATAGGCGGTTCTTCTGGCTGCCGTGGGCATATTTAACCGCCTTCTCCACATAGGGGACGGCCTTTTCGAACTCCTTGGTGCGCACATAATAGTCACCCCAGGCGAGAGCGTAGAGATTCTTGAGATTATTGTTGACAAGGTCTTTCTCCTTGACGAGGTGCATGGCGTTCTCCGCCTCGTAGGTCCAGTCGAGCGCACTGTAAGAGAGCGACATCCAGAGGCGAGCCTCGGTGATGACCTGCGGGAGCCAGGTGAAATGTTTCGAGATATAGAAGAAGGTCGCTGCCGCTCCGGAGAAATCGCCGTTGTAATACTGCGCCTTACCCATGGTGAGCCATGAGTTATGGAGGAACGGGTTGAACTCGTCGCGGGCTCGGAACGCCTTTTCCTTGGGGGAAGAACCCTTTTTCTTCGGTTTTTTCTTGATGGAGTGCAGCTGGATAGACTTCTGCATCTTCTCGATGGTGCGGTTGAAGTCGCCCGTGGGCTGAGGGCGCTTCTGGTCAGCGCGAGCCTCGGCGGGATGAATGAGCATGGTGCGCGTGTAGTCGTCCTGATAGCCCGACTCCATGGCCTTCAGCTGCTCGTCATAGTGGGTCTTTCCGTTGAAATAGACGTTATAGCGGGTATTGAAAGCCTGCCACTGGCGCGACATGGGAGTATTCTTCTTGGTGCTGCAGGCCATGAAGAGGACAGGCAGCACAAGAATGACCAGGAACAATGTAAAAGACTTTCTGTAAATGCGCATGAAATTAAAACGCAAGCGGACTATTACTTATTATTGCGATTTTTTTTGTAATTTTGCCATATGCGAACAATTTTGAGTGTTTTGAGCGGACTGATGCTGCTCACGGGATGCGGAGCGTCGACCGGAAAGGCAGTGGCCGACAGCACCTCCGACGCGACGGAGGAGGTGCGGAAGGTGCCGGTGTTTGATGCCGACAGCGCGTATTCGTATGTGGAGCGTCAGGTAAAATTCGGATCGCGTGTGCCCAACACACCGGCTCACGAAGCGACAGCTGCATGGCTTGCCGCCGAACTGAGACGTCACGGCGCGGAGGTTACCGAACAGAAGGCAGATCTGCGTGCATTTGACGGCACGATACTTAAATCGACCAATATAATGGGGAGCTTCAACCCCGGCGCGGATAACAGGCTTCTGCTTCTGGCGCACTATGACACGCGTCCGTGGGCAGATGAAGACCCCGACGAGGCCAACCACAAGAAAGCTCTTGACGGCGCGAACGACGGTGCGAGCGGCGTGGGCGTGCTGCTTGAGGCAGCCCGTGCGATAGGGCGGGAGAACCCCGGGGCGGGGATAGACATACTCTTCGTTGACTCAGAGGATTATGGCACCGAGGGGGATGACACAAGCTGGGCACTCGGAGCGCGCTACTTCGCCGAGAACCCGATAAAACCGGGCTACCGTCCGACACGCGCCGTGCTGCTCGACATGGTGGGCGGCAAAGGGGCAATTTTCCCCGCCGAGTACTTCTCGCGGCAGTCGGCATCGGCCCTGGATGACGAGTTCAGACGTGCGGCTGATGTTGCCGGACACGGAGAGCTGTTTCCGAGAGTGTTCGGAGGAGCCGTCACCGACGACCATGTGGAGCTGATCAAGCATGGGATACCGGCGATAGACATCATAGACTACCGCGTGAACGAGGGTTTCTGCCCGACGTGGCACACCATGGACGACAACATGGACAACATAGACCGGGAGACACTCCGCGCGGTGGGAGAATCATTAATGCAATTTATTTACAACTAAGGATATGGATTTTATACAGGAACTGACATGGCGCGGCATGGTACACACCATGATGCCCGGAACAGATGAACAACTCAAGAAAGAAATGACGACCGCCTACCTGGGAATCGACCCGACGGCGGACTCACTGCATATCGGCCACCTCTGCGGAGTGATGATGTTGCGTCACTTCCAGCGTTGCGGCCACAAGCCCCTGGCACTCATCGGAGGAGCCACCGGCATGATCGGCGACCCCTCAGGCAAGTCGGCCGAACGCAACCTGCTCGACGAGGCCACCCTGCGTCACAACCAGGAGGCAATCAAGAAGCAGCTTGCCAAATTCCTTGACTTCGACAGCGACGCGCCCAACCGCGCCGAGATGGTGAACAACTACGACTGGACCAAAGACGTGACCTTCCTCGACTTCGCACGCGAGATCGGCAAGCACATCACCGTGAACTACATGATGGCCAAAGACTCAGTGCAGAAGCGTCTGAACGGCGAGGCCCGCGACGGTCTGAGCTTCACCGAGTTCACATACCAGCTTCTCCAGGGTTTCGACTACTACACCCTCTACAAGGAGCGCGGCTGCCGCCTGCAGCTCGGCGGTTCAGACCAGTGGGGTAACATCACAACCGGTACAGAGCTTATCCGCCGCAAACTCGGCGGCGAGGCATACGCCCTGACATGCCCGCTGATCACCAAAGCCGACGGCGGCAAATTCGGCAAGACCGAGAGCGGCAACGTATGGCTCGACCCCGAGCGCACGTCGCCCTACAAGTTCTACCAGTTCTGGCTGAACGTAAGCGACAGCGACGCCGAGAAATATCTGAAAATCTTCACTTTCCTCACACAAGAGGAGATTGCCGCCCTCGCCGAGGAGCATGCGGCCGACCCGGGACAGCGCCCCATGCAGAAGCGACTCGCCAAAGAGCTGACCACAATGGTACACAGCGAGAAAGACTATGAGGCCGCAGTCGAGGCGTCGGCAATACTTTTCAGCAACAAGGCCGCAGAGGCACTGCGCAACCTTGACGAGCGCACGTTGCTCGACGTTTTCGAGGGTGTGCCGACTTTCCAGATTTCGAAGAGCGAGCTTGAGGCGGGCATTCCGGTGCTTGACCTGCTTGCGGTGAAAAGCCAGGTGTTCCCCTCGAAAGGAGAGGCGCGCAAGATGGTACAGGCCGGCGGCGTGAGCGTGAACAAAGAGAAGCTGACCGACCCGGCGGCTACGGTCAACGCAGACTCGCTGCTCGGCGGCAAGTATATCCACATACAGAAGGGAAAGAAACAGCACTTCCTTCTGGTGGCAGAATAAAAAAGCGAGGTAAGAGAGACCCGGAAAGCGGCAGCGCAGACTGACGCTTTTCGGGCTTCCGCCCTCACACTGCTGCGGGAGACGGGGGAAAGCTACGGGGGGATCGGGGCTGCCGCCTTTACGCGGCTTAAATTCAACAGCTATTTTCATGGGAAAACTTGCCGGAATTTTGATTGGAGCGGTTACCGCACTGGCGGTCGGGTTTAGCCTGACAGTACAGGCCGCGGGCTACGATAAATCCGGCTATGACAAGCTCATGAACTTAGAGACAAAAGACCTTTATGCCAAAGCAAAGGCTCTGGAAGCGTCAAAGCCCGACAGCGCACTTCTGTTCTATTCCATAATCGGTGGAAGATATGGAGTAGGGATGAAAGATGACGATAAAAAAATCTGTATCGAGGCTCTACTTAATAAGGGGCGCATATATTTCTATAATTATTACAACCTGCCCTATACATACGAAAGTCTGTCGGATGCAAAGGAAATCGCTGAAAAGGAGGGGATAATCTGCCCGGCACTCAATATGCAGCTCGGCATACTCTACCAAACCATAGGGGAGCCGGCGGCAGACCGTAAAGCAGAGAAACTTGCATTCATAAATTACCGCAGGGGACTTGCAGGCGCCATCGACATCAAAGATGAGAGAATAGCAGATGCGTCGATGTCGAACCTTCTCTATCTGTCGTACATGAACGACAAGATTGGCACCATACAAGAGGACTGGGCATCGTATATGCGCTTCCGCTCGCCGTCTCCGAACACACGTTTCATCTACAACCAGGCCATGTACCGGGCCTTGACCCTACTCAAGCAAGGCAATCAGTCGGCAAGCATCGAGGTATTCGATTCGCTCATCAACCATCTCAAGTACGACGACAATATGATAAGGTACCGGTTAGGTGCCTACTTGGGACAGGGATACGCCATGATGCAGCAAGGAGACTACCGGAGGGCAATCAACACATTGCAGATACCGCTGAAGATAGCACGCGACGAGAATCTGAAAGATGTCATCATGGATGTGTACGGGCATCTGGCCACTTGCTATGGTAAAATGAACGACAGCATAGGTCAGCTTGCGTATGAAAACAGATGGATAAAGCTAAAAGACAGTCTGATAAACTACAGTCAGCTGTCAAGACTGGAGGAAATGCGCAAAGGCCGCGACCTGAGAAAATATGAGGAACAGATGGTCATAATCGAGACCAAGCGGCAGACCCAGCAGACCATCCTGCTTGTCTCAATCGGTTTCTCAGCAGGAGTACTGATTCTGCTGATAATCCTTTACAACCGCAATAAGCGTCTGAACCAGACGAACCTTGCCTTGTATTCGAAAAATGTTGACATCCTTGAGCAGAACGAAAAAGAGAAACGGCTCCGCGTTGACTATGAGCGCGAGATAGAGGCGCTGCGAAAAGATCCACAGGGTGAGCTGGGCGCACCAAAATACCGCAACAGCACACTTGATGAGAAGGATAAGACAGAGATTGCCGAAGCCATAGTGAATCTTATGGAAACCGGCGAAGAATATCTTAATCCGGACTTCACACTTGACAGGCTTGCTGAATTATCGGGGTTCAAGCCCAAGCTGATATCGCAAGTCATCAATGAAAAGCTTGGCCGGAATCTGAACAGCTTCATCAACGAGTACCGTATACGCGAGGCATGCCGCCGCATCAGAGACATAGAGACCTACGGAAATCTCACCCTCGACGCGATCTCGAAGAGCGTAGGATTCAGAGCGAGGTCATCATTTTTCAACGCTTTCAAGAGCTTCACCGGACTGACACCATCGGAATTCCAGAAAATCTCCGCGAACGAGCGCAAGAAGCCATAACACACTAATTACAAAATACTTACCAGCGAAAACCACATCTTTCCAAATTGTTTTTGTGTCCGTAATCGCGATTACGGACACAATTGGCATGAAAATATTTGCCTATTGAAATGCCGTGACCTAATTTTGGCACCGTAAACCATATTCACCTAAAACATCAACTTCTATGAGAAAAAGAATCCTTGGAAGTTTACCCATTGCAATCGCACTTATGTCGATACCATTTGTTGCCAAAGGGGAAGGCCCGGGCTATATGGTGGTTGTCGACAAAGAGGGGCAACAGTATGAGACTGCCATCCCTGATGTGGCGAAGGTAGACTTCGACACCTTCTCGTTTACGGTCCAGACAAAAAGTGGAGACCGGACGACGTATGACTATGAGAAAACAGCAAGAATCAATCTTGCGGCCAGCAGCGGTATCAGCCTGCAGGAGAAAGATGTCAACCTTGCCGTATGGCCTATACCTGCAACAACAACACTGAACGTGAGAGGGGCCGCCACAGGCTCAATTATACGCATCTACGACATGAGCGGAGCCGAGCGGATGACATGCGCGACCAAAGATGGCATCACGAGCCTCGACGTGTCAGGACTCACAGCCGGACAATACATACTGCACACAGGTAACACATCAGTCAAATTCATCAAAAAGTAATCGATATGAAAAGAAATATACTGCTAAAATCCATATGCGCAGCCCTTATGGCAGCGTTCACACTGCACACGTACGCACAGGACAAAATATATCTGGTAAAAGACAATGTGATTGTAGCCACCTACGGAGTTGACGAGGTGGATTACCTCACCTTCGACCCGGCAGGACTGATTCCCTCGGAAGATTTTGTCATCACAATCGAGGAGACCACGCCGACCTCAGTGACCTGGACAGTAACCCCGACCGACGCGGACATGTACTACTATTCCGCAGTGTATACGGAGGCGAGTCTGACAGACAGATTCGAGAACTCCGTTGAAAAGATGGCCTCGACGCTCTACAACGACATGGGATTCATAGCCGGCATGGCAGGCATGGATCTCGACACCTTCATGAAAGAGCAGGTTCTGGCAAAGGGCACGCGTACGTTCGCCGACTATCAGCTTGGCCAGAGCTCTGATTACTGTCTGGTGGTGTTCGGCTGCACACCCTTGGGAGAAGTCACAACCGAAACCTACACCTCACTGAAGTTCTCGACCCCGGCTGTTCCTTCCACAAATCTCACAGTCAATTTCGAGATAAACTGCAACGGATCCGATGTGACAATAAAGGGCACCCCCTCAGACGACACGGTAAGATACTGTATGACAGTGGCAAAAACAGATGAAGGCTTTGATGCACAGGAATATATCAACACACTGATATGGCGCGGACAAGTACTTGGCAAGACACAGGAAGAGATAATTGCGGCGAACACCGTGACAGGCGTTGTAACAAACAGGTATGAGCTTGAACCCAACACATCCTATACTGTCTACGCCATGTCTGTATCGGAAGACGGGGTTGTCAATTCAGATGTCAGCCAGACATCTTTCACAACGCAGGGAGTGCTACATTCAGACAATACGTTCACAATCGACATAACAGAAGTCACGGCCAAAAACGTCACCTTCACAGTAACTCCGACCAACGACGACAGTTATTCAATCGGCTGGTATGCCGTATCGGAAGCGGAGGGACTGAGCGATGAGGAGATGGCCCAGCAATTCATCGATACGAAAGCTATGACCGCAGACTTCTTCATCCGTACAGGCACAAGCACCTACGAACTGACTAATCTCGAACCTGACACGGAGTATTACCTGTTCGCCTACGGTTACAAACAAGGAGAAATCAACACAGCACCGGAAAAAGTAACATTCACCACCGGAAGCCTTTCCGATCCATCCACATGGACCGCGACATTCGGAGAGGTAAGACTCGATGGCAGAAAGGCACAGGTCAATATTGATGTAAATCAGGAGGATGTGCTGTATGTATGGAACGCAGTAGACGCGAGCGGCACGGAAGAGCAGGTCAAGGAGGCGCTGACAGCCCAGTACAACCGCTACAAAGACCAAATGGGTCTTAACTACGTAGAGATGAATGGCATATATGGTTCAAAAGAAGTAACATTCGAAGGAATCGAAGAGGGTCAGAGCTACAAGTTCTTCGCAGTGGTAATGAACGCCGAAACCGGAGAATTCGAGACCCAGGTATTCTTCAGCGAGCCGTTCTCAAGATAAAGAGACCCGGAGACACACTTAAATAATAAAATTCCGGCGGATTATGTAATCCGCCGGAATTTTATTATTTTTGCAAAAAAAAGAATACTCACCGCTCAAAATCTAACTTCATGAAACGACTCGTCAGAAGTGCCATAATTATTACATTAAGCGTCTTTGCCATCCTGTTGGCGGGGGTGTTCGGCAGCGGGTGCTCGCGCGGTTCAGACCAATCAAAAGGGCTTGACGAGCTTTACCGGCAGGTGGACATGGAGATTGAGAAGAGCAAGGTCTATATGGCCGACAAAGAGCGGCGTATCGATGGCCTCAGGAAAAGACTCGGAGCGGAGAAAGATACGGAGAGACGGCTGCGTATATATGACAACCTGATTGCTGAGTATGAGTCGTATATCAGTGATTCGGCGCTTTATTATGCCTCGGAGGCCCAGAAGTTGGCGGAACAGATGGGGAACGTGCGCGAGGAGCGGCGTCTTCAGATAAAGAAGGCCGATGTCGCTTCGCACGCCGGCTTGTTTACCGAGGCACACGAGATGCTCGGCGCCGTGCCACGCACCTCGCTTGACAGTCTGCTGTTAGCCAACTATTACGCCACCTACAGTTCACTTTACCAGTATGAGTGCGAATATCTTCCCGAGGGGGAATATTCTGCACGCAGCAGCCAGTTGCGCAATATCTACATAGACTCGCTCATGAGCGTCTCAGACCCCGAGTCGTTTGAATATCTGAGCAACTGGGCGGCTCCGGAAATTACCAAGGGGAACTATGGCGAGGTCAAGAAACGACTGGAGGAGAACCTGCTGAAGTATGAGCCGGGAACGAGACAATATTCCATCCTGGCCTCGATAATGGCTTTCATGTATCAGCAGATGGGGAACGAGGATGAGCAGAAACGGTATCTGTCGATGACGGTCATATCGGATATACAGGGAGCCGTGAAGGAGAACATGGCTATCCGGGAGCTTGCAACCCAGGTTTTCGAGGATGGCGACATAGACCGTGCCAACCATTATCTGAAAGTTAGTTTCGACGATGCGAACTTCTTCGCGGCCCGTATGCGAAATGCCCAGTCAAGCCGCATGCTGCCCGTCATAGACAAGGCATATGACACCCGTCAGAAGGAACAGCAGACACGCCAGCGGATAATGCTCTATATAATCAGCGGCCTGTTATTGGTTGTGATTATCGGTGTGGTCTTTATACTGAAACAGGTCAAACGTGTGCAGGAGGCGAACCGGAGGGTGAACAAGAGCAACGAGGAGCTATCCGCGATGTCGGAGAAACTGCGCGAGATGAACGGCACCCTTGAGGAGACCAACGAGGCTCTGAAGAAATCCAACCACACTACAGAGGAGTATGCCGGACTCTTCATGGAGTTCTGCTCGCTCAACATATCGAGCCTTCAGAAATATCATCTCGCACTGCGCAACCTCGCCGTTCAGGGAAATGTGAAAGGGATACTGAAAAAGCTGGACTCGGGCGATGTGACAGCTGACGCGCTGAAGGTGTTCTATTCAAAATTTGACGAGGCGATATTGAATATCTATTCTTCGTTTGTGGAGAAGGTGAACGCGCTGCTGCTGCCTGACGGGCAGATTGTGCTCAAGAGCGGAGAGCGGCTCAACACCGAGCTGCGTGTGCTGGCACTGATACGCATCGGTATTACTGACAGCGAAAAGATCTCGCAGTTCCTGCGGTGCTCGATTTCCACCATCTATACTTACCGGTCGAAGCTGAAGAGACGGGCACTGAACCCCGAAGGGTTTGAAAACGAGGTGATGGAGATTTGAGAAAAGTTCGGCGGGGGTTCGGCGGAGCTACATATGGGTCGAAAAGGGGTTTGATTTTTGAGGGTTCTTTCTGACATTAATTAGCTGATATACTTGTGATTGATATTTTGATTTATTTTGATTTTCTTTTGATGGATTTGACTTGGTGATTTTTATTGCCGAATTTTGCAATGCAAAGCAGGCGGGAGGGGGACCGGTGCGCGACGGTGGTCGCGCCACACCCTGCGGGCCAAGCCCGCCATGCTACGCAATGGTAGGTTTCTACTGAAACAGACCGGAAACATCAAAAACAACTGATAACGGCTGAGCGGTGACGACAACAGACAACCGATAACGGCTGACGGTAATGGCAACTGACAACCGTTGATGGCTGACAGCCGGGCAGTAACAACAACCGATAGCAGTAACAACAACTGACAAGAAGTGATAACAACTAAACAACAATAACTTCAACATGAGAACTCAAACTGGAAAATGGTGCTTGACAGGCGGAACCGGAAAACGGAGCCTGGCGGGCGGAACCGGAAGAATGCGAGCCTGGACGGTCGGAATGCTGACTGTTCTGGCCATGCTGCTTGTGCCGTCGGCATGGGCGGCGCAAGTCAATATCAAGGGTTGCGTGAAGGATGCTTCGGGCGAGCCCCTTATTGGTGTGACGGTGCTCGTGAAAGGCACCGCAAAGGGCACATCGACCGACATCGACGGTAATTATACACTCACCGATGTGGCCGACAATGCAACCCTTACCTTTACTTATGTAGGTTACAAGCAGGTGAATGAATCTGTGAAAGGACGCACCACAATCGATATCATGATGTCGGAAGACAGCGCGATACTTAATGAAGTGGTGGTTGTCGGTTACGGTTCACTGAGCCGCAAGGAGGTCTCAAGCTCAATCGTGCAGGTTGACAAGAAAGACTTCAACCAGGGCGCGATGAACAATGCCATGGAGATGATCTCGGGCAAGGTAGCGGGGCTGAATGTATCTACTCAGGCTGCGGCTAACCCCAACGGCTCCTCATCACTCCAGATCCGCGGCGCGGCATCGCTCAATGCCGGTTCAGAGCCGCTCATCGTGATCGACGGTGTGGCCGGCGGAAATCTCCGCAACCTGTCGCCGCAGGACATCGAATCGATGTCAGTGCTCAAAGACGCGGCCTCGGCTGCCATCTACGGTACACGCGGCGCGAACGGTGTGATTCTCGTAACCACCAAGAAAGGCTCAGGCACAGACTGCACTCCCACCATCACATACGATTCATATGTATCGATGGCATGGGCCAATGACAAGCCGGAGGTTCTGTCGGCTTCGGAATGGCGGTTGGCCCGCCGAGGCAATGACTACGGCGCATCGACCGACTGGTATGACCAGATCACCCGCGACTATGCCTATGACACAAACCAGTATCTGTCAATCGACGGAGGTCTGGCGAAAGGTGGCTACTACAGCGCATCGGTCAACTGGAAAAAGGCCAACGGTCTCGACATAGCTTCAGGCCGCGAGGAATTCGGCGGCCGCGCAGCCGTATCGGCCAACGCCGTTGACAACCATCTGCGTTTCTCCGCCACTCTCAACGCACGCCGTGTGAAAGAGAAATATGGCAACGACGGCATGTTCGACACCGCCCTCGGCATGAACCCGACAATACCCGTCTACAACAGCGACGGCTCATTCTATCAGGCCACATCCCCCTCAGGTATATGGAACCCGGTAGGAGCGCTCATGCTGACAGACAACCGTCACAACCGCACATACCTTCTCGGCACAGCCGACGTGCGCTACAACATATTCTCGGACGAGCACAACAGCGTATCGACAACCCTCTCCTATTCTTACCAGCTTGAGCAGGACCGTTACGACTATTATACACCGTCGAACTCAAGCGAGTCATACTGGGCGCAGGTTGACGGTATAGCACGCATAGAGAACAACACCACCTTCACCAACGGACTGGAGTGGATTGCCAACTACAACTGGCACAACGACTGGAACGACATCAAGTTCGTGGGAGGTTACTCATATACCAACACACAGTGGGAAGGAAACGGCATGAGCAATCAGGACTTCCCCTACGACTCACCCAAATACTGGGGTATCGGCACCGGTACATACCTGTCGGAAGGCAAGGCCACCATGTGGGCAGGCAAATCAGAATACACAATCGCCGGTTTCTTCGGCCGTGTGAACTACGCATGGAAAAACATGCTCTTCGCAGCCGCATCGGTGCGCTACGAGGGATGTTCCAAATTCGGTGTAGACCGCAAGTGGGGAACCTTCCCCTCGGTATCGGTGGCATGGGAAATCGCAGAGATGCCGTTCATGCAGCCCGTATCGGATGTGGTACAGAGCATCAAGCCCCGTATCTCATATGGTGAGACAGGCCGCTGCGACTTCGACCCCTACCTGACACTCGTGACCTACTCGCCGACCAACAACAACTATCTGATGGATGGTGAATGGGTGCCGGGTTACAACCCGACCAACAACTCCAACCCGCTCCTCGCATGGGAGAAGGCCACCTCGCTCAACATCGGTGTTGACTTCATGTTCTGGAACCGTCTGCACGGATCGATTGAATATTTCGACCGCCGTTCTAAAGACCTCCTCTACACCTATACCGCCCCGCAGCCGCCATATATCTACAACGACATCATGGTCAACGTGGGAACAATCAAGAACTACGGCGTGGAGCTTTCATTGACAGGCGACATAGTTGTCAACCAGCCCTTCACATACTCGACCACAGTAAACTATGCCTACGGCCAGACCAGGATGACCAAACTCTCCAACGACATCTACAAGGCGGCCTACGTAGACCTCTACCAGAAAGCAGGTATGGGTACGACCGAATACTACTTCCGTGTGGAAGAGGGAGGCAAGGTAGGCCAGTTCTTCGGCTTCGAGGCTGCCGGACTTGACGAATTCGGGAACATCATGATATATAACAAAGATGGCGAGATCGTACCGGCCAGCAGCGGCCAGCCCGACGACAAGCGTTACATCGGCAACGGCGCACCCGAGCACTTCCTGTCGTGGAACAACAACATGGCATGGAAAGGCTGGGACCTCAGCCTCAACTTCTCGGGAGCATTCGGATTCGACATCTTCAACGTGCGCCGCGCCAATATGGGTTACTCCGGTTCAGGTTCCGACAACGTGCTCCGCAGCTCCTATCTCAAAGACCGCGACGTGAAGAACACCGGCGGTGTGATCTCCTCATACTTCCTGGAGCGCGGAGACTACTTCAAGCTCGACAACGTGACACTCGGTTACACCTTCAACTTCAAGAACCGCAAAATCATGGACAAACTGAGACTCTACCTGTCGGCCAAGAATCTCTTCACACTCACCAAATACACAGGCAAGGACCCCTCGATGGTCCCCTCGACCGGAATCACCCCCGGAGTTGACGCTTCGGACGCATATCCTTCGGCCACTCAGCTTGCATTCGGTGTGACACTCAGTTTCCGTTAAACCAGAAAGACAAGAAATCAATGAAAGCATTCAAATATATGGCATCGGCCTTGGCAGCCGTTGCAATGACCATAGGTGCAACGTCTTGCACCGACCTCGACGAGGTTACCTACGACCGGATCGACGCTTCTGCCTACTATCAGGATGAGGCCAGCGTGAAAGGAGCTTTGTCGGCCATCTATTACAGAGCTACCGAGGGCTTCTTAGAGTACTTCTGGTACCTGAACGAATATCCCTCCGACCAGATAGCATGGCGCACATGGAACGGCGGCGCGTGGGGCTGGGACGATGCACAGAAATTCGTGCTCTCGACCCACACATGGAACTCCGAGGCGACCTATATCAAAGACGCATGGGAGAAAGCCTGGCTTGTGATCGGCCTCTGCAACAACGTGATCGCCGACCTTGAGGAAATCGACCCGGCGACCCTGAAGATGACCGACGCACAGCTCAAGGCGTACATAGCAGAGGCACGCACCATGCGCGCATGGGCATACTACAACAACTTCGAGCTCTGGGGAGGCGCACTGCCTATCTTCACCGCCAAGGGTGGAGAAATTCCCGGCTCGGCCGACGCAGACTTCAACACCGGCTGCAAGGTTGTCTGGAATTTCATCGCCGACGAGCTCGACGATTGCGTTGACGACATGCTTAAAGAGGATGGCAGCAGCGCGACACGCGGCCGCATGAACCAGATGGTGAACCGCATGATCAAGATGCGTCTTCTGCTCAACTCCGAACTTTGGGCCGGAGAAGACCGATATGCCGAATGTGCCGCACTCTGCAACGAGATGCTGTCGGGCAAATACGGCACATATGACCTCGCCTCGGATTACCGCAAAATCTACAACATCGACAACATGAGCTGTCCGGAAGTAGTGTTTGCCTTCGCCCAGGATGAGACACAGATGTGGACCAACGACCGCCGCAACACACCGTTCCTGCCCTATAATGCCGACGAACTGTTCGGCTGTGAGCTTTACGGACATGCGGGCTGGAACTGCGTGTGCCTCGTACCCTCGAAAGACAACAGCGGCACACTTCTCCCCAACGGAGGAACTTCAGACCCGAAGAGCTTCATCTTCGACTATGGCGACAAGCTCGGCGCCGTGATGGACCGAATCTCAGACAAAGACATCCGCAAGCAGCAGCACGCCGTGGACGATTCAGGCAACTGGCAGGGCAACTTCCTGATCGGCACACAATACTCACGTGCCACAGGCGAGCCCCTGGAAGCCGACGCAGACCGTCAGGGAGAGCCGCTTGTATACGTGGACCAGGTAGGTACGTTCAAGAACCTCGGCCGCAACCTTGAGACAGTCATGAGTCCGCGCTGGGGTGAGACCAACTCCGGAATCCGTCTGATCAAATATCCGATGTACCCGTCGACAGTAGCCAAATGGACCAACTCGGCCGAGGTAGAGTTCCGCCTTGCGGAGGTTTACTACACACTCGCCGAGTGCGAGCTCCGCGCCGGCAACTCAGGCGAGGCCAAACGTCTCGTGAACCTTGTGCGCGGACGTTACTTCACCGACAAGAACGAGATCGAAAACCCCGGCCCCGGCTTCACGCAGTTCGACCTTGACTGGATGCTCTCGGAGTGGGGTATCGAGTTCCTCGGCGAGGGACGCCGCCGCCGCACTGACCTGCGCCGCTTCGACAAATTCACCCAGGGCCAGTGGTGGTTCTTCGGCCGCGCCACAGAGAACGACCGCGACCTGCCCGCCAAGCGCGACCGCAAATATGAGTGGTACCCGCTGCCCCAGACCGCGCTTATGGTGAACCCGGGCCTCGTGCAGAATCCCAACTACTAATACCAGTAACAGACAAACCAGATGAAAAAGACATATATATCGATTCTGATGACACTGCTCATGCTGCCGTTGCTGGGAGCATGCAGCAAGGAAGATATAATCTTCGACGCGGAACTTCCACAGTTCCCGACCCGCGAAGGCTATCAGCTGCTTGAGGTGATAGTTCCGCAGGGCACACTCCCCACCGACCACATCTACCTTGTGGGAGAATTCAACGGAGGAGAGGAAGGCGCTGTCGGCAATCCCTTATGGGAGCTTGAGAAAGCCGCCGCCACCGATGCCAAGTGGGGAATCTACGTGAATCCCGCCGACCTCAATGGCGGCTCGCTCGCAGACGGCTACTACTTCGTTTCGAAAGACCAGGGAGCCGAATGCGACATAGACAAGGCACCGGTACTTCACACCGAGGCACCCGCGACAGGAAGCCGCATAAACGTAAGCGTAGCCAAATGGGTGAACGGATTCAGCAGCGGCGACGATGAGGAGATTGTACATGACGGTCATGTGATCTATGTGGTTGACAACAGCGGTTACGAAGACCTGTACATGTACGCCTGGGGCGACACCGAGGCATTCGGCGCATGGCCCGGCATGGCACCGACCGGAAACGAGATGGTCGATGGAGTCATGATGAAATACTTCGACACCGGAGCCGGCAACGCAGGCTTGAACCTCAACCTGATCTTCAACGACAACAACGGCAACCAGCTTGCAGACTACAGCGTGACGCTCGACAAGGACTACTACCTTGAGCTGACACCCGACGGCGTGGTGGAATATGACCCGGCCGGAAGCGTGGAGCATGACGGATTCGCAGTGTTCGTGTACGACCAGAGCGGATGGGATGACCTCTACCTCTACATGTGGGGCGACACCAACGACCTGAACGGCGCATGGCCCGGCATGGCCGTGACCGGCACACAGACCGTGAACGGAGTGACCTATAAATACTTCGACCTCGGTGCAGCCAACGTCGGCCAGAACGAGCATGTCATACTCAACGACGGCAACGGCACACAGATTGACGACGCTGTGGTGTTTGCATGTGACCGTGACGTGTACATCGAGCTGAAAGATGGCAAGGCCACCGAAATCGACCCGGCCACCTACCAGCCCTCGGGCGACACTCCGGTTGACCCCGGCACACCCGACGAGCCCAACACTCCCGAAGACCCGGACGCGACCTACTACAGCATCTATGTGGAGGACAACACCGGATGGGACAGCCTCTACATCTATGCGTGGGGAGACAAAGAGGTGTTCGGCGGATGGCCCGGACGCGAGTGTGACAAAGTGACCACAATCGCAGGTGTGACCTACAAGGTGTGGAACGTAGCAGGTGACGGTGAGACCGAGAACCTCATCTTCAACGACAACAACGGCACCCAGTATGACGCCGCCACCATCACACTCGACAAAGACTATACCTTCAGCGCCGAAACCGGTTCGGCGATAGCCAAAATAATCAAGAGAAGAAAATGAAAGCAGGATATATCGGCAAGGCTTTTGCAATAGCCCTTGCAGCGACAGGACTCGCAGCCTGCGAGTCGAACAATATGGAGATGCCCGCGAATCCTTCCGCCCCCGCAGTCGGGGCGGAGGTATCGCAGGAGGTCATCTATCAGGCCAACCCCCGTTTTTTCGCCAACGACAACTGTCTGGCCGCCCTCACCGCCCAGGTCAAGGATATAGCCGCCATGGGTTGCGACGTGCTCTGGGTGATGCCCGTGCAGCAGCCCGGCGAGAAAGATGCCATCGGCTCCCCCTACTGCATACGCGACTACAAGAGCGTCAACAGCAAGTACGGCACCATGTCCGACTTCAAGGCACTCGTCGAGGCAGCCCACGGGGCAGGCATGAAAGTGATGCTCGACTGGGTGGCCAACCATACGGCCTGGGACCACAGCTGGACTACGGAACATCCGGAATATTATGTGCGCGACGCAGCCGGTAACATACAGCAGGCTTCGGTGTGGAGCGATGTGGCACAGCTCGATTTCAGCAACCCCGATACAGAGGCCGCGATGATCGACGCGATGAAATACTGGGTGGAGCAGGGAGACATCGACGGTTTCCGCTGCGACTATACAGACGGACCGGGCCATGAGTTCTGGTCACACGCCATCGAAGCACTCCGTGCCGTGAAACCTGAACTGGAGATGCTTGGCGAGACAGCCGACACAGGCTACTATGCCGACGGCTTCGACAAAATTTATGACTGGAACTTCGCGCCCGCGATGTCGGGAGTGTTCAACGGCGGCAAACCCGCCGACCTCTTCAGCAAGGCGGCCGAGACATGGAAGAATGTACCCGAAGGGAAGGATCTGCTCCGCTACACTTTCAACCATGACTTCGCGGCAGAGAACAGCATAGAGGGCACCTACGGCTCAATCGAGGCCATACCTGCCGCATATGTGCTGACAGCCATGCTCAACGGCACGCCGATGATCTACTCTGCGATGGACGCCGACAATCTGAGCGGCACACTCAACTTCTTCAACTACCAGCCGATGACATGGTCGGCCACCAAACGTGCGGAGTTCAAGGCCATCAACGCGGCATACCGCACGACAGCCGAAGTGAGACGCGGCGAGCTTACCACCTATGCCAACGCCAAGGCGGCAGTGTTCACACGCGCCACACCCGAACAGAAGATGCTCGTGATGGTCAACACCACCGGCAGCGAGCAGAGCGTCAAGACCCCGATCACATTGGCGGGAGAGACCATGACCGACCTCTTGAACGGTGGCGAGACAACCGTGCCGACCGTCATGACACTCGACGCATACGGTTACGTAATATACATGAAATAAACTTTTCAGAAGGATAAAACATGAGAATAGGAATCTTATCGTCTGTACTGCTCGCCGCCGCTACCACAGCGGCGGCGGCAGACCTGACATCGCCGTCGGGAGCATTCGCTCTGACCGTGGATGTGGACGGTGCGGGAACCCCCGTCTATTCACTCACATACAAAGGGAAGCCGGTAGTGACCGGCAGTCACCTCGGACTGACAGCCGACGAGATGGACTTCGGCAAAGGATTCAGAATAGAGGGAACCGAGACACGCAGCGTCGACGAGACATGGCAGCCCGTATGGGGCGAGTATGCCAACATACGTGACCACTACAACGAGCTGGCCGTGAATCTCAAGGGTGGCACACCCGAACGCGTGATGACACTCCGCTTCAGGCTGTCGGACGACGGCCTCGGTTTCCGCTACGAGCTGCCCCGTCAGGACAATGCCAACTACCTCACCGTGCGTGACGAGGCGACAGAATTCAACTTCAGCGGCGACCACACCATGTGGTGCATACCCGGCGACTATGATACCGACGAGTATCTCTTCTCCGAGACCACTTTCAGCGACCTGGAGAAGGCACTTGGCAGTTACCGCCGTCATTCCGAGGCACAGCGCACCGGAGGCACCACCATCCAGACCCCGATGCTGATGAAGACAGCCGACGGCATGTACATCAACCTGCATGAGGCGGCACTCGTGGGTTACGCCGCCATGCTGCTCGACGTTGACACCAAGAAACACTCGATGCGCTCGCACCTCGTGCCCGACTGTCACGGCGTGAAAGCCTACATACAGCTCCCCTTCAACACTCCCTGGCGCACCATGATCGTGAGCGACGATGCGCGCGACATACTCGCCTCTCAGATGGTGCTCAACCTCAACGAGCCCTGCAAGATCGAAGATACGAGCTGGATCAAGCCGATGAAGTTCGTAGGTGTGTGGTGGGAGATGTTCACCGGCACGCAGAAGACCTGGGCCTATTCAGACGACTACCGCGCCAAGCCCGGCGTGACCGACTACAGCAAACTGCCAAGCAACGGGCGACATCCGGCCAACACCGAGAACGTGAAGAAATACATAGACTTCGCAGCTGCCCACGGCATAGACGGCGTGCTTGTGGAGGGCTGGAACGAAGGCTGGGAGGACTGGTGCAGCTACCGCAAGAACCGCCAGTTCCTGTTTGACAAGCCCTATCCCGACTTCGACCTCGAACATCTGCGCGACTATGCCAAGTCGAAAGGTGTGAAGATGATCATGCACCATGAGACGGCAGCCAATGCAGTTGACTACGAGCGTCAGCTGGAGCGTGCCTTCACATTCATGAAAGAGAACAACTACGATGCGGTGAAGACCGGATATGTGGGAGCAATAATCCCACGTTCGGAGCATCACACTTCGCAATGGATGGTAGATCACGCCAACTACGTGATAGACCGCGCCGCCGATTACAAAATTATGATAGACAGCCATGAGGCACCCCGTCCGACCGGTCTTTGCCGCACCTATCCGAACTGGCTCGCCCAGGAGTCGGCACGTGGCGGCGAGTTCGAGTCGATGGGAGGCAACCCGCCGAGCCACACATGTATCCTCCCCTTCACACGTCTGAAGGGAGGCCCGATGGACTACACGCCCGGTCTGTTCGAGACCCGTCTCAGCACCTATGGCGAGGGTAAGACCGGACAGGCCATGACCACCTTGGCCCGCCAGCTGGCCCTCTACCTGACGATGCCGTCGCCGATGCAGATGGCCTGTGACCTTCCGGAGAACTACGAGCGGTTTGCCGACGCGTTCAAGTTTATCGAGGATGTGCCTGTGGACTGGAAAGACTCACGCTACCTTGAGGCTGAGCCGGCACGCTACATCACCGTGGCACGTCAGGACAAGCACTCGGACGACTGGTATCTTGGCGCGATAACCGACGAGACACCCCGCATGGCGACAGTGAGCCTCGACTTCCTTCCCAAGGGGGAGAAGTTTGTGGCAACCGTCTATGAGGATGCGCCCGGTGCCGACTGGAAAGAGAATCCGCAGGCTTACCGTATCCGCGAGGTGAAAGTGAACAGCAAGAGCAAACTTAAGCTGAACCTCGCCTCGGGCGGAGGAGCAGCCGTAAAGATAAAAAAGGTTAATTGATGTAGGTGATTATAAGGTTATAATTCAATGCAAGAGCGCCGCGCCGTCGAGTTGGGAAACTTGGCGGCGCGGCTGGTATTTTGGCGGAGCTGAAGCTCCTTGCAGAAACAAAAACGGGGACTCGGTGCGCGACGGTGGTCGCGCCACACCCTGCGGGCCAAGCCCGCCAGAGGAGGGGACAGAGGGGGAAGGACGAAGAGGGAGGGGACCAAGGGGATGGACGAAGAGGGAGGGGAGCGAAGGGGGAAGGGTGGGGGGTTAGTGGAGGTGGGACTGGATGTGGTAGCGGGGGCGGTGTTTGGTCTCGATGTAGACCTTGCCGACGTAGAGGCCGACCAGGCCGACGGCGATGAGGATGGTGCCGCCGACGAACCAGACAGAGAGAATCAGCGATGACCAGCCGTGGACCGCGCTGCCGTTCAGCAGCGATATGAGCACGTAGATGCCGATAGCTATCGCAATCAGCACGAAGATGCCGCCCAGGGCCATTATGCAGTAGATGGGGGTGACAGAGAAGGATGTTATGCCGTCGAAGGCGAGACGGAGCATCTTGCGGAGCGTGTACTTGGTCGTTCCGGCCTCGCGCTCGGCGCGGACTTCCTCGACCGTGGTCGATGGAAAGCCAATCATGGGGATTATGCCCCGCAGGTAGAGGTTGCGCTCGCCATATTTCTCCAGTTCGAGGACCACACGTCGCGTCATGAAACGGAAGTCGGCGTGGTTGAATATGGTCTTGACACCCATCGTGGCCTGGAACTTATAGAACGACTCGGCTGTGTAACGCTTCATGAAAGAATCGGACTCACGCGAGGAACGGACACCGTAGACTACGTCGTAGCCGTTGTAATAGGCATCGAGCATCTCGGGGATACATTCGAGCGGGTCCTGCAGATCGACATCGATTGTGATGACAGCATCTGCCATCTCCGGAGCTTCGACCGCCGAGAGCATGCCGGCCATAATGGCATTCTGATGACCGACATTGCGCGAGAGGTCGAGACCGTGACACATCGGGTTCTCCTCGTGAAGGCGGGAGATGATGCTCCAGGTGGCGTCGCGGCTCCCGTCGTTGACAAAGAGGAGGAAGCTGTCGGAAGTGATAAGGCCATCAGCAATCAGGCTGTCCATGAGAGCCACGAGACGCGGGGCCGAGATTGGGAGCATGTCCTGCTCATTATAGCATGGGGCGACAATGGCGAGCTTAGGCACCCGTGGCGCGGTGCGGTCAGAAGTCGCGGCAGCGCGGCCGGAGTCAGGAGATGTGTGGTCGGAGGGTTTCATATGTCAGTCAGCACATTTTGGATATGCAAAGATAACTCACAGATTTGTAAAATAAAAAAATTTTGAGTAATTTTGCAGACTCATTGTAGGCTGTCGCAATGCGTTGCGGGTGTTCCGGACGGGGCAAACGGGCGTCAGTGCGGCGGTTATCAATGCGTAAGCCTCTGTAGTTCAACGGATAGAATAGAAGTTTCCTAAACTTTAGATAGGGGTTCGATTCCCCTCGGAGGTACGGAAGTAAATTTACTCACATAAAGAGACATTGGGAAAATTAAAAGAATATGACGTGGATCTGGCGTCGCTCACGGAGGGACACCACGAGGAAGACTACCACATCGGCAAGGAATTTTTCGAGTTGATGGACAACACGGAAATCCAGGGGGCCGATGTCGATGTCCACATGGACATCGAGAAGCGTCACGGCAGCTACGAATGCCGTTTTCACTGCGAGGGTACGATGGAGGTACCCTGCGACCGTTGTCTCGACCCTGTCAGCCACGAGGTTGACACCGACTACGATGTGGTGGTCCGCTACGGGGAGGAATATGATGACAGCGGCGACAACCTGCTGATCCTGCCCTACAGCGCGAACCGGCTGAATGTAGCGGGCATCATCTACGACACACTGCTTCTGACCATACCGTTGCGCTGCGTGCATGCCGAGGGGGAATGCAACCCCGAGATGGCCGAGGCGCTTCGGGAGCACAATTCCTCAGCGGATTACGACGAGGAGGAAGAGGAGCCGGAAACAGACATGGAATAAAACAATAACTTAAAAATAAAAAGAAAAAATGGCACATCCTAAACGCAGACAATCGCACACCCGGACCGCGAAACGCCGTACACACGACAAGGCGCTCATCCCGACAATCGCCCTCTGCCCCAACTGCGGCGCATGGCACGTGTACCACACAGTATGTGGTGAGTGCGGCTACTACCGTGGCAAGCAGGTAATCGAGAAATAAATTAACCCCAAGAGCGTCCGGGAGCAGCCCGGACAAGGAGAAAGAGAAGAAATATGCTTAACGCCAAGATAAGCGGAATCGCGTCGTACGTACCAGACGACATACTCGACAACGAGATGCTGTCGCGTATGGTCGATACGAACGACGAGTGGATCACGACACGAGTCGGGATCAAGGAGCGCCGCATACTTAAAGACGACACCAAAGGGTCGAGCTACATGGGCATCCGGGCCGTCGAGAGACTTCTTGAGGAGACCGGGACACCGAAAGAGAGCATCGACCTGTTGATCTGTGCGACTTCCAATCCGGACTACCGTTTCCCTTCGACAGCGTCGATCATTGCCCACGAAGTGGGTCTCTCCAACGCCTATGCCTATGACATCCAGGCAGCCTGCGCGGGCTTTATCGTCACGATGCAGGATGCACGGGCCTACATACAGAGCGGTCTTTACAAGAAGATTGTAGTTGTAGCGGCCGAGAAGATGTCGAGCATGACCAACTACAAGGACAGGGCGACGTGCCCGCTGTTCGGCGATGCCGCAGCCGCCGTTCTTGTGGAGCCGACCGAGGAAAATGTCGGCGTTATGGACGGAGAATTCCATATAGATGGCTCGGGACTCCAGAACCTTCTGATGAAGGCGGGAGGCTCGGCACGTCCGGCTACCCACGAGACAGTCGACGCCGACGAACACTTCATCTATCAGGAAGGACGGGTGGTATACAAGAACGCCGTACGCGACATGCTGACCTCATCGCAGTCAGTGATGGAGCGCAACAACTTGGGCGTAGATGACATCGACTGGTTCGTGCCTCACCAGGCCAACCTCCGTATCATCGAGGCCGTGGGCGGACGTATCAAGATACCCGAGGAGAAGACACTGGTCAACATCCAGCACTACGGCAACACATCGGCCGCGTCGATACCCCTGTGTCTCGACGAATACAAAGGGAAACTCAAGAAGGGCGACAAGATAGTGATGACCGCGTTCGGAGCGGGTTTCACCTGGGGCGCCATGTATCTTATCTGGGCCATAGACCCGAAATAAGAGGACAACGCGTGTCAGCCGCCGCTTCGGCATCGACAACAGAGGGCATCAGAGTCATTCCGATGCCCTTTTATTCTATCGGGGCGCGAGACAGCCACTGTCAGCAATGACACGGGCATGACTGAACAAATAGCGCCCCGTAAGGGTTGAAATATAGACACACCCCATTGCGGGTGGCGGCCCGCCGCACAGGTCAGGACCGGCTGATAAGAAAACCCTTAAACAAGATATTATGAAAGAAAATGATAAAACCGCCGCCACCGGTCTTGAGACAGGCGACAACACCCCGGCACAGAACGCAGCCGTGGAGACAGGTGTGAAAGAAGGACACCGCGCCGGATTCGTCAACATCGTGGGCAACCCGAATGTGGGTAAGTCAACGCTGATGAACGACCTGGTGGGGGAACGCATATCCATCATAACCCAGAAAGCACAGACCACACGTCACCGCATAATGGGTATCGTCAACACCCCCGATTACCAGATTGTCTTCTCGGACACTCCTGGTGTGCTGAAGCCCAAATACAAGCTGCAGGAGTCGATGCTTGAGTTCTCTGAGGGGGCGCTGACCGACGCCGACGTTCTGGTCTATGTGACCGACGTGGTGGAGGACCCTGAAAAGAACAAGGACTTCCTGGACCGCGTGGCCAAGGAGAAGGTGCCTGTTCTTCTGGTCATCAACAAGATTGACCTTGTGAAGAACCAGGATGAGCTGAACGCGATAGTTGACAAATGGCATGAGCGTCTGCCAAAGGCGGAGATATTCCCGACGAGCGCTCTTGAGCACTTCAATGTGGAGAACCTGAAGAACCGCATCGTTGAGCTTCTGCCCGTGTCGCCTCCATTCTTCGGCAAGGATGCGCTGACCGACAAGCCGGCCCGCTTCTTCGTGACGGAGATTATCCGCGAGAAACTGCTGCTGATGTACGACAAGGAGATTCCTTACAGCACGGAGGTGATCGTGGAGAAATTCGACGAGAAGGAGGGTGCGATACATATCATGGCAGTGATCTATGTGGAGCGCGACTCGCAGAAAGGCATCATCATCGGCAAGGGTGGAGAGAAGATCAAGAAGGTCGGAATCTCGGCGCGTGCCGATATCGAGAAGTTCTTTGGCAAGAAGGTCTATCTGGAACTTTTTGTAAAAGTGGAGAAGGACTGGCGCAACCGCGACAACAAGCTGCGCGAGTTCGGATATAAGGAATAAACTTGTCAAAGCCCGCAGGCTTTGACCACTCGACCCCGACGGCAGGAAGGACTGAAGCTCAGACCGGGAAAGAGCTGAAGCTCTACACCGGGACAAATAAAAGGGCTGAAGCCCGGACCGAGAAAGAGCTGAAGCTCTACACCGGGACAAATAAAAGGGCTGAGGCTTGGCACCGGAAGGAGCTGAAGCCCGGCACCGGACAAATGAGGGGTGGAGATGGGGCTAAAATTTAAGACGATGAGTAAGTTAATCGCAATAGTGGGGCGGCCCAATGTCGGGAAATCGACGTTGTTCAACCGCTTGACGCAGACAAGACGCGCGATTGTCGACGATACGGCCGGCACGACGCGCGACCGCCAGTACGGCAAGGTCGACTGGAACGGTCAGGAATTTTCAATAGTCGATACGGGCGGCTGGGTTGTCAACTCAGACGACGTGTTCGAGGAGGAGATCAACAAACAGGTGGAAATCGCCATCGAGGAGGCCGACGTGATTCTCTTCGTGGTTGACTCGACCACAGGTGTCACGGACCTTGATGACAAGGTGGCGCAGATTCTGCGCCGTTCGAAGAAGCCTGTGATTGTGGTGGCCAACAAGGAGGATGTGGGCGACGCGCGTTTCAACGCGGCGGAGTTCTATTCGTTCGGCTTAGGCGACCCGATCGAGGTGTCTTCGGCCAATGGTTCGGGCACCGGCGACCTGCTTGACGAGATTGTCAAGGATATGCCTGAGAAGGAGGATGACGATGAGGCTGAGGAGGAGATTCCGAAGTTCGCCATCGTGGGCCGTCCTAACGCGGGCAAGTCATCGCTGATCAATGCCTTTATCGGAGAGGAGCGTCATATCGTGACTGATATAGCCGGCACGACACGCGACTCGATCTATCACCGTTACAATAAATTCGGTTTTGACTTCTATCTGGTCGATACGGCCGGTATCAGGAAGAAGCAGAAGGTCAACGAGGATATCGAATATTACTCCGTAATACGCTCCATAAGGGCCATAGAGGCTTCGGACGTATGTATCCTGATGATTGATGCCACCCGCGGCATCGAGGGGCAGGACGGCAATATTTTCGGCCTCATACAGCGCAACCGCAAGGGTCTTGTGGTGTGCGTGAACAAGTGGGACCTCGTGGAGGACAAGTCTGTGACTGCCCAGAAGCGTTATGAGGATGCGATCCGCACGAAGTTCGCGCCTTTCACGGACTTCCCGATTATCTTCACTTCGGCTCTGACCAAGCAGCGTATCCACAGGGTACTTGAGACGGCCATGCAGGTTTATGAGAACCGCAAGCGGGTTATCCCGACTTCGCAGCTCAACACCTATATGCTGGAACAGATCGCTGTGACACCGCCGCCGAGCAACAAGGGCAAGTTTGTGAAGATCAAGTATGTGACCATGCTTAAGGATGCGGTTATCCCGACGTTCGTGTTCTTCTGCAATCTGCCGCAGTGGGTGAAGGAGCCTTACCGACGGTTCCTAGAGAACAAGATCAGGGAGAAGTGGGACTTCCATGGGACTCCGATCGCTATCTTTATGAGGGAGAAATAATAAAAAAAGAAGTAATAAAAAAGAGCCGCTTGCGCGGCTCTTTTTTTATGATTGTCAAAGCCTGCAGGCTTTGACCACTCGACAAGGAGGGTGGGGAGGAGGAAAGGTGGTTAAGGTTCTTAAAGATCTTAAAGTTTTTAAAGTTTTTAAAGTTTTTAAAGTTTTTAAAGTTCTTAAGGTTCTTAACGCGGAGGGGGAGGGGGTTAGTCTTCGATGTCGATTTCGAAGTCGTCGGCGAAGAGGTCGTCGTCGGGGGCGGGGCCGGCTTCGGGGAGGTCGTCGGTGACGGCTTCGTCGCGGTCGGCCTCTTTGTCTACTTTCTTGGTCTCTTTACCGGGGAGGAAGGGGTTGACGGGGGCATTGGCCTTGGCTGCCTTGTCGGCGGCGAGCTTGTCGAGGATCTTCTTCTCCAGTTCTTCGGAGAGCTCGGGGTTGTCGGCGATGACTTTCTTGACTGCGTCGCGACCCTGACCAAGCTTGGCTCCATTGTAGGAGAACCATGCTCCTGATTTCTTGACGATGCCGTGCTCCACTGCCATGTCGATTATCTCTCCGGCTTTGGAGATGCCCTCGCCAAACATCAGCTCGAATTCGGCCTTCATGAACGGAGGCGCGACCTTGTTCTTGACAACCTTCACCTTGGCGAGTCGTCCGATTGTGGTCTCACCATCCTTAATGTAGGATGAAGGACGGATCTCTATGCGCACAGAGGCGTAGAATTTCAGCGCGTTACCGCCGGTTGTCGTCTCGGGGTTTCCGAACATGACACCGATTTTCTCGCGGATCTGGTTGATGAAGATGCAGCATGTGCGCGTGCGGGAGATTGTACCTGTGAGCTTGCGCATGGCCTGTGACATGAGGCGCGCGTGGAGGCCGACGTTCTTGTCGCCCATCTCTCCCTCGATTTCGGCCTTTGGGGTAAGAGCTGCCACGGAGTCGATAACGAGCACGTCGATGGCACCGGAGTTGATGAGCTGCTCGGCGATGTCGAGAGCCTGTTCTCCGTTGTCGGGCTGCGCGAGCCAGAGGTTGTTGACATCCACGCCAAGTTTCTCGGCGTAGAAACGGTCGAAGGCGTGCTCGGCATCGATTATGGCGCAGATACCGCCCTGCTTCTGGGCTTCGGCGATGACGTGGATGGCGAGGGTTGTCTTACCGGAAGACTCGGGACCGTAGATCTCGGTGATACGGCCACGGGGGAGACCGCCTACGCCGAGGGCGTAGTCGAGTCCGAGCGAGCCGGTGGAGATGGTCTCGATGTCCTGGACGGCGTTGTCGCCGAGGCGCATGATTGTACCGGAGCCGAAGTCCTTTTCGAGGTGAGCCATTGTCACGTCGAGAGCCTTGAGCTTCGCGTCTTTATCTGAGATGCGGACCTGAGAGGCCGCAGGAGCTTTCTTCTTTACTGCCATAGTCTTTTGATTTGTTTTTGCAAAGTTAATACTTTTGCGGTGGGAATCATAATTTTGGAGGGAAATAAAGAATTAAAAAAAGCTAAGCGACTGCAAAGGTTTTGCAGTCGCTGTGGGGAGGAGGGGGTGCGCGACGGTTGTCGCGCCACAACCTGCGGGCCAAGGCCGCCAGAGGATGGAGGCTAAGACTGGAGAAGGCAAGGGAGGGGCCAGCTTCGCTGAAGCTCAGCGCTTGAACAAAAAAAGGAGAGGAGGAGAGGATAGGAGAGGGAAGGGGCTTTAGGGGGTTAGAAGGTGAGGCCGGCTTCGGCGATGAGGGTGCGGTCGGCGGCTACGGTGGAGCCGACGGTGGTGAGGAGGTCGCCGACGATGGCGCCGTTCATGCCGATGCGGATGGCACGGAGCTGGGTGTCGCGGCTGAGGGAGGCGCGGCCTCCGGCGAAGCGCAGGGTGACACGCGGATGGATGAAGCGGAAGAGCGCTATGCAGTCGAGGACCTCATCTGCACTGAGGGGCGCGCTACCTTCAAGCGGGGTGCCGGGAATGGGGCAGAGGATGTTGATGGGTATCGAGACGGGCTGCACGCGGCGCAGTTCGAGCGCAAGTCCTACGCGCTGGCCGGGTGTCTCGCCCATGCCGATTATGCCGCCGGAGCAGACCTCGAATCCTATCTCACGCGCAAAGTTGATGGTGCGTATCTTGTCTTCGACGGTGTGGGTGGAGCAGAGGGTGGAGAAGTGGTCGGGAGCGGCCTCAAGGTTGCAGTGGTAGCGGTGTACGCCCGCATCCCAGAGCTGTTGCAGCTCCTCCTTCTCCAGCAGTCCCATAGAGGCGCAGAGGTCAAGGCCGCCACGCTTAACAAGTTCGCGGTAGTACCCGCAGGCCTTCTTGAGTTCCTTACCGGCCATCTTGCGGCCTGATGTCACCATCGAGAAGCGGCGTATGCCGTGGTTGCGGCTCATGTCGGCGTGGGCCATACACTCATCTTCGGGAATGAGCGGATAGACATCCGCAGCAGTCTTGAAATGGGCCGATTGGGCGCACCATTTGCAATTTTCGGGGCATTTGCCCGAGCGTGCGTTGACGATCGAGCAGGAGTCGAACACCGGAGGGCAGAAGGCGCGGGTTATCTCGGCCGCGGCCTCGTGAAGAGCCTCGCGGTTGCCCGGAGCAGCGTCGCAGAGGGCATAAGCCTCGTCGGCTGTTATCCCGCCACCGGCGAGCACTTTATTCTTGAGAGTTTCTATAAGCGACATGATTCAGAATTTTCAAAAAAGAAAAGGAGGCTTCAAGAGAAGTCTCCTTTTCTAACGTAAATAGTGATTCAAATTTTATTTGTGCGGAATATAATTTACCTTGATTTGAGGTATTCTATTGAATTTTTGGCTAAGCGCAAGATGTTGTCCTGACAGGAATTGTTTTTGGGGTGAGCCGAGATGTCGGGGGTGCCGTCTTCGTTTTTCATCGAGAACTCGCAACCGCCGTTACCGATGCAGAGTATTGTACCCTGGAATTCGGTGTTACCCTGACGCGCTTCCCAGACATTGAGCTGAGATACCCAGTCAATCTGGGAGTCCCAGGTACCGAGAGGATATATGCCGTAGGTCTCGGTCAGCATGTCATAGCAAGCCTCGTCCTGATTGCCGAGTCCGGTGAGGATGGAGGGGAGATTGAAGAAGAGGCAGTTGTGATCCTCGGTCCAGCCCGGACCCTTAAACGCTATGAGCTTGGTGCGGTCGGTGACAGTGACCTCCATACCGTTGAAAATCGGGTGTGTCGAGGCATCTTTCTTGAATGCACCTCCGGGATTGAGTTCTACGGCCATTGACCAAGTGTCGGGATTCCATCCGCCCACACCGGTGCCGATAGAGTGGTCGTTAGATGCAATGAATCCTTCGGGGATACGTCCAAGAGCCTCCACATAGGGCATGGCGTGGCTCCAGAGCAGGAGGTTACCGCCGGCGGCGTACCACGCGCGGACATAGGGAGTGGCTGCCTTCACGACCTCAGGCATGTTGAGCACATCCTCCTCAGGGCAATCCTCAAGGTCGCGCATCCAGAATAGCACACGGAACGACTCGATGACAGAAGCTGAGTCAATGTCGCCGAAATATACGTATCGGGCATTAGGATACTCGCTCTTGAGCCAGAGCCACGCAGAAGCCTCGTCATCGTCACCGTTGGCGATAAGGTCGTTTTCGGTGGGATATACACTGAGGAATCCGACAGCCGTCTTACCGATTTTCAGAGAAGAAGAGACCGGAAGGGCAATGCCCTCGGCATTCGAGGCGGTGACGGTCACTTCCCATTCCTGGCCGTCAACCACATCATGAATGGTATAGGAAGAGGCATCGCCGGCAACGGTCTGCTCAACCTTGCGGTCGGCGGCTACAGCCGAGAAGCGGATTTCAGAAGCATTGTCAGAAGGTGTCCATGATGCAACGAGGTCATAGCCACCCGACGCGCTCTCGACCTGACTCAGAGAGAGTGAAGATACCGCATTCGCACCCGGACGGGTATAGCTCTTGATGACACCGGTAGAGAAATTCGTGCCGTCGGTGAGCTTGAAGATATAAGTGTAAGGCACATTGGCCTCAAGATTCTGCTGGATGAAGTGTCCGTCGGCCGAGCTTCCAGTCATGAACATCTGACCGTCGCGGAGCACCGTGACCTGCACCTCCTGACCCTGAACCGGAGTCCAGGTCCATTCATAGTCATAGCCGTCGGCATGTCCGGTAATCTCATCGGCCAGCATAGGGGCAAGAATCGGTTCGGCGATATGTATATCCTTGTCCTGACAGCCGGTAAGCATCAGACCGGCAGCAAGCAACGGGAAGAAAATATTTCTTTTCATGATTCAATTCAGATTAAAGATTAATAATATCCCTGGTTCTGGACATATAGGCCCGGCACGTAATAGAGCTGGTTGTAGGGAATGGGATAGAACTCGTTCTTGCCCGGAGTGTAATGGGCATCCTCATAATACTGGCCATAGGCTACACCCTCGTAGACAGCGTCCTTCTCCTTGGCAAAGTATGCGTTGAGTACCTCAGAGGCAATACCCCAGCGGCGGAGGTCGAAATAGCGGCTGCTCTCCATGGCCATCTCAAGACGGCGTTCCCAACGGAGACGTACACGCGCCTTTTCCTTGCTGTCGAAATCAGAAGCCGGATAAAGGGCAATCTGGCAGAAATCCTTGGCATAGGCGATATGTTTCTCCACAGACTTTGAAGCACGGTCGCGGATGTCGTTGATAATCTTACGGGCATCCTCAAGACGGCCAACCTCGATAAGAGCCTCGGCACGCATGAGCATCACGTCGGTGTAACGGAACACATAATCGTTCATCGCGAACGCCTGCCATGAGCCTTCGAAGGTCTCGCCCGCGCTACGCTGCGGCACATCCTTGAGCGAGGTATAGAAACCGTAGGTGTTGGGGGTACGGGAGTTGTCGGTGGTCATCATGTATTCCGACTCATACTTGTAGGGGAACGAGGGCATACCGACAGTGTGGAACAGGCGCGGATCCCATTTCTGGTCAGTCACGCGGCCGGCCACGGGATACTCATCCTCACGGTCATAGTCGTCGAACATGGGGAGACCGTTGCGGGTCTTGTAGGCGTTTACAAGATCCTGTGAAGGTTTGTGGAAGTCCCATCCGCAAGACCACATGCCCCAGCAACCGTTGAGCGTGTTCGACCAGTTGGCGCGGCCGAAACGGGTGTTGTCCTCGGTGTACTGCGAGGTCTGGACAGCGAAGACAGACTCACTGCTGTTCTTATACTCGGGCAGGAAGATGTCGCCGAAGTCAGCGAGATAGCCGTAACGCGAGTTGACAACAACATCGGTATAATCGATTACCTTCTGCATGTAATCCTGCTTGATGAAGCCGACACCGTCGGTCTTCTCATAGCCGTCGCCCCATGCGAGAGTCAGGTAGCACTTGGCGAGATAAGCCGCGGCAGCTACCTTGTTGGCACGTCCGCCACCATCCTCGGTCTCCATCGGAAGAGCCTCGTAGGCAAGTTCGAACTCGCGGATGACCTTGCCGAAGAGTTCCTCGTAAGTGAACTCGTTGTTGGGAGTCTGTTCCTGAAGGTTGTTCTCAAACACCTCCTCGTCAATCCAGGGAATCTGACGGAACATGGTGACGAGCTTGAAGTAGCTGTGGCCACGGAGGAAATGCACCTCACCCACACGCTGGGCGGCTGTCTTCTCGCCGAGTTTCTCCACACCATACTGTTCAAGAGCTACAAGAGCGCGGTTGCAACGGGAAATGTTGCAATAGAGACGATACCAAAGCTCATCGAGCTCACCCGGAGTGGAAGTCAGCGTGGACCATATCTCCATGGGGTGATAACCGGTGTCGGTCGTACCGCCGCCACCCTTGAGGCAGTCATCGGAACCGAGGTCGCCATAGGGCCAGAGGTTGAATGGGTAAGAATACCAGCAGTCGCCGAGAGAGGCATAGGCTGCGTTGACCATCTTGTCAGGCTCGGAATAAGCGAGGTCGCCGTCGATAACGCCCGTGGGAGGGACATCGATGAAGCTGTCGCAAGAGGAGAGGGCGACAAGAGCTGAGGAGAGAGCGAATATCTTGAATAATTTCATTGTTATCGTTTTTACAATCAGTATTAGAAATCAACTTGGAAACCGAAAGAGAAAGAGGTCGGAATCGGGTATGCCCATGCCGGATTCTCAGGATCGGTGCATGTAAGGCTCTTGCTCTTGATAGTGAGCAGATTCTGTCCGGACAGATATACACGCGCCTTCGACATGCGGAGCTTGGAGAGCACTGACTTGGGAAGGTTGTAACCGATCTGGAGGGTACGCAGCTTGGCATATGAACCATTCTCCACAAAGTATGATGATGTGCGACCCTCGTCGCCGGTGTTGTTGGTGGTAAGCATCGGGATATCCGATTTCTCATTGACAACCGGAAGCCAGGCGTCGAGCACACGGTCACCCTTGTTGCTGCCGGCGTCGGTCACGCTCCAGAAGTCGTTCTGGAACTTCTGGTTGTTGTAGACATCCTGACCGAGCACACCCTGCCAGAACATCTGGAAGTCGAAGTTCTTGTAAGAAAGCTCTACATTGAGACCGAAAGAGAGGTCTGGAACCGGATTGAAAATCCATGTCTGGTCGTCGGGAGTGATCCGGCCGTCGCCATTGAGGTCGGCATACTTCATGCCGCCGACACGGGCGTTCTCCTGACCGTAAGCGAGCACTTCCTCGTTGCTGTGGAAGAGGCCGTCGTAAACGTATCCGACAATCGATCCGTAAGGCTTATGCGCCTGCACGAGGTTCTCGGTGGTGGTGTGAGGATAAGAACCGGTGGTTGTCTCGGGGAGGTAAGTCACCCAGTTGCGGAAGAAGTCAAAGTTGACAGAAGCCCTGTAACCGAATCCGCAAGGGAGCTCATCGCGCCAGCCGACAAGGAACTCCATACCCCAGTTGCGGAGCGAGGGACCGTTGAGCCAGGATGCACCACCCTCACCCATTGAGCCGAGATAGGCCGGAGAGATAAGCATATCCTTGACATCCTTGATGTAGCCGTCGACCGTACCGGTGAGACGGTTACCGAACATGCCGAAGTCGATACCGGCGTTGTACTGGATTGTAGACTCCCACTTGAGGTTGGGGTTCGCGGTCTGGCTTGCATAGTAACCCGAGGGGAAGATACCGCTCTGCTGGAGCAGGAGGTCATAGGCGGTCGAGGTCACACGGTCGTTGCCATAGTCGGCCACATAGAGGGCGTAGCGGGCAGTGTTGGAGATGGCCTGGTTACCGGTCTTACCCCATGAGAGGCGCACCTTCAGGTCGTCGAGCCAACGCTGATTGATATTTTCCGACACGCGGTAGCCAAGAGTGGCGGCGGGGAAAGTACCGTAGCGGTTGTTGCTTCCGAAGCGGGAAGAACCGTCGCGGCGGATTGTGAACGAAGCGAGAAGGAGGTCGCGCCAGTTGTAGTCAACCTTTCCGAAGAAAGATACAAGCGCATAGGCAGACTTGTTACCGGTGGCACGCTCCACACCCGAAGAGGCATCGGGATACATGTAGTCGGGGGTCTCTATGTCGTAGTTCTCGTTATAGGCAGAGAAGTCAATTCGGCTCTGACGGAACAGCTCGACACCGGCGAGCACCGTGAAGTCGTGCTGGTTGTTGATATTGAAGTTGTAGTTGATGGTGTTTGACCATGTCCACTTCATATCGTTGGCCTGGGAGAGGGTTGTGGAGTTGGTATCGTTGTTGACGATGTCGCTGTGGAAAGTATAATTGTAGGAGTGAATGAAAGCGGCATCATAATCGAGACCGAAGTTGGAGCGGAACACGAAGCCTTTGAAAGGCTTGATGTCGATATAGGCATTACCGAAGAGACGCCATACGTTCAGAGCGTTGTCGCGGTTGAAAGCGAGCTCGCGGAGCGGGTTCTGGCGGTCGGCCATACTTCCGACCGGTCCGGCGTAGGTCACGCCGTCTGTCTCGAACACCGGTACGATAGAGGGCATCTTAAGGGCATTCTCAAGCGGCTGGCAGTCCACCTGGTCGGTATAAGTAAGGGTGAAATTCTCACCTACTGAGACAACCGGACAGATGTTGAACGTCGAGTTTATACGGGCGGCGATATTCTCGAACTTGGTGTACTTAAGGATACCGTCGTTGCGTTTGTAGCCGAGAGAGAAAAGGACCGAACCTTTCTCAGAAGCGGTAGATACCGAAGCGTCATAATGCTGCGAGAAACCGGTGCGCGAAATTTCATCGAGCCAGTCGGTATTTGACATCAGCATGGTCTGCTTGCTGTTGATGTAGCCGCCGTAGAGGCCGTTGACCGTGTAATTGCGATATGCACCGGTCGCTATGTCATAAACGGAAATGGGATAACCCTCGGCTGCATTCAAGTCAAGACCATAACCGGAAGCGTAGGCGGCAGGATCGAGGCCATCGTTGAGGGCGGCCTGAGCCATGGCGGTGGCATAGCCCGGAGTGTCAAGCAGTCTCATCTTCGACTGCGGGGAGTAGAACTGCGAGGTGAAATTTGCGGAAAGGCTGACGTTTACCTTGCCTTCCGATTTCTTACCTTTCTTTGTAGTGATGATGATGACACCGTTGGCGGCACGCGAACCGTAGATAGAGGCCGAGGCGGCATCCTTTAGGACCTGCATCGACTCGATGTCGTTCATGTTAAGAGAATTGAGAGAGGCAGTGGTAGGCACACCGTCAATCACGAAAAGGGGATCCTGCGAGGCGTTGAAAGAACCGATACCACGGATACGCACGGAACCTATGCCGGCAGGAGAGCCGTTGGCGGTCACGGTCATGCCCGGAATCTTTCCTTGCAGGGCGCGCATCGGGTCGCTGTCGGAAGAGGTCTCAAGCGATTTTGTAGATACGACAGACACCGCTCCGGTAAGGTCGGCCTTGCGGACGGTCTGGTAACCGACAACCACCAGCTCGTCGAGAAGATCGGAGTCTTCGTCGAGGTAGATTGTCATCTCGGGTTCGGCCTTGACATCAACAGGGCGATACCCTACATATGAAATACGGAGCATTGTACCCTCGGGTACAGAGATTGAGAACCGGCCGTCGATGTCGGTAGCCGCACCCTTGGCACTGTTTTCAACAGACATGACGGTGGCGCCGATGAGGGGCTCGCCGTCCTGGCGGGAGAGGACCGTACCGTGCACAGCGATGTCCTGTGCATGCGCGACGAGGGCCAGAAGGCAGACGAAAAGCGCACTTAGGAATGATCTTTTCATGATGTTTTGTTTTGGTTAACTTTTGTTTTGATTTTACGGCGCAAATTTAGGAGTTATTAAGGAATGGGGGTTAGTACGGGTGTTGCAAGAGGTATTAAAATTTGTGCTTTTCACAGATTTTAATACCTCTTGCAACTTTGGTGATAGTAAAAAGGGGGGGCGGAGGGGGACGCGGGGCGCAGCTGAAGCTTGCGCGCCGGAGACAAAAACCGGACGGCGGGAGAGAGGGGACAGGGGTGGGCAGCTGAAGCTGCCGCGCAGGGACAAATAACCGGGCGGCGGGAGAGAGGAAGGAGGGATGAGGAGGGTGGCGGGGACGGGGGGGGGGAGGTCAGGAGGTGAGGGACTGACGGGTGGCGGTGGGGGTCTCGGCGTATTCCTCGCGGTAGCAGCGGGTAAAGTAGGCGGGGGTGGAGAAGCCGGTTGAGTAGGCTATCTCGGAGATGGTGCGCTCGGTGGTGAGGAGCAGGTGACGGGCCTCGCGGAGACGGAGCAGACGGATCAGCTCGACGGGGGAGTAGTTGGTGAGGGCTTTGATCTTGCGGTAGAACTGGGAGCGGCCCAGGCCCATTTCGGCGGCGAGGGCATCGACGTTGATGTCGGGGTCGCCGATGCGCTCGCGGAAGATGGAGAGGAAGCGGTTGTAGAAGTCGGAGTCTATACGGGAGAGGGAGGTGGGGGGGGATGTGAAAACCTGCAGGTTTTCACCACTCGACCCAGACTTTGGAGAGGAGGATGAGGGAGAGGCGGTCCAGATGGCTTTGATGCGGCGGCGGTTGGCGATGAGGGAGGCGCAGCGGGCGCGGAGAACCTCTGTGCTGAAGGGCTTGGAGAGGTAGCCGTCGGCACCGGATTCGTAGCCGGATACGCGCTGCTCGTCCATGGAGCAGGCGGTGAGCATGAGCACCGGGATGTGAGAGGTGGAAACCTCGCCCTTGATGCGGCGGCAGCATTCGAGACCGTCCATGACGGGCATCATGACGTCGCAGATAATCAGGTCGGGGATGTATTTGGCAGCCTTGCGGATACCTTCGGCTCCGTCGGCGGCGGTGATTATGCGGTAGTCGGAGTCGAGGAGGGAGGTGAGGAGGGCCAGGATGTCGGCGTTGTCGTCGATGGCGAGGAGGAGAGGAAGGTCGGTAGGGTCGGGGGCTTCGGGGGCCGGGACGCAGTGCGCGACGGTGGTCGCGCCACAACCTGCGGGCCAAGCGCGCCCGGGGTCTTGGGTAGGTGAAGAGGATGGAAAGGCGGGGGAGGTGGTGGCTGAGGGGGAGGAAAGAGCTGAGGGAGGGGTGGGTGACAAGGGTGGGGTGGAGGGGAGTTCTGTCGGGGTTAGCTCGGCGGTGACGTCGGCGGGGGTTATGGTGGAGGCTGCGGCAGGGTCGGGGAGGGCGGCGATGTGGCGCAGGGGGAGGGTTACGGTGAAGGTGGAGCCGTGGCCGGGCTCGCTGGTGGCGGCTATGGTGCCGCCGTGGAGCTCGACGAAGGCTTTGGCTACGGAGAGACCTATGCCGGAGCCGTTGGGGTGGACTTTGTCTACCTGGAAGAAGCGGCCGAAGATGTTGGGGAGGTCTTCGGCCGGGATGCCGCAGCCGGTGTCGGCGACTGAGATGGTGAGCGAGTCGGGGGCAAGGAGGGTGGTGACGGTGATGGAGCCGTTGTCGGGGGTGTGCTTGAAGGCGTTGGAGAGGAGGTTGAAGAAGACGCGCTCTATCTTGTCGATGTCGATGGCTATCGAAAGGTCGAGCTGCGCTCTCTCACCGGACGAAAAAGACTCGGGAGATGACTCGGGAGATGTGGAAGCGGGAAGGCCAGACTCGGGGGAGGGGGGAGCGGGGGCCGGG
>CAJTQV010000005.1 GCA_910578385.1 uncultured Muribaculaceae bacterium | reverse complement strand
TCTCAATATTAAATCTAAAAAAGAGACTGCCTAACTTTGATTGTTAGACAGCCTCATTGATGAAATCATGGCCGCCGTCAGTCTCGAACGACTCCCAGAGCGACGCTGAGTTGCCGTCAGCCTCCAGACGTGGGTTAAGGTTTCGTACTGACTTGGCACGCTTCATGGTAGATGCGTTGCCGTTGACCACATGGCCCTTCAGTGGAGCTGCGGCGGGCACCTGTGCGTTCAGAGCCGGCACTGCGCAGAGCGCGGCCAGCGAAAGCAGTAAATGCTTGTTCATGAGTTAGGTTATTAATTATTATTGTAAAAAGGATGATTGATAATCCGATGGGTTCCGGAACCACGCGGGTTCACGGTGTTTATTTCATTGCCGCAAATCTAACTTAAAATCCCGTACTCTCCAAATAAATTACGCATAATTTGCAATTGACGGTCGGTTTTTGACAATTATTACCGAAGTTATGTTCATTGGAACGGGGTCCGGCATCCCAAGGGGGTGTTGTTATTTGGCAAACTGACATTATAATATGGCAAATATCAGTAAGAATATGTGGGAATAATGGACAAGTTACTGGAAATTTTAGTAATTTTGCAGATTGGGAGGGTGTTAACAACACAATCCGGGTCGAGAGGCCCTTTCAAACCTACTACAACTTATTTTAATCAATTATCAATCAACTATGTATCTATTAAGAAAGCTGGCACGCAACGCTACAGCCCTCATCGTGCTGTTCGCGACGTCGCTGCCGACACTGGCCGGAATGGTCTACTTCGACAATTCCGCCACACAGTGGGATAAGGTTTATCTTTACTGCTGGAACGAGAATGGAGACGAGGCCGCTTGGCCCGGAACTCTGATGACCCATGTCGAAGGATCTGATTTCTGGTACTATAATGTTCCGGAAGGTTACAGCAATATCATCTTCGCAGAGAAATTTGGCGGGGCGCAATCAGGGGACCTTACCTATACCGTGGATCATTTTTATACCCAGGGTGGAGATTCCAACAAAACATGGGAGGAGTACACCGACCTGCCAAAGCCGGAAGTGGCGGATCCCGACCCGACACCCGACCCGGATCCGACACCCGACCCCGACCCCACGCCCGACCCCGATCCGACACCCGATCCGGATTCCACTGGCGATGTATATGTCTATTTCAATGGGAACTGGTCAAATGTACATGTATACATTTACAATGAATCTGTTTCGCCGACGATAGAGAATGACTCATGGCCCGGGGTGGCAATGCAGTCCGACGGCCCGAACGGATATTTGTACTATAAAGTGCCCGCCAATCTAAAATACAATTCAAATGTCATAATAAACACCGATACCGGAACGAATCGTTATCCGGGCGATCAACAGCCCGGTATGCCGCTCAACGGCAGGTCAATGGTATTTACTGTCACCGGCAATCAGTGGGCACCGTTTTCGGGTGATGAACCTGTGGGTTACGGACCTCTCGGCGCTTTTGTAGAGGCTACCGACGACGGCACATCGGTAACAATCAAGGCCGAGAAGGGTACGCTTGTGGTGACTCCCTATTCGGAGGAAGTTGTCAAGATTTTCACCCTCCCTTCAAGCCGCAGCGGCGCAAAGGAACGTCGTTCAATCTCTGTGGCAGCCGAACCAAATGCGACTTATACCACCGCCCAGGATGACGACTACTATTATATCTCTGTTACGGATGGTGTATCGCTGAAAATTCAGAAAGCAAGCTGCCTTGTCCGCTTCTGCAATGCAGATGGCTCCAACGCACTTATTGAGCGCACCGGTCTTATAAACAATGACCGGAACTGTACCGTCAATTTTGAATCAATGGGCGACAAGGGCTTCTACGGAGGGGGTTACAATGGCAAATGGATGAACGTCGGCGATCACGCGCTCCGAATGAACAACACCCAGACCGGCGGCTGGCCCGAGAATGACGACAGAGATTATCATAATATCTGTATCCCGTTCTACGTATCGACCAACGGTTACGGTGTCTACTTCGATGACCATTATATTGATGCCTCGATCACGCCGTCGGCCAGCGGAACTTCTTACTATTCCGGCAGCGAAGACCCGATAGCATATTACTTCATCGGCGGCGGCAACATGGAGCGCGTAATGGAGAACTACACTCTCCTTACAGGTCGTCAGGAACTCCCTCCCTATTGGGCGCTCGGCTACATCACCTCCAAATTCAGCTTCGCAAGCCGCAAAAAAGCAGAGGAGGCCATTGACAAGACTTTGGATCTCAACATACCCCTCGACGGCATTGTCTTCGACATCCATTGGCAAGGTGCACAGGATGAAAATGATGAGCAAGTTGCAACCCAAGGCTTTTATATGGGTAATCTCGACTGGAATAAGAACAAGTATCCCAATCCGGAAGAGATGCTCGCCAACTTCAAGGCTAAGAATGTCCACTCAATAGCCATAACCGAGCCTTACTTTGCAGGAAGCATCTCTAATTACCAGACTCTTAAGGAGCACGGTTGGCTTGCGGACGAGAGTGTCAACAATATGGATTGGGTCTTTAATCCCTCCGGACTTATCGACGCCTCCAACCCTGATGCCATGGAATGGATGAACGGATTCTACAAAGCACGTACCGAGGAGGGTCTTGACGGATGGTGGCTCGACCTCGGCGAACCGGAAAGACATGACGGTGATTCTCATCATATGGGTGGCAATTTCAATCAGATTCACAACGAGTTCGGAAATCTCTGGATAGAGTCAACCTACAATGGCCTGAAAAAGAATTTCCCGAATATGCGTCATTTCCTGATGCCCCGCGCCGGTACAGCCGGTATGCAGCGGTTCAGCACTTTCCCCTGGACCGGAGACATCAGGCGCAGCTGGAACGGTCTCGCGGCACAGATTCCCGCTCTGGTCAACGGCTCGATGTCGGGCATGGGTTATCTCGGATCTGATATAGGTGGTTTCACTTCAACGGGTACAAATCCCAATCTTTACTTGCGTTGGGTACAGTTGGGAGTGTTCTATCCGATGATGCGTACACACTCTGCCGACCAGCCTGAGCCGTACAACAGCTGTTATAGCTCGGTAGTTGACAAGGTTCGCGAATTTATCCGTCTGCGTTATAGCTATCTTCCCTATACCTATACGCTTTCATACAAGAACACCCGTTACGGTAGCCCGATTGCGCGCCCCATCAGCTTCATGGATCCCGATAATGCGTCAATCGCAAATTGCATGGATGAATATCTCTGGGGACCCGACATCCTGGTTGCCCCGGTTGTGTCTGAAAACGCTACGTCAAGAAACATCACATTCCCCAAAGGTGGATGGGCTGACCTTAACGACGGCAAGATATATGAGGGTACCGCCAACTACGCTGCTCCGCTCGATCGCTTGCCTCACTTCCTGCGTGAGGGTGCGATGGTTCCGCGTTACATGGATAGCGATTATACGAGCACTGCCAACCTTAATCCCGACAATATTGAGGTTGAGTTCTTCCCTTACAGGAACAACACAGACCTCATGACTGCCGAGATGTATGAGGATGACCATGTTACACCCGACCCTATCAGCACAGGCGACTATCACCTCACCAAGTTCTCCGCTCTTTCAAATGAGTATGGTGTTGCTGTCATGATTGAGCATGAAGGCACACGCCACTTCAAACCTGAATCGATGACTTCAAACCAGGCCGATGTCCGTCAGTATGTTTTCCATATCTACGGTCATGAAGCCCAACAGGAAGTCAGCGTGATACGTTATCCGGCTGCAAATACAATGGCGAGAGCATCAGAACAGTCCACTCCGTTGTCAAATCATGGCAACAAGGATGCGTTCGACAACTCCGACGAAGATGGATACTATGTGGCTGACAATACCACGCATGTCCGCGTGTCAGCGTCGCCACTCGAAACATTGCTTCTCAGCTCGGGTGATGCAGCTCTCGTGACAGGTGTTACCGGAACAGAAAGCATCAACTATCTCTGGCTTGCATATGCCGACGGCACAATCAATTACTCTGCACCCGAGACAGCCGACAGCCTGACTCTGGCTATCTATGGTCTTGACGGCACTACCGTAGGTGAATACACAGGCCTTAATGCAACAGGAGTTGTCAACTCTGTGAATGTTGACCTCCCCGCCGGTGTTTACATCGCAAGGCTCACCGCCCGCACTTCAGGCAGCGCATGGAAGACAGAGACACTCAAAATTGTGGTAAGGTAAAACAACTTTTCACACTTTACGTTAAAAAAAGAGGAGCCGCTCCGAGCGGTTCCTCTTTTTCTGCTTCTCTCCGTTTCTATTTCGTTATGATAGAAGTACTTTTTTATTGAACACACCCCTGTCAGTTTGACCGCTATGAATTGTAAAGTATCGAAACGCGGACTCGAAATGCCCGCATCTCCAATACGCCGTCTCGCAGGCGCGGCACGCGACGCCGAACGTCGCGGCACTTTCGTGTACCGTCTCAACATCGGCCAGCCCGACGTGCCCACACCGCCGCAGGCCTTTGAAGCCCTGCGCCACATAGACCGCGATGTGCTCGAATATTCCCCCTCGGAAGGTCTTGAATCACTCCGCGTGAAGCTCGCCGAGTATTACTCGCGCTGCGGACTCGACATCCGTTCCGAGGAGATTATAGTGACATCGGGCGGTTCGGAGGCCGTGCTGTTCGCTTTCATGGCCTGTCTTGATCCGGGCGACGAGATTATCGTGCCCGAACCGGCCTATGCCAATTATATGGCATTCGCCATTTCGGCCGGAGCGCACATCGTACCCGTGGCGACATCAATCGAAAACGGCTTCCGTCTGCCACCGGTGGCCGAGTTTGAACGGCTCATAACGCCGCGAACCAAAGGCATACTGATATGCAATCCCAACAACCCGACCGGCTATATCTATACACGCGACGAGCTGGAGGCAATCGCCGACCTGGCCGCGCGTCACGGACTGTTCCTGTTCTCCGACGAAGTGTATCGCGAATTCTGCTATTCCGACCAGCCTTTCATATCGGTGATGAGTCTGCCGCAGGTGCGCGACAACGCCGTGCTGATTGACTCCGTGTCGAAACGCTACAACGAGTGCGGCATACGCATCGGCGCGCTCGTGAGCCGCGACCCGGAGGTGCGCGCCAACGTCATGAAGTTCTGTCAGGCACGTCTGAGTCCGCCGCTGTTGGGCCAGATTGTGGCCGAAGCGTCGGTAGATACCCCCGAGGAATATATGCGCGAGGTGTATGAGAAATATCTGGAACGCCGCAACTTCCTGATAGAGCGGATCAACAGCATACCGGGCTGCTACTCGCCGATGCCGATGGGTGCGTTCTACACTATAGCCGCTCTGCCCGTGGACGATGCCGACGAATTCTGCCGCTGGTGCCTGGAGGAATTCAGCCACGAAGGGGCGACCGTGTTCATGGCTCCGGCCTCGGGCTTCTACTCCGACCGATCACTCGGGCGCAACCAGGTGCGTATAGCCTACGTACACGACATCCCCTACCTGGGCGCCGCCCTCGACACCCTGGCCGCCGCCCTACGCGCCTATCCCAACCGCCGCTGAGACCGACAATAACTTGGACGGAATCAAAATATGAATCGCAACCGTGGTTGACGCAACCGTGGTTGCGATTCGTAAATATAACACCTTTCCATCACATTGCCAAACGATTCCACTGCATTTTGCGGTTTTAACTTTTATGTTTGGCTTTTATTGAGTAACTTTGTGGTTTGAACAGTTTATTTGTCTGACATGAGATTTGCAAAGACTATCATAGCGGCGGTGGCTGTCGCTGCGGCCATTCCGGCTGCGGCGCAGGTCTCGGCCGACCCGGCACGCTTCTCGCCGCTCGCCACGGGATATATGGAGCGCGCCCGCGCCATGAGCGACGCCGGCAACTATGCCGGTGTCATCGACCAGCTGCGCCACCTCGACACCCAGCAGGTCGCTCTCGACCCGGCAATGGCCGAGGAATATACCTATCTGCTGGCCAACGCATATTATGAACGCGACGACGAGGAGTGCCTCGCGCTGCTGATGCAGTTCCGCGACTCGTACCCGGCATCGCCCCTCGCGGCCAACGCGTCGCTCGCCATCGGTGACTTCTATTTCTTCCGCCATGAATGGCCCGACGCGCTCGAAGCCTATTCGGAAATCGACCTCGACCGTCTGAACCGCGACCGCAAGCTGCTGTATACCTACCGTATAGCCTTGGCCGACATCAAGACCGGCCATTTCAAGGAAGCCCGTCCGCTCGTCCGCTCGCTCAAGGGTGCCGCCGGTTATGAGGACGCATACTGGTTCTACAACTCATATCTCGACTATATCGACGGCGACTTTACCCGTGCCTACGACGGCTTCAGCCGCGTCACCGGCGGCAAGGAGGGGCTGGAGGCCGGTTACTACATGGCCCAGATCGAATACTCGCGCGGCGAATACGACAACGTGATCAGCCGCGGCCGAGCTCTTCTCCGCCGCAATCCGGTCGAGGAACTTGTGCCGGAGATGCAGCGCATAGTCGGACTCAGCTATTTCAAGAACGGCGACGATTCCGAGGCTTACAGCTACCTGACCGACTACATGCGCGGCGTGCAGGGAACACCCTCGCCCGACGCAGTCTACGCGCTCGGTGCCGTGGAATATGCCGAGGGCCGTTACAGCGCGGCCGCACAGCGCTTCGAGTCGCTGACCGACAACATGGATGCCGTCGGACAGGGCGCATGGCTCTACCTCGGCCAGTGCTATCTCAAGCAGGACAACGCATCGTCGGCCGCGATGGCTTTCGAGAAGGCCACACGCATGAACTTCGACCGCAAGGTGAGCGAGACCGCCCTCTACAACTACGTCACGGCCCTGACACGCGGCGGCAAGGTTCCTTTCTCATCATCGTCGGAACTGCTTGAGAAATTCGTCCGTCTTTATCCAGATTCGGAATATACCCCGGAGGTCGAGGCATATCTCGCCACGGCCTACTATAACGACCGCGATTACACCAAAGCGTTGGAGTGTATCGACGCCATACGCAACCCGACGTCGGCCATGCTCGCCACGCGCCAGAAGATACTCTACGAACTCGGCATAGAGTCTGTGACCAACGGGCGCGCCGAACAGGCCACCGGCTATCTGCGCCAGGCCGTCGCTCTCCGTCAGCATGACCGCAATCTCGCCGCCCAGGCATCGCTCTGGCTCGGCGACGCGTTGTTCTCGCTCGGACGTTTCCGCGAGGCACAGCAGAGCTACGAGGCGTTTATCAAGGATGACACATCGCGCGAGAACCGCGCCCTCGGCTATTACGACCTCGCATACGCCAAATACAAACAGAAAAATTACCGTGGTGCCGCCTCCGACTTCGCTTCGGCTCTCTCGGCCCGGCCCGCGCTGCCCGCCCAGCTCACCGACGACGCACGCATACGCCGCGCCGACTGCCTCTATTACGAGGGGAGCTACGCTGAGGCTGCGGCACTCTACACGCAGGCCATCGACAACGGTGCCAACGACACCGACTACGCTCTCTACCGCCGTGCCATTCTGCGCGGGCTTGCGGGTGACACCAAGTCGAAGCTCAGCGACCTCAGCCGCGTGGAGCAGGAGTTCCCCAACTCACGCTGGCTTTCGAAGGCTCTTCTCGAACAGGCCCTGACCTATGAGGAGACAGGCCGCACGGACCTTGCCGCCGACGCATACAAGAAGCGTCTCGGAGTGGCGGCCGACGTTGACATAGACGAACTGCTCCGCATGGCCTCGGCCATGCATGAATCAGGCCGCTCGGCCGATCTGCTTGAGGTCGTGGACCGCATACGCCACGCCGGAGGTCTTGAGGCCGACGAGATGGCCGAGATCAGCCTCTACGAGGCAGACGCGCTCACCGACCTTGGCCGCGACATGGAGGCCAACGCCATCTACAGCAGCCTCGCCCAGAATCCCACCTCGCTCCCCGGCAGCAAGGCGGCGGTGACACTCGCCGACAGCATGGTGCGCTCGGGCGACTTCGAAGGGGCGCGCGACGCGATGGAGGAGTTTACCGAGACCGGCACACCACATCAGTACTGGCTCGCACGCGGCTTCATCGCCCTGGCCGACGCATATTACGGACTCGGCGAGAAAGTGCTTGCACGCGAATATGTCACAAGCCTCAAGGAAAACTATCCCGGCACCGAGGATGACATCAGCTCGATGATTGCCTCACGCCTCAAAAAATGGAAATGATGTTCAAAAGATATATCCCCGCAATTCTCATAGCAGCAGCCGGACTCCCGGCCATGGCCCAGTATGACCAGGACATCACCGTCGAGGGCAAGTATGTGCCTGAGTTCATACCGCAGGACCGAATCGGACTCTTCCCGCGTCCGGTGAAGTTTCCCGCCGAAAAGTCCTCGCTCTCTTATTCGCTCACGGGCGTGAACGCTGATTTCATACCTCAGGCCATACCCATTCCGGCCACAGGCTGGAACGATACCCGCCGTTATTCCGCCGCACGCGGCTATGTGGAGCTCGGTCTCGGCTCATGGCTGCGGAGCACGCTGTCGGCCGGTTACAGGTTCATCGACTCGCGCAACACTACGGTCGGAATCCGCTTGCAGCACAACTCGACATCGCTCTGGAAACCGGAGCTCTCCGAGGCCATGGCCGACACGCGAATGTGGCGTTACGACGAGTCGCTCGGCATATACGGCAGCCACATCTTCGACGGCAAGGGCCGTCTCGATGCCGCCATAGACTACCATATCGGCAATTTCAATTACTACGGCTACAATCCAGTGGTTGCAGATGATGCCGGTGACGGTGCCGTCAAGGCTCCCACTCAGACGCTCAACGATATATCGGCACGTGTGGGATGGTCCTCGCCGGCCGCTCTCGATGACATCTCATGGCGAGCGGCGGCCGGGGTGCGTTATTTCGGCTACCGCAGCCTGTACCTGCCCTCCGGCACCTACGGAGAGGTGGATGCCTTCACCGGTGGCCGTGAGACGCATGTCAATCTGACGGCAGGGGTGAATTTCCCGACCTCCACCAAGTCGTCGCTCGGTATCGACCTCGATGCCGACATGCTTGCATATGCCGACTGCAAGGGCCGGGGAACGTACATTCCCGAATCGCCCGTCCTGGAGTCGCCCGAGACCTACGGCATGGTGTCGCTCACACCCTATTACCGGTTCACCCGCTCGCGCCTCGACATCCGCGTCGGTGCCAAGATTGACCTCGCCTTCAATGCCGGAACCGAAGATAACCGCTACAATACGTTCCACATAGCACCGAGTGTGACACTCGACTACAATGCCGGTCCGGTGGCCCTCTACCTGCACCTGCTTGGTGGTTCGCAGCTCAACACCCTGGCTCACGATTATGAGGAGGATTACTATCAGGCTCCGGCACTGTTCGAGACACGCCCCATATACACTCCGCTCGATGCCGAACTTGGCGCGACATTCGGACCTTTCTCCGGTTTCCACGCCGGTGTAAATATCGCATGGCGTGCGTCGCGCAATCAGAACATGGGTGGACTCTATCAGCTCTTCCTCAACCGGACGGACTTCACGGAACTTGGACTCCCCGAGGAGGCTGACGGCACACGTCTTGCCTACGATTACGGCTTCGAGAACTTCTACAACATATCCGGCTTCTCCTTTGGCGTGAACATGGGCTACGATGCCGGCCGCTATTTCAAGATTGATGCCGAGGGCACATATCAGCCTCAGGATGGCAAGACCGGGTATTTCAACGGCTTTGACCGTCCGCGCTGGACGGCCGGTGCGGTCATCTCGACCAATCCGTGGAGCACACTGAAGTTCCGCGTCGGTCTCGACTACCGTGGCGACCGTGCCTATGCCATACAGGCATACGATGCCGACTCCACACGGCTCAACGGCGGTCCTGTCATGATGTGCGCTCTGCCCGACCTCGTGTCGCTCAATTTCGGCGCATCATATGGCATAACAGACAACTTCAACGTATGGATCCAGGCCGACAACCTGCTCAACCGCACCAACTGGTACGGCCCCTCGCTGCCGGAACCGGGCATACAGTTGGCTGCCGGAATCGGGGTCACTTTCTGAAACAAACCGCCCCCGCACGCGTTAAAGAATTAAGGCCTCATAACGTACCGTTACGGTACGGTGCATGAAGGCCGAGCTACAGAATCTGAGTTTCAATTTACGAAAATGAGCACAGACAGACTTACACTCGCATATCTCAACGAGGATGACCGCGCATACGGTCTGGCGGGCATGGCCATCTCGCTTGCCGCCCTCGACGCGATCGACCGCATAGCCACGGTCTCGCTCGACGCCGAAGGCCCGATGGTGTCGTTCTCGCACGAATATTACTTCACGGGTTCTCCTTCGATTTCACCCAAATCGACATGGAACAACCTGATTCACAACTTCTACATCACTTCGGCGATGGTGGTCTCGAACGTCATGGCGCGATCCATGGTGCGTCTCGGCACCGAGGTGCCCGACGAGATTCTCGACCGCATCCGCGCCGAGATGGAGGCTGAGGGTGCCGACACATGCTCGCTTGAGACCGACGAGGTCGATACCCTCTACCGCAAGACCACGACCGGTATGCGCCGCATATTCGCCAACTCGCGGCTGCACCCGGCCATCGAGGAGTTCGCCCGCACACTCTCGCGCCGCCGCACCCTCTCAGGCATGGAGATATACGACGAACTCCGCGCTCTCCGACTGATATGACAAACCCGGACCGCGGACAGAAGCAAGAGCTGCCCCCCGGTCCCACAAAAGAGTGATATGACACTTGAAGAAATGCAGAAAGCCGTCGACCGATGGATAGAGACCATCGGCGGCGGCTATTTTTCAGAGCTGACCAACATGGTGCTGCTCACCGAAGAGACAGGGGAACTTGCCCGGGTCATGGCGCGCACCTACGGCGACCAGGTGGCCAAGCCGGGCGACCTGACCGACCCTCGCGCCAACCTGCGCGAGGAGATGGCCGACGTGCTGTGGGTGCTGACCTGCCTTGCCAACCAGACCGGCATCGACCTGACCGAGGCCTTCGCCGAGACCCTCCGCAAAAAGACAACCCGCGACGCCCACCGCTTCATTTGACGGAATCGATCCGCGGGGTATGGGCGAGAAATTATAACACGGTATGTTTTTCAACACATTTTCAACATTCTGCTTTGATATGACTGAAAATTATTGTAAATTTGCAATACACGTAATTTCCCGGACAGCCATCGAATTGTCATAGACCGGCTTCCCAGAGGTCAATCGTAATTTAATGAGACGGGAATGCGTTGCAAACACATCTTCAGAACTTTTAGCATAAATATACCATGGCTCGCAGGACTTCCCAATCATCTTCCCGTTCCAGACATTCGAACAGTTCAAGAAGAACAGGCAGACAGAAATCATCTTCGAAGGCTCCGGTTGTAATCGGTGTGATTGCAGCTGCCGCAGTAATCGGCTTTCTTGCATGGTGGCTCTGGCCGTCAACCGACTATTCCTTCAAACGTGCCCACCTCGACAAGTATGTCGCGATGACAAATAAACCGCATCTGTTAGGTGACGGTGCGTCCGTCTATGTCGATATGTCAGACGGCATGAACTTCGCCTACGCGACACCACAGAGCAAGGAGGTGCTTCAGGCAGTCATCAATAAACTCGCTGCCAACAGCGCCATCAAGTTCTATGGGCTTGCCGACCAGAAAATCACGGAACTTGACATGAGCCACACCCAACTGTACAACTACATGCTCAATCCGGCAAGCTATGACAAGCAGCAGGCTCCAATCGAGAAAACTCTTGCCCAGATTGTCGAAAGCAACCGTCCGGCCCTTCTCATGACCGACTTCGAGGAATATAAGAATGGCATAGTCGAGAAGGCGGCATATGCCAAGGCTTATTTCATAAAATGGCTTGCCGATGGCAACAATATTATTTTCTATAAGTGGGACTTCACGGAGAACGGCAAAGCCAAACACATGTTCCTTACGGTGTTTGACGACAATACCAAACGTCTGGCGCGTCTTGTGGAGAATGCTGTTCAGATGACCGCTCCCGACATGGAGAAATATGTGTTGGGTGGCCATGACTTCGATTATCCGACCTTCTCCAAATATATCTCGCTCAAACAAGGGGGCAACTACCATAACGGAAAAGGGCAGGATAACGTTACGGCTGTAATGGAAAACAGCGGCCCTGAAGATTATTTCAGCTACAGCCAGCCGTATGCCGATGCTTCGGGCAAGCAGGGCCAGTTCGCCCCGCTCGACAAGGGTGTAGGCGCCTTTGCCGAATACTATCCTCTCGGGGTGACATGGAAGCAGGCCATAGAGAATGCCGATGCTTTCAAGCAGAAAGGTGTTCCCGAGGATGATGTCTACACCCACCTTCTCAGCCGGCTTTACGTGGACTTCGGTGCCCAGGACGGTTTCTATATCAAGGAGGTTGAAATCAGGGTTTTCGACATGCAGGAGACCATGAAGGCTGTGGCACAGAACGACTCAATCAGTCCGGAAGATATGGACACGATAAAGAATCCGGAAATCACCATGGTTCTTACCGGACACTCCGAACCGGCTATAGATTATGGCCGCAGATGTGAGGAAATCGTCGTTGATTTTGACCAGCAGTTCAACGGTACGTTCCCCGGAGGGTTGCCTGCAAGCGATCTTATCCGCGTGAATGTGGTGATTGCAAAAGCGGAAGCGGAAATAGAGAACGCTCAGGCATTCTTCAGCTGGGCCGGAAATCCCTCGCTCGCCGACTCGGTCAAGGAGACGTTGACCGCCGCAAGCAGCAGTCCGATAGGCCGTGTGCTCTATACCTACTATCTTAAGACTCTCGCCGAGTGATAAACCGATTTACAAACAAAATAACAACTAAATAAAATGGATCAAGTTTCTTTGACTTCAGCCTATATGTGGGCTATCGTTGTAATGGTGATTTTCTTCCTTATCGCAACTCTGATTGCCAACATGGTTCTCTACAAGCCCAATAACCCCGGCACCGCAACCTGCCGCCTGTGGTTCTGGATTCTCTGTGTGGCCACAGGAGTTGTCGGATTTCTCATCAATTTCTTCATCGGCCAGGGCATCACTGTGCCTACAATCAAGTCAGCATATCTCATGCACGCGGCCATCGCCACGGGTGTCAGCGTTCTGCTTTACATCATCATCGGTTTCTGCGTGAGCAAGATGTTCCCCTCCTCCAAAGTAGGCAGATGGTTCTAAAGCAGCCGGCTCCATCAATATAAACCCAAGCCAATGAACGACAAATTATTTCTGATAGCCATCGGAGGCACCGGCATGCGGTGCCTCGAATCATTCGTGCATCTCTGTGCGGCCGGGCTGTTTGACAATCATACCATCGAGATTCTCACCCTCGATACAGACCAGAACAACGGCAACAAAGACCGTGTGGAGAATCTTATCGAGCTGTATAACCGTGTAAAGACCCATGACAATGCCACAAAAGGTGGTGAGCAGCGGAGCAATACTTTCTTCTCCGCCAAATTGAATCTATACCGGTTCTTCACGGATTATTCCACGGCAAACCGCATGACGCTCAATGCCCTCGCGGCCACGAAGAACCTGAATGACCGCCAGCGTCAGGACAATCAGGATCTTTCCGACCTGCTTTTCGAACGCGACACCGTGCAGCAGTTCAAGCTCGACCACGGATACCGTGCGCAGACTCATCTGGGATCCATGCTCATGTATCACGGCATAATCGAGGCTGCCATCAATGCCAAGAGCGGCACTGCGAATGTAAAGTCGCAGGAGCGCGAGCTTGCAGAGTATCTTGACCTTCTCAACAAACATGCGGCGCAAGCCCGCGTGTTCGTATTCGGAAGTGTGTTCGGCGGTACCGGGGCATCTTCAATACCGGTAATCCCGATCGCCGTCAGCGAGGCGCTGAAGATTCTGACCGGCGGCAACAATGTGCTGAACCTCGACAAGGTTCTCTTCGGCTCGACTCTTCTGACGGATTATTTCTCGTTCAATGCCCCTACGGCCAGCCAGATAAGCAACGACAAAGTTGTAGCCGACTCACATAATTTCGCGCTCAATTCGCAGGCTGCGCTCAGCTTCTATAACGATGACCCAACGGTGAGGAGCACCTACAAGCGCATGTATCACATAGGCTGGCCAACAGGGTTGAAAATAAACTACTCGGAAACGTCTTCCGGAAACGTCGTGACCGGAGGTCATGAGCAGCGCAATGCCTGCCATGTGGCGGAGCTCATGTGCGCGGCGGCCGCCTATGACTTCTTCAACGCCGACCGCGCGGCACTCGAACAGATAGGCGAGGCGGAATATGACTTCCGCACCGTACTTGTTGACGATAACGGCAACATGCAGCTTTCGGGCGCAAGTTTCGTGGGCAGCGAGAAGAGCGAGGTGTTCGAGAACAAGCTCGGGGCGCTCCTCTCGTTCGCGCATATCGTTCTCTCGAAGTTCGGCGGCGCACATGAGGGCACCACAGGAACCGCCGTGCTCCTCAACTATCTTGACGAGGCAAAATTTCCCGAATACAACGATCTTAATGACGCGCAGTGCGAGGAGATTGACAGCTACCTGAAGGAGTTCGGTTACAAGTTCGTGAAAAATGACGTGGTGTTCGGCTGGATATACCAGATATTCCGGTCGGTCAAGGCCGGAAAGTTCATATTCTCGCCCGAGGCTTTCCGCACGAACATAAACGAGCTGCGCGACATCGACCCCGGCACAATCTTTGCCGACGACTTTCACCACTGGGACAAGACCGGCCTCGGGTTCGGATCCGGAGCAGACAAGCGTTTCAACACGCTCATCAGCATTCTCAAGAAAGAGGACTCCCTTCCCGATGAAAAGCAAGCCGGCAACCTCAAAGAGGAATTCCTCGCACAGATGTACAACGCTATCACGATAGCCCAACATTTTAACGCATAGACCATGGCCAATAAAGTTCTGACGATAGATGTAAATCCGGCGGCGGTGCCCTCAGGTTCTCTCGACCAGTGGAAACCGCTTGAAAACACTACGGTCTTCATAAAGAATATCATCACCCCGACGCTGAGCGAGAACACGAATGTGGGTCAGTTAGTGTCGGGAATACCGACGGCTTTTGCCCGAGTGGATCTTTTCAAGACGGCGATTGACCATGTGGCCACAAACGGGATGTCGAACGAGAAGACAAACCTTGTGGGCTACTACACCCAGCTTGTCGATGAATGGCGCGGTCTGATAGCGTGCATGGCTCTTGACTATGCCCATATCTCGGTGAGCCGTATTGACCTTGCGTACAGCGACGGTAAGGATATCGCCAATACCGCCAATGTGTATGAGCCCAAGGGTGCGTTCGGCAACATGCTGCTCCGCCGCAGAAACCGCTGGTGCGACCAGAATCTTACCGACAATCAGACGGCTGTCCCCTATATCAATGTCATAAAATACCGCAATCAGGTTGTCGGCGCGTCGGCTCCGGAGTCTCTGCTCTTCACCTCGACCGGTTACAGGTGCGAGCCGTCAGACGAGCTGCCCTGGGTGGATGTGGTGACAGGCAAGTTCATCGATCCGCTGAAGTCATCGATGAAGCCCATGCAGATTGCCACTCTCCACGCATATGTAAGCCACATACTCGACAAACTCGGCAGCGCGGAAGAATACTACAGCAATCTCCCTGCGGGCGAGGGCGTGAACTACTCATCGGCACGCACCATCCTGACTAACTGGAAAAAGGAAATCGAGGACAGGGCTGCGCGTGACGGTTTCGAGCTGTCGATAGGAAGCACTCCTCCGGTCAGCGCGGACTTCGGCGGCCCGTTCAGCAAGCTCTTCTGCTTTGAGGATGTGCTCTACGGAGTGGAGGGTATGATCTCCGACAGCGAGACTGCGGGCAATATAAAATTTGACCCTAAGAATCTTCTGCTTCCGGATGACTCGCATATCGCCAAACTTGACCTCAACATCAGTCCGGATGAGATTGCCAACCTTCCGGTGCTCGTATTGCAGGCCGACATAAAGGGTATGGACGGCAAGGCATTCTTCGCATTGCCACTCAGCGCGCAGGGACTCAACGTGTTTGGCAAGAATGCCGCCGCGCTTGTCGGCCTCTCCTCCAACGCCAATGCCATAGAGTCAACGCTCAAGGCGACATACGACCCCAATGTCCGCACCGGTAATCTTGAGGTGGAGCTCACCCTTGTCACCGAGTCGGGCAAACGGCGCCAGATAAACAAGGTCTATACCTCCGACGGGGAGATAAAGAATTCCGACATCCTCATATGGCCCAATTTCATCTCTCCTCAGTGGGATGCCTATTTCATGTACAATGAATTACCCCACAACGGAAAGACCCAGTCATATCGTGCTTTCCCATTTGTGGGTGAGATGGATCAGGGCTATTTCCGGATATTGGTCGACAAGGACAAGGCTCCGGTCCTTCTGAGTGAGGAAGGCCGCATCACCGCCCCCGAACAGCGTGTCAAGGCTGAGCTTATGGTGGTATCGGACGAGGCCGTGGCCGACAATGCCTATAAGTATGAGATTTACCGCTCCAACAAACCGTTCAAGGGTGTGCGCCTGCAGGCTCCGACCGGCAACGAGGGTGGTTATCTTCTTATAAACTACAGCTCTGCGCAGGGGAGCACGCTGCCGCACGACTGGATGCGTCCCGGCGCGCATGGTTCGCTCCAGGCCGCGCGTGTAGGCATAGACTTCGGAAGCACCAACACCTCGATCGCATTCTCGACCACCAACAACACTATCCGTGAGCAGGGATTTGAATTCCGTAACCAGCGTGTCTCCCTGCTCGGAAACGAACTTCCGGGTCGCCCTGTATTCCCGCGCGAGAATCAGGTGTTCTTCTTCCAGGGCACCGGTCCGGCAGTCAAGTCAAATGCAATAAAGAGTGTGCTCACACTGCATGACCACCGCCGTCTTCCGGCTCTTCAGGCGGGTGAGACCATCAAGAGCAGAAATGGGAGAGAGGTTGTAGGCGGCTTCCCTTGCTTCACCGACAATCTTCCCTTTGCCAACTCCAACAATAAGGAGATTACTCTCAACTATCCCAATGGAGTGGGTGATGTCATACAGATCCACAACATGAAATGGGAGGACAACGATGATGACAAGGCGCACAAGAGCGCATTCCTGCGCACACTGATGCTTCAGGTATACGCCACCCTTTTTGCCGAGGGATTTGTGCCTGAGAGCGTCAAGTGGTCATATCCGTCGGCCATGTCGGGACCCCTTCTTTATTCCTATCAGAGCATATGGGATAACCTGAAGACAATCTCGCCGGTGCTCGACACATCAGGTGACCGTATCAACCTAAATGTCAGCAGGTACACCAATACCGGTTCAATCGGTGGCGGAACCGGTGCTTTCGGTACATCAGGTGATGCCGCAGGCGGATTCGGTACGACCGGCACCTCCGCGTTCGGCGGTGGCTTCGGAAGTTCTGCCGGGTTTGGCGGTGCGGCTGCCGGTGGCTTCGGAGGGAATGCCTTCGGTGCGCAACCGGCGGAACAACCCAAGGCTCCAGAGGCCGGTAACAGTTCGTTTGGAGGTGGTTCATTCGGAGGTGGTGCCTTCGGTGGCGGTACGTCTTTCGGAGGAGGAGCTTTCGGAGGAAACGCGTTCGGTGGCGGTGATGAGGAGAAAACTGCTGTCCCTGAACCGGATGAAGACTTCATGCCCGACGATTCCAAGAAACCGGTGGAATACAATCCGCAGCCCCTTTACACGATGACCAATCCCTCGGCCAATCCGAGTCTCTCTGAGGCCGAGGCTGTTGCCAATTACATATCCGCCACAGTAGGAACAGAAGCAAATGTGCTGAACCTCTGCTTTGATGTGGGAGGAAGCACAACCGACATATCAGCGCTTTTCTATCTGAAAAACGGTGTGACGATGATCAAGCAGAACTCCATCAGATTCGCGGCCCAGAGAGTGTCGCACACAGTCGGGAAATTCCCGAGACTGCGGGAAGTGCTGATTGACATATGCTCAAAACATCATATCCAGATGGTCGGCCTGAATTTCGGCAATAATACGTACAACGAACAGACGGCTCCCTACTTCTTCGACCAGATTGTGAACCGTCTTGACGACAGCCAGCTCGGAGATCTCTATAACGGCATCGCCGCCAATTGCAAGGAGCTGATGTGCGTTAACCTGTATGTCACGGGTCTGCTGATGTATTATGCCGGACAGATTGCCCACAAACTGATCGACGACCTCAACCGTACCTCCGATCAGGAATGGTCGCCTAAACAGCGTCCGCTTGTGCGTGTGACTTTCGCCGGAAAAGGTTCGCGTCTTTTCCAGTGGCTCAACACACTCGATCCCAAGAGCGCGAATGAATATTATGGCAAATCCTTCATTCTCGGCTATGGACAGGAGCACATGCAGAACACACTGGCGGGCTGGCAGGAAATCAAATTGCCGGCACTGCATGACCCCGACATAAAGTATGAGGTCTCAAAGGGTCTGGCCAAAGGCATCTCGCCTCTGTTGCGTCCGCAGAACGAACAGCCATCCGAGATTATCGGAGAGTCCGGATTCGAACTTATCGGCAAGGACAATGTGAGCCGTCCGATCGAGTTTACAAATTCGCTGACTCCGGCAATCATCAGTGCGATCGGCACACGTCTCATGTTCGGGGGTAAGACCCAGAATGCTCAGAAATTCACAGAGTTCTGTGGCTGGTTTTATCAGGCGGCCAGCTATCTTTTCGGCTGGAGCGTCAACCCGCTGACATTGCAGCAGGCGTGCCAGTCTCTCAATATCACGGGCTATGTGCAGAACATGCCCGAGTTCCGCAATGCCCTCGACGAGGCGCGCACCGGCAAGCCTTTCAGCTTTGTCGCACCTGTGATTATTCTTGAAGGTATGAAATTCTATGACGAAACGCTGCTTAAACTGATTTGATGAACAGCGACAGTTATAAAATAATTATTTCGCTCTCGCACGGCCGTATCTCGTTCGAATACTGGCTTCGCGATGCCGAGGATAAGCTTACGCCAATGCCTACGGGACATTGGCCGGCTCCTCTTGCGTTCTACTGCACCTCCACCGGCATAAAAACCGGTGAAGATGCGGCCCGCGCAGCCCATGCCGGGATGAGTGGCGCGTATGACGATTATTTCAGTCTCATAAAGACAGCCGAGACTTACACGCTCGGGAGCCAGAGGCTGCCTGTGCGCAATCTGCTGGTTGATGCCTCCGAGTCGCTGTTCGAGGATTTCTTCCGTGAGGTGCTCTGTGGCCGTCTGGGATCGCTGCGCGACAACCGCGCCACTATGCCGCTGACAATTGTCTGTGATGCCGACATTCAGCCGAATGAGCGCGCCCTTCTCAAGGGCCTCTTCAATGACTGCGGCTACAGCCGCGCCCGGGTGGTGGATTATGCTTCTTACATAGGCCGCTATGTCCGGGGTACTCTTGCCAAGGAGTATGTCTGCGACAATGTGCTGGTGGCCTGGACTGAAGGCGAGGATCTGTTCTTCACGCTGTTTGATGTGGCCAAAGATGATGTGCCTGCTCAGGAAAGCCATGACCGCCTCGGAATCGATCCGCGGAAGGAGTATGTGAAGAATCTTATCTGGGAGCGTTTTGTCGGGCTGAATCCTTGGATTAACAAACAGGATCATGAGGATGCGGTCGATAAACTTGCCTCGGATTTTCTGAACTCCAACCTTCCTCTCGTGAATGATAAGGTTCAGCTGTCAGATGGTAATACATACTATTACAAACTTGAGAAGAATCAGATAGACTTCCTTATCAGAGGTAACGAGGGGGCGGTGCTCCGCGAGAAACTTGAAGGCTTCTTGCGTAGGCATGGTCTGTCAAACCGTAGCCGTACTCTGTTGTTGCTGAGGGGTGTGGCTGCGGGCAACGATTATTTCGAGCAGAATCTCAGTCCCGGTTTCTCGAAAACCATAAAGAGTGATATCAAGCTCCGTGATAATACGATGAGTCTTATTCTCGGAGAACCACATCCGGAATGGACCGCACCGCCTGTCAAATCCCAACCTCCTGCGGATGACCACGTAGGTCCAGTAAAAGTCACCTGCCCTGATTCCGATAAGCGACTCAAGGAACTTAAGAAAAGATGGCGTGAGATAAGGGCCGCTTCTAAAGGAAAAGCCAATAGTGGTCAACCCGAAGTGGCAGTTCAGATGCTGAAGAGCTTCAAGGAGGAGTGTGAGACTGTTTCCGGTACAGATGATATTGTAAAGGAAATAGAACAGAAGATACAGGAGCATATTAAGAAAGTCAACAAGGAACCTTCCGTTGATAAGCCGGTGCCATCAGGGCCCAAACCTCCCCGACCGGGAGAAGAATCGGCACCCAAGCCGGTAAAAGATGAATGTGCGGAATTGATCAGGCAGGGTAAGCTCAGAGATGCCCGTGACTGGTGCCGTGCAAACGGAGACCGCACACGCGCCAACATACTGTCGGATATTATCCGCGACCAACGTAGCGTGGAAACCCGCAAACGAAGCCTGGAGGAATGTCGGCAGACGAAAGACCGCAATCAGATTGACCGCATAATCAAGGAGCTCGGAGATTATCTTGACCTCTGTGCGAAAGTGAATTACGATGCTCCTGAGATCAGGCAGCTGCTCGCTGACTTCAAGAAAATAAAATAAGGCTGCCGCTGTTGCGGCGGCTTGCTGAAATGAAAATATAAACCAATAACAATACAGCCATGGCAAAAAAATTTGACCTTAGCAAAGGTGAGAAATTCTCTCTCGGAAAGAGCGATGAACTTTCTGCAATCCAGGTGGACCTCAACTGGAAATCGGGAGCCGACCTCGATGCAACAGCTTTCCTTCTTACTGACGAAGGAGTCATCTCGGCAGACGCGGACTTCGTTTACTACAAGTCCAACAACCGTTCGGAACCCTACAGTCGTGAGAAATTCGGAAGCAAGAAGAACTGGCGAGACAACACCGTGCCTGTCAGCTTCGACGGCTCTGTAGTCGGTTCGGCAGATGACCTTGGTGACGATGACGGTGGCGATGAGGCCGGAGAAACCATGCATGTCGATCTGTCTAAAGTTCGTCCGGAGATTACAGAAATCGTTTTCTGTGTCACTATTTACGACGAAGACAGCAGGACTACTTTCAAGGATGTGCGTGATCCCCGTATTGTCATTACCGACGAGGAGAGTGGAGAGGAGCTGTGCTCTTACAACCTGAAGGAGCATTTCTCTTCAGAGACAGCGGTTGTCGCAGGCGCGCTTGTGCTCAATGAGGATGGCGAATGGGAGTTCGAAGCTGTCGGCAAGGGCTATGACGGCGGACTCCAGACGCTTGTGGACATGTATTCTTAAGCGTCGGTTCATGACGCGGCAGTGTAATTACCATAAAAACTGATAACATGGGAAAATTCAATTTAAAGAAACTTGATGGAGGTGACCGGTTCTCGCTTGCGAAGAGTCTCGGTCTCGACAACATACGTGTGGAACTTACCTGGCAGGATGGAGACCTCGATACACAGGCATGGCTCCTCAATCAGGATGGCCTTATCGTGAACGATGAGGGATTCGTATTCTACAACTCGGAGAACAGGACAGAGCCTTTCGACCGTGCAAAACATGGAAACAAGAAGAACTATCTGGCGTCAACGCGGCCTATGAGTGCCGACGGTGCCGTTTTAGGTGCTAAGGATGAGCAGCAGGGCGGTATCGAGACCCTCAACATATGCCTCAGCAAGATTGCCCCGGATGTGCAGGAAGTGCTGATTTCTGCTACTGTATACGAAGGCACTTCGTTCGGTTCTGTAAAGGATGCGAAGATTACCATCATCGACGAGGAGTCGGGCGATGCTCTCTGCTTCTTCGAGCTGACGAAAGACTACAAGACCGAGGATGCGGTTGTGGCCGGACGTTTCCTTATCGATGACAATGGCGAGTGGGAATTCGAGGCAATGGGCAATGGATATAACGGTGGTCTCCAGACCCTCGTTGACATGTACGCCGAAGAGTAAAGCGAAGCATTATGGCAGAAGAAAAAAAGAAGTTCCAGCTCGACAAAGGGGGGAACCATAAATTTGACATATCGAAAGGCACGAAGCGCAGATTCGACCTTTCGAAAGATGATGACGAACCGGCAGTGGCAAAGGTAGCAGACACGAAATCTGTTCAACAGCCCGCACCGGCTCCCAAGCAGCCAAGTGCCCCCAAGGCCGAACCTAAGCCGGCTGCCCCGAAGGTTGTTCCCGCACCGGAACCGCCGATGCCTGAACCTACGCCCCGTGGAGGCGGAATGAAGTGGCTCTGGATCCTGTTGGCTGTCGTGATTGTTGCTCTGCTCATCTGGTGGCTGATTCCGTCCAAGTCGCAGACACCTGCTGAAGTGGCTGAACCGGAGGATACGGCGATGGTGGCACCTGAGGCCGCAGGGGAGGACTCTGCCGCCGATCAGGGTGCAGCTATATCAGCTGATGAGGTGACAGAGACTACTCCGGAATCAGAAACTGCCGCTCCCGCTGTCGCACCTGCTGCGGCTCCCGCACCGGAAGCTGTTCCGGCAGCCGCCGTGGCTTCTGAACCTGCTGCGGCTCCGTCGTCAGCACCGGTCAGCTCAGATGTCGAAGCGGAGGCAATGAAGGTAATCCGTGGCGACTACGGTAACGGACGTACCCGCAGGAACCGTCTCGGCTCACAGTATGATGCCGTCCAGGCTCGCGTTAACGAGCTGAAGCGTTCCGGCGCATTCTGATTCACAGGGTCACAACCGCTTATAACGTCCTGACCCATATGAAAAGAGGCTGTCTGACACCAAAGTCAGACAGCCTCATATTTTTTTAGCCCGGGGGTCAGCGGGGGATGCGGATCAGGGTTGAGGTGGTGCCCTGACGCTTGATGAGAAGCTGGCCGGGTGCCGGGTGGGTCACGCGGATGCCCTGGAGGTTGTAGTAGGTGGCGGGTGCGTTGACATCCGGTTCATTCTCTGTGCCGATCTCCTCGATTGCGGTCGTGCCGGTCACGGTTCTGACGGTCAGTGTGCTGGCGTAGGGCGAGGCGTAATATGACTTGTTGTTGGCAGCGCCGTAGTAGAATGTCGAACGGTAGGGGAAACTGAATGTGCGGACCTCATACTTCACGCCGTTGTCGCCGGTCTCTTCTTCCGTTTCAAGAGTTATGCGGTTCGCCTCAGGGGTGTTTGCAGCTCCTCCACCATATGTGTGCATGTACCAGGAATAGCTGCTGATTGACAGGTCTCCGAGTTCGGAGCCGCCGTTCAGCCCGAGATCGGTACGGGTCATCAGTACGTTGTCCGGGTCGGTGGCGTCAAGCTCTATTGTGGGGCTTGTCGCAGAGGAGCCAAGCGACTCGTAAAGGCCGTGCCATGGGTCGATTACCTGATATATGCCGGGGTTGGCGCGTTTCTGCATCACGGTCACGTTGTATGAGTCGATGTACGGCTCGGGCGAGAATACGTCGCTGACGATGTGCTCGTCGAAAAGTCCTTGACCGAGGTCAATCCAAGGCTCCTGATAAACGCCGCCGGGAAGCACCAGCACGCCGCCGCTCTTCGCGGGATACCATCCGGAGGGATCCCTGTGGTTCGCTCCCGATGATGAAGCCTTTGGCCACTGAAGCAGCATGCTCCCCTCGGGGAATGTGATGACATTGTCGACATTGGTTGCCACAATGCCTTTCAGGGCTTCGACGGTCGATTCTTTCGGCCATTCATATTCCACGGTGTAGAACCAGAGGTCGTTGGCGATGTTTATCACGCCGTCGGCAGGATCGACCACCGAGGTCTTCTGCGAGGGAATCATCACGAAACCGGGGTCGGTGGCATCGACGATGAGTTCACCGTCACTTACAAGGTCGGGCCATACGCCGGTTACCTTGTACATTCCGGCCACGCCTGCGGCCTCGTAGACCTCGACATCGGTAAATTCGGCCGAGGCACCCATGAAATCGGCCATGGCCGAGGCGCGGTATTGACCTGTTCCGAGGTGCACCCATGAGTATTGCTCATCGGCGGCGAGCGTCGGGATAACTGAAAGGGAGGCGATGACCGCCAATGTGTAGATTTTCTTCATATGTAAGTACAGATATTTATGATTAGCGCAATATTGGTTGCACGGTGCAAATATAGGCTTTTGGTTTCAATCCTGCAACAAGAATCGTAAAAATAGATGGATTGTTGATAGGGCTGAAATAAAAAAAGACCGCAGAGAGGGTCTTTTTATCGGTGGTGTCGTGTCAGATTGTTGTTCGGGAGGCCTGTCCCTGCGGATTGTGATCAGTGTCGGATATTGACTCGGTGTGCTTTTTGTGCTCGTAGAGCTGGTAGGAGTTGATTACGTTGTGCCAGATGCTGTAGAAGCCGCCTACAATTGAGGTGACGGGGGTGAAGAAGGTGTAACCCATCCAGATGGCGAGCACGGTGTTTTTCTGGCCGCATGACTGGCCGGCGGTTATCTTCTCGCCGTAACGTATGCCGATTTTGCGCCCGAGCCAGAACTGAAGCACGCAGCACACGAGCGATACCGCCACGAGCCAGAGCTGTGTCCAGATGTCAACGGTGCTGTGTACGATGCTCCGGGTGGTCACGGCGAGTGCCAGCGCGAGTGCCACTGCCCAGAGATAGAAGGAGAGTTCCTGGTGTTTGCCGACGCGCTCCGCTATATGTGGCGCGAAACGGCGCAGCAGGGCAGCCGCGACGAGCGGCATGAGCAGCAGCGGGAACACTTTGCTGAGAATGAGCAGCGCGGAGGTCCAGACTGTCATCTGCGGGTTTGGATGCACGAACGGTACCAGAGCCGGTATGAGCAGGGCGGTGGCGAGGTTGATGAGCACGGTGTAGGTGGTGATGTTGTTGACACTTCCCCCGAGCTTGCGGGTTATGACAGCTCCGGCGGTTGCCGTGGGGCATATCAGACATATCATCGCGCCTTCGAGCACCACGCGCAGTCCGCTGTGCGGCATCGCCACGAGAATGAGACCGATGGCGAGGAATAGCCCGCACTGGAAGATAAGCAGCCACAGGTGCCACATGCGGAAGCGCAGGTCGCGCACGTCTATGCGGCAGAAAGTGAGGAACAGCATCGAGAAGATGAGAGTGGGCTGTATCAACCCGATAACGTCGTTGACCACGGGATGCACGGCCGGAGGTATCGGGAGGAGGGTATAGAGGAAATATCCGGCTATGCCAGCCAGCATCGCTATGATCAGAGTCCAGTCTTTGAGAAACTTGACAACATTCATTGGTTCGTTTGGTTCTGTTTTGCAGTTGCAAAGGTAACTCTTTTATATGGGGCATGCAAAAAAAAGACCGCGATGAACGCGGTCTTTGGTCAAGTTTATGATTGATTATGAATGCGGGTCAGCGGTGTGCGAAACGGAGAGTGGCGGTGAAGTTGTCACCGGCGGCGCGGGCTATGTAGATACCGGTCGGCAGAGCGGGGATGTCGAGCGAATCAGTGTCGGCCACAGCTGTTACGGCTCCCGAAAGGTTGTAGACAGCTATCGTACGGGCGGCCTCGCACCGGAGCGTGTCGCCGCTCATGACAAGCTCGTGCGCCTTGTCAGCGTCTACACCGGTCACTGATGAAGGCGTGAATTCCTGAAGTTTCTCCGGAGTCGCTATGAACCAGTAGTCGCGTCCACCCTCGATGGGATAGTCGGGGAGCTGGAGGCTACGGTTCCAGTTGTTGACAATCAGGTTGTAGTTGCCGGTTGCCTCGTTGTGTCCGAAGACTTTGTAGTCTGTTCCGGCGATATTCACGATGTCGATCGGAGCCTGTCCCGGCCATGCACCCCATATCTCCTCATCGCCGTATGCGTAGACTCCCATTGCGTCGTAACCGGTGCGGTCTTCGATGTAGATGTGCCAGTCATATTCAGGCACGGCCTGGAGCACACCCTCGACGCTCACGTTGTCGATGGCGAGAGCCGGGGCACCCTGACATTCGCTGCCTTCGGCCACGGAGATGTTCCATGCCAGATAAAGGTCGCATCCGGCACCGAAGTCAACCGGAAGCTCAGCCTCGACAGACTTGGTCTCGATGGGTACAATCTCAGCTCCGGCGGTCGCAGCAGAGGCAGGGAAAAGGGTCACGAAGTCTTCACCGGCGGGGGTCCAGTTGCGACCGTCGACCGAGGTGTGGAGAGTCACCGCGAATCCTGCGGCGTTGTTGCCGTCGCGGTATTTCTCAACGTCGTAGGCGAGCTTGAGCGAGGTGATTTTCTTCGCTCCGTCGTTCACGAAATGCGCGTAGACATTCACGGCGCGTGTTCCGCCGGCAACACCGGTGGTGATACCGCCCACGGCACGGTCTGTGGCATCAGGACCGAAGTTCCATGTGCCGTTCTTGGCGTTGGAGGGGAGGCTGACACCGCCCGCGTAGGTTGTAGTGGAGGAAGCTGTGCCGAACGAGCCGACTGCCCGGGGAGAGTCAGTGCGGTCTATGCGCCAGCCTTCGGGCATGGCGGCCTGAGCAGCCTCACCGAGTGAATTGAAATCTTGCGAATATTCGAGATTAGCGGCGTTGAGTGCCACAGAGGGTACCACGGGCATCTCGGTCACGGCGCGTGCGACATTCACATGAGCCTTACCCTCGAAGCCTGCTGCGCGGACTGTCACGGTATATTCACCCGGTTCGGTGGCGTGGAACACACCCTCGGGGCTTACGGTCGCATTCTCGTTGTCAACGCTGTATTCCACCTTGTCCTGGGGCAGAACGAGTCCGAAGGCATCGGTCACGGTAGTCTTGACTGCCACGGTGGCGGCATGGTGGTTGACGGTCTGCGAGAACGAGTTGAGCACGGCAGCGGCGCGTGAGCGCATCTCGGCGGCATCAGCCTCGCTGACCGAGGCCGGATGGCTTGTGATTGACGTGGGATCCTCGCCGAAGATAAGGCCATATTCCATGCAAGCTGCCATATATGTGCTCATGTCGGTGGGATGGCGGTCATCCTGGAACCATGGAGCGAGGCCATCGGCACCCTTCTCGTCGTACATGTCCTGATAAGCGCTCATCACGGGGCAGAGCACCACACCGAACTCATCGGCCACGTCTATGTAGTTGGCCATGAAGATGTCGTTGAAGGCTGTGAAGTTGCCCCAGTCGCCGTAATATGCCCAGTTGACCGGCATTATGATAACCGCGTTGGGGTTCGGGCAGTATTCGCGGATATAGTTCACCCAACGCTTAACATTGGCACGGAATGTCTCAAGGCTTGTGCGGGGGAGCGAGCTTTGCTCCTGAAGAATGATGTGGCTCCAGGGCTGCGAGCGGACCATCATCTTTGCGCCGGGAAGTCCGTCGGCGGCCAGGCCGTCGCCCTCGTCCCAGTGTGTGGCGAGCGACTTGCCGAGCAGAGTGTGCTTGGTCCATTCTGCATCCTTGCCCATGGCCGAGGCAATGTCGTTGAACATCGCGCTCTGGTCGTTGTAGTGTATGAGCGAGTTGTTGAGCGAGAGCACGCGCACGCTTTCCGGCAGTTCCGGCACGAGCACTGTTTCGGCGGGGCGCACGGTCATCTTGTCGGCAACAGACTCCACGGCTGTCAGAGAGTATGTGCCGGTGCCGTTCTCATTGAGCGAGATAGTGATGTCGTATGTGCCGGGAAGGGTGGCGAGATTTCCTTTCGCGCCCTTCACGAGGTTGCCGGAGAGGGGAGAAGCCTCCGCTGCGTCGGCAGCGAGACCCCATACTCCGGCCATGCCGAGACGTTGGTACACACGCCAGTGCGACAGACCGTCGGCGGCACCGCGCATTGTGACGCGTCCGGTGAATGAAGAGGTTGCCTCGTCATAACGGAGCTCTCCGCTGCGGTCCATATAGTCCCAGCCATTGAAGTCACCCACCATGTAGACGGAAGTCAGTCCGGTCATATCCTCGTTGGGCTCGATAAGAAGAGTGGCCTCGCCGTTGTCGATGGTGAGAAGGATGCGGGCACAGTTGAACACCATGTTACCGCACGATATGTTGGTGCTGGTCTGTCCGGCCACGAGTGCATAAGGTTCCGACATCATGAGGTTGGTGCCGTTCGAACCGTAGTTGCACGATGCACTCCAGTTGGCATCGCCGATTTTGAACGAACCCGAGAGTATCTTGTCGCGCAGTTCGAAAGTGGTGTCGGAGAGCTTGTTGAACTCCCATTCGTCGAGCACGTCCCAGCCGTCCACTCCTCTGATATATATTCCGGAATGGTTAATCTCCGGGTCTGTCGGGTCAACCCAGTCGGGGTCGCTGTCGGCGAAAGTCGCCGCAATGCGCACGTCGTCGATGGCGAGTCCGGGAGCCTTGTCGGGAGTGGAACCGCTTGTCACGGATATGTTCCATGCGAGGTATAGCGGTTCTCCAGGTTCGATATGGGTGCGGAGAGCCTTACCGGTAACTTCTGTGACAGATATAGGCACTACGGCTGTTCCGGCTGTCTCGGAGTCCGGGTCGAACGATGTCAGGAATTCGTCGCCGGCCGCAGTCCATTTTTCACCGTCGGCCGACGTGTAGAGCTGCACGCGGAATCCGGCTGCGTTGGCACCCTTGCGGTATTTCTCGACATTATAGGAGAGCGAGAGATTGGTTATGATTTTCGACGGGTCCTCGTTGGCTATGGCGGTCATCACGCTCACGCCGCGCGTGCCGTTGGCGACGGTTGTTGTGAGTCCGCCGATGGCACGGTCGGAAGAATCGGGGCCGAAGTTCCATGTGCCGTTCTTGGCGTTTGAAGCGAGGCTGACACCACCCGCGTACATGACTTCGGTCGCGGCATCGTTCCATGCGCCCACGCGTCGCGGTGCGTCAAGGTTGCGGTCCACACGCCATCCGTCGGGGAGTGTGAGCGTGCCTGCCGCACCGTCCCACATCGAGTTGAAATCCTGGGTTACTTCCGGAGCTGCCGGAGTAAGCCCGATGGCTGCCGAAGCCCCCGGGGTGGCGATTGCCGATACCGCTGTGAGAGCTGCGAGAGCCAGTTGTTTCATCTGATTCATGATAATAGGTTTTAGAATTTGTTTCCGGCGGCAAAATTAGCGACGGCCGGCGGCTTGTCAAACTCTTCAAACTCAAATGTAGATGGTTTTAAATTTTAAATATCAATGAATCAGGTTTATATATGTCTGTTGCGTGCGTTGAAATGTAGATGCTCACGCAGGTTTATCATGACCGGAAAGAGCCGAAAACTGCCCTTCGAACGAGTCCCGCTCCATGGCGCGGTTGCGCATCTGGGTGCGGTAGTTGTAGACCGTCGATTCGGAGCAGCGCAGGAACCGTGCTATCTCTCCGCTCTCGTTTATGCCGAGCCATATCAGGGCGTATATCCTCAGTTCGGTACTGAAAGATAATGTTGCGGCGTAATGCTCCTCCGGTCTCAGAAGAGAATTGAGCGAGCCGATGAATCCCGGATACAGCGACAGGAAAGCCCGGTCGAAATTGTCGTAGAACTCGGCTATCTCGCGGTTGACATAGCGTGAGGAATTTATGGCCTTGGTCACCGCCTTGAGGTCGCCTTGCGCCGCAATCTTCGCCAGTTCGGCGCGGAAACTCTCCATCTTTTTCAGATAGCTCAGACATAGCTCCATGAACGAAGTTATGTACTGTTCCTTCACACGGCTTTCCTCGGCTATGCGCCGGTTGAGCGATTCCATCGATACATAGGCAGCCCGTAGTTGTTCATGCGATCGGCTCAGGGCCTCAGCTCCTTCGCGCAGCTGGCGGTTCTTACGGCGCAGCAGGATAAAGGCAATGATGACTACGGCAGCAACGACGGCAGCGAGAAGCGATGCGCCGGCCACAAGCAGGTTATGCCGCCGGCGGGCGTCGGCATATGCCGCGTCGATTGAAGGAAGGTACTCCGCCATCTCGATCTGTCGTTTGGAGGCATGGCTGGCGGCGGCATCGTCTGAGCTGCGGTGGATGTAACGGTATGCGCGATCCACGTCCCCACGTTCAAGAAGGAGCAACGCAAGGCGTGGGAGAGAACGGTAGTTGCGCGAGCCGCGGCTCAGATCGGAGAGTGCGGAGAGGGTGAGGTATCTTATAGCGCTGTCCCGCTCATTTCTCGTGATATATACCTGAGCGAGATGGTAATAGACCGATGCGGCCTCGGGCGATAAAGAAGGTGAATCGGGCAGCCTGGCGCGGAGCAGGTACAGGGCGGAGTCGGAATGACCGGAGGTGAGGTAACGGTTGGCGGCGATTGCCACGCGGTCGGGCGATATGGCGAGCACCGAGTCACGGTATGCCGAGGCGAGCCTCCTGTACCGGGCTGACAAGTTGCTGTCAATCGACCGTCGGGCAAGTGAGTTATACAGCTGTACGCCGAGCACGTAATACTGTTCCCGGGTAGGGGTGTCCATCAGGGCGGTGTCGAGCGATTCGAAAATCTCGCAGCTTTCCTTGGTCATGTATCCCTGGGAGTTATACAACGATGCGAGTCTCAGCCGGGCACGAGTATAGGAATCTGGCGATGCTCCGGGCGCGCGCGATACCCGCAAGGCCGACAGAGTATGCTCCAGTGCTTTGTGGAGGTCGATGTCGGAGAATGCCTCAGCCGCATCGAGCTGTGCGTCAAATTCTCCGGGTGTTCCGGCCAGTGTAGCCGCGGCTCTTGCCGCGCTGTCGGCGGTTGCAATTGCTGCCTTAGAGGCGTTCCGGTCTTGAGCTACAAGTTCGTCAAGTGTCGCCAGAGAGGTATCCTCCTGTCCCGTTCCGGCACAAGATTGCAGTATGGTCAACAGTATCGCTGTCAGCACTGCCTGAAATATTTTTCCAATCATATTGCAAATATACATCTTATTCCTAAATCACCACAACCGGTGAAAATAAAAAAGACCGCGATGGTCGCGGTCTTTTTTTATTTGGTCGGAAGTGATGTCAGCGGTTCATGCGGACTACGGATGACTTGCCACCCTCACGCTTGATTACGAGCTGGCCGTTCTCGGGGTTCGCGATGCGGATACCCTGGAGGTTGTAGTACTCGGCGGGAGCGCCAGCGTCTGTTGTCAGATTAGCCACGCCGGAGCCGTCGCGGGCAGTCTTAAGCACGATTGTGCTCTCCTGTGTAGCTGCCGTGTAGAATTTGCTTGTGCTTGAAGCCAGAAGTACCATTGATTCAACCGGGAATGTGAATGTGCGTACATCGTAGACAGTGCCGTCGGCATCTGTTTCTTCAGTCTCTTCAAGGGTTATTCTCAGGGCTTCCTCTGTTGCATCGGCACTCTCTCCGATAGCCTCATAGTAGAATGACATGCTCAAAAGGTAATAGAGACCGTCTGCTCCACCGCTGATGCCGGTCGATGTCTGGCCGATGATGATGTTTGACGGGTCGGTGGCGTCAAGTTCCATGGTCGGGCTTGTACCGTTGAAATTGAGGGCTGCGTAGAGAGCTGACCACGGGTCAATCACCTGGTAGATGTTCGTGTCGGCCCGTTTCTGTTTTACTGTCACATCATACGGGTCAACAGTCTTGCTGAATGCCTCGCAGATGATGCGCTCGTCGAAGGTGGCTTTGCCGAGGTCAATCCATGGATCCTCGTAATTGCCACCCGGCAGCACAAGGTAGCCGTCGCTCCTGCCCGCGTACCATGCGGTCGGGTCGGTCTGATACTGGCTGTCGGCGGGTGCCTCAGGCCATTGTAGGGCTAATGTCTTGACAGGAAGGTTGATCACACCGTCGGCGTTAACAATCACTTCATCAGGCACATTGGCGATAACTTCCTCTTTGGTATATCCCATTACCTCGGTATAGAGGTATGTCGAGCTTGCGATGTAGGTCACACCGTCAACATTATCGATGATACCGGTGTCCTGTCTGGGAATCATCACGAATTCCGGGTCGGTCGCATCAACGATGAGTTCCGCGTCGGGCATCATATCCGCCCACACTCCGACAACTTTGTAGAGTCCGGCATGTCCTTCGGCCTCGTATATGGAAACATCAGCGGGATCTGCTGAGCAGCCGTATGTGTCGGCCACCACAGAAGCGGCATATTTGCCCTCTCCGAGCAGAACCCAGTTGTATGATTCCGAGGCTTTGGCCTTTGCGGGGCGTTCCTTGGCTGTGAATGTGCGTACATTCATCTCTGCGTTGCCCTGAAGCGGGGTTGCGTTCTTGAGAGTCGCGACATTCACGGCGAGAGCCGGCATTGTGGCGATGGCCGCGAGGGCGGCGAGTGTGTAGATCTTTCTCATGTTTCTGTGAATATTGGTTTATAGTGCTTGTCAGATTTGATTCACCATGCAATTGTTTTATTCTTGATAATATCTCAATATTCAAGAAGTATTGACGGCGTTGATGGATGGGTTATTTCTTTTCCGGTGGCAAATATAAAACCTATTTTTAGATTATGCAACAAAACGGGAGATTTTTATTGATAAAAATATGTAGCAAAATGTCAGATGGCTCATTTACAGCCTTCAACAAAAGACCACAAATGAGCCACCCGGGTATGAGACTACACCAGTAACCAGCGTGGAATATCTAAAATGTGTATTCCCTCATAATCAGTTTCATCATTACGTGTTCTCGCCAGAAGAATCTTGGGATAGGCATCACGGATTTTTAACAGAGGCTCTACCTCTCTTTTGAAAGTGTCTTCGTTGGTAATATCGTCGCTTACCTGTATGTAGATTTTCTCGTTGCCATTTATTGCTACGAAATCTATTTCCTTCTGATACAGTTTTCCGACATATACATCGTATCCCCTGCGAAGTAATTCGATGAATACTATGTTTTCCAACATGCGCCCCCAGTCCATATTGCGCTTGCCCAGCACAGCAAATCTTATTCCTGTGTCCGCAAGATAGTATTTGCTCAAAGACTGAAGATAGGTCTTCCCCCTGACATCATAGCGCTTTGCCTCATAGAACAGGAAGGCATTGCAAAGATAGTCGATATATGTGCCAACCGTCTTGTGATTGGTCTCCTCTCCATTTGTAGACAAGGCATTGCTGATGTTTCTCGACGAAGAAATATTGCTGATGCTATCCATCAGATAACTGCTCACTTTTTTGAGCATAGTTGGATTTGCAATCCGGTATTTATCCACGAGGTCGCGAATGAGTATTGTCTCATATACTTCACGGATATATTTCCCTTTGTCGGTTGAGCTTGTATAGGGATATGCTCCGGACAATCCCCCGGTTTGTATATAATCGTTGAACGCGCTCTGGATATTATCTGACACTATATTATGGTAAATGCAATACTCCTTGAAACTAAATGGATAGACATGAATCTCAATATGACGACCTGTGAATAGAGTTGCAAGATCGCTACTCAACAGAAATGCGTTTGAACCGGTCAGATAAATGTCATATTTTTCTTCGGAATGAAGACTGTTTATTGCCAGTTCAAATCCTTCACAGAGCTGTACCTCGTCAATCATAAGATAATTCGACACGCCCTCCTTATATTTATTTTCGACAAATTCATTAAGGGCATGGTATTCTTTCAGATGCTCAAAACGAAGTTTAGTCAAATCAATCTCGATGATATTGGCGGTGGCATCAATGCTTTTCACATATTCTGCAAACGCACTAATCAGCTTTGATTTGCCTGAGCGCCTTATCCCGGTTACTATCTTGATGTCGGGAGTATTCATTACTCTTTGTAACTGGTTGAGATATTGCTGTCTGGTTATAAGTTTCATGCGTGGTCATTTCCCAAACTTGAAAATATTTTGATTTTGGGAATTTATGCAAAGTTACTTAAAAATTTGGATTTGGCAAATATATCAGGCTGCTGGCATAGCGAAACGAGGTGTGGAGATACAATGCAGTCGCGCAATGCCGGTCAGCTTCCGGCTTTTGCGCGACTGCGGTATATTCGCCACTGCGGTATATTCACGACTGCGGTATATTTTTGCGCGACTGTCAGCGGACGGGGGTGCCGTCGTTGGAGAGCTTCAGCTCGGTGCCGTTGGAGAGCTCGACTTTGTAGCCGTAGCGTTTCTTCTTCAGCTCGACAATCTGCGAGCCTGAGAAGTTCTTGCTGACGTATGCCGATACGGCTGCGGGTACGGCTTTGGCGGGAACCGCAGCGCCATAGGCCGCTTTCATTTCTATCCATGAACCGTCGGCGGCTATCTCGATCTCGGCACCGCTCACGAAATCAATCTCGTATTCGTAACGGCCGTGGTCGTAGTCTTTCTCAGCCTTGCGGATTTTTTCAGATGCGTAGTGAGCCGAGATGAATTTCTTGACCGGAGAGGGTATCTCGGAGGGAGAGACGGGAGTGCCGGCCCACATGGTGGCCGCGCAGACAAGTGCCGCGGCGGCGAGAATAAGTTTTCTTATCATAGGGTCAGTATTTATGTTTGAAGTTACGGCGTGTGCCGGGTATCACTTGTTATAGAGGCTGTTGAACGACTCGGTGTACTTGCGGCCAACGGGGATGGGCTGCTGTACGGATTCGAGGTGTATGCGGCGGTTGGAGAACTTCTCGATTGCGTTGAGAGCCACGATAAACGAGCGGTGTACGCGTGCGAATCCCTCGGCCGGAAGTTTGTTCTCCATCTCTTTCATGGTGATGTGCGAGAGAATCATGGGCATGTTGCGGCGGTAGAGCTTCACGTAGTTGTCCATGGCCTCGATGTAGAGAATGTCGGAGAACTTGATGACCACGTTCTTGTATTCGACCTTGAGAGTGAGCGAGGCGTTTGCCTCGGGCATGTCGCGGTGGCCGATCCACTTGCGGGCCTTCTCCATGGCGCGTTCGAAACGCGGATAGAATATCGGCTTGTGCAGGAAGTCAACCGCATCGACATTGAAGCCGTCGAGCGCGTACTGGGAGAACGCCGTCGTGAAGATGAGACAGATGTCGGCCGGCAGAGTGCGTGCAAGCTCAAGACCATTGTGGGTGCTCATCTCGATATCCATGAAGACGAGGTCCGGTTTTGTTTCCTCGATGCAGCGCATTCCGTCGACAGGTGAAGTGAACGTGCTCAGTTCGATATCACCATACCTTTTGCAATATTCCTCGATGATGCTCAGAGCTATGGGCTCGTCATCGATAGCGACACATTTTATCATTTATTCAGAGAGTTGATTATTAATTTGACATTGAATTCGTTGCCGTCGCGCCCCATGTGAAGTGTATGCTCCCCGGGATATAGGAGCGAGAGACGTTTCCGGCAGTTCTCGACGCCGATTCCGCGGCCGGAGGCATGGGGTGCCTCGAAAATATGGTTGGCGGTGGTGAAGGTCATGCGCCCATCTTTCTCGGCAAGAGATATGCGGATGGAGCTGTGGTCCACCGGAGAGACACCATGCTTGAAGCAGTTCTCGACAAAGGTGACGAGAAGCATCGGAGGCACCATCAGATTCTCGTTCCCGATATCGAAAGTGAGGTCCACATCGGTCATTCCGTTCAGCCGGAGGGTCTGCAGACCGACGTACTGGCGGATGTAGTCAGCCTCGTCAGAAAGCGGGACCAGCTCGGAGCGCGAGGTGGTGTAGACGTAGCGCATCATCGAGATGAACTCCTCAAGAGCTTCCACGGCCTTTGTGTTGTGGGTGAGGAGAAGGCCGTAGATGGTGTTGAGCGTGTTGAACAGGAAATGCGGCTTGATCTGGGCACGGTAGAGGGCTATCTCGGCCCGGTCGCGTTCAAGCTCGACCTGACGCCGGCGCTCAGTCTGTTCCTCGGCCTGGATCACGAGCCCGACAGCGAAGCTGAACGCCTCGACCACCATGTAGAGCGACCATACGGCCTGTTCATGCTGGGGGAAGAGAGGGAGAATACGGGCCACATCCATATCGTAGAAATTCGGCTTCGGTGTATATAGATACACCACCGAGAAACCATATGTCACGGCCAGCGAGAGGAGTATGATCAGAAAGCCGACCGTGCGCTGCCCGGTTCCCCGGAACAGGGCCGGGACCGTGACCGCGCGGTTCAGGATATAGAGCGCGTAGAGCCATATCCCGTATGATATGACATACCAACGGAAGTGGTGCAGCCACCGCTCTATCGGAAATATCATTACAAGCAGCGGCAGCACAATCAGACAGAATGCGAGGTCTATGTAGACCGGAACATTTTTCATCCGAAGCAAACGACTCATAACTGGTTGCAAAGTTAACTATTTTATTGATAGCATGATAAATTCGGCATAAGCGTTTATCACCGTTTCAGTGCAGTTAGTCACTATCTTATCAGACGGATAAAAAGATTGTTGGTTTAATTTTCTAATTTTACAGCGGGAAATGGACAATTCAAAGTGGGGAAAGTGAAAATACAACGGTCCGTTTTGACCGGACCATTGACTTAAGAGTTCTCATATGAATGTAAAGACGTTTATAGACCGTCCCGTGCTGGCGGCCGTCATATCGGTGGTAATCGTGATTGTGGGTGTCATAGGGCTTCTGCAGTTGCCTGTGGAGCAGTTCCCGAACATCGCGCCCCCCACCGTGCGTGTGTCGGCCACATATACGGGTGCGAATGCCGAGACGGTGATGAAGAGTGTCATCGTGCCCTTGGAGGAATCGCTCAACGGTGTGGAGGATATGATGTACATGACCTCGACCGCCACCAACACCGGAACGGCCTCAATATCGATTTACTTCAAGCAAGGAACTGATGCCGACATGGCCGTCGTGAACGTGCAGAACCGTGTGGCGTCGGCCCAGGGTCTTCTTCCGGCCGAGGTCACCAAGAGCGGCGTGACTGTCCGCAAGCGTCAGAACAGCACGCTGAAGTCAATCACGCTTTATAGCCCGGATGACTCGTTCGACACGAAGTTTCTGACCAACTACATGAAAATCAACATCGAGCCTCAGATCTCGCGAATAGCGGGCGTGGGTGAGGTGAATATATTCAGTGCCGATTACGCCATGCGCATATGGCTCGACCCGGCGCGTATGTCGCAGTATGGTCTTGTGCCGGCTGACATCGACAAGGTTCTCGCCGAGCAGAATGTTGAGTCGCCGACCGGCACGCTCGGCGCGGAGTCGGCCAACACGTTCCAGTACGTGCTCAAATACCGTGGCCGATATGAGGATGCCGAAGACTACGGCAATCTTGTTGTCAAGGCTCTTCCTGACGGCAATGTGCTTCGTCTCAGGGATATTGCCGACATCGAACTCGGCTCGGTCAATTACGCCATGCTGAGCGAGACCTCGGGACATCCGGGCGCGAACGCCATGATTGCCCAGACGGCAGGCTCCAACGCCAACGAGGTCATCACCGAGATTGACGCCACGCTCGACCGTATGCGGGAGCAGTTGCCGAAAGGTATGGTGCTGACCGACATATCGAGCACGAAAGATTATCTCGACGCCTCGATTTACAAGGTTGTCGAGACGCTCGTCATAGCGCTTATCCTTGTGGTTCTTGTGGTCTACATCTTCCTTCACGACATGCGTGCCACACTGATTCCGGCTATCTCAATCATTGTGTCGCTCGTAGGTACGTTCGCGTTCATATATGCCGTGGGGTTCACTCTCAACATGCTGACACTTTTCGCGATAGTGCTTGTGATCGGTACCGTGGTCGATGACTCTGTGGTGGTCGTGGAGGCTGTGCAGGCAAAGTTCGAGGAGGGTCACTCCGACCCTTACGAGGCTACGGTGAAAGCCATGGGAGGTCTGTCTGCCGCGCTCATAACAACCACGGTTGTCTTCATGGCGGTGTTTATTCCGGTCTGCTTCATGGGAGGCACGGCGGGAACTTTCTACAGGCAGTTCGGCCTGACAATGGCGGTGGCCGTCGGAATCTCGCTGCTGAACGCTATGACGCTCTGCCCGGCGTTGAGTGCGCTGCTCATGCGCCCCGCAAGCGTGAAAGGGGAGAATGCCGGGTTTGTGAAGCGTTTCCACTATGCTTTTGACCGCTCGCTCAACGCCGTGACCGGTCAGTACCGGTCGGGCATCATGTTCCTGTTCCGGAACCGTTGGGTGGTGCTGGTTCTATTCCTTTTAGCTGTCGGCGGTCTGGTATGGCTGATGAAGACGGCGAAAACCGGGCTTGTGCCTCAGGAGGATATGGGTACAATCAGCCTGAACGTACAGGTCGCTCCGGGAAGTACCCTGGAGGAGACCGACGCGATAATGGACCGTATCGAAGACTCGATCAAGAACATTCCGGCCATCTCGATCTATTCGCGGGTGTCGGGAAAGAGCGCGCGTCATGACCAGTCGGCATCGGCCGGATCGTTCAATATACGTCTGCGCAACTGGAGCGAGCGCAAGGGTGAGAAAGATGACATCAACTCTGTCATCAAGGAGATCTACCGCCGCACGGCCTCGATTTCTTCGGCCCAGATACGAGCCTCGCAGTCACCGATGATTTCAGGTTACGGCACAGGCAGCGGTTTCGAGCTGTATGTCCAGGACCGGTCGGGCAAGACCACCGACGAGTTGCTGGCGGTGACGCGGGCGTTCATCGACTCTCTCAATGCCCGCCCTGAGATTTCGCGTGCCTATACCACTTTCGACACGAAATATCCGCAATATATGGTCGAGGTTGACGCCGTGAAGTGTCTTCAGACCGGAGTCTCGCCGGGCGACGTGCTCTCGACATTGGCCGGATATGTGGGCGGGTCATATTCGTCGAACCTGAACCGGTTCACGAAACTCTACCGCGTCATGGTTCAGGCATCGCCCGAAGCCCGTCTTGACGAGGAATCGCTCAAGAGCATGTTCGTGCGTTCGTCTGGAGGGCAGATGGTGCCTCTCGACCACTTCCTGACGCTGACACGTGTCTACGGCTCGGAGAGCCTGTCGCGGTTCAATCTGTTCCCGGCCATCTCCGTCTATGGCGAGCAGGGAGAGGGATACAGCTCCGGCGAGGCTATCGCGGCTGTGAACGAGGTCGCAGCCCATGCGCTGCCTGTAGGCTATGGTTTCGAGTTCGGCGGAATGTCGCGCGAGGAGGCCTCCTCGGGCAACACGACTGTGCTGGTGTTCAGCATCTGTCTGGCATTCATCTACCTGATTCTGTGCGCGCTCTACGAGAGCCTCACTGTGCCGTTCGCGGTGATAGCGGCCGTGCCGTTCGGATTGGCCGGATGTTTCCTTTTCGCCCGCTGGTGGGGACTGGAGAACAACATCTACATGCAGATCGGTCTGATCATGCTTATCGGTCTGCTTGCCAAGACAGCCATCCTGCTCACGGAGTATGCCACGGCGCGGCGCAAGGAGGGCATGGGGCTCGTGGCTTCGGCCATATCGGCCGCCAAGGCACGTTTCAGGCCTATCATCATGACCTCGGCCACGATGGTGTTCGGCATGTTGCCGCTGATGTTCGCGACAGGAGTCGGTGCCAACGGAAACATATCCGTCGGCACCGGCACGGTGGGTGGCCTTCTGTTCGGCACGCTGGCGCTTCTGTTTGTGGTGCCCGTGCTGTTCGTGGTGTTCCAGTATCTTCACGAGCGGATCATGCCGCGTCGCCGCAGAAAGTCATAATCATTTACGCATGAACCCTTAAAGGGTATCTGTCCCTTACAGAGACTGGCGGAAGAGCCATTCGCGGACGGCGGGGATACGGTAGGCGTAGTCGAACGAGTACATATGTTCGCTACCCTTGCCGTCGGCGGGAAGCACTGTGCCCGGCTCGAACTCGATCATGTTGACCGGTGCCCCTTTGTCGAGCATGGCGTTGGCGAGTTCGCTCTGTCGCGATTCAGGAAGTTTCGCGCTCCATTCGGCGAATGTGTATTGCACTCCATCCTTGCGCGCGGCCTCTTCGAGCGGTTTGATTTCCGAGAAAGCCTTACCCTTGTCTCCGGCTATGAAGTAGACGAACTTGTGCTTGGCAAGTTCGGGGAATGTGGCGGTGTCCCAATGGCTGTCTACAAAAATCGAGGCGGCGAAAAGGTCGGGATAAGCCACATTGTAATACATAGAGATCATGCCGCCCATTGACTGACCGGTGGTATAGAGACGTTTCGTGTCGGCATTATTGTCGGCCACAACCTGACGCAGCATACGGACCACGATGTCAACCTCGTCGGTGTGCTCATAGGCATCGTTGACGGCCACTCCCGAGAACTGCGGCACAAGCACATAGCATGGATGATTCTTCTGCCATTCGGGGGTTGCCCATACAAGACCTCCGTAGCCTTGTGTGAGCGGAAGAGTGACGTCGCTGCCCGGAGTCGAGGCGTCGGCGATGAAGAGCACGAGGGGATACTTCTTGCCGGCTTCGGCATTGGCCGGGGAGAAGAGGTTGTACTTCATGGTCTTGCCGGTCTCGGCATCCTTGTATTCCAGTTGACGGAACTGCGGGACGAGAGTCCGGATCATGGCCTGGAGCGTTGAGTCGGACGACTTGTCGATAGCGGGACCGCCGCCCGGTTTGCCGAGCTGCGGGCCGCCGGGGCCTCCACGTTTCTCTGTCATCTGGGCCGAATCGGAAGCCGAATCAGCGTTACCGTTTTTATTTGTACCGGAGCAGCCCACGCTGCCTGCAAGTAGAAAAACCGCTGCAAGCGTCTTGCAGACACCACAGCGGAAAACCATAAGATTCATAACCTTAAATTGAAATGTATAACCATGTAAAACTCACAATACATAAAGCGCGGGCACCACTTATGGTTCGTGACAGACCGCAGACAACCGACAACCCTCCGTCAACCGCACCCAAGCGGCCCGACGGAGGGTTGTCAGTATAGTTATTCAGTGGAATCAGTCGGCGGTCGAGGTGCGGGCCTCGTGACGCAGCAGGCGGCGGATGGTGCGCCATTTCGGCAGGATGGCCGTGGGGCGTACCGGGCCGAAGCCGAGCAGAATGACGAGAAGTGCCGTCAGAGCCGCTATCAGCAGCCAGCCGTAGATCTCTTTGATCGAGACGGCGAGCGCCTGGACCTGTACCATGCCGTAGAGCTGCCCGAGGGGCATGTGCGAGGCCGGGTTGAAGTCGGTGAACACCGAGCCGATCTGCGAGGCATTGCGTGCAACGGTGTGGCTCAACCACTCGCCGATTATGGCCGGACCGAGTGTCGCGCCCATTACAGCTCCGGTGAAGCCGTTGACGGTCAGGGCCTGCGGAAAGACGAAGAAGTGCATTCCGCCCTGAAGTATCGAGGTCAGGAAAACTATCGATATTATCACCGAGGCGGCTCCGCGTGCGAAGAGAGGTATGAAGAGCATCTCTTTCTCCACGCCGTAGTCGAGCAGGAAGTAGAAGTAGGCCAGGTAGACGGCAGCCAGGGCGAAGCCTATGGCTGTCATGGTGCGGTAACGCCAGCGGCGCAGCGCGAATGTCACGTATGTGAACCCGCAGCCCACGAGGATTCCCGCCAGCACGTACCAGTTGAGGTCTATCATGTTGGTCTCGTCGTAACCGAGGATGGCCGTGGCATAGCTGTGCTCGAATACATGCTCGGTGGCGAGCAGCGTGAAGAATATCAGATAGATGAGCGTAGCACGCAGCACGTTGTGGTTGGTCAGCGCCGTGAACGAGATGTAGGGATGGTGGAGGAATGTGGCGCGCCATAGGTTGATCGCCACACATGCCAGCCCGATGATGGTCGCTCCGGTGATTTCCTCGGCTTCCCACCAGTCGTAGTAGTTGCCGTACACGCACACGAACGTGAAACAGAGCATGAACACCGACCAGAGTCCGGCTCCGATCCAGTCTATGCCGAGCAACGGTATGTGGAGCGGGTCGTGCCGGGGGCGTACCAGCAGAAGCACCATGACCATCATCAGCACGAGAAGACCGACCATGATCCATTGCATGTACTCCCACTGCCAGAAGAAGGCGGTATAGACCGTGAAGATGCCGCTGAGCTGTATCACTCCGTCAACCACGAGGTAGACGTAGCAGAAGAATATCGCCATGTCGCGCACCGGTGTGAGCCAGAGCTGTATGGTGGAGTTGCAGATGAAAGTCGCCCACATGCGGAACCAGCCGGCCACAAAGCATGTCGCCACCAGAAGTGGCACCGAGTCGGTCGATGCGCATATGAGGTTGGCGGCTATCAGCACCGTGCCGCACATAAGGAGTCCCACCCGGCTTGAGAAGCGGAATTTCAGGCGGAACATCACCGCGAAGTTGATTGACATGCCGACGAGCGAGGCGTATCCGGCCATCAGTATGTCCTGCTGCATGAGCGCCGTGGTGCCGACCATGTCCGAGGCGGCTGCCATGTAGACACCTCCCGAGAACTGCACAATCAGCACGAAGAGGATGAACAGCCAGGGCTTGAGACGTCTCGGTACGAAATCCGGCACGTCAGGAATGTCGAAAGGTCCCTGCGGACCATGCCAGTCTGCCATATCAGTAGAGCACCTCGCATTCGACATTCATACCGGCGCGCAGACGCGCCATATCCTCGGGCTTGTTGCCGTCGGTGAACTCTATGCGTACCGGAACACGCTGGCGGACCTTCACGAAGTTGCCCGCCGAGTTGTCCTGCGGCATCAGCGAGAGCTTCGCTCCGGTTGCCTTGGAGAGGGCTGTCACCTTGCCTTTGAACACAACGTCGGGGATTGCGTCTACCTTTATCTCCACCTCGGCTCCGTCGGCGATGTGCTTGAGCTGGGTCTCCTTGTAGTTGGCGGTCACCCAGATGTCGGCGGCATCTACGATGTCGAGCATGGTCTGGCCCGGCTGCACGAGCTGGCCGACCTGTATGCTCTTGCGCGATGTGTAGCCGTCGCAAGGGGCTGTGATGACGGTGTAGGAGAGATTGAGCTCGGCGGTCTCTACCATGGCCTTGGCCAATTCTATCCCGGCATCGGTCTGGGCTATGCGGCCCTGTGTCTCGTTGACAACCGATGATGTTGCCGAACGCTGGCGCGAAAGCATCTCGTAACGGGCTTTCTTGGCTTCGTAATCGGTCTTGACACCGTCGTACTGCTGGCGGGTCACAGCGTCTTTCTCAAGAAGTTTCGCGTAGCGGTTGAGCTCGGTGGCGGCATGTTCCATGAGCACTTTTGCCTCGGCTATTGAAGCCTCGCTCACGGCAACATTGGCCGACGCGACACCGACGCTGCGGTCAGCCACGCCGCGTCCGGCGAGGGCGTTCTGGTAATCGGCGCGGGCCTGTGCGAGACGGAGACGCATGTCGGCGTCGTCGATGATGACGAGTGTGTCACCCTTGTGTACGGGCTGGTATTCCTTGAAACGGATTTCCTTTATGTAGCCCTGCACGCGGCTGTTGACGGGCACAATCTGCTGCTCGACCTGCGCGTTGTCGGTAAATTCCACATTGCCCGCGTGGTAGAACTTGGAGAAAATCCAGAGTGCGGCGCCGGCTATTACAATCAGTGAGAGGATATAGGATATTATCTTTTTGGTGCGGTGGTTCATATTGTTCCGGAGATGAAAAGAAGTTTGTAATAATAATATATGATGTCGATTCGGGCGTTGACGAGCTGCTGCTCCGCGTCGAGTTTTGAGTTGGCGGCATCGAGCATGTCGGTTATGAGAGCCATGTCGGCTGAATATCTCGTGGCGGTCGTGTTGTAGTTGCGTTCGGCCAGCTCCACGCTCTTGTTTTGGGTCTTCAGAGCCTCGTATGCCTCAAGATAGCGGATGTAGTCAGCGCGTACCGCCAGCTCGACATCCTCGCGGGCGGCGTCGAGTTGCTCCACAGACTTCTGAGTGGCCGCGCGGCTTTTGGCCAGGGCCTTGTTAGACTTGTAGAGCGAGGCGAGGTTGTAGCTCACGCCGACCCCGACCCACCAGTAGCTTAGGTTGCGGTTGATAGGGGGGATTTCCACGAGAATAGGGCCGTCCATGGTCCATCCGGCCTGGATTCCGACTTTGGGAAGGCGTTCGGACTTGACGAGGCTTTCAGCCTTACGGCTTATGTCGACACCTGTTCCGGCCAGCCGGAGCGAAGGGGCGTTGGCCGAGGCCTCCTGCTGCCACCATGCCTCTCCGGCCTGTGGCAGTGCGCGGTCAAGAATCAGTGAGTCAGGCACGACCACGGTTCCGGCGGGAAGTCCGGCGGTGGTCACGAGGTTGTTGTTGAGAATCTCAAGAGTGTTGTCAATCCGCACGAGCTGCAGCTCAAGGTTCGATACGAGGAGCTCATAACGGGTTATGTCATTGCGGAGAGCCGTTCCCTGGTCATACCGGACCTGCATCTCTTCGAGCACCTTGCGGGCCTGGGCGATGTTGTTCTCGACCACATGGCGAAGGTTGGCGTACTTGTACAGGTCGAGATAGAAGCCTGTGAGCTGGAAGCGGATATTGTCGCGTTGCAGCTCGGTGGCGTAACGTGCCGCGGTCGATTTGAGCTCGGCCATCTCTATCGCGCTCGTTATGGCTCCGCCCATGTAGACGGGCTGCGAGATGTTGAGGCCGAGTCCGGTGCCGAGGTGGGGGATAGGTGCTTTCTCGTAGCCGGAGAAATTACGTTTGGTGATGAATCCGTCGCCAATATAGCTGACGGAAAGCGAGGCGTTGATGTCTGGCAGACGCTGGCTGCGGGCCACGCTGATCTCGCGCTCGGCCTCTTCCTGCGCGGTAAACGACGGGCGCAGGCGCACGCTGTTGGCCTCGGCCGACTGGAAAATCTCTTCGAGCGAGATTACGGACCGTTGCGCGTTGCCGACGGGAGTCCCGCAGCCCAACAGGACTGCCGCCAGCAGCCCCGTGAGCAATCGGTGATTGTTCATAAGGTGTGAAAATTATTGCCGGCCCGGGACGCGGGCGGCACGTTTTGGAAAAAGTTGATTGTCTGAAGGATGGGGAATGCCGGTCCGCAGGCGTATGGCGCACCGGGAGGACTGACCGGTCTGATAGGTCTGACGGGTCCGACCATTCTGACGAGTCCGACCAAATCTGATTGGTCAGACACAAGGTCACTATAATAAAATCACTGGGTGCTCTTCCAGTTCTCCTTAAAAGCGAAATTGCATATGGAGGCGGTCAAGTGTACCGCTGAAGATAAATTGTCTGTCATATAGGGCGGCTCTTTGTGAACCGCACTGCAAAATTACAAAAAAATCGCGACCAAACCAACAGAAAAATAATTTGCGGATGAGTGTGAAACCCGTTGCTGCAGTACAGTTCCCACACTGTGACCGTCATTGATAATAGCTGTTCCCGGCTGGTCCCCCTACCGGGTATTCATGTTATTGACCTGCTGTTTCGAGGGTGAGGAGGTGACGTTTGGCGGGGAGGCCTCCGGCGTATCCGGTGAGGGTGCCGTCGCTTCCGACTATGCGGTGGCAGGGTATGAGGATTGACAGGGCGTTGGCACCGGTTGCGTTGGCTACGGCCCTGACAGACTGGGGACTGCCTATATACTCGGCTATTTCCTTGTAGGTCCGGGTCTTGCCATAGGGTATGCTCAGAATGGCATTCCACACATCTTGTTGAAAAGCTGTGCCTGCAAGCTGCAGGGGTATGTCAAACTCTCTCCTTATCCCGGCAAAATACTCGTCAAGCTCCCGGACAACCCGCTCAAGCAGGGGTGTGGATTGCTCTTTGAAGTCGCCGTTCAACCGTTTCCGCAGCCGGTTATCGACAGCCATCCGATGCTTCCGTTCGAGCCAGTCGCACAAGCACACCCGCCCCTCGCACTCCCCAAGCCGAAGGACCCCGCATGGCGACTGATATATAGTAACCGATATAACAGCCATTTTCTCCATTTTCTTACTCCCTATCTTTATCTTGTTCTTAACAAATCTCCCAGTGCCCACCTTTGTCAGGTCGGACACCACATATTTTCTCCTTACTTTTATGCGGATGACTGTGCCGTTGTGATAAAAAAGTAAACAACGGATGTCAATCGGCAGGGCTTTCTTCCTCGGGGGGGAGGGCGGCGAGCATTTCGGCGCAGGTCAGGCCGGTGGCTGGGTGGCGCCACATGGGGGCCAGCTCGTTGAAGGGCTGGAGGAAGAAGCGGCGTTCCGGCAGATGCGGGTGGGGGAGTGTCAGCTCCTCCGTGTCAATCACCACGTCGTCGGCCGCCATGATGTCGATGTCGAGCACCCGGTCGGCGTAGCCGCCGTGTGCGTCGCGGTGGGGGGTGGGGTTGAGGCGCGACTCAATCTCCTTTATGTCGGCCAGAACCTCGGCGGGTGTGCGGTCGGAGACTATCATGACCGCAAGGTTGGCGAAAGTGTTGGGGGACACGAATCCCCACGGGCGCGACTCCATGATACCCGATGTCTCGAAATATCCATATTTCTCCTCAAGAGCGCGAAGCGCACGGCTTATGTTGAGCTTGACGTTGCCGAGATTGGAGCCTATGTTAAGAAAATAGTGCATGGCAGTAAGGTGTATTGTCAAGGTATATCTATGAGACAAGCGCCAACCCGTGGCCGGGAAGACGCTTGCCGTTATGTATCAGTTTATTCCGGATGGTCAGTGGATTATTCCTGTGAATCCGGAGGTTTCTATCAATCGATTTCCTCGTCAGCTTCGTAACCGCCCATCTCGCGGATAGCGTTCTTGAGCATGGTGTACTGCTGGAAGAGGTGGTTCACGGGAACCTCACCCTGGGTGTAGTCGTGCATCGGGCTCTTGAGGAAGAAGCTCAGGAAGCGCTGTGTGCCGCAACGGCCGGCGCGCTGTGCGAGGTCACTCAGAAGCACGAGGTCAAGACAGAGGGGAGCTGCGAGGATAGAGTCGCGGCAGAGGAAGTTGATCTTGATCTGCATGGGATAGCCCATCCAGCCGAAGATGTCGATATTGTCCCAGCCCTCTTTGTTGTCATTGCGCGGGGGATAATAGTTGATGCGCACCTTGTGGTAGTACTGGGTGTCCTCGTCGTTGCCGTGGCCGTAGAGGTCGGGCTGCTCCTCGGGCACGAGGATGCTTTCGAGAGTGGAGAGCTTGGAAACCTCCTTTGTGCGGAAGTTGGCGGGCTCGTCGAGCACGAGACCGTCACGGTTGCCGAGGATGTTGGTCGAGAACCAACCGTTCAGACCGAGGCAACGTGTGCCGATGATGGGGGCGAAACCTGACTTGACGAGAGTCTGTCCGGTCTTGAAGTCCTTGCCGGCGATGGGCATTCCGGTCTTCTCGGCGAGCTCCCACATGGCGGGGATGTCAACAGTTGTGTTGGGGGCGCCCATGATGAAGGGACAGCCTTCGGAGAGAGCCGCGTATGCGTAGCACATGGAGGGAGCGATGTGCTCCTTGTCGTCGGCCTTCATGGCAGCCTCAAGAGCCTCGATAGAACCGTGGATTTTCTCGTCTACCGGTACATAAACCTCGGTAGATGCTGCCCAGAGCACAACGACGCGCTCAACGCCTGTCTCGGCCTTGAAGCGGCGGATATCCTCGCGGATCTGCTCGGTCATGTCCCAGCGGTCCTTGACGGTCTTCACGTTGTCGCCGTCGAGACGCTTTGCGTAATTGTGGTCGAAAGCAGCCTTCATGGGCTTGATGGCCTCAAGTTCCTCGCGGACGGGATTGATGTCCTTCTCCTTGAGAACCTCGGCGTTGATAGCCGACTCGTAGGCGTTAGCAGGATAAACGTCCCATGCGCCGAACACGATGTCGTTCAGGTCAGCAAGAGGAACGATGTCCTTGTAATGGAGATATTTCTTGTCCGCGCCACGGCCGACACGGATCTTGTCATACTGCGTCATCGAGCCCACAGGCTTCGCAAGACCCTTGCGTGTCATGAGGACTCCGGTCATGAATGTAGATGTGACTGCACCGAGTCCCACCACCAAAACGCCAAGTTTGCCCTTGGGCGCTTCTGCTTTTTTTGTAGACATAGTTTAGAATGTGTTGTTTTCTTTGACTTGATATGCCTCTCCCGCCTCAGAGCGTCGCCCGGCGACACTCAATGATACGGGCAATGCGGAGCGCCCGTACGGGGATAGACATTGTAAAGTTACAGCCTATTTTGCATTTCACAAAACTTTTTCAGAAAAATTTATTCCTGCAATTCTTAAATTATCTTAACAGTTGCGATATTTAGTGAAATTAATTAAAAATACGGCTGATTTCAGTGTATTGTTTTAAAAACTGCAAACGAGGCTCAGAACAAAATCTCAAGCACGTCACCGAGTTTTGATATGATGTTGGGGTGAAGCTGTGCGTCCTCCTCGGCTGTCCAGCCTTTTCCTTTGAGCCATATGGCCTGGCAGCCTATCGACTCGGCGGGCACGATGTCCTTGCGGTAGGAGTCGCCGATGACGAGTGTCTGCTCCGGTTGCAGTCCGAGGGCCTTCACTCCATGCTCGAAGATGCGCGGGTCGGGTTTGCGGATTCCCATGACCGCGCTCTCGATGATGGCGCTGAAGTATTTGCGCACCCCGAAGTCTTCGAGCACGGTCTCGATGTTGCCGTAGAAGTTCGACACGAGCACCATGGGGTATCTGGCCGACAAGGCTTCGAGTACTTTCGAGGCATCTGCCACGCAGGCGCGGGCAGCCTCGTAGCATATCCGTGCTGTCTCGGCGCTCTTCTCCTCGACAGAGGCCGGGGCGAAGAGTCCCTGCCCGGCGAGCCATTGCAGCTCGATGCGCATCTTGATGAGGAGCATGTCGTGGAAGTCGTGGGCCGGGAGTATGTGACGCTCGCGGGCAAGCTCACGCTCGGCAAACACGTATGCCTCGCGGAATTCCTCCTTTGTGACGGCGATTCCGGCCTGCTGATATGCCTGCCAGATGATTTCGCTCCAGTGGTCGCCCCCAGTGTCGAGGGTGCCGCCGTAGTCGAAGATGAGTCCTTTGACTCGTGTGAGATCAATATTCATGGTTTTTGTCTTTGATTTTTTCAGTCAACAGTCTGCATATGCGTTCGTGGCGGAACATCATGTAGATGAGCAGCACGTTGAGCACCGTGAGTTCGAAGGCGAAGTAGAGCCATGGCATCCGGAAGATGAGGATGGCGGCGAACAGAGCGATGGTGCGCACGTTGAACGACAATATGTTGGTGTATTTCATGAGGGGGAGGCTGAGGCTGCGGAACTCGTCGCGGAATGACTGCGGTATCCGTGTGCCGAAACGCTCGCGGATGGCGGCGCGGAGCCGCTGCATGCGTGGCGTGCGGCTCTCCTGCCCGACGGTGTAGTTGAGGTAGAACGTCATGACGAGCTTCTGCCAGAAGTCGCGGCCCCACGACAGGGCGTTGTATTTGCGCCGGAGGTCATCGGCGTTCTCCAGCTCGCTCCCCTCCTCACCCTTGAGGAAATAGAGGTGGAACTGCCGGTAATAGTCGCCCATGGCGGCCTGGGTGGCGTGGCAGAGTCCGGTCATGACGGCCATGACCCATATCACCCAGTGGTGGGCCATGAAGAATTCGCTCGTCACGTTCTCACGCAGGCAGATTGCCACGTAGATGGCCGCGAACCAGAGGTCGCCGCTCAGTCCGTCGAGAATGCGTCCTATGCGGGAATACTGGCCTGTCATGCGGGCCAGCTGGCCGTCGGCACTGTCGAACGAGTCAGCCCATATGAGCAGCAGGGCACCGGCTATGTTGATCCATATGTTGTTGAAATAGAAGCATACGCCCGCTCCCACGCCGAGAAAGATCGAGGCTATGGTTATCGCGTTGGGGGTTATGCCGAGGCGACGGGCGAGAACGGCCCATGCGTAGCCTATGGGGCGGTAGAAATAGAGGTCGATGTGCTCCTCGGTATCCATCGACTTGAGCGATGCCTTGAAATTGGATCTGAGAGAGCCTTTACTGCCGACCTTCACATCTTTGTTTTCCTTACCTGTAGTGTTGTTTGTCATTGCGGGTTATCTCTTTTTCCAGTCCTTGATTGATTTGAGCACGCACTTGGCGATTGCCAGCGAGCCTTCGGCGCGGCAGGGAGCGAAGCTCGGCCAGTCGTTGAAATCTATTATGCGCACGGTGCCGTCGGCATCGACAATGCAGTCGCCGCCGTAAATCTTGACATCCATTATGTCGGATGCCTTCTGGCACATGGCCTTGAGCCCGTCGAGGTCGAAGCTGAAGCCGTGCGACTTGCCGTTGACAACCTCGTAGCCATACTTGGAGTGGCCTTCGTCGAAGGGATAGAACCAGTGGAAGAAAGGCTGTCCGCTCACGCCGTAGAACTTCACGAGGTCGCCCACGAGATGACGGTTAATGACCGCGCGGCCTATGCCACGGTAGAAATACTCGTGCAGCACCTCCTGCGCCTCCTCGATGTGGCGGCAATAGCTCACATCCTCCTTGTGCATGGCGTGGAAATCGCCGCGCTTGATCCAGCAGGGGCCGAATCCGGCGCGTTCCAGCTCGGGGCGCACGTCCTCGTTGGTGTTGACTATAAGGCTCTCGGGGTAAGGTATGTCGTTGCCGAGAAGCATGCGGGTCATACGTTCGCGGGTGCAGTTCTCTATGCCGTATCCGCTGTTGATCACGAGGCGGCCCTCCTCCTCAAGGCTGATGAGCTTGCGGATGGATTCCTGCTCGCGGCACATGTTGAGGATAACCTCCTCGCGGATCTCGCTGTTCTGGAACTGTTCCTCGCTGTAGACGGTCACCTCGCATCCGCGCTTGCGCAGATGGTCGGCGGCGGCGTTGAATATCGCCGCGTCGTTGCCTATGTGGTTGGGAGAATATGCGCCGGCGCGCATCACTCCCGCTATCTTTATGTCTGCCATGATGTTGTTTCTGTCGTTTTAGTGTGCAGGTGGAGTGCGGACCTGTGTCAGAGAACTCCCTCGCTGATGAAACGCCCGGCCTTGACGATGTCGCCGGCGTGGTCAACGTCGATGATGTCGCCCATGTCGAACGCCTTGAGGCGAAGCCCATCCGCTACGAGTGCGCGCTGGAAGTTGCGCATACGCGACACTCCGCGTCCGAGACAGTCGTCGAGCACTTCGATAGCGCGGCTGTCGAGACCATATATGCCGCCCGATATGTAGCGGGCCGTGTCCCAGGGCTCGTCGCGGAAAGCCACGATGTCCATATCCTCGCCGGTCTCGACGTAGAGAGGTTTCTCGTCGTCGATGTGGCGGGTAACAGCCATCATTCCCTCGACATCGGCCGGAGCCGCGGCGAAAGCCTCGACGTAGCGACGGAAGTCCTCCTCGCGGAATATGGTATCGACCGTCGTGAGCACGAAGCGTCCCTGGCCGCGCAGCAGACTGCCGAGCTCATGGAAACTGTGCATGGACGAGGGCGTGGTCCTGACCACGAGGTCAAGACGGGCGCGGAGCTTGGGAGCGAGTTCACGGAGATAGGTGGCTACCTCGGTCATATGTTCGTTGACGATGACTGAGATGCGTTCGGCCCCGAGGTCCTCGAATATGCCTATGAGGCGGCCGATCATAGGACGGCCGCAGATGTTGACCAGTGGTTTGGGGAGGCTGACACCCTCCTGGACGAGGCGTGAGCCTTCACCGGCTGCTATGATTCCGAAATTCATGATTCCTGTTGCTTGGGCTGTTCAGTTTCAACTTGTTCCTCGGTCTTGGGCTGTTCCCCGTTTTTGGGCTGAGGCTGGGTCTTGGCCGGGGCGTTCTTCTTCGGTCTGTCGTTATGCTGGTGGCGGAGCGGGTTGGCCGCTGCCTTCAGACTGTTACGGCGGCATCGGAAGATGTCGATGGCCTTGTAGATGGCCTCGCGCATGGATGTGGGGTCGGCCTCGCCTTTCCATGCGATGTCGCAGGCTGTGCCGTGGTCGGGGCTTGTGCGCACGAACGGGAGTCCGGCGGTGTAGTTCACTCCGTTCTCGCGTGCGAGTGCCTTGAAGGCGGAGAGACCCTGGTCGTGATACATTGCCAGCACTCCGTCAAAGCGCATGTAGGCACCCGAGCCGAAGAATCCGTCGGCTGCATAAGGACCGAAGGCGAGCACGCCGCTCTCGTTGCATTCCTCGATGGCGGGTGCTATCTGTTCCTTCTCCTCGTTGCCGAGCAGACCGCCGTCGCCGCAGTGGGGATTGAGCGAGAGGACGGCAATCTTGGGGCGCGGTATCCCGAAATCCTGACGGAGCGTGGCGGAGAAACGGCGAACGGCATCGGCAACCTTGTCGCGTGTGATGGCCGCCGGCACCTCGACGAGAGGCAGGTGGGTCGTGACGAGAGCCACGCGCACGTTGTCGTCGAAGAGAATCATCTGCGGGCGGGCATCATCGCCGGCCTTGGCTCCGAGGTACTCGGTGTGGCCGTTGTAGCGGAAGGCGTCGCTCTGCGCGGCTTCTTTCGATATGGGGGCTGTGACGAGCACGTCAATCTGCTGCGACTGCATGGCCGCCATCGCGGCCTCAAGGGCGGCGACCGCTCCGGCACCCGATGCGGCCGACGGCTTGCCAGCCTCGACCGTGGTGTTCTCAAGATGGAGATCCACTACGTTTATGCGGCCGTCGGCAATCTCCGAGGCATCGTTTACGCGGTTTATCGCCGGGAGTTCGAGGGCGAGAGCCTTGCGTGCGTATTCCACCAGACGCCAGTCGGCGAAAAGCACGGGGGTCATCAGTTCGAGGATAGTCTCGTCGGCCACAGATCTGAGGGCCACCTCAAGGCCGACACCGTTGAAATCACCCTGGGTGATTCCGACTCTGATAAGTTTTTCCATGGATTGTCAAGATTTTGCCGCGAGCATTCCACATGCGGCGGCTATGTCCTCGCCTCGCGAGGCACGTATGGTGGCGGTTATGCCTTTCTGGTTAAGGTAGTTGCGGAACATGAGCATCCGTTCCTCGCTGGCCGGGTAGAGGTCTACGCCCGGAATGGCGTGGAAGCGGATAAGGTTGACGCGGCATTCGATGTCGCCGATCAGCTTGACGAGCATGTCGGCGTGGGCGATATCGTCGTTTACACCGCGCCACATGATGTATTCGAGCGAGAGACGGCGCTGGTGGCTGAAGTCGTAACCGGCCAGACATTTCATGACGCTCGATATGGGGAACGCCTTCTGGGCCGGCATCATCGACTCGCGCTGGGCGATGTCGGCGGTGTGTACGCTGATGGCCACATGTACCTGCGTGCGGTCGAGGAGTTCCTTGAGCTGCGGGAGCTTGCCGACGGTCGAGACGGTGATGCGCTTCGGGCTCCATGCCAGACCCCAGGGCGCGGTAAGAATCTCGATGGCGCGCTCCACGGCCCCGAAGTTGTCGAGAGGCTCGCCCATGCCCATGAACACGACGTTGGTCAGCGGATTCATGGGAGCCATTCCCTTGGTGGGGCGTGGCGGGATGCTGAGAATCTGGTTCATTATGTCGGCGGCGGTCAGGTTGGCCTTGAAGCCGAGCTTGCCGGTGGCGCAGAAGTAGCAGTTCATCTTGCAGCCCACCTGACTCGACACGCAGAGAGTGGCACGGTCATGGTCGGGGATGTAGACAGATTCGATGTGCCTTCCGTTTCCGGCAGAGAAGAGATATTTTACGGTGCCGTCGGTCGATTTAGATGACTTGACGGGAAGCTCGCGTCCTATGATGTAATTGTCGGCGAGCCACTGTTTGTTTTTCTTGGATATGTTGACCATCTCGTCGAACGATTCCGCACCCTTGGCGTAGATCCATTCGGCGAGCTGCTTGCCGACAAACTTAGGCATGCCGCCCTTGTAGGCGACATCCTGAAGCTCGGCGAGGTTCATTCCTATGAGTTTTGTCTTTTCCATTTCTTGTCAGTTCGAATGGCGCGGCTGTCATCCTTTGGCGGGATGTCCGGAGCTGCGCCGGTGTGGTCCGGTGGGGGACTTGGTGAGACCGTGGCGCGCAAACGCCGCGGTCCCTGTTTTGATAACGGTCAGTGATGTCGCTGTCAACGGTAGGTCACTGCTCCGTTGTAGTTCTGTATGCGGTTGATCTGGTCGATGGCATCTTTTGCCTTCGGATCCTTGGTCTTGCGGAAGTGCGAGAGGGCAGAATCGTAGTTGCCCTTCTTGGCATCGAGGATGCCGCGCACGTATTCGGCCTCAGATGAGTTGCCGGCACGGTTGAGGAACTTGGTCGCGCTGTCAAGGTCGCCACGGCTGATTGAGGCCGATGCGGCGTTGATGTTGGCCACCTGGTCCTCGGGGAACATGCGGACGGCCACGTCGAACACCTCGTCAAACTCCGGAGTGCCCGGGCGGTATGTCTGCGAGAGGAGGAAGAACTCGTTGAGACTGAGGTTCTGCGGGCGGGTCTTGAAGACCTGCTTGATCTCGTTGACATCGGTATACTTGCGCACCTCGTAGGTTATGACATAGTCGGTGTGGCGAAGACCGGGGTATATGTTCTCAAGCAGGAAGGGGTAGGTCTTGGGGAAGAGTGCGCGGAGACGGTCGTTGCGCTGCTCGATGGGATAGTCGGAGTCGATGAACTCCACAATTTCCTTGGCATCGGCCAGGCCTGACTTCTGGACGGCAGCTTTCAGACCGGCCCAGTCCTCGGGCACGGAAGAGGTCTCGAAGAGGCTCTCGGGGAACGCTGACTGCTGGCGCACATATTCCTTGACGGCCTCGGTACGGCCTTCGGCCAGACGGACATTGTTGGCGTAGGGACCTTCGGGCGAGGCATATCCTGTCAGCTTGATCTTGCGGACCTTGGCATCCTTGTTGTCCTTGACGGCATCGATCGTGTCGAGAATCTTCTTCAGCTCGGTCTTGTTGTTGAGATAGTCGGGGTTGATGACTGTCTTGTTGACCACGAAGCTGATGTAAGCCTTTCCGGTCAGGTTGAAGAGCTTGCTGTCTACCGCGCGGGGCTCGATGTAATTGAACGACGGGTTGAACTGCGGGGCGGCATAGTTGAGGTCGGCCACGGGGATTACCTCGTCGGTAACATTATTGCCGCAGCAGCCCTCGCCGCGCACCTCGACGCCCAACACCGAATTGGTCATCCAGTTCTCGAAAGGTATAGACTGGGTGTAGGTGTATGAACCTTTCTGGCTCCCCTTGAGCAGGGTGGTGCCCTGCAGGTTGTCGTTGCGGAGAGTGTTGTAGTAGGCATTCTTACCGGCGATTGTCACCGACGGAAGCTCGACATACTTGGAGTTGTCGGTGCTCAGCACCATCGGGGTGAGCACAAGCTGGCGGTTGTAGCTCACCGATGTCTGCGAGGGTGCGACCTGCATCGACACGATGAGGAGTCCGTTGTCGGTCTTCTCGACTGTCATATCCGAAATGCCGACACGGTCCACATTCTGGGCCATGGCGCAAAGTCCCATCACGCCGGCCAATATTGAAATTATCAGTTTTTTCATAAAGCGGGATTGTTGCGTCAGTCACTGCACCGTGTCGGCGCGGCGGCTGGCGGTTCGACATTTGGTTCAGAATAGATATTCAACGTTGACGGCGAGCTTGGTCAGGCCGACATAGTTGTGGTACTTGTAGTCGCTGGCCTGGCTCTTGCCGGCGTCGAGCGAGGGGTATTCGCGGTATTTCGACCATACCCAGCCCACGCCGATCTCGGCCTCGATGTTCCAGTGCTTGGCGACAGGCCACGCGTAACCGTAGGCTATACCGGCACCGAATCCCCAGCCGCGAGCACGACCATCCTTGAGGGTGCTGAAGTCGGTGCCGAGCACCTTGTCGTTGATGGCGAGGTTGCCGAGGTTGCCGATGTCATAGCGGCCTCCGACGGCGTTGATGCCGAGGAAGTGGCCGGCGAACTTCTCGCAGAACCAGTAGCGGGCCTCGGGCTGCACGTACCAGTGACGCCATCTCTTGGAGTCAACGTCCCAGAAATTAACTTCACCGGTGAGGTCGAGTGTCCACTTCGGGGCGAGTCCGAACTCAAGCCCGATGTTGGGGCTGAGTCCGACGTCGCTCAGCAGGTTGGTCTTGATTCCCACGGTCTGTGCCTGTGAGAACATGGCCGGCATGAGCATGAGCAATGCCGGAAGGATGTGTTTGATTTTCATGCTTTCTATATTTTGGGTTAATTGAACGGAGAGATGCTTCTGCAGAGAGATGCTTTTATTATAACAACCTGCGGGGGCCGGGGATTGTCAAAAAATGCAAAAACAAAGGAGCGAGCCTTTTGGCCGCTCCTTTGTGGTATGGTTTCGGGCGGCCTTAATCGCCGGCCTCGAATTTGTAGATGTTGTTCTTGACGCGGTCGGTGCCCTGGAGCATCAGCATCAGGTCGGGGTTGATGAACTGGAAGTACTGCTGGTTGTACATCTGCTCGTTGTAGGGGAAGTTCTGGTTCTCCTTGCCCATTACCTGGTAGACGTAGACTCCGTCGTCACCCTTGGTGATGTTGACCTTCTTGTCGGCCTTGGCACCGCTGATGCGGCCAACCACACCCTGGTCGCGCACGCCGCTGTTCATGCCGAAGCGGAGCGAGGGGTAGTTCTTGACCTCGACACCCATGGCCTGAGCCGCGCTCTGGATGCTCTGGGTCTTCTTCTGGTACTGTGCCACGAGCTTGTCGCCGGCCTTGTCGGCGCGGATGCGCGAAGCGATGTCGTCGTGTACGTTCTTGTTGGTGACAGGCACATACTCGTCGTAGGTGTCGTCGATTGCCACCGCGTACATTGCCGGGTGTGTGGCGTCGCTTGAGTTGTAGATGTGGCTCACCTCACCCTTCTCGCCGTCGATCATGACCCAGCGGATCACCTGACGCGATTCGGGATAGTACTGGTCCATGCCCTGGAAGCGGGGAACCGCCGGTGTAGAGCTTGTAACGGTGAACTTCTGGACGTTGTATCCGGCCTTCGATGCGTTGGCGTTGAACTTCTCTACGGTGTTGTTTGCGCCGAGGAACTTCTCGAATGCGGTGCGGGCGTCGCTCTTGGTCTTCTGGCTCGGGGTGAGCGTGTAGGTTGCCTCGTCGTATTCGTAGATGGTGACGGGGGCGTTCTGCTTCACGATCTGCGCGAGGAGCATTCCCTGTGCACCCTGCTGGAGGGCGATGAAGCGGCCACCGGCGTTCTTGAGGCTGTCAAGCTGGTTCTTGGGGAGGGCGTTGGTCGCGCCGTCGGCATTGTAGAGAGGGAGCCACTGGTTGAGCTGGGTGGCCACGCTGTCGGCAGAGAAGCGGCTCATCACGCTGTCGGCGGGGAGTCCGCCGTTGAGGGCTGCGAGCACACGCTTGCCGATTGCCTCGGTAGCGGTCGATACGATGTTGAGCTGGATGGAGTCAACGTCAGCCTTGCGGCCTGCTACGCGGACCACGGTGAAGCCGCCGATGTTCTCCGACACGAGGCGAGCGGTGTCAACACCGCCGTTGAGGATGTATTCCTTGGCAGGACCGGCCGGGATGTCAGCGGCGCGGAGAGCATGGCGGGTTACGTTCACACCCTCTTTCTTGAGCTCCTTGGAGAGCTGACTGCCTTTCGAAAGTTCTGCCACGGTTTGGGCGGCGAGTTCCTTGCTTGCCTTCTGGTCAGCCTCGGAGGGGGTGATGTTGACAGCGATGAAGCTGATCTCGCGTGTGGGCTCGGCCACCTTGTACATCTCTTTCTCCTTGTTGTAGCGGTCTTTCACCTCCTGGTCGCTCACGGGATATGTCTTCTCGTCGAGGTTGCCGAAGGGGAGGAAAGCCACGTCAACGTTGGTTGTGGCGATATAGTCGTTGTAGAGAGCCTTCTTGTCGAGGTCGTTGGGCTTGACAGCGCCGACGAGCAGACGCTGGTAGACGGTCTGCTTGATCATCTTCTCGGTAGCCTTCTCGGCTGCGAGCCATGCACGCTGGAACGGCTCAACCTGTGCGTCGGTCAGACCGTTGCGCTTGGGGTTGAAGATTACCTCATATGCCTGCTGGGGAGTCTGGACGCTGAGACCGGCTGCGTTGAGCTGGCGGACCAGGTTCATCACCTCAGGGTTGCGGGGATTCTCAAGCATGTAGTAGCGAAGCAGGTTGCCGGTGCTGCGCACTCCGGCCTTCTCTGCGGCATCGAGCACGATTGCCTCCTGCATGAGCTGTTCGAGAGCCATCTCCGGCAGGATCTGCGTGTCGAAGTTGGCGAACTGCGCCGGGTTGTTGCGACGGGCCTCCTCCAGCTGGTTGTTGAGTTCCTCACGCTTGCGCTGGTAGTCGGTTATGTCGATTTTTGTACTTCCCACTTTAGCCACTGTGGTGTGGTCGCCCAAGATGTTGCGGCTGTTGGTCAGCGCGTCGCCGATGATGAATGCGAGGAGCGCCACGCCGATCACCACGATCAGAAACACTGACTTACTTCTGATTTTCTCTAATGTTGCCATTCCTTATATTTGGTCTTTTTTTAATTATCTCTTTGCGTTCTGAAGATGTCCGCCGACGGCGGTTCTCCTTATTAAACGTGCAAAGATAACACTTTTGGTAAAAAAAGCCAAAATTATTCGCGTTTTTCAAACATTTGAGACCCCATATCATGAAAATCGGCTTCGCGAAACGCTGATTTTCATGATATGGGGTCTTGATTCGGGGTGCGTGGTCGGGTTGTCAGGAATTGATCGCGAAGCGGCTGCGGATCTGGTCGACCATGTCGAGTTTCTCCCATGTGAAGAGCTCCACGCGGCGCACGGTCGGCTCGCTCTCGTAGCGGTTGCGGAATGTCTTCTCGACCCATTGCGGCTCACGGCCCACGTGGCCGTAAGCGGCTGTCTCCAGATAGATTGGCTCGCGGAGCTTGAGGCGCTTCTCGATGGCGCGGGGGCGCATGTCGAACATCTCGCCGATCGCCTCGGCAATCTCTGCGTCGGTGTGGCCGGTGCGGCCTGTTCCGTAGGTGTCGACGAAGATGCTGACTGGTTCAGCCTTGCCGATGGCGTAGGCCACCTGCACGAGCATCTCGTCGGCCACTCCGGCCGCCACCATGTTCTTGGCTATATGGCGGCATGCGTAGGCTGCCGAACGGTCCACCTTCGAGGGATCCTTGCCTGAGAAGGCACCGCCTCCGTGGGCACCGCGGCCTCCGTAGGTGTCAACGATTATCTTGCGGCCTGTCAGTCCGGTATCGCCGTGGGGGCCTCCGATCACGAACTTGCCGGTAGGGTTGACGTGAACAATCAGGTTCTCGTCGAAAAGGGCGCGTGTCTCTTCGGGGAGCTTGGCCATGACGCGCGGAAGAAGGACTTTCATAACGTCCTCGCGGATTACGGAGAGCATCTCGCGGTCAGCCTGAAGCTGAGCCTCGGCCGATTCGTCGAGTGCGGGGATGAACTCGTCGTGCTGTGTGGAGACAACGATGGTGTGGATGCGCACTGGGCGCTTGTCGGGACCATACTCAACCGTGACCTGGCTCTTGGAGTCGGGACGAAGGTATGTCACGAGTTTCCCCTTGCGGTAATATGCCATCTCCTTGCCCTCGCGGCGTATGTCGGCGAGCTCGCGGAGTATGAGATGCGAGAGGCTGAGAGTGAGCGGCATGTATTCTTTAGTCTCGTTGACGGCGTAGCCGAACATCATGCCCTGGTCGCCGGCTCCCTGGAGTTCTTCCTCGCTCTTACCCTCTTCAGAGGCGCGCGAGACGCCACGGTTGATGTCGCCGCTCTGCTCGTGGATGGCGGTCAGGATACCGCATGCGTCGCCGTCGAAGCGGTATGCCCCCCGGTTGTAGCCGATGTTATTGATGACCTCGCGTGTGCATGACTGCACGTCAACGTATGCCTCGGACGATACCTCGCCGGCCACAACGACCTGTCCGGTGGTGACAAGAGTCTCGACGGCCACGTGGCTTTCGGGGTCGCGGGCGAGGAACTGGTCGAGCAGATTGTCGCTGATCTGGTCGGCGACTTTGTCGGGGTGTCCTTCCGATACGGACTCGGAGGTGAAGAGATAATTCTTTTCCATATGAAATGTTGTTGCGGGAGCGGCTTTGGCAGGGGGCTGCATCCGGCGTCGGCGACTCCACTCTGTGATACATAAAAAATGACAACCGCTTCTTGCGATTGCCCTCTGATGATGCCCAAGCTGTCTTCGGCGCGGACTGATTCGCGCCAAGGGAGCAGTTTTAGCATTTTTTTCAGTGGTTGCAAGCAGCCAAATTTATCCACTTAACAATTGCGGTGGCTTGGTGGTTTCATGCCTTGGGGCACGTGGGCCCGGTATGCCGACCGCTATTGCGTGGCAAAATTACAAAAATACTTCCATACCGCCAAGCGTAAATCGGTTTTGTTGCAAAATTTTGTCAGCGTCGCGCCGTTCAATGAGTGACGGCCGGTCTCTTGCACCTGCCTTATGCACATACATGACATGGACAGGATTATCATTTCTATAAAGGAGTTTCTCTACGCCAATATCGGCGGCGACCATCAGGCCGGCATCGTTACGGCTCTGCTGCTGGTGGCGATTCTGCTGGCGGCGGTGGTGGCGTACTATATATGCAAGTGGCTGCTCTACCTTTTAGGCATAGCCATCGACAAGACCCCGACCAAGTGGGACGACGACCTGCTTGACCATCATTTCATGAGGGCGGTCTCGCAGCTTGCCCCGGCGTTGGTCGTGAACCGTATGCTGCCCGCTTTTTTCCGTGCCAATGAGAGCGACTATGTGCACTGGATAAGTCTGCTGACCTCCTTCTATATACTGTGGGCGATAGTCCGCATTCTTGTCATATTCATCGGCAACCTCTACATGGCCATGGCACGCCGCAAGAGCACGCAGCTGTATGCCGTGAAGGGTATATTCCAGATGCTCAAGCTGGTGGTGATCTGTCTCGGCATAATCGTGGCCATCAGTCTGATGATCGGCAAGGAGCCGCTGGCTATACTCACCGCGCTCGGCGCTTCGGCGGCGATACTTATGCTGGTGTTCAAGGACACGATTCTCGGTCTTGTGGCGAGTGTGCAGCTCACGGCCAACAGGATGCTCCATAAGGGAGACTGGATTGTGGCCGAGAAATATGGCGCCAACGGAGAGGTGGAGGATGTGTCGCTCACTACGGTCAAGGTGCGTAACTGGGACAACTCGGTATCGACTATCCCACCCTACGCGCTGGTGTCGGATTCGTTCCGCAACTACCAGCCGATGCGCCAGTCGGGTGGCCGGCGTGTGGAGCGTTCCATATACATAGATGTGAACAGTGTGCGTTTCTGTACCCAGGCGGAACTGCGGACGCTTGACGAACGGGGATGGCTTGAGGGGGTGACGGTTGACCGTGCAGCCCGGCAGGTGAACCTGACGCTGCTGCGCCGTTATCTTGAGAAATATATCTCGATGCACAAGGATGTGAACCAGTCGATGCTCCACATGGTGCGTCAGATGGCGCCCACGCAGTCGGGGCTTCCGTTGCAGCTCTATTTCTTCACGCGCAAGACGGGCTGGAAAGATTTCGAGCATCTTCAGGCCGACATCTTCGACCACGTTTACGCCGTGATTGGTGAGTTCGGACTGCGAGTGTTCCAGACACCGGCCGGTACGGATATCTCTGTGCTCGGCAACAATATTCACTGTGAGACGTTAACAAAAATATAATAAGTCAAAACGACCATGAAAAGTCTGTTATATACCCGCACCGGCGACAAGGGAACGACCTCGCTTGTCGGCGGAGAGAGAGTCAAGAAAAATTCCGTTCGCCTTGAGGCATACGGCACCATCGACGAGCTGTCGTCCTGCCTCGGTGTGATAGCCTCGGATCCGCGCTGCGTGTCGGAGGTGAAAGGTCAGCTGATGGATGTTCAGAATGAGCTTTTCAACGTAGGCGGTTACCTTGCCACGGCAGTTGCGGTAGGGGAGGAGCCACGTTGCGCGTCGCTCGATGCGGCGCGTCTGCAGACGCTCGAAGGCTGGATAGATGCTCTCGACGAGCAGACACCCAAGATTCGCGCTTTTGTGCTGCCTGGCGGATGCGAGCTGGCATCGAAAGCGCACGTGGCCCGTACGGTATGCCGCAGAGCTGAGCGGCGCATACTTGATCTTGCCGAATCGGAGTATGTGGACCCGGCGGTGGTGACCTACGTCAACCGGTTGTCAGACTACCTGTTCATAGCCGCGCGCTACTTCAACTTTGTTGCCGGTGAAGAAGAAGTGGTCTGGAAAAAATAAAACGGACATTCCCCACGTTTGCAAAAAGAAAACAAATAAAACGAAAAAGATATGTATTGGACATTAGAGCTTGCGTCAAAGCTTGAGGACGCACCGTGGCCTGCCACGAAAGAGGAACTGATAGACTTTGCGATGCGTTCAGGCGCGCCGCTTGAAGTTATCGAGAATCTACAGGAGATAGAAGACGAAGGCGAGATCTACGAATCGATCGAAGACATCTGGCCTGACTACCCCAGCAAAGACGACTTCTTCTTCAACGAAGAGGAGTACTAATCGCCAATAGCGACATAAACAAAAGACAATCAATCGGATAAACAATGTATAGTTTGTTTGCCCGATTGATTTTTTTGCGTTTTAGCCAAACAAAGACCACTTCGTAAGTAACTGATGATTAGATTTGTAACTTTTATGTAAAATCCAAAAATCGGGTTTGTTTGGCTAAAATACATGCCAATTTCTTTCCTCGTGAATACTGAAATATGCCCCTGATTTTATCCTTCGAAATCCTCCTGAGGTATAGAATTGGCACTATAATCCAAGGTATTTCAATGCCATAACCATGTTCCCCTCCTGCTGTCGATTGTCATAGAATGACACTGAGTAACAATTTTATTTGGCCAAAAGTATGAAATACAAGAGAGATTCGCTGTAAACCAGTGATAACGGCACCTCTGAACAGGTGTCGCTATCATTGGTTTGATTCTGATTGCCGTCAACTAATGTTGACAATGTATGAGTTCTGTATGACCTCTTCAAGCGACTTGCCGTCAATTTTGACGGTGTCCCAAACGCTCTCGTCGCATGGAATCATGTACAATAGTTCCCCATGCATGTAGTCATGGGTGTCTTGATTGCCGAGTTGGTCATAGATATACCTTTCAGGCTCTTTTTTGAACCGGAACACCGGGATAGGGCAGTTTTCAGAATGAAATCCGTAAAAATTGCCATCCGCAACGTAGTAGATAATTAGATTGAAATGACCAATTTCTACATACGTCTGGAAAATCTTCTTTGAAACCGAAGATTTTGTTTCCATTCGATTCTCTGGTTGCCACCCCAGTTGCCATGCCTCAAGGTTTTTTCCTTCTCCAAAGAAATTGGGAACCACAACAGTATGGTTGCGTTTGGGTAGATGCATACTTGTAATGGCTATGGTTGGAATAAATCGTCTAAGGATATGACGGAGTTGATTTCTGATGCCTGGGGATTCTTAACCAGCCCAGAAGAGGCAACCATTGTGAGTTGAACCCCTTTTTTAGGTGCGACTTCTTGCTGGTATCGGCTTCTGCGCAAATTCATTTCAGCCAGATAGACTGGGGAAATAGAGAAGGGACTGTTGGTAAATTTCATTTCGCAGATATTGACAATGCCGTCTGCGCGGTCGATTATCATGTCAATCTGCATTGCCGGATATGAGTCGTTTCCCGGCACACTCCATGCAAAGTATTCGCAATAAACACCTCCCACACCAAGTGCCTTTTGAATCTGATGGATATGGCGATAGCATACTCTCTCAAAAGCCAAACCTCTCCAGGAGTTCATAGTTCCAGTGTTCTGATGTGTGACCCAATAGTTAGTCCTTGCTTTTTTCTTCAAAACAAAGTCATGATAAAACAATGTGAAATTGTCGGCTAATTTAAATAAAACACCACGTTGTTTCTTTGTCGGTTGAGGCATCTCTATAACAAATCCGGACAATTTGAGATTTGTCAGTATTTCGGTAAATTTAGCCGACATTCCGACTCCTGACCTTTCAGATATCTCTTTAGCCGTCATTCCTCCCTTCTTTTCAATTAGAGTTTTCACTATTGATTCATACCTTTCCGGAGCGGTGAACATGGACTTAAATAGCACATGGTATTCAATTTTCATGGGCGCGTTTTCCGAAAAAAACAGAAAGTCTATATTTGCTGACAAACTTTTTGCCGGGTCAATCAATGTCCAATAATATGGCACTCCACCGAAAATCATATATGCCTCGGTAATAAGGTGTCTTGACCAATTGAATTTATGGGCGGCACTGAATTTTTCACATTCGTTTAATGTAAAAGAGGTTAGCTCAATCTGGCGTGTTATGCGGTTATACAAACCTCCTTTACTGCTGAAGACCTTCTTTACCATCCATGAAGTGGCACTTCCACAGATTATCATTACTATATTCTTAGTCCATGCCGCCCAATCATTCCAAAAATGCCCGAGTGCCTTTACAAAATCAGAACCTTTCGCATCCATCCATGGCAGCTCATCGATAAAGATTACTTTCTTTCCTCCTAATTTTGGGAATCCTTTTTTAGATTCAACAAGGGTCCGAAGCATATCGAAAGCATCAAACCAGTTTTGAGGTTTGCCGCATTTGGGAAGTCCATAGCGCAGTAATGTCCGGTGAAATTCCGACAACTGCTGCTTGGTGTTATAATCCTCAACACCCGTGTAGGAGAATGTGTAAGTGTTTCCCATAAATTCTTTCACAAGATAGGTCTTGCCTATCCTGCGTCTGCCATATATGGCAATGAATTCGGAATGTGAAGAAGCGAGGGCTTCCGTAAGTATTTCAATTGGAGCATCACGGCCTATAATGGTCATGGTAGATTGGGAGAATTTGCTTTTCATAGTGCAAAGATACAATATAAATTCGACAAATGGGTACTTTTAGACTTAAAAATTACAATTAAAAGTAATCATCCAACCCGGCAAAACTTATAAAACTGCGAAAATGATAAACCTTTCATGGCTTCCTCCAGATATAATATCGGTAATTTTGCAAAAAACTACCGATACTTTTACGTCCGCCAATAATGTGTTTGCAACATTCTTGATCATCAGCATTTATTTTGCCAATGTTTTGCCAAAACACCAGTTTTTGTTTGACCAAGTGACAGGCGTTGACACTGATAGACAAATATGTTTGGCTAATGGTCGTCAAAAATTGCCTAACTCATTGATTATATGGCTACAAATTACGCTTCAACGAAGAAGAATATTAAGCGCGTGTAGGTACGCAAATAAAAGACAGTCAATCGGATAAACAACGTATAGTTTGTTTGTCCGATTGATTTTTTGCGTTTTAGCCAAACAAATTCGAATATTGCAAACTGCTGAATTAGTTGTTGTTGCAGATTTGTCTATTTCTAAATTGGTGGGATGCCTGGCTAAAATTCATGCGCTTTCCCTATCCTTGTGAATACTGAAATCTGCCCTTGACTCTATACTCTCTTTTCCTCCTGAGGCTTATAATTAGTGATTCACTCTGCCGGGAGGAATGATATTACGCGGAGATGGTCAGCTGAGATTTCGCCAAGTGGATCAAGGTCAAGATAGATTCGATTGTTGAAGCGGTAGAAGTATCCGCCATATAAATATTGACACCCGCAGTCACCGTCGCCATATATGTTATATTCGATATGACCTTCAAATCTCACCTCCAATATTTCATCTGATCCATTGCACATGTGCAATTTTAACTCAATATGGTTGGCTTCGTGGTCTATGAGGATTGAAAGCAGTTCACTGTCATGAAAGCTCCCCATATTGCCATGGGCTATCAAGTCAAAACCATCTATGAGGTCGCGTAGGTCGTCCATCAACTCCCCTTCGTTGGCTTTTTCTTCAGCTTCGGCAATGTAGGAGGCAAATTCCTCCCGTTTGCGAAGTGCCCCCTTTAAATCTTCCAGACTAACCGAGATTTCAGCTCCATTCCGGTTAAGAATTTCAGCACTTTCCAAAGCGTTTCTTAAATAACCCGGATACCGATAGTTGCGCCAGAGGGTGCTTTTCGCACTTTCAAGATTGGAATATAGACACGCCGGGTTATCTGGTGCGTCATTCATCAAGAATGCCACAGTCTTCATCAAGTCTCCATAATTGGAATGAAGCCGATGGTTATAACCGATAGTCTCCTTTTTACAATCATCTAAATATCTGTAAAGGGCTGCCCCCAATTCTGAGGCTTTTTTATCTGCCGGTTTCGCTGTTGACACCTTTTTGTGCGGTTTTACGAATATAAGCGGAGTCTTTGACTTGGGTTTTGCGCCGAACTTGTCATGTAGAAAGAAAGTCCACATCTCATCGATACCGGTGGATTGTACGTCGGTCAGCATCACGCCGGAGTGGCCACCTCCCCAATCGAAATCCGGAATGGATTCCATCAGTGCTGACGTGCTCAGTATAGGTGCGCAATCGGGTGATATCATGCATGTCGGCTCGAAATCCACATAATATGTTGTGCGTCCTTTCCCCGACCAGTCTTCACCACGATATGCTCGTGATTTGACTTTGCCTTTGGCAATAACTCCCGTTGGGCCTTCACCGACCTTCAGCATATAGACCACATCCCCTTTTTTAATTCGTTGGTAATCCCAAACACTCCAATTCATATAGGGAGTGCCTCCCGACAGACACCATTCCATGTCACGAAGATAGTCTATCATCCGGTATGATGATATGGCCGGATTCCATTTCAAAATATAGGTTGCCATTTTTGACGATAATGTTGATGCTGGATATTCCTGAGTTTATTAGTATAACCATCCTTGATAGCATTTTGTTAGCCTGTCAAAATGCTATAGCGGATGGTTGTACCAAGGAGTAGCTTTGTCTTCAGTAAATTTGTGAAAGTGAGATGTCTTAGACAATGACAGCTGCACTGACTATGCGATACCGCTGTCATTATCTGTTGTGGTTGTCATCAGCTGATGTTGACGATATAGGAGTTCAGAAGAACCTCTTCAAGTGACTTGCCGTCAATTTTGACGGTGTCCCAAACGCTCTTGTCGCAAGGTATCATATATAGGACTTCTCCATCTTCATAGTCGTGGGTATCTTGGTCTCCGAGTTGATCGTAAGTACAGACACCTTGTTCTTTCTTAAAGCGGAAAACTGGAGTAGGACATTCTTCGGCATGAATTCCGTAAAAATTGCCATCACCGAGATAGAAGAAAATCATATTTCGCGCCATGTCTTCCACAAAATAATGGAAGATCTTTTTTGAAACTGACGATTTGGCTTCTACCTTTTCATCTTGCTGCCAACCGAGTTGCCATGCCTCAAGGTTTTTCCCTTCTCCAAAGAAATCAACGACAACCACTTCATGGTTACGTTTCGGTTCAGTTGTACATGCTCTTTTCATTTGTATCCCTTTTTATTGAATTCAACGATTTTTTGAATCAAGGAGTCATATTTCCTATCAATAGGATGAATATTGCTTTTGTCGTGACTTTTCCTCCCTACGTCTCCGGATGACATTCCTCCGGGAAAGGTATGGAAGTGCGAGGAATTTTTATCGACTTTCGAATAAGGGATGACATTTCCGCTCTTGTCAAACTTCAAATCAATTTGGCCAATACATTTATGCTTCTCATAGATGCCTATTGAAACAACTTCAACTTCTCCCTTTTTGTTGACGCGCCCTAAGAGATAAGTAGGTGACTCAGAGTTTGAATTTACCGGCAACTTCACTTGCTTCTTATTCTTATTTTGAAGCAATATTTTATGACCATCAATCCGATGATGGAATTCCTGATGGGTTCGGCTTTTGCCTCTGACCCGATCAAGAGCTTTGTTGTAAGAATAGTTACCACCCATTTGCAGATCTGTTATTGTCGTTATCGAAATAGGTGCAATTCTCAGTGTTCTCTCCGGGGATTTTGGGCCCATAGCGCAAGATATGGAGAGGCTTCAGTTCCGTCCTTATACGCTCCATACCCTTCAGCCAACCTTCGGGATTGCCGTGTGTCAACACTCCCACGCTGCTGACAGCAATGATGGAATGCTTTGGCCACCCTTCGAGCCAATAGTTTTCCCAGTACTCATCCGGGAAGGAAACATTGGGGATAACTTTGTGGCTGCGTGATTGAAGCCAAGCTGTCCAAAGCTTGTTTAGGAACGAGGAGAACATCTTCTGTGGACGTGTCATCTCCATTGTCATGGAGAAATCCATGGAAATAGAAACCTTGAATTGAGATAGAATATCTTCAGTTTCAAAGGGGGTTTCGAAGAATTTCCGGATGCGGTCATCGCTGAAAAAGAAATGGGGAGCGATGTGTGGTACGGTCATATTCTTGACACGATGGATTCCACGGATATCCTCCGGTCTCACGCCGGTGTATGGTGCCACTATCGGCATCTCGTTTTCGGATGTCATGGTCACGCAAAGCGTCATGAATAGAAGGGTTGGATCTGCCTTTTCACGTTCAGGTGAACGTCCTGCACATGTAGCTTCCAGCGGCAAATCCATAAACGGAAGCGGTGGATTGGTGTTTTTATTCGTCATAATTTCTGATTTTAAACGGTTTTTAACAATCCTTGCAGAAAATTTGGGTATGACGATTGCGTGTTACGAAATTATTTCGTAATTTTGTGCTTGAAAACCCGTTTTATCCCAAAATTTCCAAGGATATAGCGAACTCATGGTGCCTCGTTCTCCGCCAAGAGTGAGGCTCCATTTTTTTTAGGGTGGAACTATCTTATTCTTCACCTCCTTCCTTTTTTGATCCAAATATCAAGGTCTGATATTGAATCGTTCTTTCGCTTAAATCCACGTCTGGTTCGTTAGGATCGATTGTCTTAAAACGACCATCGTTATAAGCTTTTCTCAATTTGATATTCTTATGAATGCTTCTTACAGTATTTGCATCGAGTTTCGTCTCTCCAATATTTTTATCCTTTGATACAATTTGAATTGCATCCCGGCGCATTGATGGAAAGTCTAAAAAACCTAATGATTGAGTTGCGAAAATCAACTGTGAATGTTGGGAAAACTTCAAGAAAAAATCCAAGAGCAAATGTTGTGTCTTGGCCTGCATTCCCGCACCGAACTCGTCCAGAGCCATTAACCAATTACCTTTTATTGCTTTGTAAAAGAGAGCAAGGTGTCTTATAAAACTTCTTGTTCCTTCTGACTGCAATTCATCGCTCAATGCAAATTCTCCCTTTTCTGTTCTGTGGACATATTTACTCGTCCACTTAGAAAGGGTTTTGAGGTTGGCAATTATATCACGCTCTGATTCCGATGGGTTCATCTTTATTAAGAATTCACGTGCTTCTTCTGGAATCTGCCTTTTTTTCTCCTCAACTTCAATATCAACAATGTTGGAATGAAAGGTTTGAAGCAAATCAATTAATATTGACTTAAAATTAGAATCTTCTTTTAACGCTTTAGCAACCTCCTGATCAGCCCCGTCAACGTTATAAAGTTTGAAAAACTCATACTTGAAGTAGTTCCGGACTTTTGTCAATTCATCGCATGAAATATTACGTGTGCTATATGCAGAAAGCACTGAGATATTTGCGGTAGTAGCTTCTTCTATTGACTTGCGTTCTTTGGGGGAAAGAGGCATCCAAGTGCCAAAACGCACTATGTTAACCCCTTTTTCTTCATTAAATTTTCTAGAGTAAACGGAGCGACTATTGTTCCCGTTATGGTAAATCCTCAGTTCCTCCTCAATAATTTTTTTCGGTGAGATTGTCAGACGATATCGATATCTTGACTCGTCTATAAAGAAATGTATGTCGAATTCAGTATCTTTTTGCTTACATTCCGGATCGAGGGCGAAGCGCAAATAATTCAATCCGTGGTCAACATCAGAAGGAATATTAAGTATTGTGTGTCGAACAAAATCAAGCGCGCATAGAATATTGGTTTTGCCGCTTCCGTTGGCACCATATAATAATATGGCTTTCAAGAGGCGTATATTCCCGATTTGAATAATCCAATCTTCACCATACTGTTTTTCTTTGGAAGCCTCAAATGAGACTCTCAAAGGCTCTCGGATGGAGAAGAAGTTGGATATGGTGATGTCCTGTAACATTATTTTAATTTTTAACGCTGCAAAGTTAATAAGAAAATTTTACTTATACAAGAGTTTCTGTATGATTTGTACAGAAAATGTAGTTTTAATGGCGACTTTGGGGTCTGAAATACAATTTCGCGTAGGTTTTAATACACTTTTTCTTGATGAATGACCCAATATCACAACTGAAGATGCGGTAATGTCGGTTGGGTTGGGTCAGTTGAGTGTGGCGGATTTTTGGTGGAGGAGGTGGCAGGCGCGGTCGGTGATGTTGTTCTCAAGGCAGGCGCGGTTGCCGAATATCAGGAAGTGATCCTTGGCTCGCGATACAGCCACGTTCATCAATTCGTGGTTGCTCTTTATGAAGACCGGATTGTCTGTCTTCCCATATACCAGCGAGAAGATTACAATCGGGCTTTCCGCGCCCTGAAATGTGTGGACGGTACCGGCGGGAAACCCTCTCAGGTATCTGTCCTCCCTGATCAGCGTGCTTTGCGCCTTGAATGGCGTTATGATGCTGACCAGCTCATGTATCGGTTTTCTTGAATCTCCGTCAGAGTATGCATCTTCTATGCGTGAGGCGTTTTCCTTAAGCCATTCGGAAATTGCCCGTACTTCATTGCGGTTCAGGCGGCTGCCATCCTTGACCTCGCTGTTGCCGTCAACCTGATGGAATCCGATAGGCGGAATATCTTGCAGATGGCATTTATCGGCGTGTCTTCCGCGCTTAGGCACCAGGTCGCCGCCATAGACCAGTTCGTTGGAATAGGAGATGATTTCATCGACACAACGTCTGTGCTCGTTAAGAAAAAGTCCCGGCGCGCGTTGTCCATCCATGGTTTCTCTCTCGTACCCGCATCTGTCTTCAGCTATGGCCATTATGCTCGACCGGCAGCATGAAAGCAGTTCATGGGCAGCCTGTAACCGCTTTGAGGTTATTCTGTTTGCCCAATAGGTTTCTTCCGAACTTTCGGGTAGGCCATAGACGGGAGGTATCTGTTTAACGTCTCCAACCACCAATGCCTTTTTAGCCAAGGCAAATGTCGGGAGACCAATCTCGGGACTGACCTGTCCGGCTTCATCTACTATCAGAATGTCCGCCAGACCGTAGTTGTATGTTTTCCCACATCGGTTTGAAGTATATTCAAATAGTTTCGGAGCCATGTAAAATGTGGATACCACACACGGGCATACGTACTTTATCTCCTCCCAAAGGAACTTTCCGTACACTTTCGGGATTCCGCCGCTTCTGTCACGATATTTCTCAATGGTTTGTATCCATATGCATTCATTATAGTGTACGGAAAGCCAATATAGGTCGAACCGTAGAGTCATGTCAAGTAACCGGTCAATGGCTTTCGCACAATTCTGTCGTGACTTGCGTTTGGCATTTAACGCATCCGCGATACTTGTCTCAAACGAACGGTTATAACGGGATGCCAGCCTCTCGCCAATTTCCAGAATTGATTCACATGACGTGCTGGAATTTTTGAGTGCGCGGTCTATTTCATTTAAATCACGTATAAGGTCATGTATCCGACGCTTGATTTCCTTTATGACAGTCCCGGTGTCTGCTGCCTTCATATGCAGGGCAGCACCGGCTCGCACGTAAAAGTCGGAAGAATCTTTATAGTAGCGGTACCGGAGGGTTCCATAGTTCATGCCGCCACGCGTGTCGGTCACGAAGTACTCTTTGACTTTCCGCCTGTCAACAGAGCCGGATGGACAGTAAACGGCCATCGGAACAAATCTCTCTTCCGTCCCGGAGTCATAGCATATCCAGCGGTGGTGCAGGTCTGTGCTTGAAGTGTCATCGTCTCCGCTTCCGAAGGCGTCAATTATATTTGTGATGGCCTTATTATTGGAAGAGGAGGCGAGAATCAGGGGCGCGGAGTCTCCGGCGTCGGTCATGCCGAATCGTGTGACATGCCTCACGACCATGTCGGCCACAATGCTTTGTAGCATTGTGGCCTTGCCGGTTCCGGGAGGGCCGGAGACCGCAAGGACATCACCCTCTTTGATTGAGGAGAAACAATGCACCGCGTCTCTCTGTGCATCGGCCAACGGGAAGTCATTTTTCATCTGCCCGAGATGGTTGCCGATATTTTTGCCGGTCACATTCCTGTGAAGCCTTTTGCCTTGCGTGCAGCCTGAAATCATTTTCTCAAAAAGAGGAAGCCGCAGATCCTGATTCTGTTCAATTTGTGTCAGGAGATTCACAATGTGCATTGCTGCAAAGACGACATCATCTTTTATCACAATTGTCTGTCCTTGGTAATCCTCCTCATACAGGTTGTGGGATGTGCCGTGCTCGTCAGCGAGCGAGTCAGAATCAAACAGGCTTTTGCCGGTGCGTTTCTCAAAAATACGGTCAATCTCCCCGATGTACTGTCCCCATCGTTCATCTCCGCAGATTAAGGGAGGAGCATCCTTCAGAGAAAATCTCGCTGCTTTTACATTGATGGTTTTCCCAGATAACGCATTTAACAACCTGTGAAATAACGCGTAAAATTTATTCTGTTGTCTTTTGACAAGAGGGTCAGCCCATACAAGGCTTTCTCCGGAAATGCTCTGGAGCCGGAATGTCACTGTGTCGATAGTTGCCTTTATAAACAGGAGGCTGACCCGTTTATACTCCCATGGCTGATCCTGAATACGGGTTCTCGGAGAAGAGTATTTTGGGATCATGTCGCTCACGACTTTCGGAATCAATATGATGTCGGCAACCGAACCGGTATTGTCTCCTTTACGTTGTGAGGCCCATGTATCGAGCAACCTTGTTCTGACATCGTTCTTTTCCAGCACACCGGACTTGAGTTCCTCATCGGAGATACAGAAATAAGAATCCCGGTTGTCGGGAATCTCGATATAATTGCGGAAACTCAATATGTCGCGGAAATACCCGCAGATGTCAGTCGATTCAGGCATCGGATATGTGTTTTATTTCGTTTAACTTGTCCTGCTCTCTCTTATTCCTTGCCTTAGATTTTAGGATGGAACAATTCAATCCCAAAGAATTAAAGAACATGTAATTAACATTCCCCACGACAAATTTGTTGTGTCTGATGCTTAATGTTCTAAAACACATCCAGATTATTGCCGCAGATTCTCGCCACTGAATTTAGATGTCCGTCCATACGAATAGCGCACTAAACAGGGCTGCGTACTGATTCCCAGCAAAAAATGTAAAAAGTTGCTTTAAAATTTGGTTTACGTTGTTTCACGAAAATTTAAAGCTGAGGGAAGATGAAAGAACTTGATCCGCTGTGGCAGTCGCAACTGCGTCTTGCGGTAATGTCGATTCTAATGAGTGTTGACTCTACACACTCGGGGAATTTACCAAGAAATTTGGCAATATCCAAATTATTAACTACTTTTGCAACAAATGAAGATGTTGACACGTTATCAAACAAACAGTATAATGGACACAGCAATGGAAGATTTGAAGGGATATGAAAATTTTCTTCGCAAACTTGCGGAAAATGACTCCTCCACTATCATCTCAAATGGTGGTAAGGATCATGCTGTGATATTATATTCCGTTTTGTTTGATAATACAGATAAAGAAGTAAGGATATTTTGCCAAAGTGGTAATTCCGAAGTATGGCAGGATCCTGTTTTCATCGAGGCTCTTGATAAATTTCTTGAAAAGCCCGGTACAGATCTCAAAGTCCTTACTGCAGGAGAGCCAAGTCTTGCTTCACGTTGGACCGACAAAGAAAATGTAGACGCATTTCATATTCAAGAGGCTGACAAAGAGTTAATATATACTCACTTCAGAAATCGCAAATGTAATTTTGCGGTATTTGATAAAAAGCGCTATCGATATGAATTCAATTGCGATGAATTCAAAGCTTACGGATCTTTTAATGCTCCAGAGGATAGTAATGAAATGGCTGAAATGTTTGATGCCGCTTTCGTAAATGCTTCACGATAAGAGTTATGCCAGAACTTCAATTGATAAATTTTTTGACAATTTTTCAATTGTTGGCTGGCATAGGCTTGCTCTTCTTCTATGATGACATTCTCCGTAAGATTGTTGACAGGGAATCACGAAAAAGATGCCTTGGGATAATCAATGAACTGAGATATACATTCCAGATAGAATTCTCGGCCTCAGACACCAAATTATTGTATAGACTTGTTGACATACTGCTCACTGATTCACAAGAACCAAGATATCAGGAATATTTCAAGAATACAGTAAGTTTTTGTGGTAAACTCTATTTTGTTTTCTTATTGGCGGTAATGTTCGTTGCATCACATGAAAGTCCATGTTCTCCAAATATGAATTATGGTTTCATACTAATTGCAGATATACTTTTGGTCATTGCTATTGTAATTGCTTTCGCGAAAAGAGACAACAGCTACCTTAAAAAGTATTGGAGTTTCTTCTTCCCTGCATTGATAATTGGTACAGTTGCGATACTCTCATTATTCATTCCATTAAGCATAGTGAATAATTTGATAACCATATATCTGATTTTTGCCTCTATACTGATTCTTGTGATTGCTATTGTGTTATATCATATTTATGACAATTATCGGTCCGACCGTCTACAAGAAAGGTTTTCTGAATTAAAAAAAGAGGCAGACGCTTATAGATATTGGGCAGTCAAGCCTGTTGATAGCCTTAGATATATTAATCTCCCTTCCTCAATCAAGGAACTCTTTCCTTACACAGCTGATCTGAATGATGCAGAGAAGAAAGCGAATCAATTCTTTAGTCAAGAAATCCACTACTTTCTCAACAGACATAGAACCACACACGTGCTATTCGTAAATCCGATTAAAGATTTATTGGTTTGGGCAAATTCAAAATGGGAACGTCGTACCATAGTATTCTATCTTTCCTTCTTGACTTTTCTACTGTTATATATTGTAGAGCTAATAGCCTTAGGAACTTTAAACTAAAAAACGTCCTGATGCCAAGAGAATTAAGAGCATACTACTGCATCAGTATTGCCCGCAAACTTACTCGCTGATGGGCGGATGGATTGGTAAAGCGTGGTAAATTATGGCAGACGACAATCTATCCGGGTTTGGAGTGGAGTCGGCAGATTTTTCGGAAGAATCTGCCGAGGCTCAGTTCATAAGCGGCAACATATGCGGGAAAGGAGCTTCCTGCACTGTATACCGGATGAGACTGAACGGACTTCAGGTTGCAGTCAAACGTCTGTCAGACACGCAGCTGCTCAATGCCGCGTTTATATCAGCCTATCGCAAAGAGTTTGAAATAGGCCGGAGGCTTAAGCATGATGCGCTCCCTGTCTATCGCGATTTGAGAGTGGACTCTAAAGAAGTCTATATCGTGATGGACTTTGTGGATGGCGTGACGGTCGATGACTTTCTGGTCAATGACGAAGGCAGGGAGTATTTCAATGATGAGGAAAATCTGAGAAGATTTCTGTTGCAGTTATTGGATGCCGTGGCTTATCTTCACCGCAGCGGAGTGATACACTGTGACGTGAAACCAGCGAACATTATGTTGCGTAACAGTGACCGCGCTGTTATGCTTATTGATCTTGACAAGGCCTATTGTGATACATATGATCTGACTCACGGTGGCACACCCGGAATCAGCGATGTCGTAGGGGGTGAGGAGAAACCGTCGGCCGGTAAGGACTTCGCCGCGATTGGCAGAGTGCTGGATATTATAACGGGCCGTGCCGCTAAAGCCGCTTCTCGTAAATTCAGACGTTTCCGTCATCTCTGCGACATGCCGGATATTTCGGTGGCTAAGCTTCGCGGTGCATTATCGGAAGCTAATAAGTCTGCGAAAACGGCAGTTGTCTTGATTGCTGCGCTTGTGAACATAACACTGATTGTGGCAGTCATGTTTCTTTTAAAGAGCAACTTGCCAATCGATGAACAGACTCTTGCAATTGATAACAGCGCTCAGCAGAATGAGCCTGCTGATACTGTTGCTTCGGAAGTTATCGCGGCAGGCAACGGTTCTTTGCCGAAAGCTGAGGTCATCGAGGTGTCTCGCGTTGAATCAGCCGGAGAAAGGAATGAGATTGCCGACTTTGATTCCAGGATGGCGAGATATATAGAGGCGACTGAATCAGCCACCGCCGATCTGAGGTCCGGAAAACTTAGTGATTCCGATATTCAAAAATTGGCATCGCGGGTATCAGATCTTTATTTCTCGATCTTTGATGACATAAGAGCGGATTACAAAAGAGAGTTTCCGGATGCTTCGGAATCGGATGCCTATCTTGCCCTGACCACAGCATTAGGAAACAGTCGTACGTTTAAAATAATGCAAGCGTTTAACCAGGAGGTACTTGACACGGTCAATGCGCGTCTTGCGAAATTTGATGCGTCAAATCAGATTCCGTGAAGGATAGACTCAATCGATGATTTCCAAATAGGTAAGTCCACCGTTTTTTGCTCCACGGTAAGGCCCGAGAGAAATACCGTCGCGCACGACATCACCGGCTATCAGCTCCTGATGCAGAATGAGATGAGTGATTTTAAGCCTGTCGCCCTTGATTAATTTGCTGTTGGTGGAGTCATCAATCTTAAACTCGAAATTCCCGAGATATGTCATGATAATGTTTCGGGAGGGGCAATAGCAGAGTCGGATTTTAGAGCCTTCGGATAGTTCGGCTACCTTGATGCTTTCAAACGATGTGAATTCAGACGTGTAGTTGTCCTCGCCAATGTCGTTCAGGAGGGCCAGATGGCTGTCATAGCCGAGCCATCTGGCCACGATGTCCATTGTTGAATTGCGTGGTGTGCGGTTACGTTCCTTCGAGTCGGCACCTACCAGACCGAACATGCGCTTGACTGTTGTCTCGCTTATACCGATTTCGTTTCCTAACGGTGCGCAGTCTGCGGAATAAATCCGGTCTTTACCATACTTGGCAAGTATTTTATCAATTAGGGGTTGAGGAAGCATGCCTTTTTCCTGAATTTCAATCGTTTTTTATTTCTTTGATGTTTTGAGGTTTCATTTGATGTCAGATAGGTTTTATTTCCTGTTGACGCGGCAAATTTATAAAATTTATCGGATAATACCTCAGTTCATTTTGTTCATTTGCGGCACCACGCTTTCATCCGCTTTCAGAATAATCCGTGCGACGAAAGGTAACATGGCCGCAGCATACGCATCCCAGGTAATGCATGCCGGCGGTTTATAGGTTGAAAATTGCTTGCGGATTTGGTGGTTTGTGAAAATATTGGTATCTTTGTCGGTGTGAAGCCCGTCGGGGTGTTTGTCTAACATTCAACGATTGCAGTGATGGAGATATGGGTGGTCTGGCTCGTGATAGCCGCCGTGCTGATGATAGCCGAGGTGCTTACGCAGATGGTCTGGACAATCTGTCTGGCCATAGGGTGCGTTGTGGCCATGGTGCTGTCCTGGTTTGATGTCAGTCTGCTGTGGCAGATTATCTGGATGTCGGTGGCCTCGGTGGCAGCTTTCATCTGGATTGTGCCGGTGGCGCGGCGATGGCATGACGCGAGCAACCGCCGTCAGTCGCGCGACGACCGTACCGGTATGGACGCGCTGCTCGGCCGCCGTGCCGTGGTCACCGAGGACATTGAACCCGGCAGACTCGGACGTGTGCGCATCGACGGCGACAGCTGGCAGGTCATGTGCCCGTCGGAGGTATGTATCCCGCGAGGAAGCGAGGTGGTCGTGACTGCCTACGACAGCATCGTGCTCCGGGTGCAACCCGTTGAATGATAATCGATAATTGTCAGCTCCCTGAGACCTGCTTTTCCGTGAAATCTGCTTTCAGGAGCACTGACTCAGATACCACTTATCTAACACTTACCGCTATGTCTACATTGTCTATCATCTTGGCTGTCGTTGTGGTGCTTCTTGCCATCACAATAATCTACGCCGGAGTAAAGGTCGTGCCTCAGTCTGAAACCCGTGTCATAGAACGCCTCGGTCGCTTTCACAGCGTGCTCGCGCCCGGTTTGAACTTCATCGTGCCCTTTATCGACCGTCCCAAAATGATATATACCCGCCGTATTGAGACTTCTGTCGGCAACCATACGACTGTACGCATGTCGGCCACCACGGTCATCGACCTCCGCGAGCAGGTGTATGATTTCCCGGCGCAGCAGGTCATCACCCGCGACAATGTCACCACCGAGATCAACGCCCTTATCTATTTCCAGATAACAGACCCCAAGAAGGCTGTCTATGAGATAGATAATCTTCCGAACGCTATCGAGAAGTTGACTCAGACCTCGCTCCGAAATGTGATCGGCGAGCTGGAACTCGACGAGACCCTTTCGTCGCGCGACACCATCAATTCGCGGTTGCAGAGCATACTCGACGACGCCACCAACAAATGGGGTGTGAAAGTGAACCGTGTGGAGCTTCAGGACATCACGCCGCCCGAGAGCGTGCGCGTGGCCATGGAGAAGCAGATGCAGGCTGAGCGCAACCGCCGCGCCGAGATACTCAACGCCGAGGGTGAGAAGCAGTCGGTGATACTCCGTTCGGAGGGAGACCGCACATCGAAAATCAATCAGGCTGAGGCTACTAAGCAGGCGGAGATATTGCGAGCCGAGGGCGAGGCCCGCGCCATCATCCTCAATGCCGAAGCCGAGGGGGAGGCAATCCGCAGGGTCGCCGAGGCGGTCGCGGCCACAAAGACCGATCCCGCCACCTACATGCTTGCCATGAAATATATCGAGACGCTCAAGGAACTGTCAGCCGGCAAGCAGACCAAGACCGTCTTCATGCCCTACGAGGCCACATCTGTCCTCTCCTCCTTAGGCTCGCTGAAGACCCTCTTCAATAACGGAGAGACGCTCGCCTGATAAACAGTTCATGATATGATTCACTTCACTTTGTAATCATAAACTTTTGTAGGGACGCACAACTCGTGCGTCCGTATATTTTTTGAGCAGTTTTTTGATTATGAATAACCCGTTTGAGTATGTGCCGTCGGCGGAGTGTGAGGCGGCTTTCGGCCGGTTGGTCGCGCGTCTGGAGGTTCTTAAGAAAAGTGAGGACCCTGCCGATGTCAATTTCTGCCGTGAACTTGAGGCCGGAAAGATGCTCGGCGTGCTTGTCGCCGCTGACAGACAAGGCGTGCATCATACGCTATATGCTTTCTCCGGCCAAATCGGAGAGCGTGGCTTCTATCATGACGGGTTTGTCGGTCCGGTGTTTGACTATCTCCAGCCAGACGGTCACTTCAAGACTCATGAGGCCGATATATCACGGCAAAATGCTGAGATTGCAGCGTTTGAGAATGATTCGCTCGCGAGGGTAAGAAGTGAGTATGAACGCGTCAAGGCTCTTGCCGATGCCGAGATTGCGGAATCGCGTGAGAAATACCGTCTATCGAAACTGGAACGGGCGGCGATAAGAGAAGCGGGTGAAGCCGATGAGGCCGTGTTGGCCGAGATGATACGCCGCAGCCAATTCGAGAAGGCGGAACTCCACCGCCTCAAAAAACGACTGGCTGCAAGAATTGAACCATATGCGGAAGAACACCGCAAGGCAGAAGACCATCTCGCAGCCCTCAAGGAGAAACGGCGTGCCGATTCCGAAGCCTTGCAGCAATGGCTGTTCACGAATTTCAGACTGCTCAATGCACGTGGTGAAAGCCGTAGCCTGAGTGAGATTTTTGCAGACACATCCATGCGGGTTCCACCCTCAGGTGCCGGAGAATGCTGTGCGCCGAAACTCTTGCAGGAGGCTTATCTTCGCGGGTGGGAACCGTTGTCGATTGCCGAGTATTGGTACGGCAAGCCGAAAGAAGGGGAGGTGCGCCGTCATGGGGAGCATTATCCGGCGTGCCGTGGCAAATGCTTGCCTGTGCTCAGCTGGATGTTGCAGGGGCTCTCCGTGGAGCCTGCGCTCGACAGCGACAGCGGCCAGCTGCGGTCAGTTGCAGCATCTTATCCGGAAGTAATATTCGAGAACCGATGGTTCTGTGTGGTCAACAAACCGTCGGGTATGCTGTCGGTGCCGGGAAAAGGTGCTGCAATGTCGGTGCAGCGATGGCTCGAAGAGAAATATGGAGCTGACAGGGAAGTAAAAGTGGCTCACCGCCTTGATCAGGACACATCGGGATTGCTCGCGGCCACGTTCGGCGAACTTTCATTCAAGGTCATGCAGTCGCTGTTCGCCAGGCGTAATGTCCAAAAGACATATGTCGCCGAACTGGAGGGTGACTTCACCATCCTCGACAAACCGGGGCACGGGCGTATAGAGCTGCCGCTTGCGCCCGATTGGCTTGACCGTCCCCGTCAGCGCGTGGACCTCGACCGAGGCAAAGAGGCTGTGACCGATTTCCGTTTCACCACCGTAGCCGGTGGCCGCAGCCGCGTGATATTTCATCCCCGGACGGGTCGAACCCATCAGCTGCGGGTACACGCGGCCTCGGAGCAGGGACTCGGTATGCCGATTGCCGGTGACCGCCTGTATGGCAAGAACGGCGGTTACGGTTCAAGGCGGCTGCTGTTGCACGCACACCGCCTTGAATTCATATTTCCGATAGACCGGAGTCCATACACATTCGAATCACCAGTTCCGTTTTAGATGAACAGGTTGAGGTTCGCGTCGTCGGTGCGCTGCATGTAGGTTGCCACGCCTCCGATTGTCACGTTGTCGAGAAGTTCCTCGCGCGTCACACCCATCACATCCATTGACATCTGACACGCTATGAACTCCACGCCATTCCTGATGGCCGACTCACGCAGAGCTTCGAGCGAGTCGATATTTTTCCGCTTCATGATATGGCGCATCATCTTGGTGCCGGCGCCCATCATGTTCATCTTGGAGAGTTTCAGCCCCTTTGTGTCGGAGGGGAGCATCATTCCGAACATCTTGCCGAAGAGGTCTTTGCTTACCTTCGGTTTATTGCTCTTCTTGATGGCGTTCAGCCCCCAGAAAGTGAAGAATATAGTGACCTTCTCGCCGGTGGCGGCGGCTCCGTTGGCCATCACGAAAGTCGCGAGAGCCTTGTCGAGGTCATCGCTGAAGAGAACGAAGGTCTTGTTACGGCGAGGCGGGTTGCCGCTGTCGCATGTTGCCTGACACGTACGACCGCGCTTCACGACGATGCGGTATTTGCCACCTTCCGAGTCAGACGACACGAATTCGTTGCCGGTGGATTTGCACCATGCCTCGGCATCGCGCACAAATCCAGGATCAGTAGCGGAAATCTCAATGGCACGGCCCGGTTCGGTTCCATCCATCGCCTCCTTGAGCTTCATGATTGGTCCGGGGCAAGAAAGACCGCACGCGTTGATTTTCAGCGCCACCGGACTTGCTCCGGATGTTTCAGGGGATTTGCAGCCGGAACTCTTTGGCTCCGGCACGCAATCAAAAGGGAGGGGAGCGGGTACCGGTGCAGTGGCCGAGCGATAGGTCTTGATACCTCCGATAAGATTGCGGACATCGCTGTATCCGTTGAGCCGCAATATGTTCGATGCGAGATAGCCGCGAAGGCCGACACCGCAGTACAGAACAACCGGGCGGTTGCGGTCAATCTCATCCATGCGTCCGCGAAGATCGTCAAGCGGAATATTGATTGCTCCCGGCAGAGAGCCGACGGCGAACTCCATGGGTGTACGCACATCGATCAGCTGATGCTCCTCCGGACGTGCATCCCTCAGCTCACGCCAGTATATCGGTTTCATGCGGCCGCTCAGGATATTGCCGGCCACATATCCGGCTATCGCCGCCGGGTCTTTGGCCGAGGAGAAGGGGGGAGCATAAGCCTGTTCGATGCGGGTGAGGTCTGCCACGGTACCACCCGATTTTATGATGCGCGAAATCACATCTATGCGCTTGTCCACACCGTCGTATCCTACCACCTGCGCACCCAACAGCCGTCCGTCGGCCGGAGAGAACACCACCTTGATTGTCATGGGGAGAGCGTCGGGATAATACGAGGCATGAGATGAGGAATGGGTCGTTGCCGACAGATATTCGATGCCTTCATCTTTCAGCCGTTTTGCAGGAAGACCCGTGGCTGCGACCGTAAGGTCAAACACCTTGGCGATGGATGTGCCGATAGAGCCCTCGTAAGTCTCCGAGTCTCCGGTCACGATGTTGTCGGCGACAATACGGGCCTGGCGGTTGGCGGGTCCGGCAAGATAATTGAGCCATGGCTTCCCGGTGATAGGGTGGGGGAACTCGACTGCGTCGCCCACGGCATAGATGTCGGGGTCGGAAGTGCGCAGGTGGCTGTCAACCTTTATGCCACGCATGGGGCCAATCTCCAGGTCGGCGTCGGTGGCGAGAGAGGTGTTGGGTCTCACTCCGATTGAAAGAATCACGATGTCGGTCGTGATGGAACGTCCGTCGGCGAAATGCACCTCAATCTCGCCGTTATTTTCCGAGAAAGAGGCCACCGCAGTCTCCAGATACAGGCGCACACCCTTCTGCAGCAAGTGCCCGTGTACAATCTGCGCCATCGAGAAATCGATTGGGGCCATGACCTGCGGAGCCATCTCCACAACTGCGACCTGCGCACCGGCATGACTCAGATTCTCAGCCATCTCAAGGCCGATGAATCCGCCGCCAACTATCACGGCACGCTTCACTCCACCTTCCACCACGCGCTTCTTTATAGCATCGGAGTCGGCCACATTGCGGAGAGTGAATATGCCCTTGCTGTCTATGCCCGGCAGAGGAGGCTGTACCGGTGACGCTCCCGGAGAAAGCAACAGCTTGTCGTAGCTCTCGGTGTATGACCGACCGTCGGGACCTTTTACGGTCACGGTCTTTTCCTCCCGGTTGATGGCAGTCACTTCCGAATTGACGCGCACATCAATGTTGAAACGCTTAGAGAAAGATTCAGGTGTCTGCACCAACAGCTTTTCACGCTCCTCAATCACACCCCCTATGTAATAAGGAAGACCGCAATTGGCATAAGAAATGTGCTCTCCCTTCTCGAAGAGGATGATCTCGGCCTCTTCCGAGAGCCTTCTCATTCTTGCTGCGGCTGTGGCGCCACCGGCCACTCCGCCTACTATCAGATATTTCATTGTCGTCGTAATTTTTTTGCAAAGATATGGATACATTTATAGATAAACAAATGTTTTTAATTATCTTTGTATAGATAAAATCTATCAATTGGCAGTCATGACACTACAGCAACTGAAATACATAGAGGCGATAGACCGCTACCGGAGCTTTGCCGAGGCCGCAGTCTCGCTTGAAGTGACCCAACCGACGTTGAGCGGAATGGTCGGCAAGCTGGAGGAGGAGCTGGGAGTAAAGCTCTTTGAACGAACAAGCCGGAAAGTATCGACTACCACAACCGGAGCCGCGATAGTGAAGCAGGCTCGGCTTGTGTTGATGGAGGCCAACCGCATAAAGGAGATGGTCGATGAGATCAAAGGTGATGTCACCGGGGAATTGCGGCTGTCGGTCGGGCCGAGCATCGCGCCCTACCTATTGCCCGATTTCATAAGAATCTACATGTCCGATTATCCGCAGGTCATGCTTCATGTCGAGGAAATGCGCCCTGAGGCGATGACACGCTCCCTGATTGACGGCACACTCGATGCAGGAATCGCAACTTCCGGACTCAGCCAGGCCGGGATATTCGAGATTCCGCTTTATACGGAGCGGTTTTTCGTATATCTGTCGGAAGGATGCCGCCGCAAACTGCTGGTATTCAATCCGGAAGAGCTTGAACACGAACATCTGTGGGTCATGAAAGAGGTGCAATGTCTTCGCGAGAGTGCTTTCAGTTTCTGCAAGGGACGCAAGGGTAAGCGACATGTGTACGAAGCCGGAAACATCGACACACTCATAAGGATTGTCGATGCCAACGGCGGTTATACCATCATACCCGAGATGCACCTGCCGATGCTCTCCGGCCACCAGCAGGCGAATGTCCGTGCCATAGAGGGCGACCATCTTTCATGGCGTAAGGTCTCGATGTATATCCGTGAGGACTACGTTCGCGAGCGCACCCTCAACACCGTGGCCGATACCTTGAAGAAGATAGTGCCCCAGCACATGATTGACACCGCTCTCAGGCAACGGAAAATCCGGCTGTAAAACTGTTTATTTGTTATACTCGCTTGGAATGGCTAAATTTGCAGCCATGATGCAGTGCTGCTTTTAATAATTGATGAATCATGAGAATACTGATAGCGGAATCGAAGACTATGACCGACTGTGGGGCGGAGGTCGGTCCGGAACTGTTGGCCGACCATAGGCCGAGGCTTGACTCTATAGCCACGACATTTATGAGGGGATGGAGTGAGTGGAAACCGGAGGAGATTTCGGCTGCCTTGAAGGTCAGTCCCGCGCTCGCCTCGGAGTTTCTGAAGATGGCCTATGAATTTCCGAACAAGGCCACCGGAGAGAAGGCTTTGGCGGCGTTCACGGGTGTGGTGTTCAAGGCTCTCGATTACGCTTCGCTCTCACCGGAGGAACAGCTGCGGGCAGACGGATGTGTCGATATAATCTCGTCGCTCTACGGCTGGTTGCGCGGCGATGACATTGTGAAGCCGTACCGCCTTGATTTCACACCGCGCATTGCGCCCACCGGAGCCACGATGGCCAACTACTGGAAACCGATTGTCACTCCTTTGCTGATGGAGTCGATGGAGAACGATGGCGAGACTGAGATACTTGACCTGCTTCCTGCCGATGGAGCCAAATGTCTCGACATGAGGCGTCTTCGGCGGACATTCCGCGTGGTAAAGGTTGACTTCCGGTCCGTTGCAGACGGCGGCACGCTGAAGACACCGCACTCCACACTGTTGAAAACACTGCGCGGCCAGCTTCTGCGGGAAATAATCAGGCAGGATATCCGCAGCATCGACTCGCTCATGAGCTTCGAGTCAGACAAAATGTACGTAGACCCCGACTCCGACCCGGCAATCGGCATCATCACAATGCTTGTCGCCGACACAACCACGGCCTGATTAGACTTAAACCTCACATATAAACCGGGATTTGGACATCGGATTCATGGATATTTTTGGGGTCGGGGTTTGGTGGTTGGGAAAAAATAGTTAACTTTGCCGGCGTTATGGTTGCCGCGCGGTGAAGAGTCACCGTCAGGGCATCAAGAGGGAATCCGGTGTGAGTCCGGAACAGTACCCGCTGCTGTAAGTCCTGCATAACGGAGAAGCATTGCCGAACCACTCAGTAACAACGCTGAAGCATCACGTCATTGGAGCCGTAAGACTCTGAGAAGACGCTATCTCCGGGGACAAGTCAGAAGACCTGCCATAACCGCATATTGGATTCAAGCCTGCGGGACCATGGGCTATCTTCTGACAATTCCAACGGACAAATACCGTGCCGCCATCCGGCAAACCGGAACCGGTCGTCTCCAAAGGATTGCATCTGACATCCGTCGTGCCGGGAAATTCTCTGCCACGCGCGTCATCAAAGATATTTCATAGCTCCGCCTGTGCGATTCCATTCGTGCAGGCGGCTTTTTTATGCCGTCCATAGCTTGACCATTCCTTCTGCCAGCGGCAGAGGAACCTGTAAACGACAATAAAGACTAAAACAACAAATTAACTAAATCAGACAGTTATGAAGGAAAACAAACTGTTCATCTCCCTGCTTCTGACCGGAACACTCCTGGCCCCGACCATCACGGCGCGGGCTGCGGATGTCACCGAGTCAGACTTCGGGACCTACGGACTCTTCCTCTACGACGGCTTGCCCTATCATCTTCTCGATGACGGGACGGTCGAACTCTGCAATGCCGACAATGTGAAAGGCAGTTATGTAGCCGGAAACAGTATCCAGCAGGAAACCGTCACAATCCCCGCAGTCGTTTCGTATGGCGGAAAAGACTACAACGTGACCGCAATCGGAGACTATGCTTTCCAGGGGTGTGCTTCTGTCAAGACGGTGAGTATCCCTGAGGGTGTGACTGTTATCGGGTACCAGGCTTTCTACAACGCCACCAACGTGGAGCTTGCAACCGGATTCCCCTCAACCCTTAAGGAAATCAAGGGAAACTGTTTCTACATGTGCCGCAATTTAGGCAAGATTGTTCTCCCCGAAGGACTCACGACCCTTTGGAGCGGATGTTTCACAAGGACATTCGATATGGGAGGAAATATCTCGGAATTGGTTTTCCCGGGTACGCTGACAACAATCACTGATGATTTCGGTGATTTCGGCACAATCTGTTCAGACCGTTCGGCCGGCACAATCGGTAAAATAACATTCAACGCCAACTCCGACTGGGAGGATCTGAGATTCTCATTCAACACCTTCAGCCGTGGTGTCAACTGCAAGGAGATTGAAATCAACCGCGACCTTGTCAACTATGACGAGAAATGGTCTCCGGTGAATATTGCCAAAGTAACCGGCCTTGAAACACTCCGCTTCGGCAATCAGGTTACAAAGATTCCTGATCTTTCGGGCTTGACATCGCTCACAACCATATACTGCGATGCTCCTGTTCCTCCGTCAGGGCTCAACCTTGCGGAGAGCGTCAAGGGTAATATCTCCGTGATTGTTCCTGACAAATATGCCGCTGCATATGCCGCGGACCCCGCGTGGGGGGCGTATGTCACTGCTCCCGTTGAGCCGTCGCCGGTAAACGCGTATGTCGATTTCTCGAAAATCGGTTATACCGTCGGTGAGGGTGACAGACTCGGCGCCGTGATGATTACATGGAACGATGGGCCGCGCAAGGGTGTCGACAACCTCATATATGGTGTCCGCTTCAACGACGGAGCCACACCCGGCGAGATAGTTGATGCCGTAGTCGAGGCGGACAGCCGCCTGCAGCGTATCGGCACCGCCGGATATGCCTACGACAACATGGACAAAGGTTCGATCGTGGAGATGTACGACCACTATGCCGACAGCAACGAAGAGTCCGTATGGAACATATATTCCGACGGGAAACCGGGTGATGGCAGCGTGATCTACCTTGTCTACGAACCCAAGGATAAGGATACTTCGGTTGTGGCCGAAGCTCCGAAATATCCTTTCTATATCCCCGAGGCCGACGTGATTGGTGCCCGCTTCCCCGAGAATTACGAGATGCCGATAGCCGACGAGATGATTATCCCCGTATGGGCACGCACGGGTGGCATTGGCCACACTTATGCCTACTTCGCATGGGATGCAGGTGCATTCAAAATCAACACTCAAGGCAAGAATCAGGCCGAGCAGGCGGAGGGACGTCCCTATGTCCGCGTTGACTTCGAATATTTCGTAGCCCAGCCGGGCGGAGGTGTGCAAGGTCCGCAGCGAAATGTCCCCGCTCCCCGCGACGTGATGGCGCAGGTAAACCTCTCGACCTACGGCTCAACTGCAGAAAAGGTTGAATCGACATGGAGCGCAAAGATGCCCATGAAGATTGTAGCCCCTGAGAAGCCCATAACCAAGATCAAGGATACACGCGTTCAGGTCGGCGGCTCAATGCCCTCGACACCATTGCGCGACTTGGTTGAGTATGAGCCGGCCGATGCCACCTACACCCGGTTCTTCCTTGAATTCTTCGATGAGAACTTCAACACGGTGCCTTTCTATCGTCAGGACGTCTACCCCGCACCCTGGACAGAAGAAGCCGAGCAACATCCCGGTTACGAGTACTGGCTTGAGGAGATGTCTGTGTCAAGCGGTGCGACAAGCGCGATACTGAACCTCAAGTATTTCTACGGCCTGGAGGAGACGGGCGACAATGAGTACCGTCAGGCCGACGGCGTGGAGGGTATGCTCTCATTCGAGGTCGCGGCCAACCCGGTGAAAGCAGTGGCTCTTGACGGCGACTTCGACGGCGATATCGAGCTGACGGCGCACGACCTGCTGGCTCTCCGCACCAAGGCTATGCCTGCCTCGGCCAACCAGAGCGTGCTGATGACAATCGAGAACGCCACCGATGAGAACATCGCCACCGCGTATCCCGTGAGCGGATATATGCCCGACGGAGTGACAATGGGCAAGTTTACCGAACTCGTGACCTACCGTGCCGGAGAGTTTGACCTCGTGCTCACCTCTGCCGAGAACAAGAACGTGAGCCGCAGCTACCACGTGGTTGTCAAGGAGCAGGAAATGCCCGACGAGGATTTCAAGGCCGGAACCTTCTGGCTCAACGAGGAGTGGTTCACACACAAGAACGGCTCGCTCAACTATCTGACCGCGCCTGTGGTATCGTCGGACGAGGAGATTATCTACCGCCCCTACACCACAATCAACGACAATGCCGGATTCGGCGCCACATCACAATATGGCATGATATTCGGCGACAAACTTTTTGTGATGTCGAAACAGGCCCACGACGCGGGCGACATCCGCGGGCAGGTCGGTGGCCGTCTCGTGGTGGCCGATGCCAACACGCTCCGGACCATCGCGTCGTTCAGCGAGATTGGCGGTGATGGCCGCGCATGTGTCGGCGTGCGTGCCGGCAAGGCATACATCGGTCATCATGCCGGTGTGCGTGTGCTGACTTGGGACGAGGACAACAACATGACTCTTGCCGATGCTGACATTCCGGGAATCATCAACACCCAGGAGGGTGACGATTCGACAATCGGCGGCAACCAGTCTCTCTACAACCAGCAGATAGGTGACATGGTGGCCGGTCCCGGTCATGCGTTCGTCATGCAGCAGGGAAAAGGTCTTCATATAATCGACACAGACACCGACACTGTTGTAAAGACAATATCCGACGCAAATATCGGGGCCATCACCCAGACTGCCGACGGTATGGTGTGGTATGCGACAGCGACTGGTGCCTCCGCCGGTCACTCCATGCTCCACTCCCTCAGTCCCCTTACCCTCGAAGAGGAACGTGATCCTGTCGAGGTGCCCGGAGTCATATCCACAGGCTGGGGCTCATGGCGCAGCAACAACTTCTTCAGCTCGGTTGACCGCCAGATGCTTTTCTGGAACGGCTCTGCATCTTCGATTGTCTCCACCGGCAACGTGATCTACGCCTGGGATACCGAGTCTGACCCCACCGATATGGAACCTCTCTACACATTCCCGAAAGTTGAGGGAATCAACGGAAATATCTCGCAGGAACTCTATGCCTCGATGCGTTACGACGACCGTGTAGGCGCGATACTTTTCGCCACCACTACGTCGCCCAACGCCAACTACCGTTACAACTGGCTGAACTTCCTCAATGTAGATGACCTTTCGGTTGAGAGTGTCCGTCTGAAAGACTACTATTGGTTCCCGGCTCTCCCCATCTTCCCCGACGTATTTGCTCCCGAGATGGAGGAGATTGACGACATTGAGCTGACCGAGGGTGGTGCGCCTGTACAGGTCAATCTCAATGCCACAGACCTCGACCACATTGATTCCAACATCCGCTTCTCGCTTGTTGATAACGCCGAGTCAGCGCGGTCAGCGCGGTCGGTGTCACCGGTTGAAGCGTCGATAGATGGCCGGACGCTCACCGTCACTCCGAAAGAGCAGGGAGAGCAGTCCATCGGTATAGCTGTCGAATCTAACGGACGAGTGTCTTATCACGCAGTCAATGTCAATGTAAAGGGTATCGGCGCGGGTGTCGGCAACATTTCGGGCACGGCAACCTCAATCCGTACCGAAGGCCGCGACATATTGGTCACCGGTTACAACGGTGTAAGTTTCCGGTTGATAGACGCCTCCGGCAACACCGTAGAGCGCTTTGTGAGCGAATCCGACAGCCACACTCACCACACCGCCCTCCTTCCCGGCATCTACGTGATAGCCGCAGACAACGGCACAGCCAAGAAACTCATCATCCGCTAATCCGACGCAATGAAATAAGTGCGCGGATATAGATGACGGATAAGTACAGAAACAGATAAACGCACAGATTACGGACGGGAATAGTATTTCTGGTATTAGCTTCGTTCCCGGCAGCTGTAATGGCTGCCGGGATTTTTTTGCATCAAAAAATCCTGCACTATAATTGTTATCTGCTGTTGTTTCAGGTCTACTGTCGGGATTTTTTTGCACACTTTAAGATTTTTGTGTATATTTGCGGATTGGAAACAAGAGGCGCCTCCGCGAGGGGCGGATTTGTTGTGAAGATACATCGCGAAGGAACGAACATATTGATTCTGCTTTTTATCGTGCTGGCAGCGCTCAACGTGCCGGTGTGGCTCTTCATGCCCCCGTACATAATACCCGCGTTTCTGTCGGCCCTGTCGTTTGTGGTCTATATGTTCGTGTTCAATTTCTTCCGCTGTCCCAAGCGTCATTACCGTGGCGAGCGTGTGGACCGCGTGGTCAGCTCGGTCGACGGCAAGGTCGTGGCCGTGGAGCGCGTCCGCGAGAACGAATGGCTCCGCAGCGAGGCAATCATGGTCTCGGTCTTCATGTCGCCCCTGAACGTCCACGCCAACTGGTTTCCGGTGGACGGCACGGTTGACTATGTGGCTCACCACCGTGGCCGCTTCCTGTCGGCCTATCTGCCCAAGGCCAGCACCGACAACGAGCGCAGCACCGTGGGCATCACCATGAACAATGGACGCCGCATTGTGGTTAGACAGATAGCCGGCGCGATGGCGCGGCGTATCGTCACATACGCGTATCCGGGCGAGAAGGCCGACATCGACGACCACCTCGGGTTCATCAAATTCGGGTCGCGGGTGGACATCTATCTTCCGGTCGACGCAGACGTGCTCCTCAAGATAGGTGACGTGACACGCGGCGGTCTCACACCGCTGGCTATAGTCAAACCGGAAACAAAATAATCTGAAATGAACGTAATAACACGCAATATACCCAACGCCGTGACATGTATGAATCTGGCGGCGGGTGTCATGTCCATTCTATGTGCCGCCCGGGGCTCGGACACTCTCTGGGGACTTCCGGCCTACAACTGGGCATACATATTCATTGGCATAGCAGCTGTGGCCGACTTCCTCGACGGATTCATGGCCCGTCTGCTCCATGCCTATTCCAATCTCGGCAAGGAACTCGACTCGCTCTGCGATATGGTGAGCTTCGGAGTGGCTCCGGCCGTGATAATGTACTACTGCCTCGGCGCGACCGGAGCGCAGGAATGGACCCGCTGGCTCGTGTTCATGATACCCGTGGCCGGGGCGTTGCGCCTGGCAAAATTCAATATCGACACACGTCAGACCACCTCATTCATCGGACTTCCCATACCGGCCAACGCCATATTCTGGATCGGTTACTCGTCGCTCTGCTACATTGGCACGCAATTTGTGACTGAATGGTACTGGGTGCTCGCCGTGATGGCAGTAGAAAGCTGGCTGATGGTCTCGCCGCTCCGCCTCTTCTCCCTGAAATTCAAGACCTGGGGCTGGCGCGGCAACCAATGGCGCTGGATGCTAATCCTGACAGCCGCCGTTCTCGTGTTCTGCATGGGAGTGCCCGGACTTATGTGGCTTATCGTCGCATATGTGCTTTACGGACTTTTCGCAGGCGAGAAAGCCTGAACAAGTCTAAAGCCTAAAACCTAAACCCTAAAGCCTGAATATGGGATTGTTTCTTATAATATTAGTGGTGATATGTCTCTGCTGGCCATGGATCTCGCGGCTGTTGTCGCGCTGGTTCAGCGGCTTCATGGCACGACGTGCCGAAGACATGATGCGCCGCATGATGGGTATGCCCTCGCGCAAGGAGGAACGCCGCGCCAACCGTGCGGCAGGCCAAAGCCGTGACTCTTCCGGCGCGTCGGAACGCCGCGAAAGCAGCCGCAGGACTTCCGGTGGCAGATACCACCGCCAGCCACGCACCGATGCCGCCGCGCTGCTGAAAAGCGTGGCCGTAGATGTGGAATATACCGAAATCAAGGAATTCGAGTCAACAACCATCGTCGAGGATGACGGCAAGACACGCCGTGTCTACAACGAGGAACAGGTGAGCGACGCCGAATTCATGGAAATTAGAGAGCGATGAAAACACTATATGTCAGCGATCTTGACGGCACGCTCCTTCAGCCCGACGCCCGTCTGTCGGAAACGACGGTCTCGCTTCTCAACCGTGCCATAGCCGAAGGGAAGATGTTCACCGTGGCCACGGCGCGTACACCGGCCACAGTCGCTCCGATTCTTTCGGATGTTGACCTGCGGTTGCCCGCTATCGTGATTACCGGAGCCGCCATGTGGAACAAAGCCACAGGCCGCTATTCCGACGTAAGGCACATCGCTCCCGGGACAGTCAGCGAACTCCTCCGCATCTATGGTGAGACCGCGACATCCTCCTTCATGTTCACCCTCGACCATGACATGATCGACATCTATCACCTCAACGGCAAGCTGCTGCCGCTCCAGCAACAGTTCATGGATGAGCGTATCCACAGTCCGTGGAAAACATTCCATATCGACCCGGAGGGAAAAGATACATTGCCAGCCGACCTGTCGAAAACAATCCTGTTCTACACCATGCTTCCCGACGCGAAAGCATTCTCCACCTACAACCTCATAAAGGACGTGCCCGGAGTGAAGGCTCAGTATTACCACGACTTCTATGGACCTGAGATTGGAATACTTGAGACGTTCGATTCCGGTGCCACCAAGGCCAACGCTGTCCGTGCGCTCGCCGGGCGTGTCGGGGCTGACCGAGTGGTCTGCTTCGGCGACAATATCAACGACCTCCCCATGATGGAGGTGGCCGATGTGGCGGTGGCCGTGGAGAACGCACTCCCCGAGGTGAAGGAGGCGGCCGACATAGTCATCGGCCCGAACACCGCCGACTCCGTGGCAAAATTCATCAGCTCAGACAAATGAAGATATACGAGAGGATGCGTACCGGCAAGATGCTGGTGATAATGGTCTCGGCTGTGGCCGTGATTATATTCCTTCTTATCTCCAACAATCTCATCAAGGCACTCGCGCAGCAGGAGCGTGAGCGCATGGACATCTGGGCACAGGCCACCGAACGTCTCGCCAAGGCCGGGGTAGACTCCGACTTCGAGTTTCTGCTCGGCATAATATCGCAGAACAACAGCATACCGGTAATGATCAGCGACGAGGACTTCAACATCTCGGAGTTCCGCAACTTCTCGCTGCCCGACAAGGAGGATGCCGACAAGTCGCTCTACGAGGAACTGACCCCGCGCAACAAGGAATACCTGCTGAAACGCCTCAAGAGCATCGGCGGTGACACCCCGCTCGCAGAGATGGTGGAGCGCAACAACCACTTCATCGAGGTGGAGCTTTTCGGCGGCGGACGGCAGTACATCTACTACGAGGATTCGACGTTGCTCAAGAGCCTCAGTCTCTATCCCTACATACAGTTGGCGGTTATGATAATAATCGCCGTGATACTCTACATGGCCGTAGTCAACACCAAGCGCGCCGAACAGAACCGCGTGTGGGTCGGTCTGTCGAAAGAGACGGCGCATCAGCTCGGTACACCCATTTCCTCGCTGATGGCATGGGTGGAATATCTTCAGGCAGTCGGTGTCGAGCCGGAAGTGACCGGAGAACTTGACAAGGATGTCAAGCGGCTCTCGACAATAGCTGACCGCTTCTCGAAAATCGGTTCACAGCCCGACATGGAGCTGGAATACCTGAACGAGACCGTGCGGACATCGCTCGACTACATGAAGAGTCGCGTATCAAACCGCGTGGAAATCAACATGCACCTCTCCGAAGATGACCATGGTGTGCTGCTGTCGAAGTCGCTGTTCGAGTGGGTCATGGAGAACCTCACCAAGAACGCCGTCGATGCCATGCAGGGAGAGGGGCGCATAGACATCACCACAGGTTCGGACAAATCAACGGTCTGGATAGAGGTCAAGGATACCGGCAAGGGCATAGCCCGCAAGAATTTCAAGACCGTCTTCAATCCCGGTTACACCACCAAGAAACGAGGCTGGGGACTTGGCCTTACGCTCGTGAAGAGGATAGTCGAGGATTACCACGGCGGTCGTATCTTCGTCAAAGAATCCGAGCCGGGTATCGGCACCACCTTCCGCATCGAATTCCCCGCCTAATGGATTTCCCCGTCTGATGTAATTCCCCCACCAATGGAATCCCCCACCAATGGAATTCCCCGCCTAATGTAGGGTCGCGGCATGCCGCGGCCGTGCCGTGTGGCGCCTGCGCCCCCACCGACATTGAATTTTTAAACATACCTTGCATAATATCGGCGAAAGAACTATATTTGCAGGTGAAAGCATGCACGGATCAGTAACATAAGGCTGTTCAAGGAAATGAAACCCCGGTTTTTGATACATATACTGCTGATTGCGGTGTTTGGACTGCTTGCGGCGGGATGTACCCACACCCCCGACGCGCGTCTGCTGCGTGCCAAGTCAATGATGACCGACTCGCTGCCACAGGCACGTGCCATGCTCGACAGCATCGACCGCGCCTCTCTCAGCGCGCCCGACCGCAACCTCCGCGACCTATTGGCAATAAAGGCCGCAGACAAAGCCTATGTGAAGCATACAGCCGACAGCACCATCATGCGTTTGGCGGACTACTACGAGCGTCACCAATCCACGGGCCGCTACCCCGAAGCCCTATATTACGCCGGCCGCGTCTACTCCGACCTCGGTGACTACCCGACAGCACTGGAGTACTACCACAAGGCGTTAGATATGATTGAATGCAAGCGTGAGGCGGAGTCATTAAGAGTTGTTATAATCTCACAAATGGCTTATCTTTATAATGCCATGCGCCTCTATGACGACTGTATACCCCTGCTGCAACAAGTAATTGAGATTGACATTAAACAGGAAGACACACTCAATCAGTTGAGAGATCAGGAATTTCTCGGGAATGTTTATATGAACAAGGGGGAATATGACCGTGCGGAAATTATTTTTGAAGAAATCTATAAATGTGCGCAAGGGCACTATCCATCAATGGTGTTGCGTCAACGAGTATATTTAGGAGGTATTAAATATTATAAGGGTGCTTACGATTCAGCTCTTAACATTTTACGTGGAGTGCCGGAATTAAAAATGAACGATAACCCCGGCAGCGCGTTATTGTTTGCTGCTAATACATATCTTAAGGCAGGGATATGTGATACAGCCTATAAATATGCCAAAATTTTAGCTGGACTTGAACACTCCCCGAATAGAAAAGCCGGGTATAAATTGCTGTTGTCAGATTCTCTCAGAACTTACGTGCCGGTTGATTCCGTACGGTTATACGCAACTAAATTGAGCGAGCTGACGGATGCATACATGGAGGAAAATGGAAGCCGTGACGCGTTGATACAGAAATCTAAATATAATTATGACAAGCATGACCGTCAGCAACGTATTGAGAAAGAAAAGCGCGAACGCTACGGCTTATGGTTGATTGTCGCAGGATTTGCCTTATGCCTTAGTATTATTGTTTTTTTAATAATGGCCATACGCAATAAAAAACAAAGGTTGCAGGCAATCAAAGCACGTGATGAAATCCGTGAATTAAAAGCACGACTTGATGTTTCTGAAAACAGATACAATGATTTGTTCGAACGGAAAATAAGTGAACGGGTATCTTCTCTTCATCAAAAATTTGCTACATCAAATTGTGATAGTATAAGAGAGGGCGAAGTTGAAAATTTCAATATTCGTCTCAGGGAAGGCCTGATAAACAAATTTAAAGAATTATGTCCGCAGATTAAGGCCAAACCTCCTGTGAGTACAGAAATACTTGATAGTCCTACTTATGCCAGGATTAAAGCGTTGGTCGATAGAGGAGGAAGTATTTCGGAGGAATCCGCGTTCTGGTCAGAGATTGAAGAGATGATACTCAGGACCAGCCCAGACTTCAAAACAATTCTTCTATTATTGGTAGGAGACGAAATGAAAACATTCAACTATCAAATGGCATTGCTTATAAGATGTGGTCTGAAGCTGGTGCAGATATCAAGTCTAATAGGCAAGACGAAAAACGCTGTATCCTCTCGGCGGGAAAAATTAGCTCAGGATATTTTTGGTGATGAATTCCATTCTAAACCTAAATATTTTGATTATGTGGTATTGTTGATTTAGCACAATCCGTTGAATCCAGACAAAATTTGACTTACCAATTTTATTAAAGGACGCGCAGATGACTAAATCGCAAAACAACTGATAATCAATAATATATATTAATTAAGAACGTTCGAAATAGGCTCGGGAATAAAAACCGAACTTACTTCGAACTTTTTTTAATGAGGTTTTGTGCTGAATGTCCTAAATTTGCAAGCGAACATTAATCATTATTAGCATGAAGACTAAAATTACAAAAGTATTTCTATTTTTGCTTCTAATTGGAAGCGCCTCAAATGCTGTAGCGGGATACGGCGTCAAGTATGTTACCATGTCTCCTGCGCCTTACTATACAGAAAAAGAGCACAACGAATACGAAGAGAAAGGACACCGTACACCTCCACGTGATGTGCAGTGTACCATCGACGCGGCGGCCGGCATCCAGTTCGTCGGTATGGAGAAGCTGGAAATCCTGACGTTCGAAATCTACGACCTCTCGGGCGCGTGCGTGGCAGTGTTCGGTGACGAAGACTCGTTCCTCGACTTCCTCTTCGCGCAGTCGGGCGAATACCAGATCCGCCTCGTCACCGCCAGCTGGGCCTATGTCGGCTATATCGGTGTGTGAACACACTAAATGGCTATCACTGCAATCGCTTGACATTCTAAAAAGTTAACCGTGCTTTCATAAGGCACATAAAATCTAAAAATATGAAAAAATTAACAATCATGCTTGCAGCGGCAAGCATCGCGCTCGGCGCATCCGCACAACTCAAAGTTGTCGAATCAGGTCAGGTTCAGGTTGGTTATCACATCAGTATGGGAGACCGGCCTGTCATCAACCCTCTTTCTACTACCGCGACAATACCCGGAGGAACACTTACACCGGGGGAGCTGATAGAAAGTTCTCTTTCTCCTGATTCGCTGGCTACATTCCGGATTATCGGTCCGAGTTCAATGCAGTCGGGAGGAAAGATTGCTTTCGGAGGCATGGGCTACACATATATTGCCGAAGATAAATACTCGTATTCCACCAATAGGGGCTTCGGAAGTCTCATTCTTGGAGCAAAAGGAGGTCTGTCATACTATTGCGGGGACACAAAGATTTTCAGCCACAATATCACCAAGACCCAGACAGATGGATCAAAGATACCTGTGACATTTACAGTGCCTGTCTCAACTCCTCAGGTTCTCACAAGCTCTGATTCAAGACTGAAAACAGACATTGAGCCGCTGGAGAACATGAGTGAACTTCTCGCCGACATCGCGCCCGTCAGCTACCGCCTTATCGGTACGACGTTAGATGAAAGTAACGAAGGTGGCAGTGCCAACGGCATGATGAGAAGCACGGCACAGTCAAACGGACAGCATCAGTACGGCTTCCTTGCGCAGGACGTGCGCGAGGTCTATCCCGACCTTGTGTATGAGGACGAGGATGGGATGCTGAGCATCGACTACACCGGATTCATACCTCTTCTTGTCGATGCGGTTCAGGGTCTGCGGGAGAAAGTGCGCGAGCAGGAGCAGACAATCGAGGCCTTGAAAAACGGCACAAAAGAAGGCGGCAGCACTCCTGATGGCTCTGTTGTGGCAAGCCTGTCGCAGAATCGCCCCAATCCGTTCCGCACTTCGACAGTAGTCAGCTGCGTGCTTCCCGACGATGTATCAAGCGCGTTCCTCTGCGTCTACGACCTCAACGGCAACCAGAAACTCCGCAATAACATCACCGAGCGCGGCAACGTGGACATCACCATCGAGGGCAACACCCTAACAGCCGGAATGTACATATACACCCTGATAGCCGACGGCGTGGAGATTGATTCCAAACGAATGATACTCACAGACTGAGTTTGTGTTCTTTCATCCAAATAAATCAATCAGTATGAAAAGACTATTCATAATCCTGTTCACCGTGGCATTGCTGTTTTCGTTTGCAAACGCAAATGAAAGTTTGCAATATGTGGTGAATGTCGATTACGGTGGCGCCGTAATCGGCACAGAGACGCACTCATCGGGTGAGGTTTTCAGTACAATACAAATACCAGATCTTGATAATTCAGCCGAAGTAAATGATCCGACATTACCAGTCAGATATCTTACATTTGAAGTCCCAACTTATGTAAGCAATTTCAAGGCCTCGGTACAATCCGCAGTGCTCCAGCAAACTGTGAGTCTGAATAATGCCATATTGCCTTTTGAAGCTGTTGCGGCCGATGGAGTGTCTCAATCGACAGGTGACGGAATCATTTATGGCGACGGATATCAGTCGACTGCCGACAAACCATATGCGGAAATAGCAGATGAATATTTCATGAATGGCAATCGTCACTTTGTTGTGTTAAGAGTTGCTCCGGTGCTTTACCACCATCACTCAAAAACTGTCGATTTCTTTAATAATATCAGTGTCAAGTTGGAATACAGCGACTGTACGGAGGCATCCATGAAATTTCGGCCTATATTCTCCAAGGGTTTTCAGGAAGTGTATATGATATCCGAACCCTCAATTGTCGCACGAAGTCCCAGACTGGCACAGGCACAGGTTGCTTCATCTGCAAACAATATTCTGAGCAACTATATAATCATCACCCCTGAATCACTTGCAGAAAGTATCCAGCGTTTTGCCGACTGGAAAAGCCAGAAAGGATACTCAGTCAAGGTTGAGACGGTGGAGGATATTCTCTCGGATTCAAGATTCCGCATTGGAACCAATGCAAAATGCTTTGACAAGGAATCCTGCATTCGTGAATGGATGCGTGAGCTGTATAAAGAGGAAGGTGCGTTCTATTGTCTCATTGTTGGCGATTTCCACACATCGGCACCAATCAGAAAATTTAAATATCCGGGAACAATCAATTATAAGAATCCACCGGTTTGGTCTAATCCCAATATAGACGAGTATATACCTACAGATGTATATTTTGCTGATCTAACGACAGACTGGGATTTTACGTTGAGTAGTGCGGGAATATATGTGAGTGATGTGACAAAAGCCTCTATGTCTCTAACGATTCCTGTGGGGCGACTACTGTGCTGGAATGATGAGCAGATTAATAACTTTACAGATAAAGTTATTACCTATGAATTGAATCCGGGGCAAGGAGACCCGTCATATTTGACTAATGGGTTTGTTGTCAAACATCAGGATTTCTTTAAAAAATATGGTGAGGATTTTCCCACAATATTCTCATATACCGGTAAATATAAAATCAATACCCTGAAGTCAAATTACGGTGATATTCATGCAGAATTAAGACCACTCTCAAGCGAGGTTATTGCTGCAATGAGAATTGCTGGTATTTATAGTCTTCAAGGTCATGGAGGCCCAACGGGAATAACTTATGCAACAATTGCTGACACCACAAAAAAATGGCCTTGGAACAGAAGCATTCTTGCATTGGAAGAATACAAGAATCTGAGTAGCGGTACAGAGTGGGACAATGGAGGAGGTCTCGACATGCTCGACAATGCCGGCAGACCGGCGATTGCGTATTCCTGGGCTTGTACAATTGCCCCGTATGATGACAAAGTCGGCAATCCCGATGTGGTATATAATATGGCTTCTTCTTTTACTGTAGCTGGCAGCTATGGAGGCCCTGCCATGTTAGCCAATACCAGACAGGGATGGTTCAAACGATCCAATCACCTTGAAGAGAACTTTGCCCGCCATATGGATGAATTCTTAAGTATCGGACAATTGGAGAATATATCGAAATGCGAGTATTCAGGATCTATGGAATTGGACAGATTTTCCAAATTTACTCATAATATAATAGGCGACAGTGAATTAAAAATATGGAAAAATGTTCCGACTCAGATGACGGGAAAAATAAGGACAAGTAATGGAACCTTCACTTTTGCTGGCCCAGCTGCAACTTACCAGTGTGGAGTTGTAGGACAAACTTCCGGATATAGACAGGAAATTTCAAGTGAAGATGGGTCTTTCTCATTAGATTTGTCCTCAGAGAAAAAACTTGCCGCAGTATATGTCGAATCGGACAAATACTATCCACAGACATTTCTGGTAAACGGCGCGGAACCAATAGACTTCGATGCGGGAAAATTTATTCTGCAAAACGCTAAATTTAACGTTATGTCGCGCTCTGGATCAGGTAGGTTCAATATTGAAGATTATTCTACGTATCTGAATGTGCAGGATTCAGGAAAAATTCATATATTTGCATTTGATTCTATCGAAGCTTATAATGGAATAGTTGTGGGCAATGGTGGAAGCGTCGTTCTTGAATGCGATAAGAAGGTAAATCTTTCGGGCAATACAATAAGTGAGGGCGGCGATATTTCTGTTGAGTCTGAAACTCTCGAACTAAGTTATGGCTTCACTGTCATGAAGGGTGGAACATTTAGTATGGTTCCTAAGAAATAAACATATTCACTATCCGGGAGATAATGTAACATGCATCCTATCTCCAGAAATGAAACATTTAAAAGACAGGTTTATGATATTAAAACATTTACTGGCGTTATGCGGAGTCGTCGCGGTTTTTCCGTCGTATCTATTGGCTACCGGCTACGCACCGATGATCGAGGAGGGTAAGGTATGGCAGTATGCGGGGCAATATAGCCGGAATGTCAATGGGTATGGCGAGGGCGGTATAGCCTATCATTCCATGAAGTTTGACGGAACCATTACCGTCAACGGGAAGGAGTATCACCGGTTCACTTTCTTCGAGTCAGAGTATTATAAAGGCACCCATGAGTACGGGGTTCTTGAACTTGCGGAAGTTCTGGAAAGAACCGGTCCCAACTACTTCTTGCGCGAGGAAAATGGCAAAGTCTATGTGCTGACTCTCGACAATAAAATGTTCAGCACCGAAACACTTGACGCAACACTTGATCCGTCGGTTCCGGAAGAGCGCTATAGCGAGTTCCTGCGATATGACTTTACTCTCGGAGATGGAGCGGAGTTCCAGCTGCCGACTGGAATTGATGTCGGTGAAGAGATGCTGCAGACTGTCTACATAAAGGAAAAGACTCCGGTAAAGGTCGCCGGGTCTGAACGGAAAGCGATTACATTCTGTGAGAAAGTTGAACTTCCCGAACCGCCGGAACAACCGGAACCGACGGGTCTCGGACAATCGGTGCAATCCGAAGAAGGAGAAACCCTTGTAGAATATCGTGAGGTATATCCCGGTTCGGTTATCGAGGGAATCGGTCCGGACCGAGACGGAGATCTGGTGGTCTTCGGCCCTCCGTATTCGACTTCCTTGTCAAACAATGTCAACGGTCCCGGCCAGGGTTCATTCCTTAATTATGTCGCCGACAGCGAGGGCAAGGTGATTTACGGGTCAAGACTTGCGCAGGGCAACGAGGATCCTCACTCGATACTTGCGCCCGGCAAGATGTGGAAGTGGGAGTTCATATCGCTTACCAGCGAGCCGGAAAGGTCAACTGTCACCGCCACGGTTGAGGATAAACAGCTCTATATCGGCAATCGTCCTGCCCGACGTGTGAGTGTAGTGTCGGATGCCGGAATGTTCGAGCCTTTCACAGTGGTTCTCTCCGAGTCACGCGGACTTCTCGAATTTTACTGGTCGGACAATCTGAGCGGCACTTATGCCTATTTCACCCCGGTGATGGATTTCTCGCTGGTGAAAGGCGAGGCAGTCTATGCGGAAGAGGGCGGTAGCGATTGGCTTGTAGGGAGAGTATCGTCAGTCTTCAACGAGACGGTATGCGGCATAGACCGTAAGTACCAGCGAATTGAGAGTCAGAATACCGATCGGTCTTTTGTATGGGTAGACGGTGTTGGTGCACAATACACCGACGAGTATATGACAATATTCCCTCAGGCAGACTGCGGCAACTCATTCGGTGGTATGCTCGAATGCTACGAGAACGGTGTCTGCGTGTTCAAGGCCGAGGACTTCGCACGTGGTCAGAACTCGGTAGAGGGAGTGTTCGATTCAGAGACCGAGACTGTAAAGTCGGGTGCAACCTATGACCTGATGGGGCGGCGCGTGGAGCGCGTTCTGCCCGGGTCGGTCTACGTCCGCGACGGCAAGAAGTTTGTTGGGAAATGACTGTAAAGATAGCCTGGGTGCGGGTTTGACCGCACACCAGGCCACAGAGCGAGTTTAAACACACGAATCCGGCAATGCGCCGGAGGATTTAAGCAAGCGGTTGCGCGTATCGGGTCACGGCATTGGATTCGGCCCATATGCGCAACCGCTTTTCGTGCCGGTTTACGAGTCTGTTTACAGACTCCGGTTTGTCGGATTGAAACTTTTTTAGTATTTTTGCGTATTTATAGTGTGATGCGGCTGTAAGGCCGGAAAAATACGTAAGAAAGTGGAACAGAAAAGTCAAGGGCTGCCTGAGGACCTGTCGGGAAATGTCGCCGGAGGCAATGCCGCAAACGCGCCGGAGAAACCGGAGCAGGGCGTGCAGGAGGACAAGTCGAAACGGGTCATCGAGGAGGCTGCCAATTCTGAATATAAATATGGTTTCACGTCCGACATCGATACCGAGATTGTACCCCCCGGTCTCAATGAGGACGTGGTGCGCTTCATATCCGCCGCCAAGGGTGAACCGGACTGGCTGCTGGAATACCGCCTGAAGGCATTCCGGTATTGGGAGACGCTTACGCCCCCCACGTGGGCGCATCTGCGCATTCCCGAGATCGACTTCCAGGCCATCAGCTACTACGCAGCCCCGCGCAAGAAGGAGCTGAAAAAGAGCATGGACGAGGTTGACCCCGAACTGGTCAAGACCTTCAATAAGCTCGGAATATCTCTCGAAGAACAGAAGCACCTCGCCGGTGTGGCCGTCGATGCCGTGCTCGACTCGGTGAGCGTCAAGACCACCCACCGCGAACGGCTCGCCGAGCTCGGCGTGATATTCTGCTCGATGTCGGAGGCCGTGAAAGACTATCCCGAACTTGTACGCAAGTACCTGGGCAGTGTGGTGGGATACCGCGACAACTTCTATGCCGCGCTCAACGCGGCGGTCTTCTCCGACGGTTCGTTCGTGTACATACCGAAAGGGGTGCGATGCCCGATGGAGCTGAGCACATATTTCCGCATAAACGCTTCGGGCACTGGCCAGTTCGAGCGCACGCTCATCGTGGCCGACGACGATGCCTATGTCAGCTACTTAGAGGGTTGCACCGCGCCGATGCGCGACGAGAACCAGCTCCACGCCGCTGTGGTCGAGATTGTGGTCGAGGAACGTGCCGAAGTCAAATATTCGACAGTGCAGAACTGGTATGCCGGCGACCGCGAGGGCCGGGGAGGTATCTTCAACTTCGTGACCAAGCGCGGACTCTGCCGCGGACACCGTTCCAAGATTTCATGGACGCAGGTCGAGACCGGTTCGGCCATCACATGGAAATATCCGAGCTGCGTGCTCAAGGGTGACGAGAGTGTAGGCGAGTTCTACAGCGTCGCGCTCACCAACAACCATCAGCAGGCCGACACCGGCACGAAGATGGTACACATCGGACGCAACACCCGCAGCACAATCGTGAGCAAGGGTATCTCGGCCGGCGAGTCGCAGAACAGTTACCGTGGTCTGGTGAAAGTGGCCAAGGGTGCCGACAACTGCCGCAACTACACGCAGTGCGACTCGCTGCTGATGGGCGACCGCTGCGGTGCGCATACGTTCCCCTACATCGAGGTCGGCAACGACACCTCGACCGTGGAGCATGAGGCCACGACCTCGAAAATCAACGAGGAGCAGCTTTTCTACTGCCGTCAGCGCGGCATACCCACAGAGGAGGCCATCGGGCTGATTGTGGGCGGATACGCCCGCGAGGTGATGAACAAGCTCCCGATGGAGTTTGCCGTCGAGGCCCAGAAACTGCTACAGATCTCGCTGGAGAACTCGGTGGGCTGAGCCGCTGACAGATTATAATGGATTAGGGAAATAAATAGAAATCAAATTGATAGAGAGAATAATAATAATCGACGGGATTGACCCGCAGACATTCTACGGACCCAACAACAGCAACATATCGCTGGTGCGCAACCTCTTCCCGAAGCTGCGTGTAGCCGCGCGCGGCAATGTCATCAAGGTGATAGGGGAGGAGAGCGAGACCGCCGAGTTCGAGAAAAAGGTCAAGGAAATCGAGGCGTACGCGTCGAAATACAATAGCCTGAATGAAGAGGCGATTATCGACATAGTGCGTGGCGAGGCTCCGGCACGCCGCGATGCTTCGGGCGTGATAATCTATGGCCAGAACGGCAAGCCCATCTCGGCGCGAAACGCCAATCAGGCGCGCATGGTGCGCAGCTTCGACGAGAACGACCTCACATTCGCGCTCGGACCGGCCGGTACGGGCAAGACTTACATAGCTATCGCTCTTGCAGTGCGTGCGCTGAAGAACAAGGAGATCCGCCGCCTCATACTGTCGCGTCCCGCTGTCGAGGCGGGTGAGAAGCTCGGCTTCCTGCCCGGCGACATGAAAGACAAGATCGACCCCTATCTCCAGCCGCTCTACGACGCGCTTGAGGACATGCTCCCCGCCTTGAAGCTGAAGGAGTACATGGATGCCGGTACGATTCAGATTGCGCCGCTCGCGTTCATGCGCGGCCGCACGCTCAACGACGCGGTCATCATACTCGACGAGGCGCAGAACACCACCACGCAGCAGATGAAGATGTTCCTGACCCGACTGGGCATGAACTCGAAGATGGTCGTCACGGGCGACGTCACGCAGATTGACCTTCCCCGTTCCACGCGCAGCGGACTGCTGAGCGCGTTGCGCATACTGCGCAACGTCAAGGGAATCGGCGTGATAGAGTATGAGAAGAAAGACATAGTGCGTCATCCGCTCGTGCAGCGCATAGTCGATGCCTACGAGAATGTCAAGCCCGAGGAAGAAGAGACCGTCAACGAAGAAGAGATATGATACAACCTGGAGATACCGTGCGCTACCTCAACGCGGTCGGCGGCGGAAAAGTTATTAAGGTCGAGGGCAAGATAGCCTATGTCGATGATGACGGTTTCGAGACCCCGGTTCAGGTGAGCGACCTCGTGGTTGTGCTCCCCGCCGGACATAAGCCCGACAAGCCGGGCCGCATGATGTTTGACCAGAAGGCGTTTGACGTGGGACGCACCTCGGTGCGCGAGAAACCGGAGCCGAAGCCGGAACGGGTGGCACCTGTACATGCCGCTCCCGAACCGGAGGAGTTCCCGGTAGAGGAGACTGAATATGGCGACGACATGACCGTGGTGCTCGCATTCGAGCCGGCCGATGTCAAGCAGCTCTCAACAACTGCCATCAACGCTCTGCTTGTAAACGATTCCAACTATTTCCTGTCATATCAGCTGCTCCGCCGCGACGGCGAGTCGGGATGGACAGTGGCCGCTCGTGGCGAGGCCGCTCCCAACGAGCTTGTGGAGCTCCGCAGCTACACGCAGGACTCCGTCAAGGAACTGGAACGGATTGTATTCCAGGCCATGGCGTGGAAACAAGACAAGCCCTTCGAGGTGAAGATGCCGCTGAGCGTTTCGCGCAAGCTCGACCTCACCAAATTCTACAAACTGCACTGCTTCCGTCCGAGCATGTACTTCGACACCCCGGTGCTTGAGGTGTCGCTGCTCGCGGAGCGTCCACGTCCCAAGAAGTAATCATGGCCGAAAGATGGTGGAGCGCCCCGATGGAGGGCGACGGCGGCAAGACGGTCATTGTGACCGGCCGCGACTATATGGAGAAGATTTCAGGGTCGGGGAAGTTCCCCTACCTTGTGCGAGTGTCATGGCGTTACAACGCTCTGCCCGACGGCTTCCCCGACGAGGCCGACGCGGAACTTATGGGGCGTGTGAACGACGCTCTTGAGGAGACGTTCCGCAAGGACAAGGCTGCGTATCTCGTGGCGATATATACGGGCGAGGGACGTCGCGACTGGCTATTCTACGCCCACAGCCTCGCCATATTCGGCAAGGTCTTCAACCGTGCCCTTGAGGATGTGGAGGAGACCGTGCCCTTCGAGATCGAGGCGCAGTCTGACCCGGAGTGGAGCGAGTATGCCGAGATGCGCTCGCTCAGCTATATACCCGAGGATGACGAGGAATGATGACCGCCGTCCTGAAAGCCGAGGCGTCCTGCTTCGGCTCCCTGCAATGATAAACATCTTGAAACAAAGAGAGACAATCTAAAACAATAATAATCAAATAATCTAAATACAGTTAACCTTATGAAGAAAACATTCTTTGTTCTTGTGGCGGCGCTCATGCTCTGCGTTCCCGCTCTGCGTGCGCAGGTCGTCACAACCGAACCTTCTCCGCTTCAGGAGGACTCGGAAAATGTCGTGGTGTATTTCCACGCCGACGAAGGTAACGGCGGCCTGAAGAATATGCCGGCCGACACCCATATCTACGCGCATACCGGCGTGAATGTCGTTGATGAGAGCGGCACTTCCGAGGAGTGGAAGTATGCTCCGGAATGGGAGGAAGACCTTCCCAAGTATCAGCTCGAATATGTGAGCGAGAATCTCTGGAAGCTCAACATCGGCGACATCCGCGAATATTACGGTGTGGCTCCCACCGAGACAGTGAAGCAGCTCTGCTTCGTGTTCCGCAACACGGGAGGCACAAAAGAGGGTAAGGATACCGGAGATGCCGACATCTTTGTCGATGTTTTGGACAGCGGCTTCCAGCTCGCCTTCTCCAAGACAAGACCCGGAAATATCCTGACATCGGCCGGTTCGGTGCGTTTCACGGCCAACACCACTATGGAGGCTGACATAAAGATTTATGTCAACGACACTCAGGTAGCCGAGGCAGCCGGTGCCAAGACCCTCCAGACTCTCTACAAGTTCGAGAATGTGGGAAGCTACGATGTCAAGGCCGTCGCAACAGCCAATGGCCGCACGCTCGAACGCTCGATCAGGATTCTTTTCGCCGGCGATTCAGAAGAGGCTGCCGACAAGACAGTTCCCCCGATGGGACTCACCAAAAACGCCGACGGTTCATACACTTTCTGCCTCGCGGCTCCTGAAAAGAAGTCTGTTGTCCTCGTCGGTTCGTGGGACGGCTATGTGGGCAGTCTCGACCAGGTGATGGAATATGTAGATGTCGAGAACGAGGGCGCGACTTTCCGCTATTTCAAGACAACACTCCCGGCTACTCTGACCGGCACCGAGTTCGGATATTACTATTATGTAGACGGTACTTACGGCGTGGGTGATCCCTATGCACGCCTTGTGCTCGACCCGAGCAACGACAAGTACATCCCGGCCGAGGTTTACCCGAATCTGCCGCAGTATCCCGAAGGTCTTCCGACCAATACGGTTGTGGCATGGCATTCAGACAATCTGCTCGACTACAAGTGGAATGTGACCGATTTCAAGGGGGCTGAGAAGGACAACCTCGTTATCTACGAGCTTCTGTTCCGCGACTTCACCGGCACCGAGGGCGCAGCCAAGGGCAACGGTACCGTGCGTCAGGCAATCGGCAAACTCGACTACCTCAAGAATCTCGGTGTCAACGCCATCGAGCTTCTTCCCATCAATGAGTTCAACGGCAACAACTCCTGGGGTTACAACCCTAACTTCTACTTCGCAATCGACAAGGCTTACGGTACTCCGCAGGACTACAAGGAGTTTATCGACAAGTGCCACGAGCTTGGCATTGCTGTGATTCTCGACGTTGTGTTCAACCAGTCTGACTGGCTGCACCCCTGGTACGTCATGTATAAGTCCGGTTCGAATCCCTTCTTCAACGCCACCGCGCCCCACGCGTACAGCGTGCTCAACGACTGGAACCAGGGTTATCCCCTTGTGGAGCAGCAGTGGAAGGATATGCTTCAGTTCTGGCTGAAAGAATATAATGTGGATGGTTTCCGCTTTGACCTCGTGAAGGGTCTCGGCGACAACACCTCTTATGCCAACAACGGTGACTCGGCAACCAATGCCTACAACGCAAGCCGTGTGGCCCGCATGAAGCGTCTGCACGACGCCATGCGCGAGGTTAATCCCGATGCATATTTCATCAACGAGAACCTTGCCGGTGCCCAGGAGGAGAATGAGATGGCCGCCGATGGCGAACTCAACTGGATGAACCTCAACAACGCAGGTTGCCAGACCGCCATGGGCTATTCGTCAAGCTCTTCGCTCAACAGCATGTGGGCGACAAAGGCAGGACGCACCGCAGGCAGCACCGTTTCTTATCTTGAGAGCCACGACGAGTATCGTCTCGGTTACAAGCAGGACACATGGGGCACAGCAGGAGTAAAGGGCAACCACAGTGTGAGTATGCAGCGTCTCGGCATGACTGCGGCGCAGATGCTCCTCGTGCCCGGATCGCACATGATCTGGATGTTCTCCGAGATGGGTAACGCCGAAAACAGCAAGTCCGCCAACGGTGACAACAACACAAGCCCCAAGATTGTGGACTGGAACGCGCTGAAGGATCCCGACAATGCAGGTCTTGTAGAGACATACCAGAAACTTATCGGAATGCGTCTCAATCATAAGGATCTTTTTGCCGAGGATGCTGCCTACTCGCTCAATTTCAGCACATGGGCACAGGGCCGCACCGTAGCGACATCGGCCAACGGCAAGGAGCTTTATGCTGTGATGAACCCGAATGTGACCGGTTCAATCGACGTGAAGGTGAACTTCCTTCAGGATAACAACGAGGCATATCATGTAGCGATTCAGAGCTACGGTTCATCGCCGAAGTTCGACGCTGTTGCCAAGACCGTCACTGTCGAGGCCAACTGCTTCGCTGTGATCACGACGACAGACATCTCAGGTGTCGAGGATATGGAATATGAGGCGGCAGATGCCCTCTCGGTACGTCCCGAGGCCGGAGCAATCCGTGTCAGCAACTGCGCCGGCCGCGTGAGCGTCTACACGCTCCAGGGCGTGAACGTAGCCAACGGCGAAGGCGACTGCGTGCTTCCGGTAGCCCCCGGTACCTACGTAGTACGCGCCGGCTCCACAGCCGTAAAGGTTGCAGTGAAATAAGATGCAGTGAAATAATAAGCACCATATCACACGATGACGGCGGAGCGCATTCCAGCGTTCCGCCGTTTCTATCTCCATTTGTTCATTTCGAAATGTACTTCTAAGTGAAATTTGCTTCTGAATTGTTCTGAATTTTAAGTTAAAAGTGTTAAAATTGGGTTGAAATCATAAAAAAGAGGAAAAAAACGGGCAAAAAATGTTCGGGTAAATAAAATTTATATTACCTTTGCATCGTTTTTGATAGCAAATACATTGTTTTATTATTTTAAATTTTTAAAGAGATGAAGAAAGTAGTTTATTCGCTTGCTGTTCTTTTCAGCGTAGCACTCGTATCTTGCGGTGGCAACAAGGCTGCTGAGGCAGTTGATACTGACTCTGTAGCAGTAGAGGTTGCTGAGGACACAATGGTTGTAGCTAACGACAGCGACACTGCAGTTGTTGTTGAGGAGGCTGCTGCTGTTGAGGCTGCTCCCGCTGACAGCGCAAAATAATTTGCGTCTCAGAACAGCTTGACGAAAGTCAAAGTAAAGAAATCGGTGAAACCCTTCCGGGTCTCACCGATTTCCCTTTTTATATACTTGGCTTCAACAAGTCCCATGAAGCGTCTGGAGTGACGCCATTAAAATATTTTTGCATATATTAAGGTTCGTTTGCGTTGGGGTGCCGTGATTTGGCAGCGGGTGCGGTTAATTTTGCCGGTGGAGATTAACTTCTTCCGCTGACTTATTTCTTACTGCGTGGGGGGTTGCGACACGCGTGAATCATTATCACTATCAGCATGAATGACTTGAATGCCTTTGTTAAAGATGAGATTGCCATTATTCTTGAGGAAGATGCGCGGCGTCGCGCGGCAAATTCCCGTACTTTCGACCCTGTGAGCGGCGAGGGGGCCACCGGCGAGAGATTCGTCCTTGATGCCGGTGGACTCGACCGCATGTTCCTTCCCGTTTCCATGCGTGCCGAAAGCGAGGTCGAGGAGCTGATGGCATGCGGCAGTGTGGACGCGCTGCTCCGTAAACGTACCGGTCGCCGGGTCACACAACGCGACCGTAATAACTTCACCGTACACTTTGACCGTCTGCGTCAGCTGCACGACTTTCCTTACTGGGCTGCCACCCGCGCTTATATCAAAGACAAGCGGGGTGGCGATGACGTGCTCTTCATCCTGAACCGTCCGCAGCGTAAGTTTGTGGAGAGGCTCGAAGCGATGAGACTTGCCGGCAAGCCGATCCGGCTGATCTTGCTGAAGGCACGGCAGTGGGGCGGGAGCACATGCTCGCAGCTGTACATGGCTTGGCTCCAGCTCGTACACCGGCGGGGCCTCAACTCGCTGATTATCGCACATCAGGGCGTTGGCAGCGAGGAGATAAAGGATATGTTCGACCGCATGATAGGACGCTACCCGCTGTCGCTGCTGCATGAGGAAGATGAGGAATACTCGGAAAAGGAGAAGCGCGTGGAATGGGTTGGCAAGACGCGGACAATGTTCCGCGTGCCCTCGCGCAACTGCAAGATAAAGGTAGGCACCGCCGAACGTCCCGACTCATGCCGTGGCGGTGACTACAGCCTTGTGCATTGTTCGGAGGTGGGAATATGGCGCAGGACATTGGGCAAAACCCCGGAGCAGATACTGCGCTCGGCCTGCTCGGGTGTGCTGCTGCAACCGATGACGATGATTGTCTATGAGTCCACGGCAAACGGCACCGGCAATTTCTTTCACCGCGAGTATGAGGCTGCCCGGCGCGGCCAGTCGCAGTTTGAGGCGATGTTTGTGAGCTGGTACGAGATTGACCAGTATTCGCTGCAACTCACCGACAGCCAACGCGCCGACCTCGCAAGAGAATTATGGGAGGGACGGAATGTTGACACTGCGGTGAGCGACCGCTGCCAGCCGGGCAAATACTTGTGGTGGCTCTGGGAACGAGGTGCTACGCTCGATGCGATAGCATGGTACATTTCCGAGCGTTCGAAATATTCCGACCATGGACTCATGGCCTCGGAATACCCGAGCGACGATGTCGAGGCGTTCGTGCATTCGGGTGCGCGGGTGTTCGACAAGTACAAGGTCGAGGCTTTGCGGAGCACATGCGTTGCTCCGGAATGGCGCGGGGAGATAGATGTGCCCGGCGCGGCAGATGTCGCCGGACGGTATGTCGGCGACGTGGAGCGGCGCGACATGCTGAGACGCGTCGGTTTCATACCGCTCGACTCGGGCGGCTGGCAGATATGGAGGCAGCCGGAACGGAGCGAGGGTATGCGCGTTGCAGACCGGTATGTGACGGTGGTTGATGTCGGTGGCCGTTCATCAAAGGCTGACTGGTCAGTGATAGTGATATTCGACCGCGCCCCGATGCTTGAGGGTCGTGGTCCGGAGGTCGTGGCGCAATGGCGCGGACATACCGACTTCGACATATTGGCATGGCGTGCGGCGATGGCCGCGAGCTATTATGACGAGGCGTTGCTCGTCATAGAGAGCAACACCCTTGAGACCCGTGACCCTGACCGCGATACCGACGGCAACCAGTCCAACTTCATACTTAACCGGTTGCGTGATGTCTACCCGAACTTATACGCACGTCCCCGGAGTGACGAGGATGTGGCGCGGGGTGCGCCGACGCGTTACGGCTTCCATACCAACGTGGCCACGAAACCGATGATAATCGGCACGCTTGTCAAGGTGATACGCGAGGGGCTGTATGTGGAGCGCGACCGGACATGTCTTGACGAATATCTGGCATATGAGCGGAGGCAGAACGGCTCATTCGGAGCGATAGCCGGATGCCACGACGACCTGCTGATGACGCGCGCCATCGGCCTTCACATCTGCTTCCACGAACTCGACGCACCCCGCCGCGTGGCCGTCCGGCAGCCCGGAGTGCGCCCTCAGCACCGTCCGTCGGCCTTCGCCGCCTGGTGAGAGGTCGTCAGTGACGGATGTGAAGGAAGCGGGCAAGGCCGTAGACGTAGCGGCGGAAGCCGGGACGGTAGCCCAACACGCGGTCGAACCAGCCTATGCGGCGACTGAACTGCTTGACCATCCAGCCGACATAGAACATGGCGAAGAGTGTGCCCGGACCGACTATGTTCCATTGCCATTCTCCCCAGAAGATATAGCTGCTCACCACCGCAAGCGCGACAAGTGTGCAGTCAATCATTATCTTGACTTTCGCGAACGGCATCCCTGTAACCCGGCACACCGCCACCTGGATTCCCTCGCCGGGCATCGTGACCGAACCGCAGCGCACCTCCATCGCTATGCCGAAAGCGAGTATCGTACAACCCGCCGCCTGCGCGAGAATCTGGTAAGGAAGTGTGTTGAATTCGAACGGAGAGGTAAGCCACATGTTGAAGTCGATGAGTATGCCGAACAGAAAACCGGCTACTATCTGGAACAGTTGCACCGGTTCGAAACGGCGTCGCAGCACGGCAATCTGTGCAAGCACGAGCACGACGTTCATGAGGTTGGTGTACTGGCCGATTGTCAGCGCGGGCACCATATCCTCGGCACCGGCGAGCGAGAAAGCCAACGGCATGGAGGAGATGACGCTGCTGCCGAGATAGCTGCGCACGCAGAACGCTATGCCGAGAGTCATTATGTCGAGAGAAATAAGCAGCCAGATATGCTGCCAGATGAACTGGATGATTTTTTCGCGGAGAGGAACAATTGCAGTATTTGACATAGTGGATAGTTTAGCCATGAACAGTAACCCCGGCCGTCCGGCCCGGTTGCCGTTCATGCAAAGATACAAAAAATCTGCCTGAAATGCAAGTCCGCGAAATTTGGGCTTTAGGTTTTAGGCTTTAGAGTTTAGATTTTAGCTTTAGGTTTTAGAGTTTAGATAGGGGCGGGTAGTGGCGGGCGATGGCGAGGATGGCGCGGCGGTCGGGGACGGAGGTATCGCCGTGGGGACGCAGCAGCGGCTTGACGGCATAGAAATCGGGGTTCTGCGTCACCTGATAGTCCATGGCTTCCTGGTTGGCCATGCCATGGGCGAGAGCCGCGTTCTCGATAGCCTCGTCAGAGTCCTCGACTTCGGCAAGACGGTCGGAACCGTTTACGAGCGTCACCTCAAGCGTCGCGGGATTTATGCGCACCTGCGGGTTGCTGTCGTAACGGTCAAAATTTGCGATGTATTCCTCTACAGCCTTGATGATGGCTGCCTCAAGCTGTGTGTTTTCCATAATGTCTGTTTTAAATGATTCTGCATCTTTAAATGATGCTGCCAAATAATGTGGCTCCGGAGAGCAGAAGCACTAAATTGATAACAAGAGAGCGTTGGCGTTGGTTGAACGAATCGGGACAGTCACGGGGTAAATCGGGGCGTTTGCCTAATGGACAGCCTCGTTATTAAACATTTATTTGCGGAATTTGTCATTTATTGTGACTGCATGTCCGTTCCGGTAAATGTTTTGGGACTTGTCCGGTATCGGCTGCAAAAAAGATTACCAACCAAGTTGTTGCTGATGAAAAGATATTCCCTATTGCTTTGTGGACTGATGGCTTCGGCCGCTGTCACGGCTGTCGCCGCCGTCATCAAAGGCGATGTCAAGGACTCTGAAGGTGAGGGTATGCCCGGAGTGGCTGTACAGCTCGTCACGGTGCCCGACTCGGTGCGTGCCGGTTATGTCATGACCGACATCGACGGATCATTCCGCTTCGAGAACCTCAAGCCCTCAAACTATCACCTGCTGCTCACCATGACCGGCATGGACGACATAAGCAAGATTATCGAGATTGCCGACAGTGCCGATACCAAGGATGTCGGTTCGCTGACCATGACCGAGAATTCGGTGATGCTCGGCGAGGCCGTGGTTACCGCAGTGCGTGCGGCGGTCGTGGCCAAGGAGGATACTCTTGAATTTAACGCGGGTTCGTTCCACACCAACCCCACAGCATCGGTCGAGGATCTTCTCAAGAAGCTTCCGGGCGTGGAGGTAGGCTCCGACGGCTCCATCACATCGGGCGGCAAGACGGTGTCGAAGATTCTGATTGACGGCAAGGAATTCTTTGCCGATGACCCGAAGATGGCCTCGAAGAATCTCCCCTCCAACATCGTGGAGAAAGTGCAGGTTGTTGACCGCAAGAGCGAGACGGCACGTCTCACCGGCGTTGACGACGGCGAGGATGAGACCGTAATCAACCTGACCGTCAAGAAGGATATGAACAACGGCTGGTTCGGCACGATCGGTGGCGGCTACGGCACTGACAACCGCTATCAGGGCAGTTTCAACATCAACTGGTTCAAGAACGGTAACCAGGTGTCGATTGTCGGCGGAGGCAACAACATCAACGAGATGGGCTTCACCGACATGGGGCGCGGTCGCTTCCGCGACTTCGGCGGTAACAACGGCATCAACTCCACCCAGCAGTTCGGCATAAACTTCAATGTCGGCAACGAGGAGAAATTCCGTGTGGGCGGAAATGTGCTTTACACCCATTCCGACCGCGACTCGCGCAGCCGCTTCGACACGCAGTACCTCTTCCCCGACTCGGTCAGCTACCTGCGCGGAGGCTCGCGCACACGCGACCGCGGCCATTCGCTGCGCGCCCAGTTCCGTATGCAGTGGAACATCACCGAGGCCGACGTGCTTGACTTCCGTCCGGAGTTCACGCTCAACATGCGCCGATCCGAGCAGCAGGACTCCTCGATACTCCGCGCGAGCATAGCCGATGCCGACAAGGTGAACAGCAACTTCGCCATGCGCGGCAACCGTGGTACCGACTACACGGCATCGGGACGGCTGATCTATACCCATAAGTTCCTGTCGCGTCCCGGACGCTCGCTCTCTGCCCAGTTCAACTATACCTTCTCAAACACACGCGAGAAGGCAACAACGTGGAACGACATCGAATACTATCTGCGTCAGGATGACAGCGAGCGCCTGTTCGAGTTCCTCGACTCGAAACAGTGGAGCAACTCGCTCGAAGGCCGTCTGACATGGACCGAGCCTCTCGGTGACCCGGCACGTGGCAATTACCTTGAAGTCGCATACAAGGCTTCGCTGCGTCTGAACAACGCTGACAAGATTACCTACGACGTTCCGATACCCGAGGGCTTTGACCCGTTCGAGACAGGACTGACAGATTTCAACTCTGTTCCCGAGGGTGCGGAGATGTCATACGACCTCAGCAACCGTTTCCGCAACAAGTTCACCACACAGGAGTTGCAGGTGGGCTACAAGAAGGTGTCGAAATCCTATAACCTGAATGCCGGTGTGACATTCGCTCCTTCAAGTTCGGAGAGCGAGGACCTCATCAATCCTGCCCGCAACATTGATACCCGCTGGGTCTTCAACGTGGCTCCTTACCTGCGGTTCCGCTACAAGTTCTCCAGCACATCGAGTCTGAGCGCGAACTACCGTGCCCGAACCTCGCAGCCCTCGCTCACGCAGCTGCAACCTGTGGCCGACGTGTCAGACCCGCTCAACATCACCGTGGGTAATCCCGACCTGAAACCGACTTTCACCCAGAACCTCGGCATCCATTACAATAACTACAACACCTCGACCCAGCAGTCGATATTCGCCGTGGCCAACGCGAGCTTTGCGCTCAATAACGTCGTGTCGCGAACGCTCACCGACCCGGAGACCGGTGTGCGCACCACAACCTATGCCAATGCCAACGGCAACTGGAACGTGTTCGGCATGTTCATGCTCAACCAGCCGTTGCGCAACCGCAAATGGCGTGTTATGGCGCGTTTCAACGGCCGCTACGCATCGAATGCCGGTTATATCGACGGCGAGTTCAACCGAAGCGGTAACCTCGTGTTGTCGCCGACGGCGGGTATGACCTTCTCTTCCGACGTGTTCCAGATGACGGTCAACCCGACCTACTCGTTCCAGATGGCGACCAGCACGCTGCAACTCCAGCAGAACCGCTACACGCATTCCTACGGCTTCGATGCCGACGCTTCGGTTTATCTGCCCTTCGGACTGGAGCTGAGCACCGACCTGTCATTCTCGAAGACCACAGGTTACTCCCAGGGTTTCGACAACACCCAATGGCTCTGGAATGCCCAGCTGTCCTACTCCGTGCTGAGTGACAAGTCGCTGACCTTCTCCGTGCGGGCCTACGACCTGTTGGGCCAGAAGAAGAACGTGAGCCGTTCGGTGAGTGCCAACATCATCACCGACAACGAATACAACGACCTGAGCCGCTACGTGATGTTTGGCGTGACCTGGAAATTCAACACCCTGAGCAAGAAGACCGGCAACGTCAACATGCCCGACGACCTCCCCCCGATGGAGCGCGGCACGCGAGGCGGTGGCCAGCGTCCCATGGGGCCGCCCCCCGGCGGCGGTCCCGGCCGCATGTAACCCCACCTCCTTAAGAAAGGTAGATGACTGATTTATTTTTAGGAAGGTTGTCGGTGTCGGGTGGTTGGGTGCAGAGGGTGGTGGCGAGGGCGTTCATGTCGAGGCATTGGGCGCGGGTGGGGTGCTCACAGGAGGGCTGGGTGGCGTAGTCGGCGGGGCTGAGCAGGAGGAGCTGACCGGCGGCACAGCGTTCGAAGTCGTGGAGCGCGGGTTTATCGCGGTCGCCGAATGGCTGATGGTGGATTTTTATGACACGGCCTCCTATGGCCTCCACTTCCTTTAGTATTTCTTTCTCTCGGGGAGAGATGAAGGCTGAGACCACTACTCCGCCGTTGATGGCGGTGGTGAGACATGCCTCTTTTTTGTCGTTGAATACCTGTTCGCTGTCGGCACGGTGAACTATCAGCGGCGTTTTGAACGGGTTTCTGAATAGGAAAAGATTTCCGTAAGCCTGGATTTTGCGGCCCGCTATTTCAAGGTCGCGGGTCTTGCGGAAGAAGTCGGGGCGGCAACGCCGCACCGCTAACCGATATGGATTCTGACGGATGTATTGGGAGACATCCTTGAGCAAGCGGAAGCTGTAGATTATCTTGTCGTTGAAACCGGTGTCAAATACACGGGCATCTGGATTGCCGATGTATTCGCGCCAAATCTGCGATATGCCTGTTTTTAGGCCCCCGAGGGCAGTGCCTACGGGTTTGGACAGCCGTTCTCTGACTTGTATCAGCATGTGTATGTGGTCTGGCATCACGATGTGGTCGAGAACTGCGATTTTTGGATGGTGGGTGTTGAAATCTTTGATTTCCTTTTCGATGATGCAGCCAAGGGGTGAAAGGCTTACTGTGACTCCTGCGGGGGTAAGTTCTTTTATCACTAAGGTTGAGAAGTCGGAGGCCGAGGGGTGCTTGGAGATTGTGATATGATATTTCCACGGGGCGCGGTAGTCGTGGTTGCGCTTGCGGCGATTACCGTGGTGGCGAAAGTCGGTTTTATAGGGTTGGGAAGCGGGCTTTTGGGAGGCAGGGTCGGTTTTCATGGGGGCTTGCTTTGGGGGATGGAGGATATTTTTCGGGCATCCGCCCTCACACGGCTCCACTACCGCAGCGGGCTGAGCACTGGAGAGAGGGGGCGCGGACCCGAAGTAAAAAAGCCTTGGGCGGCGCGTGCGCGGCTCAAGGCTTTTTGCTGTTGTCTTACCAGGATTCGAACCTGGACAGGCAGAACCAAAAACTGCAGTGCTACCATTACACCATAAGACAATCCTATCGCTCCAGAAGTCTGTCGCGCTGTCGCTGTGACTCGCGTAGCTTTCTCGGAACTTTTGCAAAGTTAATATTTTTTCGCGAATTACGCAAAATTAATTTCGGTTTGTACATTCGTGCTGTGCCGGCTTGCCAAATCGGAGGCAACAGGAGTTGCGGCGGGGCTGTGCGCGTGATTACACGGGGGCGTGGTCATGATTACATCAGCCAGTCTACTATGGGGCCGGCGAGGAAGGCGGTCAGGATGCCGTTGAGGATGAGGCCGAGGGTGGCGTAGGCTCCATAGCGGTCGCCGAACGCGCTGATGCGGTTGGTACCCATCACATGGGCCGCGGTACCCATGCTCAGGCTCTTCGACACGGGGCTTTTGATGTGCCCTATCTCCATTGTCTTGAGTCCGGCCATGGCTCCGATCATGCCCACTATCACCACTATGGCCGATGACAGCGCGGGTATGCCCCCTATCTGGCGCGAGATCTCGATGGCGATGGGCGTGGATACCGATTTGGGTGCGAGTGAACGCACAACTTCGGGACTCGCCCCGAGCCATGAGGCTATCAGCACAACCGACACTATGCCGACCACGCATCCAGCCAGTTCGGTAAGAAAGAGTGTGAGAAACTGGCTGCGGATATGGCTTAGCTCATTGTATAGCGGAAGCGCGAGGGCTACGATGGCAGGTTTGAGCCAGAATTCTATTATCCGGCCTCCGGCATAATATTCCTCGAAGCTGATTCCGGTGAGCTTCAGAAACGCGATCAGAACGGCTATCGTGATGACCATGGGATTCAGCACCGCCACGCGGGTGCGCCGTTGCAAGGCTGTCGCGCCCCAGAACACAAGGAATGTGAGTGTGATGGTTGTGAGGGGATTTTTGAGGAAGTCCATTATTATCATGAGGCGACAGGTTTTATTTGCGGTGACGTTTGGCGCGTTTGTGCATCAGCTGGTGGAAGTGGCCTGTGACCAGAAGCACGAGCAGGACGCTGACAACTGTTGCTGTGGCAATCGGTATGAACTCGGCAGCAATTAGGTCGAAATAGAGCATCAGAGCCACGCCCGGCGGGATGAAGAAGAACGCCATGTTGTCAATCAGAAAACTGCATACGGGACGCACCGATTTCGGATTGACAACTCCCCGGCTGAGCAGGATGGTGAGTATTATCATGCCCCAGATGCTTCCGGGTATGGTCATGCCCGGCACCATGGCAAGCAGCTCGCCAAGGATGAGGCATCCGAAGATGATTCCAAATTGTTTAGCCATAATCGTTTGTATGAAATGCAAGAGAGAGGTTCGGCAGCTGTGGTGCGAAGGTTACGTGGCACCGCCGGTCAAGCGCACATGTGGGGAGAACGAGAAAGTCCTCCCCACATGTCATGAGTTTATTGCGGGCTGTTTATTTCTTCATTGTGAAGTGGCGCGAGGCGAGACGGTAGCCGTCGCAGAACACCTCGACCGTGTAGTCGCCCGGGGTGAGGGTGGTGTTGACATCCCAGTAGATTGACACGGAAATCTCCTCGTTGGCGTATTCCACCTGACGGTGTGCCGTGGACTGCACGGTCTGGCCATCGACAGTGAAGTTGCCGCCCGCACCGAGCAATGCTCCCTCAGGCGAGATTATGCGCATGTAGAAGTTCTTCATGCCGGGAGCCGCAGTGTTGTTGGGGCTGACGGTGAAGCTGACGCCGAGCTGACGGGCCTTGGTGATGTTCTTCTCGACCTTGCCTTTCTTGTTGTAGGCGTGGAACGATACGCCGGTTATGTTGAGCTTCTTGGCGAGCTGTACGGTCTGGGTGAGCTGCTGGTTGGTCGTGGTGGCCTGGGTGACCTGGTTGGACAGCTGCTGGTTCTTTTGCTGAACCTGTTCGATTTCCTGTTTCAGGCCGGCATTCTCCTCACCGAGACGCTTGATTTCCTCAAGATAGTGGCGCACGATGCCCTTGAGGGTGGCAATCTCACCTTCGAGCTGCTTGATCTTGGCGCGGCTCGCGTTCATGTCCTTGTTGTGGCTCTTCTTCTCCTCGTTAAGCTCGCGGATAAGTCCCTCGACTTTCATGCGTGCCTCGTTGTACTTCTGCACGAGCGAGTCGTTCTTGAGGTAAACCTGCTGGCCTTCATACTGGTTGAAATCGGCATTGAGCTGGTTGAACTCATTGGTAAGCAGGAGCTGGTCGTTTGCGATAGCGAGGCTGTCGGCGCGTGCCGTGGCCTGGTTGACAGCGTGTGTATTGCTGTTGTTCCTGACGATGAGCACCACCACGAGGGCGATGAGGCAGACGAGGACGGCTGCCGCCGCGATTACTATGGTCTTGAACTTCTTGTTCATAATCAGTTACTGAATTAAGCTATTATCGCGCAAAGATAACGATTTACGCCGAATCCACCAAATCAACCGCGACGTTTTGAGGCGAGGAGGCGGGCGGCGCGGGCGCGGCGGCGTATGCGGTAGATGATGCAGCGGGCTGATTCGTCGGTCAGGTAGAATGAGGGTGCGGGCTCGCAGACGGTGGTGTCTACGGCGTGGGTCATGCAGAGCGACGGGTCGGCTTCCATCTTGGCACGGACGCGACGGAGTATCTCTTCGTACATGGCGCGGCGCTGCGGGTACATCTTCTCGACCGTTTCGGGATTGGCTCCGCGCAGCATGGCTCCGATCACGTCGGCTGCCCGGCGTTCGCTTACCCAGAAACGTGACGCGGGTCTCGCTGCCGCCAACGCGAACATTTCGCGCAGCGGCGTATCCTCGGCCGTGCGAAGTACCTCCATGAACGACGTGTATAGTTCCCGGTCCCGCTGCCGGGTAAAGTCTGATGTGCTCCCTCTCTTCTTCATCGTATGCTCTCGTAATAGTGATAAATTTTCGTGTGCCCCCTCGGCAAGTCAATCATGGCGCAGCCGGCCATCGTGGCTGCAAAGTTAGTAATCCTGACTGCTGAATCATTGCGTTAAAATGTAAAATAATTTTAATGAATATATATGGATGTTAAATTAAAGTAGATGTGAAAATTAAAATATTACTTTTGTAAGTGCTAAAAAACAGATGTTTATGTGGCTTGATTTATTACGCAACGCAAGAAGTAGTAGAACCTTGGTAATTCTTTTCATCGTGGGGCTTAGCTGTGTGATGGCTATGGCTCAGGAGGCTTCTCCGGTTGAGGTGGTTGCCGCCGGTGGGGAAGAGGTGCCGGAGAGGGAATCGCGTGGTCGGTTTATGTGGGGGCCGACGGTGGGGGTCGATATATTTGCTATGGAGAATTCCTTCGGCCCCATGCGCAGGCATAACAGCATGGGTTTCGGCGTGGCGGCCGGCGCGATGATGAGGTATCTTTATGATAACCGGTGGTTCATTGATGCGGGATTGAATTTCGCCTACGACTATGCTCCTGTTAAAGTTGCGGTCTTTAACCAAGAATCGGACAATCCGGATTTTGAAGAATATGATGCGGACCGTTGCGCGTTGCAGCTGCCCGTCTACCTTGGATATAGGCTCAAACTGGTGGACAGGTTTTATTTCAACCCTTTCACCGGCGTTATGTTGTCGTATGGATTAGCCGGTAGGATGGATGCTCCAAAGGGAATGCCTGAATATAATCTATATGGTCAATCGGGTGTATGGAGACGTTTCAGTGCCTCGTGGGCAATCGGTTGGAATTTCGATATAGGTGATTCGGTCGGGGTTGGTTTTGCTGCATTCTTTGGTGCCAACCGCATGGCACGCCGGAAAATATTTGAGACCTCGACGATGAATGAAGTGAGCTGCCGCGTATATTTCACTTATTGGTTCGGTGTGAAATAAGGTTTCGTTTCAGCGGCGCCAGAAGGAGGGAATGAAGAGGACGAGGTAGGTGAATATCTCAAGTCGGCCGGCAAGCATGACGGCTGTCAGCAGCCATTTCACCGTGTCGGGCAGCAGGGCGAAGGAGCCTTCCACACCGGTCGCCCCGTAGCCGAGTCCGTTGCAGCCGATACAGGATGTCACCATAAATAGGGAGTCGGTGAATGTATATCCGAAGAATGTTATAATAGCGGACGCTATTACGGTGAGAAGCATGTAGATTGCAGTGAACGCCGCCACACGCGAGACCATGCTGTTGTCGAGGGCGCTCCCGTAGAGCCTGACAACGTACATACGCTTCGGGAAAGCGGTGGTGTGTATCTCATTGCGTATGTTCTGCCAGAGCACAATCAGCCGGTCTGTCTTCAGTCCACCGGTGGTGGAGCCGGCGCACGCGCCGCACGTCATCAGCAATATGGTGAGCAGCAGCGCATATGAACCCCAGCTTTCCGCTCCGGCTACCGTGAAGCCGGTTGAGGTTATGGCCGACACCACATGGAAAAGAGGGTAGAGGAGAAGCTCGTTCCAGCCCGTGGCGTTGCCACGTATCAATGCGGAGAGCAGCAGGGAGACATATGCCGCGAGGGTCATCGCGCTGAACACACGCACTACCGAATTGCGGAAGAATCCCCGCACATCTCCCTTCCACAGATTGAAAAGCACCATGAAGTTGAGTCCGGCCACAAACATGACGACCGTCAGCACTGCGAGCACATAGTCGGAGTGCCAGAACATCACGCCGTCGTTGTGTGTGGAGAACCCTCCGGTGGCTATGGCCGTGAAAGTGTGGCACACGCTGTCGAAAAGGTTCATCGGCCCCACCCACAGCAGCAGGATTGAAATCAAGGTCAACGCGACGTAGACTCCCCAGAGCGAGAGGGCGGTCTGGCGGATGCGCGGGTGAATCTTGTCGTGGGTTATGCCGGTAGCCTCGGCGTTGAACATCGATATGCCTATCGATTTGTTAAGCTCCGGCAGCAGGGCGAGCATGAAGAGGATTATGCCGAGACCCCCTATCCACTGTGACAGGGCGCGCCAGAAGAGTATTCCGTGCGACATCACCTCGACATCGCGTATCACACTCGCGCCCGTTGTGGTATAGCCTGAGATAATCTCGAACATCGCGTCGGTGAAGCCGAGCGGATGGGCGCAGGTCATGAGCGGTATGATACCGAACAATCCGAATATCACCCATATGAAGGCGGTGATTATGAATCCTTCGCGGGCGCGTATTGACTCGCGGCAGTGCCGGGTGGCGAGTATTGCCAATCCTCCTGTCGCAGCCGCCGACGCGGAGGCGACGAGGAATGTCAGCCAGTCGCTCTCTCCGTAGATTATGCTGACCACCATGGGCAACAGTAATATCAACGCGTCGATCAGCACAAGCCGCCCCACGATGTTGACCATCGCCCCTATGCGCAGAGAAGTCTTCATATCAGTTTGTTACCTGTTATTTCCTTAAATGTGTGCCTGTTGCGGCCTTGTTATTTGAAAAGCCTCCTGACTTTCGACAGCGAGCCGGTCAGGAAGAATACCACCACATGATCGCCGGGGCGTATGTGCGTGCGTCCTTCCACAAGTTCCCCTTTGCCGTCGCGCACCAGCCCCGCGATTGTCAGCTCCTGCGGAAGGGACATCTCGCAGATGGGGCGTGACACTATGCGTGAGGTTTCTGTCGCCACCATCACCGTTACCTCCGCCTTGTCGGTGGCGACGCACTGGGTAGTGGCTAAGTCAGAGTCGAGGAGCATATTCATCACCATGCCTGTGTTGAGCTGCTTCTTGTTGACAATCTTGTCGATGTCAAGGCTCTCGGCCTCCTGCATGTACTGGAATTCCTCAATGCGTGCCAAGGTCTTGCGCACACCATGCTCGCGGGCCACCATGCACGACACGATGTTGGTCTCTGAAGAACCGGTGAGTGCTAAAAACATGTCGCACTGGTCCACTCCCTCCTCTTTCATTGTGACAACGTCGTTGGAGCGTGCGTTTACAATGACAGCGTCGGGAAACTTGAATGCCATCTCGCGGCACCGGTCGCGGTCCGGGTCGATGACCGTGACCGACGGTCCTGACCCGAGCAGACGCAGCAGGTTTTCCGTGACGCGTCCGGCTCCGGTAATCATGATTTTTCCCGCTTTTATCGAGTTTTTTCCGCATAGCTTGTGCAGTTTGTCGGCATAAGCAGGTAGAGTGGATATATAAAGAGTGTCGCCGGGGGAGATATGGTCGTCGCCGCGCGGTATGATTACCTTCTCGCCACGTTTTATGGCTGCGACGTGAAAGAACCTCGGTGACTGCGAGAGATCACGCAGGGTTTGGCCGGCGAGTGTGTCATTCTCTTTCACGCGGACACCCACCACAAGCAGCTCGCCGCGATGCAGACGGAACCAGTCGGACACCCAGTTGTGATGTATGAAGTGGAGTACGGTCTCGGCTGCCATCTTCTCCGGGCATATCGTCTGGTCAACACCCAGACGTCGCAGCAGGGCGGCAAGGTCGGGTTGTGAGAATTCCGGTTTGTCGACGCGGGCTACGCAGCGGCGTGCGCCGTGCCCCTTGGCGAGTTCGCAGGCCACGATGTTGGCATTGTCGTCTGGAGTGACGGCGACGAACAGGTCAGCTCTCCCCGCACCGCATTCTTCAAGGGCAGCTGCTGAGGTCGGGTCGCCGACGACGGTCATGAAATTGAACGAGGCGTCCAGTTCCTGAAGCCGTTCACGGTCGGCACCCATCAGGGTCACGTCCTGGTTCTCGACCGACAGCATTTCGGCGAGGTGTGTACCGGTCTCGCCATCTCCGGCAATAAGTATCTTCATTATTTCCAAGCGTTGATCAACCGCACAACTTCACGAGCCTCTTCCTGGGTCATAACCGGAGAGATGGGGAGTGAAAGCTCACGGCGGTGTATGTCCTCGGTTATAGGCAGATGGAGATGTGCCCACTCCTTATAACAATTTTGCTTGTGTGGTGGTATGGGATAATGAATCAAAGTCTGCACTCCATGGTCGGCGAGATACTTCTGCAGCTCGTCGCGGCGGTCGCAGAGAATGGGGAACAGGTGGAAAACATTGGCCGACATGTCGGGCGTCGGGGGAATTGTTACTGCCGGATTTTCGATTTCATCGAGGAAAATACTGGCTATCGCACGACGTTTGTCATTGTCTTCATCGAGATATTTCAGCTTGACATCAAGCACGGCGGCCTGAATTTCATCAAGGCGGGAATTGCGTCCGCAATATTCGAAGACATATTTTTTCGACGAGCCGTAGTTGGCGAGCGTACGGATCGTCTCGGCAAGTTCCGCGTCGCCGGTAGTGACGGCACCTCCGTCGCCGAGTGCGCCGAGGTTCTTGCCGGGATAGAAGCTGTGGCAGCCGGCTATTCCGAGGCTTCCGGTACGCCGGTCACCGAACATGCAGCCATGCGCCTGTGCGTTGTCCTCGATAAGAAGGAAGTCATTATCACGGCAGATTTTTCCGATTTCATCGGAGAAAGCGCACCGTCCGTAGAGGTGTACGAGCAGCATGGCACGGGTGCGCGGGGTGACTGCCTCTGCGGCGCGTGCCGGGTCGAGTTGGAGCGTAACTGGGTCAGGCTCGACAAGCACGGGAGTCAGTCCGTTTTCGGTGATGCCGAGAATCGAGGCAATGTATGTATTAGCCGGAACTATCACCTCGTCGCCAGGACTGAGCCGTCCTGACTCGATGAGAGCGCGGAAAGTCAGGATGAGCGCGTCGAGGCCATTGGCGCATCCCACGGCATGGGAAACGCCGATGAAATCGGCGAAATTTCGTTCGAACCGCCGGTTCTCCTCCCCCTGAAGATACCACCCCGAATTGACGACGCGGCTCACCGCCTCATTTATCTCAGCCCCATGCGCCGCCGTCACCCTCTCCAGATCCAAAAACTTAATCATAATAGATACGAACCATTGATTGTGAGATGTCCTCTCAACATGACAAAGTTAGCAATAGTTTCCCAAAGTTGCAAATCATTTCATATGGATTCATTCAGATGTGCCGCCCTCGACAGTGTGTCAATGAGCGGGTATATAATAAAAGGGGCGCACGGTTGGTGCGTCCCTTTGTTGTTTGGGTTGGTTGTTTGTGTCCGGGTGGGTCAGAGGAGGAGTTCGAGCATGTATACGTCGGCTCCGGCCAGGTAGCCGGCGAGGGCGGCGAGGGAGAAACGCTTCAGGTACCAGCCGAAGTTGATTTTCTCCAGACCCATGGCGATGACGCCGGCTGCGGAGCCGATGATCAGAAGGCTACCTCCGACTCCGGCGCAGTAGCTGAGGAATTCCCAGAATACACCATCCTGTACGAAGTTGGCTGCATAACCCACAGCCGAAGCGTCTTCGAGGGGATACATGCCCATCACACCGGCCACGAGCGGCACGTTGTCGAAGATTGAGGACAGTATGCCGAGAAGTACGTTGATGATGTAGACGTTGTGTACTTCCTCGTCAAGCCATGCGGCTGTCGCTGCCAATACTCCCGATGCCTCAAGCACGGCCACTGCCAGCAGGATGCCGAGAAAGAAGAGAATCGAAGGCATGTCGATGCGCGAGATTACCTGCGGCAGACGGTGCTGCTTGCGACGCTCTATGCGCTTGCCGTTGTAGAAAATCTCGGTGTAGAGCCAGAGCACGCCGAGAACAAACAGCATACCCACAAATGGGGGGAGGTGAGTGATGCTCTTGAAGACAGGAACGAAGAGAAGACCACCAACTCCGAGGCAGAATATTGTGGTGCGTTCGGCAGCTGACATGCCGTGGGTCTGTTCCTCGACAGGATGCTCGAATGGAGGTATCACACCCTTGAGCGAGCGTTGGATTATGAGAAGAGGAACAACCATGGCTACAACCGACGGCAGCAGCACGCGCTCGATCAGCGCGAGGGCTGTCACGTTTCCTTTCACCCAGAGCATGATTGTCGTCACGTCGCCAATCGGACTCCATGCGCCACCTGTGTTGGCGGCAATGATGATCATTCCGGCATACAGCCAACGTTCATGCTGGTCCTCGATGAGCTTGCGGAGCAGGAGCACCATCACGATAGTGGTTGTCATGTTGTCAAGCACGGCCGAGAATACAAATGTCACGGCGCAGATCACCCAGAGCAGCGTGCGCTTGTGGCGCGTGGTGATACGGCTTGTGATGACGGTGAAACCTCCGTGGATGTCCACAAGCTCCACGATTGTCATGGCGCCGATCAGGAAAAACAGAGTCTGGGTAACATCGCCCAGCGATTCCACGAGCTTCACGTCGGTCACATAACTGAGAGCCTGTTTGTGCAGGCTTTCATTGGCGAGCATCGGATGAGCGTCCACGTATGCCTTGAACGCGTCGCCCTCGATGAGCGGCACAATGTATTCCGCGCCGAGGGCATAGATAATCCATAGAAGCATACCGAGCATCAGAGCCGTCGCGGTCTTGTCGACACGGAGCGGATGCTCCAGGGCTATGGCGAGATAGCCGATGAAAAAGAGTACGATCAGAGTGGTGATCATGATGTTGGGTTAGAGTTTTGGAATTATGATTTTAGGTATTTTAAGGTAAACAAGTCCCGCAGACAGCTTCAGTCTGCGGAACTTGCGGATCGTGTTTTCGTGGTGTTATTTTTTCTTCTTTTTCTTGGAAGAGGCGGAAGATTTCTTCTTGGAGCTTCCGGAAGATTTCGATGAAGCATTGGAGCCTTTCTTCTTGGAGGCGGTAGACTTGGAAGTAGTCGCCTTGGCCTTGGAAGGGAGCTTCAGCGCGTCGCCGGGATGGAGCTCGTCGCCCTTCAGGCCGTTCGCCTTCTTAAGCTCGGCAACGGTAGTGCCATACTTCTTGGCGATGGTTGTCAGGTTCTCTCCGCTCTTGACCGTATGGGAAGTGGGAGCCTTGGGCTCGGCTTTCTTCTTTGAAGTGGTCTGCTTGGTTGACTTGGCGGGAGCCGCAGTGGTCTTCTTCGAAGTCTGGTTGTTGTTGTTGCTCCACGTGTTCTCCTGACGGGCATAGGAACTTGACTTGGTGGGTGCAACCTCGCGTGCGCCCGAAGCGTCGGCAATCTCCTTCGAAGTCGTTATGCGGAGCATCTGACCGGTGCGGAGTGAATTGCGGGTCAGGTTGTTCCATGACTTGATGTCGTCAGTCGATACCTGATACTTGTCGGCTATTGCAGCGAGGGTCTCGCCCGGCTCGACCTTATGGGAGACAGTCTTGGTCCCTCCGCCGTTTCCGCCACCTCCGCGGCGCACAGCCACCGGCTCCGCCTCTGCTACCTGCTCAAGAGGCGTGTCGTCAATCTCGGCAGCCTCCTGCTCAATGGCCTCGGCAAGAGCGGCATTGGGCTGCTCTCCGGGTTGGGCATCGGTGCGGCGTGAGTATTTTTCGGCCTCATAGGCGAGGATGTCGCTCTCGCTCATGATGTAGGCGTGAACCTGCTGCGAGGGGAGGACCAAGGTGTACATGCGGTCGGGACGTCCCGGAATTACATCGGCGCGGAACTGCGGGTTGAGCACTCTAAGCTCATCGACAGGAATGTCGAGCACCTTTGAAATCTGCTTGAAGTGAACCCGGTCGGAAATCATCAGCGTGTCGGTCACGAGCGGCTTGGTGGCCAGAACCGGGCTGATGTTGTGATACTGGTAGTAGTTCATCACATAATTGGCGGCGATGAACATCGGCACATAGCCACGAGTCTCTGCGGGCAAGAAGTAATAGATTGACCAGAAGTCATGGTCGGAAGGCTCACCTCCGGCGCGGCGTATGGCCTTGTTGACAGTTCCGGGGCCGCAGTTGTAGGCTGCGATGGCGAGCGACCAGTCGTTGTAGGTGTCGTGGAGGTCCTTCAGATACTTAGCCGCACGTTTCGACGAAGTGTAGGGGTCGCGGCGTTCATCTACAAGCGACGAGATCTCCATGTCGAGACCCTTGCCGGTGGCGAGCATGAACTGCCACAGGCCGGTGGCTCCATGCTTTGACACGGCGTTGGGGTTCAGACCCGATTCAATCACTGGCAGATACTTCAGTTCGAGCGGCAGTCCGGCCTCTTCGAGAGCCTGCTCGAAAATCGGCATGTAGTAGAGGCTCAGACCGAGCATGGCCGACACCGCGCCGCGGCTCTTTGCCGTGTAACGGTCTATGTAGCTGCGCACAATCTGGTTGAACGGCATCTCGATGACGGTGTTCAGCTTGGAGAGACGGTCGCGGATAGTGGCATCGGAGACATTGGCATCGCCCTGACGCTTGTAGCGGTCGTCGGTGGCGGTGTAGTTCTTCAGATACCAGCCTTCGAGCATCTTCTGCGTGTCAAGCTCATAGCTCTCCGGATAGATTATGTTCGAGTCTGTTATGTCGGTCTTGAGGTCGAGCACATTCTTTGCCTTGTCGGCATGGGCCGTCAGGGGGAGGAAAAGTGCCGCCGCCGCAAACGCGATATGGAGAATTCGTTTTGTCATGATTATATTGTTCGAGGTTTGATTCGAGGTTTAAGGGTCAGAACGTCAATGCCCAGTTTAGTCCGAGAGCCGGTTTGCCGCTCCGTCCGGGCTGCTGCATCAGGGTCGGTGCCCAGTCGACCGAGAGGTCTGCCGAGACATCGAAGTGAGTCAGCGAGGCATCGACATAGGCATCGAGCATACAGAGCGCGTAGAGGGCGACAAGGCCGATTATGCACATGTCGCGGTACCTGCGTGCCGAGTCCTTGCGTGCCTTGAATGTCTGTTCAAGCCATGTATGGTCAAGATCCTCCTCCTTGACAGTCGGAGGGAAGAAATCCATGTACGACTTTGTCTGCGGGTCGTTGTCGAGCAGGTCACGGTATCCCTGCATGTAGTCCTCGTACTGGTTGTTGTTCCAGTTCGTGGCGTAGCCGAGACCCATGAAACCGCCGATCACTATCGGCAGCTTCCAATAGCGGCGGTTGTAGATCTGACCTAAACCGGGGCAGAGAGCCGACAGCCACACGGCGCGGGTGGGAGAGGGATTGAAGGGAATCTTGCCGTTCTCGTCGTAGGCATAGTCGTCGGCGCGAACCTCGGTCGGGGGTATCGAGTCAGACTCAGCTACGGGCAGGGCGAGTTCCGCGTCGAGATATACGGTTGAGTCGTTTGGAGCAGCCGGTGCGGACTGTGTGCCAGGGGCATCTGCGGGTGGGGTTGTGCTGAGATCGTCCTGACGGACGGTCGCGGCCACGCAGCGCGGGGAGAGATACCCGACCGGAAAAGAGAGAATGATACAGAGCGCGGACACCAACAGCCTTTCAAGCGGGCCGCAGTGTCCGGTGGAATCCATGTGTCTCGTTCTGCTCATTCTGTTGTGATGTTGTTGATTGTCTTCTTATTCGAGAGCCTTGATGAGCCGGTGCAGTTCGTCGTCAGAAGCGAACTTGATTGTTATCGTGCCTTTGCCGTTGGGGTTTCGGGTGAACTTCACCGGGGTGTTGAACCGCTGCGACAGCTGTTCGGCGAAACCGGAGTAGATGTCGTTGGCCGCTTCAGCCGGGGTTGCGGCGCCCTCCTTGCGTTTCCCCTCCGAAAGGTCGCGTGCGAGCTTCTCGACAGCGCGTACCGACAGCCCCTCCTTGAGAATCTTCTTGTAGAGTTTGAGCTGGTCTTTGGGGTCGGCCACAGCGAGGATGGCGCGGGCGTGTCCCATGTCGATAAGGCGGTCGCGCAGACCGAGCTGAATCTCAGCCGGGAGCTTGAGCAGACGCAGGTGGTTTGCTATGGTGGCACGCTTCTTGCCGAGGCGTTCCGAAAGCCGTTCCTGAGTCAGGCTGTATGAGTCTATGAGTTTCTTGAAGCCCAGAGCGACTTCTATGGCGTTGAGGTCCTCGCGCTGGATGTTCTCGATGAGAGCCATCTCGGTCATCTCCGAGTCGGATGCAGTGCGGACATAGGCGGGAACCGATGTCAGACCGGCACGCGAGGCAGCGCGCCAGCGGCGTTCACCGGCTATAATCTGATAGTTGCCATTGTCGGTCAGACGCAGGGTGAGGGGCTGTACAATACCCAACTCGCGGATTGAGACCGCAAGTTCATCGAGGCTTTCCTCGGAGAATGTGCGGCGCGGCTGTTCAGGGTTGGGAGAGATGCGGGCGATGTCAATCTCCGAGATGGCGGAGCTGCCGTCGGTGCGCACCTCGCCGAGGCTTATCAGCGAGTCGAGACCACGTCCCAGGGCGTTTCGTTTCGGTGTCATTTCTTCTTCTTGTTACGTGACCGCAATTCCTTTGCGAGCTGAGTATAAGCGATTGCTCCGCGTGAGTCTGGGTCATAGAGGATGACCGGGAGACCGTGGCTCGGCGACTCGGAGAGCTTGATGTTGCGGGGAATGACGGTGGTGAACACCATGTCGCCGAAATGTCCCTTCAGCTCCTCGAAAATCTGGTTTGCCAGACGGAGGCGTGCGTCGTACATGGTGAGCAGGAAACCCTCGATTTCGAGCTGCGGACGCAGGCGGCTCTTGATGATGCGCACGGTGTTGAGGAGCTGTGCGATACCTTCGAGAGCGAAATATTCCGCCTGGACCGGTATCAGTACCGAGTCCGAGGCTGTGAGGGCGTTTACGGTTATTATGCCGAGAGAGGGGCTGCAGTCTATGAGTATGTAGTCATAGCGGTCCTTGACCGGTTCGAGAGCTTTTGCCAGCATACGCTCGCGGTCGGGGCGTGACATCAGCTCGACCTCCGCGCCGACAAGGTCTATTCGCGACGGGATGATGTCGAGGCCCTTGACCTGTGTGGGCATAATGGCATCGGCGGCGGGATAGCCGTCGATAAGGCATTCGTAGATGCTCGCGTCGGAGTCGGTGGGTTCGACGCCGATACCCGATGTGGCGTTTGCCTGCGGGTCGGCATCGACGAGAAGGACCTTGCGCTTGTCAAAGGCGAGACATGCGCCGAGGTTGAACGAGGTAGTGGTCTTGCCTACGCCACCCTTCTGATTTGCTATTGCTATTATTTTTCCCATAAAGGTGAATTCAGCAGCGGTTCGGATTGATACAGCTACTATTATTTTGCAAAAATAGTGAAAATTCGCCGATTATCCGAATGTAAAGTATAAAAAGCGCGGCTTCTTTAAGAAAGTTTAAGAAGCCGCGCCGGAACAGTAATTGAGATTTCCTGTATTATTCCGATTTGTTTTATGTTATTGCCGCTGATGCTCAAGCCTTGACCGGCACTGCGGACTTTTATTTCACAATGATTTTGCTTGTCGATGAGCTTGATTTTACGATATACAGGCCCGCTGGAAGGGTGGGTTGAGGTTCACTGGCTCCGTCTTCGGCCACACGCACGCCGTCGATGGTGTAGTACACGCGGTGTCCGAGGTCCGGGTCTACGGCAGGATTGGATACTCCCGCTGGACCATCTACGTAACTCACCAGCTCCGGCTCTGAGAGAAATCCGTAGTAGCCGTTACCTCCATCTATGGCGATCGCTAAATAATACTGTCCGGCCGGCAGGTCGCAGAGCAGCCTTAACGGAGTGTTATACTTCAATTCCTTGCTTTCGCCCTCTTCGAGATCAACCACCATCATGTAACCCAGTGCGTAAAGCTCCGTGCAATCTTCCGACAAAATCAGAGCTGTAACGAAGTTGTGGTAAGGGGCACCGGTATTGTTGGTTAGCGTTCCCGTCACGACAATATCGCCATCGGCAGAGATGTGTGTGGGGTACTTGACATCGGTAAAATCAGGTGCTTCCTTTAGGACCGGAGTAAGTTCCACATCATCTCCGGTCTTGTCGAGTATGTAGCTGGTCACAGAGTATGTATAACCAATCACTGGCAAGTATTCAGTGCTGTCACCGAGAGTGTATGCCATGGTGATGGTGTATCTGCCATCTGGTATCTCACTGAGATAGGCACCATACCCGGACTCTCCCCAGCTCACTTCTATCGGCCCTTGGATCTCCTCCATGATGTAGATGGGGTCGCCCGAAGCACGTCCTGTCATATCAATCGGCTGGAAACATAGTCCGATAGTTCCGGAATGCATGACACCGGGTCCGGTATTGTAGATTACGTTGTCTTGTATCAATGCGTCTTGACCTTCGTGGACAGTCTGCGAGATGTGCAGGGGTTCGTAATAAGCCATGACGGCATGCTCCCATTGCGAGGTGCCGGTGCGGTCAGGTCTTATGCCGATAATAGCGTCTTGCATGAAGTTGAATCCTGCTGCCGCGCCCCCGATGCCCTGTTCGAGGGGGTCGAGAGCATCGAGAAGGAAATATCCGTCGCTTATGCCTCCCCATCCCCAGTTGAAGTGGAAATAGCCGTCTGATGAATAGCCGTCGCATATGTAGGAGTGGCCTCCGTCATAACTTTGGCCATCATAAATCACGGGTCCATCCTCCTGCAGGGACTTGTAGATAATCTCCTCCCAGTCGTAGAGGGAATAATGGTCGCGATAGATGAATCTTAGTGATGACTTGTCATAACGGAAATGATTGCCAAGTGCCGGAGCTATTGTCAGCGATCTGGCACTTGATGCGTAAGAACTATACTCCATCTCGACCGAGTAGCCGGCTGCACGCATAAGTTCGGCCACGGCATTGCACTGTTCTTCATCGGCATGGCCGGTATATGTTTCGAGCATCCGGCTCCACTTGAATGTCTGGCCGGAGAAATCCAGAGAGAGCGTGGTGCCGTTCCAGTCATAGGCTATGGAGCCCTCGCCTGTCTCGGGCCAGTTATGGTATTTCATGGCCTGTGACATAGCCGTCGCCACACATCCTGTCACCGACAGCTCTCCGTTGTCTTCGGGACAGAGGTTGTTATATGGCGTATCCTGGTCCCAGAGTGTCTTGCAGAGGGGTGTGATCGCCTCTCTTTCCGGACGGGCCTTGGAGATCCGGCGGGATTTCTTGTGCGAGGCGGCATATTCCACCTGACGAGCGAGCTGGTCGAGCCAATATGTCATTCCGGGAGCAATATTCCCGTTTTCATCGGTTAAATTTGTCTCTCCGTATCCAAGCAGAGCCGGTGCTCGGTCATCAGCCGGAGCCACGATGAAGCCCTCCGAGGCCGGACGAGTGAAGACATAGATGGCGTCGGAACCGTTGCTTTGGCGTGTCGTCGCGAGGCGGTACGAACCGCTGTTTCCGGCCACGCGTCGCGGGGCGTCGCCAAGGGCACGCTGTAATGCCGCTTCGGGAGTGAGCGGCGTCGCCTGTGCACACAAAGGCACAAGCAGCGTCAACACGATTGATGGAAATCTTTTCATAAAGTTATGTAGGTTATTTGAGGCGCGAGGTAGCTTCGCGGATGCGTCGCATGGCCTCGCGGATGTTGTCGTCGGAGGTGGCGTATGACAGACGGATGAATCCGTCGGCGCAGAATGCCGCGCCATCCACACATGCCACGTGTGCCTCTTCGAGAAGATACATCACATAGTCCGCGCTCGAAGTGATTGTCTTGCCGTCGCAGCTCTTTCCGATGAGTGCCTTGACGTCGGGGAATAGGTAGAACGCACCCTGCGGGCGGTTGACCTTCCAGCCCGGAACTTCGGCTGCAAGTCCGCAGATGAGGTCGCGGCGGCGTTCGAATGCCCGGCGCATATCCTCGACACACTGCTGTGAGCCGGTATAGGCGGCTTCGGCAGCTTTCTGTGCAATCGATGATGCTCCCGATGTGTACTGTCCCTGAAGTTTTGTGACAGCCTTGGCTATCGGTTCCGGCGCGGCGAGGTATCCTATGCGCCATCCTGTCATGGCATAAGCCTTCGACACGCCGTTGACGAGTATGGTGCGTTCCATCATGCCGGGGAACGAGGCGATGCTTTTCACTCCGCCAACGAAATTGATGTGCTCGTAAATCTCGTCGGAGAGGATGAGAATCGGGCTGTGGGGTTCGAGAACGCGGGCAAGAGCCTCGAGTTCATCGGCAGAATATACCGATCCGGTCGGGTTGCAGGGAGAGTTGAGCATGATCATGCGCGACTTGGGTGTGATTGCCGCCTCAAGCTGCGCGGGTGTGATCTTGAAGTCATTTTCGGGCGATGCCTCCACAAGTACGGGAACACCTTCGGCGAGCTTGACCATCTCGACATACGACACCCATGCCGGAACCGGAATGATTACCTCGTCGCCGGGATTGACTGTTGCGAGAAGGGCGTTGGCAAGTTCCTGCTTGGCACCGTTGCCGACCACAATCTGCGAGGGTTTGTATTCGAGACCGTTCTCGCTGCGGAGTTTGTCGCACACGGCGCGGCGCAGTGATTCATAACCGGCCACGGCAGTGTAACGTGAGAAGTTGTCGTCGATAGCCTTCTTGGCAGCTTCCTTGATGAAATCGGGGGTGTCGAAGTCGGGTTCACCGGCCGACATGCCGATTATATCGACTCCGGCTGCACGAAGCTCGTTGGTTTTCTGGAGCATGACCAGAGTGGCCGATGCCGAAAGATTCTCTACACGTTGCGAAATGTGGTTCATGACTTTATTCGTTTTGCAAATATAAAGGGTAAATGATTTTTATGCAAGTACTGAAAATCATTCTCCGTAAAACTGGTTGATTTTACGGAGAAAATGGTAGCCCGCTTATTCGGGCATGGAGAGGATTTTGGGAACCACCAGCTCTATGGTGGTGTTGGGGTCGAGGCGGTGACCGCCGTCGAAATCGGTGGCGTCGCCGTAGTGGGAGAGATATTCATCCTTGCAGTTCACGACGGTGTCCTGTGTGCCGAAGAAGGCCGACACAAGTTCCGGACTGTCAGGTTTGCGGCCTATTATGCCGAATTTCGGGTCGAACTGCTTCTCCTCCAGTTTCTGGTACTTCTTGACCAGCTTGGCCGATACCTCGAAATCCTTGGCTCCGTCTACACGCGGGTTGTGGAAAGGAAGTCGCTGGCCGACCTTCTCGGACAGATGTTCCGAAGGATGGAACGACGGGTTTATGAGAATGCGGTGGAATCCGCGGAAAAGCTGTGCGAACATTCCGCCCATGGATGTCCCGACTATTATCGCGTCGGGTCGCAGCAGGGTAGCGAGACGTTTCAGCTCGGTAACCGCGACTTCAGGTTGAATCGGAATGTCGGGCGATATGACCTCATGCTTGGCGAGTGTGCGCCGCAGCCGCTGTGCTGTGGTTGACTGCCCGGAGGATGATAGGCCGTGGAGATATACCACCTGTCTTTTCTGTGCCGGCATAGTATGATTGGTTTTGATTATGAGGGTTCAGGTTTTGCGGTTCAGGCTTTGACTTCGGCCGGTTTCTTGGGAGGTGCCCAGAGATAGAGCTTGTCGGACGGCCGCACCTTTTCGGGTACGGGCATGGAGAACAGCTGACCCTTGGTAACCCGCTCGACCGGCTTGAGGTCGAAGCGCAGCTCCTCGACTTTCATGATGATTGCACCGGTAGTAGGTCCGGAAATCACGATTTCATCGCCGATTTTCAGCTCTCCGGCCTCCATCAGGAATTCCCCGACACCAATTTTCGAGAAGTAGCGGATGGTCTTGGCGGCATACTGCTTGACGCGTGTTGCCGACGATCCATATTTCGAACTCCACTCTCCGAGACGCTGTCCGAGGTAGTAGCCGTTCCAGAATCCACGGTTGAAGACCTTGGTGAGGCGTGCGTCCCAGTTTTCCACCATTTCATCGGAGAAATTTCCCTCTGAAATGGCCTTCAGGGCCTCGGAATAACATGCCACGGTCTCGGCCACATATTCCGCGCCGCGTGCGCGACCCTCGATTTTGAAGACGCGCACACCGGCATCGACCATCTTGTTGAGGAAATGGATTGTCTTCAGGTCCTTGGGCGACATGATGTATTTGTTCTCTATGTCGAGCTGTTCGCCGGTCTCGCGGTCGGTCACGGTGTATGAACGACGGCAGATCTGGTTGCAGGCTCCACGGTTGGCCGACGAGTTCATCTCGTGCAGGCTCAGGTAGCACTTGCCGCTGACAGCCATGCAGAGCGCTCCGTGGCAGAACATCTCCAGACGTATGGGGCGCCCGGCGGGTCCGGTGAGTCCTGTCTCCACAATCTGACGGTGGATTTCCGCAACCTGCTCCATGTTGAGCTCGCGGGCGAGCACCATCACGTCGGCAAACTGCGAGTAGAACTTGACAGCCTCGAAATTTGTGATGTTGACCTGGGTTGAGATGTGGACCTCCTGCCCGATTTCGCGTGCGTAGAGAATGGCAGCCATGTCCGATGCGATGATTGCCGAGATTCCGGCCTCCTTGGCGCGGTCGATTATGCGGCGCATCAGCTCCATGTCGGAGTCATAGATCACGGTGTTGACGGTGAGGTATGTCTTCACGCCACGCTCCGTGCAGAAAGCGGCTATCTCCGCCATGTCGTCGGCGGTGAAATTCGCGCTTGAACGGGAGCGCATGTTAAGACCCTCGATACCGAAATAAACGGCGTCGGCTCCGGCCTTGACAGCGGCTGCGAGTGACTCGCGGCTGCCCACAGGGGCCATAATCTCAAAATCTTTTCTATCCATATGCAGACATGCGGACCATGCCGGTCCGGCGATTGCTTATATTGATGTCCGGGCATTCAGACCGGACAGGTGTTTTATCTTTTTGTGCTGATATAATATGTTACCGCCCCGAAAGTCAGTGATTTCCATCGGCAGTCAGACAGCCCCGCCGCTGTCATCAGCGCGGTCATCCGGTCGCGCTGGGGAGCAGCGGCAATGCTTTCGGGCAGGTAGGAGTATGCCCGTGAGTCGCCCGACACCAGCTTGCCGAGCGCAGGTATGATGTGGCGCGAATAGAGGCGGTAGCACGCTTTGGTAAGAGCGTTGGCAGGTTCCGACAGCTCAATCACGCAGAGGGTGCCCCCTCTGCGCAGAACGCGCGACATCTCGGCATATCCTCGGTCGAGATGCTGGAAATTGCGCACGCCGTAAGCGACGGTGATAAGGTCGAACGATTCGTCGGCAAACCGCAGGTCGAGCGAGTCGCCTTGTTCGAAAGAAAGGAGCTTTTTTGCGGATTCATCGGCGTTTTTCAGCTTTTTCTCCGCAATACGGAGCATGCCTTCCGAGAGGTCAACGCCGGTGACGCGGGCCCCCGGATAACGTCGGTGAAGGTCAAAGGCAACGTCGCCCGTGCCGGTGGCGATGTCGAGAATGTCGAGCGTATCGGCCGATTTGCGTGCTGTGCCGGCAGCGTTGAGCGCACGGTTGCGCCACATGCGGTGCAATCCGAACGTCATGGCTGTGTTCATGAAGTCGTAGGCAGGGGCAATCGAGTCGAACATCTCCTCGACCTGCTCGGCCTTCTCACGGTTGTCACCGTAAGGATTCACCAGTTCCGCGCCTGTCAGTGTCTTGTCATCCATCTAAAAACCTAAATCTTCTTTGAGAAACTGCGGCGACGCCGGTGCTGCCGTGTGTTGAAATACTCCCACTGGCTCTGCACCTTGCCGTTGGTCTCCATCTCCGGGTTGGACTCGGCATACTTGTAACCGTTGGCAATGTAGTAGGGAATAAGATCCTGGAACAGCAGCGCGTTCACACCCTTGTTCTGATACTCAGGATGAACGGCGACCAGCAGCAGATCCACGCGGTCGTTCTTCCCCTTGAGCCCTTTCAGCAGATGATACCAGCCGAACGGGAAGAACTTGCCTTTGGACTTCTGGAGAGCCCGGCTCATCGAGGGCATCGAGATTCCCACGCCCACCAGCCGGTCGTTTTTATCCACAATCAGAGTCAGCAGGTCAAGGTTCAGCAGGTCGAGATACTGGTTTATGTAGTATTCAATCTGGCGTTCCGACAGTTCGGAATACTGGTACAGGTCCTTGTATGCGTCGTTGATGAGATGGAACAGGGCATGACCATATTCGCGCTTCACACGCTTGCGGCTCTTGTACTTCACGACGCGCAGACCGAACTTGGCCTTCACAATGTCGGCTATGCGGCTGTAACGCTCCGGAACCTGATCGGGCACTTCCATAAGAAACTCCACCCAGTCCGATTCCTTGCGGTAGCCGAGGCGTTCCATATGCTGCGGATAATAGGGGTAGTTGTATATGGTGGCCATCGTGGACAGCTCCTCGAAGCCCTCTACCAGCATACCCTCATGGTCAAGGTCAGTGAATCCGAGCGGGCCGATCAGCTTGTTCATGCCCTTGCGGCGTCCCCAGTCCTCGACGGCCTTCATCAGAGCGGCCGACACTTCATGGTCGTCGATGAAATCGATGAATCCGAAGCGCGCGTTCTTCTCATGATGGCGGCGGTTGACCTGATGATTTATGATACCTGCGATGCGGCCCACAGGTTTGCCGTCGCGATATGCCATGAAAAGAGCTTCCTCGCAGAACTCGAAAGCCGGGTTGAGCGATGGCGAGAGTGTCTGGACATCGTCGTAGACCATCGGAGGCACAAAATAAGGGTTGCCGTCGTACAGGTCTGTCTGGAACTTGGTGAAGAGTCGCAGATTTTTCTTCGTAGGCTCTATTTCTCTGATTTCAATCATTTGGCGGGGTAATTGCGGGTACGTATGAGGTGTGGTTTTATCTGAGGGTCAGCCAGCAGAGCAGCACTACCATCACGGCGATGAAAGCGATGATGAGATAGTAGATCTGGGCTGAGTTGCGTCGTTCGACGGCGAGATGTATGTCGGTGATTGTCGAGAACGCCCTGTCGTTTTTCTCGCACTTCTCGGCGATGCGGCGAAGACGCGGCAGCGAGGTGGGGAGGTGGTCGAGCACTTCGTTGAGCACCTTGCCATAGCTGCGTATGTCGGCCTCGGCATCATGGGTGGAGAGCTTCGACTGCTGGTCGTAGCCAACGTTTATGAGCTTGAGATTCTCGTTGTATTCGGTGAAGATTATCGTCTCGGGCGTGATTGGCTCATGCACGATGTGGTTCTCCTGAATATACTGCATCGCGTCGAGCAGCTGGGTCTGGAGCCGGTGTACGATCTTCGGCGTGAGACGTTTCTCGTCGATGAGGCGGCGCAGCGAATAGCCGTACACGTCGTCGGTGATGATGGCCTTGCCGATTCCGGGAATATCCTCGAAATCGTTGACCATGACGATATTGGGGTGAGCCAGATTGTAGCGTGTCTCGAACTCCTGTTCAATCATCTCGCGGAATTTTGGCTCGCCCGCATACTCAGGCTTGAGAGCCTTGAGCATCACCCACTTGCCGTGCTTGCGCACGGTGTACACGTCATAAAACTTCTCGCTCCATTCGGGGAGCAGGGTGAGGTCTGACCATTTTCCGGATGGGTCGTTGATCGGAATTTTCTTCTCCTCCTTGCTGATGTACGCTTTGCTCTGGTCCAATACAGTAAATTTTATCAGGTGGAAACTTGGGGTGCCACTCTGCCGGCACCCCTGTAACTATCAGTCTGTGATTTTATCAGTCGATGATGTCGAAGCCGCAGTACTTGCGCAGGCACTCCGGTATAACAATTCCCTCGGGAGTCTGGTTGTTCTCCAGCAGCGCGGCCATGATGCGCGGCAGGGCAAGAGCCGAACCGTTGAGGGTGTGGCAGAGGTGCATCTTCTTGTCAGCACCCTTGTAGCGGCATTTCAGACGGTTTGCCTGGTATGTCTCGAAGTTCGATACCGACGAAACCTCCAGCCAGCGCTTCTGGGCTGCGCTCCATACCTCGAAGTCGAAAGTGATGGCCGAGGTGAAGCTCATGTCGCCCCCGCAGAGACGGAGTATGTGCCAGGGCAGGCCGAGTTTCTCAAGCAGCCCCTGAACATGGTCCTTCATCTCCTCAAGAGCTGCATAGGAATCTTCGGGACGCTCTATGCGTACAATCTCCACCTTGTCGAACTGGTGCAGACGGTTCAGACCGCGCACGTCCTTGCCGTAGCTTCCGGCCTCGCGGCGCCAGCAGGGTGAATATGCGCAGTTCTTCTTGGGAAGCTCGCTCTCGGTGAGGATAACGTCGCGATACATGTTGGTGACCGGAACCTCGGCGGTGGGAATCAGATAGAGGTTGTCGAGGTTGACGTGGTACATCTGTCCCTCCTTGTCGGGGAGCTGGCCTGTGCCGTAGCCCGAAGCCTCGTTGACCACGAACGGCGGCTCTACCTCGGTGTAGCCGGCGTGCCATGCCTCGTCGAGGAAGAACTGGATGAGAGCGCGTTGCAGACGTGCGCCCTTGCCTACGTAGAAGGGGAATCCGGCGCCGGTCACCTTGACACCCATCTCGAAGTCGATGATATTGTATTTCCTGGCGAGGTCCCAGTGGGGAAGTGCATCCTCGGGCAGGTCAGGAATTACACCGCCTGTTTTCTCAACCACATTATCCTCGGCCGTCAGACCCTCCGGCACTGCGGCGCAGGGGAGGTTGGGGACGGTGAGGAGCAGGTCGCGCATCTTGGTCTCGCACTCTGCCAGATGGTCCTGAAGAGCCTTTGTGTTGCCTTTGATGTCGGCCACCTTCTGCTTGGCTTCGGCAGCCTCGGCGGTCTTTCCCTCCTTCATCAGCGAACCGATAGAAGAGGAGAGTTTCTTGAGTTCAGAGGCGTCGGAATCAGTCTTCTGCTGGAGACGACGGCGTTCGGCGTCAATATCGAGAATCTTGTTAATAACTTCCTTGCCGTCGAAACCTTTGACGGCGAGACGCTTGATCACGAACTCGGGATCAGCCTTTATGGTCTGGAGCGTAAGCATTTCTTGTGGTCTATTATGGTTGTAAAATGCGGATATTCAGTTGGTGGGTTTTCAGTAATAACTGATGTTTTCAGAGACTGTTGAGCAGATTCTTGACGGCTTCGGATATGGCGCGACCCTCGGCACGGCCTGCGAGGCGTTTGGAGGCGACGCCCATCACCTTGCCCATCTCGCGCGGGCCGGTGGCACCGGTTTCAGCGATGATTGCGCGGAGCTCGGTGTCGAGTTCCTCTGCTGAGAGCTGTTTGGGGAGATACTCCTCAAGCACGGCAGCCTCGGCGAGTTCATTATCGGCGAGTTCCTGACGGTTATTGTCGGTATATATCTTGGCGCTTTCCTTGCGCTGCTTTACCATCTTGACGATGATTTTAGTCGCGTTTTCGTCGGAGAGTTCGCCGTTGGCACCCTTGGCTGTCTTAGCCTCAAGGAATTCCTTTTTGGCGCCACGGAGAGCTTCGAGGCGGACCTTATCGCGAGCCAGCATCGCCTTCTTGATGTCGTCGCTTACCTTATCAAAAAGATTCATAAGTCGTAAATTTATTCGGTCATAAAATCTGCGCTCGCGAATACGCGCACAAACCCGCGTAATCGGGAAGCAAGCACGCATTCAAACACGCGCAACAGGGAAGCAAACATCACAAGTCCCTATCAACTTGCAAAGTTACAAAAAAAATCGGAAACCCACGCCCCTCCGCCGCAAAAACTGCGAAAACAGCGACACCTGCGGTGATAATCTGACGTATAGAGGGGCAGTTCGGTCCGGTCTAATCAATTATCCAGGAGGCGATGGTGCGAGTCTTGCTGTCGAAGTTGACACCGATTTTCACCAACTTGCGGCCATCGGCCTTGAATGGCAGCAGGTATTCTTTGGTGTCAATCTGAGCCAAGGCCTCTTTCGCACTCTTGTCTATCTTGAACTCAATGACGTAGATATAGTCTTTGGTCTTGATAACCATGTCGATTCTGCCGGATGCAGTCTTGTATTCAGTTCGAGTGTAGAATCCCATTAGTTTGAAGACTATGAAAATTACATCCTGATAATGCTGTTCAAGATGTTTGAGGTCGAACGAGTCATACTGGAAATCGGCAAACAAACTCTGTAACCGCATCATGAATTCCTCGGCGCGACCGGCGCGAACATCCTTCACGAACTGTATTATTTCGAAACCGGCTCGTTGTTCAGGTACGGAAGTGTACAGAGGCATCACCTGGTTCAGGAATCCGGATTCCACTTCCTTGTTGGGGAACCCGAGCGTGACTTCGCCCAACTCGCTGTCGTAATCCTTTATAGTCAGGTATCCGCTCTGGTACATGACCGGTATATAATTGCCTAAATTAAAAGACAGGTCTGTCAGTTCCTCTACCGTTGCGTGCAGCTTGTCCAGTTTTATGATGGGCAGGTTGTCCGCCTTAATCATTTTGATGAGGAAAGTTGGAGTGCCGGTCTTGAACCAATAATTACCTATTTTACACTTGGACAAGGCCGAAAGCAGGCTGAATGGATTGTAGACATCAAGACAACCCTCGGGAGAGAACCTATAGCCGTCGTAATTCCTTTTAAGAGTCTCATAAGCCTCGTCAACAGTCTGTCCCGTTCTTTCCGCAAGTTCCGCCACACCCTGCGAAAGATTGCACCGGAGTTCTTTGCCGGTTATTCCGCAGATACCCTCGAACTGTTCGTCAAAAGAAATGTCGTTGAGGTTGTTGAGGTCGCTGAAAATGCTCAGATGCCCGAACTTTGTGACTCCGGTAAGCATGGCGAAACGGATATATTCGTCCATCCTTTTCAGATTGCCATATATGCCACGAAGAGTTTCGCGGTATTTTTGCTGAAGCTCCGGATTGTCGACAGTTTCTAACAATGGCTTGTCGTATTCGTCAATCAGGATCACAACCTTCTGCCCCGCCTTTTTATAAGCGCGTAATATAATCTCCCGGAATCGTGAGGAAAGCGAGTCGTTTAATTTTTCGATTTCATATTCGTTCTCCCACATTGCAAACTGTACATCAAGATTTGTATATAACTCTGATGGGTCATTGTAATCAGCTCCGGTGAAATCAAGATGGAGCACGGGGTGCTTTACCCAATCTCGTTCACAACGGCTTATTTCCAGACCCTCGAACAGATTGCGATGACCCAAGAAATATTCCTTGACAGTGGAAAGCAACAAAGACTTGCCGAACCGGCGTGGACGGCTCAGAAAAACGAACTGCGAAGTGTTGACAAGCCGATAGACATACTCGGTTTTATCAATATACAGTAATCCTCCCTCTCTGATTTTGGAGAAGGTCTGAATGCCAATAGGATAAATTATCTGAGCCATAATTACTGAATCTTTAAAGCAAATGCAGGAACCGGCATAATGCACGAGCCACCCCCTAACCTGTAATCGACATGCGTACTATAATACAAGTCGCTTTGCCTATAAAACACAAAGATACGAAAAAATCTCGATTTTTTACCTCAGGTACATAAGAATGTCGCAAAAATGAGAATAGAAAATGTGCGTCTGATTATCATTTCGTGTAAAAAATGTAGATGGGATAATATTATTCAAAAAAAATCACTATATTTGCGGGTGATTCAATAAGGGAAATATGGAATCCAATTTGAATCATCTAAGAGGGTTATTGAATAGAAGATACAATTATAAATTGTCCGCATGGTAGTTTATTAAAACCATTTTGCGGTTTTGTATTACGCAACTTCTGCATATATCCTTTATAGCACGCTGTGGTTTTTAATTTTTATTTCACTTCATATGGGTTTGGAACAATTGACACCATCTTCCAAAATTAATCCTGAACTTAATTGCAAGTGGCATTTCGCCAAGCAATTAGGTGGCCGTGATGACGGCCCGAATGATCCTATGTCGGAAAATTTTAAAAGAACTCCATATGCTTCATTAATCAGAGAATCTATTCAGAACTCTTTGGATGCAGTGGATGATGATTCAATTCCGGTGAGGATGTCTTTTCGTATAAAGAAATTATCACCAAGAAACTTCCCCAATTTATTCGGACTTGATACTCATTTGGATGGCTGTATAAGATATTTTCCTCAAGCAGATGAAAACTATAAGCCTATGCTGCATTTTCTGCGTAAAGCAAGGGATGCACGAGACTTGTATTACATCCAGGTATCTGATTTCAACACCACAGGTATGAGATACAGTCCGAATGACCGGGAAAGCGCCTTCTATGGTTTTGTGAGGGCCGCCGGTGTATCTAACAAAACTTCTGATACAGCCGGAGGTTCATTTGGGTTTGGTAAAGCAGCTTATTTCTATATATCCCCAATACGTACAATCCTTGTATCAACATTGACAGATTCAGGGAAATACTATTTTGAAGGAGTCGCTTCCCTATGTACACATTTCAATATCAACGATGAGAAATGTGTGTCCGTAGGTTATTACGACAATAATGATGGTATGCCGGTGGATAATCCGGAGGATATCCCTGCTCGATTCCGTAGAGATGAAATAGGAACTGACATCAATATTATGGGTGTTGAGATTAGCTCATCGTCTGATAAGGAAGACATCTATAAAGAAATGGTGATTTCTGTCCTTCAAAATTTTTGGTTGTCAATTTATCACGGAAAACTGGATGTCGTTGTGGGAGAATTAGAAATTACAGAAGCAAATATTGTAGACCTTGTGGAGCAATATTTCCCCGATATCCATGACACAAGCCGCAAAAAAGAGTATTTTAATCCAAGACCTTATTTAGAGGCCGTTCGGTTCGCAGGTCAAGACAAGAATCATCGGATTTATAACGAAACTTTACCAACTCTCGGCGAGGTGTGGTTTTATGCTTATAAGAATAGGGATGCGTCTGCACGCGTAGCCTATCTGCGTTCTCCCCGAATGATGGTGGATTGTAAGCAGCAACCGAGTGCCAATGGTTTCTATGGAGTTTTCTTTTGTGAGAATCAAGAAGGTGACAAAATTCTCCGGCGGATTGAAAACCCGGCTCATGACCAGTGGATGCCAAGCAATTGGAAAGATGAAAGAGGTAAAACGAATCGTATTGGGCGTAACGGGTTTAGGGAGATTAAGGAATTCCTTATTCGTTGTATTGAAAAATTGTTTGAACGTTCTAATCAGGAGACTCTCAATATCCGCGGACTCGATCAATATCTATATATACCCACTGCCATTGAAGACGATGACGACGACTATATGTCTGAAGCTCTGGTTTCCAATCCAACAGGTAGTTTTAAAGATGAGGGCGCTTCAATCACTACAGATGGTAAGCAAGTAGATATTCCGGAATCATCTGGTCATGAGTCAATTGGTAAAGTTTTGGTTAATAGTGTGCAGACGGGGATTCCGGATTCCAAAGGAAGTTTACTCAGTGGACCCGGTAGACGGCGTGGTAGTAATGGATCCGGTGTTGGTGCCGGTAAAATTAATCGTCGTAACATTCCGGTAGAGTCAGATGGAACCCCCGGTACCTATGCATCTGAGATACCTGTGTCCTATCGCTCTTTTGCACAGAAGAAAAATGGGATAATTGTACATAATATCATTATTCACTCAGATTATGAAGTTAAGAATGGCAGGATAGACTTGCTGGTGGGAACCGATCAGTCAGATGAGGTTGAACTGAATATTGTTTCAGCAAATGTCGGAACTGTTGAAGGAAATTCAATTTCAGGATTACACATTGTAGAGGGAAAGAATCCCGCAATCAGTATACGTTTTGCGGACGATCTTCCTCATTCAATTAAACTTGACGCATATGAGATTAAATAATGTTTCTTTCCCATATCCCGTGCTTGGAGTAAAGGATGATGTCTTGCCATTGCTTGGGTCAGATTGTGTGAAGATTAATCTCGAAACAACTCCTGACACATATAAATTCAGAATAGCATTGAGTCAGAATAACGAAGTAATAAGTCAACTGATAAAGGATGGTTATGCCGAGTATTCTTGTGAGGTTGATTGTCAGAAGGCATTTCTGAGGCAATCTTTTTCAAGTAGTATCTCTGTGTTTGATGTCCTTTTGCCAAGAAGATTAGTCAATGGGAGAGTTAACTTCAACGGTTTTGTTACAGTAAAGAAGGCAATTAAACAATATACTAATCCCGGTTTCAACGAAGATTATGATGGATACTCATTTGATTTGGAACCAGGAGACATACTTGCGGCCTTCCCTCAGGCACATTTTGATGCAGATATAAAATTTGATAAACTCCAGGCTGCCGGATCTTTCATGGTTATCCGTGAAGATGTGACTCTGAGTCAGACTCGTTTTGACATTGCAGGAGACAAGATAGAGATTGTATTCCCAACTTCTCTATATAATATGTATAAGGGTGGAGTGGGAGATGCTTATATGGACATCATTCATTCATCTGTGGTATTTAATGCGCTTTGTTACGCACTATATAACATAGAAGAAAATAGCGAGACATTGTGGGCAAGATGTGTGAATACACGGATTGAAACTGAGCCAAATCTGGCATGCTTCAAGGATTTGGACAAACTTCAAGTTCCTGAGCTTGCGCAGGCATTGCTTGGTGACCCTTATCGAAGAATGATGGAGAAATTATTAAATTTGCATAACAGCCAAACCTTAGAAGAGGAGGATTGAAATGGCAACACTTCAAAGAACATTTAAATCAAGCTATGTAACCCGTCTCAAAGATGAGTTACGGGCTGGAGTATCAATATCTAAATACGGAGAAGATGCATTTGAAATAGACGATGCTCAAATAAGACAGCTTGCCAATATTTATCATCCGGAAGGACTTTTGGATACTATGATGGAGTCCGAGTCTGAATTTAAGGCTGCGGTGGCTTTGTATGAGGCTTATAAGGATGTTTCTCCTTTATTGGCCTCTAATGAGTCTTTCTGGGCATATCTTACGCATACTGAACTATTTCCCTATTGTCAAAAACGCTGGCCTAAAGTTAGGGATAGTAACGTAGCATCGAACTATATAATGGATCATTGGTTCTTCGGTGGACAAGGAATGATGCGTAATACGCTTGCATCGTTATGGTGGTCTGTGTATTTCAGCGTTGATGACACGAGAGAGAATCCATACGAATTGACAGAGATACTGTTCGCCAACTATTCGTTTCGAGTGATTTGGTTTGCGGTGTTTCTTCGAATAAAAAATGGACTTCTCGGGGTCTTGGATTTTATTAAGGATAATCTTCCGGTTTTTGAGAAGAACTGGGAGATGCGTGGTCGTTATTTGGCACAGTATATTAATCGGCTGGGTGCGACAAGACAATTATCTTATCTGTCAAGAGAATTTTTTTATCAGGAGTGTGAAAAAATAAAGAGTAATATTGAATCAGTCAATACAGAAGCTGACTTAAAGAGGGTGTTGGGACAGGGTTAAATATTTTGAATGTTATTAAGTATAAATCAAATTGATATGATTACACAGCAAGAATTTATCGAGAAAGCCTCGCAAATCCATTCCTACAAGAGTGTTTCGGGGGTGGAGTATGCCAACGTAACAGTAAACGGTGGTAAACTAACTGGCACACGCCAATCAACAGGAAAACCGTTTGAGATTTCGTTAAGCAAATTATATCTGGGCTATAAGACGCTTACGGAAAATGGGCAGAAAATTACAACCAGTGCACTTAAACCATTCGTTGACAGGGTGCAGTCGCCCAGTTTGGGGCTGCTGGATGCCATGGGGCTCCTCTAAGAATAGAGTTTCTCAGAATCCCCATGATGCGATGAATGTCTCTTGAAATAGCTTTCCACTTTGACATCACCACTGACATTGTACTAAGCTGAAGTCTCAATATCCATTTTGGTGTACTTAAATGAGGCTGATCTGTAGGGTGGGTGTCAGTAGGTGGGGGACATTTTGGGGCGGAGGCGCGGGGGAAGGTGGTCGCGGTAGGTCTGCCATGCGGCGCGTTGCAGGTTGTATTGGCGGAGGTGGTGGCGCGCACGGGCGCGAAGCTCCATAATCTGTGCTTCGGTCAGGGGGGTAACGGATTGATTTGTTCCGGTGGCGGGGTTGGTGCCGGGGTCGGTAGCGGGGTGGTAGGAGACCGTAACGGATTGGGGGGTGGCGGCGCGGGCTTGTAGTGAGTCGGCGCAGGCGGAGAGAAGGGTCGCGAGTTCGCGGCGTGTGGTAAAGACCGTGTCCGCTATCACGACGTTAAGAAATGTTCCGGGGTCTTCTCCCATCAATATGTCAGCCCGATTTGCCATTTCAATAGCCTCGGCAAGCTGTCCGTGACGAAGTAGCCGCAGTCCGGCTGCGGTCAAGGCTCCACGTTGCGCCGCTATCTGGGCGGCCGGGGCATGGTCCATGTAAACCTCACGACCCGGTGGATTGGGTGCCACTGTTTTCTTTGCGGCTGAATGTAGCAGCGAATCGTTTTCCGATTGGTCGGTCACTCCGAATCGGTATCCGAAGAGCCATGGTGAGGTGTAACCCGTCAGGCTGATGCGCTTTTCTCCCGAAATGGAATATAGCCAGTAGACAGGGCGATGCTGCCCCGAGGCTGCGCCGGTGGCGATGATGTCGAACATCATCAGGCGACCGAAGTCTACCGAAGAACCGGTCCCCCTCAGATTGCGCAGGTCGTAGACAACAGTTGAGTCTGGCGACACTGCCAGCGTGACGTAACGCACCGGAAACTCCGGCACTGCGGAGTGGCGCAGACTGTCGAGCGCGGCAATAGCCGGGAGTGTGTCGGTGGCATTGGCGCGGATTTTCGCCATGCGGAAGGCTTCCCAGATTATGTCGCCACGTGTCAGCGTTGTGGGCAGAGCCTTAGACTCCCGCCAGTCTTTCATGAGATTTGCCGCATAGACCGGTGAGTTGAGATATGCGAGATTCACCACACGCACGTCGCGACGTATTCCCTCCACCTCCTGCGCGTACCAGAGCGGGAAGGTGTAGTTGTCACCGTTGACGAAAATCACCGCGTCGGGTTCGAGCGCGTTAAGCAGATTGGCCGCGAAATTGCGGGCGGCGTAACGGCCCGAGCGGTCATGGTCGTCGTAATTCTCGACACCCATCCACGCCACGACCGCCAATGGTATGAGATAACCCCACATGCTCCGCAGACGGCGGGCAATCATCAGTCCACCGAAGCCAATCCACACGCAATATGCCCAGAAAGAGCCGAGGAAAGAATAGTCGCGCTCTCGTGGTTCTCCCGGATCCTGATTCAGATAGACCACAATAGCCAGACCGGTCATGACAAACAGTATGGCAGTCACGGCGCAGGTCTGCATACCGCGCCGACGCGATTTCAGAAGCCATATCACACCGAGTATTCCGAGAATCAGCGGCAGCATGAAATATCGGTTGCGCCCCTTGTTGGCGCTTCCGGCCACCGGAGGCAGATACTCCTCGGCACCGAGCATGGCATTGTCGACGACCGGGAATCCGGTTATGAAATTGCCATGCTGCACCTCACCCTGCGACGGTCGGTCGTTCTGGCGTCCAGAGAAATTCCATAGCAGATAACGCCAGTACATATAGCCCGTCTGATAGGAGGCGAACCATGCGGCGTTTTGCAGATACGTGGGGCGTTTCGCCTTGGGGCGGTGACGTTCGCCGACGGCATCCATCTTCGCGACGGCATTTCCGGCCGAGTCAAAAGCCTCTGAAATCTCGACCGCTACCATGTTGGCGGGTTCCATACCGACCCATTCCCCATAAGAACGGATGTCGGAGGGATTGGAACTTGTGATGCGCGGAAACCACATGTTCAGCTCCGGAGTCTTTATGGTGCGGGCTTTCATGCCGCGCACGATGTATGCCTCACCCTCGCGGGCGAGCAATTCCGCATTTCGCGCGGAGTCGGCCGGCGATACGCCCGGCAGCGACGCTTTGAGCCGTGCTCCGTCCTCCTTCAGGACATGGACCGGGCGGTAATAATCGAGCTGATAGAACTTGTAGACCGGATGTCCGGCGGTGTCGTAATCCTCGCGGAGCATCGACTTGCTGTATGGAGTCGGACCGTACAAAAGAGGTTTCGAACCATATTGCTCGCGGCTCTGGTAAGAGGCGAACGAGAAAGGGTCGCCCGGCATGGCAGCGTTGGCGGGCGAGGGAATGTCACCGCGTATGGGTATCAGCGCATACGATGAATATCCGGTGAGGAGCATAGCCAGCATCCACATGGAGAGGCAGAGCCGTCTTGCCTTGAAATTGGAGCCTGTCACAAGAAGTATGGATACCGCAGCCGAAACCAAAGCTCCCGCCAGAAAGTGCTCCGAGATAATGAATATTCCCGAAAGAAATATTGCCGGGAAGCAGGCCAGCGCCATCACGGCGCGGTTGTGTGACAATCTTGTAGCGACGAGTGCCCCGATGAGCGACACTCCCAAAAGCAGTACATATGCCACCACGCCCGACAGCGGTGGAAGCCCCGCTGAATTGACAGCAGCCAGCTCAAATTCCGCGGCCAGAGCTATTGTCGAGGGCATCATGCCCATCAGCACACAGCCCACCGCCGCCAGCGACAGGATGAATATGAGAGCGAGGCGGAGAGTGGAGTGTATGCCCCTTCGCACCGCCCAGACCATAGCCAAGGCGGGTATGCAGAGCAGGTTGAGCTGATGTATGCCGATACTCAGACCGAACAGATAGGCTATCAGGATAAGCAACCGCCAGGAATCCTGCCTGTTGCGCGTGCCGGCCCACTTCGTCATGAGCCACACGCAGAGCGCGGACATGAAAATCGACATGGCATAGACCTCAGCCTCGACGGCGGAATACCAAGCCGAGTCGCACCATCCGAAGGCGAGCGCGCCCGTAAGTGCGGCACCGGCTGCGGCGAGAGGCGCGGGAATGTGACGTCGCGGCAGCTTTAGCAGCACCCACAGCCCGACGCGGAAAATTGTCTTGGCCAGAAAGAAAGCCGCGAAAGCCGTGAACAGTCCCGCCGACAGGTTTATGGCCAGGGCCGCATATTGCGGGCCGGGCGCGAGCATGGCTATGACCCGCTCCACGAGCATCCACACCGGATTGCCCGGCGGGTGGCCGATTTCAAGAAGATATGCCGCCGACACGTATTCCGGGCAGTCCCAGAACGACACGGTCGGTGCCACCGTAAGCCAGTATGTCGCGACGAGCATCAAGAATGCTCCCCATGACACCCAGCTTTCGGCCGACAGGTATTTCTTCTCAGATTCGGTCATCGGTATATCGGGGTTGGTTGGGTCAGCCCGGTGCTGTTTATCGCTCGGCGCGCATCGGATTGCTCAGGAAGTCCTCGTAGGCGAGGCGCACACCCTCCTCCAATTCAGTCTTGTAAGACCATCCGAGTCCGGTAGCCTTTGACACGTCGAGCAGTTTGCGCGGAGTGCCGTTCGGTTTGGTGGTATCCCAAAGAATCTCTCCCTCGTATCCCACGGTGCGTGCCACGATTTCGGTAAGCTCACGTATGGAGAGTTCCTTGCCCGTACCGGCATTGACAGTCTCGTTGCCCGAATAGTTCTCCATCAGGAACACGCACAGGTTCGCGAGGTCGTCCACATAAAGGAACTCGCGGAGCGGTGAACCGTCACCCCAGCAGGTCACGCTCTTGAGTCCGGCCTCCTTGGCTTCGTGGAAGCGGCGGATAAGCGCGGGGAGCACATGCGAGTGGGTGGGGTGGTAATTGTCGTTCGGACCATAGAGGTTGGTCGGCATGACCGAGATGAAGTCCGTTCCATACTGGCGGTTGAGATACTCGCAATACTTCAGACCTGAGATTTTGGCGAGAGCATAAGCCTCGTTGGTCTTTTCGAGGGCCGATGTCAGCAGGCATGCCTCCGGCATGGGCTGCGGGGCCATGCGCGGGTATATGCAGGATGAACCGAGGAATTCCAGCTTACGGCAACCGTTCTGCCATGCGGCGTGGATTACGTTCATTTCCAGCATCATATTCATATACATGAAATCGGCCGGAGCCTTGTCGTTGGCCTCGATGCCGCCGACCTTGGCAGCGGCGAGGAACACGTATTCAGGGCGTTCCTCGGCGAAAAACTTCTCGACAGCGTCCTGACGGGTAAGGTCGAGTTCGGCGTGGGTGCGGGTTATGATGTTGGTGAAACCCCGGCGTTTCAGTTCGCGTACTATAGCCGAGCCCACCATTCCACGGTGACCGGCGACATATATTTTCGAATTCTTCTCCACAGCAGTGTAAATTGAAGTTCTTAAAAATCAGTTCAGAATGCAAAATTACCAAAAAAACGCGACATATGCGAATGACCGCGAAAAATAGATGCAAATAGATGCCAAACAAAGCTATGCAGAAAATATGTATGCTTCCGTAAATCGATACAGAAGCTTTCCACGCAATCTCCGATATGGCCATGCTGCGAAATCAACTGGTTGTCACTATATCTATACTCGCTGTGTTGTCTAACAATTCGGCCCCCAGATTCGATGCTGCTGTTTTGGGTAGGTTGTGAAAATAGATATTGTTAAATAATGTTAAATAGATAATGATATTTGTGTTTTTTAAAAAATATTACTAATATTGAAAAATTAATTAAAAAAAAGAAAGAAATGAGGAAAATCATTATTTTAATTTTTCCAATCCTTCTGTTGACATTGGCCTGCTGTGTCCAAGAGGGTCCGGAAGAAACTCAAGCTGTCTCAGTTCAAGCAGTAGACCATTTTTCAGATGAGGATGATGCACTTCTCGTGCGTCTTCAGGTTATCAATGACAGTCTTGCAATGGAGAATGGATTGGTCTCTGGAACCCGTAATTTCAGGGACATTTTGAGAGGAATAGCTATTATTGCTGCCGATATAAAAGGTGCAATAGCTGGAGCAAAATTAGGGTTTTCGGTTATTCCTGGCTTTTGGGGTTTTGTCGGGGCTGGTGTAGGGGCAATAGTAGGAGCTGCAATATATTCCGCCATGGCAGCTATTCAATACAAAGCTCCAGCGTATGATAGTTCAATGGATATGTCCCAGGAAAAGATTGAACTGGTTATGGCTTCAATTCCTACAAACAATGAATTTATCCAAGAACAAATGGCTGAGTATGATAAAGTAGTAATTAATATACCGGCCAAGTATGAAGAAGCGCTGCGTGTGGGTATTCTGCATAATTTAACGCTGGAGATGTATGTCGGAACTCGGGAAATTGAAAATCTCAATGCTACCCTACCTAGTAATTATAAGAAGGTGCTCAGATCTTCTGAATTCAAGGCTCTTTATAATGGACTTATGGAGACCCCCCTATATGCTATATCATGCGACTCTGAGGATTTCGGTAAGCAATTAGAGAGTATGGGGTTAGAAAGACGCGAGGCTCGAATAATTCAGAAGTTTATCCAAGGTGCTGAAAATTCAGTTACCGATGAGTCGAGTATGAATCAATTGGTAAACTATTATGTGGATGCAATTGAAAATGATAATACTCTCTCAGATGACCAGAAGTTTGCTATTTATTCGGCTCTGTCAACAGGTGCATATAGTATGGGATATTGGTGTAAACACTATGAAAATTACTCCGATTCCGGGACGAGTAATGAGTGAACTTTAAAATTCACAGTGTAGAAACAATCATATTGCTCCTCTTCATTGGCAAAAGTGATTTTGAGTCGGCTATCCATTCTATGAATTAATAAAGGAAGTGTGGTAGTTCTTGATGAATGGTGCTGTCGACTCAAAATTTGTGATAGAGTACTCAAGTTTATTAAGTTTGTTTTACGTAACTTACAATAGTTCGTTTTTGCCGAAATATTGGATTATTTTAAAATTCCATTGAGGACTAAAGTATTATGTAAAATGCGAATAACAGCTTTGCATATTGGCTTATGTATGGTGAAACATAATAATTTGAGAGTCGTAAAAATATGTATAGTCGTTTTTTTTATTGTCATGATATTTGGCTCCGCAAGGAGTGCAGATGCTCTTGTCAATCAAGCCATACTAAGAACAGACACAACTGAATTGACTATAGGTGGTCCAGTGGAAATAGACACCACAGCTCAGGCATGGCGGTTTTCGTGGGGACCTAAGGCTGCTTTTCATTTGTTCTTTCCGGGAGACTTGACTTCATCAGTAGACTTTGAGGGATATGAATTCGGATATGGATGTTCCGTTGGCGTGAATCTCAGGTTTATTCATAAGACAAACTGGCTGTTGCAGACCGGGTTTTCCATCGGCTACGATAACGCTCCCATTCAGATGGTGCCGGTAGTGCCGATATATGGCGATGCCGCATGGCCGTCGCATTCCCTCCACCAGGGTACGATGGTTCTTCCTGTTCAGGCCGGCTACATATTCAATTACGGCGATGATCTCGGGTTCGGAATCATGACCGGAGTTGAAGGTTCATTCGGGTTTGCCGGAGCGTTATCCACACCTCGCGGGGAACGACATTATGATTTGTATGGCGACAACGGTGTGTTCAGGCGGTGGAATGTCTCGTGGGTGACGGGCTTCCTGATTGAGCTGCCACCCACAATTACCGTAGGCATAGACGGTTCGTTCGGTTTGCTCAATGTGGCCCGGCAACCGGTGTTCCGTTTCAAGGCCATGAACGAAACCTACGTCCGCATTTCCATGACCTACTGGCTGAAGTGAGCTTGTCAAGTATAAAGTGAGCTGCGGGTCAGCAGGTGGTGTAGATTTCAGTGAGGCGGGGGATGAAGGAGTCCCAGGAGAGGGTGGCTGTGTAGGCGCGGCGTGCCTCGCGGCCGATGTGGGCGCGGAGGTCAGGGTCCTTGGCCAGCCGACGCATGGCCTCGGCCAACGCGTGGGCATCGGCCGGTGGCACGAAAAGGGCTGATTCGCCGTCAACCAGATATTCCGACTGCGCACCGTTCGGAGAGCATATCTGTGGTCTGCCCGCAGCCATGACATAGATATTTGGCAGGCCGAAAGCCTCCCGCTCAATCGAGGGCAATACTGCAAAGTGAGACTGCGATATTATGTCAACCGGTATGTCGGCAAGAGTTTTCCAGTCAATCATCTCCATAACTCCACGGGTCATGGCGCGGCGGCGCAGCGAGTCAAGATAGTCGGGATTGCCGCGCCCCACGATGCGGAGACGGAGTTTCAGCTTGCGCAGCGATACGAGAGCGTCTATTATTGTCTCTATACCTTTACCTTTTACCAGCGGACCGGCATAGATTGCGAACACGGGACCCTTGGCCGGTTCCGGCTCGGGATGCACGTCGGGAATATTGACACTGTTGTGTATGATATGCACTGTCTCCCCGCGCATGGGCAACCGGTCGGGCCATGCCGCACGGAAACGCTCGAAAGCCGTCCGCGAAACGAATATATGCGCGTTGATTTTGTCGTAGATACGACGGAAAAGCCATGAGTTGCGCCCCTGACGCACGGTGTGGCGCGTGGATATGACGCGCACGTCCGGGCGACCGGCGATGCGCTTTGCCAGCAGCACAGTGAACGCGTCGCGGTAGCGGTGTACATGGACATAGGTCTTGTCGACCGGCAGGCCTTTCAGCACACGCGCGAGAATCACAGCCGAAGCCGGATCGAAGAAACCCCTGAGCGGAGAATGCACCAGAGGAATCTCCGCGCTGCGGAAGTGGTCATCGACCACCTTCGCGTCGCGTGTGACGGCAGCGACGCGCCAACCCGCCGCGCGGTAATGGCGGCAGATGTCGAGAGCGTAACGCTGGGCACCGCCCCATCTGTTGGAGGAGATGAGGTGGATCAGTACCGGCTTTTCGTCCATTTCTAACGGTCGGAAAATCAGTTTGTGTTCTAACGGTCGGAAAATCAGTTTGTGCTTGAGAGCATCACGCGGATGTCGATGCTCGGCATGGAGAGGTAGGAGGCGATGAGTTTGTCAACCAGCTTGCCTTCATAAGTGACCATGCCGCACTGCACGCCCGGAGTTGTCACCATCATACCGCGGAAGCCGCTCTTGATCGACAGCTCGTTGAAGAAATTCACCATCGGGTTCGAGAGGGCCATCGCCACGGTGCGGGGCACAGATACCGAGGGGTGCGACTCATTGAGGTCAATCACATACACGGTATCCTTCAGCGAGGAAGACAAACTCTTCGGGAACTCGAACTGGCGGGTGGTGTTGCCCGTGATTATGACATCGGCGGTCTTGACGCGGTTGGTGAGCACGCGCGGATGAATTGCTATCAGTTCCACGCCGGGATGACATGCCGGGCGGGCGAGCATCAGCGAAGAGGAGTCGTTGTCCATGAGCACGACCTTCGCGCCGGCTCCGGCAGCGGCGTTGGCGGCGGCGATAGACTCGGTGCCGCAACCTATCACCAGTACTTCGCAGGGGTTGAGTCCGGCCACACCGGCGAGGAGCACACCCTTGCCACCACCTAAATAGGAGAGCGATTCCTGAGCATACATTATGGCTGCGCGGCCATCGATTTCGTCAACAATATTGGCGAAAATCTGCACATCGTGGTGCGAGTACATATTGTCGAAGCATCCGCAAGCGATTTTTCTGTCGAGCAGAGCCTTGATTACGGTGCTTTCGAAGAGGGCGTCCCCCATCATGCAGAGAAGTGCCGATCCGGGCACCATCTTTTTAACATCCTTAGCACGCAGTGGATTATAGGTGAGCACCACCGGGCATTTGAGGGCCTCGTCGCGGGTCACAATCTTCACACCATACTCGGCATAAGTCTCATCCTTGAAACTGATGTCAACTCCGGCACCGGCTTCCATCGAGATGCGGATACCGGCCGACGTGAGAAGGCCGCACGCCTCGGGAGTGAGCAGGAAGCGGGTTTCGTCGGTATCGGCGTAATTGCCTACAAGACCGATATGTACGCAAGAAGGGGAGGCATCCATCACCTCAACCTCGGGCTGCGGTTCGGCCACAGTGTTTTTCTTAGATTCTGTCATGACTTATGCTGTTTGGTTATTATTAAGAGTCTGTACACTTATTATTAAAAGTCTGTCCAATCCCCGGTTGACGGCAATGTCGGGCACATATGCCTTTGAGGCCATCAAAAGCAAAGTTAATAAAAAAAATTAAATTAGAAAACATCAGCCCCCTCTAATTGCCCTCTAATTGCACAGGGTGCCTATCGGAACTACATAGACACCGTCTTTGCGGCGGTAAGCGAATGCGCCCGTCGCAGTCAATATCATTTTGAACGAAGGCTCGCGCATTTTCTTTGTGTCGATCAACGAACTAAGTTTATGCAGTTTTGCAGCCCCATCCTCAATCAGTTTCTCCCCTCCGAGCTTAATTTCCACAAGTCCATATCTGCCGTTGCGGAGATGCACGACGGCATCGCATTCCAGGCCGTTGCTGTCGCGGTAGTGGAATACTTCTCCGTCGAGAGACTGGGCATATACCCGCAGATCCCTGATGCACATCGTTTCGAACACAAAGCCGAAATAGGAGAGTCCTCCCATCAGGTCTTCCGGGCCAAGACCGAGTGCGGCTGTCGCTATCGACGGATCGGTGAAATATCTTGTGGGGGTGGTACGTATTGCCGATTTGGATTGAAGATTCGGGTTCCATGCCGACATGTCCTTTATCACGAAAATCTGTCTGAGGGCGTTGAGGTATGATTTGATGGTATCGTCGGAAATTTCATCGGCATCGTTAGATGCGACATCTTTTCTTATCATGGATACCGGTGCCTGACTTCCCTGTAGGCGTGCATATGACCGGAGTATTGCCCGTGCCCGTTCAGAATTGCGTGCCACTCCGTCAACTCTTGAAATATCTTCCTCAACCACAAGGTCGAGATAGTCGAACGATTGGGAGAGCGCGGCTTTACGACTCATCCCTGAACTTATTGCAAACGGCCAGCCTCCCCGGCACGCCAGAAAGGCTATGTCCTCAAGATTGTGTGGATTTGTTCCACGGATTATTTCCGGTTGGGCGAAAAGTTCGGACAGGCTTACTTCTCCGGATGAATCTCCCGACTCGGCAAGAGTCATTGGCATCATGTCAATGATGGCGACACGTCCGGTTCCGGTATGCCGGATTTTTTTCTCGTTTTCCGGAGCATGTGCTTCCGGAACAGCCGAACCGGTGAGTATGAACTGACCTACTTTGTTGCGGTGGTCTACCTCGAATCTGACGGCATCCCATAGCTCGGGAATCAATTGCCATTCGTCCACAAGGTGTGGTGTGGCACCGAGAAGCAGCTGACCGGGGTCAATTGCTCCCATCTGCATGTATTCCTCCCGGTGAGCCGGGTCACCGATATATATGACGCTATTGGCTTTTTGTTCCGCAGTAGTGGTTTTGCCGCACCATTTGGGGCCGCGTATCAGCACACAACCCTTTGCTTCAAGTTTGTCTGCGAGAAGCGAATCTGCGATTCGTGGGAGATAGTTCATACAGTATTGGTTTACAAATTAATAAACGTGTACAAAGATAAACAAAAAAATCCAATTCGGCAAATTGTGGCGGTTTTGTTCGGCAAATTGTGGCGATTTTGTTCGGAGAATTGTGGAGATTCTGTTCGGCAAATTGTGGCGGTTTCGTTCGGTAAATTGTGGCGGTTTCGTTCGGTAAATTGTGGCGGTTTCGTTCGGCAAATTGTGGTGGTTTCGTTAGGCAGGCGCGGACGCACGAGCCGTGCGTCGCTGCACAAACCGGGATTTTGCTTGTGGAACTTGAAAACTTTTATTAAATTTGTAGACAGATAAGTTGCTCATAAAACCACGGGTAGACTGCTCATATCAAACTGCTGCTTATCGGTTTCATTATGGTGAAAGATATATTACAAGCTAATCGTGCTATAGTTCCCGGTTCTAAAGAACTGGAGATTTTGCGTGAAAACTTCCCTGCCTGTTTTCATGCAGATGGAACTTTCGACATAGAACGATTTAGGGAATATTTGAAAGATAAGGTAGAAGTTTCTGATGAGGGGTATGAACTTCGGTTCCTCGGCAAGAGCTATGCCCGTATGTTGGCCTCGCTCGACACCACTACTGTGGTTGTGCCTGACGAAGCACATAACAAGTTGCCTGAAAATAAGGATAGCAAGAATATATACATCAGCGGAGACAATCTTGACGCGCTTAAACATCTATTGAAATCCTATTCAGGACAGATCAAGTGCATCTATATTGATCCGCCTTATAACACAGGGTCAGATGGATTCGTATATAACGACTCCTTCAATTTTACTGCTGCCGAACTTTCCGAGAAACTCAGCATTTCTCAGGCAAAGGCCGAACGGGTACTTGACTTGACCAGACGCGGTTCGGCCACTCACTCCGCGTGGCTGATGTTCATGTTACCGCGTCTGCTTCTCGCCCGCGACCTCCTGTCAAAAGATGGAGTAATCTTCATTTCGATAGATGACAACGAACAAAGCAACCTCAAACTTCTCTGTGACGATATATTCGGAGAAGAGAATATGATTTGCTCTTTCATCTGGAAGAAGAGACAGATGGTGGATAGCCGTACTAAAAACGGCGCATCGAAAGACCATGATTATCTTTTGTGCTATGGAAGGAAAGAATATTGTCGAATAATAGGCAAGGAGTCTGATAAAACTAAATACTCGAATCCCGACAATGATCCACGCGGACCTTGGATGAGTGATAATATGGTTGGCTTGGCTACTGCATCTCAACGTCCCAACTTGCATTATGATTTGACAGACCCGGGTACAGGTGTTACATATGCATGTCCGCCAACAGGATGGAGATATGAGCCTAAGCGAATGTTGGAACTAATTAAATCAAATGAAGTCATCTTTCCTAAAGATTGTACCGGACGCCCTCGTCGTAAAAAATTCATGCGAGATTTGGAGAGCGAATATACCGGTCTGTCTTCCATTTTGGAGACAACATATAGCTCTCAAGGTACACGCGAGTTAAGAGAACTTTATGATGGGAAAGAATATTTTGATTTTCCAAAACCAATTGAATACATACAGTTGATTCTATCTCAGGGAATTGCTCCAACAGATAGGGGTAACGTGTATGTCCTTGATTTCTTTGGTGGCTCTTCTACGACAGCTCACGCTGCGATGAATTTAATTTCTAACGGAGAGTCATTAAATTATATTCTCGTTCAAATTCAGGCTCCGTTTGAGAAAGAGTCAGACGCATTCAAGGCCGGCTTCAGGACTATTGATGAATTAGGTATCGACCGTATCAAACGCGCAGCCAAGAAAGTAAGGGAATCCAATCCGATGTTCGCGGGAGATTTAGGCTTCAAACATTATACCCTCGTGGAGCCGACATCAACCCAAATTGAGAAGATTGAAAAGTTCAATCCAAACGCCATAAGCGGCGACTCGTCTCTTGTTGATGAGTTTGGCGTTCCGACAATACTCGCCACATGGCTTGTCAGGGATGGTTACGGCCTTACTCCGGATGTGCAGGAGCTTGACTTGGAAGGTTATACAGCCTACTATATAGACAAGCATTTATATTTGGTAAACTCTTCGTTGTCAAGCGAGACGATTGGTGCATTGCTCGACAGACTCCAGAGTGATAAGGATTTCAATCCTCAGAATATTGTCATATATGGTTATGCCTTTGACTGGGCGGAGTTGTCGAGTCTGAAAGACAGTCTTCAGTCTGTTCAGGCAGGAGAGAAGAATCTTCAACTAAACTTTGATGTCCGCTACTGATTATGGAGTTGATTCTGCAAAGAAAGCTGGAACATCAGCAGAAGGCTGTTGACTCCATAGCCCGTGTGTTCAAAGATACATGGATTAAATCGCCCACAAATTATTATGCCAATCCGGAGATTACTGTTTTTCAGGATGGCGTGGGTGACAACATACGTGCCGTGCAAAGAGAGAATAAGATTTACCCTGAGAACAGAGGCTTTTCACTTGCTCCCGGTTGTCTGAATCTTGACATCAAGATGGAGACCGGAACAGGCAAGACATATGTCTATGTACAGACAATGTATGAACTTCACCGTCAGTACGGAATCAATAAGTTCATTGTCGCAGTTCCGGGGCTTCCTATCAAAGCCGGGGCAAGACAGTTCATGGAAGATCCGTACGTACTTCGTCATTTCTGTGATGAATGCGGTTATGATGCCGAGATTGTTCTGTTGACATTAGATACACCAAAGAAAAAGAAAAAGGGACGGCAATTTTTTCCATCGGCAGTAATTGAATTTGTAAAAGGCTCTTGCAGGGACAGCAGAAAAATATTTGTTCTTTTGGTGAACATGCAGCTGCTGAAGGAACAGAAAAACTATATGCTCAGCCGTGATGATTATGGGGCGGTAGTAGAGGGCTTCTATTGTCCATACGATGCTCTTAAAGCCACCCGACCGTTTGTCATCATTGATGAACCTCATAAATTTTCAAGAGACCAGAAGGCTTTTTCTGTCATTATGGACAGACTCAATCCTCAGTGCATAATCCGCTTCGGGGCGACGTACCCGGAAGTGACAATCGGCAAGGGGAAGAAGAGGCAGGTTGTAAAGGATTATCAGAATCTGCTTTACGACCTGAATGCGTGCCAGTCGTTCAACCAGGGTCTGATAAAGGGGGTCGCGAAAGAGCATTTTGAGCCTTCATCCAAGCAGGATGAGAAAGTGAAACTTCTCTCCGTGAAAAAGAATGATGTCGCGACATTCCAATATAAGAGTGCCGACCACCCTGCGCGTACTTTTCAACTAAGAGTTAATGATTCATTGGCACAAATAGCGGAAGAGTTTGCAGGAATTACCATCTCGGCCATTGATAAAAACTTCATCGAACTTTCCAACGGACAGACTAAAACCGTCGGAGAGGAAATGACTGTTGACATATTTATGAATTCCTATCAGGAGCAGATGATAAGGCTTGCTCTTGAACGTCATTTCGAAACAGAACGAGAGAACTTCTCCGGCAGGACATTCAAAATAAAGACACTTGCACTGTTCTTCATTGACGATATAACTTCCTATCGCAAAGGTGATGACGGAAAGAAACCGTACATACTTGAAGCATTTGAACGGTTGCTGAAAGAGAAGTTGATTGACACCATATGCAAACTCACCGAACAGGAAAAAGAATATAAGGAATATCTGCAAGCCAGCCTTGATAATATCAGGGCTTGCCATGCCGGTTATTTTGCACAGGACAACAGTTCGTCAGACGAAGACATTGCAACAGAGATCAATGATATTCTGAACGGCAAGAAAAAACTGCTTTCATTCATGGATAAGGAGGGGAAATATATGCTCCGTCGGTTCCTGTTCTCCAAATGGACATTGAAGGAGGGGTGGGATAACCCCAATGTATTCACCATTGCAAAACTCCGTTCAAGTGGAAGCGATATATCCAAACTGCAAGAAGTGGGTCGCGGATTACGCCTTCCGGTAGATGAGTGTGGCAACCGTATATCCAATCAAGAGTTTACGCTCAACTATATCGTAGATTTCACGGAAGCTGACTTCGCGAAGAAACTTGTGGATCAAATCAACAGTGAAGTGCCCGGATCTCTTACTGTTTCGCCTGACCTGATCAGGGCTGTTGCCAAAAAGATGGGCAAGACTGACATGGAATTGATGATTGAGCTTATGACCAAGGGTTATGTTGATTTTGAACGCAACATTAATCCTCAGACACGTTCACAATTCTTTGAAGAATATCCATTGTTCAAGACCGGCCTAAAACCCGAAAAGGTCAAAGACCGGAACAAAGTGCCTGGCAAACCGATAAAGATTAGAAAAGCGCAATTTGAAGAGATACAACAACTGTGGAGTGTCCTCAATCAAAATTACACTATCAATTATGATTCAGAACTGAATGATGAGGTGAGGAAGGCATTGGATAATATCTTCAAAACCCGGACTATCTTCTCTGACCAAATCATATCGAGCCGAAGAGATGAGGTCAGCAGTGATGGAGAGATGATGTCCGCGACATCAAGTTCCGGAGTTCAGTACACTATCAATCAACCTCTGCCTTACGGGGTATTTCTTAAAAGAGTTTCCGCTTCAACCAACATATCTGTTGCTATTATTCATGAGGCGATATGCAGATATGTCAGAAAGAGTGGAAAAATCAAGCCGTCTCATTTCAATGAACAAGCCGTCAGTCTTATAATTCAGCATTTCACAGATTGGAAAATCTCCACTTTGCAGGGACGATTCAATTACAAGAAAACCAAAGGGAAAGTCGCTGCCACAGCCTTGACTCACGCCGATGGCAGTGTAAAGGAGGAAATAACACAGGGCAGAATTGGCGTGAAAATCAAGGAAGGTGAACCTGCTGCCAAATACCTCTATGATACCAAAGCCTATGACTCACCTTTGGAACTGGACAATATTGAGGCTGACATAGATGGCGGGTTGTCTGGAATTGCGGAAGTAATTGTGTATGGTAAAATTCCAAGAAGCAGTATTGCCATACCAACAATTTCCGGCGGTACTTACAGCCCGGACTTCATGTATGTAGTAAAACGTGAAAATGGAGATAAGGAACTGAATATTGTTGTTGAGACAAAGGATGTGGAAAATAAATCAACAATGCGCGGGATAGAAGAAGCCAAGATTAAATGTGCTGAGATTTTCTTTAAGAACCTTTCAGCACAAGGATACAATGTGCATTTCCACACACAGCTCAACAATAAGAAGATGCTCCAGATTGTAAAAGAAGTAATTTCGTGATATATGTTTATGAGGCGACATCTGATTTTTCTGCTGATTCTGGTTTGTTGTCCGGTCGTTATGGCGGCGGGCAACGCGGTCACGGACTCGCTGATGGGTGAGCTGGAGAAAGTGTTGTCGCACCGTAATATATATGAGCGCAAGAAAGAGAACAGCATCCGTGAGGCGCGGCAGCGTCTGCGGTCGGCACGTGATGACCGAGACCGTTTCGATGCGTTGGGCGACCTGTTTGGCGAGTATCATCCCTATAATGCCGATTCGGCCTATAACATCAGTCTGCGTCAGGAACAGCTCGCCCGAAAGATAGATGACCGCGCCCTGATAATAAACGCGCAGCTGCACCGCGCCAACATCCTCTGCTCGACCGGAATGTATATGGAGACGCTCGACCTCACCGACTCGATAGATGTCAGGGTGGTTCCCGGCTATCTGCGTCCATATTATTTCCATACGTTGCGGACGGTATATGGACGGCTTGCCGACCATGCCGCCTTCGAGCCGGAGAGATACCGGTACGAGGCTCTTACAGACCGTTACCGAGACTCGCTGCTGTCGGTCAACGACCCCGACGGGCTTTTTCATGCGCTTATCAAGGCCGACCAGCTGAATTTCAGGGGTCAACCTGAAGAGGCCATACGCCATCTGCGGGCATATGTGAGCCGCCATGACCTCAGCGAACATGACAAGGCGATATGCGCCTGGACATTCTCCGAGGCATATGCCAAGACCGGAGACCGTGAAAATCAGAAAAAGGAATTGCTTACGAGCGCGATAGCCGACATGAAATCGGGGGTGCGCGAATATGCCTCATTGCGCGAACTCGCCCTGCTGCTCTACGAGGAGGGGGATATGGACCGCGCATACCGCTTTCTGACCATCGCCCTTGACGATGCCGCCAAATGCAATGCCCGGCACCGCATAATCGAGCTGAGCAACTATTATCCCACAATCAACGGAATATATGTCGAGACCGTAAAGAGCCAGAAGAAGATTCTTGAGCTGACCGCCATCATAATCTCCGCGCTCCTTGTGGTCGTGGTGCTGCTGCTTGTGCTGATGTGGAGGCAGATGAAGAAGAAGGCACGCGCCCGCCGACAGTTGAAGGAGGCCAACGACCGTCTGAATGAAGTCAACATAGAGCTGCGGCAGACCAACGGCAAACTCAACCATGTGAACAGCCGCCTGAAAGACTCGAACGAACAGCTCAACGAAGTCAACAACCGTCTCCAGGAATCGAACGACCGTCTGGCACAGGCCAATTCGGAAATCGCCGAGAACTCCGAGCTGAAGGAAGTCTACATAGGCCGGTATATGGACCAGTGCCTCGAATATATAGGCAAGCTCGACACATACCGCAAGACTGCGGCCAAACTGTTAGCCTCGGGCAAGAGCGACGAACTGAAGAAGCATCTCAAATCCTCGCAACTTGTCGATGAGGAGCTGAAGAACTTCTACGACCGGTTTGACGAGACATTCCTGAACCTGTTCCCGACCTTTGTCGAGGACCTCAACGCCCTTTTGCAGGAGGGAGAGGAGATACAGCCCAAGAAAGAGGGTACGCTCACTCCGGAGCTGCGCGTCTACGCGCTCATACGACTCGGTGTGACCGACAGCGACAAGATAGCCAAGTTCCTGCATTACTCCATATCGACCATCTACAACTACCGGACCAAAGTCCGTAACAAAGCAAAGGGAGACCGCACGCTGCTCGAAGCCGAGGTGCAGAAAATTGCCCGCAACAGGTGATATAAATTGCACCTAAACCGATTGAGAGGTATCATGACCTACTCACCAATCACTACATAAAACACCGGAAGTATAAATATTAAAGCGCATGTAATCAACGGTATAGTTGATTGCGTGCGCTACTTTTCATGTCACAGCTCTTGACCGGAACGAACAAAGCGAGTAATTTTGCCGCAGTTAACCACAGACCCGAAATCCGGCGGTCGGCGATGTCGACGGGCATACGACACCGGAGTGAGGGACTATTAAAATCTATCTACAATGCAAAGACGAGAGTACCATCTCAGGTATCTGTTGATGCTCCTTGTGGTGGCGATAGGCACACAACTTGCAAGAGCGCAACAGACCACAGTGACAGGAACAGTGAGCGATGCGGCGGGCGAGCCCCTGATAGGGGTGAGCGTCACCGTGCCGGGCACAAAGACAGGAACACTGACCGACATCGACGGCAAATACAGTCTGGAGGTCGCGTCGAAAGCCAAACTCCGATTCTCATACATAGGTTTCGAGACCGTGGAACTCAGCGTAGAGGGCCGCAGCCTTATAAATGTCGAGATGAAAGAGTCGGCCGAATCACTCAGCGAGGTCGTGGTGATCGGTTACGGCACCATGGACAAGAAGGAGCTGACCTCAGCCGTGTCGCACATCGGCGAGAAAGACTTCCTGACCGTAAGCTCCATGGACCCCTCGATGATGATCCAGGGCAAGGTGCCCGGCGTGTCAATCACCAACACCGGAGCCGGAGACCCCAACAACATGGCCAGCATCCAGATCCGCGGTGTGTCATCGCGTTCGGCAGGACTCGGCCCGCTGATTGTGATTGACGGAGTGCCCGGCGGCAACCTTACCAATGTCAATCCGAACGACATCGCATCGTTCGACGTGCTCAAGGATGGTGCCGCATCGGCAATATATGGTACACGCGGCTCGAACGGTGTGATTGTCGTGACCACCAAGAAAGGAAGCAAGGATGGCGCCACCCACACATCATATTCCGGCATGTGCGCATGGGATGTGGTGAACAAAGAACTCGACATGATGAGCGCGGCCGACTACCGCGAGGTGCGTCTCGGCTGGGGCGACCGGGGAGTAGACCTCGGCGGCGATGTCGATTGGCTCGACGCGGTGACACGCACCGGCTTCACCACACAGCACACCCTGACCGTGAGCGGCGGCAACGACCGCAGCAACTACCGCGTCAGCGCCGACTTCCGCGATGCCAACGGTATCGACCTCCGCTCGCAGCGACGCGAATATGGCGCCCGCGCATCAGTATCGCACACAACCAAGGGTGGACTCTTCACCGTCAACCTCAACGTGGCTCCCCGAATCATCTACCGCGAGAACTCGGACTGGAGTGTGTTCCGCGACGCAATCGAGGCCAACCCGACCACGCCGCTCATGGACCCCGAGAATCCAAACCTATACTACAATTTCCAGGGACAGGTGGTAGGCAAGAACCCCGTCGAGCTGATGAAACTGGAGAAGAACCATTCCGATACCAAGCTCCTCGACTGGGACGGCACACTGAAGCTCAACCTGCTTCCCCTCTTTGCCAAAGGAGGAGTGTCTGACCATATGCTCTCGACCCAGATAATGTTTGCCGACCACCAGTCGAGCAACAACGACTCATGGTTCCGCCCCTCGACAAGCACACAGGCCATCAACGCCGGATACGACGGCGAGGCAAGCCGCGCCTACAGCAAGGAGCGTCAGTATGTGCTCGAATGGCTCGCCAATTACAGCGGACACTTCGGACTTAACAACATCAAGGCCATGGTCGGCTACTCCTACCAGTACTATCAGGCGTCAGGATTCAGTGCATGGAACAAAGACTTTCCCAACGACGGACTCGGTTCCGACAACCTCGGCTCCGGCGAACTCGCCAAAGAGGAGGGAGAGGTGCTGATGAGCAGCTACAAGAACGACTCCAAGCTCATTGCATTCTTCGGCCGCGTGAGCTACGACTTCGACGGACGCTACTTGGTGACAGCCTCCCTGCGTCATGAAGGATCGTCGAAATTCGGAAAGAACCACAAATGGGGTAACTTCCCTGCCGTGTCGGCCGGATGGCGCATATCGCGTGAGAAATTCATGGAAGATGTGGCATGGGTCAACGAGCTCAAGCTCCGCGCCGACTACGGTGTGACCGGTAACCAGGACTTCGGCAGCTACAACTCGATCAACACCATGTCAGGCTTCGGCTACTACTTCTACAACGGCAAATACTATCAGGTCTGGGGCCCGGGCAAGAACGTCAACCCCGACCTGAAATGGGAGAAAGGCAAGAACTGGAACGTCGGCGTAGACTTCTCATTCTTCGACAGCCGCTTCTACGGATCGCTCAACTACTTCAACCGCCGCCAGCAGGACCTTCTCGGCAACTACAACGTGTCGGTTCCCCCGTACCTGCACGACCAGACATTCGTCAACGTCGGCACCATGAAGAACGAAGGCTTCGAGTTCGACCTCAACTTCAACGCCGTCAGCACAAAAGACTTCGACTACAACTTCGGAGTGATCGGCACATGGATGAGCAACAAGTTCGTTGACTTCAGCAACTCGCAGTATGTCGGCCAGGACTATTACAACGGCTGCGACACCGAGTCGCCCTATCCCTTCTACACACTGCAGCGGATAGAGAAAGGGAAACCGCTCGGCAACTTCTACATGTGGAAATATGCCGGCATCACCACCGACGGCGACTGGCTGGTCTATGACAAGGAGGGAGACATAATCTATGCCTCGCAGGCCACCGACGAGGACCGCCGCGTGGTAGGAAACGGTATGCCGAAATTCACCCTCTCCACGAGCCACAACTTCCGCTACCGCAACTTCGACCTCGCCCTCTTCTTCCGCGGAGCTTTCGGCTTCGACCTCTTCAACATACATGACTTCTACTACGGCACGCGCAACTTCACCGGCAATGTGCTCAAGAAAGCCTATGGCAAGAACTTCGATGTATCGCCCGACGCCAACCCGGTGGTGTGTGACTACTTCCTGGAGCGCGGCGACTACTTCAAGCTCGACATGGTGACACTCGGTTACACCATACCGTTGCAGAAGACCCGCTTCCTCGACCGTATCCGGGTGTACGGAACCGTCAAGAACGTCTTCACGCTCACAAAATTCAGCGGCGTGGATCCCTCGACCTACCAGGTCAACGGTCTCTGGCCCGGCGCTCAGAGCACACGCACCTACTACCCCTCGACAAGACAGTTCATCGTAGGTCTGCAAGTAGATTTCTAACCTTATCCGACAACAAGACAATGAAAATGTTACGCAATATAGCCGCAGGCGCGCTCTGCGCCCTCGCGCTGACAGGCTGCACGAATCTGGACGAGACACTTTACGACCAGGTCGGCACCCAGAACTACTATAACACAAAGAACGACGTGATACGCGCCGTGCTGCGCCCCTTCGAACACGCATACTGGAGCATCCAGAGCCGTCATGTGCTCAACGAGCTCACCGCCGACCAGCTCATAACACCGACCCGCGACGGCTGGTGGGATGACGGAGGCAAATGGCGCCGTCTCCACTATCACCAGTGGGATGTGGAGGATGGCGGCGACGCGCAGACCGAATGGAACGGCTGTTTCCAGGGCATCATGCAGTGCAACTACGTGATCGAGGACCTTGAGCAGCTCGATGCCGCCCACTTCGGATTCAGCGATGTGGAGTTCGACAACCTCCGAGCACAGAGCCGCGCCCTCCGCGCATGGTTCTACATCCGCCTTCTCGACGCGTTCCGCAACATTCCCTTGGCGGTGAGCTTCAACAACGTTGACCTCAACACCGAAGGGCAGGTGGAGCCGCAGGTAATCTTCGACTTCATCGAGAGCGAGCTCAAAGAGATACTTCCCATGCTGACCCGCAAGGAGGGACTCGGCACCGGAGCCAATCTCCAGGGCCAGTGGACGCAGGCCGGAGCCGCCGCGCTCCTGGTGCGCCTCTACTTAAACGCCGGTGTCTACGTCGGCACAGACCGTTACTCAGACTGCGAGAAATATGCGCAGGACATACTCGACGGCAAATATGGCGACTATGCCGTGGCCGACCGCTGGGACGCACCCTTCGACTGGGACAACGACACATGCGACGAGGTGATATTCGGTTTCCCCGGTTCACAGGGTTACAGCTACTGGCACTATCAGGGCGACACATACTGGTGGACCGTACCGGCACGCGCACGCTACTACTTCGGCGACCGCAAGGCGAAGGCCGGCGACCACAACACCAAATATGCCGCATCGCCCAGCTATGACCTCAGCGGCAACCTCTATACCTATGAACTCGGTATGCCCATCCAGAACTTCCGCAAATATCCCGGCGACGAGCGCATGAAGCTCTACCGCAACCTCGGCGACAGCAAGCGCGAGGGGATGTTCCTCTACGGCTACCTCGAATATATCGACGAGAACGGGACCAAGCGCCGCGTGCGTGCCCCGGAAGTGGACTACGACCTCTATATACGTGACGCCGTAGGGAAGTTCCAGAGCCTCGATCCCGACAAATGGCCGGCCGACAAGACGAGCAACCTCACCACCGGCGACCACAATTCCGGATGGCACTTCGCCAAATATCCCTTCTACTCCGACGAGGACGCTCACCAGATGGAGAGCGACTACACCGAGATAAGACTCCCCGAGATTATCTACTCTCTGGCCGAGTGCAAGCTCCGCTCAGGCAAGAAGAGCGAGGCAGCCAAGCTCCTCAACAGTGTCCGCAAGCGTAACTATCCCGTAGCCAACCATGCCGATGTGCTCTACTCTCCCGAAGGCAAGGCGCAGCTCGACGAGAAAGAGATGCTCGACGAATGGGGCCGCGAGTTCTTCGCCGAGAGTCGCCGCCGGATCGACCTGATACGCTTCGGCAAATTCAGTACCGGCACATGGTGGGACAAGACTCCCGACGCGGACCGTCACTACGAGATTTTCCCGATAATGCGCCCGATTCTGAACTCCAACCCGAAACTCGTGCAGAATCCCGGCTACAGCAGCTGATGTTGACATGGATGCAGTAACTTCTTAAAACGACAAGACATGAAACTCAAAAATATGATATATGCCGCGGCCGGACTGGCGATGACGCTGATGGCCACGGGCTGCGAGGGTGAGAAAGACCTCATAATCATCGAGGGGAACCTGCCCATCAAGAGCACGACGCTCTACATGGTGGGCGACGCCACCCCGACCGGCTGGAGCATAGACTCGCCGACACCCATGACACCCGGAGAGGAGGATCCCCTCGTGTTCACGTGGGAGGGCAATCTCAACGCCGGAGAACTTAAACTCTGCCTCGTTCCGGGCAGTTGGGACAACAGCTTTATCCGACCTGTGGAGAACGGTACCGAAATCGGCAAGGCCGACATAACCGACGCTCCTTTCCAGATGCACCCCGGAGACCCCGACGAGAAATGGCGCGTGACCGAGGCCGGCACATACAGCCTGACCTTCGACCTGCGCAACTGGACGATGAGCACCCGCTATCTGGCAGGAGCATCCGAGCCTGAGATCGAGCCTATCAAGGTCGAGAACCTCTATATCGTCGGCGACGCGACCCCGGCCGGATGGAACATTGATGACCCGACATTGCTCGACAAGCAGGGAGACTACCTCTTCATCTACGAAGGCCCGCTCAACAAAGGTGAGCTGAAGGGATGTGCCACCACCGGCAACTGGGATGTCGATTATGTGCGTCCCGCCTCGAACGGAGTGGAGATCGGCAAAGCCGGAGTGGCCGACAGCGGATTTGTCTACACCGCGTCGCCCGACAACAAATGGGTCGTTACCGAGCCGGGTATCTACCGTCTGGAATTCAATCTGGAGAAATGGACCATCAAGGCCGAATTCAAAGAGGAGATAACCGTCAGCAAAGACCCGATTGAGACAGAGACACTGTTCATGATCGGCGACGCTACCCCCGGTGGCTGGAGCATGGATGATGCCGCCGAATATGTCCGTCAGGAAGGCTCGCGCTACATCTTCGTGTGGGAAGGTGAGCTTGTAGAGGGTGACTTCAAGGCATGCACCGAACGCGACGGCACATTCTCCTGCCCCTTCCTGCGCCCGTTGGCCAACGGCTGCGAGGTGTCGAAAGCCGGAGTCGCATCGCCCGAGTTCGTATATACCACCAACCCCGATGACAAATGGCATGTGACAGAGGCCGGAAGATACCGCATAACATTCGATCTCGAAAACTGGAGCATCGCAGTGGAGAGCATATAACGACAATATGAAAAACAGAAATTATCGCCAAAACAAAATGAAAGCAATGACAATGACAACAGGTGCGCTCTCCCTGCTGATGCTGCTCAGCTCGTGCAGCGAGGAGATCGAGATGCGCCGTCCCCCGGTATATGAACTGCCCGAGCTCCCCGTAGTGGAAGACGTGCATGTCTACAAAGCTCCCCTCTACTGGAGCGTCTATGAATACTGCTACGAGCAGGAACAGAATGGAGTATCCAACTCCGACATGGACATAACTCCCGAGGAGTGGGACAAGATAATCGACTGGGTAGCCCGCGACCTGAAACCCTACGGCTACGACATGGTATGCACCGACGGATTCATACCGATGCTCGCCAACGATGCCAGCGGTTACATGACCCATTACGGCTCGATGTCGCTCAAAGACCTCGTTGCCAAATGCAAGGCCAAAGGTCTGAAGGTCGGTGTCTACGACAATCCTCTCTGGATTCATGGCCCGCGCGAGACAAAGATAGAGGGTACTGACTACACCTTCGGCAACCTCTACTACAACCATGACCGCGAGATCATGAACCCCTCGGCAGAGAACATGTGGTTCAACTGGGTGGTGGCCGAGAATCCCGGCGCACGTGAGTATATCGACGGCTTCTTCAAGCACTACGCCGAGCTTGGAATCGACTATATCCGCATGGACTTCCTGTCGTGGTACGAAGATGGCAAGGACCGCAACATCGGAGTAGTCGGCCATGGTTATGGCCGCGAGTCATATGCCCGTGCGCTCAGCTACATAGCCGAGTCGGCCAAGAAATACGGCATATTCACCTCTCTGGTCATGCCGCACCTCAACAACGACGCCGAGGTTGAGGCGCGCTACGGCAACATGGTGCGCATCGTGGCCGACACGGCTGTCGGCGGCTGGTGGCACTGCTCGCAGGCCGACAAAGGGAAGTCGTATGCCAACTGGCCCAACTGCATGAACATGTTCGACGGCTTCACATACTGGTCGCACATTTCGGGCCGTGGCAAGGTGATACTCGACGGCGACTTCATCCGCTTGAACAAGTTTGATACCGATGCCGAGAAAGAGACCGTTGTCTCGCTCCAGCTCATGGCCGGTGGTCCGGTGACCGTATCTGACCAGTACTATACAATCGGTGACAACCTGAAATTCTACACCAACACCGAGATGCTCGCCCTCAACACAGACCGCTTCGTAGGCAAGCCGCTGAGCGACAAGCTCAACGATGCCAACAACCAGATTTGGTATGGTGAGATGTCAGACGGCAGCCATGTGATAGGTCTCTTCAACCGCGATGACAGCCCGAAATCGGTGAGCGTGAAATTCAGCGACCTCGGCATACAGGGAGAGTGGAAGATGCGCGACCTCTGGAAACATGCCGACGAGGGTAGCGGTACGGGCATCACCGCCAGCATCGCACCCCACGGCTGCAAGATTGTGAAACTTACAAAGTAAGTAATGAGTCAATTTAAATTGACTCATTACTTGACGAACCGGAGAATAACTTAACAGAAGGTTAATATAATGATATACAATAAGATTTATGCTGCGGCTATTGCCGTGGCCGGCCTGAGCCTCGCCCCTTCAGCAGGGGCTGGGGCGGCCGAAATCGCCTCGCCGTCGGGTCTGGTGAAAGTCAAGGCCGAGGTGGTGGACGGTGTGCCGACATACAGCGTGACATTCAAAGGTAAGGATATAATCAAGCCCTCCACGCTCGGATTCGAGCTTGCCGACGGACCCGATATGATGGATGGTTTCAAACTTCTGTCGGCCGAGACATCGACATTCGACGAGACATGGGAGCCGGTATGGGGTGAGAACCGCGAGATACGCAACCACTACAACGAGCTGCTTCTGCGTCTTGACCAGCCGGAGCACTACCGGAAGATGAACCTGCGGTTCCGCGTGTACGACGACGGTGTGGGGTTCCGCTACGAGTTTCCCAACGAAGGAGTGCTGACATACTTCATCATCAAAGAGGAGCATACACAGTTTGCCATGGACGGAGACCACATCGCGTGGTGGATAGCCGGAGACTACGACACACAGGAATATGACTACACCGAGAGCCGTCTGTCGGAAATCCGCGCAAAGATGCCCGAGGCGATATGCAGCAACGCATCTCAGACCCTGTTCTCGCCGACCGGTGTGCAGACATCGCTCCAGATGAAGACCGACGACGGCATATACATCAACATACATGAGGCCGCTCTGGTGGACTACTCATGTATGCACCTCAACTATGATGACAGCAAGATGGTGTTCGAGTCGTGGCTGACACCCGACGCGCAGGGTAACAAGGGACATATGCAGAGTCCGGTCAACACGCCGTGGCGCACGGTGATGATCAGCGACAACGCATGTGGCATACTTGCTTCGAACCTGATACTCAACCTTAACGAACCGTGCGCCTACGACGACACTTCATGGATCAAGCCCGTTAAATATGTCGGCGTGTGGTGGGAGATGATCGCGGGTCCGAAGGAATGGTCTTACACGAGCGACCTGCCGTCGGTCAAAATCGGTTCGCCCGACTATGCCGCCGCCCGTCCCCACGGCAAGCACTCGGCCAACAACGACAATGTGAAGAAATACATAGACTTCGCCGCCGAGCATGGTTTTGACCAGGTGCTTGTGGAGGGTTGGAACGTAGGTTGGGAAGACTGGTTCGGCCACTCGAAAGACTATGTGTTCGATTTCCAGACACCATATCCCGACTTCGACATCGATATGCTCAACGCTTATGCCAAATCAAAAGGGGTGAAGATCATGATGCACCACGAGACATCAGGCTCCGTGCGCAACTATGAGCGTCATATGGAACAGGCTTACTCGCTGATGGAGAAATATGGCTATAATGCTGTGAAGAGCGGGTATGTGGGCAATATGATTCCCCGAGGAGAGCACCATTATGGCCAATGGCTCAATAACCACTACCTCTATGCAGTGACCGAGGCCGCCCGGCACAAAATCATGGTCAACGCCCACGAGGCGGTGCGCCCCACAGGACTCTGCCGCACGTATCCAAACCTGATCGGCAACGAGAGCGCACGCGGCACCGAGTACGAGGCATTCGCCGGCAACAAACCGTTCCACACCACGGTGCTTCCCTTCACGCGTTTGCAGGGCGGTCCTATGGACTACACTCCCGGCATATTCGAGATGGACATGAAGACCGTGAATCCCGACGGCAACGGCCATGTGAACAGTACAATCGCGCGTCAGCTCGCCCTCTATGTCACCATGTACAGTCCGCTCCAGATGGCTGCCGATGTTCCGGAGGTATATGAGCGCTACATGGATGCTTTCCAATTTATCAAGGATGTGGCGGTTGACTGGGACGAGAGCCGCTATATAGAGGCAGAGCCGGGACAGTATATCGTGGCTGCCCGCAAGGCCAAGGGAACGGAAGACTGGTACGTGGGCTGCACCGCAGGCGAGGCGGGTCATGAGTCGAAACTCTCACTCGACTTCCTCGACAAGGACCGCAAGTATGAAGCTATCATCTATGCCGATGCCAAAGATGCCCATTATGCCACAAATCCGCAGGCTTATACTATCAAGCGTCAGAAGGTGAACGCAGGTACGAAGCTCAAGCTGAAGGCGGCACCCGGCGGGGGATATGCCATATCGATCAAGGAAGTAAAATAGGGCTGATAGGCCAAATAGGGCTGATAAGACGAATAACAAAATAAAGACAAGATAAAAAAGACAGATTATGAAGAATTTTGCAAAAATCGCAATGGCTGCCATGGTGGCCGCAAGCGCAATGTCGGCCAATGCCGGAAGACTCTGGATTGTCGGCGACGGCGTACATTCAGGCTGGGATCTCGATGGAGCGACGGCTCTTCTTTCGACAGCCGCCGAACCGGAGGTGTACACAGGTACGGTCTATCTCTACGGAGGCAAGGACTTCAAGTTCCTCACCACTACCGATTGGGGAGGTCTTGAATATGGTTCGGCCGAGGGCACCACTGGCGATAACGGAGTTACGGCACTCGCCTCGGGAACAAGCGACACCGGTTACGGCAAGCTGACCGTAGCAGAGAATGCCAACTATCTTCTGACCGTCAATCTGACCAACATGACCATGACCGCCGTTAAGTCTGACTATCAGCAGACAGAGATAACCGACTGCTCCCTCTTCATGATAGGCGATGCCACAGAGGGTGGCTGGAGCGTAGACGAGGGTACGCCGCTCTACCAGCAGGCTGAGACCCCATATGTCTACAAGAGCGGCAAGGTCGCACTGAAAGCGGGTTCCTTCAAGATTGCCACTACAATCAAGGGTGGTGGAACATTCAATCAGAAATACTATTATTTCCGCGATGCTGACAATGCCGGAAAGATAGCCCTTGACCAGGATGGCGATCTCCAGTGGCAGATTGCCGAAGCCGACGACTATCTTGTGGATGTCAACACAGCGGAAGGTACCATCAGCATTTCCAAATCGACCGGCACCGGGGTAGGTGCTGTCGGTACGGTGGCTGTTGATGAGACTGAAGAATACTACACACTTCAGGGAATCAAGGTTTCCGAACCTGCGTCGGGACTCTACATACGCGTGCGCGGCACACAGAGAGAAAAAATTGTGATTAAGTAAAAATAGAAAGGCAAAGCGGGATAAGTGATTATCCGCGAGCAAAGAAGTGATTAAGTAAAAACAGCACCCCGGATGGCCGGAATGCTGACTTGAGTTTTCAGATGTAGGTTGTTATCCTGTCCGGGAAGCGGTGTCGGCCGCCCCCGGACAGGATTTTAAGTTATGGAATCAATGCCGGTTTGTCGGGTCAGTGTCTTTGTCAGGTCTGCGTCTTTGTCCGGTCAGCGCCAGATGATTTTTTTGCCGGCGCGGATGTAGATGGTGCCGGGGATGGGGGTGGAGACCAGGTTGCCGTTGAGGTCGTGGAGGGGAAGGGCGGAGGTCTGGGAATCGGTGGTGAGATTGTCTACACCGGAGGGAGCGGAGACGTTAAGGCCCTGGCGTTTGTTGAAGGTGCGGGTGCCGTCGGACTCTTCACGGTAGACTGTGCCGGCCGGAACCACGAGCGTGTAGCCTATGCCGTCTTCAAGTTCGAAGCCTCCGAAATCGGCGTTCATGCGCACGCAGTTGACCATTGTGTCATGCCATGCGTCGGCCTCGGCCACGAGTATGTTGTTTGTGCTGTCGTAGAGTTGGATTTTAGCATCGTCGGCTACTCGTATGCTCATGTCGTTATACTGGAACCAGATGATGTTGTAGACCGAGGGATGCTCTGTGAAGATGCTGCACCAGTCGTACCAGAGCGGGTCGGGTTCAACAGGGTCTGCGCCGCCGATGAAGTCGAGTCGGGCCTCACGGTTGAGGAGGTCGTCGCGATAGCAGGACTTCACGCTGCCGGCGGGGAGCACGAGCGAATAGTGCTCGTCGCGCTCGAAACGCATCGTGCCAAGGAAATCGACATATGCCTGACCAAGGTCCCAGTCCCAGCCTACATGTGCCGGATACACGCCAATCAGATTGCCGTCATGGTAAAGCTCGAACTGCGGGTCTCGGACCGGTGCTGTCTCGAATCCCCAGTAAACCCAGATGTGTTGCGCTGACTCGATTACAGCGTTCTGTTCATAGTCGAAGCGGTGTGGCCCGAGGTCTGCCGGGACGGAGAAGTTGACTTCAATCGCGTCATTGACAGCCGAATTGTCTTCTACAAGCGAGACCGTTCCTTTACTTACGGTCAGCTTGTAATCCTGGCCGAGCGGAAGATTCTGCTTGTCGAACCAGACGATGAGAGTGCCTTGCGTGCGTTCCTTGCCTTTGTAGTTGGAGACCTCGAAACTTTTGGCTGATACCCATTCCTCGCCGAAGACCATGGCAGATGGTGCGGAACCGAGTTGGATCTCGCCATCGAATGTGAATTCGACATGTTCGAGCGGGTGAACGAAGGGGCGGTCGCCGATGGAGCACTGTTCGGGGACGAGTGTGGTCGCGCCCATTGCGGGGAGCGATACGATGGCTATTGCCATCGCGATGATTGTAGAATGTTTCATAACTTGAAGTATTAAAAGTTACACTTGTTTTTGTCTCATTCAGTCCACACTACGTTCCGACCGGCGCTGTTACGGGCGGTTTCGGCCTCCTACTTTTCTACCGTGAAGTCGAAGGTGCACTCAGAACCTACGGTTGTCTTGACCTCGACATGATAGTCACCCGGTCTGTCGCCGGCATTAATTGTTATGTTGCGGCGGGTTGTGGTGCGGTACAGCCGTTCACCCTCGGGAGTGCGTACGATTACGTGTGCATTACCCTGGACGGGGCTGAACTTGAGTATGACTTTGCCGTTCCAATACAGGCAGGCAATTTCATATGCCGTGTTGGTTTCAGTGAAGCTCGGGCGGAAACGCTGCGTGCTTGTCGGTATTCTTGTCGGGTCTTTCGATGTCCTCTTTACGACGGGGCGCGTTGTGACGGTCGTTTTACCCGATTTGGTCTTCTCAATGATGGCCGGAGTTTCCGCGAGGGTCAGCTGCGGAATGATGACGAGTCCTCCGGTAAGGAGGATTGCTGCGGCCAGGTATTGTGATTTTATTCGCATGTCATATTATTTAAAGGTACCTTTGTCATCGTTTCCGGATGACCCATGCGGTGTCTGCCGGTTGCAGATGACATTGCAAAGGTAGTCAGAGAATCGGTCATTTCCAAATTTCAAAGGTTGCTGTAAAATATTTATATCGGCCAATAAATCAAGCGATTTAACAACTTGTAAGTTTTTTCGCGGGGATTCCTAACACGTTTTCCGGAGCGAAATCGCGGGGTAAGCCGTAGCCACCCCCATTCCAACCAAATATTAAAATATCCTTCAAAAGTTAATGTGTGTTAAATTATTATGGCGTGTGCCTTTTCTCGGACGGTGGAAGGAGATTGTGAAATAAAAGTCGTATATTTGCGACATGATAGTTGGAAGACTATATGAGGGATGCCGAGGTGCTGGTGGCGGTCGTTTTGCGGCGGTAGCGGTCGTTGCGGTTGTGCTGCTCGCATTGTGCGGGGCGTGCGGTCGTGATGCCGCACATGATGCGCTCCGTCGGGCTGAGTCGGCTTTGTGGGACAGGACGGGGCGACCGGTCACGGCGGCTGATGGTGATTCTGTGTTGGGTGTGCTGGAAACACTTGACCGTGACCGACTCACAACAGCAGAGGACAAGGCATTGTACGACCTGCTGCTTGTCAAAGCTTCGGCAAAGGCCGGTGTGGAGGAGCAGAATGAGGAAATCATAGAGCGCGCTACACGTGTACTTGACCGGGAAGGACGCACAGGAAGGACGGGGGAGGCGCATTACTACAATGGCCTGATGGCATTCCGCAGCGGCAATGTGCGCAAAGCTGTAGAGGAAGGGCTAATATCGCTCGACATAGCGGAATCAGAGGGAGATGAATATCGTGAGGCTCGTGCCCATGAGCTCGTAGCCGACGCTTACCGCAATGTGTATAATCTCAAGGCCGCCCGGTTGCACAGGGAGCAGGCGGTAGATAAATATGAGTCATCAGGTTTTCCGCATAATGCCTTCTATGCAACAATGGATTTAGCCGGAGAGTATTCACATGAAAACAATGACTCCGCTTATATCGTGATGGACCGGGCCCGGCGGTTGCTCGACAAGACAGAAAAAGAATCCGTCTGCCAGTTTGAGTTTATATATGCGGATATTTGCTGTGTGCTTGGCGACTACAGGCGTTCGCTTGAGCATTACCGTAAGATAGACCGGAAGTGGCTTTCTGAAATCATGACTCCTGAGGACTCGGTGAGGATAGGGGCTGTGTACTATCATAACGGAATGCCCGATAGTGCGGCCAACTATTTCTCAACCGGGGCCTCGGCGGAAGATATATCGTATTGGGAGTGTATGGCCGATAAGCATGAACGTCAGGGAGAAGACCGGCTCACGCTTGAATGCTACCGCAACATGCGGCGTCTCGGGAATGACCGCGCCGGGACATCGCTCGCCAACGCTCTTGAGTCGGTGGAACGCGTTTTCTACGAGAAGAAGGCGGCAGAGGAGCGTGCGCGTCACCGCCGCTTTGTCAACATGGTATGGATAGCCGTGGCATTGGCTGCGTTTGTTCTGCTTGTCTCGCTGATATGGAGATTCTACCGGAAGGCAAGGGCATTGCGTGCGGAGAACGATATAAAGGGTGTCGCCCTCATGGCCGCCTCACTTCCCGAAGAGGATGCACCACGGGGTAACGACCGATCAGAAGACCCCGGGGATAAGGAATCTGCACAGGCCGGTGAGGGCGCGGAGAGTGATAATGAAAAGGAGCGTTGGATAAATGTGATACTTGACTTCTACATGTCACGCCTTAATGCTATAAGCCGCGAATACTTCAAGGAGACCGACCCGAAACGTCTGCGCGAGATTGAGGAGGAATTTGACCGGGAGCTGAGGTCGCTGCGCGACGGCGACATATTCGATGAGATCGAGCGGCGGTTGAACGAGCGCAACGATGGTATCGCCAAGAAGATACGTCGCGAGTTCCCGAAATTCAACGAGCAATATGTGAGGCTGATGCTCTGTTCGCTCGCCGGATTGTCGAGCCAGTCGGCGTGTCTGCTGCTGTCGATAGAGAAGGGGAATTACTATGTGATGTGGACTCGTATCCGCAACCGTATCCGCACTTCGGAGGTGCCTGACCGCGACCTCTTCATGAGTCTCTTCTGCAAGAAATAGAGGAGGGGTAAATTGGTATGTCTTTGCCATAAAAATTATGCGGCTTGCCTATGACGGTTGGCCGTATGGATTATTTTTTGTACTTTTGTGGCGTAAATTGGATAACAACCTACACTAACTTTTTATTTAACCTGTATCATGACAAAATTCCCTGTGGTTGCTGCCGCGCTTTTAGCGGGCGTAGCGGCTCCGGCTTTCGCCCTCGATGAGATCGAGACAAGAGCCTACTATTCAACCAACGCGGACAACGCAGTCGGCAAATATGTGTCGGCTCCGATGACCAAGATTTCCGACTGGACAGACGATTACATGATTGCGACCTGCGGTGCCAACGACATGTGTACCGCCTTCAAGGGCTCGCATGAGAACAACGTGCTCGACACCTATGCGCTCTATGCCGCATGGGACGACAAGAACCTCTACATCGCATGGCAGATGTGCAACACCGGCGACACGTGGGCACGCGAGGGCGACGGCCCCTTGACCGACTACGGACATATCGGCGAAGTGCCCTTGATTCTGGCAATCAGTGTCGATCCCTCTTCGACCTGTATGTCAGGTAAGCTGGAGAATGGGGACTTCATCTGGCAGACAACATCAAGCAACGGCGTTACGTTCAAGTCGCACGTTGACCACCTTTTCTTCATGAGCGGAAAGGTAGGTACCGGTGTTCCGGCAATGTTCACTGCATCGAATGCTTCAGGAGCCACTAACTATGGCGCCAACTGTAAGGAATACACCAAACTCGGAATCAGCTATTATGTGACCAACGACTTCGCTCCGTCGCACTACTGGCGCCAGAAGGAAACCGCTAATTACGACATCAGCGGCACTCTTATTTCTGACCCCTCCATTCTGGAGAGCATCTACGACAAGGATTGCTACGAGAACCTTCTCGGACCGAACTATCCCTCAAATCTCAAGCCTCACAGCACTGAGTATGACTCATTCTTCCAGATTACAATCCCGATGAGCGCTCTCGGCATTGACCGCGAATGGCTTGAGGCCAACGGTATCGGTGCCCGTATTGTGGCTACACGTGGTGAGTCAGGTATTGACTGTATACCGTTTGACCCGGCTATGGTTGACAATGTGTTCGATTCCTATGGTGCCGACAAATCGACCTCGCACGAAAAGGATGACATCGACGAGATTACCTATGCTCTCGCCAACATCGGCAAGATGCGCACAGGTTCGGTGACACCTCCTCCCGGACCGGTAGATCCGGATCCCGTGGACCCGGACGATCCCGACGACCCCACCCCTCCGGCAGATGGCAACTATGTGATTTATTATGATAACGCTTCGACCAACTGGGGTACTGTCTACACCTGGATCTGGGATGAGGCAGACGGTGACAAGAACTACACCGGCGGAGCATGGCCCGGTGCGGTGATGACACTTGACAATACCAACGGTTACTACCGTTACTCGTTCAACTGCGAGGCCGCGTCGCCCAAGCTGAGGTGTATGTTCAACCCCGGCGGAGACAATGGCAAGACCAAGGAATTTGACCTTGTGAACCATGGCCTCTACAACAACGCCGGCTTTGTGCGTTCGCTCGACGCCACAGGAGTTGATAGCGTAGTGGCAGCACCTTCGGCAGATACCGAATACTTCAACCTCCAGGGTCACCGTGTATCGGCATCCTCGCTGACTCCCGGCATCTACATCGTGAAGACCGGCAGCGACGTCCGCAAGACCGTCATCCGCTGATCAACGGCAAGCCGTCGCCTGCTGATTGCAGACGGCAACGAACTTATCAAGAACAAGACCCAGCAAACATAACAACCCTCAGGGGCTGCACCGACATCGGCGCAGCCCCTGACTATATTAACCGCAGGTTGACCTGGCTATGGCGTTAATATTTGTTCATTATAGAACAAATACAACTTATAAGTTGTATTTTGAAAAAAGATTCGTTATCTTTGCGTCAAAATTTTAGACTATGACTTTTGATGATATTACAGAAGATGGGCGGCTTTGGGCAGTCAGATATGACGGAGACGAAGACAACTGCCTTGATTCGTTATTCGACCAATGGAATGACGTTGCATGGTTACGCGCATTCTTCAAGGCAAATTCAAAGGACTTGGAAGGTTATTTCAAAATAACTAACATCAATGATGCGATTAGACGCACAATTGATGACAGTGAACAACTTGAAGCCATTATTATGGATATTTCGCCGGAGGCAAATCTCGACTTGATATTCCGTCCTTTGAGTAATAGCCGAATTGCTAAATGTTTGCTTGGAAAAGAAAAAGCACGGTTGAAAAATCTTGTAGGCCGCTCATCATGGCTTCGCATCTATGCAATCAAATTAGCCAAAGGGGTTTATGTAGTAACAGGCGGCGCGATAAAACTGACCGCCACGATGCAGGAAAGAGAGCATACCGCCGCAGAACTTGCCAAGATTGAGAAAGTCCGAAATTTCCTGCTTGAAGAGAGGATTGTAGATGATGAGAGTTTTATAGAATATATCGCAGAACTTTAATGCTTACGACTATGAAAAAGATGCAGAATAGATTATCGGCATACGCTTCCGCAACTCCCTCAAAATGGAGAGAAAAGGCTGAGGCTCGGTTGGCTAATAAAGAATGGCTACGTTACTCCCAAAACATAGCCATGATGATGTTCGACAAGATGGATGAACTTGGATTGACTCAAAAAGCGGTCGCCGAGCGAATGGGCTGTTCCCAGCAATATATCTCAAGGGTTTTAAAAGGAACAGAAAATCTTTCTATAGAAACTATCAGTAAGATTGAATCTGCGCTTGAACTTCAGATTTTGGAGCCGGTATGCGCCTTGAAACGCTAAGAGGGTATTTTAATGTAATCCGAATTGACTTTCGAATCTATATGGCAATGGTTCGTTTTTTACCGAACTATTGAATTATTAGGGGATTGCCAAATAATATGTAGGCTTGCACTGAATTTTTTTGGTGGTTTTTCGACGTAGCACTGAATTTTTATATGGGTGTTATCGAAGCTGCACTGATTTTTGGGAGGGTTCGCGCGACGGTGGTCGCGCCACAACCGGCGTGCCAAGCCCGCCATGGGACGATGGGGTTGGATATCGAAGCTGAGGGGCGGCGATGGGGACGCGGTCGTGAGAAGGGGGAGACGCGGGCGGGGAGGTGGGTGGGAAGCCGGGGAGGGGAAGCCGGCGGGGATATAAAAGAGGTGTCCGCCTGTCTCCGGGGTGGAGACAGACGGACTGGGGATTGTGGGGAAGTGGGCGATTACGGATTCGAACCGCAGACCCTCTGCTTGTAAGGCAGACGCAAAGTCACTTCTTTATTTTATTAGTAGTTGCTTTCCTGGGGGTTGCCAGATATGTTTTTGCCCCAAGTGTTGTGTAGATTTCTGATACACACTCCGGCTTAACTGTAATGGGAATTTGAGACCAATCAATCTGCTTTGACGATTGCCCGAATGCCTCTGCAGCAAATTCTTTCCATGATTTCAACTTCTTTTTCGAGGAACTGAATTTTTGCCATGATCCCTTTCCCCCGATTACAAACCTGAGAGTTTCCTCCCACTTACCATCTTCCGACCGGAATTTGATATAATGATACTGAGGTTTGCTTCTTACGTTAGGTGGAAAATTGAAAATTACGTCATACCAGTCTTTGAATGTAGCCTTTCCCGTGTTCCCGCTGACCGATATTTCTCCCTCCGGTCCGTTTCCTGATACTGTTACCCTACTTGGGATGTCGAAGATAACTGTAATTTCATCATCTTGAGAAGTAGCTTTTAAGTGGCCGACTGTCACAGGGCGTTTTGCCGTTTCATCGACATACCTTGCGGTGGCATGGTGGTCATAGTGTTGGCTTAAGCGGAACGGTATGTCTGTTCTGTCCTTGTAATCCACGATAGTATCAACATATTCGTAGATATATTTATAGGTGCTGAAAAAATTGGGGTAATCGAAATTTGTTCCATAATAATTGTCGAAATCAGTGTTCGGGAATCCGGAGGCTGTATTGGCTCGACGGTATTCTTTGGTAAATGTCGCTCTGGTCTCGACCATCGTGCGGTCTACAGAATTCTCGATAACCCGGCACTTAATTTCGGGAGTGAACGAACCTATTTCATCGCTGAAAGGAATCATCCTCTTTTCGCCATCATATTCGTCAATATAGAATCCGTAATAGTCATGGAACCAAAAGTAATATTCGAAATCTGACCGTCCACGGGCTGTGGCGAAGTAATCGTTTGTAAATATGATTCCATCCAGACTATAACAAAGTGAAAATCCGCTCGGGCCATCAATGGCATATTGCCCGGGGACATACAAGCCGGCAGGAAGTTCGAGATAAGGATTCTTATGACTCCTCAGATGTAATATGTCAATAAGCTGGTCTACTGTCAGTCTTATAATGTCTTCCCATGTAATGTCATCAGCACTTCTCCCGAAATAGGCGCAAATCAAATCCGTCTGTTCTTCGGTGAATTGTCCATACGGCATGTACATGTTCATCAGACCATATTCCTTCTCAAAGGATTGTGTCCCGTACAATGTTCCGTCACAGGAACCTCCAAAAGTGAAATATGGGTAGGAGTGTTGCGAAGAGGCTCCATTGATTGACATGAAATACAGTTTCGGCTTTGCTGTCAGTTTCAATGCGGAGACATTTATGTCACCGTCATCAGTTTCCTGGATGTAATTATAGTCCATATATTTCTCGACACCGGGCTCAATGATGAGATATGGATGGTCAAGGTCGTGTGATCGAAGCGCGAAATTAGAGTTCTTCAAGCTCAAATGTTCTTCTCCGGTGTAGTTTTGCCACAACACCTTGGCGAAAGCTCCACCCTGGTATCCCATGCGTTCTGTCGCTGCTCCGCTTCCTGTATGAGATTCGGCGCAGCACATAGTCGAGCCGTCTTCATATTTTCTATAGCGATAGATGGCAGTCTTGAATGCAGTGTCCTCTATGTCGATTCCAAAAATATCGTGATGGAAAAAGGCGATTATGTCGTCTATCTGTTCCACTATTTTCTTTTTATGCGGTCTCTGGACAACCTTTATATTCTGGGTCACACTTCCGTCAACAGACTTGATGGTGATGATTGCCGTGCGTGCATTGTAAGTGGTATTCTCCTCAATATCAAAACTTAGATTCACAGGTTGCAGGGCACGTGTACGCGAAGACTCAGCCCTCTTTATCCATGAAGAGGATGAACTGCATGTTACCTCAAATTCAACATTGGTATTTACCGTGAAATCGAGTCTTCCTGCTTTGTCACTCACTTCATATTCATCAGCAGCCACAAGAATTGCATTTTTCTGTACCTGATGAATCCTGCATGCCTGTTCGGCTCCTGTCATCTTATTGACAAAGATAATCTCAGTCTCACGAGAGTCATATGTATCGTTGGGGGCAACCGTAAAGTAGTGGGTATAGGATGAGAACGCCCGTGTGCTTTTTTCAGAGACCCATGTGCACGACGGCATCTTTATTTCATAGAGCGTATTACTTCTGACCTCGACGCGTATCTCCTCTCCGGTACTTCCTACCACAAACTCCGACACCGGTAGCAGAACGGTAGGGCCGGATCCATATTGATAAATTTTTACGTATTCCTCTCTTGAGCCAGCTTTCACGGCCACAGTCCCCACTCTTGGTTCTTCAACTTCATTCTCTGCAATCTCCAGTGTCAATCTGTATGGAGACATGGCGCGCGATGCGGCCTGAGCCTTGATCCAGGACCGGTCCTCCTCTGCGATTGTCACCACCGGGGTTACATTGGCTTCGAAGTCGATGTTGATAGTTCCCCCTCCGCAATCTATCTCCTGTTTGTCCGATGACATAAGAATCGCGTCAATCTGTTTCTGGGTTACTGTGAACCGGAACGATTGACCGCCGCATTTGATTTCCACAAGTGCGTTGCGTTCATCGTATGACTCATTTTTCAGCGTTATAATATGTATTTCTGCATTTCCGGCCTCACCGGAAGTGGGAGATACAGAAATCCAGTCATCACCGTCGCGTGAGGTGTTGACCGTTGCTGTCCATGGTTTTGCCGCAGTGAAATATATGGTTGTCTGGCCACCGTCGCTCGAAATGACCGGTTTGGGAGTTTCCCCTCCTTCAAAAGAGATGATTTCTTCTGTCGGGGTTTTCTTAGTCAAATCCGGTTCTTCCGAACATGCGGTAAATATGGTTGCCGCGATAACCAGCATGGCGGCGTGGATTAGAGCTGGCAAAGTAAAATTTAATTTCATAAATAGTAATGTAAGGTTGAAAAGACAAAAATAGTGATTTCCCTTGAATAATGAAAATTTAATACGTTAACCCGGGTTCGCGCGACGGTGGTCGCGCCACAACCGGCGTGCCAAGGCCGCCATGGGACGATGGGGTTGGATATCGAAGCTGAGGGGCGGCGATGGAGGCGCGGTCGTGGGAAGGGGACGCGGTCGTGGGAAGGGTGAGCCGCGGAGGGTGGAGGAGGCGGGGATATAAAAGAAGCCGGGGGATATAAAAGAGGTGTCCGCCTGTCTCCGGGGTGGAGACAGACGGACTGGGGATTGTGGGGAAGTGGGCGATTACGGATTCGAACCGCAGACCCTCTGCTTGTAAGGCAGACGCTCTAAACCAGCTGAGCTAATCGCCCGATTTTTTTAGACTCGATGGCGTTTGCCATCTTCGTCTTTAGACTTCGCGACAAAAATTGTTGTCACTCGTCTTTGGTTGTAGACTTCGCGACAGGGATACTGTCGGTTGTCTTGGTCAGTGTCTTCTCTCAGACTCTGAATCGGTGGGCGATTACGGATTCGAACCGCAGACCCTCTGCTTGTAAGGCAGACGCTCTAAACCAGCTGAGCTAATCGCCCGATTGCGAGTGCAAAGTTAGAGCTTTTTTCTGAAACTACCAAATTTTTTTGCTATTTTTGTAAAGAAATTTTTGCCCGATTTTTGAGTTCTTGAATCAATGCTCTGATTGTAAGTGTGATAGGGTAAAAATAAATTTTGACTTTGTAATGGTAAAAAACATAAAAATCTCGGATTTCGATTATCCGCTGCCCGATGAGCGCATAGCGCGTCATCCGCTCGCCCAACGTGACGCATGCAAACTGATCGTGTCGGAACGCCCCGGTGAGGTGCGCCATGAAGTTTTCTCTTCTCTCCCCGACCTTCTTCCTGCCGATTCGTTGCTTGTGCGCAATGACACGCGTGTGATCAACGCGCGTATCCGCTTCGAGAAAGCTACCGGTTCAAAGATTGAGGTGTTCCTGCTCGAACCTCTCGCACCGGAGGACTATGTGCTGATGTTTCAGGCACGCGGACACTGCCGCTGGAGCTGCATGGTCGGCAACCTGAAACGCTGGAAAGGTGGACCGCTCGCAAAAGAACTGGAGATCGATGGCCGTAATGTAACCCTGACCGCCGAGTACATCGGACCGCATGAGGGGACATCACACTGCGTGGAGTTCACATGGGATGACCCGGAAGTGACATTCGCCTCGATTGTGGATGCCGCCGGTTACATACCCATCCCTCCCTATCTGAAACGTGAGTCGGAAGAAACGGACTCAGACGACTATCAGACCGTGTTTGCCCGCGCCAAAGGTTCCGTGGCGGCTCCCACAGCCGGACTGCACTTCACACCGGAGCTGTTCGAACGACTTCGCGACAAGGGAATAGATACCGAATCAGTGACGCTGCATGTCGGTGCCGGTACGTTCCAGCCTGTGAAATCGGAAGAGATAGGGGAGCACCCGATGCACACGGAGGTTTTCACCGTTACCCGTGAACTTGTGGACAGTCTGCTCTTCGCTCTTAAGAATGACCGTCCTGTGACGGCTGTCGGCACCACTTCGGTACGAACATTGGAGTCGCTGCCGTATCTCGGGTTGCACCTGAGCTTGGGCGATGACTCGATGCACGTTTCGCAGTGGGAAGCATATGAGGATGACATGGAGGGGGCGACTCCGGAAATGATAAAGGCTGACACATGCGCCGCTCTGACCATGCTCATAGAGGAGATGGAGCGTCGCGGCACGGACTCGCTGACTGCCTCGACATCAATCATGATTGCTCCCGGATTCCGCTGGCGTATCGTAGACCGGATGGTGACCAACTTCCACCAGCCGCAGAGCACGCTGTTGCTCTTAGTGTCATCGTTTTTGGGCAACAATGCGGACGGTTCGCCGAGATGGAGGTCAATCTACGACGAGGCTCTTGCGGGCGGATACCGCTTTCTGAGCTACGGCGATGCGTGTCTATTCAAGAGGGCGGACTGATGCGACGGCATTATCTGCGCCGTCAGCGCACGGCGGAACCGGGTGCGCTTGCCTGTCTGTCATTTGATGCCGACCGACAGCCGGAACCGGTTCGGCTGCCGACATCGAAGAGCATTGCGGCGCGTGCGCTGATACTTGCTTATGTGAACGGCAACGCGACGGAACTCCGTGGACTGCCCGACTGCGACGACACGCGTGAGCTTGCCGAAGCCATGCATATGCTGCGTGAGGACATGGCAGGATGCCGCAGCTATGATCTTGGCACGGGTGGCACTTCGTTGCGGTTCTTCCTGGCCTTGGCCGCTTCGCTACCCGGGTTTGATGCCCGTATTGATTGTTCCGACGCGTTGCGCAGCCGACCGTTGAAGCCGCTGATTGACTCGTTGCGTCAGGCAGGGGCGGATATTGAGTGTTTGCGCCAAGAAGGATATGCGCCGTTGCATGTCAAAGGACGTGTGCTCGACGGTAGCGGAGTAGCGGTCAGCGGCGCGGCGAGCAGCCAGTTCCGTTCCGCGCTCATGATGGTCTCGCAATTGTGGACGGTGCCATTTACTGATGCCGAAGATGCACACGGAGTGTCGTTGCCATATGTGTCGATGACGCGCCGCATGGTAGAAATTTTCCGGGAACGACCGTCAAAGTTTGTGATAGAGCCGGACTGGTCCGCGCTAAGTTACTTCTACGAATACGCTTTGCTGCGTCCCGACATGGACGTAGAGGTAGAGAACATGCCGCCTGTTGAGGGTTCATTGCAGGGGGATTCTGCGTGCGCGGCGATATTCGGAGGGTTGGGAGTAGAGACCCGTATCAACCCGGATGGAAGCGGCGTGTTGAGAGGGAATAAAGAGATGATAGAGCGGTTGCGCGATGCGAAAGAGACCGTGAGTCTTGACATGAAAGATGTACCCGACCTTGTGCCAGCTCTCGCAGTGGGGCTCTGCTGCGCCGGGATACGGTTCCGCATGACCGGCATAGGGCATCTCCGGCACAAAGAGAGCAACCGGCTCTCGGCACTCAGCGAAGAGATGTCGAAAGCCGGTTACAGACTTGAGGCCGGGGAGGATAGCCTTTCATGGGAAGGTGCGCGGTTGCCGTCGGGAGAAGATGAGACACACTTCGCTCACCGTGACCACCGGATTGCCATGGCGCTGGCCGTTACAGCCGTCACCCGCCGCCACGTGTCGATACGCGGAGCCGAAGCCGTCACCAAATCATTCCCCACCTTTTTCGCGCAGCTCGCCCAGTTGGGAATTTATCGCCGAAAATGACAGCCGGTTTGGCGGTATGGATAAAATTTTGTAATTTTGCAGTCATAAAACCTACTATAAATATATTTTAACTGGTTCAACGAAAGAGTTGAATGACATTTTGCTGATTTATGAAATTTACCAAGTATGGGGCGGCTATCGCGCTGGTTGCGATGGCACTTCTTTCGACTGTCTCGGCTGAGGCTTTCAAGTTGACTGTGGATGGAGTTATCTACAGTTGTAACAAGACCAACAAGCGCGCTTCGGTGCAGGGTTGTGAGGACAAGGCTGAGCTGAGGACTCTCACTATTCCTGACAACCTGTTGCACAGCACGGGTACCTACACCGTGACTTCCATCGCGAGCAAAGCCTTCGAGGGTTGCACTGAACTTACAAAGGTTACAATGGGCAGCGGTATCGAGACAATCGGATCTTATGCCTTCTCAGAGACCGGTGTAAAGAGCATCACTCTTTCAGGCAGCCTGAAAATTATCGGTGAAGGAGCGTTCTACTATACAGACCTGACGAGTGTCACACTCCCCGAAAGCCTTGAGATTATCCGCAAGGGGGCGTTCCGGTCATGCCACTCTCTGAAGACTGTGACTTTCGGCAGAAAGTTGCAGCAGATCGGAGACAACGCATTCTGGTGGTGTGACAAGCTGACTGCGGCAAACCTTCCCAACAGCCTCACGTCACTCGGCGTGGAGGCGTTCATGGATTGCGAGTCGTTGAAGAGCGTGACCCTTTCATCGGGTCTGACTTCAATTCCGACAAGCGCGTTCGAGAACTGCCCTATCGAGAACATAGTCATTCCCTCGTCGGTGACATCAATCGGTTATTCGGCGTTCATCAACAACCATACGCCGGTCATCAACATTCCCGGCACGGTGAAGACAATCGGAGAATGGGCCTTCGCTCTCGGCACGGGTCACACGCTGACACTCGGCGAGGGTGTCACGACCATCGGCGCGAGTGCGTTCGAGGAATGTGTGAATGTGAAGTCGCTGACCATGCCGCGCAGCGCGGTGAATGTCGGCAAACGTGCGTTCGCCCGCTGCTATGCCATGGCAAGCGTCTCGCTGGCTCCGACATTGACTGCGCTTCCGGAACAGATGTTCTTCGAGAGCGGCCTGACTTCCCTGACACTGCCTGAAGGAGTGACTGCCATCGGGGTCGAGACATTCGGAAGGGACTATAAGATGAAGAGCGTGACTTTCCCGGCATCGCTCCGCACCATCTCTTCCAATGCATTTGAGGATTGTGATGCGCTTGAAACCGTGACAGCAACAGGGCTGACTCCGGCTGCGTGCGGAACAAACGCATTCAGCACCATTGCCTATGACCTGGCTTTCCTTAATGTGCCCGTGGGCACGGAGTCGCTATATGCGGGGGCGGCAGAATGGAGCCGTTTCCGGCTGCGTTCAGAACCCGAAAGTACCGGAATTGCCGATGTGGCTTCCGGTACGACCGATTCATACCGTTACTATACCCTCGACGGCCTTCCAGTAAACACCCCGGTTTCAGGCGCGCTCTACATACGCGAGACCACCCGACATGGCGAAATAGTCAGCAGATCCAAGGTCTTGTACCGTTGAGTAAATACAGTGAGATAAGATTGCGTGCCCCGGATTCCTTCATGCGAATCCGGGGCACGCTCAATATATATTATGATATTCAGGGGATGGCCTGGTAGGCGGCGATGGCTTTCTCGAAGGCGGCGAGGACGTCCGACATCGGGTAGAGGCCGTCGGCGTTTTTCTCCAGTCCCTTAAGTGAGAGGGGGTAAACCATCGGCGGATTGTCAAGGTCGAGGATAGACATGTTCTGAAGTTGCTCTACTGTCTGGTAGACGATGTTGAGGTCGGCGTATTCCTTTCCGTCGGGCCCGGTGAACTTCTCGATCACAATCTTCGAGCCGATGGGTGTCTTTTTCTCGATGGCCTCCGGCAGTTCATATTCCTCCACGCCAAGTGCGGTGGCTACCGACGAGAGGTTGGAGTCGTGGCCTACGAGGAAGGTGAACTTGCGGTCGGGCGAGAGTAGCTCGTCATACATATATTGCACGAGAGGGTAGGCTACGTTGGTGGCGACAATCGGAGCTGTGAAGAGCACGTCCTGATATGTGTCCTTGACATGGGCCAGACGTTCCCAGTCCTTGCGGGTAAGGTTGTGTCCGAAAGCTGCCTTGGCCGGGTCGGGGTGCTCGTAATATTGCAGGATGAACGCGTCGGAGGCTGAGTTGAGTTCCTTGAGCGCGGAGCCTGATTTCATGGCCGGTTCCTTGAATTTCTCAAGTACAATCTCGGTATTGTAATTGTCAAACGCTTTCAGATAGGGGTCGTTGGCCTGTGCCATGGGGGAGTCCTTGACATCGAGCACCTGCATCATCAGCTCGTAATCGGGCTTGATGTTCTCGTTTATGCCCACTATTCCTTTCTTGCCACCCATGTCGTTGATCTGCTTCATGGCAATCTCTACAAACTCCGGGCTGACCTTGGTGAGCTGCGGGTTGAAGAGCGGATCCATCTTCGAGGGTGTATAGCGGTGGTTGACCGTCACGCCGCCCACGGGCATGAAGCCGGAGGTGAAATACTGTGCCGTAGCGATGCAACGCTGCATGGAGTTGGCTATCACGTTGAGGTCATCGGCGGTTGGAACATAGTTCTCGGGGAAGAGACCTGCATCGACCGCCCATTTGCGGAAATACTGGCCCATCTGGGTTTCGAGCACGCCGCCGCGCAGGGTCAGCTCGCTTTTGCCGGCGGTCCACTTGTTCCATTCGTGGGGAGTCATGCGGCCGAGCGCGCTCTTGCTGTCGGAGAGCGGGGAGCGGATATTGTGGCGGCTGAGCACTACGGCCTCTTTCAGTTTATACTTGTCCTTGAATTCCTGGCTGCGTTGCGACTGGGCTTCAACCTGAAACACTGTGCCGAGCAGAAGGAGTGAGGTTCCGATGATGGAGATGAGTTTTTTCATAGTGGAGGTGGTTTTAATGTGGTTTTTACAGGAGGACGCACGGGCCGTGCGTCCGTACAAGCGGGAATGTTGTTTCTTCGAGACTGTAACAACAATCAGAATGCGCGGGTTTTACAAATATTAAGGAAAATTGGCAAAATGTGTTTAATAACATATTTTGAAACTTCCAAAATCTAAATCTTGTTAAAAATGCCAAAGCGAGAAGCTGTTTCTGAAAAACACAATAAACCTGATACTAAACTCAATTCAAATTGCATTGTACTATGAAAACCAAGAGCATTTTCACCGCCGCGTTACTGATGGCGACCGCAATAGCCCCCGCGCTGCGTGCCCAGGATGACAAACCGAAGTTCAAGTTCACTCCCGCCGGCCGTATTCTTCTTGACGGCGCCGTGTTCACACCTCACAAGGGCGGCTTTGCCGACGGTGTGGCGATTCCGGACATCCGTCTCGGCGGAAAGGCTGAGTATGGCAACTGGCTGGCAAAAATCGATGTGGGTTACTCTTTCGGCAAGATCGGCCTTAAGGATGTCTATCTTCAGTACAAGTTTGATGACAACAACCTGCTCCGCGGAGGTTACTTCGTTCATCAGTTCGGCCTGCAATCGGCGACTTCGAGTTCGATGAAGCCGAGTTTCGAGGCTCCCATCACCGATACCTATATGAACGCCACCGGGCGTAATCTCGGATTCATGTATATGTACGACAAAGACGCGTTTCTTGCCACGGCGAGTGTGATTGTCGGCACGAAGCTGACAGAACATGCCAACGACGCCGGCAAGGTGAGCGTGGGAGGAATCAGCCGCCTTCTGTGGCGTCCCTACCATTCGGAGGGTGCAGTCGCTCAGGTCGGTGTGTCGGGCTGGTATCAGTCGGCATTCCACGAGGCTATTGAGAATGAGGACGGTACCCCCGGAATCTCGAAAGGATTCTTCGATTATTCTGCTACCTATCCCACACGCGTTGATCAGGTGACATTGCTCTCTACCGACATTGAGAATGCACGCGGCGTGTTCAAGCTGTCGCCGGAGTTGTTGCTCTCCAAGGGTCGTTTCGCTCTTGAGGGACAGTACTATTACATGAACGTCAACCGCAAGGATGGACATGCTTTCGTATCGAACGGCGCCTACGGACTGTTGCGCGGCCTCATCTGCGGAGACAGCAGCTACGGATATTCTTCGGCCGACGGAGGACTTGCCACACCGAAGCCCAAGACTCTCGAATGTGTGCTTGGTTACAACTACACCAACGCGAGTGACAGCAAGGCGGGTATCTACGGAGGCATCACCAACGACTTCTCCGTGACATTCAACTACTACATCAACAAATACATGCTTGCGCGTCTGCGCTGGTCATACACCAACGTTCGCGGTGCCGCCGACGTTCCCAAGAACCACGTGAACATCATCGAGGCCCGCGTCCAGTTCAAATTCTGATCCGCAACCCCAAATACCACAATAAGTTAGATAATAAGCGCAAAGAGGCTGTCTAACAATCAAAGTTAGGCAGTCTCTTTTTTAGATTTAATATTGAGA